>LJHW01000045.1 GCA_001295865.1 beta proteobacterium AAP65
CCACCCGCCCGCCCCGCGGCGGCTGCCAGCACGCGGCCAGCGGCGCTGGAAGCCACGGCCGGCCCGGCCGTGGTGCTGGGCACCTTCATCGCCTACGCGCTGGCCGGCGGCTTGGCGCTGATGCTGGCCGGCCCGCCGAGCTACGCCTCGCCGCTCTACCCCTCGGCCGGCATCGCGCTGGCCGCCGTGCTGGTGCACGGGCGTGTGGCACTGCTGGGCGTGATGCTCGGCGCGCTGGCCGTCAACGGTGGCCTGGCCAGCATGCGCGGCGCGCCCGGGCTGGCCAGCCTGGCACTGCCGCTGGTGATTTCGCTGGGCGCCACGCTGCAGGCAGCGGTGGCCGCCGCCCTGGTGCGCCGGCGTGTGAGCCACCCGCTGGTGCTCGACGCGCCGCGCGACATCCTGCGCTTTTCGCTGCTGGGCGCCCTGCTGGGCTGCTGCGTGAGCGCCAGCGTGGCCACGTCGGCCCTGGTGCTGCTGGGCGAGCTGCCGCTGGCCGCTGCAGCCTCGACCTGGGGCACCTGGTGGGTCGGCGATGCCTTCGGCGTGCTCATCGGTGCACCGCTGGCGCTCACGCTGATCGGTACCCCGCGGGAAGACTGGCGCCCACGCGCCCGCACCCTGGCCGTGCCCACGCTCGCCGCCGTGGCGCTGCTGGCCGCGGCCATGCTGGAGCTGTCGCAGCTTGATCGCCAGCGCGCCCAGGCAGCCTTCGAGCGTGATGCCGACCGCCTGGTGGCCGCCGCCGAGGCCCGCCTGGCCGTGCCGCTGTACGCCCTGCAGGCCCTGCACAGTGCCGCCAGCGTGCAGGGCCGGCTCGACGACCGCACCCTGGCCAGCGCCTCCGCGTGGTGGACCCAGCAGCAGCCTTCCCCCTTGCGGGCGCTGGGCTACAGCGAACGGGTGCCGTTGGCCAAGCTGGCCGCCTACGAGGCCGAGGCGCGGCACGAAGGCAAGGGCAGCTTCCGCGTTTTCGACCGCGACAACGGACAAGCACGGACCGCCGATGGTGAGGTGCTGGTGCTGCGCCACATCGCGCCGCTGGAAGGCAACCGCACGGCCCTGGGCGTGAATGTGCTGTCCATCCCGGCGGCACGCCTGGCGCTGCAGGCCACCCTGGCCAGCGCCGAGCCGGCCGCCACTGGCGGCTTCAGGTTGACACAGGCCGAAGGCGACGAAACCGGGGTGGTGCTCTACCAGGCCCTGTACCGCGGGCCGGCGGGCACCGAGGCCGAGCGCCGTGCGAGCTTCAGCGGTGTGGTCTTCGTGACCGTCGCCACCGAGCGGGCGATGGCCGGCCTGGCTGCCGCCGCCCGCACACCCTTGCGCTGGTGCCTGGTGGACACCGCCTCCGGCGTGGCGCGCCCCCGCCTGGCCGGCGACATGGGCTGCGAAACAACGGCCGCGCCGGGCGAGATGCTCTCCACACGCCGCAGCCTGGCGCTGGGCGGCCGCGCGCTGGAATTGCGCATCGAGCCCGGGCCGGGCGCCGCCGGTGGCGAGAAGGCGGCCTCGTGGCTGCTGTCGCTGGCAGGGTTGGCGGCGGTGTCGCTGCTGGGCGCCCTGCTGCTCACGGTGACCGGCCACACCCGGCGCACCGAACGTGCCGTGCAGGCGGGTACGTCGGAGCTGCGGCGCGAGATACGCGAGCGCGCCGCCGCCGAGACCGCGTTGCGCGAAAGCGAAGAACGCCTGCGCAGCATCCTCGACCACGTGCCGCTGGGCGTGGTCTTCCTCGACCCGCAGGGCCTGGTGATCGAAGGCAACGCACGCTTCGCGGCCATGGCGGGCCAGCCGGCCGTCGCGATGCGGGGCGTGCCGGTGGCGGCCCATGTGCACGCCGACGACATCCCACGCGTGGTCGCACTGCGGCGCGCGCTTCTAGAAGGCCAGGGCGCACAGGTGGTGGAACCGGTGCGGCTGCTGCAGGCCGACGGCCCCCCGCTGCAGGTGCGCGTGATCGCCAACGCCCTGCGCAGCGCTGACGGCCGCCTGCTGCGCATGGTGGGCGTGATCGAAGACATCACCGAGCACCTGCGCCTGCTGGAAAGCGAAAACGCGCTGCAGCGCGCCGAGGCGGCCAACCGCGCGAAGAGCGAGTTCCTCTCGCGCATGAGCCACGAGCTGCGCACGCCCTTGAACGCGATGATCGGTTTTGCGCAGCTGCTGGGCCTGGACCGCGAGCACGGCCTGGCACCGCACCAGCGCGAGTGGACGCAACAGATCCAGCGCGCGGGCTGGCACCTGCTGGAGATGATCAACGAAACGCTGGACCTGGCGCGCATCGAAAGTGGCGCCGTGCAGCTGAAGCTGGCGCCCCTGGCGCTGGAGCCGCTGGTGGCGGCCTGCAGCGCGATGGTGGCCGCACCGGCGGCGCAGCGCGGCATCCAGATCGGACACGTGCTCGACAGGGACGCGCGCGCCGTGCTGGCCGACCCGATGCGACTGCGCCAGGTGCTGACCAACCTCTTGTCCAACGCCGTGAAGTACAACGCCCAGGGCGGCACGGTCAGCATCACCGCGCAGCGGCTGGCGCTGCCCGGTGGCGAGATGGTCGAGCTCTCGGTGGCCGACACCGGCCTGGGCATGACGGGCGAGCAGCTGGGTGCGCTCTTCCAACCCTACAACCGCCTGGGCCGCGAAGGCAGCGGTATCGAAGGCACGGGCATCGGCCTGGTGATCAGCCGACGCCTGGCCGAGCTGATGGGCGGCACGCTCAGCGCACGCAGCGAGGCCGGGCGCGGCTCGGTGTTCACGCTCAGGCTGCCGGCGGCCGACGCCGACGAGAGCCCCGCGCCGGTGTACAGCGACACCTCACCCGCACCCTACCAGCAGCGCCTGGTGCACTACGTCGAAGACAACGAGACCAACATCGAGGTCATGCGCGGCGTGCTGGCCCAGCGGGCGCAGATCCAGCTGAAGACCTCGCAGCTCGGTCTGGACGGGCTGGCCGCCATCCGGGCGCAGCAGCCCGACCTGATCCTGCTGGACATGCAGCTGCCCGACATCAGCGGCCAGGAACTGCTGCGCCACCTGAAGCAGGACGACAGCGTGGCCCACATCCCGGTGGTGGTGGTGTCGGCCGACGCCACCACACCGGCCGCCGCCCAGGCGCTGACGGCCGGCGCCGCGCACTACGTGACCAAACCGCTGGACGTGGCGCAGTTCCTGCAAATCGTCGATACGCTGCTGGAGAGTGCCGAGACGCGCTGGGGCTGAACGCTGGCCGTTCAGCGCGAGGCCATCTGCAAGGCCAGCGCGCGCTCACCGGCCATGCGGATCAGGGCCTGTTGCTGGGGCGTGGGCACCACCAGCGTGTCGCCCTGGCCGATGACGCCCAGGCGCAGCGCCTCGCGCAGCTCGGCCACCACCTGCGCACGTGTCAGGCCGGGTGCGCGGCTTTGCAGTTCGGGCGCGGCGGTGTGGTCACCGTGCGTCACCTCGCCTGCGGCACGTGCGCGATGTGCTTCGGCCTGCACTTCGGCGCGGGTCAGCGTGGAGACAAACGGTGTGCGCGGCTGGGCGTCTTCACCTTCGCCGCCGCGCTGCGACATCGCGTGGGCAGCACCGCCAGCCCAGGAGAAGACGAGGGCGGCCACGGTGGCGTGCATCAGAAACTTGGACATGGTGAACTCCTGGCCCGACAGGGGGCGTAGATGGCCCGCAGGCCGGTGGAACGAAGGGCCGCCGGGCCTGGGCGGCGCCTCGTGGCGCGCCGTGCTGGCGGATGAGAGTCTGTCGAGCCCGGAACCGTGCACTTACGGCTTTTTCATTCTTTTCACGTCAAACAGTGACGATATGACGCCCTTCCTGCAGCAACGCGCGCAGGCTGGCGTGGCCGCGGTCATCCCCCAGCAATGGCAGGCCTGCTGCTTCCACGGCTTCGAGCACGCCGTAGCTTTTGGCGCAGTACCGGCACACGCCGCGCACCTGCGCGCGCACGCTCTCGAAGAGCAGGTGCATCGGGTTGCCCGGATCGGCCAGCGCCGCCGCTGCCGTGCTGCCCGCGCCGTCGAAGACGATGCAGACATCATCCCCGGCGCGCATCAGTTCCTGGGCGAACATCATCTGGCGGTAGATGGCCGAACGGCCGCTGCCTTCGAGCTGGCTGTAGATGACGAGGGCGATCTTGTGCATGGTGTTCTCGCATGGGGTGAAGCGGCTTGGTCGCGTTGGCCCCGTCGAGATGTCGTTGCCACGAGCGCTGCCACTTTTTTGAACCCACCGTGACAGTTGCAGCCGTTTCGGCCGACTGACTTTCGATAACACTCTCGACATGTCCATCGAATCCGAACTCGCGGCGCTGCACCCCTACCTGCTGCGCTACGCGCAGATGCAACTGCGGCATGACAGCCTGGCCGAAGACGTGGTGAGCGAAACCTTGTTGGCGATCCTTGAAAAACCCGAGAACTTCGAGGGCCGAAGCTCGCTGCGCACCTATGCCACGGGCATCCTGAAGTTCAAGGTCATCGACGTGCTGCGCAAGCGCGGCCGTGAAGTGCACGTGGAAGCGCAGGACGACCAGAGCCTGGACGAAGCCCTGGACGCGCTGTTCCAGCAAGACGGCCACTGGAAAGAGCCGCCCGCGGCCTGGCAGCGGCCCGACAGCTCGCTGGAGCAGCGGCAGTTCTTCGAACAATTGCAGGCCTGTGTGGACAAGCTGCCCCCGCGCACCGGGCGCGTGTTCATGATGCGCGAGTGGCTCGAACAAGACGTCGAAGAGATCTGCCAGGAGCTGGGCATCAGCGCCAACAACTGCGGCGTGATCCTCTACCGCGCGCGCATGCAGTTGCGCGATTGCCTCGACCGCCACTGGTTCGCGGGGCAGCGATGAAACTCACCTTCGATTGCCAGCAGGTTTCACGGCTGCTCAGCGACGGGCAAGACCGCCACCTGCCCACCGCCGACCGCGCCCGCATGCGTCTGCACCTGGTGATGTGCCAGAGCTGCCGCAACGTCGACGAGCAGATGCAGTTCCTGCGCCGCGCGATGCGCGGTCTTCACCTGCACGAAGCCGCGCTGCACGAGAGCAGGCCGCACGACCGAGACCCCGCATGACCAACATCGCCGACGACAACGAGACCCTGGCCGCTGCGCGTGCGCGCAACGTGCGCGATGCGCTGGCCGAAGACATCGGCCGCGGTGACTGGACGGCGATGCTGGTGCCCGCCGGTCGCCGTGCCACCGGCCGGGTGGTGGCCAAGGAAGCCGCCGTGCTCTGCGGCCAGCCCTGGTTCGAGGCCTGCGTGCGCGCGCTCGACGCCAGCGCCACCCTCACCTGGCACGTGGCCGAAGGTGCTGCTGTGCAGCCGGGCACCGAGGTCTGCCGCATCGAGGCCGATGCACGCGCACTGCTCAGCGCCGAACGCTCGGCGCTGAACTTTCTGCAGATGCTCTCGGCCGTGGCCAGCAGCACACGCCAGTACGTGCAGGCCATCGCCGGGCTGAGCCCCAACCCGCGCGGTTGCGCCGTGCTCGACACGCGCAAGACCCTGCCCGGCCTGCGCCAGGCGCAGAAGTACGCGGTGCGCGTGGGCGGCGGCCAGAACCAGCGCCTGGCGCTGTGGGACGGCATCCTCATCAAGGAAAACCACATCGCCGCGGCCGGCGGCATAGCGCCGGCCTTGCAGGCGGCCTTCGCGCTGGACAGCGGCGTGTCGGTGCAGATCGAGGTGGAAAGCCTGGCCGAGCTGCAAAAGGCCCTGGCCCACGGCGCCCAGAACGTGCTGCTCGACGATTTCACGCTGGCCGACATGCATGCGGCCTACGCGCTGAACGCCGCCAGCGCGCGGCCGGCGGTGCTGGAGGTTTCGGGCGGCGTCGATCTCGGCAGCATCTGCGACATCGCGCGCACGGGCGTCGACCGCATCTCCATCGGCAAGCTCACGAAAGACGTGCGCGCGGTTGATCTTTCGCTGCGCATCGACGCTGGCGCCTGAGTGCGGGCTGTGCCTCAGCCGGGCGGCGCAGCGAAATATCGCAGGTCTTCTTCCCAGTCCTTCAAGGTCTCCAGCGCACGCTGGCGCTGCGCTGGTGTCGTGGCGTTGTGGATGCGCGCCGCGAAGGCGCAGTTGTACGCACCCAGGCGCTGCTGGTAGGCACGGTAGACCGGGTCGGGCGAACGTTCGGCATGCGCGGCCAGCATGCGCATTGCCGCCAGGCGCTGGTCGGCATCGGCCTTGTCGGCAGCCAAGCGGCGCAGCGTGGCCAGCACCTCGCTTTTGCGGCGCTCACGGTCTTGCAACCACAGTGCAGGGTCGAAGGGCGAAGCCAACACGCCTTCGCGGATGACACGCCGCTGCGTTTCGCCCAGCCGGCCGTACAGGCGTTCGGCACGTTCGATCGCGCGCTCCACCGATTTCTCCTGCCGCTCGGTGGCATCGGGCTGCAGAAAGTCGTCGCGCATCTCGTCGCCACCCTTGGCGTAACGCTCGGCCAGGTGGCGGAACTGCGCTTCACCGAGGCCCGCGCTCTGCTCGGCGGCCAGCAGCAGCAGGCGCTGCAGCGTGGGCTCCAGCAACTCGCGGCCCTGTGCCTGCCAGCGGCAGGCCTGCTCGGGCGTGGTGGCGGCCAGCACCTCGGCCTGCGCCGCGCTCAGCAGGCCGATGGTGGCGGGCAACTGCGTGCTGCGGTGCCAGGCGAACAGGTCTTGCAGGCCCTGCTTGACGCGCGGGGCCTGCTCGCGGCTGAAGTCGACATACCCATCGAGCCACCACCACGTCAGCTGGGCCCCGTTGCCGTAAGCCAGACGCACACTGCTGCAGCCGCCCAGCCATCCGAGCAGCGCCAGCAGCACACCGATAATCAACGTTTTACTGCGAGATGAACGCATGGCACTCAACGTCGTGATCATGGCTGCGGGCAAGGGCACCCGCATGAAGTCGGCCTTGCCCAAGGTGCTGCACCGCCTGGGCGGCACCAGCCTATTGCAGCATGTTCTGAACGCCGCTGCAGGCGTGGGTGCCGATCGCACGGTGGTGGTGACGGGCCATGGTGCCGACGAGGTGGAAACGGCCGTGGCCGCCAGCGGCGCGGTTTTCGTGCGGCAGATGCCGCAGCTGGGCACCGGCCATGCCGTGCAGATGGCCGCGTCGGCGCTGGACGATGCCCAACCCGTCACCCTCATCCTTTATGGCGATGTGCCGCTGATCCGCCCCGCCACCGCGCAGGCGCTGGTGCAGGCCTGCGGCGGCGAGCAGCTCGCGCTGCTCAGCTTTGAGCCGTTGGACCCGGCGCGCTACGGCCGCATCGTGCGCGACACGGCCGGCGGCGTGCAGCGCATCGTCGAATACAAAGACGCCTCAGCCGATGAGCGTGCCATCGGCGAGGTCTACAGCGGCATCATGGCCGCGCCCACCGCCATGCTGAAACGCTGGGTGGCCGCGCTGAAGAACGACAACGCGCAGCAGGAGTACTACCTCACCGACGTGGTGGCCATGGCCGTGGCCGAAGGCGTGTCGGTGCAGGCCCAGGTGGTGGCCGACGAGGCCGAGGTGGCCGGCATCAACGACGCGTTGCAACTGGCCGAGCTCGAACGTGTGCTGCAGCGCCGCCATGCACTGGCGCTGATGGAACAGGGCGTGCGCCTGGCCGACCCCGCGCGGCTGGACGTGCGCGGCACGCTGCGCTGCGGGCGTGATGTGCAGATCGACATCAACGCCGTCTTCGAGGGCGAGGTCGAGCTCGGCGATGGGGTGCAGATCGGCGCGAACTGCGTGCTGCGCAATGCCCGCATCGGCGCTGGCACCGTGGTGCACCCCTTCAGCCACATCGAAGGTGCGGTGGTGGGCGCGGGCGCGCTCATCGGCCCCTTTGCACGGCTGCGCCCTGGCGCCGAGCTGGCCGACGAGGTGCACATCGGCAACTTCGTCGAGGTGAAGAACAGCACGATGGCGCGCGGCGCCAAGGCCAACCACCTGGCCTACCTGGGCGATGCCACGGTGGGCGAGCGCGTGAACTACGGCGCCGGCGCCATCACCGCCAACTACGACGGCGCGAACAAGCACCGCACCGTGATCGGCAACGACGTGCACGTGGGCAGCAACTGCGTGCTCATCGCACCGGTGACGCTGGGCGAAGGCGCCACCATCGGCGGCGGCAGCACCATCGCGAAGGATGCCCCGGCCGGGCAGCTGACGGTGGCGCGCGCGAAACAAGCCACCCTCGCCGGTTGGACCCGGCCCACGAAGAAGCGCTAGGCGGCGCTGGCTTCGGCGGTCTCTGCCGCCAGGCAGAGGTCTTCCCAGGCCTTGGCTTTCTCGGGCAGGCTGCGCAGCAGGTAGGCCGGGTGGTAGGTCACCACCAGCGGCACACCCTGGTAGTGGTGCACACGGCCGCGCAGGCGGCCGATGGGCTCGTCGCTGCGCAAGAGCGTCTGCACCGCAAAACGGCCCATGGCCAGGATGATGCGCGGTTGCAGCAGCTCGATCTGCCGCACCAGGAAGGGCTCGCACTGCGCCAGCTCTTCGGCGCTGGGGTTGCGGTTGCGCGGCGGGCGGCACTTCAGCGTGTTGGCGATGTAGACGCTGCGCTCGGGCGGCCCGTCGGCCGCGCGCGAAAGCTGCAGCGCAGCCAGCATGCGGTCGAGCAGCTGACCGGCGGCGCCGACGAAGGGCTCGCCCTGCAGGTCTTCGTTTTCGCCCGGGGCTTCACCCACCACCATCCAGCGCGCCTGCGTGTGGCCGACGCCGAAAACCGTTTGTGTGCGGCTGCTGCACAGCCCGCAGGCCTGGCAGCCGGCCACGGCGCTGCGCAGCCCGGGCCAGTCGAGCGACGCGAGATCGGCGCGTGTGGCGGTGTGCACGGCCACCGCGGGCGCCAGGCTCGGCGCCGGGGTCTGGGTCACCGGGGCAAGCGCCGGCGGGCGGGCCAGCGGCCGCACCGGCGCAGACCTTGGTGCCGATGCGGGTGCGGCCTGCGGCGCGGTCGGCAGGGGCGGTGCCTCGGCCTCCACCGCGGGCGCGGGCTGATGTTCGGGCTCGGCCCACACGCGCAGGCCCATGGCCTGCAACAGGGCTTGCTGGCGATCAGTCCACGGCATGCAGGCCCCCAGCCTCGGCGGCCGGGCCGAGGGCCAGGCTCATCACGACCGCGTCTTCACGCCGCTGCAGCGCGGGGTAGTAGCCGCGGCGCAGACCCACCTGCGTGTAGCCCAGGCCGCGGTAGAGCGCCTGCGCACGCTGATTGCTGGCGCGCACTTCCAGCCACAAGGTGGCGGCCCCTTGGGCCAAGGCATGCTCGCGCAGCGAAGCCATCATCTGGCGGCCGAGGCCGCGGCCCTGGTGCTCGGGGGCCACGGTGATGTTGAGCAGGTGCAACTCGTCCACGCCGGCCATGGCCACCAGGTAGCCCAGCACCTCGCTGCCGTTTTCATCGAACCACAGCTCGGCCAGGTAAGCCGCGGCGAGCGAATCGGTGAAATTGCCGCGGCTCCAGGGGTGGCTGTAAGCGCGCTGCTCGATGGCCACGACGGCATCGAGATCGCCCACCGTCATCGGCCGGCGCCCGGGGCGGGGTTGGAGCACCGCATTCATCGGGCGGCGCCCGCAGCGGCCGCAGCCTGGCGTTGTGCCTCGCGCTCGGCCGTGGTCTGGGCCACCTTGTCGCGCAGGTACAGCGGCAGCGCCTCGGCCGGGTCGATGCCCTCGCCGCGGGCCGCTGCCTGCACCGCCAGTCGCAGCAGCGCTGCGGCACGGCCGGTTTCCTGCAGACACACCAAGGCTCCTGCCGGACGGCCCAGGCGCTCACCGAAAGCCTGCCAAGCCGAGCCCGCGACGGCCTGCACCGCCAGGGCCGCGCAAGCAGCCTGCCAGGCCGGCAGCGTGTAGAGCGCGGGGGCCAGCAGCACCTGCCAATCACCGGCCTGCCAGCGGTAGGCGGCGCCGTAGATCTCGTCCATGCGGGCGTCCATCGCCACGGCGATGACCCAGGGCGCTTCGGGCGCAGGGGCGGCCTGCAGGCGGGCGTCTTCAGCGACGATGAGCAGGCTGTCGATGGGCAGCAGCGGCAAGTCGAGGCCGTAGGCCAAGCCTTGCGCGACGGCACAGGCCGTGCGCAGCCCGGTGAAAGCGCCGGGCCCCTGCCCGTAGGCGATGTGTTGCAAGCCTTGCCAACCCAGGCCCGCCTGCGCCAACAGCGCCCGCACCTGCGGCAGCAGTGCCGCCGAGGCGGCAGCACCGCCCTCGGCATCGGCGTGCCAGCAGCCGTGCGGGGCCTGCAGGCCCACCGCCAGCCTTTCGGTGGCGGTGTCGAGGGCCAGCACGCAGGGGCTGGTGGCGGCCGGGGCGGGCAGGTCCATGCTTGGAACCGGAGGCGCGGTGCAGCTGCTGCCGACGTGGCGCGGCCGAGAAGCTCGCCGCGGCCCGCGCTAGAAGGGGTTGCGCTGCGCCCGGTCCACCGCCAGCGAAGCCAGCTGCGCGTGGCCGCCGGGCGCCAGGTTCAGGTCGTCGGACCAGAGGTAGGCGCCGGGAACACCATCGGTCACGAGCGTGGCCGAGGTGCAGGTGGGCGGCGGCGCGGTGCAGACCGGGTCCGTTACGTTGTTCAGACTGAAAGCCGGCGGGAAACGGTCGATGGACTGGAAGCGCAGCTGCGACTGCATCAGGCCGACAAAACGCCCATCCAGCAGCACGTTGGTGCCCAACTGCTCGTTGAAGGCCGTGGTCAGCCGCGACAGCAGGGCCGCGCGGCCGCTGTTGCCGACGAGCGCGCTTTGCGCGCGCGCAAAGGGCGTCACACCCTGATCAGGCACATCGGAAACGATGACCTTGGCGCCCAGGTCGACGAGGCGGTTGACCACCTGCGCCAGGCGCTGCCCGCGCGCGCGCGCCTCGGCGATCAGGCTGTCTTCGGCCAGGGCCGGGAAGCGGTTGTACAGCTCCAGGATGTCGTTGCGGCCGGCCAGCACCGTGGCCAGGTCTTTGTCGCGGAAGCCGCCCGCGGTCACCTGCGCTTCGACCTGCGCCACCACGTCGGCCACCTTGGAGCCCGGCACCGCCAACATGCGCGCCTTCGGGTCGGGCTCGAAAGTCGGGTTGCATTCGGCGAACACGAAGCCGTAGGTGCTGGCCAGCTGCTGCACCCAGATCGGGTTGCCGTTGCAGTTGGCCACGCCGTTCTCGCCAATGGCATTGACGCTGTAGCTGCGGCCGTTCGGATCGAGGAAGCTGTCTTCGTCACCGAAAACCAGCAGCCGCTTGGGCACGAAGGGGTCGTATTGCGAGGTACCGCCACCGCAGGCGGCGAGCAGCCCCAGCGACAGCGCTGCGGCCATGACGGCCCAGCGGCCGGCCGAATGGCGCCAGCGTGCGAGGGCCTTGCTGCTGAAGATCATCTTTGCTCCGAAAACGGGTGCCCCGCGGGGGCCGGGGCTTCAAGCGGCAGCGCGCTGCAGGCGGTCACGAACGCCGTCCCAGGCCGGGCCGGGCGGTGGCCGCTCGACCCAGATGGCAGCAACGCCCGCGGTGTCGAAATCGCGCAAGACCGCGAACAATTCGTGCGCCACCGCCGCCGCCTGCGCCGGCATGGGCCGGTGCAAGCAGCCGGCCTCCGTCGGCGGGACGGCCCGGGAATATACCCCGAGCCCCCGGCCCTGCCGGGCCAGGGCCTGCGCGGCCGCCGCGTGGGCCCAGGGCGGCTGGGCGGCGTCAAACAAGGTGACGGGTGCCGCCGGCGCGTAGTGCGAGGCCAGCGTGCCCGAAGCGCGCGGCGATGCCGCGTCAGGCGCTGCCAGCACTTGGCCCAGCACGGCCTCGATGCGCTCGCGCCCGAGTTGCCCCGGGCGCAGCAGCGCCGGGTGCTCGCGCGTGCAATCGACGATGGTGGATTCGATGCCGACATCGCAGTCACCGCCGTTCAGCACCGTGAGCGCAGGGCCGAACTCGTCGACCACATGCGCGGCCCGCGTGGGGCTGACGCGGCCAAAGCGGTTGGCGCTGGGTGCGGCCACACCCGGCACGCCCAGGTCGGCGGCTTCACGCAGCAGCGCCAGCGCCACCGGGTGCGCCGGCAGGCGCAGGCCGACGCTGGCCTGACCACCAGCCGCCGCCGTGGCCACGCCCGGCCGGCGCGGCACGATCAAGGTCATGGGCCCGGGCCAGAAGGCCGCCATCAGCCGCCGCGCAGCCGGGCTGAGATCGGCAGCAAAGTGCGCTGCGGTGGCCGCATCGGCCAGGTGCACGATCAGCGGATGGCCGGCGGGCCGGCCCTTGGCTGCATAGATGGCGGCGACGGCCGTGTCGTCGTCGGCGCGCGCGCCCAGGCCGTAGACGGTTTCGGTGGCGAAGGCCACCAGCTCACCGGCGGCCAGGCGCTCTGCCGCTTGGCGGACGGCGGCCGGGTCGCGCCCCGAGAGCACAGGCATGGTGGCGGCGCGGCCCGCGTTCAGAAGGCCGGCAGGCCCAGCACCGCCGCCGCACGCAAGGCGGTGGCACGTGCCGCTGCAGCATCGGGCGCGGTGATGGTGAGGTGCCCCATCTTGCGGCCGCGCCGCGCCTCGTGCTTGCCGTAGAGGTGCAGGTGCGCACCCGGCAGCGCCAGCACGCCGGCCCAATCGGGTGTGACGGGCGTGACAGGCTCGGAAGCAGCCGCGGCCGCCGGAAACCAGAGATCACCCAGCAGGTTCAGCATCACCGCCGCCGAATGCAAGCGCGGCGCCACCAGCGGCAACCCGGCCAGCGTGCGCAGTTGCAGATCGAACTGCGAGACGTCGCAGGCGTCGATGCTGTAGTGCCCCGAGTTGTGCGGGCGCGGCGCCATCTCGTTGGCCACCAGGCGGCCGTCTTGCAGCACGAAAAACTCGACGCAGAGCACACCGACGTAATCGAGCGCCTGCGCCAGGCGGCCGGCCAGCGCCACGGCCTGCTCGGCGGTGGCCGCGGGCACCTCGGGGGCCGGCACCTGGGTCACCGCGAGGATGCCGCCGCGGTGCAGGTTCTGTTGCACGGGCAGGTGCACCACCTGGCCATCGGCACCACGCGCCACGATGACGCTGATCTCCAGCTGCAGCGGCAGGCGCTGCTCGAGCACGCAGGGCACGCCACCCAGTGCGCGCCAGGCGGCAGGCAAGTCGGCCAGCGACATCACCGTGACCTGGCCTTTGCCGTCGTAGCCGAGGCTGGCGGTTTTCAGGATGCCGGGCAACAGCGGCGCCAGCGCCGCCGACACCGCGGCTTCGGCGCTGTCGATCACGGCATGCGGGGCGCAGGGCACGTCGGCAGCGGCAAAGGCCGCCTTTTCACGGGCGCGGTGCTGGCAGACCTGCACGGCATCGGCCGGCGGCGAGACGCGGCGCTGGGTGGCCAGGGTGCGCAGCGCATCGGCCGGTACGTTCTCGAACTCGGTGGTGATGGCCACGCAGGCCGCAGCCAACTCGGCCAGCGCTTTTGCGTCGGCGTAAGGCGCACGGAGGTGGGCGTCGGCAGCGGCACCGGCCGGGCTGGCGGCGTCGGGTTCGAGCACCACCACGCGGTAGCCGTGGGTCTGCGCCGCGTGCACGAACATGCGGCCCAGCTGGCCGCCGCCGAGCACGCCCAGCGCGCCCTGGCCGGGCAGCACGGCCGAGGCAGAAAGGTCCGCGGCGCTCAACGCAGCTCCTGCGTCATGGCGCGGGCGGCTTCGGTCTGGCGCGCGCGGAAATCATTCAGCTTCTGGCGCAGGGCGGCGTCTTCGTTGGCCAGCATGGCCACGGCAAAGAGCGCCGCGTTGGCCGCGCCCGCCGGCCCGATGGCGAAGGTGGCCACAGGAATGCCCTTGGGCATTTGCACGATGGAGTAGAGCGAATCGACGCCTTGCAGGTGCTTGCTGGCCACCGGCACACCGAGCACGGGCACGACCGTCTTGGCCGCCAGCATGCCCGGCAGATGCGCCGCGCCCCCAGCGCCCGCGATGATGGCCTTCAAGCCCCGCGCCGCAGCGCCTTCGGCGAAGGCGAACATGTCGTCAGGCATGCGGTGCGCCGAGACCACGCGCTTTTCATAGGCGACGCCAAAATCGTCGAGCAGGGCAGCAGCGTGCTGGAGGGTTTCCCAGTCGCTGGAGGAGCCCATGGCTAGGGCGAGGGGTGGATTCACGTGGTGAGGCCGGGACCAAGAGGAACCCAGATTGTCTGTCAGCCTGCGGAGACTGAAGCCAGCAGTTGCTGAAGACCAAGCCTGTCAGCTTCGTACGCTTGACGCGCGCGCGCGAATTTCGACTCGATGTCACCGCACTCGTCCGCCCGCTCGGTCTTGCGAAGGACTTCAAGAATCATCCAGAGCGCGACGAGTCGATCATCAACATCGAGGCTGGATAATTCGTCGGCGGTTGAATTCCAGTCACCGTCAGCGGCAAAACTTGGCGGGTCAGTCATTACGCGGCAGTAGGCGATCTCAAGATCGATAAGAGACTGGCGAAAGTTATGGGCCGCGAATGGCTCTTTGAGGCGAACAGCCTGCAAGATTGCAATTGCCCTGTCGAAGTTTTGCTCCAAAACCAAGAGCCGGGCGTTCAAAAGCTCGACATGGGCTGACAGCGCCGTAACTCCAGCCAGCTTCTGTAGATTACACGCCGAATTAACTTCACTACGAACACGAGACATCAAATCCGGATGAATCACTTTAGTGCAAGCAGAAACACGCAAACAAGCTACGGAGAACGCAGCTTTGTTGTAAAGCAAGGCATCGATGCTCTCGGTATCGCCAAGTTTCGCAGCGTGCTCGTGCCCCCGCTTGAACCAAGTGTGTCCCGGGTCAGACTGACCGCAGATCAAGTAAGAGTTCGACATTACCGCGGAAATCCGAACCCAAGCATCGTGCTGATCCTGCTTCGCGTGCGCCACCGCAATTCTCAAAGACTCCGCCATCTTCTCGAATTCGGACCGCTCAAACTCAACATGGGCTTTCCACGCGGCAGCAAGTGCAATACCTTGCTGATATCCCGTCATCCGAGCCAGGGAGAGCGCACCTAGTAGGCGAGTGTTCGCATCAGGGCTCAATTTTTCGTAATGAAAGACAAGGCCCTCAGCAATCATCTTCATCACTGTCACCTGCCCGCTTTGACCCCTTCCAAAGCCTTGCTGAAGGTGCTCAATGACCTCACGCGCTTCCATGAAGCTACCGTGTCGGGCAAAGATCCCCGCCATTTGGGCGGCGATTTCAGCTTTCGCGACGGGATCGCTCAAGGCCGCATATTCCTGCTGCAAGCGACTAAGGAGCTGACTCATGAGGCCCTCGCGATGCTTAAGGACAGTCTGCAAAACCCCGCCCAGAACGCGCGGTGGGGTTGGCTTTATGGCTGG
>LJHW01000046.1 GCA_001295865.1 beta proteobacterium AAP65
TGGCCAGGGCCAGCACCAGGGTGGCAGCCGCGGCGCACAGCACCAGGCGCAGCAGGTGGCGGTCGGCGGCGTCCACGCTGGCCATCAGCTCGCGCGCATCGCTGCCCTCGCCCCGGCCCAGGGTCGACCACGACCAGGGCCCCTCGGCCGCGGTGCGGGTGTCGGCGAAATCCGGGCGGGGGGTGGGCTTGGCGAACATGGTGCGGGCTCCTGCGGCTCTTGTGGTGTGGGACCTGTCGTGGCGGGGCGCGTTGGCCTGCCATGACGAGGTTGTAGGTCCCATGCCGTTACGCACCCGTTACGCCCCGGCAAGGCTCACCGCCTGGGGCTGTCACGCTGCCGGCCCCCGCGAGCCGGGGGTGTGGCGCTTCAGTCCCTCGCCGTGTCGGGCGCCGGGCCCAGCAGCCGCCGGTGCAGCGGGTGCTGGTGCAGGAAGCCGTCTGCGAACTCGGGTGGCACGTGGGCCGCGGCCGTGGTGCGCAACCAGGCCTGGCCTTCGGCCCACGACGCCTGCGTTTCAGCGCGGCGGCCGGCGCGTGCCCAGGCCGTGGCGGTGGCCACGAAACGCAGGGCACGGTCGGCGTGCAGGGCCTCGGTGCCCGCCGCGAGTGCGGTGACCTGCTGCGCCAGGGCGGCGGCCAGCGCCGCGTCCGGCGCGCGCGCTGCGGCGTGCAGCAGCGCACCCAGTTCGGCGCCGCGCAGGTGGAGGGCCTGCGCCTCGTCGGCCACGGCCCGCAGCAGTGCCAGGGCCTCGGCCGGGTCGGCGTCCAGTGCCTGCTCGGTGCGCACGATCAGGCGCAGTTCGGGCCAGCCGTCGGCCGGCGCCCGTGTGGCGGCTTCGGCCAGCAAGGGTGCGGCGTCCTGCCGCAGCCGGCGCTGCAGCCGGGCCAGCAACACCAGCCAGCGCACCGCGTAACGCGCGGGCATGCGCCGCGCCGCGGCCAGCGCTTCGCCGCCCAGCACCTGTTGCGCGCGGGCATGCTGGCCGAGTTCCAGCCACACCTGCGCGAGCTGCAGGCGCGCCACCGGCACGCGTGAAGGGTTGCGCTCGGCGAGGATGTCTTCCGCCCGCCGGCACCATTCCAGCGCCGTGGCGTAACGCCCGGCGCCGCGTTCGCATTGCGCCTGCAGCGTGGCGATGTAGCCAGCGCTGCTGCCATCGAGCTCGTAGGTGCTGACGATGCGCTGCGCCTGCGCGATCTGCGCTGCGGCCAGCGCCAGATCACCTGCATCGAGGCAGCTGCTGGCGTAGTTCGCCAGGTTGGTGGCGAGCTGTGAGTGATCGCCAACATCGCGGCTGATGCCGACGCAGCGTTCGTAGTGCGGTTGTGCGTCCAGCGGGCGGCCGAGGTTGCTCAGCACCACGGCGAGGTTGCCGTGGAACTCGGCGGCCACCACGGGCGAGGCCAGCAGGCCGATGCCTTCTTCCGCGGCGCGCATGTGGGGCAGGGCTTCTTCGAAGCGCCCGGTGAGGCTGAGCGCCGTGCCCAGGCGCTGGCGCAGCAGCGTCAGCAAGGCCGCGTTGCCCAGGGGCTCGGCCAGCGCCAGCGCGGCGCTGCCCTGTTCGATGGCGGTGTCGAAGTCGCCGAGCACGGCGCTGTACCAGGCGCGGTCGCCAGCGGCCAGCGCAGCTTGCAGCGGCGTGCGGGCCAGGGCCTGCAGGCGGCCGAGCAACGGCAGGCCGTCGGCCTGGCGCAGGGTGTTCATGTGGCCTTCGATGGCGTCGCGCAGCAGGTCGAAAGCTTCGTCCGGACGCTCGGCGGCTTCGGCGATGTCGGCGGCGCGCAGCAGGAAGCCGATGCGTTCGTTTTCACGCAGCGAACGGTGCGCCAGCTCGGCCGCCGCACGCAGCGCCGGCAGGGCGCGGGCGCGCTGGCCGGCGGCTTCCCAATGGGCGGCCACGCGTGCCGGGTCGGCATGGGCTTCGCTGCTCTGCGTCTCCAGCCAGGCGGCGGTCTGGCCGTGCAGGTGGCGGGCGATGACTTCCGGCAGGCCTTGCAGCACGGCGTCGTGCACGAGGTCGTGGGCGAAGGATTCGCCACGCAGCACCTGTTGCGCTTCCAGTTCGGCCCAGGGGTCGGCGAGGTCCAGCACGCTGCGGCCCAGCAGGTGGGCGGCCAGGGCGATGTTGAAGTCGACACCGGCCACCGCCGCCACACGCGCCAGCTGCAGCGCCGGGGCCGACAGGCGCGCCAGCTGCTGGCCGATCAGCTGCGCCAGCGTGTCGGGCCGCGGCAGCTGCTCGGCCACGCCGGGCACGGCCAGCGTGCCGAGGCTGCCGTCGCTCCAGGCCAGCTTGAGGGTTTCCAGTGCAAAGAGCGGGTTGCCGCCGGTGCGCTGGCACAGCACCGGCGCCAGCGCCGCCCCGCTGACGCCGGGCAGGGCCAGTGAATCGACGAACTCGGCCATGGCCGCTTCCGACAGCGGCTGCAGCGGCAGCCGTGTGTGCGGCCCGGCCGCGGCCAACGCCAGCAGCAAACCCGACAGCGGCGTGCCCGGGGCCGCCGGGCGCAGGCCCAGGCAGCAGCGCGGCAGGCTGTCACCCCGCGCGGCAACAAGGTCGCGCGGGGCGGCCACCAGGCCTTGCAGCAGTTCGAGCGTGGCTTCGTCGGCGAAGTGCAGGTCGTCCAAGGCCAGCGTGTCGATGCTGCGGCGAGCGCGCTGCAGCAGTGCCAGCACCGGCTGCGCCAGCGGTTGGTGTGTGGGCGGCAGCGGCTCGGCGGCTTCGAGCAGCTCGGGCAGCAGCGGCGCCAGGGCGCGGCGCAAAGCGGGGTCGGCGGCGGCGGGGTCGCGGTCGAGCACCTGGCGCAGGGCCCGCGCCAGCGTGGCATAGGGCACCAGCGCGTCGCCGGGCCGGCCGCTGCTGTGCAGCACGCCCGGCCGCACGCCGGCCAGGGCCTGCAGCAGGCGCGATTTGCCCATGCCGGCTTCGCCGATCACCACCACCACTTCACCGGCACCCAGCCCGCGTTGCAGCGCGGCGAGTTCGCTGTCGCGCCCCACCAGGCGCGGCGGGCGCAGCACGGCCGCCGGCGGCGCGCTGCGCACGCGTTCGCTGTGCGCCACCGTGCCCGATTGTTCGATGGTGGCCAGCAGCGCCAGCGTGGCCGCCGCCGGCGCGGCGCCCACCTCGTGCTTGAGCATCTGCTCGCAGCGGTCGAAGGCCAGCAGCGCGGCGGCGCGGTCGCCGCGCAGGTAGTGCAGGCGCATCACGCGGCGGTGCGCGTCTTCAGAAAGCGGGTCGCGTTCCAGCAGCGCCAGCGCCAGCGGCAGCGCGGCGGCCACGTCGCCGGCGGCTTCCAGCGCTTCGATGCGCGCTTCTTCGCCTTGGCGGGCAGCGGCACGCCGGGCCGCGCGGCGGCCCTCGAGCCAGGTGTCGATCTCGGGCGCCTCGGGCAGGCGCAGGTCGCCCAGCAGGCCGGTGGTCCGGTCCAGATCGTGTTGCACGCCGGGTGCCAGGCCGAGCGTGGCGGTGCCGACGGCGGCGTCGCGGCCGAGCTGCTTGCGCAGGCGGAAGAGCCTTTGGCGCATGGCGTTGCGCGCGGCTTCGGCTTCGCTGCCGGGCCACAGCAGCGCGGCCAGGCGCTCGCGCGAGGTGGGGCCCTCCAGAGCCAGCCAGGCCAGCAGCAAGGCATCGGTGGCCGCCAGCGGCAGCGCACGGGCACCTGGCGCGGTGGTTGCGCAGGGGGCGCCAGTCAGTTGCAGCAGCAGCGGGGTGTCTTGCACGGCGGCGAGGATAGCGGCGGCGCAGGCGGTCTCCGGGCCGCTTGCACCCGCTGGTCAGCTGAAGGCCCTGTGCTTTAGGTGAAAAGCTCGACCCGCGCGGCGTTGGTGATGGCCGCCACCGCCGGGTGCGTGATGCGCCGCTCGGCCGAGACGGCGAAGAAGTGTTCGCTGATCTCGCTGGTGCGGCCGATGATCTCCACGCCGTACTGGCCCGAGGTTTCGTCCTCGCAGACGCTGGGCGACAGGAAGACGCCGCCGCCTTCACGGCCGAAAGCCTTCATCAGCGCGCCGTCGTTGAATTCGCCGACCACACGCGGGTGCAGCTCGTGGCGCGTGAGCCAGGCCTCGAACTGCGGCCGCACCGACGACGTGCCGCCGGGCACGAGCATGGGCGCGTCGTTCAGGCAGGCCGGAAACGGCCCCTGCAGCGTGGCGCGCAGCCCCGGCGATGCGTAGAAGGACATGGCCGACGAGCCCAGCGGGTGGTTGAAGGCCTTCACGCTCAAGCGGCTGGTGAGCGGCTCGTCGGTGATGACGAGGTCGAGCTTGTGCAGCGCCAGTTGCGCCATCAGGTCGTTGAACTGGCCCTCTACGCAGACCAGGCGCACCGGGTCGGCCAGGTGCAAGGCCGGCTCCAGCAGGCGGTAGGCCACGGTCTTGGCCAGCGCATCGGTGATGCCGACGCGGAAATCCTGCACCGGCTTGCCAGCGCTGCGCTGCGCGCGCAGCTCGTTTTCAAGTTCGTGGCCGAGGGCGAAGATCTCGTCGGCGTAACGCAGCGCGATGCGGCCGTCGTCTGTGAGCTCGAGCTTGCGGCCGGCCTTGCGGAAGAGCTGGCGGCCCAGGCGTTCTTCCAGCAGCTTGATCTGCCCAGACAGCGTCTGCGGCGTGAGGTGCAGCTGTTCGCTGGCCTTCACGATGCCGCCGGCCTTGGCCGTGACCCAGAAGTAGTGCAGGTGCTTGAAGTTCATTCTTCGAGTTTATCGAACTGATTTTGTCTAAAGTTCGAATTTACGGAGGCATGGCATGTCCCTACATTGCTTGGGTGCGTCGATGGACGACGTTCACTGCAAGGAGATTCAGCATGCGCATGAGCACCAAAGGCCGTTTTGCCGTCAACGCTCTCATCGACCTCGCCCTGCGGGAGGCCGCTGGCCCCGTGGCGCTGGCCACGATCAGCGCACGCCAGCAGGTGTCGCTGTCTTACCTGGAGCAGCTGT
Organism: beta proteobacterium AAP65; assembly: GCA_001295865.1. Taxonomy (GTDB): domain Bacteria; phylum Pseudomonadota; class Gammaproteobacteria; order Burkholderiales; family Burkholderiaceae_C; genus Rubrivivax. The sequence continues at coordinate 4,947 of LJHW01000046.1, forward strand.
TCAGCCGGCTGCGGCGTGATGGCATTGTCGAGAGCACCCGCGGCCCCGGCGGCGGTTACACGCTGGGCCGCCCGGCCGGCGAGATCACCGTGGCCGACATCGTCACGGCCGTCGACGACCCGCTGGAAAACACCGAGGCCGAAGCCGCCGCCGACGGCCTGAGCCAAGCGCTGTGGCAGCGCCTGAACGCCACGATGTTGCAGCACATGGCCACCATCACGCTGCAGGGCCTGGTGGACGAGCAGAAGGCCCAGGGCGCCACGGTGGAAGTCAAGCCCGTGCGCCGCACGATCGCCACGCCGCCGGTGGTGAAGCCGCCGCGCACCACGGCGCCGAACTCGGTGTTTGCCTTCGGTCGCAGCTTCGCGCGCTGACGGGCACTGCCCGATAAAAAAGGGGCCGCAGACGCGGCCCCTTTGTTTTTCTGAGGCGGGGCTCGAGGGCCCCACCCTTTACTTGTACAGCACCTGCGGCAGCCACAGCCCGATGGCCGGGAAGTTGTAGAGCAGCACGATCGCGATGACCTGGATGCCCATGAAGGGCAGCATGCCCGCGAAGATCTGGTTCAAGGTGACGTGCGGCGGGCTCACGCCCTTCAGGTAGAAGGCCGCCATCGCCACCGGCGGGCTCAGGAAGGCGGTCTGCAGGTTCAGCGCCACCAGCAGGCCGAAGAACAGCGGGTCGACCCCGAAGTTGTCGAGCAGCGGGATGAAGATGGGCATGAAGATCACGATGATCTCGGTCCACTCCAGCGGCCAGCCGAGCACGAAGATGATGACCTGGCTGAGGATGAGGAACTCGGTCTGCGTCAGGTTCATCGACATGACCCAGTTCTCGACCAGTTCCTGCCCGCCCAGCAGCGCAAACGCGGCCGAGAAGATGGCGCTGCCCACGAAGAGCCAGCACACCATGGCGCTGGTCTTGGCGGTGAGAAAGACGCTCTCCTTCAACACCGTCATGTTGAACTGGCGGTAGGCCACGGCCAGCAAAAAACCGCCCAGGGCCCCCACCGCGGCCGCCTCCGTGGGCGTGGCCAGGCCCATCACGATGCTGCCCAGCACCGCCAGGATGAGGATCAGCAGCGGGAAGAAGCTGCTCAGCAGCATCTTGAAGATCTCCAGGCGCTGGAAGCTCAGCAGCGCGTAGAACGCCAGCAGCGCCACCGCGCCGACGCCGGTGCCGATGTACCAGCCGCGCGTGGCGGGTGTGCGTTCGGCGCTGGCGGCGGGGCCCGCTTCAGCCGCGCCGGGCGGCTCTTGCACGCCCTGCGCACCCGGCGGTTCTTGCACCCCCGAGACCGGCGGCGGCTCTTGCGTGCCTTCTTCCGCGGGTGGTTCTTTCAAGTCGCCACTGCCTTCGGCCGGGGGCTCTTTCAGATCGCCCGGGTTTTCGGCCGGGGGTTCTTGCAGGCCACCACTTTCGGCGCCCGGCTCGGCGGCCGGCTCGGCCAGGCCGCCCGAAGGAGACTGCAGCCCGCCGTCGGCCGCGGCGGTGGCGTCACTGCGGGCCATGTCGGCCTGCGCCTCGGCGCTCGGCGGTGCGGTGTTGCTGTGCCAGCTCCAGGCCGCTGCCGCCGTGAACACCAGGGCTGGCAGCAGCGCGATGAAGAGCTGCTTGACGATGTAGCCTGTGGGCACGGCGATGTTGCGGTGGCCCTTCAGGGCCCGCAGCAGCGCTGGCAGCGCGTTGTTGCCGATGTGCTGCGAGATGGGCTCGGTCATGGGCGGCAGCGGGACGAAGCGCTCGGCGGCCGACAGTGGCGGCATCAGGGCTGGCTTCAGCTTGGCCAGGATGACCACGTAACCCACATACAGCCCGGCCAGCATGAGGCCGGGGAAAAACGCCCCGGCGTAGAGCTGCACCACCGAGACACCGGCGGTGGCGCCGTAGACGATGAGCATCACGCTGGGCGGAATCAGGATGCCCAGGCAGCCACCGGCGGTGATGGCGCCGGCCGAGACGCGCACGTCATAACCGCCGCGCAGCATCTGTGGCAGTGCCAGCAAGCCCATCAGCGTGACCACCGCGCCCACGATGCCCGTGGCCGTGGCGAACACCGCGCAGGTGAAAAGCGTGGCCACGGCCAGGCTGCCGGGCAGACGGGCCAGCGCCAGGTGCAGGCTCTTGAAGAGCTTCTCGATCAGGTTGGCGCGTTCAACGAGGTAGCCCATGAACACGAACAGCGGGATCGAGATGAGCACGTCGTTGCCCATCACCTTGAAGGCGCTCTGCACCATCAGCGTGAGCGTCTTCTCGGTGTTCTCCTCGTAGGCGATCCACGTGAAGATCATGCCCATGCCCATCAGCGTGAAAGCCGTGGGGAAGCCCAGCATGATGGCCACGACGACCAGACCCAGCATCATCAGGCCGAGGTGGCCGTTGGTGATCTTGTCGGCCGAGAGCAGCATCACCGCGGTGCCCGCGATGATCAGCCCCATGATGATGAAGCCGAACCAGAGTTCCTTGCGGATCTTCACTTGGCGGCCTCCTGGCGGACCACGAACTTGTCGAGCTGCGCGATGTCTTCGTCTTTCACGTGCACCATGGCCTTGAGCTTGTCGACATCGACCTCTTCGACGTCTTGCTCACGCGAGGGCCATGCGCCGTCGCGCAGGCAGGCGACGCAGCGCACCATCTCGACGATGCCCTGCAGCAGCAGCATGCCGCCCGCGATCGGGATGCCGAACTTGAAGGGGTACAGCGGCAGCGGCGTGGCGCTGAAGGTGCTTTCGCGGATGGCCAGCGACTCGTTGGCGAAGATCCAGCCGGCGTAGGTGAGCGCCACCACGCCGGGCATAAAGAAAATGAAATACAGGATGAGGTCGAGCGTGGCCTGCGTGCGCGGCCGGAAGAAGCCGTAGAGCACGTCGCCGCGCACGTGGCCGTTCTTGCTGAGCGTGTAGGCGCCGGCCATCATGAAGAGGGTGCCGTACATCATGATCTGGACGTCCAGCGCCCAGTCGTGCGGGTCGTTCAGCACATAGCGCGAGAACACTTCCCAGCTGATCATCAGCGTCAGGCTGACGATCAACCAGGCGAAAAGCTGGCCGAGCCAGGTGGACACACGGTCCACCAGGAGCAAGAGGCTTTGCATCGCGGCAATCTCCGGGGATACACAGACGGGAACCAAGGATTCTCGCCCAGGAAAAAGGGCCACCGGCCTTTTGGCAACGGTGGCCCCGGGCGGGCGGAGCGCGTGGAGGCTCAGGCCTTCTTGGCGGCGCGGAAGTAGTGGTTCCAGGCCATCTTGAAGTCGACCGTGTAGTCGTTCTGCCACGAACCGGCGCGCTCGGCGAAAGCGCGCTGCGAGTCGAGGATCTTCTTGAACAGCGGGTTCTCACCCGCCTTGGCGGCGGTGACCTTGTCCCAGGCGGCCAGCTGGGCGCGCAGGATGGGATCGGGCGTCTTGTAGAAGTTGACCTTGGCCTTCTTCAGCTCGATGTAGTCCTGGCTGTTGCGCTGGATGGCCTTCCACGACATGTCGGCGCTGGCGGCCTGCACCGAGTAGTCGATGACGGCCTTCAGCTCGGCGGGCAGTGCGTCGTACTTGGTCTTGTTGAACAGGATCTCGAACTGCTCGCCGCTCTGGTGGAAGCTCTGCAGCATGCAGTTCTTCACCACGTCGGGGAAGCCCAGCAGCTTGTCGGAGCTGGCGTTGTTGAACTCGGCCGCGTCGATCAGGCCGCGGTCGAGCGCGGGCACGATCTCACCGCCGGGCAGCGGGTTCACGGCAGTGCCCAGTTCCTTGAACACGTCGACCGCCAGGCCCACGGTACGGAACTTCAGGCCCTTCATGTCGGCCACGCTGCGCACCGGCTTCTTGAACCAGCCCAGCGGCTGCGTGGGCATGGGGCCGTAGAGGAAGGACACCACGTCGATGTTCAAGGACTTGTAGATCTCCTTCAGCAGGGCCTCGCCACCGCCGTAGTAGTGCCAGGCCAGGACCATGTTGGGGTCCATGCCGAAAGCCGGGCCCGAGCCCCACAGCGCCAAGGCGTTGTTCTTGCCGTAGTGGTAGGCCACCACGCCGTGCCCGCCGTCGAGCGTGCCCTTGTTCACCGCGTCCAGCAGCTGGAAGGCCGGCACCACCGAGCCCGAAGGCAGCACTTCGATCTTCAGGCGGTTGCCCGCCATGTCGTTGACCTTCTTGGCGAAGTCGGTGGCGTACTCGTGGAAGATGTCCTTCGCGGGCCAGGTGCTCTGGAAGCGGAAGGAGACGGTCTGGGCCGAGGACACCATCGGCGTGGCCAGCGCGCCAACGCCGACGGCACCTGCAGCGGTGGACTTCAGGAAACTGCGGCGCGGGGCCGGCTTCTTGGCTTCGGTCATGGTCTTATCTCCAATGAGGGGCGATTCAGGGAAGGGCAGGCCCGGGGGCCCAGAGGACAACGGCGCACTATGGCCCGCGGGTTTGCGGGGACACAAGTCGGTCTTACCCGGGCACGGGCGCTGGCGCGACGGCCAGTCTGTCGCGAGCCAGGGTGCAGCTGTTTTGACTTCGTGCGCACCAATGGTGCCAGCCGATCAAGGCAACAGGCGCCGGCCTTCCACCTGCACCAGCAGGCGCACCCGGTCGCCGACCAGGGGCAGCCCGAAGGTGGCACCGTGTTCGCTGCGCGAGACCTCGCCTTCGAAGTCACCGCCGCACACCTCCACGCGCGCGCCTTCGTGCACGGCCTCACGGCAGGCGTAGCGCTGGGCCCGAAGCTCCAGCGGCTGGCTCACGCCGCGCCAGGTGAACTCGCCGCGCAGGGCCAGCACACGCGGTCCGTCGAAGGTGAAACGCCGCGCCACGTAGTAGGCCACCGGGTGCGCGGTGCTGGCCAGCAGGTCGTCTTGCCGCAGCCGGCTGTTGAAGACGGCCAGCCCGGTGTCGACCGTGGCCGTGGGGATGGTGAGGCCCACTTCGCCGGTGCCGGCTGTTGTGTCGAGCGTGACGCTGCCCTCGATGGGCCCGATGCGCCCGCGGATGGTGCTGGTGCCGAAGTGCAGCACCTCGAAGTGCACCCAGCTGTGGTCGCGGTCGAGCGTGTAGCTGCGCGGCTGGGCCTGGGCCGGCGGTGCCAGCGCGAGCAGGGCGCCGAAAAACAAGACGGGCAGCGATGCGGGGATGTTCATGCCCGCATGCTGCCCGAGAACCGGCCCTGAAGTGCATCAGGGCCGCTGGCTGGAAAAGCTTATTGCTTGACGGCTTCCACCTGGATCAGCAGGCGGATGTTGTCGGGGATGCCGGGCAGGCCGTAGGTGCTGCCCCACTGGCTGCGCTGGATGGTGGTTTCGAAGTCGCCGCCGCAGACCTCACGCTTGAAGAAGGGGTTTTCGTAGCAGTTGAAGCGCGAGCCCTTCAGTTCCACCGGCTGGGTCTTGCCGAACATCGTGAGGGTGCCCTTCACGCCCGTGACCTTGCTGCCGTCGAAGCTGAAGCCGCTGGCCTGGAAGCGGGCGGTCGGGTGCGTGGCGACATCGAAGAAGTCCTTGCCCTTGAGGTGGCTGTCGAAGGGCGCCACGCCGGTGCTGATGCTGGCCATGTCGATGGTGATGTCGACCCTGCCCGTCTTGGCGGCGCGGTCGATCTCGATCTTGCCTTCCTTCTTGTCGAAGCGGCCGCGGTTGGTGCTGGTGCCGAAGTGCAGCGCTTCCCAGGTCACGAAGGTGTGCGTGGGGTCGAGCGTGTAGGTGGCGGTCTGGGCCTGGGCGCTGGCGCCGAAACCGGCCAGCAGGGCGGCAGCCGCGGCCACGGTGATGAACTTCTTCATGGGGTTCTCCGGAAGGGTTGGGGGTGAGGGTTGGAAAGGTCGGCGGTTCACAGCGGCGCCAGGCCGGTGAGCTGCAGCTTGAATCGGATCTGCACGTCGTCGGCGAGCAGCGAGGTGTCGTTCCAGTCGCCATCGCCGACCTTGAAGGCCAGGCGCTTGATGGTGAAGTTGCCGGTGGCGGTGCTGGTGCCCGCCGCCTGCGCCACCTGCACCGGCACGACAACGTTCTGCGTGGCGCCCTTGATGGTGAGCCTGCCCGCCACCTCGAACTTGCCAGTGCCGGCCGCCTTGATGCCCGTGCTTTGGAAGCTGGCCTGCGGGAACTTGGCCACGTTGAGCCAGGCGGCCTTGGGCACCTCGGCGTCGAGCTCGGCGCTGCCGAATCGGGCGCTGCCGGTGTCGATGGTGAAGGCCACGGTGCCGGTTTCGGGCTTCTTGGGGTCGAGCGTGACCTGGGCCGTGAATTTGCTGAACTTGCCCTCCACCGGCACGCCCATCTGGCGCGTGGTGAAGGCGATCTCGCTGCCGGCGGCTTGCAGCACGGCGGGTTTGGCTTGTGCCAGGGCGGGCTGCACGGCGGCGCCGAACAGGGCGACGGCCAGGGTCAGGCCGAGGAGGAGGCGGGAGGACATGGTGTGTTCCTTGTTCATCAGTTCAGTCCAGGCTTGCTGTGGGGCGCTCAGGTGCGCCCGGGCTGCATGCGCTTCAAGAGGCCGTCGCGGTCGACGAAGTGGTGCTTCAGCGCGCCGGCCACGTGCAGCACGACGATGGCGGCCAGGCCCTTGGCCAGCCAGCCGTGGAAAGGCTTGATGGTGTCGGCCAGCTCGCGGCTGACGGGCACGAAATCGGGCAGCGGCAGCACGCCGAAGAGCACGATGGGGAAGCCCGCGGCCGAGCTGTAGGCCCAGCCCGAGAGCGGCACGGCGAAAAACAGCACGTACAGCGCGATGTGGGCGGCATGCGCGGCGCGTGCCTGCCAGGCGGGCATGGGCAGGTCGGCCGGCGGGCGGTGTGTCAGGCGCCACAGCAGGCGGGCGGCCGAGAGCGTGAGGATGAGCACGCCGGCCCACTTGTGCCAGTTGTAGAGCTTCAGGCGTTGCGGCGAAAACGGCAGGTCGACCATGTACAGGCCGACGGCGAAGGCGCCGGTGATCATCAGGGCCAGCAGCCAGTGCAGGCCGATGGCCACGCCGGTGTAGCGCTGGGAGGGCAGGATGGTGTTCATGGGACGGAAGTGTCCCGGGGGCGGTCGTGGCGGCCGTTCAAGCCGTTTGATGGCGTCAGACTGCGCGCATGAACCCGGCCGCTGTCGTTGCTGAAGCCAGCGCGGCGTGCTCGGCAGCCGGCAGCAGGCCGTGTCGGAGCGCGAAGGCGAGTGTCACGAGCGCTGCATCCAGCGTCATGCGGCCGCGCGGCGAAGTGCCCGCTGCCAGCGCCATCGCTTCGTCCACCGGCAGCAGGTGGAAGCCAGCGACCTCGCCGTCCTGGTTCTGCGGCCGCAGGCCAGCGGGCAGTGCCAGATCGTAGGCGTGCAGGTCTTCGAACTGCCGGCCCTCGGGCACGTCGCGGTGCAGGCGCAGCACGGCGCTGGCCTGCACGCCGGCCATCTGCGCGGCGTTCAGGCCGGCTTCTTCCCAGCCCTCGCGCTGCAGGGCTTGCAGCGGCGTCTGGCCCGTGGGCACACCGCCGCCGATGAGGTTGTCGTAGAGACCCGGGTCGGTGGCCTTGTCGAAGGCGCGCTGGGCGATCCACAGGTGCGTGGGGCGACCCTGGGCATCGGCGACATAACCGTTGGCGTGCGCGCCCAGTGTCAGGCTGCCCCAGAAACGCGCGGCGGCGCGTTCCATCGTTGCCAGCACGGCGCCGGTCTCGGGATCGAAGAGAGGAAAGGGCTCATCGCGCCAAGCGCGGATGCAGCCCAGCGCGCGCAGCGCGGCGTGCACCTCGGCCAGCGCTGCGTCACGCTCGCTGGCGGCGGCCGTCAGCGTGACCGCTTCGGTCTCCACAAGCAGCCACTGCGGCCAGGCGCGCAGGGCGGGCAGATGCGCCCGAGCGACGGTGCCCACACGAGCGCCGTCCACGAAGAAGGACACGCGGCCCGCGGCCTGCCCGGGCTGTTCAGCGGCGCTGGCGGCTGCCAGCACCGGGGCCCACCTCATGCGGCCTGCTTCAGCTCACCCGCACGCCAGCGTTTCATCAGCGTTTCCCACTTCGGCCGCGCCGTGGCCAGGTGGCGGGCCTTGACGTGGCCGTAGCCGCGGATTTCTTCAGGGATGCGCGCGATCTCCACCGCCAGTGTGCGGTTGCCGGCATTCAGCGTCTTCAGCAATTCTTCGATGCAGGCGCGGTACTCGCTGATCAGCGCGCGTTCCATGCGGCGCTCTTCGGTGCGGCCGAACAGATCGAGTGCCCCGCCACGCAGCCCCTTCATCTTCGCCAGCAGCCCGAAGGCGCTGCGCATCCACGGGCCGAAGGGCTGCTTCACCAGTTCACCGCGCGCATTCGTCTTGGCGATGCCGGGCGGCGCGAGGTGGTGCACCAGCTTGTAGTCGCCTTCGAACATCTCGGCCACCTTCGTGGTGAAGGCCGGGTCGGTGTGCAGGCGGGCGACTTCGTACTCGTCCTTGTAGGCCATCAGCTTGAAGAGGTAGCGCGCCACGGCTTCGCTCAGCGCCGTGCCGCCGCCCAGCGGGGCTTCAGCCGCGCGCACCTTCTCGACGAAGGCGCTGTAGGTTGCGGCGTAGGCGGCGTCCTGGTAGCCGGTGAGGAAGTCGACGCGCGTCTTCAGCATCTCGTCCAGGCCCGGCTTCTTGACGAACTGGATGACCTGCTGGGCCTTGAAGAGCGCCTGCACCGCGGCGAGGTCGTGCGCGCAACGCCGGCCCCACTCGAAGGCGGCCTTGTTGTTGTCGATCTGCACGTTGTTGAGCTCAATGGCGCGCATCAGCGCGGCATGGCTCAGCGGAATGCGGCCCTGTTGCCAGGCGTAGCCCATCATCAGCGGGTTGGTGTAGATGCTGTCGCCCAGCAGCTGCACGGCCACCACCTCGGCGTCGAAAGCACCCACCAGCGCATCGCCCACGCTGGCACGCACCGCGGCCTCGCAGGCGCCGCCCGGGAACTGCCAGTCGGCGTTTTTCACGAAGCTCGCGGTGGGCGTGCCGTGCGTGTTCAGGGCCACGAAGGTGCGGCCCTGCTGCATCACCGCCAGCGTGTACTTCGCGGCGCCGACGATGCTGTCGCAGGCGATCACGAGGTCGGCCTTGGCGGTGTCGACCTTGGTGGTGAAGATGACCTCGGGCCGGTTGGCGATCTGGATGTGGCTCCAGGTGGCGCCGCCCTTCTGCGCCAGGCCGCCGGCGTCTTGCGTGACCACGCCCTTGCCTTCCAGGTGCGCGGCCATGCCCAGCAGGCTGCCGATGGTGATGACACCCGTGCCACCCACGCCGCCCACCACGATGCCCCAGGCCATTTCGGCCGCCGGCAGCACCGGCTCGGGCAGCGGCGGCAGCGCCGAGAGGTCGCCCTTCTTCTCTTTTTTGGCCTTCTTCAGCTGCCCGCCTTCCACCGTGACGAAGCTCGGGCAGAAGCCCTTCACGCAGGAAAAGTCCTTGTTGCAGCTGTTCTGGTTGATGCGGCGCTTGCGGCCGAACTCGGTTTCCACCGGCTCCACACTCAGGCAGTTGCTCTGCACGCTGCAATCGCCGCAGCCTTCGCACACCAGCTCGTTGATGACGACCCGCTTTTCGGGGTCGGCCAGCTTGCCGCGCTTGCGGCGGCGGCGCTTCTCGGTGGCGCAGGTCTGGTCGTAGATGATGGCCGTGGTGCCGGGGATCTCGCGGAACTCGCGTTGGATGTCGTCGAGCCGGTCGCGGTGGTGCACGGTGACGCCTGCTTCGAGTGCCACGCCCTCGTACTTGCCCGGCTCGTCGGTCACGATCACCAGCTTCTTCACGCCTTCGCTGAGCAGGCTCTTCTGGATCTGCAGCACCGTGTGGCCTTCGGCGCGTTCGCCCACCTGCTGGCCGCCCGTCATGGCCACGGCGTCGTTGTAGAGCACCTTGTAGGTGATGTTCACGCCGCTGGCGATGCTCTGCCGGATGGCGAGGATGCCGCTGTGGAAGTAGGTGCCGTCGCCCAGGTTGGCGAAGACGTGCGCGTCGGTGCTGAAGGGCGCCTGGCCCGTCCAGGTGACGCCTTCGCCGCCCATCTGGCTGAAGGTTTCGGTGCTGCGGTCCATCCAGGTCGCCATGTAGTGGCAACCGATGCCGGCCAGCGCGCGGCTGCCTTCGGGCACGCGCGTGCTGGTGTTGTGCGGGCAGCCGCTGCAGAACCAGGGCGCACGCTCGCCGGTGTCGGCCTTCATCGCTGCGAGCTGTGTTTCACGCGCGGCGATGGTGGCCAGGCGCTCGTCCATGCGCGCGGCGATGTCGGCCGGCACGCCCATCTTCTTCAAGCGTTTGGCAATCGCCTTGGCGATGATGGCCGGCGTCAGGTCGCCCTTGGCGCGCAGCAGCCAGTTGTCGCTGGGGTTGGGGCGGCTCCATTCGCCGCCTTCGCTGTTGCCCTCGGGCTCGTCGAACTTGCCCAGCACGTTGGGGCGCACGTCGGGGCGCCAGTTGTAGAGCTCTTCCTTGAGCTGGTACTCGATGACCTGGCGCTTTTCTTCAACGACCAGGATCTCCTGCAGCCCGGTGGCGAAATCGCGCGTGATGCTGGCTTCCAGCGGCCACACCACGTTCACCTTGTGCAGGCGCAGGCCGATGGCCTGGCAGGTGGCGTCGTCCAGGCCCAGGTCGGCGAGTGCTTGGCGCGTGTCGTTGAAGGCCTTGCCACTGGCGATGACGCCGAAGCGGTCTTGCGACGTGGCGATGACGTTGTGGTTCAACTTGTTGGCGCGAACGTAGGCCAGGGCCGCGTACCACTTGTAGTCCATCAGCCGCGCTTCCTGCTCCAGCGGGGCGTCGGGCCAGCGCACGTGCAGGCCGCCGGGCGGCATGACGAAGTCTTCGGGCATCACGATCTTCACGCGATCGGGGTCCACCACCACGGAAGACGAAGACTCCACCACCTCCTGGATGGTCTTCATGCCGCTCCACACGCCGCTGAAGCGGCTCATGGCGATGGCGTGCAGGCCCATGTCGAGGATGCCCTGCACGTCAGACGGGAAGAACACCGGCAGGCCGCAGGCCTTGAAGATGTGGTCGCTCTGGTGCGGCGCGGTGCTGCTCTTGCTGACGTGGTCGTCGGCGGCAATCGCGATCACGCCGCCGTGTTTGGAAGTGCCGGCCATGTTGGCGTGCTTGAAGACGTCGGAGCAGCGGTCCACGCCCGGGCCCTTGCCGTACCAGATGCCGAAGACGCCGTCGTACTTCTTGCTCTGCGGCCACAGGTCGAGCTGCTGCGTGCCCCACACCGCGGTGGCGCCGAGTTCTTCGTTCACACCCGGTTGGAAGACCACGTGCTTGGCCGCCAGGTGCTTCTTGGCGGCCCACAGCGCCTGGTCATAGCCCCCGAGGGGGCTTCCACGGTACCCGCTGATGAAGCCGGCGGTGTTCAGGCCGGCGCGTTCGTCGCGCTCGCGCTGCAGCATGGGCAGGCGCACCAGGGCCTGCACGCCGCTCATGAAGGCACGGCCGCTGGACAGGCTGTACTTGTCGTCGAGCGTGACGGACTCGAGCGCCTTGCGGATGTGTTCGGGCAAGGGGGCATTCATGCGGCGGGCTCCTCGGTGCTGCGGGGCGAACGCGGATGCCACAACGGCCCGCAAGACGCGTGCCGCAGTGTAGGTAAACGCGCCTGGCATGTCTTTTCTTTTGATGCCCGCTCAGGCATGCTGCAAGAAAGGAACTTGCTCAAAAATGCCGACCAAAAAGCAAATCATGCCCAGCCGGGCGAAATCAGGGAAAACCTCAGTCGGTGTGCCCGCGCCGGCCGCTGCGCCGCTGCCTGAGCCGGCCGAAGCCGACGGCACCCGCGCGCTCGACCGCTACGACGTCGCCATCCTGCGCGAGCTGCAGGCCGAAGCGCGGCTGTCCAACACCGAGCTGGCCGCGCGCATCGGCCTCAGCGCCGCGCCCACCTGGCGGCGTGTGAAGTGGCTGGAAGAGCAGGGCTACATCACCGGCTACCGGGCCGAGATCGACCGCCGCAAGATCGGCCTGGGCGTGCTGGCCTTCGTGCGCGTGGACGCCGAGCGCCACAACGCCATGGCCACGCAGGCGCTGGAAGCCGCCATCCGCGAGCTGCCCGAGGTGGTGGCCTGCCACTACATCAGCGGCACCGGCACCTTCGAGCTGCACGTGATGGCCACCGACCTCGACGCCTTCTCGCGCTGGGCCATGCAGACGCTCTTCAAGCTGCCGCACGTGAAAGACCTGCAGACCAGCTTCAGCCTCGGCGAGGTGAAAGCCGGCGCGGCTTTGCCGCTCACGCACCTGGTGCGCACACGCTGAGCCGGCCGCCCCAGGCGAGTGCGCTACCCTCAGCCCTTGATGACGCGCCTGCTCGACCTGCTGCTGGGCACCGACCCCAGCCAACGCACCCGCCTGGCCCAGGCCGGGCTGGCGCTGCTCTTGCTGGCCGCGGGCGTGGCCGCCATGAACTACTTCGTGTGGGCCGGGGTGGCGCCCCTGGGCCCGGTCCTGTGGTGGTCGGGCGCCACGCTGGTCGGCATGCTCGGGTTTTTTGTGCTCATCCGCAGCGGCTATTCACGCCGTTGGGCCGAGCCTTCGCTCACCGTGCCGCAAATGGTGTTTGCGCTGGCCAGCGGTGCCGTGGCCTACGCGCTGCTGGGTGCCGGGCGCGGCGCGGTCTTCCCGATGGTGATGGTGGTGCTGATGTTCGGCATGTTCATCGCCTCGCCGCGGCAGATGCGCTGGGTCAGTGCCTACGCGGTGCTGCTTTTCGGTGCCGTGATGGCAGTGCTTGCCGCCGTGCAGCCGGCGGCCTACCCCTGGCGCATCGAGCTCGGGCACTTCCTGCTGGTGGCCACCATGGTGCCGGGGGTCTCGCTGCTGGCCACGCGCCTGTCGCGGCTGCGCCAGCGCGCGCGCCAGCAGCGCGCCGAGCTCGCGCAGGCGCTGTCCAACCTGCGTGAACACACCACGCGCGACGAACTCACCGGCCTCATCAACCGCCGCCACATGCAAGAGCTCATCGACCAGGAGCACCAGCGTTGCATCCGCAGCGGCCAGAGCTTTTGCCTCGCGGTGCTGGACATCGACGGCTTCAAACCCGTCAACGAAGCCCACGGCTATGGCGTCGGTGACGCCGTGATGCGCGCCGTGGCCCAGGAAGCGCTGCGCCACGTGCGCGTCTCCGACATGCTCAGCCGCTGGGAGAGCGACGACTTCGTGCTGATGCTGGGCGACACGCGCGCAGCGCTGGCCCGCGGCGGCCTCGAGCGCCTGCGCCAGAAAGTGGGCGCGCTGCGCATCCTGCACGGCAACACCGCGGTGGCCGTCACCATGAGCTGCGGCCTGGCCGAACACCACGCCGGCGAGGCGGTGGCGCAGACCCTGGAGCGCGCCGAACGTGCGTTGCAGGACGCCAAGGCCCAGGGCCGCGACCGCATCGCCGTGGCCACCTGAAGCTGGAACGACTGACCCGATGTGGCTCTTGATCCTTGAAGCCCTGGCCGCGCTGGCCGTGCTGATTTTCGCCGTCTGGTGGACGATGTTCTCGGGCCGTCGGCGCGAAGAACCGCCCGAAGCGCCGCCTGGCGACGACCCGCCGCCCAAGGCCTAGCGCGCGACCGCGCCGGGTTCAATGCCCGGCCGGGCCAGCCGGCGCGCCGGTGTCGGGCGGTGGCCTGAAGAAGCTCATCGGCTGCATGCGCAGCCGGCGCCACAGCGCCGTGCCGATGCGGCGGCGGTCTTGCAGGCGCACTCCGCGCGAGCGCAGGGCCACGCGGAAGGCCAGCGTGAAACTCACCGTCAGGTTGAGCACGCCGGTGACCGCAATGCCGGCCACGCACCACCAGAAAGCACCCTGCGCAAGGATGCCCCAGCCCAAGGCGCCCAGTGCGGCGCCGAGCTGCCCGCTGGCCAGCGTGACGTGGCGCACGTCGATGGGCACGCCGAAAAAGCCCAGCAGCGCCGGCACCAGCCCCAGCATCAGGCCCAGGCTGATGTTGGCCGCCAGCCCCGAGATGTTGGCCCGCCACCAGCGCGCCCAGCGCTGTGCGCGTGCCGTGCCCAGGCGGGCCACGATGCGCGGGTTCCAGGCGATGGCGCTGTCCAGCCGGTGCAGCACGAACCAGTTCTCGGCCCAGCCGGCCACCAGGCTGCTGGCAAAAAGCAGCACACCCGTGAAGGCCGCGAACAGCGCCGTGGGCCCCAGCAGCGTGAGGCTGTCCAGCACGTACCGCGCGTCTTTGTCGCCGATCGGCGTTTCGCCGAACACCGCCTTGGCGATCAGCTGCACCGCCAACACGAGCGGGAAACACATCGCCAGGTTGCCAGCGATGGCCGCGGCCTGCGAGCGTATGAGCTGCGCCACGCGGTCGACGAAACCTTCGATCTCGGCGTCGCTGGCGCTCACACCGCGCGGCAGCGACGCGGCCATGGCCGGCGCCGTCATCGCCGGCTGCTTGGTGGCCACCGTCCAGTGCAGCAGCATCACGAGCACGAAGCTGGCGGCGTAGTTGACGCCGGCCCAGAAGCCACCCCAGAAGGCCGTGAGGCCGATCGCCGTGATGGCGAACTTCAGGAAGGTGGTGCCGGCGATGACCGCGCCGCCGCCCAGGGCGCGGCGCAGCATGTCGCGGTACTCGGTGCGGCTGCGGGTGATGTAGTGCTCGCCGGTCTCGGCGCTGCGCTCGGCCACCTGGCGCGCGAGCAGCGAGTAGTGCCGTGCCACCAGCGCACGCAGGCCCAGCTGTTCACCCAGCACACGCAGCAGCTCCAGCAGCAGGCGGCGGCCTTCGGGCACGGGCTCGGTGGCCAGCACGCAGTTCACGAGCTGCTCGATGCGCAGCGTGCGGCCGCGCAGCTGGTCGAGGTCGAAGACGATGTCCACCGAAACGCCGTACTGTTCCAGGTGCGGCATCACGCTGGCCGCGGCGCGGCGGCAGGCGTCGAGCAGGGCGCGCAGGTAGCCGGCGGCTTTCAGCGCTTCGTCCTGCCGCCCCTGCAGCACCGCCTCGCGCAGCGAGGACGCCGCGTGGGTGAGCTGGCGGAAAGGTTCGTCCTGCAGCGCGGCGGGGTCCATGCGCTGCCGCAGCGCCGTGGTGTAGCCGGCCGAGTGCACCGCACTCACCAGGATGGTGATGGCGTTGAGCAGCACGCTGCGCAGCACCGCGCCGTCGGCCGGGCCCAGCAGTTGCACCAGACGCGCCAGCGTGGCGTCGTCCAGGGCCGCCACCCATTCGGCGTCCTTGGGTTCGAAGAGCAGGCGGAACAGGCTGGCCAGGTCGCGGGTTTCGGGCGTGCCGGGCAGCAGGCGCACGTGCACCCGCGAAAGCAGCTCGCTGGCAAAGGACAGGCGCGCCCCGAAGCCCAGGTCGGCGAAGAGCGAGGCGGCGTCGATGTCGCGCCAGAAGGCCTGCGCCAGGCCGTGCACCTGGCGACGCAGGTGCTCGTTCTTCTCCACCTGGTTCAGCAGGTGGCGCACGCGCAGCGCGGGCAGCGGCGTGCGGGCGGTTTCAGGCGCCTCGCCAGTGGCCGGCACCACGGGGGCGGCCGAACGCGGGGCGTGGCGCAGCCACTCCATCAAACGCACCAGCCACAGGTGGCGCTCGGCCTGTCCCGCCTTCGGGTCGGCGGCGTTGATCAGTGCGGTGAGATCCCAGCTCTGGGCCATGCCCGGGCGGCTCAGTGCAGCGCGCCGGGGTAGACCAGCGCAAACTCAGCCACCGGGGCGTCGAAGGCGTGGGCGTGTTCGGTCATGCAGAAGAAGGTGCCACGCATGCTGCCGTGGGGCGTGTCTATGCGTGTCCAGCTGGTGTATTCGAAGTGTTCACCGGGTTTGAGCACGGGCTGGTGGCCCACCACCGCCAGCCCGCGCACGTCTTCGTGGTGGCCGTCGGCATTGGTGACGACCCAGTGCCGCGCCACGAGCTGCGCCGTCACCTCGCCGGTGTTGCGGATGGTGACGGTGTAGGCGAAGGCGTAGGGGCCTTCCGGCGGCTGTGACTGCTCGGGCAGGTACTGCACACGCACTTCGCAGGTGAACTCGGGCTTGGCCATGCGCGGCATTCTAGGAGCCGGCATCGCAGCGGCGTGCGGCGCCCCCGGTGCGCGCGGGGTGGCCGCCTAAAATGCGGGCATGAGCGCCTTCCGCATAGCCCCGAGCATCCTGTCTGCCGATTTCGCCCGCCTGGGCGAAGAGGTGCGCAACGTCATCGACGCCGGCGCCGACTGGATCCACTTCGACGTGATGGACAACCATTACGTGCCCAACCTCACCTTCGGGCCCATGGTGTGCCAGGCGCTGCGCAAGCACAGCCGCGTGCCCATCGACGTGCACCTGATGGTGCAGCCGGTGGACGCGCTGGCCCAGGCCTTCTGCCAGGCGGGCGCCGACCTGGTGAGCTTCCACCCCGATGCCAGCGCGCACGTCGACCGCACGCTGCAGCTCATCAAGGCCGAGGGCAAGCAGGCCGGCCTGGTGTTCAACCCGGCCACGCCGCTGGACGTGCTGCAGTACGTCATCGACAAGGTCGACCTGATCCTCATCATGAGCGTGAACCCGGGCTTCGGCGGCCAGAGCTTCATCCCGAGTGCGCTGCGCAAGATCGAGCAGGCGCGCAAGCTCATCGAGCAGACCGGCCGCGACATCCGCCTGGAGGTGGATGGCGGCATCAAGGTCGACAACATCCGCCGTGTGGCCGATGCCGGCGCCGACACCTTCGTGGCCGGCAGCGCCATCTTCAACCAGCCCGATTACAAGGCCGTCATCGACGCCATGCGCGCCGAGCTGGCGCGCTGACCCCAGTTCCCGCGCTCATCAGGTGCGATCAAGCCGCCGGGCCAGCACCACCGAGGTGTTGGTCTTGGTGACGCCCTCGATGGCGCCGATCTCATCCAGCAGTTGGTCCAGCCGTGCCGTGGATTCGGTGCGCAGCAGCGCCAGGTAATCGGATTCACCGCTCACGCTGCACAGCTGGCGCAGCTCGGGAAACGCTGCCAAACGCTGCGTCACCAGCGCACCGGCCTTGGGTTCGGTGGTGATGCCCACGTAGGCTTCGACGCCGCTTTCGCCCTCCAGCGCGGCCAGGCGCACGGTGTAGCCGACGATCACACCCTCACGTTCCAGCCGCGTCAACCGCGCCAGCACGGTGGTACGCGCCACGCCGAGGCGGCGGCCGAGGTCGGCGGTGCTGGTGCGGGCGTCGGCCTGCAGCAGGGCGAGCAGGCGGCGGTCGAGGGTGTCCAGCACGGGCATGCGGCATTTTCACCGCCCTGGCCCCGGGCGCTGGCGGCGGGCCTCAGGTTTGCGCTGTGGCCGCCGAAAGCCCGCAGAGGGGCGCAGCTTCGCGCCGATCCAGGGGCCTGCATGAAAGTCCGCAAGATCACGATCTTCAGCGGTGAGATCTTCGAAGTGCCGCAAGGCATCCAGCGCATCGACCACCGCGCCACGCACGGCTGGCAGCTGCGTTATGGCGGCACCAAGCTCTTCTCCGACGGCGGCGAAGGCGCCGCCGCCTCGCTGCAGCGCGCCACGCAAGAGCTGCTCAAACGCATCAACAAGCTGCCGGCGCCCTCGCTGCTGCAGCGGGCACCCAGTGCCAACAAGAGCAACCAGCTGCCGCCCGGCATCACCGGCCCGGTGGTGCGCATGCGCCGCAACAGCCAGACGCGCGACTGCAGCCTGATGGTGCTGATCCCGCGTTTCGGCGACAAACCGCGCCGCCGCACCATCTACATCGGCACCGAGAACACCTACAGCATCGAGCGCTACGAAAAGGCCCTCGAGCGCGCCATCGAGATGCGGCGCGAGGCCGAAGAGGCCTACCAGAAGGCCAGCACGCGCGCCAAGCGCGCCGCGGCGCGCGAGATCCGCGAGCAGCTGCAGGCGGCTTGAGCCGCCGGTGGCGGGGCCGGCCGTTCGCCGGGATGTCGTCGTCGATTCGATAGTTGCTGCCGACGATACGTCGCAAGAGGACTTGCAAATGACGTATTGAGACTTTCTTCCGTCAGGTCGGACCCCTAGACTGCCCGGCAGTTCAGCCCCTCACGGAAAGACCGTCTCATGCGCATCACCCTGCTCGGCGCCGGCCACATCGGCCACACCATCGCCCACCTGCTCTCGCACAGCGGCGATTACGAAGTCACGGTCGTCGACCGCAGCCCCGAGGCCCTGGCCAAGCTGGCCGGCATGCCGGTGCAGACGCGGGTGGTGGAGACCTCCGACGCGCAAGCGCTGCTGGGGGCCTTGCGTGGGCAAGAGGCCGTGATCAACGCCTTGCCCTACCACCTGGCCACCCTGGCCGCCACCGCCGCGCGTGAGGCCGGCTGCCACTACTTCGACCTGACGGAAGACGTGGCCGCCACACGCGCCATCAAGCAGCTGGCCGAAGGTGCGAACACCGCCTTCATGCCGCAGTGCGGCCTGGCGCCCGGTTTCATCGGCATCGTCGCCCACCACCTGGCCCAGGGCTTCGACAGCCTGCAGGAAGTGAAGATGCGCGTGGGCGCGTTGCCGGCCTTCCCGACCAACAGCCTCAAGTACAACCTGACCTGGAGCGTGGACGGCCTCATCAACGAGTACTGCCACCCCTGCGAGGCCATCCGCGGTGGCAAGAACATCGAGGTGCTGCCGCTGGAGGGCCTGGAGCACTTCAGCCTGGACGGCACCGAATACGAAGCCTTCAACACCAGCGGCGGTTTGGGCACCCTGTGCGAAACCCTGGCCGGCAAGGTGCAGACGCTCGACTACAAGAGCGTGCGTTACCCCGGCCACCAGGCGCTGATGAAGATGCTCCTGGAAGAGCTGCAGCTCAACCAGGACACCGAGACGCTCAAGGAGATCATGCGCAAGAGCATCCCCAGCACCATGCAGGACGTGGTGCTGGTCTTCGTGACCGTCAGCGGCATGAAGAAGGGCGCGCTGGTGCAGGAAGTGTTCGCACGGAAGATCTTCGCCGAGCGCAGCGAGACGCACCCGCTGAGCGCCATCCAGATCACCACCGCCGCCGGCATCTGCGCCGCCGTGGACCTGTTCCGCCAGGGCAAGCTGCCGCAAAAAGGCTTCATCCGCCAGGAAGAGGTGGCGCTGCCCGATTTCCTGGCCAACCGCTTCGGTGCGGCCTACCAGCAGAGCCGCCAGGTCGAGAGCATCGGCTGAGGCCGGGTCTGGCCCCAAGGGCCGCAAGGGCCCCGCCGGGCTGCTGGCTGTAGCGCTGGCTATAGTTCAGCGGCCATGGTGCGACTGCTGTGTTTGTTGCTGCTGCTGTGCACGGGCGGCTTCGTCCATGCGCAGAGCGATCCATTGGCCGAACCGCGCATGGAGCGGGTGGGCGACACCCGCTCCATCAACGACGGCGTCGTCACCGCGCTGGCACAGGACGAGCGCGGATTGCTGTGGATAGGCACCACCGTGGGCCTCGTGCGCTACGACGGTTACCGACTGCGCCCGGTGCAGGTGGGCGCCAGCGCGGTGGCCGGCGTGTCCCAGGGCGCCAGCCACGTGCGCGCCCTGCTCGCCGCGCCGGGTGGCGTGCTGTGGGTCGGCCTGGAAGGCGAGGGCCTGGCCCGGCTGGACATCGCGGCCGACCGCTGGACGCTGTACCGCCCCGACGCCGCGCGCGCCGGGGCCCTGGCTGGCGGCACCGTGCGAGCGCTGGCGCTCGATGGTGACGGCGTGCTCTGGGTCGGCACCACGGGGGGCGGCTTGCACAGCCTGGCGCCCGGGGCGCAGAACTTCAACGCCCACCGCCGCGCCAGCGGCGAGCTGCCCGACGACCGCGTGCATGCCTTGCACGTCGACCGCCAGGGCGCGCTGTGGGTGGGCACCTGGAACGGCCTGGTGCGCAAGCGCCGCGGCGAAACGCGTTTCGAGCTCGTGCATTCCAGCCCCGGCGCGCCCGACAGCCTGGCCGGCCGCATCGTCTCGATGTTGTCCGAGGCCCCTGACGGCCGCCTCTGGGTGGGCACGCGCCAGGGCGACCTCGCCGTCATCGACCCCACCAGCGGCCAGGCGCGGTGGCTGCAGCGCGCCAGCCTCGTGGCGGGCAACGACAGCGCCGTGCTGTCGATGGCCTGGGCCGACGAGCGTGAGCTCTGGGTGGGCCGCGAAGACGGCATCGACGTGCGCCGTGTCAGCGACGGCCAGCTCGTCAAGCACCTGCGGCGCGACCTGCGCAAGCCCTGGGGCCTGGCGGGGCACAACGTGGTGGCGCTGCTGCGCGACCAGGCCGGCAACCTGTGGGTGGGCAGCTACGGCGGCGGCCTGCAACGCCACAGCGCCCGCCCGGGCTTGTGGGTGCGCCATGGCGACGGCCGCGACGACAGCGTATTCGCCGAGGCCAATGTGCGCAGCCTGCACCAGATGCGCAATGGCGAGATCTGGGCCGGCACCAACGAACGTGGTGTGGCCGTGCTCGATACGCGGCTGCAGGTGCTGGCCGAGATCCGCCCAGAGCCGCAGCGCCCGCGTGGCTTTGGGGGCGGGCTGGTCGGTGCCATCGCGCAGACGGCCGACGGCCATGTCTGGGTGGGCGCCGACAGTGAGATCTACGAATTCAGCGAAGGCCGCCAGCTGCTGGCGCGCCACCAGGCCGGGCAGGGCCGACCGCGCCGCCTGCTGGCCGCGGCCGACGGCGCGCTCTGGGTGGGCACGCAAGACGGGGCCTACCGGCGGGCCGGTGCCGGCCAGCGTTTCGTGCGCGTGCCGCTGGCCGACGGCAGCGTGCTCAGCGGCAACATCAATGCGCTGGCCGAATCGGCCGACGGCCGCGTCTGGGTGGGCGGCAACAACGGCTTGTACGTGGCCACGCCGGGCCAGGCCATGCTGGCGCCAGTGGTGGCGGCCGCGGGCGAGGGCCTGCTCAAGCCGGTGGTGCTGGGCCTGCTGGTGGACCGGCAGCAGACGCTGTGGGTCGACACCAGCGCCGGCCTGCACCGCCTGGCGGCCTGGGACGGCCGCAGCGCGCGTTTCCAGGCCGTGGCCGACAGCCGCGGGGCCGAATCGCGCGCAAGTTTCGGCGCCAACCTGCTGGAAGACGGCCAGGGGCGCATCTGGACGCACCAGACCGTCTACGACCCGCGCGACGACAGCCGCTACGAACTCAGCCAGGCCGATGGCGTGGACATCGGCACCGGCTGGTTCCGCGCCTACACCCGCCTGGCCGACGGGCGGCTGCTCTTCGGCGGCAGCACCGGCATCCTGGTGGTGGAGAGCGAACGTTTCCGCGTCTGGGACCACGTGCCGCCCGTGGTGGTGTCCGACCTGCGCATCGACGGCGAGCGCCAGCCGCTGGCGCGCCTGGAGGGGCAACTGACACTGACGCCGTCCGAGGGTCGCTTCAGCGTCGAGTTCGCGGCGCTCGATTACGGCCTCCCCGAGCGCAACCGCTACCGCTACCGGCTGCAGGGCTTCGACAGCGGCTGGATCGAGAGCGGTTCTGATTTCCGCGTGGCCAGCTATGGCAACCTGCCGCCGGGCCGCTACACGCTGCAACTGCAGGGCAGCAACCGGGTCGGGCACTGGAGCCCGCGCGAGCTGCTCATCCCGGTGCAGGTGATGCCGGCCTGGTGGCAGACCTGGTGGGCACGCGCGCTGGCCGTGGTGCTGCTGGGGCTGCTGGTGGCGGCCGTGGTGAGCCTGCGCACGCGCCTGCTGCGCCGCCAGCAGGCCGTGCTGGAGCAACGTGTGCGTGAACGCACCGAGGCCCTGCAGGCGCTGTCGCAGCAGCTGCAGCTCAAGACCCAGGCGCTGGAGGCCGCCAGCCTCACCGACCCGCTGACCGGCCTGCACAACCGCCGCTTCCTGGCGCAGAACATCGAGGCCGATGTCGCCCTGGCCGTGCGCCGCGCCGAGCAGGCGCTGCGCGATGGCACGCCGCCGCCCGAAGACGCCGATCTGGTCTTCTTCGTCATCGACATCGACCACTTCAAGCAGGTGAACGACGCCCACGGCCATGCCGCCGGCGATGCCGTGCTGATGCAGATGCGCGCGCGCCTGCAGCAGGCCTTCCGCCAGGGCGACCACCTCGTGCGCTGGGGCGGCGAAGAATTCCTCATCGTCGCGCGCGGCACCTCGCGCCGGCGCGCCGCCGAGCTGGCCGAGCGCGTACGCCACCTCGTGGCCGCGGCGCCCTTCGTGCTGGACGACGGCACGGCATTGCAGCGCACCTGCTCGGTGGGTTTTGCGGCGTTTCCGCCGGCGCCCCTGCACCCGCAGGCGCTGAGCTGGGCGGCGGTGGTGGACATCGCCGATGCGGCGCTGTTCGCCGTCAAACGCAGCGGTCGTGATGGCTGGTTCGGCGTGGTGTCGGCCGAGGCCGCCTCGGTGGCCGCGCTGAAGGCGGCTGCGGCCGGTACGCTGCAAGATTGGCGCGCCAGCGGGCAATTGCAGGTGGTGATGTCCGAGGGCTTGGAAGGCCCGGCCTGAAAACCCGCCCAGCAGCGGCGACACTGCGGGGATGCGAGACACCCCCACCCCGAAGAAGCCCACCGCCGCGCGCCGGCCGCCGCGCCCGCTGGATGTCGACACGCTCTGGCAGCTGCAGCGCCTGGGCGGTGTGAGCCTGGCGCCCGATGGCCGTGCCGCGGTGGTCTCGGTGGCCACGCCGTCGATGGAGAAGAACCGCACGCGTGCGCGCCTCTGGCTGCTGCCCACCGACCGCCAGGCGCCGCGGGCCCTGACGAGCTGCGGCGAGCGTGATGGCCAGGCCGCCTGGTCGCCGCGGGGTGAGCGCATTGCTTTCGTGGCGCGCCGCGACCAGGAAGAGCACAAAGACAGCAGCCCCCAGCTCTACACCATCGCGGCCGATGGCGGCGAGGCGCAACGGCACAGCCAGTTCGGCCCCGGCATCGAGTCCTTCAAGTGGCTGCCCGACGGCCGGCGCGTGGTCTTTTCGGCCTGGGTCTGGCCGGGGCTGAAAGGCGCGGCGGCGCAGAACAAGGCCCAGGCCGAATGGCGCGAGCGCCAGGAAAGCGGCTACGCCACCAGCGAGGCCTACTACCGCCACTGGGACCACAACGTGCCGCAGGGCCGCGTGCTGCACCTGCTGCTGCTCGACCTGGCCAGCGGTCGCATCACCGATCTCTTCGAAGGCACGGCGCTGGAGCTGCCGCGCGATGGCGCCGGCAACGAGGTCTACGACGTGCACCCCGACGGCGGCCGCATCGCCTTCGTGCACGATCCTTCGGCGCGCCCGCGGCAGGTGAACCGCCTGGCCCTGAGCGAGATCGACGTCGCCACGCGGCGTGTGCGGCCGCTCATCGACGATGCCGCCTGGGACCTGGCCGGCCCCGCCTACAGCCCCGACGGCGCGCACATCGCGGTGGCGGCGGCCCACGTGGGCCACCAGCACACCGCGCTGGCGCAGCCGGCGCTGGTGACCCCTGCGGCGCCCGGCCGCCGCGGTGGCCCCGCCACGCTGCGTGTGCTGGTGCCAGGGTGGGACCGCGCCATCAACACGCCGCTGCGCTGGGCGCCGGATGGCAGCGCACTGCTCTTCACCGCCGAAGACCGCGGCCGCTGCCCCTTGTGGGTTTGCCCGGTGAGCGCCGAAGCGGCAGCGCCCACCGTGCTGCACGCCGGCGGTTGGGTGCAGGGCTTCGACGTGGCGGGCGACACCGTGGTGCTGCTCGCCGACAGCGCCACCCACCCGGCGCGCGCGCTGGCGCTCAGCCTGGCGGAGGGCGGCGCCACCCCGCGCCGCCTGGAGGGCTTCAACGACGAGCTGCTGGCCGGCGTGGCTTTCGGCGAGGTGCGCGAGGTGCAGGTCACGGGCGCCTTGGGCGAGACCGTGCAGGTGTGGCTGGCCTTCCCGCCCGGCTTCGATGCGAAGAAGAAGCACCCCGTCACCCACGTCATCCACGGCGGGCCTTTTGCTGCCGCTGGCGACACCTTCAGCTGGCGCTGGAACCCGCACATCTTTGCCGCGCCGGGGCATGTCATCGCGCAGGTGAATTACCACGGCAGCAGCGGCTTCGGCTTCAACTTCCGCCACAGCCTGATCGGCCGCCAGGGCGAGCTGGAGCTGCAGGACATCGAGGCTGCCACCGACTGGCTGCTGCAGCAGCGCTGGGCCGACAAGACGCGCGTCTACGCCACCGGCGGCAGCTATGGTGGCTTCCTGGTCGCGTGGATGAACGGCCATGTGGCGCCAGGCTGCTACCGCGCCTACGTGTGCCACGCGGGCGTGTTCGACCGCATCGCCACTTTCAGCGCCGACAGCTACACCACGCGCCCGCTCGACCTCGGCGCCAAGTACTGGGAGGACCCGGCGCGTGTGGCCGCGCAGAGCCCGCACAGCTTTGCGGCGCACATGCACACGCCCACGCTGGTGACCCACGGCGCGCAAGACTTCCGCGTTCCCGATTGCAACGGCTTGGCTTACTACAACACGCTGCAGGCGCGCGGCGTGGACACCCGGCTGCTGTGGTTCCCCGATGAGAACCACTGGGTGCTCAAGCCGCGCAACAGCCGGCTCTGGTACACCGAGTTCGCCGCCTGGCTGGCGCGGCACGGCGGGCCGCTGCCGCGTGCGCGCAAGCGCGCGGGGGCCGGCGCGTGACGCAGCCCCTGTCGCCCCTGCCGGCTGGCCTGGCCGCGGCCATCGTCGACCTCGACGGCACGATGGTCGACACGGTGGGAGATTTCGAGGCCGCGCTCGGCCACGCCTGGGCCGACCTCGGCCTGCCGCCCGTGGGGCGTGATTTCATCGTTCGCACCGTCGGCAAGGGCAGCGAGCACCTCATCGCGCAGTGCCTGGCGGCCGTGGGGGCGCCAGCGGCTTTGCAGCAGGCGGCGTGGCAGCGTTACCAGCACCACTACCTGGCCATCAACGGCCAGCACTCGGCGGTGTACCCGGGCGTGGTGGAAGGCCTGCAGGCCTTGCGCGCCGCGGGCCTGCGTTTGGTGTGCCTCACCAACAAGCCCGGCGCTTTTGCGCGGCCCTTGCTGGCGGCCAAGGCCTTGGACGGCTTTTTCGAGTTCGTCTTCGGCGGCGACGCTTTCACCGAGAAAAAGCCGCACCCGCTGCCGTTGCTGAAGGCCTGCGATGCCCTGGGCACCTTGCCGGCCCACACCTTGATGGTGGGCGATTCGAGCAACGACGCCGCCGCGGCGCGGGCCGCCGGTTGCCCGGTGGTGCTGGTGAACTACGGCTACAACCACGGCGAGCCGGTGGAGAACGCCCGGCCCGACGCCATCGTCAGCCGGCTCGGTGCGATCGCGCCGATGTTGCGCGCCTGAGCGGCGCGCACGGGGTCTTCAGCGGTTGCGGCCGCCGCGCGGCGCTGGGGCCGCCTGGCCGAGCAGCGCACTCTTCAGGCCATCGTCGGCCGGGTTGGCGCCGAGCCAGATGCTCAGCAGCGCGTTGAAGAACTCGGGCTCGCGCACCGGCTCGCCCTGCGCCTTGCCGTTCACCAGCACCGAGGTGCCGACACCCGGCACGTAATCGACCGAGAAGTTCTCGCCGGCCAGCAGGCGCTTCTTCGCCGAGAAGATGTCGGCCATGCGCAGCGTGCCGCTGATGGATTTGCTGAAGGCGTCTTTTGGCGCGTTGTCCTGCATGCCGCGCGTGAAGAGCTTGCCCAGCTCGTTGGCGTCGATGTCGCGCAGCATCACCACGTGGATGCGCCGCGGGCCGGTGCCGGCGTAAACCGCTTCCGGCGTGGCCGCCTTGGCCCCGAGATAGAGGCCCGCGGTGTAGACCCGCACCACGAACTTGTAGCGTGTGCCTGCGCCGTTGAGCTGCAGGGTGCTGCCAGCCACCTGCACGGTGGGGGCGTAACGCACGCCCGAAACTTCCACGCTGCCGGGCACGGCGGCAGGGTTGGCAGGGGTCTGGGCCCAGCTGGGCAGGGCGGCCAGGGCCGCGGCAGGCGCCAGGGCCAGCAGATAACGACGTTGCATGGCAGCAGCTCGACTTCGGTGACAGCGGAAAGGGCGCGGAGTCTGCCATGCAGCGCGGCCGGTGGGAACGGGCTGGGAAGGGGCTGCTAAACTGGCTTGGCCATGTTCCAGCCTTTGTCCACGCTTGCCGCTCGCCGGCCCGGTCGCGATGACCGGGGAGCCTGGCCCTGGCGTCGCTCGCACAGCCCCTGCTGCTAGCCGGTTCGCCGGCCGGCCCCCCACCGCGGGCCACGCCCCTGCCTTGCGCAGGCCAGGCCCGACCCCCGAACACCGCCGCCCAGCGCTGGCAACCCCAGGCCGCGGCCCCCGTGTGAACAGGTGCGAGACGTGATCACTGAACTCGAATTCCAGAGCCTGGCCGCCCAAGGCCACAACCGCATCCCGCTGATCCAGGAAGCTTTTGCCGACCTGGAAACGCCGCTGTCGCTCTACCTCAAGCTGGCCGGCGGCGCCAAGCACAGTTTCCTGCTGGAAAGCGTGGTGGGCGGCGAGCGTTTCGGCCGCTACAGCTTCATCGGCCTGCCGGCGCGCACGCTCTTGCGCGCCACCGGCTTCACCACCGAGGTGGTGAGCGAGGGCCTTGTGGTGGAAACGCACGAAGGCAACCCGCTCGATTTCATCGAGGCCTACCAGCGCCGCTTCCGCCCCGCGCTGCCGCCCGGCCTGCCGCGGTTTTGCGGCGGCCTGGCCGGCTATTTCGGCTACGACGCCGTGCGCTACATCGAGCCGCGGCTGGCGCGCACGCACAAGCCCGGCGGCATCGGCACGCCCGACATCCAGCTGCTGCAGACCGAAGAGCTGGCCGTGATCGACAACCTCTCGGGGCGCCTGTACCTCATCGTCTGGGCCGACCCGGGCAAGCCCGAGGCCTACTTCAGCGGCAAGCGCCGCCTGAACGAACTGGCCGACAAACTGCGCTACAGCGTGACGGCGCCGCCCGTGAAACGTGGGCCCAGCCACCCGGTGGAGCGTGATTTCAAGCAGGCCGAGATGGAGGCCATCGTGCGCCGCGCGAAGGACTACATCGCTGCCGGTGATTGCATGCAGGTGGTGCTGGGCCAGCGCCTGAAGAAGCGCTACACCGAAAGCCCGCTGAGCCTGTACCGCGCGCTGCGCAGCCTGAACCCTTCGCCCTATATGTACTTCTACGACATGGGCGATTTCCAGATCGTCGGCGCCAGCCCCGAGATCCTGGTGCGGCAAGAGCACACGCCTGCGGGCGCGAAGGTCACCATCCGCCCGCTGGCCGGCACACGCCCGCGCGGCGCCACGCCCGAGCGCGATGCGAGCATCGAAGCCGAACTGCTGGCCGACCCGAAAGAGCGCGCCGAGCACCTGATGCTCATCGACCTGGCGCGCAACGACATCGGCCGCATCGCGCAGACCGGCAGCGTGAAGGTGACGGAAGCTTTTGCGGTGGAGCGCTACTCGCACGTGATGCACATCGTCAGCAACGTCGAAGGCCTGCTCAAGCCCGGCACCGGCAACATGGACGTCCTGCGCGCCACCTTCCCCGCCGGCACGCTGAGCGGTGCACCCAAGGTGCGTGCGATGGAGCTCATCGACGAGCTCGAACCCGTGCAGCGCGGCATCTACGGCGGCGCCTGCGGCTACCTGAGTTTTGCCGGCGACATGGACGTGGCCATCGCCATCCGCACAGGAATCGTGAAGGACCAGACGCTGTACGTGCAGGCCGCGGCCGGCGTGGTGGCCGACAGCGTGCCCGAGCTGGAGTGGAAAGAAACCGAGCACAAGGCGCGGGCGCTCATCCGCGCGGCTGAACTCGTGGAAGAGGGGTTCTGACCATGCTCCTCATGATCGACAACTACGACAGCTTCACCTTCAACCTGGTGCAGTACTTCGCCGAGCTGGGCGAAGAGGTGCGCGTGGTGCGCAACGACGAGATCGATGTGGCGGGCATTGCCGAACTGAAGCCCGAACGCCTGGTGCTCTCGCCCGGGCCCTGCAGCCCGGCCGAGGCGGGTGTGTGCATCGAGGCCATCCGCCACTTCGCCGGCCAGCTGCCGATGCTGGGCGTGTGCCTGGGCCACCAGGCCATGGGCGCGGCGCTGGGCGGCAAGGTGGTGCGCGCGCAGGTGCAGATGCACGGCAAGGCCAGCACCATCCGCACCGACCAGCAGGGCGTGTTCCACGCGCTGCCCGAGCAGTTCAGCGTCATCCGCTACCACTCGCTGGCGGTGGAGCGGGCCTCGCTGCCGGCCGACCTCATCGTCACCGCCACCAGCGAAGACGGCGAGATCATGGGCCTGCGCCACCGCGGCCTGCCGCTGGAAGGCGTGCAGTTCCACCCCGAGTCCATCCTCAGCGAATACGGCCACGCGATGCTGAAGAACTTCCTGGAGCAAGTGCGTTGAAACCCATAGACCTGCGCAGCGACACCGTCACGCTGCCCACGCCCGCCATGCGCGCGGCCATGCACGCCGCCGAGCTGGGTGACGACGTCTTCGCCGACGACCCCAGCATCAACGCGCTGCAGGACAAGATCGCCGCGATGCTGGGCAAGGAGGCTGCGCTTTTCACGCCCACCGGCACGCAAAGCAACCTCTGCGGCCTGATGGCGCACTGTGGCCGCGGCGACGAGTACCTCGTCGGCCAGATGGCCCACACCTACCGCTGGGAAGGTGGTGGCGCGGCGGTGCTGGGCAGCATCCAGCCGCAGCCTCTGCCGCAGCAGGCGGATGGCTCCATCCTTCTCTCGGACATCGAAGCCAACATCAAGCCCGACGACGCGCACTTCGCGAAGACGCGCCTGCTGGCGCTGGAGAACACCTGGGGCGGCCAGGTGCTGCCGCTGCCCTACATCGAAGCCGCCACCGCGCTGGCGCGGCGCAAGGGCCTGGCTACGCACCTCGACGGCGCCCGCGTGTTCAACGCCGCGGTAGCCACGGGCGTGCCGGTGGGCGAGATCGCGCGCCACTTCGACAGCGTCTCGGTCTGCTTCAGCAAGGGCCTGGGTGCGCCTGTGGGCTCTGCGCTCGTCGGCCCGAAAGACTTCATCGCCCGCGCCCACCGCGTGCGCAAGATGCTGGGCGGCGGCATGCGCCAGGCGGGTGTGCTGGCCGCAGCGGCGAGCTACGCGCTCGACCACCACATCGAGCGCCTGGCCGAAGACCACGCCAACGCGCGCGCGCTCGCTGAGGGACTGGCTGGCCTGCCGGGCGTGACGGTGCAGGCGCCGCAGACCAACATCGTCTTCGTCGACCTCGCGCCCGAAAAGGCGCCCGGCGTGGTGGAGCGCCTGCGCGCCGCTGGTGTGCTGTGCACGGGCCTGTACCGCCTGCGTTTCGTGACGCACCTGAACGTGTCCGCCGACGACATCACCCGCGCCGTGGCCGTGCTGCGGCAACACCTGTGAAAGCCCCCGCCATGCCCATCAGCAACCACGAGGCGCTCACGCGCGTGATCGACCACCGCGAGATCTTCCACGACGAGATGCTGGCGCTGATGCGCCGCATCATGAGCGGCGAGATGAGCCCGGTGATGATGGCCGCGCTGCTGGTGGGCCTGCGCGTGAAGAAAGAGACCATCGGCGAGATCACCGCGGCAGCGCAGGTGATGCGCGAGTTCTCTACCAAGGTCAACGTGGTCGACCGCACGCACCTGGTCGACATCGTCGGCACCGGCGGCGACGGCTCGCACACCTTCAACATCAGCACCTGCAGCATGTTCGTGGCCGCGGCCTGTGGCGCGCGCGTCAGCAAACACGGCAACCGTGGCGTCAGCAGCAAGAGCGGCAGCGCCGACGTGCTGGAGACCCTGGGCGTGCCGATGACGCTGGCGCCCGAGGCCGTGGCGCAGTGCATTGCCGACACCGGCATCGGCTTCATGTTCGCGCCCAACCACCACCCGGCGATGAAAAACGTCGCGCCGGTGCGGCGAGAACTCGGCGTGCGCACGCTCTTCAACATCCTGGGCCCGCTCACCAACCCGGCCGAGGCGCCCAACATCCTGATGGGCGTGTTCCACCCCGACCTGGTGGGCATCCAGGTGCGCGCGCTGCAGCGCCTGGGCGCCGAGCACGCGGTGGTGGTCTACGGCCGCGACGGCATGGACGAGGTCTCGCTGGGTTCGGCCACGATGGTGGGCGAGTACAAGGACGGCGCCATCCGCGAGTACGAGATCCACCCCGAAGACTTCGGCCTCACCATGGCCAGCAGCCGCGCGCTGAAGGTCGAGACGCCCGAGCAGTCGCGCGCGCTGATGCAGGCCGTGCTGGACAACGAGCCCGGCCCGGCGCGCGACATCGTCATCCTCAACGCCGGCGTGGCGCTGTACGTGGCGGGCGTGGTGCCCGGCATGGCCGAAGGCGTGGCCGTGGCGCGCGAGGGCATCGCTTCGGGCCGTGCGCTGGCCAAGCTGCACCAGTTCGTGGCGCGGAGCAAGGAACTGGCCTCGGCATGAGCGACATCCTCAACAAGATCGTTGCCGTCAAGCACGAAGAACTGGCCGCCGCACGCCAGCGCCGCAGCCTGGCCAGTTGGCGCGAAGAAGCCGAAGCCCGACGCGATGTGCGCGGCTTCGAGGCCGCGCTGCGCGCCAAGCTGGCCGCAGGCCGTGCCGCGGTGATTGCCGAAGTGAAGAAGGCCAGCCCGAGCAAGGGCGTGCTGCGTGAACACTTCGTGCCGGCCGACATCGCCGCCAGCTACGCCGCCCACGGCGCTGCCTGCCTGAGCGTGCTGACCGACGAGCGTTTCTTCCAGGGCAGCGCCGCCTTCCTGCAGCAGGCCCGCGCTGCCTGCGCGCTGCCTGTGCTGCGCAAGGACTTCATGGTCGACGAGTACCAAGTGATGGAAGCGCGCGCGCTGGGGGCAGACGCCATCCTGCTCATCGCCGCCTGCCTGAGCGATGCGCAGATGTCCGACCTGGAAGCCGCCGCGATGGCTCTGGGCATGGAAGTGCTGGTGGAGGTGCACGACGGCGATGAACTCGACCGCGCCCTGCGCCTGAAGACGCCTCTGCTGGGCATCAACAACCGCAACCTGCGCACTTTCGAGGTGACGCTGGACACCACGCTCGGCCTGCTGCCCCGTGTGCCGGCCGACCGGCTGCTCGTCACCGAATCGGGCATCCTGAACCGCGCCGACGTGCAGCGCATGCGCGATGCCCAGGTGCACGCCTTCCTGGTCGGCGAGGCCTTCATGCGTGCGCCCGAGCCGGGCGTGGCGCTGGCGGCGCTCTTCGATTGACGGCCTCGAACCGGCTCCAGCGTCCGCTGGACGAACTGCTGGCCGCCGATTTCGGCGACTGGCAGCCGCTGCTGCAGCGTTGGCGCCAGAGCCCGGCCGGCCAGGCCGTGGTGCAGGCCGTGGACGCGCGGGTCTCCGCGGGTGCCACGGTCTACCCGGCCGAGCCCTTCCGTGCGCTGGCGCTCACGCCACTGTCGGCGGTGAAGGTGGTGATCCTGGGCCAAGACCCCTACCACGGCCCCAGCCAGGCCGAGGGTTTGGCCTTCTCGGTCCCGGCTGGGCAGAAGCCACCGCCCAGCCTGCGCAACATCTTCAAGGAGTTGCATCGTGACCTGGGCCTGGGCGTGCCCGCACAGCCTTCGCTGCAGCCCTGGGCGCAGCGGGGTGTGCTGCTGCTGAACACCTCGCTGACGGTCGAAGACGGCGAAGCGGCCAGCCACAGCAAGCTGGGTTGGCAGGCGCTTACTGACGCCATTTGTGTTGCTGTTGCGGTCGATCCGACGCCCAAGGTCTTCATGCTCTGGGGGGGGCATGCCCAGGCGCTCGCACCTCGCCTGTCGGGCACGCCGCACCTCGTTCTTTGCAGCAACCACCCGTCGCCGCTGTCTGCCCTGCGGCCGCCCGTGCCCTTCATCGGCAACGGACACTTCGGGCTGGCCAATGCCTTCCTGCGGGCCGCAGACCGCCCACCGATCAACTGGGACTTGGCGAGCGCGCAGCCCGTGTTATAGTCACCGGCTCTCCGGAGGGGTGCCCGAGTGGCTAAAGGGGGCAGACTGTAAATCTGTTGGCTTACGCCTACGCTGGTTCGAATCCAGCCTCCTCCACCAGAGACTTCTTGCCGTGCAGCCGCGGCAAGACCTGCAGTCGGTGGCGAGAGTTTGCCGGGCGGGAGTAGTTCAATGGCAGAACCTTAGCCTTCCAAGCTAATGACACGGGTTCGATTCCCGTCTCCCGCTCCACGGCGCCAAGGTTGTTCTTCAGTTTCGGTAGTTTGGTGTTTTCGTCGTCAAGGGTCTGCTGGTGTTTGGCAGTGCCGCGGCCCGCAGGCCCTTGACGATGCCCATGTGGCTCAGTGGTAGAGCACTCCCTTGGTAAGGGAGAGGTCGCGGGTCCGATTCCCGCCATGGGCACCACTTCTTCTTCGATCCCACTTGTCTGAGCCAGGAGCGCAAGGAAATGGCAAAAGGTAAATTTGAACGCACGAAGCCGCACGTGAACGTGGGCACGATTG
>LJHW01000047.1 GCA_001295865.1 beta proteobacterium AAP65
TCGCGCGTGGGCTTCCAGACCCCCGCGCGCCTTCCACTCGTTGAAGCCACCGTACAGCAGCCGCACGTTCTCAAAGCCGTCCAGGCGCAGCGCCATCGCCACCTGGGCCGCGAAGGAACTGGTGTTGCAGTAGACGAGGATGGTCTTGTCGCGCGGCAAGCTCGCGCGGCGGGCAAACACCTGACGCCACTCGATGTTCACGGCACCCGGCACGTGCTCCTTGGCGAACTGCCCGGCGTCGCGCACGTCGAGCACAAGGAACTTCTCGTAGTCCTCGCCTGGGATCTGCTCCGGCAGGATCGTGCCGGCATTGGCATCGACAAAGTCGAAGTAGCCTTCGATGGCGTTGACCGTGGGTTTGTCGGCCTGCGCCCAGCCGATTAGCGGCAGGCTTGCCGCGGCGGCCAGCAGCAGGGCTCGCATGAGCGATGTGACTCGCATGCTTGTCTCCTGGGTGTTGTTGGATGTGATGTGAGGCTCAGCGTCGGCCACTGGTGCCGAGCGGCAGCCCCGCGGCCTGCCACTCGCTGATGCCGTCGAAGGTCTTGCGGGCACGGTAGCCGTGGGCGCGAAGCAGCTTGACGGCCTCGTCGGACATCAGGCAGAAAGGGCCGCGGCAGTAGGCGACGATCTCCACGTCTTGCGGCAGCTCGGCCAGGCGCTGCGCCAGCTCTGGCAGTGGCACCGAGCGTGCATAGGGCAGATGCGCGGCGTCGTACTCGTCGGGAGGGCGCACGTCCAGCACCACCACCTCGCCGCGCTTGGCCTGGGCCAGCAGTTCCTTGCGGCCCACTTGGGCTAGGCGGTCGGGCTCGGCCATCATCTGCCGCAATGCCATCTGAAGCTCGACCAGGTGCTCCTCGGCCACCTGGCGCAGGCTCACGCCCAACTGCGCCACATCGGGGCCGCTGAGCCGGTACACGATGCGCTTGCCATCGCGGCGGCTCTGCACCAGCCGGGCTTCGCGCAGCGACTTCAGGTGCGCGCTGGCCAGCTTGATGTCGATGGCCACCTCGCCGGCCAGCGCGTCCACCGACTTCTCGCCTTGGGCCAGCATCTCCAGCATCTCCAGCCGTTTGGGGCTGGCCAGGACCTTGCCCACGCGGGCCACCTGTTCGTAGAGCAAGTCTTTGAGGGATCGACTATCCATGGTTGCTTATTCTATCGATCTTTGGAATGATGTCGATACCCCAATCCGTCGGTGTGCGACTTCGGCGCACCTGAGTGCCATGAACCTCGACGCCTTCATCCTCGAGCACGAGCCGCTGATCCGGCTGGCGTTCTTCGGCGGCGTGTTCGCGCTCGTCGCCACCTGGGAAGTGCTGGCGCCGCGCCGCGCGCTCACCGTCTCGAAGGGCCAGCGCTGGGCCGCCAACCTGGGGCTGGTGGTGTTGAACACCGCGCTGCTTCGGCTGGTGCTGCCG
The DNA here is from genome assembly GCA_001295865.1 of beta proteobacterium AAP65. Lineage (GTDB taxonomy): Bacteria > Pseudomonadota > Gammaproteobacteria > Burkholderiales > Burkholderiaceae_C > Rubrivivax. The sequence continues at coordinate 1,425 of LJHW01000047.1, forward strand.
CTGGCAGCGGTGGGCCTGGCGGCCTTTGCGTCCCAGAACGGCTGGGGGCTGCTGAACCACTTCGCCGTGCCGGCTTGGGTTGCAGTACCGCTGGCGGTGATCGCGATGGACTTGGCGATCTGGCTGCAGCACGTGATGGTGCACGCCGTGCCGGCGTTGTGGCGGCTGCACCGTGTGCACCATGCCGACCTGGACTACGACCTGACGACGGGCGCGCGTTTCCACCCGATCGAGATCTTCCTGTCGATGGGCCTGAAGTTCGCTGCCATCGTGGTGCTGGGCCCGCCGGTGATGGCGGTGGTGATCTTCGAGGTGCTGCTCAACGCGACGGCGATGTTCAACCACGGCAATGTGCGACTGCCAGGGGCGCTGGACCGCATGCTGCGCTGGGTCGTCGTTACGCCCGATATGCACCGCGTGCACCACTCGGTGGAGGACGACGAGTCGAACTCCAACTTCGGCTTCAACCTGCCGTGGTGGGACCGCCTGTTCGGCACCTACCGCGCCCAGCCCCGAGCGGGGCACGAGTCGATGACGATTGGTATCCACGGCTACCGCGATCCGCAGGAGGTGGCACGTCTGCAGGGGATGCTGATGCAGCCGTTCCGCGGAGAGGACGAGGGCTACGCCATCAACTGTCGGCGATCGACGGCCACAGGCGACGAAGTCGCGCTTCAGGATGCGAGCGTTACGAAGCCTGGGGGTGGCATGACCTGTCAACAAAAATGGCTCACGGCGTCGGCATCTACAGAGCGTCCCGGCCGGGCTCCGTAGCGGCAGCTGCGTGGCCCTTTGCTGTAACTTGTTTGGCCTGGGGCGATGATCGCAATCGCCGCATCACCGACGTCCAATCCTTCGAGGCCAACGGCAGCTGAAGGGCGAATGGACCATTTCGTCGCTGGCGGGAGCAGCCGTTGGCTGGCCGTCACCGAGGTCCTTTTCATCCCCTGGTCCTGCCGTCTATGGAGGTCAGGTTCCGAGGTACAGCTGACAGCCGGCGGGGCGATCGGCCAAAGTCAGGTATCGGCGCCCGCTGACATTCGCCGGCGCACCCTCACCGGCTGCAGGCAGTCATAAGCCGACGCCCAAGCTGTGACCAGCACTACTCACCGATCTCCCAAGCCGTCCGATAGCCTCCCATGCGCTCGATAAATGCCAGCAGCTCCTTGAAGAACGGATGCGCGCCGAGCGTGGACGAGTCCCCGACGAGCAGCAACTTGCGGCGGGCGCGGGTCATGCCCACGTTCATTCGGCGGATGTCGGACAGGAAGCCGATATCGCCCACACGATTGCTGCGCGTCAGTGAAATCGCAATGATGTCCCGCTCCTGGCCCTGAAAAGCATCGACGGTGCCGACGCTGAGCAAGCGCTGCTGCATCAGGCCGTTCAGGTGTTCGTTGAGGTCGATGGCGTCCTTCAAGCAGTTGATCTGGGCGCGGTAGGGGGCGATCACACCGATGCTGAGTGGGCGCTGGTCATGTTCGTCGGGGTGAGAGGGCCTCAGCAGCTGGGCCAGGCGCTGGAGCAGCAGATCCGCTTCTTCCGGGTTGGCCGTGGAGCGGCTTTCAGGCACGGTGACCTCAAGAAAGCCGAAACCGGCCGTGTCGAGGAACTCAACGGGCAGGTCGGTGGCATAGCGCGGGTGGTAGGCCGCCAGGCCGGCGTCGCGAACGCTGGCATGCGCCTGCAGTTGCCCGCCATAGAAGCGCTGGGAGCTGAAGGCCATGATCTGCTGGTGCATCCGGTACTGCAGGTTCAGCATGCGGGCGGTGTCGGGTTGCCGCTGGATGCATTTCTCGAACAGGGTTTCGCGCAGTCCTTCGCGGGCGGCCTGCTCGCTCTTCACGGTGGGTGGCAATTGGTGGTGATCACCCGCCAGGATGACGCGCTGGCCCTTGGCGATCGGGATCCAGCAGGCGGGCTCCAGCGCTTGAGCCGCTTCGTCGATGAAGACGGTGTCGAAGCTCATGTGCCGCATGTTCCGGTTGCTGGCGCCCACCAGGGTGCAGGTGATGACCTGCACCGATTCCAGCACCTCGTCGGTGATGTACCGCTCCAGGTCGTCGGACTGCATGAAGAGCTGCCTGGCTTCGTCCCTGAGCTGCTGGCGCTGGTGTCGCGACTCGAAGCCCAGGTGGCGGCCGGTCTGGCGCGAGAGTTCGTTGGCCTGGTCGCGGTATTGGTCAGCGGTCTGGCGCAGCGCGCGCATGCTGCTGTAACTGGGGTGTGCCATCACCCGCGCGTCCATGGTGTGGGCCAGCAGAAGGTCTGACACGCGGCTGGGGTTGCCCATGCGGATGACCTTGACGCCGCGCTCGGCCAGCTTTTCGGTCAGCAGGTCCACCGCGGTGTTCGAGGGGGCGCACACCAGAACGCGCCGCTCGCGCCGGATGGTTTCCAGGATGGCCTGCACCAGCGTGGTGGTCTTGCCCGTCCCAGGCGGGCCATGGATGATGGCGGCGTCCTGCGCCGTGATCACATGGCGCACAGCCGCCAGCTGTGAATCGTTGAGCGGGCTGGGGTAGAACAGATCACCGGCCTGAGGCGCAACAAAGCGGGCCGGCCGCGCGCCCAGCAGCACGTCGCGCAGTTCGGCCAGGCGGTTGCCGCGCGCACTGATGGCGTCGCCCAGGGCCTGGTCCATCTCGCGGTAGCTCACCTCGTCGAACGTGAGATCGATGCCCAGCCGGCCGCCCTCGAGCACCCAATCCGGCAGCTCTTCCTTGGTCGTGGTCAGCAGCAGCTTGTTGCGCGCCACGCCGGTCACGACACCGTGGAGCATCGGCGGATCTGCGGCGTGGGCGGGCGCTGCGCCAAACAGCGACGCGTTCCTGCCCACCTGAAAAAGATGCAGGCCTTGCTGGCTGGCGGGGCGCTCCAGTTCCAGTACCAGCTTGCCGCCAAAGCCGATGTCCTCGTGGGTGAGGGTGACGGGGTACCAGGTCAAGCCGCGGCGCTGTCGCTCCTGGATGCTGGCCTTGGCGTTCTTCAGCCTGAACTGCGCCTGGTCTTCCTGCTGCTCCAGCTTCATCAGGGCGTGGACGCGCCGCAGCTCTTCCGTGGTGTCGGGGGTGATGTTGCTCAATGCCGTTTGTCAGCTTTCCAGGTGCCGCCGTACCGGTACAGCGGCTGCGTTTCCACTTTCGCCCTGCAAGCACCGCAAATCAGCACCCATTGGTTGGGGGTGTCATGCACCACACGGAACAGCGTGGGGCTGACCATTTGGCACAGCCCGCACGCTTTGACGCGGGTTCGCACAGGTTTGGGCATGGGTTCAGTGTCTCAGACCGCGGCGACACAGCCGTCAGTCGCTGCCTTCTTTCTGCGGCAGCCCCTTGCGCGCCAGAGCGGCCAGGGTCTGCTGCACGCCGGCCTCGGCGGCATCGACCGCCCCGGCAACGTAGCCTGGGAATTGCCGTGACCATTCGCTGCCGATGCCCACGAGCCGGCCTTGCCATGCACCCTCGTCAGCACTGCGGGCCGGGGCCACCGCGTGCTGACCCACCGCATCCTGATCGTCATGGGTTGCCGTCGGCGGGTCGGCCGCCCAATCCTTCAAGGCTTCGCCCACGGGTACCGCGGCTTGCTGGCCAAACAGGCGGACAAGCTGCGCTCGACAGTGGGCGCGCAGGTCCTCGTTGGTGACCTGACCACACACCCGCGCCGGCACACCGAGAAAGTCAAACAGCTCGGCATGGCCACCGGGCATGGACACGTCGTGGATCTCGCCCATCGGGCCGATGCTGCTGCGTGCACTGCCAGACAGCGCCTGCTCACGCCAGAACGGCTTGTCATAGACCGCCACATACTTCGCGTGCGTTGCCATCCAGGTCGGCGTGGCCCGCCAGCGGCGCGCCAGTTCGGCCGGCAGCACGGGCTCGAACTGCAGGCGGGTCGCGGCCAGCCGCGAGGGCAACGCCAGCAGCACCTGCTCCACGTGCCACACCGGCGGTTGGCCCGCTGAATCGTCCACCAGCAGCTCGACATGCGTGTCTTCGCGGCGCAAGCGCCCCACAGTCTGCCCGGTGCGGACGATGGCCGGGTCGAGCCGCGCTTGCAAGGCGGCGACAAGGGCGCCCGCTCCTCCCACCAGCCGCATCGACGGTGGGTCGCTGGCAAAGCCCGGGGTGCGCAGCGGTGGAGCCTGCCGCGAGCGCTCGACGAGCAGGTCGCCGTCTTCGAACTGCGCAAAGCGCTGCAGTCCCAGTTCGGTGAACAACCGGTCCAGTTGCGGCTGCAACCAGGGTCAGAACCAGCTGGGCCCAAGGTGAAAGCGGTCAGGTGCCCGCTGCGCCGTTTCCACATCCTGGCCGGCCGCGTCGACCGAGTGGATGCGGCCACCCAGGGTGGTGCGTGCCTCCAACAGCACCATGTCGCGCACATCGTGCTGCACGAGCCGCCAGGACGCCAGCAGGCCGGCCAGGCCCCCGCCGACGACGGCAACGTGCGCTGTCTGCTTCAAGGTGCCAGCATCGATTCGATGCACCTGACAACGGATGCAGCCTCGTCCACCGTCGCCAGGCCGTGATCCGCCTGGCCCGCGAGCAGCGCGGCCAGGCCGTCCAGCGTCTGCGCCGTGTTGTCCAGCGGCTCGGAGGTCTGGCCCTGGTAGGCCAGCCGCGACCATCCAGTCAGCGCCACGCTGCCCCGTTCGCCCATGACCTCGAAGCGGTTGTCGTCCGCGATCTCACCCGCCACCGATGCGTCCACCACCACCTGCACGTCGCGGTGGATCCAGCGGGCGCGCAGCGCGGTCTCGGCCTGTCCCGGCGGACGCTGCAGTTCGACGTCGGCCACCGTGAACGGGCCGAACAGCCGCAGCGCCTGGAATGCGAAGTGCGACAGTACCTCGCGCGTGAAGCCGCCCTCCGTTGGCCCTGCCAGCCAGGCGCTGGCGCCGGCCTGCCAATCACGCGGCCAGCGCGCAAAGCGCAGGCGCACTGTCGCCGAGCGGATCGCGCCGAGATCGCCGCTGTGCACGATCTGCTGCATGCGCCGGCTGGCGGTGCCGCGGGCGAAGGGGAAGTTGACAGCAAACGGCAGGCGCGACTGAGCCACGGCGTCACGCAGCGCTTCGGCCTCGGCGATGTCGTGGGTCAAGGGCTTCTCGCAGAAGCAGGCCTTTCCGGCCTGCAGCACGCTGCGCACCGCGCTGGCATGCCAGGCCGGCGGCGAGGCGACGTAGACCACGTCGATGGCCTTGTCATGGACCAGGCTGTCGGCGTCACGCGCAGGGCGCGCCTCAGGCGCGCGCGCCAGCGCGGCTTGCAGCGCGCCAGGGGCAGGGTCCCAGGCCGCCACCACCCTGAACCGCGGGTGCTGTTGCAGCGCCGCCATCATCCTGCGGCCCATGATGCCGGTGCCGAGAATGCCGATACCAAATGAATTCGCCTGCATGGCCGCTGCCCATCCTTAGAAATACGCTGTGCTCGGGTCAGGCATCGATGCCCGCTCGCTGCACGCAGATTGTCAGGTCGTCCGTTGATTCGGTCAGGGTATGGAGATGGGCGGGTTTCTGTACCCGCAAAGGCGCATGGCGCCAAGGCTCGCCAGTGTGGCCATCTTGGCACAGATGGTCCTTAGGGAAGGTCTGCACAACGCGAAGCGAAGTGCAGCTTGAGGTGAACTGATGCCTCGGTTGCGTCGGGAGGTCCGTCGTACGAGCGTACAGCGATGCTTTTTTGGGACTGGCGAGGCGCACATCGCGCGCCGCACGGCCTACGCTGCCGCCGCAGGCGCACTCATCCCGCAACCCCCATCAACTGCCGCCGCGCCATCCACAGGTTGGACAGTGCGAACAGCGTGACGATCTGCGCCGTGTTCTTCACCAGGCCCCTGTAGAGGACCTTCGTGTAGCTGAACTGCCGCTTGAGCACGCGGAACGGGTGCTCGACTTTGGCGCGCACGCTGGCCTTGAGCTTCTCGGCCTGCTCGGCGATGAACTGCGGCTCGATGAACGGGTTGAGCTTGCGCCGTAGGCCTGGGCGCATGGCGACGTGCCATGTCGGCCCCCCGGGCATCATCCCTCTTGTGCACGCCCTGGTAGCCGGCGTCACCGAAGGCGACCTCCTCGTGCCCTTGCAGCAGGGCACCGGCCTGCGTCACGTCGTTGATATTGGCTGCCGTGCCCACCACGCTGTGGACGAGCCCAGAGTGCGCGTCCACGCCGATGTGAGCCTTCATGCCGAAGTACCACTGCTTGCCCTTCTTGGTCTGGTGCATCTCCGCGTCGCGCAGGCCTTCGGCGTTCTTGGTCGGGCTGGGTGCTGCGATCAGCGTGGCGTCCACCACCGTGCCCTTCTTCATCGTCGGGCCCTTGGCCTGCAGGATGTCGTTGACCACCCGCAGCATGTCGGTGGCCAGGTCGAGCTTCTCCAACAGGTGGCGGAACCGCAAGATCGTGGTCTAGTCATGAAGCCGCTGCAGGCCGTCTTCGAGCTTGGCAAACTCCCGGAACACTGGCATGCCGTGCAGCGCCTCTTCCATCGCCGGATCCGACAGTGCGAACCACTGCTGTAGGTAGTGGATGCGCAGCATGGTCTCGATGCCGAATGGCGGGCGACCGGTCTTGGCCTTCGGGTAGTGCGGCTCCACCACCTGAACCAGCGCCTCCCATGGCACAACGCGCTCCATCTCGTCGAGGAACTCGCGCTTGCGCGTCCTCTTCGTCGACAGGTTCACGCCCAGTCTGAGTTGCTTCATAGCCGCAATCGTCGCCGGCCCGGTAGCGTCAGGCTATTCGGACACTCACTGGGTTTTGCAGACCTTCCTTAGGGACAGTCTGCAAAACCCCGCCCAGAACGCGCGGTGGGGTTGGCTTTATGGCTGG
>LJHW01000048.1 GCA_001295865.1 beta proteobacterium AAP65
TGGAAGGCGCGCGGGGGTCTGGAAGCCCACGCGCGAGCCGCCGCCAGGCGCTGAAGCAGGACCCGAGGGTGGCTTTCGTGCGGCAGGCGCCGGCGGTGGGGCTGGCTGCCACGGTGGGCGTGCACATGCTCGTGCTGGGCCTGTTCGTGGGCAGCCGTGTATTCACTCCATCGGCGATCCAGGCGCCGCGCAGCGAGCCGCCGATCCTGTGGTTGGCCGTCGCGCCGCCCCCCGCGCAGCCGAGCCCGGCGCGAAAAGCGAGCAAGCCTCCGCCACGCGAAGCCAAACCGGCCCCACCTGCCCCACCTGCCCTGCAGGCTGCGCAACCCTGGGTGCCGCAGCAGCCTCGCGTGCTACCGCCCGGCACTGCGCCGGCGTCCCGCGCCGCGCCACCGCCGCCGACGGCCGAGGAATGGGCGTTCGCCGGGAACTACACCCTGAAGAACAGCAAGGCCTACCGTCACACCTGGGGCCAGCAGGTGCGCAGCATGATGGGCACTGCTGTCGAGGGCCCCGACCAGGGCACGGTTCGCTTCCGCGTGGAGATAGCCCCCGACGGCCGGCTGGCCCGGCTTGACACCCTGTGGTCCACATCGTCCGAGGCCGAACGCCTGGCGCGGAAAGCCATCGAAGCCATGCCGTCGGGCCCACCCACGCCAACGGGACAGCCGCTGGTTTTCGAGCGCACCATCGTGTTCTCGGCCTTCGCCCACGACGATCCACCCCTGTACAAGGACGACTGCAAGCCAGACCCGCCGTCGTTCAGCAACCCGTTTGCCTGGGATGGGCGCTCGCCCCGCCGGGCACCTCGCGCCGCAGCCGCGCCCGAGCAACAAGATCCGCAGGCCCTGGCCGACTGCCTGAAGCAACTGCCCAAGGACAGCATCGAGGCTGAAGCGGCGCACGACCGGCGGCTGCTGGAGCAGTGGGCCTCGCCGAAACTCGGGCGCTGAGGCTGTGCGGCAACCGCCGAGGCGGTCATGCGGGCCTTGGTCGGCGGGTGGGTGTCGGGGATGCAGGAGGCAAGCCTGCCGGCATGCAGGCCCGGTCGACTGCGTGCGCAGAAAAGATTTATGACACCTTGATGTATTTCGTGTGACAGCACCCTCTCTGTGTGCCAGGCCGCCGCACTGGCAGTCACAAACCAAGGGACCTGCGTCACATGAATCTGATCGACCTCTGGCCGTTCGACCCAGCACTCGCGCCGTACGCAGCGCGCTTGGGCATCGACCTTGCAGCGATGTTGCTTCTGGTGTTTGGCCTGTACTACAGGCGCTACCGCAACAAGGAGCTCGTCACCGCGGCCTCGCTGTTCAACATCTTCATCTTTTCGGTGTTGAGCGTGCTGTCCAAGGTGGAGTTCGGCCTCGCTGCCGGCTTCGGTCTCTTTGCCATCCTGGCCATGTTCACACTGCGCAGCGAACCACTGGGCAAGACGGAGATCACCTATTTCTTTGGCAGCGTAGCCATCGCCGTCATCTGCTCAGTGCAGGGGACAAGCCTGCCCTTCGTTGCGGCCACGGTGCTGATCGTGCTGCTGGGCACTTGGGCACTGGACCACCCGCGGGTCTTGCGCAGCGTCGATGCCATCCGCGTGACGCTGGACAAGATCGACACGCATGCGCTGGCCGATCCGGATGCCATGCGCCTGGCTTTGTCGCAGCGGCTCGGGGTGGAGGTCATGAGCTACCAGATCACCGCCCTGGACTACATCAATGACATGGCTCGCCTGCATGTTTTCTACCGCAAGCGTTGAAAAGGAGCTCGGCATGACACCCATTCCAGACACCACAGACGAATGGCTCACGGGCGGCTTTGCCCCCATCGGCTTGCAGGCGCTGAACCAGAAGGCCGCCATGCTGGAGCGCCTGGACAACAAGTACGTCGTGCAGGCCAGTGCTCTTCACGCCGCGTTGCCGGAGCTGATGACGCTGTTCGATGTGCTGGAAATCGACGGCAAGCGCAGCTTCACCTACGACACCTGCTACTTCGACGATCCGCAGCGCCGCAGTTACCACGACCACCACCAGGGACGGCGTCAGCGCCTGAAGGTGCGCGTGCGCCACTACGTCGATGCAGCCCTGTGTTTCGTCGAGGTCAAGCTCAAGGACAAGCGCGGCAGCACAGTCAAGAAGCGCATGCCCTACGACCCTGGCAAGTACGGTCGGCTCGACGCGAGCGCCCTGGCGCACGTGGATGCGGCCTGCCGTGCTGTCTATGGCCGCCCCTTCAACCTGCCACTGGAACCGGTGCTGCACATGCGCTACCGCCGCGTGACCCTGGTGGCCCGCGAAGGTGGAGAACGCATGACCATCGACACCGGCATCACCTTCTTCGGCAGTGGACAGGAGGGCACAGATGCAGGGCAGCGACGAACGGGTGACAGCGTCTTCATCGTCGAGACCAAGTCGGCACACGGGCACGGCTTGGCCGATGCCGTGCTGCGGCGCTACCACCAGCATCCCACCAATGCCTGCAGCAAATACTGCGTCGGCATGAGCCTGACGGGCGAAGTTCAGCGCTTCAACCGTTTCCTGCCGGCGCTGCGCAAGTTGGGCGAGATGCCCAGCCGCGCGCCGGCCTGATGCGGACAGACCCCAGCCGCCGCCCCAGCAGGCAGAACGCCGCGGAGACACCATGCCAGAAGTCATGCCACTGCCCGCAGAGGCAGCCGCATCGCCACCCACCGTTGAGCGTGCCTGTGATCTTGATCTGACGCCCGTGGTCGAGCGCGTGATGCGCACGATGGGCGAAAGCGTCACGCGGGACCAGGTGCTGAACCTGCTGCGGGGGCTGCTGCAGCGCGAGTTCGCCGAAGCCCGCGTGCTGGTTTACCTGCCAGTGCTTCTGCAGAGGCGGGCCTGCGATTGCTTGCGCAACGCTGCCGCTGCGCCCGACGCCGATTTGCAGCAGCGCGCATGAGCAGCCGACAGCCGCCCTTGCCCTTGCTGGCACTGGCCCTGACCCTGGCCGGGGTCGTGCCCGCCGTGTGGGCTCAAAGTTCAGCGACGCAATCCACCGCAACGGCAACCGCGCCCTGGCGCGCCGTGGTCCGAGCCACGCTTGTGGTCGCGCCCCAACCAGGCCAAGGGGGCAAGCGTCTGGAGCTCTCGGCGCTGGGCTGGAACCCGCTTGCCAACGAATTGCTCGCCGTCAGCGACCGCGGACGAGTCGCTTTGGTCGACCGCATGCTTAAGCCGGGAGAGTCGGGGCTTGCGCGCTTGCAGCCCTGGCGGCGCCTGCCGCCAGGCATGCCGCACAACGCCGAGGGCCTGGCCTGGCGAGCGTCAGGCGCCGGCGGTGAATGGCTGTTAGCCACCGAGCCTTCGCCGGGAGCCTTTCGTTTGTCAGCCGGCCCGTCATTCGACAAGGCCGCAGTGCCACCGCTGCCGTGGCCGCAGACACTGTCCGAGCGCCTGGCTCAGGGGGGAAGACACGGCGTCGAGGCCCTGGCGTGGCACGGCCAGCATGGCCTGCTGGCGGCGGCGCAGCGCCCTGAACCGGCGGTGGCAGTTGGCGAACCTGCGATACACGTGCTGCACGCGCTGCACGGCGTCTGGCGCTTACCGGCTCAGGGCAGCCAAAGCCATCTGAAGGCGATCGAGGTGTTGGCTGACGGGACGGTGCTGCTGCTGGAGCGGACGCGCCTGCGAGGAAGCTCGGCTGGGTTCCACAGCCAGCTGCGATGGCTGGACCTGGGCTCCTGCGGCGGCCCGGCGCTGTGTGAAGCCCCCACGGTGGCGTTTGCGCCACCGATGGAGGCGGCATTCTTCAACGACGAAGGCCTCGCCTGCACGCCGACGTTGCTGTGCTGGATCGTCAACGATGACGGTGCTGCCTCTGTGCCTGGTACGCGACTGCTGCAGTTCCAATTGGTGCGCAACGAAGCCCGCTGAGACTGCATCGGCCGACCGGCTACAACCGATCGGCTTTTTGGCGCGCCACGCTCAAAGGCAAACGGGGTCAGGTGCTGCGCTGTCCGTCACCGCGGCCGCGGCGTCTATCTGCTTGAGCGAGACACCACACACGGGCTTGGCGCGGTCTTCCAGGCGCTTCATCAGGTCTTCGGGGCGCCACTGGCGAAGCGCCGTGGCGCCGGGCACGGGGTTGGGGCTGGGCGTCGTCAGCACCAGCGCTGCAGTGCCGGCGGCCAGCGGTGCGGCCATTGAGGTGCCTGACCACGTCCCGTAGCCCCCACCCGGCACCGCACTGACGATCAACTCTCCAGGCGCCGCCAGCTTGATCCAGCCGCCCGAGTTGGAGAAAGCCGCCAGGTGCTGCGCTTGCGTGGTGGCACCCACCGCGCGTGTGCCAGGCACGTTCTCGGCGGCGGGGTAGATCAGCTCGTCGGCGCTGCCCGCATTGCCTGCGGCAGAAATGACGGCAGCGCCGCGGCCTTGAGCACAGCGGGCGCGGTCGTCGTCAAAGCCCGGACCCTCAAAGTCATCATCCTCGTCATCTTCGAACTCGCAGTTGGCCAGCGCCACGGCCACGGCCAACAGTCGCGTGGGGCGCGTGCTGCCCAGGCTCATGTTGATGACGTGCGCACCATCGTCGGTGGCGGGGTTGGCGTCGGGGTCCACGGCCCAGGCCAGGGCCTCTGCCAGCACCCAGGCGTTGCCGCGGCCGGCGCGGTCGAGCACGCGCAGCGGCATGATCTGTGCCCCGGGCGCTGCCAAGGCCACCAATCCGGCCACGTGGGTGCCATGGCCGTAACCGATGTCGCTGCGGCTGCCTTCTTCGGCTGGGTTGTTGTCGTCGTCGACGAAGTCGCGGCCCAGCAGGCTGCCGTCGGCGCGGCGCGCCAGGCGGCCCATGAAGGCGGGGTGGACGGCGTCGATGCCGGTGTCCAGCACGGCCACGCGCACGCCAGCGCCCGTGCTGCGAGCGTGCGCGTCGGGAAGGCGCAGCGTTTGCGGGGCCCACTGCGCGGCATAGGTGCCGCTGTCCCCGCCGATCACCCAGACGGTGTTGCGGGTGGTCTCCGGAGTCTCGTTAGGAGCGTCGGGCTCGGCGAAGACCACGCCGGCGGTTGCGGCCAGCAGCGAAGCCGCTGCCTCGGCGTTGGCGCCAGCGGCCAGTTGCAGACGGTAGATGGGGCGGCGGCCGAACTGGTCGACCACCCGTGCGCCCAGCGAGCCGGCCAACTGCGTCACGTCCACCCCTGTGGCCACCTGCACCAGCACATCAGGGCCAGGGGCCCGCGTCGGTGCGGAGGCTGCCGCAGCGACTTCCGGGGCAGGCGCAGAGCCCGCCGAGTCGCTGCCGCCGCCGCCACAGGCGCTCAGCAGCACCGCAGCGCCCAAGGTGGAAAGCCTGCGTGCCGCCCGCGTGTTGCGATGCCCCAGCAAGGCAGAAACGCTGGGGGCGCGAGTTGCGGTCGTGTGGGATCTGATTTTCATGACGGGGTGTCGGCAAATCAAGAATGAAGGACAGGTGCGGGACGGCCCGTGTCGGACCAAGCCCTTTTTGGCTTTGCACAGAGCAGCCCTGTCTGCAGGCTGATACGTCCGAACGGCACAAGAACGTTGCAGCTTGTGTCTCAGCCGCCGTCAACCGCGTCCATGCAACACAAAGCCTGCCCAGAAATAGGGGTGTTGATCGGAAGACGCCGCCGCGAGCTGCGCAGCCCGCAAGGCAGCAGCTGCAGATTGGCCGCGGTGCAGCTCTTCGTAGAACCGAACCATCAGCGCGGCGGAGGCTGTGTCCTCCACGGGCCACAAGGTGGCCAACACGGCCGCCGTTCCTGCCTGGAAGCAGCTGCGCACCAAGCCCTGCAATTCTTCACCTGAGGCGATACGACTGGCCCCGGTTTCGCAAGCCGACAAGGCCACCAGGCCAGCCGGCAGGCGCTGCTGGGACAAATCCAGCAGCGTGAGCGGCCCGTCGGCGAGCCACAGCGCTGAGAACGCCGGGTTGTCGGCCCTGAACTCACCGTGGCAGGCAAGATGCAGCACATCGGCACTGCCTACTGAACTCTGCAGCGCGGCCCGGGTGGCCTCGCCATCCAGCAGCAGCTGCGCGTGACTGCCGAAAATGGCGGCCACCTGGCGCGCCTCTTGGGCCACTTGAGGCAGGTGATCATCGCCCACGCCCACGACACAAGCCCGCCGGTAGCTGGGGGGCGGCCGCCGCTGCAAGGCGAGCCACACCGCTGCACTGGGGGCCAGGGCCAGCTCGGTGTGCGCCACCAGCCAGCACTGCCCGTCGTGCAGGGCAGACAGGGGCACGTAATGCAGTTCCCTGTGCGGCAGGACGACGCACCGGCGCCTGCCCGCCAGCATCGGCACCAGCGGCGCCCACACCTGCGCGTACAGAGCCTGCAGCCGTTGCCGCACGCGATCCTGCAGCAAGGCGCCGTGACGGCTGGCCACCGCATCGCCGTGCCGCAGGGTGTCGAGCTGGAATCTCAAGGCCCGGATCTGAGCACCCAGCCCGGGCACGGGCCATGACCGGTGCTCTAGGCCCTCGCTGGTCACCACGCAGGCCAGCAAGGTGTCGCCTTGCCAGTGGTACGCCACCATGGCGCGGTCCAGGCCCAGCATGGCCTGCAGCGCAGGCACGTCCGCTGCGGCAAAAACGCTACCGCTGCTGTGCGCCCCAAGCGCCCCCGGTCGGTCTTGCAGCCGCTCGCGCCGGTGCTCTTCGAGCAAGGCCTGCTCCAGGTTCTGCACCTGCGCGGCCAAGGCTGGCCCGCGCGCGGTGTCTCCCTCGCTGAGCGTTTGGCGCCACTGTTGTCGCAACCACTGCAGGCGTGCCGATTCGCGCTGCGGCTTGCCACCTCCGGCCAGAGACAGCGCCAGACCACGACCGCGGCCTCGTTCAAGGTCGACCAGCAGTGTCAGCGTGTTGCCGTGGGCCAGAGACAGGCTCACCAAGGCCTCGTGCACCGTACTGGCCGTGGCGGCCACCGCGCTGCGCATTTCGTCATCGGGCAGCGCGGCCCGAAGTTGCTCCACCAAACCGAGCGCCTGTTCATAAGCCTGTCGGGCACCGGGCATGTCGCCACGCGCCCGTGCCAGGTCACCCAGGCCGGCCCAGCAAGGGCCAGCCCATTGAGGCCAGACCGGCGGCCCCAACGCTTGGGCCAGCACCTCGCGGTAGGTGGCTTCGGCCGGCGCCCACCGGCCCGCCGCTGCATCGGCATCTGCGGCCAGGAGGCGGGCCTGCAGCTGCCAGCCCAGCAAGCCGCTGGGCGCCAGCATGTTCTGCGCACACTGGGCGCGCTCGGCCGCGACCGCCAGGAAGCCAGCATCCAGGGCGAGGCGCCCTTGCTCCAAGGCGATGAGTCCCAGCACAGGCTGATTGCCCAGCGCCTCATACAAGGTTGCGGCCGCCTCGAAACCCCGTTGGGCTTCCTCGGTCCGCGCCTGCAGGTTCCAGGCGCGGGCACGCTGCAAGGTGGCCCAGGCCTGCTCGGTCGGCAGGTCGAGGGCCTCGGCTTGCTGCACCAGCGTGTCGTACAGCAGGGTTGCCTCGGTGAGCAGCCGGGCCGCCAGGTACGCGTCGGCCAGCGCGGCCTCTGCTTCGATGCGGCGCTGAGGTGGCGCGCCTGTGCTCCGGGCCAGTTGCGCGCCCAAGCTCAGTTCACGGAGTGCGCGTGCCCAGTGTCCGCGGTGCAACTCGATCTGCCCCACGCCCTGATGCACCTGCACCAGCAGCACCTGCAGGCCCCGCGCCCGCGCGCGCAGCCGCGCTCGCTCGTACATCTGCAGCGCCTCGTCAAAGCGAAACTGCCATCCCAGCAGGTTGGCCAGGGCCACATCGGCGCTGATGGAAAGCTCGGCGTCCCCAGTCCGCGCAAAACGCAGCGCTGCCCGACGGAAATGCTTCTCGGCTTCGGCGTGACGGTCTTGCCGGAACAGCACGCTTCCCAGGTTCAGCTCGACCTTTCCGGCCGATCGCTGGTCGCCGGCAGCGTCGAACTGTGCCAGCGCGCCCTCAGCGCACTGCCTGGCTTCACCTTCGCGACCCAGCATGGACAGCACACCAATCTGCGGCACGCGCGTCTCGGCAGCTTGACCGGGTTGGCCTCGGGCTTCAAAGAGAGCCTGGGCAGCCTGAAGCCGCTGCAGTGCTACAGGCAGGTCGCTGATGGCAAGCGCAGCGATGCCATCCGTCCAGGCAGCCAGGGCCTGCAATTCAGTGTCTTGGGGGTATTGCCGCGCCAGTGCTGCCAGCTCGTTGGCGGCCCCGCGGCAAGCCGGCGGATCGCGCTGCCAGGCTGCGTAACACGCCGCCTTCAAGGCCCAGGCCTGCGCGGACGCCGATGCCATCACGGGCGCTGAACTTCGAATCTCAACGCAGCGCGCTGCCGTCTGACGGCCGAGCCCCCACATCCTGCGCTGTTACTCCCACGGCGAGCGGAATGTCAGCCGACCAGTCGGGGGTCGTCAGGCATAGGCAATAGTCGCCGCCCGTGACCGGTGCGAATTCGAACTCGGCCAACTCGTTCCAAGGCAAGGCGTCAGCGACAGGCGCGCTGTGGGCGCTGGGCTCGTCGCCTCGAGGCACGCTGCGAAGATCCGCCCAGCCCATGGCATCCGGCCCGAGCACCTGGCCACTGACGGCCCAACGAGTACCGCCCTCCAGCGGCGTCAGGCGGATGTCGATGTCCCGGCCCTCCAGAGTGAAGAGCATCTGTCGAGAGGCCAGTTGCGATATCACAGAGGTGCCGCGCCGGCCGGCGGCCACGAGGCCGCGCTCAGCGCTGTCGAACACGAGGGCCGCCACCAGCTTGCGCAGGGCGCCGACGGTCGCAGCGGTGGGCGCCGGGCTGAGCCGGCCGGCCGCGGGCCTTGCCTGCGCCCACAGGTCGATGGCCCGCCGCACCAGGGGCTCGGGGGCGTCTTCCATGACACGGCTGGCAGCCAGCGCCTCGGCCAGTGCGTTGTCTTCCGCGTTTTCGTCGCTGGGCGGCAGTGGCGTGTTCATGGGTGGGCGGCAATAAAGGAGGAGGGTTGCGTGGGTGGGCGCTGCGTTGACAGAGCGACGTCGCCCCCCCTAAATACATCGCGAAACTGAGTTTTGTCAGGATCTTGCCAACAGGGCGCGCAGTTTGGTCAAACAGCGCGCCCGGGTGGGTCCGATGCTGCCTTCAGGCATCTGCAGCCGCCGTGCGATCTCGGCGTACGGCAGAGGTTCGTCTTGAAGAAAAACCAGTTCTATGAACTGGCGCGCAGCAGGATCCAGGCGGTCCACGGCGGCGCGCAACCGGTCGTGCTGCTGCAGCGCTGACAGCTGCTCGTCCTGCAGCGGTGACGGGTCCACCAGCTCGGCCATCGGATCAGGCCCTGTGGCGCTGTCGCTGGTCTCGGCACTTGATGACGCAGGCTCGAGCGCCGAGGCAAATCGCCGGTTCTCTGAAAGCAGCCGCAGGCTCTCGCGCTTGGCCGTGGTGACCAGCCACGCGCGAACACGGGAAGGGTCGTCGAGCTTGTTGACGCTGGACAGCAGGCGAGAGAATGTGACCTGGAAAACATCCGAGGCCTGCTCTTCCGGCAACCCCATCGAACGGGGCACGGTGTAGACCAAACGCTGGTACCGGCGCACAAGCGTGCTCCAGGCTCCCTGTTCACCAAGGCGGCAGCGTTTTAGCAGCGCGGGGTCGTCGAGGTCTGCGTACACCGGGTTTCTGCGCGCGGCGGCGCCGGCTATGGCGGGGCGCGATGATGCCACGCCACCGTCTGACTGCCGGGGTCCCAGCCGCTACACAGACGCACGCACGCGCTCGAAATGTGCGAACACCTTGTTCGCCAAGCCGCCGCGGCGCTGGCAAACGCGGAAGTCGTGCCCGGCACGGGGCAGCACCTCCAAGGCCAGATCCGTGGTGACGCCCAGCTGCTGCGCCTGCTGCTGCAAGGCCGAGACCCAGCGTTGCGCTCGCTTCAGCCGCCCATCGCCCTGCAAGGCCGTGATGGACGGCTCGTCACGCAGCACCTCATCGGCGCCGTCATCCCGCTCGCCCACCCACACGCGGATGGGCAGCGACAGGAATTCTTCCAGGTTCGCCTGTGCGCCAAAACCCTCAGCAGCACCCAGCCCCAGCGGCCAGGGCCAGGATTCGTCGGGCCACGTGTACCAACCGGCCGCACCGATGCCCAAAGCCGCGACCCGCGCGGGGTGCAGCAGGGCCAGACGGTGGGCGAACTGTCCGCCACCCGAGTGCCCAAACAGGCAGAAGCGACGCGCCGACAAACAACCCTGCCCTGCCAGACGGTCCAGCGCTCGGAGCAAGGCGAGGTCTGCACGGACCGGCTTGCGCGGCGACCAGAGCTGCTGGTACTGGCGGAAGGGCCCGCGGTCCCGGAACAGCGGCAACACCAGCACAAAACCCGCAGCGACGGCCAGCGGCCCGAAGGCCTCCAGCATGTCCAGCGGCTGGCGGCCATAGCCGTGGACACAAACCGCCACTGGCGCGTCAAGCGGCGTGCCTGCTGCGCGGCACACCAGCAGCGGGATGTCATCGCGCGACGGTGCCGCCTCCCAGGTGATCTGCATCACGAAACCAGGCGGATCAACGCGGAGGAAGCCTGCACCAGGGGGCGGCCGATCTCTCCCGTCTGCAGGTTCCAGACTTCGTCGGCCTGGGCAGCCAGAGCCGGATCGTGTGTCGTGTAGACGATGGTGCCGGCATAGCCGGCCATCAATCGAACCAGGCACGAGCGCGGATGGCCGGGCAGCGCGCGCTCAGCATCGTCGATCAACAGCATGCCAGGTTGGCCCACCAGGGCACGGGCCAGCATCAGGCTGCGACGCTCGGTCCCGCTCAGGTTGGCCCCTTCGTCACGAACTGGATCATGCAAGGACGACACAGACAAGCTGTGCGGCCAACCGGCCAGGACGCAGGCATCGGCCAGTTGCTGGAAATCGGCTTGGGGACAGCGCTCGCGCAGATTGGCACCCACGCTGCCGCGCCATGGATTCAGGTCTGCCGAGACGTAGCCCACCTGTGCGGCGTGGTCATCGGGCGCGGCATCGGCCAGGGGCACGCCGGCCCAGGTGATGTCGGCGTCCGCGTCGTGCCGTATGCCCGCCATGCATTCCAGGAGCGAGGTCTTGCCCGAGCGGGACGGGCCCATCACGGCTACACGCCGGCCGGCCGTGGCATGGGCGCTCCACGTCGCGCCAGTCGGCAGTGCCCACTGTCGAATCGTCAGGTCTGCAGGTCCGGCCGGCAGAGGCAAGCGGCGGGCCGGGCGCTGCTCGGCATCTGACAAAAACTCCGTCAAACGTTCCCGTGCGACGGCAGCCGCGGCGTGCTGGGCCAAGGCGCGGCCGGTGCGGCGCAAGGGCGCCACCATGAGGCCGATCGCACCCAGCGCGCCAAACAAGACACCGCCCCCACCGAACACCGCGGCTGCCGACGCCTGGTCGCGCAACCACAGGGCGATGACAGACAGTGCCAGCCCTGCCAGCGCCAAGTCGGTAACCAGCCTGTGCAGGGCCAAGGCCTGCGCGCGCGCTGTCATGGCGGTCGCCAGTCGCCGGTTGCGCCGCCCGAGGTGGCGGCGCTCGCGGCGCTGCCGACTGGCAGCCTGCAGGGCCGGCAGTGCGGAGATCTGGTCGTGTACCTTGGCCGCCACCACCGCCTGGCACCACCGTGCCTGCCGCACGGCTGCGGTCAGGCGGGGCAGCGTCCAGGCCATGCCCAGGATGGCCACCAGGCTCCAGACACCTGCCAACAGCGCCCAGCGGGCGTCCAGCACCAGCAGGGTCACCATCAGCGCCGGGAACGCAAGCGCGGCTACCGTGAGCGAGGGCAAACCTCGCGCCACCCACAACCGCAAGGCCTGGGCATCACCGACGAAACGCAACATCACACTGCCGCGGCTGCGGTTCGCACGGGCTGGTGGTGACAGCGTTGCCAGCGCATCGAACAGGGCCAGACGGACACGTGCCACGTAGGACTGGGCAAGTTTTTCAGCCACCACGGTTTGATGCCGGCGCAAGAGGGCTGTGGCCGCCAGAGCCACGGCGAGTGGCAAAAGCGCCAAAAGCCCCGTAAGCCCCATAAGCCCCGCAAGCCCCGACGAGGCACTGCCGGCCCACCGGCCTTCAAGCACGGCGCGCGCTGTCAGCGCCGCTGCCAGCACCGCCAGCGCCTGTGCAATGGCCAGCCCCACCACGGCCGACAGCCAAAGCCGCCTGCGCCCTTGCCACAGGGCGGGCAAGCGCACGGTCTGCGGCTGTTGAAGCCAGTCCTGCTCGGGGTTCATGCGGCGTCGCAACCCTGAGCGAGGGTTGCCGCGCGTTGCAGCAGTTCGCGGGCCAGACACGCATCGCTGAGTTCATCAAGCCGCAGCGCACGCAGGCCCGTGGCCTGCTGCGCTTCAGCCACGGCCAACGGTGAACGCGTCATCGTGCCAGCCAGGCCCAAGACGGGCAGGTGTTGGGCTGAGAGCCACTGCATGCCGGCGATCGCGCCCATGGCTTCCCCCGCACTGAACAAGCAGCCGTCGATGCGCTGCCGCAATTGCGGTGAGCGCAGCAGCATCTCGGTTTCGCGTTGCAGCAGGCCATCAGCCACCTCAGCCACCAGCACGTCTACACGCTGGGCACTCATCTGCGCCTGTACGGCATCCAGGATGCTGTGCAGCTCAGGCAAGGCCAAGCCGAAAGTAGAGGGATGCCCAGCGTCTGTGAAGTCCAGCACCAGGGCCGCCCCGGCGTCCCGCAGCAGGTTGGGATCGTTGCCCGAACCGGTGCCCGTGAGCTTGGCCGCCCCCACACGCAGGCCAGCGCGCACCAGACCCTTGATGAGGTGTGCGGCCGCAGTGGTCTTGCCTGCGTTCATGGAAGTGCCCAGAGACAGCAGCGTGAGCGGCCGCGGGCCGTGTGCGGAGCCAGCAGGCAGCGAAAACCGCGTGAGGTTCAGGCGGTCGCCGTGTGCATCGAGCACCAGCCCCAAAGGCTGCAGCTCTGTCGGTGCACTGCAGCCACCATGCCGAGACACCACCCGGCCCGCCACGCCGCCGCCAGCTGCGAGGTGGCAAGGGCCGAGGTCGTGGGGCAGTTCCGCCAGGAACTGATCTGGCGCGTAGCGCGCACCGTAGGCCACGATGATTTCGTCGCCAACAAAGAGTGTGCTGCGCCTGCTGTCAGTCTGCTCCAGCGCGGCGTGTTTGCCGATACGTTCGATACGGGCAAGCACGAGGTCACCCGGGCGGGGCTGGGCGGTGGAGTCGCTCAACAGCCCCGCCATCTGCGCAGCGGGTACGCGGCGGGTGGTGTAAGACCGTTTGGCGGCAAGGAATCGAGCCTGGAGGGCGCTGTCGGCCACTGCATGCAGTTCGGGGGTCATGGGTTTCTCCTCTGTCTGAGCTTGCGGCGCGGGCTGCGCTGCGGCTGGACAACAGAGCGGGAGCCTTCGAGACAGATACCTGTCATGGTTGCAACAGTGCGTGACGAGCAGCCGTCCGCACCCACCAAGGGCAAGCATCAAAAAATCCAGCGCGAGCAGGTATCAAAAGCGTGGCGAGGGGCTCTGTTCCAGGCAACGACAAGTCGTCGTCCTCATGACCCAGAACCCATCACCATGAAAACCCATCCCAAGCTGCGCTCCACTTGCCTGTTCGCTGCAATCGCGCTTTCAACAAGTCTGGCCTGCGCACAATCACAGAGCAGGAGCAGTGCACCGGCATCCGCCGCTGCAGCGCCGAGCCTGTCGTCTCTCGACTGGAACTTCGGCGGCCGCGTGCAGCTCGACCACTCCAGTTTTGACGGTGTCTACAGCGCCGATGGCAGCCGCCAGAGTGCGACGTACTTGCGACGCGCCACTGCAACGGGCTCTGTGAGGTGGCATCCGCACTGGCGTTTTGCCGCAGCGATCGAGCTCGACGCCGACTACAAGCTCGAACTCGACACTTACGCGCTGAGTTGGCGGCCGCGCAAGGAGTTTGAACTCCGACTGGGCCGCATTGACCCAGACTTCGGCATGGAGCAAAGCGGCAGTGGTAACTGGACCTTTGGCGTTGAGCGCTCTGCCATCTGGGACCTGGCGCCCGATGTGGCGGATTCAGAGGGCGGCATCGGCGTACGCGCTGATGTCCGTGGTGAGGGCTGGCAGGCCAGCGGCGGCCTCTACGACAAGCGTGGCTACACGGCAGCGGTAGGCCGCGCGGTCTTCATGCCGATGAACAAGGGCCGCAACCGCCTGCACCTGGGCGCCTCGCTGGCCAGGGCCCAGGGCTTCGAAGACGACGGGCGCATCCGCACCCGCCTGGGCGTACGCGGTGTCACCGAAGACAGCGCCGGCCGGCGCAGCACCCTGGGTACTGCAGCCGTGCTGCCGGCAACCTACGACGGCGACCTGGCATTCGGACTGGAGGCCGCTTGGCAGGTCGGCCCGCTGATGCTGCAAGCCGAAGGGCTGCAGCGGCGCCTGGCTGGCAACAACGGGCAAACCGACCGCACAGCGCAAGGCGCGTACGTGCTGGCAGCGTGGTCCATCACGGGGGAGCCGCGCCGCTACGACGAAGCGCGTGGCCGGTTCGGCAGCGCGAAGCCCAGCAACGAGCGATGGGGCGCGTGGGAGGTGTTCTATCGCCTGGACGGCCTCGATGTGGACGATGGCCGCTCGGCGACGGTGCACACGGCCGGGATAGGCTGGACAGCTGCATCGACCTGGCGCGCGATGCTCAACGTGCACAGCGCGCGCTCCGGCGATGCCAACCGCGTGGGCGACCGCAACGGCTTCGGCATGAGCGCGCGGCTACAGGCGCTCTTTTAAGCGTGCACGCCGACCCGCACCACGCCGTTGAAGTTCGCCGTCGCGCCCGCCCTGCAGACGCTGAGCCTGGGATTCACGTCTACGCCAGCGTTCGCTCGGCGGGAGACAACTCAGCCTCGGCCCTTCGACCGACCTGCGAAGCGTTCGACCTTCGTGGTCGGCCCTGAAACGATGAGCAGATCGCCCGGCAGGATGCGGGTCTCAGGGTTGGCGTGCTGGAAATCTTCGTTCGCCCGCTTCACACCGACCACCGTCACGCCGAATTTCTCGCGAACCTGCGACTCTGCCAGAGTACGGCTGTGTGTGGCTGGCGGCGCCTGTATCTTGGCGATGGCAAAGCCGTCGTCGAACTCGATGTAATCGATCATCCGGCCCGAGATGAGGTGCGCGACACGTTCGCCCATGTCGGCCTCGGGGAACACGACATGGTGCGCGCCGATGCGCTGGGCGATCTTGCCGTGGTCTTCGGTGAGGGCCTTGACCCAGATGTCGGGGATGCCCAATTCGCTCAGCGCCATCAGCGTCATCAAGCTGGCTGCCAGGTTGTCGCCGATGCCGACGATGGCGTGTCGAAAGTCGGCCACGCCCAGTTGGCGCAGCACCATGACATTGGTGGCGTCGGCCTGCACCGCGTGCGTCAGGCGGTCGGCCCAGGCCTGCACAGGGTCAGCATCGCGATCGATGCCCATGACGTCGTGCCCCAGACTGACCAAGGACTGCGCCACGGCGCCGCCGAATCGGCCCAGTCCAATGACCACGACACTGTCGCCTTCGCCGAAAGCGAACTGCTCGGTGAACAATTTACCCAACAATTGGATGCTCCTCTGGATAGCGCCACGCCATCCGGCGTTCGCCGAGCGCCAGCGATGTCGCCAGCGTGATGGTGCCGACCCGGCCGACGTACATCAGCACGATCAAGGTGAGTTGGCCAACCGGTGGCAGATCTGCGGTGATGCCTGTCGACAGCCCAACCGTGCCGAAGGCCGAGATCACCTCGAAGATCACGCGGTCGGTTGCGAAGTCCGTCACCCGCAGCAGCACCAAGGTCCCGGCCACCACCATCACGCTGCCCAGCACCAGCACTGTGATGGCTTGGCGCTGGGCCGCAAGGCAGACGCGGCGGCCAAAGGCCTCGCTGTCGGGGCGGCCGCGAATTTCGGCCACCACCAGCAGCAAAAGGATGGTGGCCGTGGTGATCTTGACACCGCCTGCGGTGCCAGCGCTGCCACCGCCGATGAACATCAGCAGGTAGTGCAGCGCCAGGCTTTCCTGCGTCAGCGCGCCCGTGTCTATCGAATTGAAGCCCGCCGTGCGGGCGGAGACCGAGGCGAACAGGGCCGACAGCAGCTTGTCGGGGCCGTCCATCGGGCCCAGTGTCTTCGCGTTCGTCCATTCGAAAACGAGGAGGGCCAAGGCGCCGCCTGCCAGCAGAACGCCACTGCCAGCCAGTGTCAGCTTGGTGTGCAGTGACCAGTGCCTCGGGTCACGCAGCCGACCACGCAGGT
Organism: beta proteobacterium AAP65; assembly: GCA_001295865.1. Taxonomy (GTDB): domain Bacteria; phylum Pseudomonadota; class Gammaproteobacteria; order Burkholderiales; family Burkholderiaceae_C; genus Rubrivivax. The sequence continues at coordinate 16,237 of LJHW01000048.1, forward strand.
CCTGCATGACCGGGAAGCCGATGCCGCCGATCACGATGCCCAGCATCACGGGCACCAGCATCCAGGCATCGCCGGCATAGCGCATCAGGCTGTCGCCATGCAGCGCGAAGCCGGCGTTGTTGAAGGCCGAGATCGCGTGGAACACGCCGCTCCAGGTGGCGTCGGCCCAGCCCAAACCATGTCCGAAGTGCAAGCGCACCGCCAATGCCATGGCCAGCGCCGACTCGCAGCCCAGGGTGACCACGAAAACGACCCTGGCGATGCTGCCGACGTCACCCAAGGCCACGCTGTGGGTCTCGGCCTGCGTCAGCATCCGGGAGCGCAGCCTCAGCGAACGGTTGACCATCAAACCCAGGAGTGCGGCGGCCGTCATCAGGCCGAATCCGCCCAGCTGGAACAGCGCCATGATCACGAACTGCCCGAAGCCTGACCAGTGGCTGCCGGTGTCAACCACCACGAGGCCCGTCACACACACGGCGGAGACGGCCGTGAACAAGGCGGTCAGCCAGGGCGTCGCGCCGCCTTGCGCATGCGCCACTGGCAGCTTCAGCAAGAGGGTGCCCACCACGATCAGCAGCAGGAACAGCAGCGCAACGGCGCGGCTAGGATGAATGACGCGAGGGGTCAAAAACGACATGACACGGCGATTCTGGGCAGCCTGATCGCCGCCCGCTCGGCGGCGGGCACGTCTTTATGGCTTCTTGATGCGCACGGCCGAAGTCTTGTCGCGCGCTTGATTCGCTCGCCCGGTCTCGGCGCTTCGCAGAGCGGCGGGTCTACTACAGTGACGGCGTGGCAAGCACAACACCACCGCGTTCAGTCGGACCTTCGCTCGGTCAGGCCCCCCACATCTGGCGTGGTTTTGCCGGCGCTGCCGGCATCTGCCTCGGGGCGGCGGGCGTGGCTTGGCTCTTGGCAGCCGTTGTCGACAACGCCAGTCTGGTGCTGGTGTTCTTGCTGGCGGTGGTTCTGTCTGCGTCGATCTTCGGGCGGGCGCCCGCGCTGCTGGCCGCTGGGCTGAGCGTGCTGCTGTTCAACTTCACGTTCGTGCCGCCGCGTTTTTCGCTGACGGTGTCTGACGAGCGCTTTCTTTTCACGTTCGCCGTGATGCTGATCGTGGGGCTCATCGTCGGCCAGCTCACGGCTGGGCTGAAAGCGCAGGCCAGTGCAGCGCGCAGCAGCGAGGAGCGCATGCTCAACCTGTACGGCATCTCGCGAGACCTCGGGCGTGCATTGACCATCGAACAAGTTGCGGAGATCGTCGACGCGTTTGTCGCGCGGCAGTTCGGCCAGGGCGTCGTCATGTGGGTGCGCGGCCGCAGTGGGCGCTTGCAGGCCGTGGTGGGTGCGCCCGACGAAGGCTTGTCCGCATTCGCGTCACAGCTCGTTGCGGCGCCTGGAAGTGCCGTGACACCCTCGAACAGGCACCCTTCGACAGACGCTGTCGTCTTGCCGTTGCGCGGCACCATGGCCGTGAGAGGTGCGCTGGCGGTGGTGCCAGCCGACGATGTCGCAGCGTCGTCTGAGGGCATGCAGCTGCTCGAGACCTGTTCGGCGCTGGTCGGCAGCGCGCTGGAGCGCATCCATTACATCGAAGTGGCCCGTGACAGTGCCGTCGAGATCGAAGGCGAACGCCTGCGCAACTCGCTGCTGTCGGCGATCTCGCACGATCTGAGAACGCCGCTGGCGTCCCTGGTGGGGCTGTCGGAATCACTCCAGCTGACGGGCCCGCGGCTGAGTCAGGAGCAGGCCAACATGGCCACGGCCATGGCGGCCACGGCGCGACGCATGAGCGCACTGGTGAACAACCTGCTCGAAATGGCACGGCTCGGGTCAGGTGCCGTGCGTCTAGACCTGCAGTGGCAGCCCGTCGAAGAAGTCGTGGGCTCGGCGCTTGCCGCGGTGGAGGCCGTGGTGGCGCATCACGAGATCGACGTCGTCATTCCCGAGGACATGGCGCTGGTACGGTTCGATGCTGTTCTGATGGAGCGGGTGCTCGTGAACCTGGTGGAAAACGCGGCGCGCTACACACCGGCTGGGTCCTGCATCCGCATCGCTGCGAGCGTCGTGGACGACAGCTTCGAGTTGGTGGTGTCGGACAACGGCCCCGGGCTGCCACGGGGGCGGGAGGCGGCGATGTTCCAAATGTTCGAGCGCGGGCAACGAGAAAGCGCGACGCCCGGGGTCGGTCTGGGGCTGGCCTTGTGCCATGCCATCGCCGAGGCCCACGGCGGCACCATCGTGGCAAGCAACGCCCCCGAAGGCGGCGCGCGCTTTGTGATGCGCCTTTCCCAAGGCCTGCCCCCGGTGCTGCCTGCAGCCGAGGCATGGGCCCAGCGGGGTGCGCACTGATGGAAGCTGCCAGCCTGGCGATGAGCGGCGCGCGTGTGCTGGTCGTCGAAGACGAAGCGGACATCCGGCGCTTCGTGCGCCTGGCGCTCGTATCAGAAGGCCTCGATGTGGCGGAAGCGGCCAGCGTGCAGCGGGGTCTGATCGATGCGGGCACCCGGCCCCCAGACCTGGTGGTGCTGGACCTCGGGCTGCCCGACGCCGATGGCGTGGACTTCATCCGGGAGTTCAGGGCCTGGTCTTCCGTCCCTATCCTGGTGCTGTCAGCGCGGGCAGGCGAAGCCGAAAAGGTCCGGGCACTCGATGCCGGCGCGGACGACTACCTGGTGAAGCCCTTCGGTGCGGCCGAACTCCTGGCCAGAGCACGGGCCCACCTTCGGCGGCGTCAGCAGGTGGCCGGTGCTGGCGACGCCCTGGTGAGTTTTGGCGATGTCACGCTGGACCGTGCGCACCGGCGGGTCCACCGCGGCGGGCAGTTGGTGCACCTCACGCCCATCGAGTACCGCCTGCTGGCCCTGCTCACGGCACGTCCGGACCGCGTACTGACCCACCGCCATCTCCTGCAGGAGCTTTGGGGCCCCAGCCATGCGGACGATGCGCACTACCTGCGTGTGCACATGGGCAATCTGCGCAAGAAGATCGAACACCTCCCCTCGCGCCCGCGATGGCTCGTTACGGAGATCGGCGTGGGTTATCGGTTCGTGTCCGAAACCACGTGAGCGTGCCGCGCTGTGCGGCTACCGCGTCGATTCGATCCTGTAGCCGACACCATAGACCGAGGCGATGCGCTCGGCATCGGGCGCGGCAGCCTCGATCTTGCGCCTGAGGTTCTTGATGTGGCTGTCGACCGCGCGATCACTGACATCGCGGAGATCGGCATGCAGCGCGTCGAGCAACTGCTGCCGGGAGAACACACGCCCTGGCTGCAACAACAGGGTGCGCAGCAGGCGGAACTCCAGCGGCGTCAAGGGCAGCGGTTGGGTGCCCCAGGCGATGCAAAGGGTCTCGTCGTTGATGCGCCAGGCCGCATCCCCTTGCACCACCTGCGCACGCGCACGGCGCAGTTGTGCCCGCACGCGGGCGATGACCTCGGGCGGACTGAAAGGCTTGCAGACGTAGTCGTCAGCACCGGTGTCCAGGCCCAGCAAGCGGTCGACTTCGTCCACACGCGCGGTCAGCATGATCACCGGCACAGCGCAGAAACGGCGCAGTGCGCGGCATAGCGCCAGGCCGTCCAGCCCCGGCAGCATCAGGTCCAGGATCAAGAGTGACGGCTGCCTCGCGCGCAGACGTTCCAGCGCAAGTGCGCCATCGGCGATCGAATCGGCCACGAACCCGGCGTGGCGCAGGTAGTCAACCAGCAGAGCGGCGATCTTTGCATCGTCCTCCACCACCCAGACCTCGTCGGCTGCGTCGCTCATGGTGTGGGCGCCAGGGCCGCCAGGGGCAGCACCACCGTCATTCGGAGGCCGCCGAGGGAAGATGCAGCCGCATCGATGCGGCCGCGGTGCGCATCAACGATGGCCTTGGCGATGGCCAGGCCCAAGCCGCTGCCTTCGCCGCTGCGGGCCGGGTCGGCACGGAACAAGGGCTCGAAGATCTGAGGCAGCTCGCCCTCCGACACGCCAGGCGCGCTGTCCTCGATGGTGACGAGCGCTTCGTCAGCGCTGCAGCGCAGCGCCATCGCGATACGCCCGGGCGCGTGGGTGTGTTGGATGCTGTTGCTGAGCAGGTTCTCCAACACCTGGACGATGCGTTGCCCATCCCAGGCCGCCGTGCAAGGCTGCGATGGAGGGGGCAGCGACAAGCTCAGCTGGTGGCCCGCCTCTGCTGCACGATCGGCGGCGCGGCGATGGGCCGCCTGCACCACCTCGCGCGGGTCAAGCGCCGTCGGCCTGCAGGCCAGCGCGCCAAGGTCCGACATCGACAGGATGTGCAGATCGCCGACCAGCCGGGACAGGCGCTGCACTTCTTCGCGCAGCGACTCCACCGCCGCCATCGACAGCGGTCGCACACCATCGGCCAAGGCCTCGATCTCGCCGCGCAGCACGGTCAACGGCGTGCGCAGTTCATGCGAGATCTCGGCCATCCAGCGCCTTCTGGACGCCTCCAGCCGGTGCAGCGAAGCTGCCATGCTGTTGACGTTGCGCATCAGGTCGCCTATCTCGTCTGGCCGCGACTCGTCCAGGGCCACATGGGGCTGCCCGCGGGCGATGCTGATCGTCGAGCGCTGCAGCGCCAGCAGCGGCTTCACCCACCGCGCCGCGGCATAGCGGCCGGCGGCGCCGGCCAACACCAGCAGCAGCAAGGCGACCAGCCCGATGCCGATGTACTGGCGCGCCATGAAGCGGGCGTCCACGGCATCCGGTGCGGCGACCGGCCTGCGCAAGCGGGCCAGCGCGACGACCTGCCCTTCCCGCAAGAGGCGCGCTTCCAGATAGGCTGCCCCTTCTGCGATCGGTCGGCCTGCGAGCACCGACCCGTCCGGCGAAACCAGCGTCATGCGGCCGCCGAAACCCTCCGGCCCGCCCGGCAGGGGCGCGTTTGCACCCGGGGGGCCGTCGCGCCTGCCCACTGGTGGCCGCCCCGCCGAACCCGACCACTCAGAAGCACCGAAAGCCCGCAGCGCCCGTTGAAGTTCGCGCGGCCAGCGAACCGCTTCGTCGGGCGAGGTGCTGTCCAGCTGCGCTTGCAGCACGTCGGAGAAACGCGCCAGGCGGTTGGACTCGCGCACCTGCAGATAGTCATCGAAGCCGCGCTGCAGGTTCCACGCCACCAAGGCACCCATGGCCAGCACCGTGAGCAAGGTGAAGCCCACCAGCAGCAGGGTCAGGGAATGGGCCAGTCGACGCATCAGAAACAGCCAAGGCGCAGCAGAACGGCCTTCATCTTCGCTCAGTCCCGGGCGGCATGCACGGCTTGGGTTCAGAGCCGGCGCTTGCGGAAGCTCTCGTCGGGCGTACCCTTGAAGCAGGCCATCACGTGCGGGTAGGTTTCGGTGATGACGTAGCCATAGGCGCCGTCCTGCCGCATGCCGTTGCATTCGTCTAGGTCGCCCGAGCCGGGCACGTACACCCAGTCGTCGACAAAGGTGCCATCGTGCTGGCCCCCAGGCCCGCCTGTGCGCTGGCCAGTCTTCAGCTGGTAGCTGGACCGGGCCTTGCGAAGCTGGCCGCCGACCTGGATGTAGCTTCCGAAGATGGGGAAACCGTCGGCGGCAAAGCCGATCACGGGCGAGGCTTGCGTGGGCTGCTTCTGTTCGAACAGCGCCATGGGGTTACCGTGGTAGTGGTAGGTGCCGTCGGGCTGGGTGTGGGCGTTGTGTTCGTCGGTGCCGAAACTCGCGCTCGGCGCCATGGGGTCGTAGCGGTAGGGCGTACGCATGTCGTTGCACCCGATGCGGCCGTTGCCGACGCCATGACAGCCGGCGGCCAGCAGATCGAGCTTCACGCCATTGAGGAACACGCCGTTGTCGTAGCGCAGGCTCAGCGGTGTGGGCTGGTCGGCCTCGCGCGGCTGGGCCGTGATCGTGTAGATCTGATCCTGCGTGCGCACGCGGTCGCGGAAGCGGCCTGTGGCGTTGAAGTCGTGGTTGGGCACGGCGTTCGAGCGGATGGTGCACTCGGCACCGATGACCGTGATCTGCACGGCGCCTTCAAAGGGCGTGCGGTTCTGCACGTCCATCACCTTGGACGTGTTGTGCGCTGCATGCTCGGCGCAATTGGCCGCGCGGCTGCTGAGCAGGGCGTTCGTGATGTCGTGGGCCTGGACCGTGCAAGCGCACAGCGCTATCAAGGCGCCCGCCGTGGCCGGCGCGAGTTTGGATCGGAGTATGGGCATGGAAGCTCTCAGTGTTGAACGAAAGGAGCGGTTGGGTGGGTGACGGGTGCATCTGACAAGGGTGAGGCCGGTGGCGGGGTTCAGGCGAGGATGGCTGCGCGCTCGACCCACCACCACACCCCCATGGCGGCCGCCGTCACCGAACCGATCTGCGCCAGCGTGGGCACGGCGGCCGGCCCGGCCCAGCGCCGCACCAGGGCGAGCGCCGCCCCAGCCGCGGCGGCCACACCCAGTTGTGCAGCTTCCACGCCCAGGTTGAAACCGGCCAGCGCCCACAGCAGCTCTGCGCCTTGCCATCCCTGCGTTTGCAGGGCACCACCCAAGCCCAGCCCGTGCACCAGGGCACAGCCGAAAACCAGCGCCAACTGCCACCTGGGCGCCCAGCGGCGCGCCTGGCGTTGCTGCCACAGGCTGAAGAGCGCCATCAGCACGATACTGGCGGCGATGGCCGGCTCCACCTGCGAGGCCGGCAGCGAGAGCCCGCCTAGGGAAGTCGCCGCCAGGGTGACGCCGTGTCCCAGCGTGAAGACCGTCAGCAGCGCCAGCCCGTGCCGCCAGCCGCGACGCGCGCCCACGGCATCGGCCAGCACCACCAGCAGAAACAGCAAGTGGTCGGCGCCCACCAGCACGTGCACCGCGCCTGAGCGCAGTTGCTCGGCCAGCAACGCCGGGCCCGTGGTGAATAACGCGCGTTCAGGCGTCTGTGGCGTGAAGCTCAGGGTCTGGGCGCGGCCCTGGCGGGTGAAAGCGAGGTCCAGCTGGCGCTCTTCGGCGGCCTGGCCGAAGAGGCCCACGGCCACACGGTAGGCCGGGCCGGTGTTGCTGGCTGCCGCGCTGGGCAAAACGTAGCGCCCCATCACCACCAGGTGCCGGGCCGGCGCGCCCGGTGTTTCGTCTGGCGGTGAGGTGGTCATCAGCAACAGCTCGAAGGGCAGCGTGTGCCCATCGCCCAGCAAACGCAGCCCGGCCGACAACTGCCGCTGCAGCAAGGGCGCGTGGCGCCGCAACTCCTGCAGGCTCAAGTGCTGGTCATCATCGTCGTCGAAGCCGGTGAACGCGGACACGGGCAGCGACACCAGCAGGTAAGCGCCACCGGCCTCGAAGTTCAGCGTGCCCTTCTGCGCCACCATCATGTGGGCCTGTGCCTGCGGCGCCCACAAGGCCAGGCCCAGCGCCAGCCACAGCGCCAGCATGGCGTACACAACCGGGCGTTTCATCGGATCGAGGCTGGCGTGCCCTTCACGCAGCGGCCGACGAACGGGTAAGTGGCGGTGATGACGTAGTGGTAGATGCCCTCAGGGAACTCGGGCGTCACGCCCGTGCGGCCGTTGCACTGGTCCAGGTCGCCCAGGCCCGCGACGTATTCGTAATCCTGCGAGAAGGCGCCCATCGGGTAGGCGCTGGTGGCGGGCCTGTTAGCGTCTGGCGTGGTCTTCAGGCGGTAGCTGCTGGCCAGGGCCTTCAGGCCCGAGGCGGCGTTGCTGGCTACGGCGTAGCCATTGCGGGCGTAGATCGGAAAACCGTCCGGCGCCCAGCCCACCAGCGTCATGCTCGTGATGCTGCCACCCAGCTTGGTGATCAGTCCCTCGGGCATGCCGTGGTAATGGTACGAGCCATTGGGCTGCACATGCGCGTTGTTGCTGTCGACGCCGAAGTTGAAGACCGACTGGCCCAGCGCCTCGATGCTCCAGGCGCCGCCACCGCCGGCCAGGTTGCAGCTGGTGCCCCCCGTGTCGCCGCAGGTGCCGGCCGTGGCGGGCTCCAACTTGACGCCGTTGATGCCATAGCCGCTGGTGATGACAGCGGTGGGGATGGCGGCCACGGCGGGCGAGATCACGTAGGTGGCTGCCGTCGGCACCTCGGCAATGCGGTTTGGGTTGCCCGGGCCGGGGAAGGTGCCGACCGGGTGATTGGGCACGCCGTTGGCTGTCAGGATGCGCGAAGTGCTCGTGCAGCTCCAGCTGTAGGTGGCGGTCAGGTTCACCGATGCACTGCTGTTGAACTCGCTGCCGCTGATGCCGCAGGACACCCCTGCCGTGCTGCTGCCGCTGCCCGCAGGCACCGCTGCCGGCGCTACAGAGACCACTGCAGAAGCGGGCGAACTGCCCACCGCGTTGAGCGCGACGACGGTGCAGGCGTAGTTCTGGCCGTTGCTCAGGCCGGTGACTGGCGCGGGGCTGGTCGCCGTCGTGGCGGAGATACTGGCCGCCCCCGCCGTGCAGGTGGCGCGGTAGCCGGTGATCGCGGATCCGCCGTCAGAGGCCGGGGCCGTGAACGCGATGCTGGCGATGGTGTCGCCGGCGATCGCCACCCCGATGCCGGGTGCGCCAGGCACGGTCGCCGCCGGCGTGACTGGTGGTGTTGCTGCAGGTGTGCCGTCGCTGCTGCCGCCGCCGCAGGCGCTCAGCCAGACGGCGCTGAACAAGCACACCGCGGGGGCGAAGGCGCCGCGCCGCAACAGCGCCGGGCCAGGCCGTAGTGAGGCGGGACTAGAGGTGGGGTGATGCTTGCGCATGGTGTCGGGGCGGATCCTTGTTTCCCTCGGGGCGCGCAGGCGCGGACTGAGGTGTGAGGTTGTGGCGTGCCGCGCGGGTTCGCAGTGCAAACCACGACGCTTACCTGCCATGAGCTGTGTGGCACTGCTCCTGGCCGGTTGGCGAGCAGTCTTCTTCGCGAATGTGGAGCGAATATGGAACGAGTGCAGCAAGCCCCTCTGCACACCGACAGCCCGCCTTTCGAGGAGGCGCGCGCAGCCGTCTCCGCAATTGCTCCACAAACAGCAAGCAGTGTGGCGCTCGCGACAGGTGCGGTCGACGCGTCTTGTCCGTGGCTCTCACCAGGCGTCTGGCCAACGCAGACTTGGAGGATCCGATGATCAAGTGCGGGCTGGCTCTGCTGCTTTGGGTTATGGCCGTCGGTGCTGCTGCGCAGGCGCCACCCAACATCCTGCTGATCATTGCCGACGACATGGGCATCGACATGTCGCGCTGTCACGCCCTCGGCAAAGACGGCCCGGCCTTGCCGAACCTGCAAGCGCTGTGTGCCAGCGGCCTGGTGTTCGACAACGCCTATTCGGCGCCGGTGTGCTCACCCACACGCGCCACGATCATGACCGGCCGGTACGGTTTTCGCACCGGCATCGGCGCCGCGCTGTCACCTCGCGGCAGCAAGGGCTTGGCTGCCGATGGCAGCAGCTTGTTCGATGTGCTGGGCCGCACCGCCTACAGCAGCGCCCTCATCGGCAAGTGGCACCTGGCGAGCGGCGACCAGGGCCTCGACCATCCACGACAGCTGGGAGTGAAGCACTACTTCGGCATCTACAGCGGCGCTGTGCGCGACTTCTTCGATTGGGACGCCATCGACAACGGCCAGTCGGTGAAAGTGTCCGGCTACGCCACCACCGTGTTGACCGACCGCGCCATCGACTGGGTCGGGGCGCAGAAGCAGCCGTGGTTCCTCTGGCTTGCCTACAACGCGCCGCACGCGCCCTTTCACCTGCCACCCACGGCGCTGCACCGTGCGGGCGATCTGCCCACCGATGCCGCGTCCATCCGCGCCAACCCACGGCCCTACTACGTCGCCGCCTTGCAGGCGCTGGACAGCGAGATCGGCCGTCTGCTGGCCTCGCTGCCAGCCGACGCGCGTCGCAATACCTGGGTGATCTTCATCGGCGACAACGGAACCCCGGGCCAGATCGCGCGCGACACCTTCGGGCCGCAGCGCGCCAAGGGCAGCATCTTCGAGGGCGGAACGCACGTGCCATTGATCATTGCCGGCCCGGGGGTGAAGCCCGGCCGTGCATCGGGTCTCGTGAACACGACCGACCTCTACGCCACCATCGCGGCGCTGGCCGGTGCAGGCGCCGGAACCCCGGATTCTGTAGACCTGACGCCAGTTCTCAAGGGCGGCTCGAGCACGCGCAGCCACGTTTACGTCGAACACTTTTCTGCCCAGCGCGCTCGCGGCGCCGACGTGCTGGGATGGGCCATTCGCGACGCGCGCCACAAGTTGGTCGTGCCCGAGCAATCCGCGCCGATGCTCTTCGACCTGCAAATGGACCCGCTGGAAAGGACGGATCTGTTGGCGGGCAATGTTTCGAGCGCCAGCTTGCAAAAGGCGCACGAGCTGCGCGAGGCCTACGACAAGTTGCGCAAGAGCCATCCCTGAGCGCATCAGCAGGTCAGACCAGGGACCGCTTGCAAACAACTTGGAAAGTCAAGCCAGCCCGCTGATAGCAGGGCAACGCGCTGTGGCGGCGTTCGAGATTGGCGGCTGCGAAACGCAGGGGAACAACAGTTCGACTTGTTAAGTACGCACCAGAGGGAAGTGGTCATCCGGGTACTCCTGCCTGGCCGAGTTCCTTGACCGTTTGATTGAGGAGTCCAGGAAGGCGGGCCGTTGTCCAGGTACACGCACCGCGCGCATGGGCCGCGTGTGGTTGCACAACTGCAGGTCTCTATCGTGCGACCGGGGACCGGTCGATGAGGGCGGCGCTGTCGACAGACTCTGCGGAGCCGGTGCGGGGGCAGCAACCTGAGGATGGGCCTGGGAGCCACCGGCTGCGGCGCCGCCGGCACTGCCGCTCAGATTGCCGGACGCGCATGCACGTTTTGGCCGTTGCGGTGCCGCCTTCGGATGGGCGAGCGCACTGAGTCGCAGCCAGGCCCCGAGTTCGACAACAGCCATGCGGCTATGAGCCCGAGAACGACGGCACCCCAGCCGGTGGCGCCCACCAAGATCACCATCATCCCTTCGACACCAGAGCTGATCGCCGAGACGGTGATGCCCGCCAGCAGCAACGCCACGAACCCCGGTGCTGCCGCGGCGACGATCTTCAAAGCGTGCCCGACCATCCGTTGTTGGAGCCTGCGCTCCGGCCTTTGTTGCGCTCGACCACCTGGCGGCGCACACTCTGCTGGTGCAGCCGGGTGGCCGCCTTCAGGACCTCCTGCTTGCTGCACGACAGCATGCGCAGCGAAATGTTCCAGTCAGAAAGCAACCTGGCTCGGTTCAAAAACACCGCCAGGCCGCCCACCACCGCGCCGTCCTGCTTCTCTCGGTTGGGCCTCCGGAACTCAAAGGCAAGACAGGAAGACGTCTCACCCGAGCCCAACTGGACCTGGCCGACATCCGACCAGGCGATCGAGCGGTTGGCGCTCTTCTTGCGCAGGTCCGTTACCCCTTCGGCGTCCAAGATGACCACCGGCCCGCGGTGCAGCCACGGGTGCAGGACCGAGGGTAGAAGCGAAAGCAGCAGTGGGCCGAGGAAGATTACGGCAACGCCGCCAGCAACGATGAGCCACACGTTGCCGCTGAACACGGCCAGATGCGCCCAGAAAATCAGCCAGCCGGCGAACCATCCGAACAGCGCCGAGGCGCTCACCATCATGAATGGGGAGTAGAAGAGCTGGAGGGATCCAAACTCTGCTGGAGGCTGGGTGCGTCGAGCGTTACTCATCTTGTCGTCTGCACCGCTCCGCGCGCTGCCTCAGTGGCGAAGGCGAGCGACTGTCGCGCGCCGCCGACTTGGGGTCCCAGCGCTTGAGCTTGAGGAAGTACATCGGCAGTGCGCCGAGGGCGCGCACAAATGCCGAGTAGGTCATCGCTCGGCCCGACTCGGAGCCTGCTTCTCCCAGGCGAAGCTCGCATGCCCGGCGCTGCCCAGCAGCACCGGCAACAACGGCGCATGGCACCACAGGCGCCTCAGCTGCCGATCTGTAGGGATAGCCAGGTCCGACATGACGAATGGGCGAAGCTGTCGAAGCACAACTCTAGCCCAGTGACAGAGGTCGCGAACGAGGGAGCAGGCACTATGTGGCCGGACGACTGCGCGCAAGTCGTGGGCTCTGAGCAAACCGACCGATGGGCTATCCAGGCGGCAGCCTCAAGGCGGCCCGACCCGGACAGCCAACGTCTCGTTAGGGTTGGCTTGCGCCAGTCGGGCACGCGATGTCACCGCCGAGAAGCTGACCGACAACTTGAGCTACTGAATAACTGACGCCCACGGCCGGCACCGCGCATCAGGCTCTGGATGATCCGTCGGCCGCTCTTGCCTGCCAGGGCGCTTCCGGGCGGTACACCAGCCACACCGCAGTTCGCGTGGCGCGCGGCCTCGACAAAGTCTCTCTGGCTCATCCACACCTGTGCGGTATCCGGGTCGTTATCGGCTCACCTTGATGTCGTGTCGCAGAGCCTTATGATGATCGTCATACTATCTGAGAGATCACACCATGCGTACCGCACCCAGCCGCAAAGATGTCACCCATGAACGCATCGTGACGGTTGCCGCCCGTGCAATCCGCCGAGGCGGATTTCAAGGTGTGGGGGTGGCGGACATCATGAAAGAAGCCGGCCTGACCCACGGCGGCTTCTATGCCCACTTCCGCAATCGCGATGCGCTGCTGGTCGAGGCCCTGGAACGCGCCGCACAGGAGACGGCCGCGCGCCTGCGCGACGGTGTTGCCCGGCGCGAGGCAAAGGGCAGCAGCCCCTTGCGGGCGCTGGTGGAGACCTACATGTCCGAACGCCATCTTGCCGAGATCGAGGCCGGTTGCGCCGTCGCGGCGCTGGCCTGCGAGATGCCACGACAGGCCACCGAAGTGCGCAACGCGGCGGCGGAACGTGTGCGAGGTCTGGTCGCCGCCGTTCGACGGGCGCTCCCTGATGGGGCGCCAGTGGGCATCGCCGCAGCGGTGGGCAGCCAGATGGTGGGCGCGCTGCAATTGGCACGCGCCCTGGGCGACAACGCCGAGGGTCGCGCGCTGCTCAAGGCAGCCCGTGAAGCGCTACTGTCGCAGCACGATCGAAGTGCCGCTGCTGTGCGCCCACGATGAGCGCGCTATGCGAGCCCCGTCGCACACGCGCTTCCGCTGAAGCCGCGTCGCGAACGCGGCTGTTGCTGCATGGCCCGCTGTTGCCAACGCTGCTGCGGCTGGCCACACCGAACGTGGTCGGCCTGTTCGCGATGACCATCGTCATTGGCTACGACGGCTACATCATCGGCCGGCTTGGCGCCGATGCATTGGCCGGCGTGGCGCTGGTGTTCCCGTTGTCGATGCTGATGATGCAGATGTCTGGCGGCGGCATCGGCGGTGCCGTGACCGCGGCCGTGGCCCGCGCGCTGGGCGCCGGGCGGGCGGATGACGCGGGGCGCCTCGCGCAGCAGTCGATGTGGATCGCCTGCGTGCTGGCGGCGCTGTTCACGGCCGCGTTGCTGGGGTTCGGCCGCAGCATCTTTGGCGCGATGGGCGGCCGTGGTGCCGCGCTCGATGCGGCGCTGTCGTATGCCAACGTGCTGTTCAGCGGCGCCATCGTCATCTGGGCCACCAACGTGCTGGGGGCGGTGGTTCGTGGCGCCGGCAACATGCTGCTTCCCGCGTTGATGCTCGTGGTGACGGCCATGATTCACCTCGCGCTGTGCCCCCTGCTCGTATTCGGCTGGGGGCCGGTGCCGGGCCAGGGTGTCGCGGGCGCCGCCATCAGCCTGCTCGTCGCCAATGGAACGGCCGCCGCGGTGCTGGCCTGGCATCTGATGCGTCCGGGCGCGCCAGCGCGGCTCAACGGAGCGCGGTGGCAGTTGCATCCGGCACTCCTGCGGGACATCCTGCGCGTGGGCATCCCGGCATCGATGAGCCCGATCGTCAGCAATGGCTCCATCGCTGTGGCCACCGCCTTTGTGGGCGGCTACGGCACGGCTGCGCTCGCAGGTTACGGCGTGGCCGCGCGGCTGGAATACATCCTGGTGCCGATCGCGTTCGGCTTCGGCACGGCGCTGACGGCCCTGGTGGCGACCAACATGGGTGCTGGGAACGTCGCGCGGGCGCACCGTACGGCCTGGTTGGGTTCGGGCATCGTGGCCGCGATCACCGGCACCATCGGCATCACCGCTGCACTGGCCCCCGCGCTCTGGATGAACCTGTTCACGCAGGACACGGCCGTTCGCGCCTTCGGCGCGTCCTACCTGCAGATCGTGGGCGCGTTCTATGGGCTGTATGGTCTCGGACTGGCCTTGTTTTTTGCCTCTCAGGGCGCGGGCCGCATGTTCTGGCCCCTGGCTGGCAGTTTTGCGCGCTTGGGCGTCGTGGCGCTGGGCGGCTGGCTCTGCCTGCATGTGTGGCAGACACCGGCGAGCGGCTTCTTCGTCGTCGTGGCGGTCAGCCTGGCCGTCTACGGCTTGACCATCGCCGGTGCCATCAAGCTCGGCAGCTGGAATCGCTAGCGGCGCCCTGCACCTCAGGCCGTGCCAGGCTGCAGGCGTCTGCCCAGGTCCTGGGACCACAGGATGCCGGTGAAACCAGCGCACACGCGATGGCCGCGCCCATGTCGCTGGGCGCTCCCGCGACGATCGCTCGCCTGCGGCTGACCGGGGTGGCCGTGGCACCCATGTGGCACCCATGTCGTTTTCCTAGCGGGCCAGGAAGCCGAGCGTGCTGGCCACGAAGTCGGCGTGAAACTGGAAGGCGCCGCCGTGTCCGGCATCGGGGTAGATGATCAGCTCGCTGTTCGGCAGCCGCCGCGCAAGGTCCCGGCTGTTGACCGTGGGCACCATGCGGTCATCGTCGCCGTTGACCACCAGCACCGGCTGCTTGACCACCGAGAGGTCGGCGGGCGCCTTGCTGCCCCAGGTGCGCAGCGCCTGCAGCTGCGCCAGGAACGCGCTCACCGAGATGTCCTTGTCGCGGTCTTCGGTGCGCTCCTGCAAACGTGCCAGGAAGGTCTTGCCGGACTCGATGCCGTTGGGCGTGCGCGTGAAGAAGAGGAACTGCTTCGCGTCCTGGCCCGTGAAGAAGCCGCGGAGGATGTCAAGGAACGTAACGCCCGCTACGCTGCTGATGCCTTCGCCGCCTGCGGGGCCGGTGCCGGCCAGCACCATCTTGCGGACGAGCTGCGGTTCCTTCAGCACGATCTCCTGGGCGACCATGCCGCCCAGCGAGAAGCCCACCAGGTCCACCCGCTGCAAGCCCTTGGCCTTGATGAAGGTGATGGCATCGTCGGCCATCTGCTCGACCGAGCTGGCCGGCGAGCCGCTCGAAGCCCCGATGCCGCGATTGCTGAAGGCGATGACGTGGTGCCTGGCGGCGATGCCATCGATCACGCGCGGATCCCAGTTGTCCAGGACCGCAGCCAGGTGTGTCAGGAACACCACCGGCGTGCCGCCGTTGCGTTGGCCCAGCTCGCGGTACTTGAAGTCGACACCTCCCGCGGAAACCGTCCGGGTCGGCACGGTCTTCCAGGTGACCTCGGGCTTCGCATCCGCGGCGGAGGGGCTGGATGCCGCGACAGCGGGGCCGACAGGCTGTGCCGTTGCAAAAGGGGTGGCCAGGGCAAGGCCCAGCACGGCGGCAGGGATCAGTCGTTTCATGATGGGTTTCCTCATCAGGCGTTGAGGGTGGCGTGGGTTCAATGGCGGCCGCATGGGCTCATCGGGTTTGGGGAAGGTAGACCGGGCGCACCGCCGTCAGACCCTGCCGAACCTGCTGCGTCAGTGCATCGGCCAGGACCTCGTCAGCGCCTGCCGCCAGGCCGTCGAGCGCGCGCTGAACGATCTCCTCGGCGCTGGTCTTCGGCACGTCGAAACCCCGTGTCAGGTCGGTGTCGACATAGGCCATGTGCAGGCCCAGCACCTGGGTCTTCTGGCCTGCCAGTTCCTGGCGCAGTGCGTTGGTGAGCGACCAGGCCGCCGACTTGCTGGCCGAGTAGGCGGCCAGCTCGCCGCCATTGACCCAGGCGGCGACCGACAACACGTTGACCAGTGCGCCGCCACCGTTGGCCTTGAGCACGGGCGCAAAGGCCTTGCTCACGATCAGCACGCCGAAGAAGTTGGTCTCGAAGAGTCGGCGGGCCACCGCTTCGCTGTCGGGCGCGAGGAAACCGCCGGTTTGGGCGATGCCGGCGTTGTTGATGACGATAGTCACGTCCGCCGCCGCCTGGGCTGCGGCCGCGACCTCCTCGGGATGGGTGACGTCGAGCTTCAGGGCCTGGACGCCCGGCAAGGTGACGGTGGCAGGGTCGCGTGCAGCGGCGTAGACCTTGCGGGCACCGCGCGCCAGCAGTTCCCGGGCAAAGGCCAGGCCGATGCCACGGTTCGCACCGGTGACGAGCACGACGGAGTTTTCGATGTTCATGAGAGGTTCCAACAGGTGCTTGAGTGCATTTGTATGACGATCGTCATACTCGGGGGCGCGCGAAATCGATCGTGAAGAGCGGGTCATCGAACCTTGATGACGACCTTGCCCTTTGCTCGACCGCTTTCGACGTAAGCCAGGGCTTCGTTGGTGTCGTCGAAGGGGAAGATCTTGTCGATCACCGGGCGGATCGCGCCGGCCTCGATCAGCGAGGCAATCTGTTTGAGCTGGCTTCCGCTGGCGCGCATGAACAGGAAGGCGTAGCTCAGCTGGCGGCGGCGAGCCTGGCGGCGAACGCTGAAGCTGAGCGCGCGCAGGACCTGCTTCACCGGCCACGGGGCCTTGATGTCTTCGGCGAACTGGGGGTCCGGCGGCCCGGAAATCGAGATCAAGTTACCACCGGGCTTGAGCACGCCCAGCGACTTCTTCAGGGTCTGCTCATCCTGGCTGTTCAGCACCACGTCGACGTCGCGCAGTTGGTCTTCGAATGCCTCCTTGCGGTAGTCGATGACGACATCTGCGCCCAGGCCTTTCACCAGCGCCACGTTGCCAGCGCTGGCGGTGGTCGCAACCTCGGCCCCCAGGTGCTTGGCCAGCTGGATCGCGAAGGTGCCCACGCCACCCGAGCCGGCCTGGATGAAGACCTTCTGGCCCTTGCTCAGCTTGGCCCTCTCGACCAGCGCCTGCCAGGCGGTCAAGCCCACCAGCGGGATGGACGCCGCTTCCTCCATCGTCGTGTTCCTGGGCTTGAGGGCCACCGAGTCTTCCTTGACGGCCACGAACTCGGCGAACGTCCCGATGCACAGGTCATCGGGCCGCGCGTAGACCTCGTCGCCCAGCTTGAACTGGCGTACGCGCGGGCCGACACGAACCACCACACCTGCCACGTCGTGCCCGAGCACGAACGGCGTGCGGTACGGCAGGATGAGCTTGAACTCGCCATTGCGCAGCTTGACGTCGAGGAGGTTGACGGCCGCCGCGTGCACTTCGATCAACACCTCGTCGGCACGCAGGTCGGGCTCTGGCACGTCACCGGCGCGCAGGGGCTTGCCCTTGCCGTAGCTGTCCACGAGAAAGGCTTTCATGGCGACTCCTTGTTTGGTCTGATGAACGTCATATGAATGGTCAAAAAAGGGGGTCGCGCGGAGTCACTCTGCGGTCTAGGCAAAACAGTTCAGCACCGCACGGCGCAGCGACGCCGACAGCGCCGGGTCATCGACAGCGCGGGCCATCATCAAGCTACCCACCATCGCAGCCACGGTCACCAGCGCACGCTCGTGCGCGGCAGGTTGCCCCCAGTCGGGCGACTGCCGGGCCACCAGGTCAATCATCTCTTTGATGCGGCGCGTGGCCGCACGGCGAACTTCCGGTGCCTGCCTCGGCATCTCGGAACCCAAAGCAGACACGGGGCAGCCCGTCTCGATGGCCGCGAGATGCTCCTCGGACAGGTAGGCGTGCATCAAGGCTTGCAGCGATTGCTGCGGCGGTGCTGCGGCAATGACGCTGGTCGCAAAGGCGTTCGACTCCGCGCCCGCGCGGTCCGCCGCCTCGGCCAACATCGCTTCGCGCGAAGGAAAGTGGGCATAGAAGGCGCCGTGGGTCAGGCCGGCCTCCTTCATGATGTCGGCCACGCTGGTGCCGTCGTAACCGCTGCGCCGGATGGCGCGTGCTGCAGCCCGCACGATGCGCTCGTGGGACGCTTCCTTGGCGGCAGCTCGGGCATGGGCGGGCGTCTTTCGCATGATGTACATAATATGAAATATTGACCGGGTTTGCAAGCTTGGATGTCGCCGATCCTTCGAGGGTCCCTGGCTGCCACTCGGCCCGACGTATCGCGCCCCTCACGGATCGGCAAGTTCAGCAGTGCCGGCCCCAACGCGAGCACCCCGTCGGCCCACCAGCCAGGCGCCGAAAAAGCCGCCGACCTGGTGGCTGAGCCGCGCCTATCCGTACAGCGTCGCGACGTCGCGAGTGCTGAACAAATTAGAGGTGAGGTTAGCCGTCGGCTGCGCCGTAGCGCGACTTCCAGTGCCTGGGGCCTGGACTGTCAGGCAACTCGGAAGCTGCCGCAGGTCGATGTCGGCATGTGGCCGATATGAGCCAGTCGTGGCCCGACCCGCAAGCGGCCACAGGGTTCGAGGCTCCGGGCCGTCAAGGACCGCTGCGGAGCGCGAACTCAGCCGACTCAGTTCGGCCAAGCGGAGTCGCCGACGAACGGCAGCTTGGCGGTTGTCCCTTAAATCTGCTTTCGGCTCCAAGACGCGAGAGACTTGCTTGCCAGGGCCGCTGCTCAACCATCGGCCTGACATCGGGTCGATGCGACCAACGCGCTGCCGGAGAGGCTTCAATGCAATGCGCTGTCCATCAGCCCCATCTCCGCGCTGCTCATCAGCGCGTCGATGTCGGTCAGGATGAGCATGCGTTGCGCCTCTCCTGCTTTGACGCATCCCATGCCCAGGATGTAGTCAGCCTCCACAGCCGAGTTGATTTCCGGCGCGGGCTTGATGTCGTCAGCTGCGAGCGCCAGCACATCAGACACGGAGTCAACCACCGCGCCGATCACGCGCCCGCGAACGCTCAGCACGATGACCACAGTGAAGGCGTTGTACTCGGCCGAATCGCAGCCAAGCTTCAGGCGCAGGTCGATGACCGGCACGATCACGCCACGCAGGTTGACCACGCCCTTGATGAAGTGCGGCGCGTTGGCGATGCGGGTGGGAGCCTCGTAGCTGCGGATCTCCTGCACCCTCAGGATGTCGATGCCGTACTCTTCGTCGCCCAGGCGGAAGCTGAGGTACTCGCTCGGCAGGGATAACGCCGCCCTGTCAGCTGCTTTGATAGCCGGGTTGGCTTTGGTGTCGGCCAAAGGCCGGTCTTCGAGAATCGTGGTCATGAGAAAACTCCTTGTCGGGGTGGACGCTGATGTCACCTTGACACGTCAGAACGTTGCCCAGTCGTCGGTGCCCGTCTTCGCGCTGGTGACGACCGGCTCGGCAGACCCCGAGTCCTTGGCAGACTTCTCTGCCGCCTTGGCTTTGAACGCAGGGCGTGCAATGTTCTGCGCACGGTTCGGCCCCCGGCGCTCGGCCGCGGGTGCGTTGGCCGCGGGCGGTGCCACGTAGCGCGCACCTGCGTGCGTATCGCCCGAGAGCTTGAACACCGAGACTGTCTGCACCAGTTGCTGGGCCTGGGTCTTCAGGCTTTCTGCGGCAGCGGCGCTTTCTTCCACCAGTGCAGCGTTCTGCTGCGTCACCTGGTCCATCTGCCCCACGGCGTCACCCACCTGTGAGATGCCTGAGCTTTGCTCAACACTGGCCAAGGTGATTTCGGCCACGATGTCGCTCACCCGTTTGATCGAACCGACGATCTCGCCCATGGTCTTGCCGGCCTGGTCAACCAAAGCCGTGCCTTGCTCGACCTGCTCGACGCTGCGTCCGATCAGGTTCTTGATCTCCTTGGCGGCTTCGGCACTGCGCTGTGCCAAGCTGCGCACCTCAGAGGCCACCACCGCAAAGCCCCGGCCCTGTTCGCCCGCGCGGGCGGCTTCCACGGCCGCGTTCAGCGCCAGGATGTTGGTCTGGAACGCAATGCCGTCGATCACGCCGATGATGTCGCCGATCTTGCGACTGCTGTCGCTGATGCCCTGCATGGTGTTGACCACCTGGCCAACGACCTCGCCGCCTTGCGCAGCCACGGCTGAGGCGCCTTGGGCCAACTGGTTGGCTTGTTTGGCGCTGTCGGTGTTGTTGCGCACCGTGGTGTTCAGCTGCTCCATCGTGGCGGCGGTCTGCTGCAGCGCGCTGGCCTGCTCTTCGGTGCGCTGGCTCAGGTCTTGGTTGCCTTGTGCAATCTGAGCGCTGGCCGTGGCAACACTCTCTGAGTTGCTGCGCACGCTGGCCACCACACCGGACAGACTGGTCTGCATCCGGCCCAAGGCCTTGAGCACCTGGGCGGCCTCGTCTTCGCCGTCAGCGTGGATGGCCTGCGTGAAATCCCCTTCAGCCACGCGATCGGCTGCCGCCACCGCCTGGGCCAGGGGACCAGAGATGGAACGCACCAGCCACAAGCCGGCTGCCGCAGCAATGGCCAGGGCGACGAGAACCCCGGCCACCATGGCGTTGCGGGCTGAAGCGTAGGCATCCTCGGCCACCTTGCTCTCCGCCAATGCGCCGGCGTTGTTGAGATCGACCAACTTCAGCAATGTGGCTGATGCCTTGTCGAACAGCGGCTTGCTTTCCTTCTCCAGCATGGTGCGGGCGCGTTCGGTCTCGTTCTTCCTGGACACCTCGATCATCCGAGCGTGCACTTCGAGGTAGGCCTTCCAGTCGGCTGCGAAGCTGTCATAGAGTTTTTGCTCTTCGTCGCTGCTGATCAGCTTGACGTAGGTATCGCGGTTCTTGTCGAACTCTGCCTTCACGGCCGAGATCGCCTGCTCGATGCGTGCCATCTCAGCATCGTCGGTGTTCACCACATGCGTGTACTCGCCGATGCGGAAGTCCGACGTGCCGGTGTTCATGGCGTTGACGAGTTGGACGCTCGGCAGCCAGTTCGAGGTGATCTCCTGGGTAGAGGCCCGCATCAAGCGCATCTCCACCAGAGCCAGGCCACTGAGCCCAACGATGATGGCCACCAGCAAGCCCAGGGTGGCCGTCAGTCGGGTGGAAATCTTGAGGTTCTTGAGCATGTGGCTTCCTTGTTGCTCCAGCGCGCGGACCAGACACCGCCCCTCCCCCCGCGCGGAGAAGTGACCGAAGAAATCATCTTGCGATGGTTGTCGGCCCGCGTCGGCGGATATTGAGGCTGGTACCTGCGCCTGGCAGGCGCCCTGAAAGGGGAGCTCCGCCAGGCTCTGCGGGCGGGCGACCAGAGCCTGCTCGGCGTGGTGCTCAACGCGCTGCTGGCCTGGCCGGATTGCTGCTTCCGCTCGGAAACGGTGATGCACCCGCATCGCCGCTACGTGCTGGCCAGCGCGCCGGCTCTCTTCGACGAGATCACTCCCATGCCCAAGGAGCTGGAGATGATCGAGCTGTGCCGCAAGGCCAAGACGCAGGGTCGCAAGACCCTCGTGTACTCGGTCTACTCCGGCACCCGCGACACCACGGCACGCCTGAAGGCGCTGCTGGAGGTCGAGGGCTTCAAGGTGGCGGTGCTGCGCGCAAGCGTGGAAGCTGCCAAGCGTGAGGACTGGCTGCTCGAACAGGTCGACCGCAACGTCGACGTCGTGATCACCAACCCCGAGCTCGTGAAGACGGGCCTGGACATGTTGGAGTTCCCGACCATCGTGTTCATGCAGTCGGGCTACAACGTCTACACCTTGCAGCAGGCCAGTCGTCGGAGCTGGCGCATCGGTCAAAAGCACCACGTCGACGTGCACTTCCTCGGTTACGAGGGGTGTGCGCAGATGGAGTGCCTGTCGCTGATGGCCAAGAAGATCTCGGTGTCGCAGAGCACGTCGGGAGACATGCCGGACACCGGCCTGGATGTCCTCAACCAGTCGGGAGACTCCGTTGAGGTTGCGTTGGCCAAGCAGTTGCTGGGCTGACACACACGAGCTGGGGATCACCCCGCCCTCTGTCCGGGAGCCTCCTTGTTGGAGGCTTTCCCGCGGTTTCACCTGTTAGTCATGAGGCTGTGCCAGAAGTGGCATCACAAGATGCTCGGCCGCATTGGGCCTGCAATGCGCATAACGCACTAGCTATCTCAGCTCGGACTCACCGGCTCTGAGATTCAGCGCCGATCAGGCCCATCGTCGAAATAGCGGCGGCACAGGCAGGCACCGTTACCGCCGCAGTGCGACATGCACAGCGCGGCTAGCTGCTCTATTCGGTGCAAGTCATACGCTGCGCAAGAGCGGCAATCTCAACCGCGCGCAGATTTGGCTTTTTCGATTCATTGATCACATCCTCCACGTACAGCTCGTAGTTTGTGCGACCCGCAAGCCAGGAAAGCTTCCACAAAACTTTTCTGGCATTTGGCGCAACGACTAATGCCAGCGTCGCTCGCTTTCCGTTTACTACAGCATTCAAAAACTCATCCGGCGAGCTGACCGTTTGTTCTTTGGACAACTCCCAAACGGTGAGCATGCTCAAGCTGCCATTTCTTTCGAAGACTGTTGTCTCCCGCCCAGGGAACTCTACCGTTGACCCGACGCGCCTGTATCCACCAGAGAAAGCGCACTGGGCCGGCCTGCGAAAACGAGAGGCTGTACTGCCGACTTTCTGAGAGCCTATCAGCCGAGAGGCGGTGTGGACGAGTTCCACCTGCTCATTGACGCCACTAACTTCGAGATAGCCATCCGGATGCAATCGCGTCCCCCGCCAGAGCGCGCTTCTTTCTACAAATGAAGGTTCTTTAGCGCCTGTTTGTGCGTTTGCAGACGAGACTGATAGGGTCAATGCCGCACCAATCGCGAATAACATCGTGAAATTTTTCATCTCTGCTCCAGTCCCCATTCCGAAAGGTTGCAATCCGCGGCTACGGTTGCCCCCAGAAAAACCGTCTGGTTTCCCACCGTACCATAGTAAAAATGACGCCCAGTTGTGGCAAACCGACAAGATACGGATCGGCAGCTTTTAGCTGCCCAGGCGCGGAGCGCAGCGTCTTCTGGGCCTCGCGTTCCCCTGCCGGCAGTGCTATTGTTTCGACTGCGCTGTGAGATTCAGCGCTGTTCCAGGCCAGTTGCGCCCGTTCAACGGGCTGGCGGGCCCGGCCGCACAAGGTTTCCCAACCTCCGCTCGAAGGTATCGAGCCGCTAGACAGCGTCAATGTCGCCCAACCGCACAGGCCTTCTGCGAAGTGCGGGCACCAGGCGCCAGCCTGATGTGAAGGTTTTCTTGCCACCCGTGCCGGGAGTCCACTCCCGGTCAGGGGCGTGCTCTCGGCTTCTTTCCATCCCCCTGAAAGGAGCCTTCAATGGCCATCACCACCATGGGCGAAGCCTCGCCCGTCCCCTCCCCTGTCCACACCGCTCCGGGCGCGATCACGTGCTCGGTTGTTCCTGGCGATGAACGACTGAAGTTCTTGCCACGGGTCTTCGGCCGTCGCTACATCCAGGGCGAGACGGCCGTCTTCACCTGGATGCGTCGCTTGTGCCGCAACTACAAAGGCGGCTTCTGGGACTTCGTCGACCTCTCCAACGGCGGGTTCTACCTCCGCCTGGTGCGCGATGAGCCCCTGGCGATCTGCGTGTCGACCAACGATTACGTGGGCGCGATGTCTGCCGACGCCGCCAGCATCGTGGTCAGCCTCTTCGCGATCAACGAACTGCTGTTCGATGGCGCGCATGAGCTCGACGACGCGTACTACGCCCTGCGCGACTACGCGATGCAGCACACCGAGTGCCGCGAGATCCTGAGGGCCATCGACTGAGATGGGCAGCCTCATGCCGTCCGACAGGGCGAGCATGCAGGCCGTCACTGCGATGCGCCGCGCGCACAGGGACCATGCAGCCGCAACCCGGCTGTACTGGCGCCTGCAGCGACGCCACGTCTTGCTGCGCCACGCTGTGCCAGTCGCCATCCGGCGGCTGCTCGCAGAGTGGCTGCAGCGGGACCAGCTCGTGATCGCAGTGGCGCTGTATGTCAGCGCCGCCGGCCGCCGCTACGCCTGCCAGGCCTGCGCGCGACCTTCTCGCGACTGGTGCTCCCAGCACCTTGATCGCATGACTCCACCACCGCCGGGATGGCGCGTGGTCGAGCACCTGGTCATGTGGCCATCGCCACCAGGCACCCAGGTCCGGTTTCCGGACATGCCTCTGTAGCCAACCACTCCGCGCGCAGCCGCTCGCGGGGTTCATCAACACCGAAGGAAATCCCATGGCCAACCCCATTGTGAGCCCGGGCTGGATCAGCCTTGCCCAGGCCTTGCGTGTGCGTGACCGCAAAGGTCGCGAACACACCGTCACCATCATCAAGATCAGGTCGCGGGGCTACATCCCGGACGTCTACGTGCAGATCGATCGCGAGATCCTCGACGAGGCGCTGTACGACGACGAGACCTTCATCGGCGGCGTCATCGGTGCCCTCAGAACCCTGGGCTACCAGGGCAAGCCCTTCGATCGTGCCGAGCTCGGCATGCAGGGGCGGGACTACATCGTCTTGGAGCCCGGCACCGAGTTCCGCCAGTTCGTCATCCAGCGCTTCGGCTGGCACGACCTGGACACCGCAGGCAAAGACCTCGCACCTGCTGCCAACGTCACCTTGGAGAGTTTCGATGTGCACCTGCGCTCCTGAGCTGCAGACCTCACGCCGCGAAGCGATCGAGGCCCGTCTGAGCGAGCTGGGCTTCTGCATGGAGCACAGCTTGTCGGCGATCGAAGAGAACGAGGGTCATGCCGTCATCGAGCTGGCCACTGGCGATTGCGTGGACCCGCCCGCGGGCGAAGTCCTGCAGCTCGCTACCGAGTGGTCCCTGCTCGAAGGCGCGTGCGCCGACGTGTAGCTCCCACCGCATCCATCCCCGGCGCCCTCTGCAGTTCCTGCAAGGCGCTTTTTCTTCTTCAACCGCCCGCTTCTACGCGGGCGTTTGCACTTTCATAGGAGGGCCGCATGCCCATCAACGAAACCGATGCCTTCTGCATCGCCCTTCCGGCCGACCTGTGCCCGTTCACGGAGCCGGATCACCATCGCTATCTCTGCGTCATCGGCCATGCGGCTGCGGCCGATCCCACCAAGGTCGAGTACCGCACGCTCGGCCGTGGCTTCTCCACCGAGCCGGCCTCGTCGGTTATCCGCCGCGTGTGCTCTGAGCTTGCGATCGAGACCGTGGATGCCACCCGCGTCGTCAGGGGCCATCCCATCACGCCCGAGGCATACATCGAGCGCTGGCGAGAGCGTCTTGCCGGAGCTATCCGCCTGGACCGCCTGGCGCTCGACAAGGAGCTGCGCGCGGTGGCCATCTTCGAGTGGGCACACGAGCCAAGGCTTGCGGACAAGAAGCCTCGGTGGGTCAAAGCACCTTTCCAGTCTTTCGGTGAGCTGCTGGTTTCGCGTCAGTTCGAGCCCGCGCCCGCCGGCTACCTGACGCGTCTGGAGATCGACCTGGCCGACGCCAACGGCGCTCGGGACGCATGGTGGACCGATGACTTCCTCAGTGCAGTGGACCGGGCGAAGAACCTAGTCGACGTCCGCATCGAGCTGCGCCGCGCCCACCGGCAGGAGCAGTCAACGCACCGGCATGCCCAGCAACCGCGTATGGCTCACGCCATCGCCAACTTCTGAAGGACCAACGGACATGAGCTATTGGATCGAGTACCAATCGGCGTGCTTCCTCATCCCAGACGGCTTCCGGGGCGTCAAGGGCACGCGCTTCCTCATCGCTTCCGAGGGCGGTTCCAACAACCTCACTCAGCGAACGCCGGCCGGGCAAGAACTGCGCGTGCGCGAGTGGTACGTCAGCATGGTCGGTCGTCGCGACGATGTTCTCCGCCAGGCCGTCCGCATCGCGGGTGACTGCGAGGGCATGTCGTTGCGGCTGAACGGCCGCAGCGTCACTCCGGAGGCCTACATCCGGCGCACGCGGCGCTTGCTGGCCAAGCCCCGGGCTGATGCCGATGAGCACATCAGCCTCGTCGCCTCTGTTGCTGCTGGGCACCCCCTGATCGGACGAGCTGCGCTCTTCGGCATGACCACTGTTCCAGAGAAGCGCTTCGGCGAAGAGCTGGTCCACGTCTACAGCGCACTGACGAGCTGCTCGATGCGGCCGAGACCGTTGTTGAGCGGTGGGAGCGCGGCGATCTGGCTGCGGCCGTGCGTGAGCTGGACCTCTGCGTGAAGGGGCTTCGTGATCGCACTGACGAAGAGATCGACGCCGACGCGGCCGAGATCGATGACAGCGTGGACGGCTGGCTGCTGCACGGCGACGGGCCTATGGGTCCGTGGACCGTGGGTGCCTACCTGGACATTGACGACGCGCATGCGGCGGCCTTGGAAAAGGCACGTGCATGGGTCGAAGAAGGCCACCACGTCGACATGGAGCACTTCGCTCTCATCCTGACGCAGCACAAGTTCGTCCACGTCATCGGCCTGGACGCGAGCGTCTGGATCGATCCGCTCCCCATCAAGAGCGCCTGAGCTTCTTCATCCACACCTCCCCCGAGCGGGCCGCCCCGCTTGGGGGAGGCCCCGCCGGGGGGCATCAGCAAGGAGTCCCCTGCAATGCACGTCCTACTCCGCCATCTTGGCGAACACCGCGGCGCACCGCGCCTGTACCTTGACACCACCGCCCTGGCCACGGCCGGATTCACACCTGGTGTGTCCATCGACATCAGCTCCGGCGCCGCCGACGAGGCCCGACTCACCATCCGCGTGGCCAACGCCGGAAAGCGCAAGGTTTCCCGCAAGCAGCGCGGCCGGCAGGAGGTGCCTGTGATCGACATCAACAGCCAGCAGGATCTGCAGCCGTTCGCGGCTGCCGGCCAGGTGCGTGTGGTGATCGAGCCCGGCGCCGTTCACGTGTTGATGCCCGCCAGCGTGCGCAAGGCGCTGGCCAGGTCCGCCAGGCTGGCAGCAAAGCTCGCGCTTGGCCAGCCCTTGCGAACGGCCGGCATCGCCTTTGGTGCCGGCATCGCTTCAGGAGCAATCCACGCGGGCCTTGCCGCCGGCGGCGTGGCATCCGAGTTGGCCTTGGCCAACGAGATCTGCGAGGAGTACCTGGACATCGGTAGGCAGTCGAACCCGGTGGTGGCCGCCACCACCACCACGGCTGCCATGCCCATGCAGGAACTCGCGCAGGACGACTGGCTGCTCCAGCGCACCCAGACCGTGGAGATCCTTGAGGCAGGAATCCCCTGCTCAGGTGCGTCCCGCGCGGGGGCAGCCAAACGGGGGCTCACGCGAATGGAGGACCACCCGCACGTGGGCCACCTGATTGGGGCCGCCCTGCAGGTGATCGCTGCGCTGCAGCCAGCCATCCTTGTGGTGGAGAACGTCGAGACGTACCGCAACACCGCCAGCGCTTCCATCCTTCGGGCCTGGTTGCGTGACGCGGGGTACGCGGTCGCCGAGACGGTGCTCAACGCCAGGGACTTCGGAAGCCTGGAGGCCAGGGTTCGTTGGTTCCTGGTGGCTTACCCACCAGAGCTGCAGCTGGACTTGAAGGACATGGAGCCAGAGGACACCGCCAGGCATTGCCTGGGCGATCTTCTGGAACCGATGGACCCCGACGACGAGCGATACCGCCGCGTGGACTACCTGAAGGACAAGCAGGAGCGCGATGCCGAAAACGGCAAGCACTTCAGCATGCAGCTACTGACACCGGCCTCCACGCTGGTGCCGGTGCTGCGCAAGGGGTATCACAAGGGTGGGTCCACCGATCCGCGGCTGCTGCATCCCACCGACCCGGAGAAGTCGAGGCTGCTGACGGCTGCGGAGCACGCCAGGATCAAGGGCATCAGCCTCAACCTTGTGGACGGCGTGCCGGAGACGACGGCGCACCAGGTGTGCGGACAGTCGGTCGACGTTAGGCCTGTCCAGGCGATCGGGCGACGGATCGCCCAGGCCTTGAAGGCTTTTGGTTGGCCTGGAGACGGGGCGCCAAGTGTCCCAAAGCAACCCGCCACGGGGTTGATGGCGGTGGGGTAGGAGGGCTCTGGCTGAAGCCGGTTTGGGTGGGCCAGCAGCTTTGCTGCTCGGCCCGCACTTTTCAGTCCCCTGGACTGGACAAGACTGATTCAGACTGGGTGCGGCCACTCGGGCTCGGCGGTTGAGTGGCGGCTCTGGTCGAAAGCAGTCTCAAGCCGGGTGGCGCCACCAAAGACCGCTCCGCGTTCGCAACCGGCCAGCCGACCGAGGCCGCGGGCTTGGCGCCGGCCCGACGACCGCTATCACCGCCAGCGAACTGGAACTTCCGACCCAATGCGGCCGGACGCCGCTTCACAGACCGGACACTCGCATCGACCGGATGTAAAGCATCCAGTCGTGGCCTTCTTATGCGCCGACAACGTTGCTGCCGTGGAATTTAGGTGCCGCTCGGTGCGCTTGGTCCATGCCTCTGTTCACACCAGCTTCAGTTGTTGCAGTAGCGTCGGCACCAGTTCGCTCACCGTCGGGTGGATGTGCACGGCCCGCGAGATCACTGTGTAGGGCTGGTCGGCGGCCATGATGTCGAGCAGCGAATGCACGACCTCGTCGCCGTTCAGGCCGAGGATGGCCGCGCCCATGATGCGCTTCGTGTCGGCGTCGACCAGCACCTTCATGAAACCCTGCGTCTCGCCGGCCTCGCGGGCGCGGCCGACGCGCTGCATCGGCATCTTGGCGCGCAGCACCCGCTTGCCACTGGCCAGGGCTTCGGTCTCTGTCATGCCGACGCGGCCCAGCGCCGGGTCGATGAACAGCGCATAGCAGGGAATGCGGTCGCTGATGCGCCGCGGGTCGGCGTCGAACAGGTTCGCGACCACGATCTCGTGGTCGTTCCATGAGGTGTGCGTGAACGCGCCGCGGCCGTTGCAGTCGCCGACTGCCCACACGCCTTCGGCGCTGGTGCGGCATTGGTCGTCGACCTCGATGTAGCCCCGCGCGTCGGTGCGGACGCCGGCGAGGTCGAGCCCCAGGCTGTCAGTGTTGGGCTGGCGGCCGACGGCGAGCAGCACGTGGCTGCCGGTGATGTCCTCGCCAGCGCCGCATGCGGCGCCCACGACGATGCGGTCGCCCGCTGGCGCCAGCGACAGGCACTCCGCGCCGAGTTCGAAGCGAACGCCCTCGGCTTCGAGAATTGCGCGGATGCAATCGGACACATCCTGGTCCTCGCGCGGCAGCAGGCGCGCGGAACGCTCGACTACGGTCACCGCAGCGCCCAGGCGGCGCATCAGGTGCGCGAACTCCAGGCCGATGTAGCTGCCGCCGACGACCACCAGATGCTCGGGCACCGCGTCCAGTTCCATCACCGAGACGTTGTCGAGTGCCTGCACGGTGTCGATGCCCGGCAGCGCGGGGCGCACCGCGCGGCCACCGACGTTGAGGAAGATGCGCGCCGCGCTCAGGCGGCGCCCGCCCACGTCCAGCGTGGCCGGGCCCACGAAGCGGGCATCTCCAACGATGACCTCGGTGCCCTTCAAGCCACGCATCCAGGTTTCGACGCCATCGCGGGACTTGGCGACGATCGCGTCCTTGCGCGCCATCACACGGCCCATGTCCACGCGCAGATCCGAAACGTCAAAGCCGAACTCGGCGCCGCGCTGCGCGAGCCGGACTGCGCGCGCGCTGGCCACCAGTGTCTTGGTCGGAACGCAGCCCACGTTGACGCAGGTGCCGCCGAAGTGGTGGCGCTCGATCACAGCCGTCTTCAGCCCCTCACGACTGCAGCGGGCGGCGATCGCCGGACCGGCCTGGCCGGCGCCAACGATGATGGCGTCGAAGACTTCAGCGTCCATGGTCACACTCGCAGTGGTGGGTCGAGGCGGCAGTATGGGGCGATCGCATCTTCAGTGGGATCACTTCGGCCAACCGCCTAAAGGCCGATCACACCGCGCAGCTCCGAAAACCCGCCGGCACATCGTTGCGCCCAGCGGGGAAAAAGTTGCGGTAGCGCGGGTGGCGCATGCGTGGTTGTGTGCAATGAGAGGCGCCGCGCAGCACCGGCCGCCCGTCGAACCAGGGCGCGGAGTAGTCACGATACGGGTGGGGCTCGAAGCCCGGAAACGGCATGAACGGACTGCCGGTCCACTCCCACACGTCGCCCCATCGAAACGCATCGGGCGCACTGCAGGCCGCACTCTCCCACTCGGCCTCGGTGGGCAGCCGCCGCCCTGCCCAGCGACACCAGGCCTCGGCTTCGTGCAGGGTGAGGTGGCTGGCGGCCTCGCGGGCATCCAGCAACCGCCAGGCACCGCCACGCCATTGCGCCCAGTTAGAGCCCTCGCGGCGCAGGTAGCGCGGCTGCCCGAGAAGCTGACCAGCGCGCCAACGCGCCCCGGCCTCGCTCCACCAACGCGGATCGTCGTAGCCGCCGGCCTGCACGAAAGGCAGGAACTCGGCCCAACGCACGGCGTGGCGATCGATGCTGAAGGCTCGAAGGGGCACCGTGCAGCCGGGCCGTTCGTTGTCGAACGCGAAGCCCTCGCCGGCGGGGCTGCCCAGCAGCCACGCGCGCTCAGCGAACTCCAGCGCCGCGACCGGTTCCGGCAGCAGACGCGCCTGCCAGCGCGGGTCCTCGATGGGGATGCCCAGCCCTTGCGCCATGTAGAGCGCGGCTTCGTGATGCATGTCCTCATGCAGCAGCGCCAGGCGGAAGAAGTAGAGCCCGGCGTCGTCGGCCCCAGCCTGCCGCAGCAGCGCGAGCGATTCGTCGAGTTGGGCCGCCAGGTCATCCCGCGTCGCGGTCGCATCCGGCAGCGGCAATTGCCACCGCGAGTCGTGCGGCACCCGGCTGGAGTTGTAGAGCGCATCGGCGCCGGTTCGCCGAGGCGAACGCCGTGGTGCATCCGGGTCGGCGCGTTCGCCGAGCGAGCGCTCGGGGTTGCGCGCGATCCGGTACTCCTGGAACCAGCCGATGTGCCCCAGCTCCCACAGCGGCGGATTGAACTCGGCCCGCAAGGGCACCGCGAAATCCGGCAGGGCTCGCGCGTAAGCCTCGAAGGTGGCCAGCGTGTCTGCCCGGCTGGCAGTCAACGCCCGCGCGAGCGCTTCTCGCATCCCGGTCCGGGCCTCGATCGCCGACCGCGTTAGGCTTGCATCGTGCATCGTGAATCCCTTGTCATCGTGACTCCTGCGCTGTCGCCCGCCAACAACGGCAACTGGCAGACAGCGCAGCGCTGGGCGCGCATGCTGCAACCAGCTTACCGCGTCGATGTCACCGATCGCTGGAGCGCAGGCGACCAAGCCTTGATGATCGCCCTGCACGCGCGGCGTTCGGCGGCGTCCGTCGAAGCCTGGCGCGCCACCCATCCTGGTCGACCCTTGCTGCTGGTGTTGACCGGCACCGACCTGTACCGCGACATCGAGATCGACGCCGCGTCACAGCGCTCGCTCTGGCTGGCCGATGCGCTGGTGGTGCTCAACGAGCTGGGCGCGCAGCGCCTGCCCGAGGCCTTGCGCGGCAAGGCCCACGTGGTGCTGCAATCGTGTTCGGCGCGCCAGCCGGCCCGGCGCACGATGCGCCATCTGCGCGCGCTGATGGTGGGTCACCTGCGCGACGAGAAAGACCCGCGCACTTACTGGCGTGCGGCACACCGGCTTGCAGCGCGGACGGACATCCGGCTGGACCACATCGGAGACGCGCTGGACCCCGTGCTGGGCGAGGAAGCCCTGGCACTGGCCGCCCGGCAGCCTTGCTTCCGCTGGCTTGGAGGGCAGCCGCACGACAAGGTCCGGCGCCACATCCAGACGGCACATGTGCTCGTACATGCCAGCCGCATGGAAGGCGGCGCCCACGTGGTGATCGAGGCCATCCAAAGTCGCACGCCGGTGCTGGCCTCGCGCATCGACGGCAACCTGGGCCTGCTGGGCAGCGGCTACGAAGGCGTGTTCGAGCCGGGCGACGACGCGCAGCTGGCCGCCCTGCTGGCACGGGCCAGAGACGATCCCGATATGCTGCCCAGGCTGGCTGCCCAGCTGGCTCTGCGCGCTTCGCTGTTCGCGCCGGAGGCGGAACGGGCAGCCCTTCACCAACTCGTCGGTTCGCTGATGGCGCGCCGCTCTACCGGACAAACGCCATGAACGCACCCGCCAACCCCTCGACGCTTGCCGAACCCCGCCTCACCTCGCTGTCACACGGCGGCGGCTGCGGCTGCAAGATCGCGCCGGGCGTGCTCTCCGAAATCCTCAAGGGCACGGCGGCCATGCCGATCCCCAAGGAACTGCTGGTCGGCATCGAGACCGCGGACGATGCGGCGGTCTACCAGCTCAATGACGAGCAGGCCCTGATCGCGACGACGGACTTCTTCATGCCCATCGTCGACGACCCGTTCGACTTCGGGCGCATCGCCGCCACCAACGCGATCAGCGATGTCTACGCGATGGGTGGGCGGCCGATCATGGCGCTGGCGCTCGTCGGCATGCCGATCAACGTGCTGTCCACGCAGACCATCGGCCGCGTTCTGGAAGGCGGTGCCTCGGTCTGCCGCGCGGCCGGCATCCCGATCGCCGGCGGCCACACCATCGATTCGGTCGAGGCGATCTACGGCCTCGTCGCGCTCGGTCTCGTCCACCCGAAACTCGTCAAGCGCAACGCCGATGCCAAGCCCGGCGACCTGCTGGTGCTGGGCAAGCCGCTGGGCGTGGGCGTGATGAGCGCAGCACTGAAGAAGGAGCAACTCGGCGCCGAGGGCTACGCGCAGATGATCGCCACCACGACCAAGCTGAACACCCCCGGTCCCGATCTTGCCGCGCTGCCCGGTGTCCATGCGCTGACCGACGTCACCGGCTTCGGCCTGGCCGGTCACGCGCTGGAACTCGCCCGCGGCGCCGTCTGCACCGTGGAACTGGACTGGCGCGCCGTGCCGCTGCTGGCGGGCGTTCGCGACCTGGCAGCGCGCGGCTTCGTCACCGGCGCCTCGGGCCGCAACTGGGCCGGCTACGGTCACGACGTGGCGCTGCCCAGTGGCTTCGCCAGCGAGGACCAGGCCCTGCTGACAGACCCGCAGACGAGCGGAGGCCTGCTGGTGTCCTGTGATCCGAGCGCCCTGGATCAGGTGCTCGCCACCTTCCGGCAACATGGCTTCGAGGCGGCTGCCGTCGTGGGCCGTGTGCTGCCCAGGACGGACAGCGCGTTGCAGGTGAGGGCTTGAGCCTCACGGCTTGCGCATTTTCCTGGCCAGCCCGCCGTCTCATTTGCCAGTCTTGCTGGAACCCCACTGGTCCATCAGACGCTGGTCGCGTGCGCTCTCCGCCTCGATCGAGTCCTTGGGCAGTTGCTTGAGGCAATCCTCCAGAGCCTGAGGGTCCGGTCTCTCGATCGGCACGGCCTGAGCCTGCACACGAGCTGACTTGCCATCCCAAGCGAACGGGTTGCTGAACACCGGGGGGTCTGGCAGGCAATCGTCCTTGTAGAGCGGTGGGCCATCCGATGCGAACGGCGAGAACGAGATGGTCTTCTCGAAGATCAGGGGCTTGCCGGTTGGCGTGCGCGGCCACTGGGGCATGTTGCCGATGGCCTGGCGGGCCAGCCGCTCGGCCACGGGCGATGTGGACCAGAGCGTCTCGAGCCGGGTCAGGCTGCCATCGGGTGCGATCTCCACCCGGAAGCGGACCATGCCCTGATCGGGACCTTCGACTGCAGTGCCCATCATGCTGCGGACCTGCTGGCCCCAGGTGTAGCGATAGCCTTTGCTGTTCTTGAGCTTGTAGGTCGAGGCGAAGGCCCATTCCGCAGCCGTGGGTGCGGGCGGTGCCGCCATGGACTCAGGCTCGCGCGACGTGATCGGCTCGACCACCGAAGGGACGTCTGGCACCGGGATGGCCGGAGGCGGCGGCGCAGGCGCCTCGACCTTGGGCGACGGAGGCTCAGGCTCCGGGATGGACTTTTCGGGCTCGGGCGGACGGATGTACAGCACCGTGACCGTGGGCTCGCGCGCAGGCGGGTCAGGCTTGTCCCTGGGCGCGCCCAGGTGCGTGAAGGCCCCGATGAACACGAGCGCATGCAATGCCAGCGAGATGGCGAGGCCGGCAACCGGTCGAACGCCGGCAAATGTTTGGGGCTCAGGCCCGACATGGGGCCCGGCATGGGAGCGTCCAGCCAAGATCAGCCCTGGCCCTGCAGCGGTTCGAACCGATGCCGTGCGGTCGCGTCCTGCGGGACCTCAGCCACGCATCGCAAGTGTTCCGGGAGCCCACCCATCCGTCAGCTCTTCTTGCTCGCCCGCGCGTAGGCGTCCATGCCGCCGCGCGCCTTCCATTCATTGAAGCCGCCGTACAGCAGGCGCACGTTCTCGAAGCCGTCCATGCGCAGCGCCATCGCGACCTGGGCGGCGAAGGAACTGGTGTTGCAGTAGACCAGGATCGTCTTGTCCTTGGGCAGCTTGGCGCGCTGCGCAAAGACTTGGCGCCATTCGATGTTCGCCGCGCCGGGCACGTGCTCCTTGGCGAACTGGGCCGCATCGCGCA
Source organism: beta proteobacterium AAP65 (assembly GCA_001295865.1). GTDB lineage: Bacteria > Pseudomonadota > Gammaproteobacteria > Burkholderiales > Burkholderiaceae_C > Rubrivivax. Next base: position 50,585 of record LJHW01000048.1, read on the forward strand.
CGTCGAGCACGTGGAACTTCTTGTAGTCATCGGCTGGGATCTGCTCGGGCAGGATCGTGCCGGCGTTCGCGTCCACGAAGTCGAAGTAGCCCTCCAGGGCGTTGACGGTGGCCTTGTCGGCCGCCTGGGCATGCACCACGAGGGGCAGGCAGGTGGCTGCGGCCACGGCAAGCGTCAGGGCTATCAGGCGTGTGGTCGGGCGTGTGGTCACGCTTGTCTCCAGTCGGTTGTGTTGCAAGGAAAGATCGGATGGGACGAAGGGGCTGGTAGCGACATCTTCATGCCTGTTCGACCCAGCCATCGACGGTGTCGGCGCCGTCCAGCCAGCGCAGGACCTCTGCCACCATCGGGTGGTCCACCGCCGCGTAGCGCTGGTGCAGTCGCTCGCGGTCGTCGCCAAGCTGGTCGAAGCCGCGGTCCTGCAGGGCATGCAGGTCCTGCTCCAGCATGGCCGCGATGTCGTCGCCTGCCAGCGCGCGTGCTGCCTCCCGGAAGGCGTGCATGTAGCGGTAGGCCGGACCTTCGCGATAGCTGGCCACCAGCGTCGCCGCGGGAATCAGGCTCAAGTGCGGCTGCAGCGCCGGGTTGATGGCGTGCGCCGCGATGTGCGCACCGATCGCACTCGGGCGTCCGGTGAAGCCGCGCAGGTGCAGGAAGCGCGACATGCGCGGCCCGTCGTTGACCGGGTAGTTGTCCCACAGGGTCGGCTTGCGGCCCAGGGCTTCGGTCACTCGGTCGAGGTGGCCCGGGCTGAACTCGCGCGTGCAGATCTCTTCGCCTGTCCAGTACACGCCCACACGCGCATCGAGCCGTCGCCCCAGGTCCTGCAGGTAGCCCGCCGGGCGCTCGCCGAACACGACATCGAGCATGCGATCGTCGGAGTAGTACGTCGGGCACATGAAGACTCGGCTGGCGCGCGTATGTTCCAGCGCGGTGTGCACGATCTCGGCTTCGCGCGCCGCAAGGTCCGGCACGTCACCGCGGGTGTCGTCGAAGAGGATCGCCAGATCGTCGATGCCGATCGCATCGAGCGAACGGACCTTGTTGATGAAGGCCGCCCTGTCGGGCCCGCCGAAGTCACGGTACAGATCGTAGGGGCTCAGGCCCACGCCGAACCGCAAACCGAGGCCACCGCAGTGCGCCGACAGATCGGCCAGCTCGACCAAGGCCGTGTCAGGATGAGACTCACGCCAACGGCGCCGCAGGAAGGCATCGGCCTTCGGCGCGAAGTGGAAGAACCCGTACCCCAGTTCGCGCAGGCGTGACATCACCTGCTTGCGATCGGCGTGCTGCCACGGCCGACCGAAGTAGCCTTCGATGACACCGAGTTCGGGAACCATGCGCGCGTTTTCTCTGCCTCAGAACACCAGGACCTTGTCGGCCTCGGCCGTCCAGTCCGCCAGCTGCGCCAGCGTGCCGCGCCGGGCCCCGTCGATCATCTCCTCGTCGCGCAGGCCGCGTGCGTCCATGCAGGTGCCGCACAGGCCCACCTCACCCTTGCGCGCCACCTTGCCCAGCATGAGCTGCACGCTGTAGTAGCCCTCGGGCACCTTCTGCCCGCTCTTGGCGCAACCGACGGCGTCGGCCATCAGGAACAGACGCACGGCCTGGTCTTCCTTGGCCGCCAGTGCGCCGGCAAGCCGCAGCCCGTTGTAGGCGCGCTCGTTGCCGTAGGGCGCATTGTTCAAGACAAAAAGGGTGGAGGTCATGTGAGGCTCCTGTTTCAACGCGGGTTCACGGCCGGGTCACCGGCAGTCCCGCGGCCTGCCATTCGCTGACGCCATCGGAGGTCTTGCGCGCACGGAATCCGCGCTTCTTCAGCATGGCCACGGCTTCGTCGGACATCAGACAGAAGGGGCCGCGGCAGTAGGCGACGATCTCCACGTCGCGTGGCAATTCGGACAGCCGATGCGCCAACTCGGCCAGCGGCATGGAGCGAGCGAAGGGTAGATGCGCGGTCTCGTACTCCTGCGGGGGCCGCACATCGAGCACGACCACCTCGCTCCGCTTGGCCTGCGCCATCAGTTCCTTGCGACCGACCTTGGCCAGTTGATCGGGCTCGGCCATCATCTGCTGGACGGCCAGGCGCAGTTCGACCAGGTGCTCCTCGGCGACTTGGCGCAGCGTGACGCCCAGTTGCGCCACGTCCTGGCCGCTCAGCCGGTAGAGCATGCGCTTGCCATCACGCCGGCTCTGCACCAGGCGCGCTTCCTTCAACGCCTTCAGGTGCGCGCTGGCGAGCTTGATATCGACCCCCACCGCCTCGGCGACCGCTTCCACCGACTTCTCGCCCTGCGCGAGCATCTCCAGCATCTCCAGTCGCTTCGGACTGGCCAGTGCCTTGCCCACGCGGGCGACCTGTTCGTAAAGAAGGTCCTTGAGTGTTCGGTTGTCCATGATGTACATTCTAACGATCTTGCGAATGTCTGCAATCAAACCCAACAAGTATCTGCCGGACCTCTCGCATTGGAGCCCGCCATGGATCTCGAAGCCTTCATCCTCGCCTACGAGCCCGCCATTCGGCTGGCGTCCTTCGCCGCGATCTTCATGGGAGTCGGGCTGTGGGAACTCGTGGCGCCACGCCGCGCGCCGACCGTGTCCAGGGCCCTGCGCTGGTCGGCTAATCTCGGGATGGCGGCGATGAATACCGTACTGCTGCGGCTGCTGTTTCCTCTGGCCGCCGTGGGCATGGCTGCCTTTGGCACCGCCAGCGGCTGGGGACTGCTGAACCACTTCCAGGTGCCGTTCTGGATCGCCGTACCGGTGGCGGTGATCGCGATGGACTTCGTGATCTGGCTGCAGCACGTGATGGTGCATGCCGTGCCGGCGCTGTGGCGGCTGCATCAGGTGCACCATGCCGACCTCGACTACGACCTGACCACCGGCGCCCGCTTCCACCCCGTGGAAATCGGCCTGTCGATGCTGATCAAGTTCGCCACGATCACCGTGCTCGGGCCACCCGTGCTGGCAGTGGTGATCTTCGAGGCGCTTCTGAACGCCACTGCGATGTTCAACCACGGCAACATCCGGTTGCCGAACGCGCTGGACCGCGTGCTGCGCTGGTTCGTCGTCACGCCTGACATGCACAGGGTGCACCACTCGGTCGAGGACGACGAGACGAACTCGAACTTCGGCTTCAATCTGCCCTGGTGGGACCGGCTTTTCGGCACTTACCGAGCGCAGCCGCGCGCCGGCCATGAGCAGATGACCATCGGGATCCATGGCCACCGCGATCCGCACGAAGTGTCGCGGCTGCCGGGCATGCTGATGCTGCCGTTCCGCGGCGAAGTCGAGGGCTACGCGATCAACCGCAGGCACTGGCCTGAGGGCGGCGTCGGCTGACCGGTCATGCTGGCCGCGAAGTCCGATCACGTCTAGCTGCCTCACAACGCCACGACACCGGGTGCGCTCGAAGTGGCAGCTGCGACGACAACCGCATCGGTCAGGTTGTCGGATATGCCAACCGAACCTCCGTTTCGATGGGCCGCTGACCCAGGTCGACCGCACTGCGTTCAGCCAAAGCAGTGGGTGCAACAGCATCCAATTTGCCGCTCAAGTTTTGCTTTCCGTTCACTGTGACCGAGCCCGGCCCGGCAAGAAATGGCCAACTTGGAACCACGTCGTCGCCAGCTTGCAGAACCCGCGGCTCTGCCCGCGGGTCGCTCGAGCACACATCCATCGCTGATCCGAGGTCTTCCTCTCCCAGGACGGACAGGTCGTCGACGTGCTCCGCATGGCTGGGCAATCGGTCAGGCGGCACGGCGCACCATCATTTCCTTGATCTTTCCGATGGCCAATGCCGGGTTCAGCCCTTTGGGGGAAACGTCGGTGCAGTTCAGGATCGTCCGGCAGCGGAACAGGCGGTAAGGGTCCTGAAGATCGTCCAGCCTCTGGCCGCTGGCCTGGTCACGACTGTCCACCAGGAAGCGGTAGGCCTGCAGCAGCCCCGCCGGCCCGACGTATTTGTCGGGGTTCCACCAGAAGCTGGGGCAGGCGCTGGAGCAACAGGCGCACAGGATGCATTCGTACAGGCCATTGAGTTCCTCTCGGGCCTCGGGCGCCTGCAAGCGCTCGCGCTCCGGGGGCGGGTCGTCATTAACCAGCCAGGGCTTGATGGAGTGGTACTGCTTGAAGAATCCAGTCATGTCCACGAACAGGTCGCGGATCACGGGCAGACCCGGCAGTGGCTTCAGCACCACGGTACTCGGCAGCGAGCGCATGTTGGTCACACAGGCCAGGCCGTTCTTGCCGTTGATGTTCATGGCGTCCGAGCCGCAGATGCCTTCGCGGCAGGAACGGCGGAAGCTCAGGCTCGGATCGATCGCCTTCAGGCGCGTCAGCACGTCAAGCAACATGCGGTCAGCGCCGCTCACCTCCAGTTCCATCACCTGCATTCGAGGCTTCTCGTCAGCGTCTGGGTCGTAGCGGAAGATGTGGAAGGTGTGCATGGTGGCGTTCAGAGTGTCGGCGGGCGGAGGTAACGGTCGGCCCGATCGACCAGACTCAGCATCTCGTCGGCCGCTCGCAGGGTGATCGGGTGCTGGGTGAAGCCGGCTCGCGGTGAGATGTAGGTCGCCATGCCTCGAGCGAGGACCAGTTGTCGGTCAGGTGCCTCGGCCAGCAGCGCGATGATCAGGTTCTCCAACGCGATCACGCGAATACGCAACTGGACCAACTCTGCGTTCGTCAGTGGGGAGTCTTCAGGCGCCAGCTCGTCCTGCCTCGAGGAGGGAGCGGAGCTCCTACCAGGTTCGAATCGGGAAGTCATGGTCACTGGGCTGGTCATCGTGAAGGGGGTACGTACGCCCCCAGATGCCTAGCCTGCACTCAAGCAGACCTTGGCTTCCGTACGGCAGCGCACTCAGGGGCGCGCCCGACCGTCGAGTTTCAGCGCATTCGATCCGGAGTTGGCTGAACGCACCCCATGCGCGTATGATGGCAAGTATTCGATTACTTACTTACGGTCCACAGAAGGACTTGCCATGCAAACCAGACTGCCCACCGAGGAGCGCCAGGCGGAGATCGTCGCGGCCGCGTTGAACCTGGCCCGGGATATCAGTCCAGTGTCGATCACCACGGGCGACATCGCTACCGCGGTCGGCGTCAGCCAGGGTGCCGTGTTCAAGCACTTTCCCACCAAGGAAGCCATCTGGGTGGCGGCGATGGCGTGGGTGCACGAAAGCCTGCTGGCCAGGATGAACGAAGCCGCGCAGGCGCAGACCTCGGCCGTGCGGGCACTCGAAGCGGTGTTCCGGGCCCATGTGGACTTTGTGGTCGCACATCCTGGCGCACCCAGGATCATCTTCCACGAGCTGCAGCAGTCCACCGATTCCCCAGTGAAGCAGGAAGTCCGGGCGCTGCTTCAGGCCTATCGGCGGCTGCTGCTGAGTCAGTTCAAGCTGGGCGTGAGGTCGGGCGAATTGCCAACCGATCTCGACCCCGATGCCGCGGCCACGACGCTGGTCGGCATCGTCCAGGGCCTCGTGATGCAGTCGATGCTGACCGGCAAACCCGCGGCGATGAAGACGCAGGCCGATGGCGTGTTCGCCATCTACCTTCGCGGCATCCGGGCGGCAGCATGAAGATCCCCTCGAACTGGTGGCGCCGGCTCGGGCTGGGCTCGCTCGGGGTGCTGTTGATCGCTGCGCTGGGGTATGTCGTCATGCGCTCCGGGCCCCTGGCGCCTACCCGTGTGACGGTCACACAGGCCAGCGTAGGCAGCTTGTCGCCATCGCTGTTCGGCATCGGCACGGTCGAGGCACGTCGGTCCTACCTGATCGGGCCGACTGCGGCTGGCCGTGTGAGCAAGGTATTGGTCGATGTGGGAGACACGGTCACGTCTGGCCAGTTGCTGGCCGAGATGGACCCGGTGGACCTGGACGAGCGCGCCAGAGCCCTGGAGGCATCGGTGGCACGGTCGTCGAGCGTGGTCGCCGCTGCACAAGCGCAGCGGCGGGATGCGCAGGCGCGCAGCGAACTGGCGGCCATCACGGCGCGTCGCTACGTCGAACTCGGCGCGCAGAAGTTCATGAGCGCAGGCGCGGTCGAGGCCAAGCAGCAGGAGCAGGCCTCGGCCGATGCCGCCGTGGCTACAGCCGACGCCAACCTGGAGGCCGCGCGCCAGGACACCCAGCGCCTGGCCGCCGAACGTGCGGGCCTGCGGCAGCAGCGCGACAACGTGCGCCTGCTGGCTCCCGCCGCGGGCGTGGTCATCAGCCGCGATGCCGAGACGGGGTCCACCGTGGTGGCGGGGCAAGCCGTGCTGCGGCTCATCGAGCCCTCCTCCTTGTGGATCCGGGTGCGGCTGGACCAAGGCCGTTCGGCTGGCATGGCGGCCGGACTTCCAGCCTTGATCGTGCTGCGCTCGAAGCCGGGCGCTCGCTTGTCCGGCAAGGTGGCCAGGGTCGAGGCCACCAGCGACAGCATCACCGAGGAGCGCGTGGCCCTCGTGGCCCTGGACGCCCTGCCCCAGGGCCTGTCCACCGGCGAGCTGGCCGAAGTTACCTTGACGCTGCCGGCCACGGCCCCGGCCGTGCTGCTGCCCAACCCCGCGCTGCAACGTCAAGCCGATCAGGTCGGCGTGTGGCGCATCGAGGGCGGAAAGCCGACGTTCGCGCCGGTGCGCATCGGGCTGACCAGCCTCGACGGCCAGGTGCAGGTGCTCGAAGGCCTCAAAGCCGGTGACGAGGTGGTGGTGTACAGCGAAAAGGCGATCACGGCCGGCAGCCGCATCAAGATCGTCGACCAGCTCGCCGGCAGCAAGCCATGATCAGCCTGGCCGGCCGCGACATCCTGCATTCCTGGGGCAAGTTCGTGCTCACCGGCATCGGCTTGGGTCTGCTGATCGGCGTGACGCTGACGATGGCCGGGGTCTACCGCGGCATGGTGGACGACGCGCGTGCCTTGCTCGACAACAGCGGCGCCGACCTCTGGGTGGTGCAGCAGGACACGCAGGGGCCGTACGCGGAGTCGTCCAGCCTGCGCGACGACGTGGTGCGCAGCGTGCTTGGCTTGCCGGGAGTGGTGCGCGCCGCCAACGTCACCTACCTGACGATGCAGGTGCGGGCCAGCGAAGGTCGAGACGCCGGTCGCGAAGTACGCGCCATGATCGTCGGCTTCGAGCCGGGCCAGCCGGCTCAGCCCGGTTCGCCCGGCTACTTGGTGGCGGGCCGGCACGTCACGCGCAGCCACTACGAGGCCGTGGTCGACGTGCGCACCGGTTTCACGCTGGGCCAGCACATCCGCATCCGGCGCCATGACTACACGGTGGTGGGGCTGACCCAGCGCATGGTGTCGTCCGGCGGCGACCCGATGGTCTTCATACCGCTCAAGGACGCGCAGGAAGCGCAGTTCCTGAAGGACAACGACGCCATCCTGAATGACCGCGCCCGCACGGCCGCCAACCCGGCGCTCAATCGGCCGGGCGTGCCCGGCTTGCTGGAGGCGATCCAGGCCTCGCAGGCCGCCAACCACAACGTCAATGCGGTGCTGGTGCAGGTGCAGCCCGGTGTGCCAGCCGAGACCGTGGCCGAGCCCATCCGGCGCTGGAAGCACCTGGAGGCCTACACACGCGCGCAGATGGAAGAGATCCTGGTCGCCAAGCTGATCGCCACGTCGGCGAAGCAGATCGGCATGTTCCTGGTGATCCTGGCCATCGTGAGTGCGGCGATAGTCGCTTTCATCATCTACACGATGACGCTGGGCAAGATCCGCGAGATCGCGGTGCTCAAGCTCATCGGCACGCGCAACCGCACCATCGCCGGGATGATCCTGCAGCAGGCGCTCGGGCTGGGGCTGATCGGCTTCATCGTCGGCAAGGTGGCGGCCACCTTCTGGGCGCCCATCTTCCCGAAGTACGTGCTGCTGGAAGTGAACGACGCGTTGCTCGGCCTGGTCGCGGTGATGGTGATCTGCGCGCTGGCCAGCACGCTGGCGATCCGCGCGGCCTTGGCGGTCGATCCGGCCGCGGCCATCGGCGGCTGAAGGTGGACACCATGAGCGAAGCCGGCATCCGCATCGAGGGCCTGCGCAAGCGCTACGGCGAAGGCGACACGGCGGTCGACGCGCTGAAGGACGTCAACATGGTGGTGGCGCCCGGCGAGGTGGTGGGCCTGATCGGTCCCTCGGGCTCGGGCAAGAGCACCTTGCTGAAGTGCCTGGGCGCCGTCATCGAGCCGACGGCCGGACGCATGATCCTCGGCGGGCAGACCATCTACGACGATGGCTGGAAGATCCCCGACCTGCGCGCGCTGCGCCGCGACAGCATCGGCTTCGTGTTCCAGGCGCCCTACCTGATCCCCTTCCTCGATGTCACCGACAACGTCGCCTTGTTGCCGATGCTGGCCGGGCGCCCCAACGGCGAGGCGCGCGCTCGGGCGCTCGAGCTGCTGACCGCACTGGACGTGGGGCATCGCGCCACGGCGCAGCCGTCCGAGCTGTCGGGCGGTGAACAGCAGCGCGTGTCGATCGCGCGCGCCCTGGCGAACAGGCCGCCGGTGATCCTGGCCGACGAGCCCACGGCGCCGCTGGACAGCGAACGGGCCCTGGCCGTCGTGCGCATCCTCAACCAGATGGCCACGCAGTACCACACGGCCATCATCGTGGTGACCCACGACGAGAAGATCATTCCGACCTTCAAGCGGATCTATCACATCCGCGACGGCCGGACCGAAGAAGAGGCGGGCGAAGGGCGCAGCCTCTGACCGGCGCTGCAGCGTTCAGCGCGGCACGAAGAAGGTCGACTTCTCGCGCTGGCTGGGCGTTGTGTCGGCACTGATTGTTTTGGTCCCCACGCCCGTGACCTCGAACACCACGGGCACCGACCGGCCCGCGAGCCCTTGTGCCACGGCGAAGGGCAGGCGCAGGCTCACCGACATCGACGCAACGGCAGCCGGGCCGGCGCTGGCCGGCGTTGCCACGACCTCCAAGCCATCGATCCCGGAGGCGGCCACCCGGTAGGTCTGCGGGGACTCCGTGCGGTTCATGATCTGGATGCGGTAGACGTTCTCGACGGCACCCTCCTCCACCACACGTGCCAAAGCGCCGCGGTCCTTGACGACGTCGAACTTGAACGGGCTGCGCATCGCCACGCTGGCTGCGAACGCGATGCTGGCCGCAGATAGCACGGCCCCGTAGACCAGAACACGCGGCCGCAGCGCACGCTTGAACATCTGCAGCCGCGTCCAGCCATTCACGACACCGTTCTCGGTGGAATAACGGATCAGCCCCTTGGCGTAGCCCATCTTGTCCATCACGTCGTCGCAGACGTCGATGCAGGCGGCGCAGCCGATGCACTCGTTCTGCAGCCCGTTGCGGATGTCGATGCCGGTGGGGCAGACCTGCACGCACAGGGTGCAGTCGATGCAGTCGCCCAGGCCCTGCGCCGCGGCGTTCGTCTTCTTCGAGCGAGAGCCCCGGGGGTCGCCGCGCCCGGCGTCGTAGGTGATGACCAGGGAGTCCTTGTCGATCAAGGCGCTCTGGAACCGCGCGTAGGGGCACATGTACTTGCACATCTGCTCGCGCAGGAAACCCGCGTTGCCGTAGGTGGCGGCGCCGTAGAACAGCACCCAGAAGGTGTTCCACGCCGACATGTCCAGGGCCACCGCGGCGGCGGCCAGTTCCCGGATCGGCGTGAAGTAGCCGACGAAGCTGAAGCCGGTGATCAGCGCGATGGCCAGCCAAACTCCGTGCTTGGCTCCCTTGCGGAGGATCTTGTTCACGCCCCATGGTCCCTGGTCCAGTCGCATGCGGGCGATGCGATCGCCTTCGATCCGTCGTTCTGCCCACATGAAGATCTCGGTGTACACCGTCTGTGGGCAGGTGTAGCCGCACCACAGCCGGCCGGCCACGGCGGTGAAGAAGAACAGTGCCAGGGCCGACAAGACCAGCAATGCGGCCAGGAAGATCAGGTCCTGCGGATAGAGCAGCAAGCCAAAGATGTAGAAACGCTGGGCGTCCAGGTCGAACAGCACCGCCTGGCGGCCGCCCCACTGCAGCCACGGCAGGCCGAAGAACAGCACCTGGGTCAGCCAGACGAAGACCCAGCGCCAGGTGGCGAACCATCCCTTGACCGCACGCGGGTAGATGGTCGCTTGCTTCTGGTACATCGAGACGAACTGCTCGCCGTCGTCGCTCGCGCCCGATACCGGCGCGATGGGGATGACCTTCCGGGAACTTGCCATGCTCAGGGCGAGCCGGCCAACGAGCGGTCACATCGCATCAAGGCTTTCATCGCTTCAGCTCGCCCAGCTTGTGTTCAATCTTGCTCCAGGCTTCGGCATCCGGCAGAGCGAGCTTGGTTTTCGTGATCGGCTTCCATTCGCGCGACAACTCGGCGTTCAGCGGCGTGAAGTGCTGCTGGCCGGTGGGTACGTCTTCTTCGGCATAGATGGCATTCACCGGACACTCGGGAACGCAGACCGCGCAGTCGATGCATTCGTCCGGGTCGATGACCAGGAAGTTTGGCCCTTCGCGAAAGGCGTCGACCGGACACACGTCCACGCAATCGGTGTACTTGCACCGGATGCAGGCCTCGGTGACGACGAAGGTCATCGCTGCGCGAGTGGAATGTCAACCGCAACAGGCGCCGCCTGAGCAGCAGGAATCGCCCTTGGCGCCCGCCGATGGCACGGCGGCATCAGCGATGCGGGTGATCTGGATGCGCCAGACCGACGGGCCGGCTTCCAGCGTGGCCCATTCGAACTGACCCAGAGCGCGGTCATCGAACTGATAGCGCAGGGGCTGCGGGTTGTGGTCGTTCACGAGTTGCAGCGCCTGGCCGGTGGCCAGGGCATCGAAGCGGCCGAAGATCAGCGGGTGACGTTCACGCGGCGGGATGGTCCGCAGGTCCAGCTCAAAGGTGGGTTGAATCAGGGTTGCAGTCATGGGAACCTTTCAGGAGTGAAGTGCGCACCTGGCCGCGCGACATGCGCGGTGGAAATGCGAAGAGGGAACAGGAACGTTCAGCCGTCCTTGCCGTCGAGACGACTGCTCAGCAGCCAAGGCGTGAAGACCCAGAGGTAGAGCGCGAAAGCCACGGCCCAGGCGGCTGCAGCCACCACGAGCCAATCGGCCGTGTGGGCCGGCGCCACCAAGGGGAGCAGCACCCGGGCGACGGCAGCACCCGCTACCAGCAGGTAGGCGGCCACCTCCAGACGGGACACCTTGAGCGGGCGCCCCGTGTGGCCTCTCGCCGTGCGGGTGACCATGCCGACGATGAGCCCGGCCGTGGCACCCACCGCCAGAGCGTGAATACCGGCAGAAGCGGCCACGCCACCCACCTGCGTCCAGGCCAGCAGCAGGAATCCGACGGGCAACCAGGCATACGCCGCGTGCAGCACCCACAGGATGGGGCGCGCGCGGGTGCGCAAGGGCTGCCAGTGCCACAACCGGGCGGCATGCAGCAAGGCCGAAGCGGCGAATCCAGCTGCCGTGACCGGGTTGGCCGGCAGCAGCACCCACGCCGCCAGCGACAGCGCCGTCGCCGCCAGCGCGCTGCGCTCCAGCCAGGCTGGAACTTTCAGCTGCTGGCCCGGCAGCGCCGACATCGTGAACGCTGGAATCACCCGCCCGGCGATCACGCATTCGATCATCACGACCAAGGCCAACCCGGCGTGCAGCGCCCGCAGCGGATCGATGTTCAGCCAGCCCACAACGGCAGCATGAAAGGTGGCATTCGCTGTAGCCAACAGCAGCAGGATCGCGCCCAGCGGCAGGTTGCGCCGGTTGCCTGCTTTCAACAGCACCCGGATCAGCACGAAGGCCACCCAAGGCAGCAGCACCACGTCCAAAACGGCATAGACCGCGTACGGCGCTCCCACTGCTGAAAGCCGCGCGGCCAGCCACAGCCCCGCCATAGCAGCCAGCGTGGCGCCGCGCGGCGTGGCCAGGCTTGTCCAGGCCTTGCCGGCCGTCAGCAGGAAACCGACGATCACTGCCACGGCAAAGCCGTAGAGCATCTCGTGGGCGTGCCACAGCAGCGGCGGCATCGTCGAAGGCAGTGCCACCAGGCCCAGGAGGCCCGCGATCCAGTACGGCACCGCGAACAGGGCGAACGCGGCGGCACCCAGGTAGAACGGCCGGAATCCGAGGCGAAACAGCGGCCAGCCGGGCAAGGGGAACTGCGCGCTGGAAGCGGACGCGGCGGCGCTCTGCGGGGCACCTGTGGCGACCAGGGGGATGACGGGTATCGGCTTCGTCATGACCGCGCGCCCCATCCATGTGGCCCACGAATTGGGCTGTCGAGCAAAAGATGCAGCATGTGTACATGTTAATGACTGGTCGTCTTTAAAGCAATACACTGCGTGCATCTTTAAGGATTGCCATGCGCCTGTCCGAATACACCGACTACGCCCTGCGGGTGCTGATGTACTGCGCGGCGCACCGGGACCGCCTGGTGACGATCGGCGCGCTGGCCGAGCACCACGGGCTGTCGAAGAACCACCTGATGAAGGTCGTCAACGACCTGGCCCGTCAGGGACTGCTAGCAACCACCAGGGGCCGCGGCGGTGGCCTGCGGCTGATGGCCGAGCCCGAGACCATCCGCATCGGCGACGTGGTGCGCGCCACCGAGACCGACTTCAGGCTGGTGGAGTGTTTTGACGCCGCCACCAACGCCTGCACGCTCACGCCGAGCTGCCGGCTGAAGCACCTCTTCGATGACGCGCTGGCGGGCTACTTCAAGGCGCTGGACGGCGCCACGCTGGCGGACATGACGCAAGGCCTGTCGGCGGCTGGCGCCAAGTTCAACCGACAGTCTGCAGGCCGCAATCTGCCTGCAGTCGTGGCCCCGCCGACCCCGCGGCGCGCCACGCGCCCCGGCCGCAGCGCCTGAAGGCCCACAGGAGCAATCTCACCATGGCCCTGACCCTGCCCGGCCACAGCGCCCCTGCTGTCGGCTTCGAAGTCCCGCTGGAAATGCTGGCCGCCTGCCACGGGCGCGTGCAGCACCAGTGCGAAACCCTGCTGCGACTGGTCACCCACCTGGAGACCCATGGCGCGGACCGCCCTGCGCAAGAAGCCGCGATTGCTGTCATGCGCTACTTCGATACAGCAGCGCGCCACCACCACGAGGACGAGGAGCAGGACCTGTTTCCCGCCCTGCTGGAGTCCATGGCCGGCTCCGATGCGGTATGTCTGCGCGAGCTGACCGCGTCGCTATGCAGTGATCACCGCCTGCTCGAACAACGCTGGTTCGCTTTGCGCCAGCGGTTGTCGCGCATCGCCGAAGGCGCCACGTCAACACTGGCCGGCGCCGACATACCGGGCTTCGTCAGGTTGTACGAGCAGCACATTGCCCGCGAGGAAGCCGAGCTGCTGCCCATGGCGACTCGCTTGCTGAGTGATGTCGAACTGGATCGCATCGGCCTCGCCATGCGCCGCCGGCGCGGCGTTGTCGCGGTGACCGCAGCGATCGCACCTCAGCCCTGATCGATCCGCCAGCCGCTGATGACCGCTGATGCTTCGGCCCCGGCCTTCGGATGCGCCGCGCGGACAGGGCGACCCGCGATGACCCAGTTGGCAAGCCGTTCTCCCGGCCCGCAGAACGCCGCGTGCACCGCCGGGTCGGACACCGAAGCGCCGCTCAGCGCCTTGGCACCAAAGCCCATCAGGTGCAGGGCATTCATGAAATTCATCAATGCCGCGCCGACGCACAGCCACTGCTCGTGCGGCGGGACATCGGGCACGTCGTCGAGCACGCGGGCGACCAGCGCGACCAGCCCGGGGCCGTTGAAGGCACGCGCCCGGGCGCGTTCGACTTCTTCGGCGGTCTGCCCACGTTGCTGTGCACCCGCTGCAAACAACCCGGCCAATGCATCGCGCTGGCTGTCAACAACCACGACAAACCGGAACGGGCGCAAACTGCCATGGTCGGGCGCACGCAAGGCCAGGTCCGCGGCGCGGGCCCACTGCTCTGCGCTCGGCCCCGGTGGCGTCAGGTACTTCGGCCCCATCGAGTAACGCAGCGCCAGCAGGTCCAGCAGTTCGTCCGCGGCATTCACCCCTGCCGCCCTGCCAGGTACACCGCCGCCTGCACCCGGGAACTGAGGTTCAGCTTGCGCAGGATGTGTTGCACGTGGATCTTCACCGTGGCTTCGGCGATGTTCAGCTCGCGCGCAAGTTCCTTGTTGCTGGCGCCCTTGGCGATCAGGGCCAGGATCTCGCGCTCACGCGGGGACAGGCTGTGGATCGGGTCGGTGTCGACAGCCGGCGGCGGTGGTGTGACAGTGCCCTGCCCCGCCTGGAACGCGCTTACCAGCTTGCTCGTCATCTCGGGGCTGACGACCGATTCGCCGGCCATCGTGCGTTGGATGGCCGAGGCCAGCATCTCGCTGTCCATGGTCTTGAGCAGGTAGCCGCGGGCGCCGCCGCGCAGCGCCGCTGCCAGGTCTCGCTCGTCCTCGCTGACGGTCAGCATCAGCACCCGGGCCTGGGGCGCCGAGGCCTTGAACCCGGCCAGCGCGTCGATACCGTTGACGCCGGGCATGTGGTTGTCCAGCAGGATCACGTCGGGCTGGGTTTGCGCGGCCCGCTGGTGCGCCTCGTTGGCGTCGCCGGCCTCGGCCACCACCTGGAAGCGGGCGTCGCCCGCCAGCAGCGAAATCAACCCGCGGCGGAACAGCGTGTGGTCGTCGACCACCAGCACGCGAATGGGCTGTGCGGCGATCATGCGGCCAGCCCCAGGCGTTCGGGCAGCTTCAGCACCACGCAAGTGCCCGAGCCTGGCACCGAGGCCACCTCCACCGTCGCGCCGATGTTGTGTGCCCGTTCGCGCATGATGCGCAGCCCCACATGGGTCTCGTCGGGGCCGGCGCCATCGGGGTCGAAGCCACAGCCGTCATCGCGCACCTCCACGCGCCACTGCGGCGTCTGCTGCACTTCCACCCACACCTCTCGCGCCTGCGCATGCTTGCGCACGTTGGACAGGGCTTCCTGTACCACGTGCAACACCTGCACCTGCACGTCCGCAGGCAGCGGCATGCCGTCGCCTTCGATGTCCAGATGGGTGGCCAGGCCTGTCTGGTGCTCAAACTTCTGCAGCGTGGTCTTCAAGGCGGGAGCGATGTCTTCGGTGTTGGTGCGGGTGCGGAAGTGCACCAGCAGTTCACGCACGTCGCCGAGACTTTCGTGGACGCCGGCGTCGAGTTCGCCCAGGGTCCTGTCGATGCGGGCGGCATCCGTGCTCTTGATGTCGTTGCGCAGCAGGCCCAACTGGATCTTCAGGAAGGCCAGACTCTGGGCGATGGAGTCGTGCAGCTCACTCGCGATGAAGCTGCGTTCCTCGGCCACGGCGGTCTCTCGTTGCAGGGCAGCTGCACGCAGGCCTTCGATGGCACCCGCCAGGTGGCTGGCAATGGTTTCCAGCAAGGCACGGTCGTCGTCGGACAAGGTCCTGGGTTCGCGGTAGAACAGGTTGAGCTCGCCAACCATGCGCTCGTGCAGCCTCACGGGCACGCTGATGATGGTCTGGAAGCCTTCTCGGGCGCAGTGCCCAAGACGCGACGCGGGGCCGTCCGGCTGGATCGGAATCACGCGCGTCATGGCGCCGCCTTGGGGCTGGCCGCACAAGCAATCACCGGTGGGGATACACAGTTCTTCGTCGACCACCGCCTGCGGCAGGCAGTCCGACGCCAACAGCATGTACTTGCGGTTGGCCTCGTCCGACCAGCGCACGGCCGAGGCGTCGGCACGGGCCACCTGACGCACCTGCTTGGCGATGCCCTGCGCCAGCGCTTCCAGCGTCTCGGCACGGGCCACGAAGGCGGCCGATTCGTACAAGGCCGCGAGGCGCGCACGTTGGGCCTCCAGGTGCTCGGTCTTTTCCTGCACCTTGGACTCGAGGTTCTGGTACAGCCCCTGCAGCGTTTCGGCCATGCGGTTGAAACCGGCCGCGAGCGCGCCGAATTCGTCGTTGGCACCTGGGTCGACCCGCGCGCCCAGGTCGCCCGCCTCCACCCGGGCCAGCCCGGCCTGCAACCGGGACAGCGGGTTGAAGATGAACAGCCAGGCCGAATACAGCAAGGCGATCGCACTGCCGATGGTCAGTGCCACCATCACGAACTGAACGGCATTCAGGATGGCCGTCAGTCGGGACAGGTGGTGCTCGATTGCCGACACGAAGGTGTCGATGCGGGCTACAAAGGCATCAGCCTGCTGCCCTGACAGTTCGGCACCCGGTCCAGGCAAGGCGATCCACCTTGCCTTGAGTTCCAGCCAGTCGCGCTGAACAGCTGCAAACGCCTGCTGCGACAGGGCGTCGTGTGGAACGAGCAGCGGACGTGCCGGATCGCCCGTGCGCAACACGCTCACGCTTTGGTCGAACTGTGCCGCCAGCCCTGCAATCTGTTGCGCGTCCGTGCGGGCCAGCGTTTGAGCCATGCGCCAGGTCTGCATGCGCATGCGGCCGGCCTCGTTGACAGCCGCCGCACCACCTTCCAACTGCCAGGTCACCCATAGCGTCAACCCGATCGAGGCAAACGCCATCAGCAACAAGGCGCCCCCGATGGCACCAAGCTTAGCGGAGAGGCTCCATGTCCGAGGCATGCGTGCACTGTACTGGAGGCGGGAAATGGACCGAACCTGGTCAAGGCTCGGAGTGACTTCAGTCGCCATGCGTCAGCCAACCCTGCAAGAACCCCAGCGGGTGGTGCGAAAGCGCCACCGAACCCATGAACATGTAGACCATCAGAGCCCCGGCGTAGCTGGCGCGGCGCGCCGCCGGCGCCTTCGCCCGCTTTAGCGCCAGTGAGCCCAAGACGATGTACAGCACCAGCAACAGCAGCTTGGTCCCCAACCAGGGGCTGGCCACCGGGTTCAGCGACAGCAAAACCCAGAGCGCGACACCGGCAGCCAGCAACAGAGTGTCGATGCCGTAGCTGAGCATCCGCCAGGGCTTGGCCATCGCCCAGCTCTGCCCAGCCAGCACCAGCGCACCGCGCAGTGCGAACAGGCATCCACTGACCATCACGAGACCGATATGGGCCGACTTGAGAGGCGAATACCAGACCGCGAACTCAGGCATGGTGATCGATATGTGGGTGGAAGCGACTAAGCTCGGGGCCATGGAAATCAGTCACTTCAACGACCTGCTGGCAGCCGCTCGGCAGCAACCCGACGCGCAGCGTCTCTTGATGGTGTTTGCTGCAGCGAGCCTGCCGCCGGACGCCACGGCCGAACAGCGGGCACGCTTCGAAGCAGGTGAGTCCGGCGAGCTGGCACCGCTGATGTGCGTGGACAAGGACCCTGCCGACTTGAAGGACTTCGCCGCATTGCAGGCGGAAGCCTTGTCCATGGGTCAGGACTGGGCCCTCGTCTTCGCAGCGGCCATGTCTGGCCAGGGAAGGCAGGCTCCCGCTTCGACACAGGTGGAGGCCGCACTCACCCGCATGGTGGAGGCGGTGAAGTCCGGCAAACTGAGCGGCATGATTCCGTTCGACCGTCAGGGCGAGGCCGTCCAGCTGGGCTGACCGGACGGTCGCCCTTTCGCCCCTTTCACAAGCGGGTGGACTCATCATCCTGCAGCGCTTCGGGTTGGTGTGCCACGTACGGCCCGGTGCCTGCGTTGTCGGCCTGTGCTGCAGGCACGAAGCCGCCACGCTGAACGTCGAAGACATGGACCTCGCCGTCTTCGATCACGTAGTGCCAGCCGTGCAAGGCCAGTGTGCCGGCCTCCACGCGCTCTCGCACCATCGGGTAGTCCATCAGCCGCTCCAGTTGCAGCACCACTGCGCGTTGCTCGGTGCGCCGCAAAACATCGGGGCCGGGCTCGGCCACGGGCAAGGCGGCTTCGCGCCCCAGTTCCAACCACTGCGACAGGTGCTTGGCCGCCGGTGAGACATCGCCATACAAGGCCCGAATCGCGCCGCAGTGGCTGTGACCGCAGACCACGATGCGCTTGACCGACAGGTTGAGGACGGCGAACTCGATCGCCGCAGCAGTGCCGTGGAAACCCTGGCTCTGGTCGTGCGGTGGCACGAAGGCACCGACGTTGCGCACCAGGAACAACTCACCCGGTCCGGCGCCGGTCAGCAGGTAGGGCACCAGTCGAGAATCGCTGCAGCCGATGAACAGTGTCATCGGGTGCTGACCATCGTCGACCAGCAACCGGAAGTGCGAGCGTTGCGCCGGGAACGCGTCCGTCTGGAAGCGCTGAAGGCGCTGCAGCAGTTCGTCGGGCATGGGTCGTGGGGCTGAGGCCGCGCTACTGAACCAGAGGCGACTCAGCTGCCTCCAGGTCCACGCCCGTCAGCGTGGCCGCGCCGGCCAGCAGTTGCAGGTACTGACGCAACGCGGTGGCAAAGGCCTGCTGCCGAAGCCCCTGGGCCACAGCCGACTTCACGGCTTCAAAAGCAGGGTCCAGGCCCGGTTCGCGCGCCAGCACCTCCACCACATGCAGCCCGAAACGGCTGTGCACCAATCGCGGCAACACGCCGACCTCGGGCTTGCCGAAGATCTCGCGCGCGAACTCCGGCGCGCAATCATTGGTCGTCAGCCAGCCCAAGGCGCCGCCATCGGCGCCACTGGGACAGTTGGATGTGGAAGCCGCCGCTGCGGCAAAGCGGTCTTCGCCACCGGGCGTCGCGCAGCGCACATCGAGCAGACAGGCCTCGGCACGTTGGCGCAGGGCATTGACATCCACGCCCGGTGTGACGGCAAACAGCACATGGCGCAGCTGCGCACGTTCACCCACGGCGTAACGGCCACGCTGGGCCGCGTGGTGTCGGCGCAAAGCCTCATCTGACGGTTCGGGCATGTGCAGTTCCCGGTCCAGCAGGGCCTCGATGGCGGAACTGGCGGCCTCGGTCATGGCGCCACCCAGGGGCAGTGGATCGTCGGCAGCCAGCAGGCCCGCCTCGATTGCGGCCTGGCGCAGCAACTCGGCACAGGCCCGCTGTCTGAGGGTCTCGGTCGTCAGCGCTTCGTTGGGGTACGACAGCACGACGCCATTGACCTGGGGAAGAACCGAAGTAGAAGTGTTCATGGCCTGAGCTTTCTGCTGAGAGTGGGACCGCATTCAAACGAGACGCCGCGGCTGGCTTTGCCCCGCAGGGACGTTCAGCCTGCGGGCACGCACCATCTGGTACGGGCGTACGAGGTAAGCCAGCGTGCCGAAGCCGCTCCACACATGCACCAGGCGGCTGAAGGGAAACAGCAGGAAGATCGTCATGCCCAGCAGCATGTGCGCCTGGAAGTGCCATTCGACACCGGCCACAAGCGCGGCATTCGGCTGCATCAGCACGATGCCCTGCAGGTACTCGGCCAGGCGCAGCATGGTCTGCGGGTCCTTCACATGGTGCAGCGAGGCCGGCAGCGTCGACAGGCCAATGACCAGCTGCACCCACAGGATGACAAGGATGGCGATGTCGGTGCGGTGGCTGGTCAGGCGGATGCGCGGGTCGAACAGGCGACGGTGCAACAACATCGTCAACCCGATGAAGCACAGCCCGCCAGCGATGCCGCCGGCCACCACCGCGATCAACTGCTTCTGCGATGCAGTGACGAAGATCTCGTACAACCAGTGCGGCGTGAGCTGCCCGAACAGATGGCCGAAGAACAGGAACAGGATGCCGCCGTGGAACAGGTTGCTGCCCCAGCGCAGCTGCGCCTTGCGCAGCAGCTGCGAGCTGTCGCTCTTCCAGGTGTACTGGTCGCGGTCGAAGCGGGCCAGGCTGCCCATCAGGAAGACGGCCAGGCAGAGGTACGGGTAGACGTTGAAGGCGAAGTTGTGGAGGGTGTTCATGCGGACGCTCCCGGCGTGACTTGGGTGGCTGTGCGCACCGGCGTACGCACGATCTGAATCGGTTGCGGCTGCCCCGGTCGCGCCTGCCCCTGGGTGGAGCAGCCATCGAAGGCCATGGGCTCGGCCCAGCTCTCGTCCAGCTCGGGCTCGGGCGGCACGGTGACGGCCTGCGCCTTCTCGCCCGCCAGGTCCAGCAACGCGGCCAGCACGCAGGCATGCGCGGCCTCGCGGCGCAACAGCGCGCTGAGGATCACCTGCAGGATGTGCGCGATCTCACCCAGGAAGGCCTTGGCCTGCGCCTGGGGCTGGGTCGAGGCGTACTGAAGCACCACCGTCAGGTGATCCGGCAGTTCGCCTGGCGCGAGGAACAGGCCCGCCGCCTCGTAGGTCTGACACAGGTCCACCATAGCGGGGCCGCGGTCACGGCTGTCGCCGTGCACATGCTCGAACAGGTGCAGCGCTGTGCCGCGACCACGGTCGAAAAGTTCAACGTGGTCGGCCTCCACGTCCAGCGGGCGGCGGCGGGAAAGCCGCGTGATCAGGGCATCCAGTTCGGCGAGGCGCGCACCGCTGAGCGCGCGCTCTTCGTGCAGGGCCGTCTGGAGTTCCGGCAGGTGCGCGCGCAGCTCGGCGTCGGGGTAGCTCAGCAGGTGGGCCAGCACGCGCAGCGTCTTGGTGGCGGTCGTCGGGTTGGTGTTGAAGAAGCTCATGTCAGACCCCCGCCTTGATGGGAATGGTGCGCTTCTTCTCGCTGCCGAAGAGGCTGGTCTCGGTCGTGCCTTCGCTGCAGCCGTTGCCGAAGCTGAAGCCGCAGCCGCCGCGAACGTTGAAGGCGTTCTCGGCGTATTCGCGGTGCGTGGTCGGGATGACGAAGCGGTCCTCGTAGTTGGCAATCGCCATCACGCGGTACATCTCTTCCACCTCGTTCACGCTCATCTTCACCTGGTCGATCGCGGCGTGATTGGCCTCGCCGTCCACGTGCTTGCTGCGCTGGTAGGCACGCATGGCCAGCATGCGCTCCAGGGCACGGACCACCGGCGCGGTGTCACCGGCGGTGAGAAGGTTGGCCAGGTACTTGACCGGGATGCGCAGCTGGTTGACGTCCGGGATCTCGCCGTTGGTGCCGACATGGCCCGCATTGGCCGCGGCTGTGATGGGCGACAGCGGCGGCACGTACCAGACCATCGGCAGCGTGCGGTATTCGGGGTGCAGCGGCAGGGCCACCTTCCACTCCACCGCCATCTTGTAGACCGGGCTGTTGCGGGCCGCGTCCATCCAGTTGTCGGGAATGCCGTCCAGCCTCGCCTGGGCGATGACCTTGGGGTCGTTCGGGTCCAGGAAGATGTCGAGCTGCGCCTGGTACAGGTCCTTGTCGTTGACGACGCTGGCGGCTTCCTGGATGCGGTCAGCGTCGTACAGCAGCACGCCCAGGTAGCGGATGCGGCCGACGCAGGTCTCAGAGCACACCGTGGGCTGCCCGGCTTCGATGCGCGGGTAGCAGAAGATGCACTTCTCGGCCTTGCCGCTCTTCCAGTTGTAGTAGATCTTCTTGTAGGGGCAGCCGCTCACGCACATGCGCCAGCCGCGGCACTTGTCCTGGTCGATCAGGACGATGCCGTCTTCCTCGCGCTTGTAGATGGAGCCCGAGGGACAGCTTGCGACGCACGCCGGGTTCAGGCAGTGCTCGCACAGCCTGGGCAGGTACATCATGAAGGTGTTCTCGAACTGGCCGTAGATGTCCTTCTGGATGTCGTCGAAGTTCTTGTCCTTCGAACGCTTCGAGAATTCACCACCCAGGATCTCTTCCCAGTTCGGGCCCCACTCGATCTTCTCCATGCGCTTACCCGTGATCAGGCTGCGCGGCCGTGCGGTGGGCGCGTGCTGCATCTCGGGCGCCGACTGCAGGTGGTCGTAGTCGAAGGTGAAGGGCTCGTAGTAGTCGTCGATCTGCGGCAGGTTGGGGTTGGCGAAGATCTTCATCAAGAGCTTCCACTTGCCACCCTGGCGCGGTTCGATGCTGCCGTTGGCCTTGCGCACCCAGCCGCCGTTCCACTTGTCCTGGTTCTCCCACTCCTTGGGGTAACCGATGCCGGGTTTGGTCTCGACGTTGTTGAACCAGGCGTACTCGACGCCGGGGCGGCTGGTCCACACGTTCTTGCAGGTCACGCTGCAGGTGTGGCAGCCGATGCACTTGTCCAGGTTCAGCACCATGCCGATCTGTGCGCGTACTTTCATGTTCTTGCTCCTAGGCTGATCGGCGGGTTCAGGGGTTCTCGCCCTGGCCCTGGTAGGCCGCGGCGAGGTGGTCATCAGCAGGGGTATCCAGCCAGTCGACCTTGGCCATCTTGCGGACCACCACGAACTCGTCGCGGTTGGTGCCGATGGTTCCGTAGTAGTTGAAGCCGTAGCTGAACTGCGCGTAGCCACCGATCATGTGGGTGGGCTTCAGCACGATGCGAGTCACGCTGTTGTGGATGCCGCCGCGCACGCCGGTGATCTGCGACCCGGGCGTGTTGATGATCTTTTCCTGCGCGTGGTACATCAGGAGCATGCCGGGGTTCACCCGCTGGCTCACCACCGCGCGGGCCGCGATGGCGCCGTTGATGTTGAAGACCTCGACCCAGTCGTTGTCTTCGATGCCCGAGCGTTTCGCATCGTCCTCGCTCAGCCACACCACGGGGCCGCCGCGGTTCAGCGTCAGCATCAGCAGGTTGTCGCTGTAGGTGCTGTGGATGCCCCACTTCTGGTGCGGGGTGATGAAGTTGAGCAGGATCTCCTGGTGGCCGTTCGGCTTGATGTTGTGGATGCCGGCCGTGGTCTTCAGGTCCACCGGAGGGCGGTAGCTGCTGAAGCCCTCGCCGAAGGCAATCACCCACGGGTGGTCCAGGTAGAACTGCTGGCGGCCGGTCAGCGTGCGCCAGGGGATGTACTCATGCACGTTGGTGTAGCCGGCGTTGTAGCTGACGGTCTCGCTCTCGATACCGCTCCAGGTCGGGCTGCTGATGATCTTGCGCGGCTGCGCCTGCACGTCGCGGTAGCGGATCTTCTCGTCCTCGCGGTACAGCGCCAGGTGGGTGTGGTCGCGCCCGGTTTGCTTGCCCAGGGCCTGCCAGGCCTTCACCGCCACGTGGCCGTTGGTCTCGGGTGCCAGCTGCAGGATGACCTCGCAGGCATCGATGTCGGTCACGATCTTCGGCATGCCCTTGGTCACACCTTCGGTCAGCGTCTTGCCGTTCAGTTGGCCGAGCTGCTCGACTTCGGTGCCGGTCTTCCAGCCGATGCCCTTGCCACCATTGCCCAGCTTGTCCATCAAGGGGCCGAGGGCGGTGAAGCGCTTGAACACGTTCGGGTAGTCGCGCTCCACCACCATGATCTGCGGGGCCGTCTTGCCCGGGATCAGCTCGCACTGGCCCTTCTTCCATTCCTTCACCTCGAAGGGCTGGGCCAGTTCACCGGCGGTGTCGTGCATGATGGGCGTCAGCACCACCTCTTTCTCGACACCCAGGTGGCCTACGCAGACCTCGCTGAAGGTCTTGGCAAAGCCCTTGTAGATCTCCCAATCGCTTCGGCTCTGCCACACCGGGTCCACGGCCGCGCTCAGCGGGTGGATGAAGGGGTGCATGTCGCTGGTGTTGAGGTCGTTCTTCTCGTACCAGCTGGCCGTGGGCAACACGATGTCGGAATACAGGCAGGTGGTGCTCATGCGGAAGTCGAGCGTGACCACCAGGTCGAGCTTGCCGACCGGCCCGTGCTCGTGCCACTTCACTTCTGTCGGCTTGGCGTCGTCCTGGCCCAGGTCCTTGCCCTGGATGCCGTTCTCGGTTCCCAGCAGATGCTTGCAGAAGTATTCGTGGCCCTTGCCCGACGAGCCCAGCAGGTTGCTGCGCCAGACGAACAGCACCCGCGGCCAGTTCTGAGGTGCGTCCGGGTCTTCGCAGCTCATCTGCAGCGTGCCGTCCTTCAGGGCCTTGACGACATAGTCCTTGGCGTCCATGCCGGCAGCGCTGGCGTCCTTCACCACCTGCATCGGGTTGGTCTTGAGCTGCGGAGCGCTGGGCAGCCAGCCCATGCGTTCGGCGCGCACGTTGTAGTCGATCATGCTGCCGGCATACAGCGCCTTGTCGGCCAGAGGTGACACGATCTCTTCCATGCCCAGCTTCTCGTAGCGCCACTGGTCGGTGTGGGCGTAGAAGAAGCTGGTGCTGTTCATCTGGCGCGGTGGGCGGATCCAGTCCAGCGCGAAGGCCAGCGCCGTCCAGCCGGTCTGCGGACGCAGCTTCTCCTGGCCCACGTAGTGCGCCCAGCCGCCACCGCTCTGGCCGATACAGCCGCACATCATCAAGAGGTTGATGACGCCGCGGTAGTTCATGTCGGCGTGGTACCAGTGGTTCATCGCCGCGCCGATGATCACCATGCTCTTGCCATGCGTCTTGTGCGCGTTCTCGGCGAACTGGCGGGCCACGGTGATGATCTGGTCACGCGGCGTGCCGGTGATGCTCTCGGCCCAGGCGGGCGTGTAGGCGGCATCGTCGTCGTACGACTTTGCACCAGAGCCCAGCCCACGGTCGATGCCGTACTGCGCCACCTGCAGGTCGAACACCGTGGCCACCAGCGCTTCGCGGTGGTCGCCCTCCTTGCCCAGGCGCAAACGCACCGCCGGCACCTTGACGAAGTTGACTTCGCCGTTCTGGGTGTTGGACTTGAAGTGCGGGGTGCTCACGCCGCCGAAGTACGGCAGGCCGATGTCCACCACCTCATGCGCCTGCGGGTTTGCGGCATCCGCATCCTCGATGACGGAGAGCTTCAGCTTCACCTCGGTGCCGTGACGCGCTTCCTTGTTCTCGAGATTCCACTTGCCCTGGTCGACGCCGCCTTCCGGAGTCCAACGGAAGCCGATGCTGCCGTTGGGCAGCACGGCACGGCCGTTCGTATCGAAGGCCACCGTCTTCCACTCGGGGTTGTTCTCCTGGCCCAGCTTGCCGTTGAAGTCGGAGGCGCGCAGGTAGCGGTCGGGCACCAGGGTCTTGCTGCCGTCGGGCAGGGTGTGCTCCTTGAGCATCACCAGCAGCGGCAGGTCGGTGTAGCGGCGCGCGTAGTCGTCGAAGTAGGGGCTGCGCTGCTTGAAATAGAACTCGTTGAGCGCGACGTGCCCCATCGCCATGGCCAGCGCCGCATCGGTGCCCTGCTTGGGGTGCAGCCAGATGTCGGCCAGCTTGGCGACCTCGCTGTAGTCGGGCGTGATGGCCACCGTCTTCGCGCCCTTGTAGCGCACCTCGGTGAAGAAGTGAGCGTCGGGCGTGCGCGTCTGCGGCACGTTGCTGCCCCAGGCCATGATGTAGGTGCTGTTGTACCAATCGGCGCTTTCGGGCACGTCGGTCTGCTCACCCCACACCTGCGGGCTGGCCGGCGGCAGGTCGCAGTACCAGTCGTAGAAGCTCATGCAGACGCCGCCGATCAGGCTAAGGTAGCGGCTGCCGGCGGCGTAGCTGACCATGCTCATCGCCGGGATCGGGCTGAAGCCGATCACGCGGTCCGGGCCGTGCTTCTTGATCGTGTAGACGTTGGACGCGGCAATGATCTGGTTCACCTCGTCCCAGCTGCTGCGCACGAAGCCGCCCATGCCGCGCACCTTCTGGTAGTCGCGGCGCGCCGCGTCGTCTTCGACGATCGTGGCCCAGGCGTCCACCGGTGTCTTCGCCGTCTTCATCGCCGCGCGCCAGCGCTCCAGCAGGCGGCCGCGCACCATCGGGTACTTCACGCGGTTGGCGCTGTACAGGTACCAGCTGTAGCTGGCGCCGCGGGCGCAGCCGCGTGGCTCGTGGTTGGGCATGTCCCAGCGCGTGCGCGGGTAGTCGGTCTGCTGCGTCTCCCAGGTGACGATGCCTCCCTTGACGTAGATCTTCCAGCTGCAGCTGCCGGTGCAGTTCACGCCGTGCGTGCTGCGCACGATCTTGTCGTGCGCCCAGCGGTTGCGGTAGGCATCTTCCCATGTGCGGTCTTCGCCCGTGGTCAGGCCATGGTCGCCAGAGAAGGTCTCCTTGGGCTGCGAGAAGTGGGTAAGGCGGTCCAGAAAGTGGCTCATATGGTCGTCCTTGGAGAATGTCGTCTGCGTATCTGAATCAGCAGGGGTAGGGAGCGTTGCGGCGGCTGTACGCCCACCAGGTCAGCGCGATGCACGAGAGGTAGAACACGATGAACATCACCAGCGCAGCCGAAGCGCTGCCCGTCATCGCGAGCGAAGAGCCCACGCTCTTGGGGATGAAGAAGCCGCCGTAGGCTCCGATGGCGCTTGCAAAGCCGAGGGCTGCAGCGGCTTCGACCGCGCCTTCTTTGGCCGCAAGTGCCTGGTCCGATGGCAGACCCCCGGCGCGCTGTACCCGTTCGGCCACGAAGAGGCTGGAGATCATGCGAAACGTGCTGCCGTTGCCGATGCCCGATGCCGCGAACAGCACACCGAAGGCAGCCAGGAAGCCGGGGAAATTGCCGCCCTGCCCAGGATGGCCGGTGGTGTCGGTCGCGGGCAGGCAAAACAGCGCAGCTGAAGCGGCGAGCGCCATCGCCACGAAGATCCAGAAGGTCACGCGCGCGCCGCCCCAGCGGTCGGCCATCCAGCCACCCAGCGGGCGCAGCACAGCGCCGATCAGCGGGCCCAGCCACACCAGGTGCAGTGCATCGGCGCGTTGAAACTGGCTTTGCGCCAGCATCGGCAAGCTGGCAGAAAAGCCGATGAAGCTGCCGAAGGTGCCCAGGTACAGCCAGCACATCAGCCAGTTGTGCCTGCGCGTGAAGATCACCGCCTGCTGGGCCATGCCGGCGTGCGTGTCGGCCAGGTCGTCCATGCCGAACCAGGCCGCTGCCGTACTGGCCAGGATCAACGGCACCCAGATGAAGCCCGCGTTCTGCAGCCACATCGGCCCCTGAGCCGTCTGCTGCGCCGGCCCGGCGAACAGGCCGAAGACCCCGGCGCTGATGGCCAGTGGCACCAGCATCTGAACCAGCGCAACCCCCAGGTGCCCCAGCCCGGCGTTCAGGCCCAGCGCATAACCTTGGCGGGCACTCGGGAAGAAGAAGCTGATGTTGGCCATCGAGCTGGCGAAGTTGCCGCCGCCCAGGCCACACAGCAGGGCCAGCACCACCATCCACTCGAAAGGCGTGTTCGGGTCCTGCACCGCCAGGCCGATGCCGATGGCCGGCAGCAGCAGGCTGGCCGTGGCCAGCGTGGTGAAGCGTCGCCCGCCGATCATGGGCACTGCGAAGGCATAGAAGATGCGCAGCGTGGCGCCACACAAGGCGGGCAGCGCCGTCAGCCAGAACAACTGATTGGTGCTGTAGCGAAAGCCCGCTGCCGGCAGGTGCACCACCACCACCGACCACAGCATCCACACCGCGAACGCCAGGGCCAGCGCCGGGACCGACACCCACAGGTTGCGCCGGGCCACCGCGCGACCGGACCGGTCCCAGAAGCTGCGGTCCTCGGGGTTCCAGTGCTGGATGATCGTCATGCTGGTCATGGCGTGGGGGGTGCCGGCGTCAGGGTGCGTCGCCGGGAGTCAGGGGTTCTTCACGTAGGCATTGCCACGCAGGTAGAACCACCAGTTCAGCACCAGACAGACGGCATAGAAGATCGCGAAGCCATACATCGCGTATTGCGGCGTACCGGCCTTGATCTGCGCACCGATGACCACCGGTGCGATGAAGGCGCCGTAGGCGGCGATGGCCGATGTCCAGCCCAGCACCGGGCCGGCCTGCGTGCGGTCGAAGATGACGCCGATGGTGCGGAAGGTGCTGCCGTTGCCGATGCCGCTGGCCAGGAACAGCAGCATGAACAGGCCCAGGAACATCGGGAAGTACTGTTCAGGCGTGGCCGAGCCGTAGGCCTGCATCATCACGTAGCCCACCGCCACGGAAGCTCCGGCCATCACCACCGAGATGATCTGCGTGACGATGGAGCCGCCCACCTTGTCCGAGATCCAGCCGCCGACGGGGCGGATGGCCGCGCCGATGAAGGGGCCCATCCAGGCATAGGTCAGGGCCGAGGGCGCATTCGGGTTCTTCAGCGCGTGCTGCATCACGCCGTTGGCGTCCGGAATGTGCTGGAAGCCGAAGATCACCGTGATGGCCAGCGGCAGCGCCATCGAGAAGCCGATGAACGAGCCGAAGGTGACGATGTACAGCGCGGTCAGCGACCAGGTGTGCTTGTTGCTGAAGATCGCGAACTGTTTCTTCACGCCCTCCTTCATCTCGCCGAAAGCGGCCAGCTTCATCACCAGCAGCGCCAGGATGACGTCCAACGGAATGGCCACCCACATGCTCAGCACGCCCAGGCCGGTGGGCTTGGGCAGGTACAGCCACAGCATGAAGATCGCGGGCACGAAGGCCAGCGTGTACAGGTAGGTGATCTTGGCGAACGCCACCAGCGGTGAGCCCGTGGCAGGCGACACCGTCTTCAGGTTGTTCATGCCCCACCAGCACAGGATGGACAGCGGCACCAGCGACAGCACCCAGGCGAAGCCGGCGTTCTGGATCCAGGTGGGGGTGCCGGCGGCGATCTTCCCGAAGATCCAGCCGCTGTCCTTGACCAGCACCATCGGCTCGCCCCCGAAGGCGCCGAACAGGCCCACCGTCATCACCAGCGGGATGACGATCTGCATCGTCGTCACGCCGAAGTTGCCCAGGCCGGCGTTCAGCCCGAGTGCCGTGCCCTGCAGCCGCTTCGGGAAGAAGGTGCTGATGTTGGACATCGAGCTGGCGAAGTTGCCGCCGCCCACGCCCGACCACAGGGCCATCAGCTGGAAGGTCCACAAAGGCCAGTCCTTGTGCTGCAGCACGATGCCGGTGCCGATGGCCGGTGCCAGCAGCATGGCGGTGGTCAGAAGGATGGTGTTACGCCCGCCGGCCAGGCGGATGAGGAAGGACGCCGGGATGCGCATCGTTGCGCCCGAGATGCCGGCGATGGCCGTCAGCGTGAACAACTCGGCCTGGGTGAAAGGAAAGCCCAGGTTGAGCATCTGCACGGTGATGATTCCCCACATGCCCCAGACCGCGAAGCCGCACAACAGCGCGGGTACCGAGATCCAGAGGTTGCGGTAGGCGACCTTCTTGCCCGTGGCATTCCAGAAGGTGTCGTCTTCCGGACGCCAGTCGGCGATGTCGGGGCCGGGAGCCTGGTTGGGGGCGGACTTGGCACCCGCTGTGGTGGTGGCACTCATGGCATCTTCTCCTTGTGCTTTCAGCGCGCGAAACTGCGCGACAAGGGCGACGCCGGTGCGTTCGTGCCCATCATTTCGGTCTTGCGCACTTCGGTCCAGTACATCCAGATCAGAGAGACCCAGACCACGCCGTACATCAACATGAAGGCGCTGGAGCGGATGCCGGTGAGGTCCATCAGCGCCCCGAACATGATCGGCAGCACGAAGCCGCCCAAGCCGCCGGCCAGGCCGACGATGCCGCTGACGGTCCCGATGTTGTCGGGGTAGTCGTTGCCGATGTACTTGAAGACACTGGCCTTGCCGAAGGCCCAGGCGATGCCCAGGATGAACATCAGCGCGGTGAAGACGTAGACGTTCAGGCCGACGTGAAAGGTGCGGGGGCCGTTGACGGTCACCACCGTAAAGTCGGTCTGCGGGTAGCTCAGCAGGAACAGGCAGATCCAGCTGACCCACAGCACCCACCAGGTGACCTGGTGCGCGCCGAACTTGTCGGACAGGATGCCGCCGAAGGCGCGCAGCACGCCACCCGGCAGCGAGAAGCACGCTGCCAGCAGCGCGGCCGTCTGGATCGACAGGCCGAACTCGCCCACGTAGTACTGAACCATCCACAGCGCCAGCGCCACGTAGCCGCCGAACACGATGCTGTAGTACTGGCAGTACTTCAAAACCTTGGGGTCCTTCAGCATCTTCAGCTGATCGCTGAACTTCACGTTCGACGGCACCAGATGCTTCGGGTCGCTGCTGCTGCCGAACCAGAACAGGATGACCGTGCCCAGCATCACCGCGGCGTACACCTGCGGCACCAGCGTCCAGCCGCCGATGGCCAGCAGCACGGGTGCTGCGAACTTGTTGACCGCCGAGCCGGAGTTGCCGGCGCCATACACGCCCATCGCCATGCCTTGGCGCGACTTGGGAAACCAGCGTGCCACGTAGGGTGTGCCCACCGAGAACGAGCCCCCGGCCAGGCCCACGAACAGGCCGATGACCAGGAAGTGCCAGTAGGCCGTGGCGTAGCTCATCAGCCAGATCGCGGGCACGGTGGCCGCCATCAGCAGCGTCATCACGATGCGGCCGCCGTAGCGATCGGTCCATATGCCCAGTGGCACGCGGATCAGCGAGCCGGTGAGCACGGGTGTGGCCGTCAGCAGGCCGAACTCGGTGGCGCTCAGTCCCAGCGTCTTCTTCAGCGGTATGCCGATGACGCCGAACATCATCCACACCATGAAACACACGGTGAAGGCGATCGTGCTGACGATGAGCACGGACCACGCCTGGCGTGGGATGGGAGTTGTGGTGGTGGCCATGGATCGGACTCGTCTTGGGTTTGACGAGACTGTCCGCCCGCAGCGCTCCTGCGAACATCAGCACGGTGGCTATGCGGGACACGGCAGAAGAACGATGTGCAGTGACATGCACATAGTTCTGAAGAACTAGGCCGGGGCCCTTCGGTTCAGAAGTTGACCTGGGTCAACGTCAATGGCTTGCGCCCTCGCCCAGACTGAACCCGAAAGGCCAGCCTCCACCCACCATGTCCCCTGAAGCCTCCCGACAGGTCGGTGCCCTGATCGACCGCATCCAGACGCGTTTCCATGAAGGCCACCGCCAGGCACTGCCCGAGTTGCTGGCCATGGCAGCGAAGGTCGAGTCGCGCGGCATTGACGACTGCCTCGTCGATGCGTTGCACGCCATTGGCGACGCGCTGGAACAGCACATGTTCAAGGAGGAGATGCGGCTGTTTCCGATGATGGAGCAAGGCGGCAACACCCTGATCGGGCTGCTGATCGAGGACCTGCATCACGAACATGTCGAGCACGAAAAAGCTATGGACGATCTCCGCGCCCGCCTTTGCACGCTGACCGAAGCGCACTGCACCGACCTGGCGCTCCAGCAGTTCATTCGAGGCCTCGACGACTTGGCCAGTGAGCTGGCACTGCACATCCGCGCCGAGGACGAGGAGCTGTTCCCTCTCTTCGCGCCACCTGAATGGCCGGACTCCCCCTCCACATCCAACCCACCGTCGCCCGCGACCTCGACCTCATGAACTCGACCCCACCGCAGTCATCCGCCTCGTTGCCGGAAACGGACTCCGTTCCAGCCACCACGGACCCGGCACGCGCGGGCTTGCTGGCCGCGCTCAACGAACTGCTGGAGGCCGAGCGTGCCGGCGCCCGGGTTGCGATGGAGACGGGACGGTCGATCACTGACCCCGAGCTCGCGGCACTGGCGGACGACATCCACAAGGACGAGGTCGGCTGGTGCAGCATGCTCATGCAGACGATCAAGTCGTTGGGGGCCAAGCCCTCCAGCGCGACCGGTGCGTTCCATGGCAAGGCGATGGCCATCGCCGATCTGGACGAGCGATTGAAGTTTCTGAACCGAGGCCAAGCCTGGGTGACCCGCAAGCTCCAGGCCCTGATCCCGCAGGTCGACGACGCACAGGCGAGCGCCGATCTGACCGACATGCTGCAGGCCCATCACCAGAACATCAGCCGGGTGGAGGCCCGATACACAGCGCCTGCAACATTGGAGCCCCAGACGGTACCGCAGGCCGAAGCGTCACCCGTGCCCACCGAGCCCGGTGCGCTGATCGAGCACATCCTGACGCGCTTCCACGAAGTCCACCGTCAGCAGCTCCCCGTGCTGCTTCAGCTTGCGGCCAAGGTGGAGGCATTGCACGCGGACCACGCCGAGACGCCGCGGGGCTTAACCGATCTGCTGACGTCGATGCACTGCGAACTACTGGCGCACATGGAGAAGGAGGAGACGATCCTCTTTCCGATGCTGGCGCGGGGCGGCAGTTCTTTCGTCACCCACCCGATCTGCGTCATGATGTCCGAGCATGAGGAACATGCTCATAGGCTCGCGCAGTTGATGGCCTTGACTCATCAAGCGACGCCGCCAGGCGATGCCTGCCGCACCTGGGTTCAGCTTTGCACGGCGACGAGGCAGTTCGCCGAGGACTTGGAGGCGCACATCCAGTTGGAGAACCGGGTGCTGTTCCCACAATTCGACAAATCCCTGACTCAAGAGCGGCCAGAGGCTGTGCGGTGAGCAAGCGGTTTCCGGTGAAGCCCGCCCACCCACGCTGAACTGCATCTCGTCGCGGCGCCGGTTGCCGAAGAGTCCGCAGTACCCGATAGCGCTGCCTGCCTGGCGGTGCGATTCGCTGGGAGCCCACGGACACCCACGACTTACGCGCCTTCGTTAGACCGGGCGATGACCACGCGTCGATGGTGGCCAGCCCTGCTGGAACGTTACTGCACGGCGATACACAGGGACTTTCCAGTGTTCCGGGCGCTGCAGCTGGATTGACCCGGGATCCACCCAGATCAAGCGACCGTCGGCTATCCGGCCATCAGACGGATGACGGGTTGTGGCCGACTGCGTGAATCCCGCAGCACGCCAGACAGCAGCCGTTCGCAGCTGACCACGTCCGCCTTGCATGGGTGGCCAGCGGTCTGCTGGATCAGATCTCTGTTTGCTCAGAGATCTCGAGCGCGTCAT
>LJHW01000049.1 GCA_001295865.1 beta proteobacterium AAP65
GCTGCGGTCACGACGGCGCTGTGCGCCAGACCCGTCTTGCTGTCCACGCCAATGTGCAGCTTCATGCCGTAGTGCCACTGCTTGCCTTTGCGGGTCTGGTGCATCTCGGGGTCACGCTCGCCCTTGGTGTTCTTGGTCGAACTCGGCGCGGCGATGATGGTGGCGTCCACGATGGTTCCCGTGCCTACCTTCAGCCCCTGCGGCTGTAGCACTACGCCGACCTTGGCGAACAGCGCTGTGCTCAGGCCCTTGTCTTCGATCAGGCGGCGGAACTTCAGCAGCGTGGTCGCGTCTGGCACCCGTTCGAGGCCAAGGTCGATGCCCACGAAGCGGCGCAGTGCGGGGCTGTCGAGCAGCGCGTCTTCGCAGCCCTCGTCGCTGAGGTTGAACCAGTGCTGGATGAAGTACATCCGCAGCATGCGCTGCAGCCCTACGGGTGGGCGCCCGTTGCCGGCCTTGGGGTAGTGCGGCTCAATCACGGCGCACAGGTCGCCCCACGGAACCACCTGTTCCATCGTGGCAAGGAACTGGTCACGCCGAGTCGGCCGGCGGTAGCGCTCGAACTCGGCGTTCTGGTCTGCGGCCATGGCGAGGGTCTGCTGCTTCATGGAACAGACCGAGCAGCTACCGTGCCAGCTTCAGACTTGATCAGCGTTGCCTTAGCCTTTGCAAAGGCTGACGGCCCGTAGTCGTTGCTACTGCTTTGCGCCTTCAGTCAGGCGGCGGCTCAGGCCGATGCCGTATGGGGCAGCCCGGGCCGCAATCATCGGGTCGGCAGAAGGCTCAACCCCCTTCGGCAGCACCATGGGGTTGAAGGTGATTGTCAGGCACGAGCCGGCGGCGTCCTCAGACACCGAAGTGACCTTCAGCGTGCCGAGATTGATCTTCTTGCGACCCTCGGGCAGCGGCACAGTGGCGCTGTCTATCTTGTCGTCTGCCTGTGCCAGCTCGAGATTGAAGTTGAAGGCAACCTTTCCGTCCTTCACCCGCTGTCGCAGGTCGTCGAACAGGAAGCTCGGGCCCTTGGCCTTGGCCTCTTCATCGCTCAGGCCCTGGATGCCGCCCACGGGCTCGAATATCCACTTGCCGAACTGCCGGGCGCCACTGGAGTTAACGAAGCCGAAGGCATGCACGCCCCAGTAGTTGACGGTGCTGAAACTGGCCGGCACCGGCTGCGACGCGAAGTACTTGCCCTGCAACAGCACCTCGGGGTTGGCATCAGCAAAGGCCTTGACCTTCGCCGGATCGGGCATCTTCGTCGCGGGGTCGGGTTGCAGCGAAGCCAGCCGACCGAAAAACTGCTGCGGCGACGACGCACCGAACACTGGCGCGGAAATATTGCCCATCTGCCAGAGCTCGCCATTGGGCAGATTGAACTGCAGCGCTAGGTTGCGTTGCGACTTCGCGTTGTCGGGCGCCTTAGGGTTAGCACCGCCGACCGAGAAACGCACCACTACTGGCACAGGCTTGCCGCTGAAGGCCGATGCCGTGGAAAGGGCTCGCGCCTCTGCTGTGCCGACAAAGTCGCCCATGGCGCAGATGCCCTTAGCCCCCGAGCGTCGGAAGCCCTCGAACTTGCCGAAGCTGGACTCGAACTGGTTCAGGAAAGTGTTCGGGTCGACAGGCGCGGCCGCAGGTGACTGTGCGAGCGCATGCAGGCTAAACATGGCAGTGGCAAAGGCGGAGGCGGACAAGGCAAACTGTTTCATCGTTGGGACTCCTGAGGCATTGAAGGGACACGGGTGGAATCAGGCCGGCTTCCTTCTCGCGGGGCTTACAGCCAGTTCTCGAGCCTTGGTCGGGCCAGGCGCGGTCGGATTACAGGCCCATCGACCTCTACGAGGCCCGCAGGGAAACGGATGAAGTACTGGGCCGATCGCGCCTGGTTCCGGGCACGGCATATGCCGTTGCATCGGCCGATGGCGACCGATGGCGGCTTCGGTCGCCCATTCTGCAGATCACGAGCGTCAGCTCCGGCTTCAGCCATCTCGCGATGACTGGCCCCTCGCACTTGAAGAGAGCGCGGATTGCGCGCACTGGCTGCGGGTCAAGAAGCCAGACGGCACTTTGCGCGGTGCCCTGACCAAACGAGAACTCCATGTGGGCCATGGCGCGCTCCATGCGCCTGGCCTGTCGGTCGGTGAAGAAGAGCGCGCCTTTCTCGTCCATCAGGTTGATGAACTCGAACACGCTGTCTTCGAGCATGCCGCCGAGCATGTCCTCGCCAAAGGTGTCGAGCAGCTTGCCCGCCGTCTTCACGCCGATCGTCGGGATCTGCGTGATCGCGTCGTGCGGGATGTCCCGGCGCGACTTCGGAGCCGCACCAGGCCTCACCAAGGACCACATTGCACCGCCGCACGCGGCGCAGCGCATCTGCCGGTTGTCCAGCTTCCGCCTGGCCTCCGCAGGCGACAGGGCACGATCAACGCCGTCCGTGTCGGGGACCGTGATGGGCGTGAAGCAAGATCGTCGGGCAGAAGGCTCCGTTCAAGCCCAAGGACATCTGGGCCCTCCGCGT
>LJHW01000005.1 GCA_001295865.1 beta proteobacterium AAP65
CGGCGCATTGTGCCGGCCCGCTTGCCAATGCCGGCTGCCGGCACAATGCCCGCCGATGAAAGTACGCCACATCGGCATCAGCCTGGGCAACATCGGCGCGCTGCACGACGGGCTGGGCGAGTTTTCGCTGCAGATCGGCACACGCATCGCCGCGGTGGCGCCGGCCTGGCGCGCGCAGCACGGCATCCGGCTGCACTTCCACCTGCGCGAGAAACTCTTCGGCCTGTTCGGCGATGAGGTGACCTACATCGCGGTGAACCGCTGGCAGCGCCTGCGCCACGTGCAGCCCGAGCCTTTCGCGTTGTGGCACAGCCTGCACCAGCTGAACAAGAACCTGCCGCCGAACATGGCCGCCGGTGGCACGCGGCTCGTCACCGTGCACGACCTGAACTACCTCTACGGCCGCAATGCCTTTTCGCGCTGGCGCCACCACCGCCGCACGCTGAAGCTCATGGCGCGCACCGACCACGTGGTGGCCATCAGCCAGCACACCGCCGGCGATGTGAAGCGAGAACTGGGTTGGGCCGGGCCGATGGACGTGATCTACAACGGCGCGCGCAGCTTTGTCGCCGCCGAGCGTGCGCCGCTGCCGGGCTGGGCGGCGGTGGCCGAGCGCCCTTTCCTCTTCCACCTGAGCCGCATGTCGCCCAGCAAGAACCCGCAGGCGGTGCTGGAGCTGGCGCGTGCCTGGCCCGAGATGACGTTCTTGATGTGCGGCCCGCCCAGCGACGACGCCAAGGCGCTGAAGGCCGCCAACCGCCAGCCCAACGTGCAGTTCCACCTGGGCATCACCGACGCGCAGAAGGCCTGGGCCTATGCGAACTGCGCCGGCTTCCTGTTCCCGTCGCTCACCGAAGGTTTCGGCCTGCCGCCCATCGAAGCCATGCACTTCGGCAAGCCCGTCTTCCTGGCGCGGCGCACGTGCTTGCCAGAAATCGGTGGCGACGCCGCCAGCTACTTCGACAGCTTCGAGCCGCAAGCCATGAAGACCGTGGTGCAGCAGGGTTTGCTGCGCCACGCCGAACCCGGCCGGCCCGAGGCGGTGCGCCAGCACGCCGCGCAGTTCAACTGGGACGACGCTGCAGCGGCCTACCTGGCGCTCTACCGGCGGCTGCTGGGCCTGCCGGGATAATTCTGCGCATGAGAATCCAACGCGGCTGGCGCCGCCCCGGCACCACCGGCTGCGCCATCACCATCGGCAATTTCGACGGCGTGCACCGTGGCCACCAGGCCATGCTGGCCTTGCTGAACAACGAAGCCCGACACCGCGGCCTGCCCAGCTGCGTGATGACTTTCGAACCGCACCCGCGCGACCACTTCGCGCGCAAGGCGGGCAAGCCCGAGGCGGCCCCGGCGCGCATCGGCACGCTGCGCGACAAGCTCTGCGAGCTGCAGCGCTGCGGCGTGGACGAGGTGGTGGTGCTGCCCTTCAACGACGCCTTCGCCAGCCTGTCGCCGCAGGCCTTCATCGACGAGGTGCTGCGCGACGGCCTGCGCGCGAAATACGTGCTGGTTGGCGACGACTTCAACTTCGGCGCCCGCCGCGCCGGCAACTACGCGATGCTCGATGCGGCCGGCCCGGCGGCGGGCTTCGACGTGGCGCGCATGAACAGCTACGAGGTGCACGGCCTGCGCGTTTCCAGCTCGGCCGTGCGCGAGGCGCTGGCGCGCGGCGACATGCGCCAGGCCGAGGCCCTGCTGGGCCGGCCCTACAGCATCAGCGGCCACGTGCTGCACGGGCGCAAGCTCGGCCGCGAACTCGGCTTCCGCACGCTGAACCTGCGCTTCGCGCACGCCAGGCCGGCGGCCAGCGGCATCTTCGTCGTGCGCGTGCACGGGCTGGGCAGCGGGCCCGTGCCCGGCGTGGCCAGCCTGGGCGTGCGCCCCACGGTGGAAGACGCCGGCCGTGTGCTGCTGGAGGTGCACGCGCTGCACTGGCCCGCAGCGCTGGGTGAGAACGGCGGCTACGGCCGCTTGCTGCGCGTGGAGCTGCTGCACAAGCTGCACGACGAGCTGAAGTACGAGGGCCTGCAGGCGCTGCAGGAAGGCATTGCGCGCGATACCGAGGCAGCGCGGGCCTGGTGGCGCGCCGCGGGCGAGGTCCGCGTCTAAAATCGGTCCTCATGCGCCTCACGCCTGCCCTCTCGCCCGATGCCGGCCTCCTGCGCTGGCAGGCCGCCACCCGCCGGCAAGCCACGCGCGACCGAATTATTCGTTCGGCTTCCTGACGCCCGGCCCTGCGCGCTGATGCGCGCCCGCGCCCCCGCGCGGCCGGCCTCCCCGAACGACCCCGTGCCGCCCTCACCGCCCTCCACTGGGGTGGCACCTGCCGAGCCCACACGCCATGAGCAACACCCCTGACACCCGCAGCACGCTGAACCTGCCCGACACGCCCTTCCCGATGCGCGGCGACCTGCCCAAGCGCGAGCCGGCGTGGGTGAAGGCCTGGAACGACACCACGCAAGACGGCGGCCTGTACCAACGCTTGCGCGTCGCGCGCCACGGCGCACCGCTCTTCGTGCTGCACGACGGCCCGCCCTACGCCAACGGCAAGCTGCACATCGGCCACGCGCTGAACAAGGTGCTCAAGGACATGATCGTCAAGAGCAAGCAGCTGGCGGGCTTCGACGCGCGCTACGTGCCGGGCTGGGACTGCCACGGCCTGCCCATCGAGAACCAGATCGAGAAGACCCACGGCCGCGGCCTGCCGCGCGACAAGGTGCAGGCGCTCAGCCGCGCCTACGCCGCCG
The DNA here is from genome assembly GCA_001295865.1 of beta proteobacterium AAP65. Taxonomy (GTDB): domain Bacteria; phylum Pseudomonadota; class Gammaproteobacteria; order Burkholderiales; family Burkholderiaceae_C; genus Rubrivivax. The sequence continues at coordinate 2,751 of LJHW01000005.1, forward strand.
AGCAGATCGAGCAGCAGAAGGCCGATTTCCAGCGCCTGGGCGTGCTGGGCGACTGGGCCCACCCCTACCGCACCATGGACCCGGCCAACGAGGCCGGCGAGATGCGCGTGCTCAAGCGCCTGATGGAGCGCGGCTACGTCTACCGCGGCAGCAAGCCGGTGTACTGGTGCTTCGATTGCGGCAGCTCGCTGGCCGAGTTCGAGATCGAATACGCCGACAAGAAGAGCCCCACGGTCGACGTCGCTTTCCTGAGCGCCGAGCCCGCCAAGCTGGCCGCGGCCTTCGGCCTGCCGGCGCTTCAGAAAGACGCTTTCGCCGTCATCTGGACCACCACGCCCTGGACGCTGCCCGCCAACCAGGCGCTGAACCTCAACCCGGCCCTGGTCTACGCGCTGGTAGACACCGCGCGTGGCCTGCTGGTGCTGGCCGAAGCGCTGGTGGAGAAGTGCCTGGCGCGCTACGGCCTGACGGGCGAGGTGGTGGCCACCGCCTTGGGCGAAAAGCTCGGCGGCCTGAACTTCCGCCACCCGCTGGCGCATGTGCACCCGGGCTACGACCGGCTCTCGCCGGTATATCTGGCCGACTACGCGACGGCCGAGGACGGCACCGGCCTCGTGCACAGCTCGCCGGCCTACGGCCTGGACGACTTCCAGTCCTGCCTGGCCCACGGCATGAAGGCCGACGAGATCCTGAACCCCGTGCAGGGCTCGGGCGTCTACGAGGCCGAGCTGCCGTTGTTCGGCGGCCTGCACATCTGGAAGGCCAACCCGGTGATCGTGCAGGCGCTGCAAGACGCCGGCCGCCTGCGGGCCCAGGCCGAGATGCAACACAGCTACCCGCACTGCTGGCGCCACAAGACGCCGGTGATCTACCGCGCCGCAGCGCAGTGGTTCGTGCGCATGGACGAGGGCGACGGCGTCTGCACCGTCGACAAGGCGCCCGGCACGCTGCGCCAGACGGCGCTGGCCGCCATCGACGCGACGAACTTCTACCCCGAGAACGGCCGCGCCCGCCTGCGCGACATGATCGCCAACCGCCCCGACTGGTGCATCAGCCGCCAGCGCAGCTGGGGCGTGCCGCTGCCCTTCTTCCTGCACAAGGTGACGGGCGAGCTGCACCCCGACACCCTGGCGCTGATGGACCGCGCCGCGGCCTTGGTGGAAAAGGGCGGCATCGAAGCCTGGAGCCAGCTCGACCCGGCCGAGTGGCTGGGCGCCGAGGCCGACAACTACGCCAAGAGCCACGACATCCTCGACGTCTGGTTCGACAGCGGCAGCACTTTCAGCCACGTGCTGCGTGGCTCGCACCCGGGCGGCGCGCACGCGCAGGGTCCCGAGGCCGACCTCTACCTGGAAGGCCACGACCAGCACCGCGGGTGGTTCCATTCGTCGCTGCTGATCGGCTGCGCGCTGGAAGGCCGCGCGCCCTACCGCGGCCTGCTCACCCACGGTTTTGCCACCGACGGGCAAGGCCGCAAGATGAGCAAGAGCCTGGGCAACGTGGTCGAGCCGCAGACGCTGACGAACAAGTTCGGCGCCGAGATCGTGCGCCTGTGGTGCGCCGCCACCGACTACAGCGGCGACCTCAACATCGACGACAACATCCTGGCCCGCGTGGTGGACGCCTACCGGCGCATCCGCAACACGCTGCGTTTCCTGATGGCCAACACCAGCGATTTCAACGCGGCCCAGCACGCGCTGCCGCTGGCTGAGCTGCTGGAAATCGACCGCTACGCGCTGGCGCGCACGGCGCAGCTGCAGGCCGAGTTCCTGGCGCATTTCGAGGCCTACGAGTTCCACCCGGTGGTGGCCAAGCTGCAGGTCTTCTGCAGCGAAGACCTGGGCGCCTTCTACCTCGACGCGCTGAAAGACCGCCTCTACACCACCGCCCCGGGCAGCCATGCCCGCCGCAGCGCGCAGACAGCGCTGTGGCACATCACGCACAGCATGCTGCGCTGGATGGCGCCCTTCCTCAGCTTCACCGCCGAAGAGGCCTGGAAGCTCTTCGACGGTGGCCATGCCGAAGCCGACAGCATCTTCACGCAGACCTACTGGCAACTGCCCCCTCCCGATGCCGCGCTGCTGGCCAAGTGGGGCCGCATCCGCGAGCTGCGCGATGGGGTGAACAAGGAAATCGAAGCGCTGCGCAGCGCTGGCGGCGTGGGCTCTTCGCTGCAGGCCGAGGTGCAGATCACGGCCCCGGCTGACGACCATGCGCTGCTGGCCAGCCTGGGCGAAGACCTGAAGTTCGTCTTCATCACCTCGGCCGTGCACCTGGTGGCGGGCGAGGCCTTCTCGGTGCAGGTGGCGGCCAGCACGCACAGCAAGTGCGAACGCTGTTGGCACTGGCGCGAAGACGTGGGTCACGACGCCGCCCACCCCACGCTGTGCGGCCGCTGCACCAGCAACCTGTACGGCGCGGGCGAAACCCGCACCGTGGCCTGAACGTGGCGGCGCGAGGCGCTTCTTCCGGTAGCCCCAGCCTCTGGCTGTGGCTGGGCCTGGCGGCCATCGTCATCCTGGCCGACCAGGTGACCAAGACGCTCATCGTCGGCTGGTTCCAGCACGGCGACGTGCGCCCGGTCACCGGCTACTTCAACCTCGTGCGCGCGCACAACCCGGGCGCGGCCTTCAGTTTTCTGGCCGGGGCTTCGGGCTGGCAGCGCTGGTTCTTCACGGGGCTGGGCCTCGTCGTCTCGGGCTTCATCGTCTGGATGATCCGCAAGCACCCGGAGCAGAAGCTGTTCTGCTTCGCGGTGACCATGATCATGGGCGGCGCCTTGGGCAATGTGGTCGACCGGCTGATCCACGGCTACGTGGTCGACTTCCTGCAGTTCCGCTTCAGCGTCTTGGAACCGCTCTTCCACGGCGGCTACTTCCCCAGCTTCAACATCGCAGACAGCGCCATCACGCTGGGCGCGGGGTGCCTGATCCTGGACGAGATCCTGCGCGTGAGGCGCGGGCGCTGAGCGGCCGGCAGCCCTCAGGCTGGCCCTGATTGCCAGCGCGCGCCGCGCAGCGCCCAATGCGCGGCATGGACACCCCGGCCCCGCCCCCAGCCATCGAGCCCGCCGCAGCCGCGGCCCCTGCGCCCCATGCGGCACCCGCCGAACCTGGCAGCCCGGCGCTGCGCCTGAACCCGCTGCGCTACGGCGACCCCCTGCGCTGGCTGGCCCTGGGCTGGCGCGATTTCATCCGCGCCCCCGGTATCGGCCTCTTCTACGGCGGCTGCTTCATGGTGATGGGCTGGGCGCTGCTGAAGGTCTACGAAAACGCCCCGGCCTACACGCTGGCGCTCTCGGCCGGTTTCCTGCTGATGGGGCCCTTCTTGTGCCTGGGCCTGTACCGGGTGAGCCAGCGGCTGGAAGCAGGCCAGAAGCCCGATCTCGGGGATTCGCTGCTGGCCTGGGACACACGCACCGGGCAGCTCGCGATCTTTGGCTTCGTGCTGCTGGTGCTGGAGATGCTGTGGGGCCGCGCGACGCTGGTCGTCTTCGCTGTCAGCTTCGACGGCATGCCCGATTTCAAGGGCTCGCTGCGGGCGCTGCTCGACCCCGAGAACCTGAGCTTCATCGTCGCCTGGGCGGCGGTGGGCGCGGTGTTTGCGTCGCTGATCTACGCCATCAGCGTGATCAGCATGCCGATGATCCTGCACCGCCAGACCGACGCCATCACGGCCGGCCTGACCAGCCTGCGCTTGGTGCTGACGCAGACCGGCGTGATGGTCTGGTGGGGCCTGCTGCTGGCGGGCCTGGTCTTCGTGGCGCTGCTGCCCTGGTTTGCCGGGCTGCTGCTCGTGGGGCCGGTGCTGGGGCATGCCAGCTGGCATGCCTACCGCGCGGCGGTGGCCGACTGAAAGCCTGCGTCAGCGTCGGTCGCCCATCGCATGCGCGATGGTCGAAAGGTCCACGTATTCGAGTTCACTGCCTGCCGGCACACCACGTGCCAGCCGCGTGACGCGCAGGCCACGCGTCTTCAGTGCCTGCGACAGCGCATGTGCCGTCACTTCGCCTTCGGCCGTGAAGCCGGTGGCCAGGATGACCTCTTCCACCATGCCGTCACCGGCACGTTCGAGCAGCCGTTCGGCACCGATGTCGCCCGCGCCCACGCCGTCCAGCGGGCTGATGCGGCCCATCAGCACGAAATACAGGCCCTTGTAGCTGCCGCTGCGTTCCAGCGCGGCCTGGTCGGCCGGCGTCTCCACCACGCACAACAGACGGGCGTCGCGGCGCGGGTCTTCGCAAGTGCTGCAGACCTCGGCCTCGGTGAAGGTGTGGCAGCGCTGGCAGTGGCGCATCTGCTGCACGGCATCGCCCAGCGCGGTGGCCAGGCGGCGTGCGCCGTCGCGGTCGTGCTGCAGCAGGTGGAAGGCCATGCGCTGCGCCGATTTCACGCCCACGCCGGGCAGCCGGCGCAGCGCGTCGATCAGCGCTTCCAGCGCACGTTCGGCCATCGCCTCAGAACGGGAACTTCATGCCCGGCGGCAGCGGCATGCCGGCGGTGAGCTTGCCCATCTTCTCGGCGCTCACTTCTTCGGCGCGGCGCACCGCGGCGTTGAAGGCAGCGGCCACGAGGTCTTCGAGCATGTCCTTGTCATCGGCCAGCAGACTGGGGTCGATGGTCACGCGCTTGACGTCGTGTTTGCAGGTCATGGTCACCTTCACGAGGCCGGCACCGCTCTGGCCCTCCACCTCGATCAGCGCCAGTTCGTCCTGCGCCTTCTTCATGTTGTCTTGCATCGCCTGGGCCTGCTTCATCAGCCCGGCGAGTTGGCCCTTCATCATGGTGTGTTCCTTCTGTGCTTTACAGGGGTTTGATCGAGCCCGGCACGATGCGCGCCGTCTTGAACTGCGCGAGCAGTTCGCGCACGGTGGCGTCGTTCTGGATCGCGGCTTCGGCCGCGGCCTGGCGGCGCTGGCGTTCGGCCGCGTCGCGGCGGGCGGGGGTGTCTTCGGGGGTGCCGGGCAGCAGCTCCAGCACCACCGGGTGGCCCAGGGCGGTGGCCAGCGCGGCCGCCACCTTGTCGCGCAGCGTGGGGTTGCGCAGGGTCTCGCGCTCCACGCACAGCTGCCAGCGCGACGGCTGGCTCTGGGTGTCGATGGCGGCCAGCCCGCCCTGCAGCGCCAGTTCGCGCGCCAGCGCACTGAGCGTGCCGTCTTCGCACAGCGGCTTGACCAGCGCGTACCAGCGGTCGCCGAGCGCGCGATCGGCCGCGGTGGGTACGGGGGCCGGGGCCGGTGCTGGCGCCCGTTGGAGGGCCGCTGCAGGCGGCGGCGCGATCGACGGCTCGGCCGCGTGCGGTGCGGGGGCTGCCGGGGCATCGTCCCAAGGCGCCGGGCCGGCCGCCGCAGCGGCCGTGGGTGCCGGGGCCGGTACAGGCTGCAGCGTGGCCGCGCGCTGCGGGGCTGGAGAGGGCGCGAACTGCGGCAAGGGCACCGCCACGGCCGGCGGCGCCGGCGCCCGCAGCGGCGCGGTGCGCACGGCCTCGCGCGGCGTTTCGCGCGCCGGTGCCGCAGGCGCGCGTGCAGCCGCACCTTCGGCCGGGAAGGCCAGGAAGCGCAGCAGCACCATGGTCAGCGCGCCGTACTCGTCGCTCATCAGGCCCAGTTCATGGCGACCGTGCAGCACCATGCTGTAGAGCAGCTGCGTTTCGTCGTGCTGCAGGGCCGGGGCGAGTGCGCGGGCGTCTTCGGTGTCGGGGTCTTGGTCGTCCAGCGCGCCGGGCACGGCCTGCTGCACGGCCATCTGCTGCAGCAGCGTGGCCATTTCCTCCAGCGTGCCAGCGGCGCTCAGGCCACGGCTGCGCAGCGCGGCCACCGCGGCCAGCACGGCGGCGCCGTCGCGCTCGGCGAGGGCCTGCACCAAGGTGCGGGCGTGGCCGCGGTCGACGCTGCCGAGCATGGTGCGCACCACGTCTTCCTGCAGCCGGCCGCCGCCGTAGGCGATGGCCTGGTCGGTGAGCGAGAGCCCGTCGCGCATGCTGCCGCGCGCTGCGGTGCCGAGCAGGCGCAGCGCACCGGCGTCGGCCGGCACGTTTTCGGCTTCCAGCACGCGCTGCAGGTGTTCACGCACCGTCTGCGGCGCCATCGGGCGCAGGTTGAACTGCAGACAACGGCTCAGCACCGTGGGCAGCACCTTCTCGGGGTCGGTGGTCGCCAGCACGAACTTCAGGTACTCGGGCGGCTCTTCCAGCGTCTTCAGCAGCGCATTGAAGGCATCCTTCGACAACTGGTGCGCCTCGTCGATCATGAAGACCTTGAAGCGGCCGATGCCGGGCTTGTAGGCAGCGCGCTCGATGAGGTCCTTGATCTCGTCCTTGCCGCCGTTGCTGGCGGCGTCCATCTCGATGTAGTCGAGGTAGCGGTCGGCGTCGATCTCGGTGCAGGCCTGGCACACGCCGCAGGGCTCGGCGGTGATGCCGCCCGTGCCGTCGGGGCCGGTGCAGTTCAGGCTCTTGGCGAGGATGCGGCTGACCGTGGTCTTGCCGATGCCGCGCGTGCCGGTGAAGAGGTAGGCGTGGTGCAGCCGGCCCTGTGTCAGGGCGTTGGTGAGGGCCTGCACGACGTGCTCTTGGCCCACCATCTGCGCGAAGCTGCGCGGGCGGTATTTGCGGGCGAGAACGACGTAGGACATTCGCTTCATTCTACGGGCGGCCCCCGGGCGCGCCGGCCCGGCCCGGCGGCGGGGCGCAGGGATAATCCGGCCGCATGAGCACCACCCCCACCCCGAGCGCAACGCCGATGACGGCACCGATGACCTACGAACAGGCGGGTGTCCAGTACGACCTGATCGACCCGCTGAAAGTGGCGGCGCAGCGGGCCGCAGCGTCCACCGCCAGCCACCTGAGCAGCCACGGTTTCGGCGAGGTGGCGGCCTCGCGCGGTGAATCGGCCTATGTCGTGGATGTCGGGCCGTTCTACATGGCCAGCATCGTCGAGTGCCTGGGCACCAAGACGCTGGTGGCCGACGAGATGCAGCGCCTCACCGGCAAGAGCTACTTCGCCGGCATCGCCCAAGACACCATCGCCATGGCCGTGAACGACCTCATCACCGTGGGCGCCACGCCGCTGGTGGTGCAGGCCTACTGGGCCGCGGGAGGCAGCGAATGGTTCACCGACGCCCAGCGCGCGGGCGCCCTGGTGGAAGGCTGGAAGGCCGCCTGCGACGTCTGCCAGGTGGCCTGGGGCGGCGGCGAGACGCCGGCGCTGGCCGGCATCGTCGAAGCCGGTCGCATCGACCTCGCGGCCTCGTGCACCGGCCTCGTCAACCCCAAGCCGCGGCTGACGCTGGGTGAAAAACTGGGCCCCGGCGATGCCATCGTGCTGCTGGCCAGCAGCGGCATCCACGCCAACGGCCTGAGCCTGGCGCGCAAGTTGGCCGAGCGCTTGCCGCAGGGCTACCTGACCGAGATCGAACCCGGCCTGACCTACGGCGAGGCGCTCTTGGCGCCCACGACGCTGTACTCGCCTGTGACCGAAGCGCTGTGGGCCGCCGGCGTGCCCGTGCACTACGCCGCCAATATCACCGGCCACGGCTGGCGCAAGCTGCTGCGCCACGCCAAGGCGCTGACCTACCGCATCCACACCGTGCCGCCCGTGCCCGCTGTGCTGCGTTTCATCGCCGAGCAGGCCGGGCACGACGCCGAAGAAGCCTACGGCACGCTCAACATGGGCGCGGGTTTTGCGCTGTTCGTGCCGGCCAGCGAAGCGCAGCGCTGCGTCGAGGTGGCGCGGGGTGCCGGCGTGGCGACCTGGGTGGCGGGCACGGTGGAAGCCGGCGCGAAAGAGCTGCTCATCGAGCCGCTGGGCGTGCGCTTCAGCGGCGAATCATTGCAATTGCGCTGAGTGGGGCGGGCCAGCGCGGCTCGCCTACAATGCGTTCCGCCGGGCCTCCCCGCATGGAAGCGCGCCCAACCGGGTCAGGTGGGGAACCAAGCAGCCCTTAGCGTTGCAACCAGTGCCGGGGTCAGGCTCGGCACCCTCCCCTCGCCCCAGAGCGGCGCCCACCCCGGTCCGCAGCCGCTCAGGCCTGGCCCTTGGCGAACGCGGCCGTGGCTTGGTCGCGCAGCGCGCGCAGCAGGCTGAGTTCAGCCTCGCCCACCACGATGCTGCCCGCCTCCGCCTTGTCGGCGTAGATCAGGCCGATGGGCTGCCCCTTGAGCATCAGCGGCAGCAGCAGAAAGGTCGGCGCGTTCACCTTCTGCCGGTACCAGGCCGGCAGGCGGTTGGCCACAGTCTTGGCGTCGCTCACCAGCAGGTCGGCGCCCTTGGCGCACAGCACGCCGAAAAGATCGGTGGTGGCCGTGGCATCGGGCTGGATGCGGAAGGCCGCGCTGAGTTCGCTGCCCCCGGGCCCCAGCGCAATGCGGCCCACCAGGCGGGGCTGCCCCACCTCGCGCAGGCACAGCACCACGTGGCGGAAACCCATGGCCTTGTGCATGGCATTGAGCACCATGGGCAGCACCTCGCCCAGGCGCATCGACTTGCTCGCCAGCGCAACGCGCAGCTCGTCCAGCGATTTCGCCATCAGGCCTTGCGCGTCGGCGGCCGGCAGCACCAGCGTGGTGGCCTCGTCGCCGCGCAGCGGCATCGCTTCGCTGACCTGGGTGTCTTCCAGCAGGCGGCGTGCCGGCGCGCCTGGGGCCACGTTCACGCCCATGGCTGCGGCCAGGGCGTTGAGGTGCACGCGCGTGGCATAGGCCGCCGTCACCATGTCGCGCGGGCTGAGCCCGAGCGCCGGGCCGTAGATCTCGGCTGCACGCAACAAGGCGCTGGCTTGCACCTCGCCGTCGCTGCCCAGCATGGCGTCAGACATCGCGTTGGCTGCGCGCGCCAGCCAGCGAAGTCGCTCGGCGCCGCGCGCCACGGCCTTGGCTGGCGAGGGGCCGAGCGGTGCGCGCATGGCGGTCTGCAGGCTGTCGGGCAGGCCCCAGGCCTGCGCCACGCCGGCGCCGAGTTCGTCCAGGCTCAGGCCCAGCACGCGCTTGGCCGCGGCCTCGCGTGCCAGGTGCGAAGCGGCCGAGGTGAGGTCGCCGCGCAACGATTGCCTGATCTGGATTGCCTCTTCCGGCAGGTAGCACTCGGTCAGCAGCCGGCCGAGGTTCTGGAACATCGCGCCGATGAAGGCTTCTTCGCCTTCACGCACGGAGGTCGTCATCTCGTCGGCCAGCGTGCCGGCCATCAGCGCCCGCAGGAACTCTTCTTTCAGCAGCGCGGCATGGGCCTTGTCGCTCATGTGCTCGAGCAGCACCACGGACAGCGCCATGTTGCGGATGCCCGCAAAACCCACCAAAGCCACGGCGCGAGACACCGTGGCGATGCCACCGCCGGCCGCCGCCGAGAAGTGGGCCGTGTTGACCATGCGCAGCAGCTTGTTCGTCAGCGCCACGTCCTTGAGGATCTCGTCGCTGAGGGCCTTGAGGCTCTCGGTCTCCGAGGTGGCCACCTTCTGGATGCGCACGATGCTGCTGCCCAGCGCCGGGAAATCGGTCTTGTGGCGCATGCGGCGCAACAGGAACTCCAGCGTCGCGTGGCTGCTGCCGGCGTCGGGCTCGGCCGCGCCTTGCGGCTGCAGCCAGGCCTGCAGCGCGGTCTGCATCGACCGTGCGCTGTCGTAGCGCGCGGCAATGTCGCGCGTGATGGCGCGTTGCACGATGCCGCGCAAGGTCTCGTCGACCTTGGCGCTTTCGGGCAGCACGAGGTCTTCGCGCTGCACACGCTCCACGGCGCGGTAGGGGTCGATCTCGCGCAGCAGCGGCACACCCGCCAGCAGTTCGCCCAGCATCACACCGGCGGCGAACACGTCCATCGCCGGCACCGGCGCCGCGCCGCGTGCGGCCTCGGGCGAGATGTAGCCGGGCGTGCCCATGATGCGGCCTTCGTTGGCGTCCAACACCAGCGTGGCGCCGCGACGGCCGCCAGCGCGGCGCGGCGGCGCCACGCGGCCGGCGATGCCGAAATCCATGACGCGCGCACGCCCGTCGCTGCCCAGCAGGATGTTCGAGGGCTTCAGGTCGCGGTGCACGATGCCCTGCTCGTGCGCAGCGGCCAACGCGTCCAGCACGCCGATCATCAGCTCGACGGCCTGCTTGGCCGGCATCGGCGGCTGGCCGCGGCGGGCCTGGGCCAGCGTGGGCCCTTCGACATACTCAAACACGAGATAAGGCTGGCCGTCGTGCTCGTCGGCCTCGAAAACCGGCACCACGTTCGGGTGGCTCAGGCGGCTGACGGCGCGGGCTTCGTGCAGCCACAGGTTCACGGCGTCGGCATCGGCCTCGGCGTCCATGAGTTTGAGGGCCACTTCGCGGTCGAGCCGCGGGTCGTGCGCCAGCCACACACGTGCCTGTGCGCCGCGACCGAGTTCGCGCAGCAGTTCGAAGCGGGCCAGGCTGCCGTAGCCGGCGCTGGTGGCCGCGCTCACCGTGCTGCCCTCGACACCGATGCGGCCGTCTCTGCAGGCCCGAGCGGCGCCGGCGCCGTGGCTTGAACGCTCAAGGGGCTGATGGCCTGAACCTGCAGCGCGGCCTGCAGCTCACGCACGCCGAAGTTGAAGAGGCGCCCGTAGCGCGAAACCACACGCGTGAGCCCCTGCACCACGCGCGAGGCCGGTTGCGCCAACGCGTCCACGGCTTCGTTGGCACAGCTGCCCAGAATGCGCAGCAGGTCGTCATCGGTGTCGGGCGTGCGCGGGTTGGTGGCCACCGGCTGGCGCCGCACCATGGCGAGCACGGCGTCGTCCAGGCCCCAGTAGCGCGCCACTGCGGCCCCTATCGATTCGATGTCGGTGCCCAGCACCGCGAAGGCCGCGCCTTCTTCGCTCATGCCCGGTTCTTCGTTCTCGCCCTCGCGCGCGGGCGGGGCGGGCTGCATGAGGCGGCGAATCTGCTGCGCTTCATCCGGAAAGTGGTAGTGCACAACAAGACGCCCGAGGTTCTGCAGCAGGGTGATGAGGTAGACCACTTCGGCGTCGTAGCCGGCCGGGCGCAGCACCAAAGCCACGCGCGCGGCGCGCCGGCAGCGTTCGAAGAGGCGCTGCAGCTCGGCCGCACCGGCGTCGTTCAGCGGCCCGGGCCAGGGGCGCAGGGCCAACGCCGCGCGCCGCACACCGTCCAGGCCCAGCATGGCGATGGCACGGCGCACCGTCAGCACCGGACCGCTGCCCGAAATCTGCGCGCCGCGCACCTGCGCCGAGTTCACCAGGCGCAGCAATTCGAAGGACAGCGCCATGTCTTCGAGCACCGCCTCGGCCAGCTCGATGGTGCGCTCGCGTTCCATCATGGCCACGCGGGCAGCCTGGTCGGCGCCGCCGGGCGAAGCAGGCAGCACGCCGGCGGTGCGCAGCTTGTCGGCGAGCAGTGCCAGCGGGCCGCCACCGGTGCTGGATTCGGTGTGCTGCCAGCCTTCCAGCGCGCGCAGCAACGTGCGGGCGTTGCGGTAGCGCTGGCGTTCCTGGCGGTCGGTGGCGCGGTTGACGATGGCGCGCAAAGGCTCGGGCACCGGCTGCGCGGTGGTCCAGGGCAGGCGCACGATGTCGCGGCCCAGCGGCGGGAGCCGCGCGATCACGCGGCCGACGTCGGGCTCTTCCAGCGCCGGCTGGCCGCACAGCAAGGTGTAGAGCACCAGGCCGCAGCCCAGCACATCGCGTTCGGCGGCTTCGCGCTGGCCGCGCAAGCCACTGCTTTCGGTGCCTGCTGCAAGCGCGGTGCCCAGCATCTCGCTGGCCACGCCCAGGCCGGCCACACGCACCTGCCCGCTGTCGCTGACCAGCAGCAGGTGCGGCTGCACATCGTGGTGGCCGATGCCGGCCTCGTGCGCGTAGGCCAGGCCCTGCAAGGCCTGCGTGACCCAGGCCGCGGCCTCCAGGCCCGGCAGCCCGCGGGCCGACATCTTTTCGGTGAGCGTGGCGCTGTCACGCGGGTCGTAGGCCACGTAGGGCCAGCCGTCCTGCACGCCGGTCTCCACCACGGCGGCGAGCTGCGGGTGGTTCAGGCGCGAGGCCTGGCGCACGGTCTGCTGCCAGCGTTCCATCGCGGCGGCATCGGTGGGCTGCACACGCGGCAGCACCAGCATCAGCTCCTGGCCGCTGCGCGGGTCGGCCACACGCCAGGCCATCGTGCGCTCGCTCTTGCCCAGCAGCCGCAAGAGCTGCATGCGGCCGAACCAGCGCACGGCAGCGCTGCGGGCCGGAGCGGAAGAGTCAGAAGGTGACGGTGGCATGGCAAGGCAATTGAAACCCGAGGCCGCGGCCCGCCAAGGCCGGAACAACGCGGTTTAGGGCCTGCAGTTCGGCGGCAAAGGCCGTGGTGCAGGCTATCGCTGCGATCGTCATTGCCAGGGCTGGGCGCCGGTGGCAGCCGGAGGTGATGTGACAAAATCCAGAATGCTGCATGTGCGCTTGGCAATGCTTGGCCCGCAGCCCCGGAGACCCCCATGAGCAGTGAACTGATCAAACACATCACCGACGACTCCTTCGACAGCGACGTGCTGGCCGCCGACAAGCCCGTGCTTGTCGACTACTGGGCCGAGTGGTGTGGCCCCTGCAAGATGATCGCGCCCATCCTCGATGAGGTGTCGAAGGCCTACGAAGGCCGTCTGCAGATCGCCAAGATGAACGTCGACGAGAACCGCGACGTGCCTGCCAAGTTCGGCATCCGTGGCATCCCGACGCTGATGATCTTCAAGGGAGGCCAGCTCGCGGCCACCAAGGTAGGTGCGCTCAGCAAGGCGCAACTCACCGCCTTCATCGACAGCCACCTATAATCTTCGTCACCGGCCGGCGCCTTGAGGTGCTGGCCGGCTGACCCGCCACCCGCTTGCCCCGCCAGCCCACGCTGGCGCGAACAAGGCCCACACAAGGCCCGCAGCGTTGGTTCGGCGCCAACCACCCGCGACATGCGCCTGCATCCGGCTCGCCCGAGACCGGTGCCTCCCACGCGCAACGCATCTGCCCCCGAGGGTGCCATCCATGCACTTGTCCGAACTGAAGGCCCAGCACGTTTCCGAGCTCATCACGATGGGCGAAGCGCTGGAGATCGAGAACGTCGCCCGCCTGCGCAAGCAGGAACTGATGTTCGCGATCATGAAAAAGCGCGCCAAGGCCGGCGAGCAGGTTTTCGGCGACGGCGTGCTCGAAGTGCTGCCCGACGGCTTCGGCTTCCTGCGCAGCATCGAGGCCAGCTACATGGCCAGCACCGATGACATCTACCTGAGCCCGAGCCAGATCCGGCGCTTCAACCTGCACACCGGCGACATGGTGGAAGGTGAAGTGCGTGTGCCCAAGGACGGTGAACGCTACTTCGCGCTGGTCAAGGTCGACCGCGTGAACGGCGTGACGCCCGAGGAGAGCAAGCACAAGATCATGTTCGAGAACCTGACGCCCTTGTTCCCCAAGGAGCAGTTCAAGCTCGAGCGCGACAACTTCAAGGGCGAAGAGAACGTCACCAGCCGCATCATCGACCTCATCGCGCCCATCGGCAAAGGCCAGCGCGCGCTGCTGGTGGCGCAGCCCAAGACCGGCAAGACGGTCATGATGAAGCAGATCGCCCACGCGCTGGTGGCCAACCACCCCGAGGTGCACCTGATCGTGCTGCTGGTCGACGAGCGGCCTGAAGAAGTGACGGAGATGGTGCGCGGCGTGCGCGGCGAGGTCATCAGCTCCACCTTCGACGAACCCGCCGCCCGCCACGTGCAGGTGGCCGAGATGGTGATCGAGCGCGCCAAGCGCCTGGTCGAGCTGAAGAAAGACGTGGTGATCCTGCTCGACAGCATCACGCGCCTGGCCCGCGCCTACAACAACGTGCTGCCGAGCTCGGGCAAGGTGCTGACCGGCGGCGTCGACGCCAACGCGCTGCAGCGCCCCAAGCGCTTCTTCGGCGCGGCGCGCAACGTCGAAGAAGGCGGCAGCCTCACCATCATCGGCACGGCGCTGATCGACACCGGCTCGAAGATGGACGAGGTCATCTACGAAGAGTTCAAGGGCACGGGCAACTGCGAGATCCACCTCGACCGCCGCATGGCCGAGAAGCGCGTTTACCCGTCCATCCTGATCAACAAGAGCGGCACGCGTCGTGAAGAGCTGCTGCTCAAGCCGGAGATCCTGCAAAAGAGCTGGATCCTGCGCAAGCTGCTCTACAACATGGACGAGATCGAGGCGATGGAGTTCGTGCTCGACAAGATGAAGCAGAGCAAGAACAACCTCGACTTCTTCGACATGATGCGCCGTGGCGGTTGACGCTGCGCGCTGATATATAATCTTGGGTTTTTCGCCGTCGGCACTGAGGCCTGCGGCGAGGTTTCAGCCCCCCGGCAAGTGCGTTGCACGGTGCAACGTGGCTCCCGAACAGCAAAGAGGCATGTGATGAAAGACGGCATACACCCGAACTACCGCGAGGTCTGCTTCCAGGACCTGTCCAACGGTTTCAAGTTCGTGACGCGTTCCTGTGCGCCCACGCGCGAGTCGATCAAGCTGGAAGACGGCCGTGAGCTGCCGCTCATCAAGCTGGAAACCACCAGCGAAACGCACCCGTTCTACACGGGCACGCAGAAGAGCGTGGACAACCTGGGCGGCCGCGTCGAGAAGTTCCGCAACAAGTTTGCGCACCTCAAGAAGACCGCTTGAGGCCGTGGCCATCGGCCACCTTCCGCAACATCAAAGGCAGCTTCGGCTGCCTTTTTTGTCGCTGTTTCCACCCATGTTGTCGAAGCTCGGAGCTGCGCTGCGACAGCCTGGCGATGGCCCTTCGCTAGCATCGCCCCTGCCGTGAACAGCCCCAAGCCCGCCCTCGTCACCGCCCGCGGCGCGCGCCGCCTGCCGCGTGTCCCCCTGCTGCTGTTATGCGCGGCCTACCTGCTGCCCGGCCTGGTGGGGCGCGACCCCTGGCGCAACGCAGACGTCACGGCCTTCGGGCAGATGATCGCCATCGCCGAGGGCCGCACGCCCTGGTGGGGCCCCATGCTGGGCGGTGTGCCGGCTGACACGGCGCTGTTGCCGCACTGGCTCGGCGCGGCCTTCATTCTGGCTGGCCAGGGCTGGATGGACGCCGCCTTCGCGGCGCGCCTGCCCTTCGCGCTCTTGCTGGCGCTGACGCTGGCATTGACCTGGTACACCACCTTCCACCTCGCGCGCACCGATGCCGCGCAGCCGGTGCCTTTCGCTTTCGGCGGCGAGGCCTCGCCCGTGGACTACGCGCGCGCCGTGGCCGATGGCGCCGTGCTGGCCTTGATGGCCACGCTGGGCCTGCTGCAGCTTGGGCACGAAACCACGCCCGAACTGGGCCAGCTGTGCGCGATGACGCTCTACCTCTATGCGCTGGCCGCGGCACCTTCGCGACCGCGCCTGTCGCGGGTGGCCGTACTGGCCGCCCTGCCCTTGCTGGCGGGCAGCGGCGCGCCCAGCATGGCGCTGGCGGCCGGCCTCGCCGGCCTGGTGGTCTGCGCGTTTTCTCGTTACGCCCAGGTGCGCGCCTTCACCGTGTGGGTGGCTTCAGCCATGGCGGCAGCGGCTTTGCTGGCGATGGTGATGGGTGCCTGGCGCTGGCGTGGGCATGGCCTGACGCCCGAGGACCTGGTCTCGCTGGCGCGGCAGTGGTTGTGGTTCCTGTGGCCGGTGTGGCCGATGGCGCTGTGGACGCTGTGGCGCTGGCGGCGCCAGTTGTCGCACCGGCACATCTCGGTGCCGCTCGTGGGTGCCGGCGTGGCGCTGGCGGCCAACGTGGCGATGGGTGGCAGCGACCGTGCACTGATGCTGGGTCTGCCGGGCATGGCGGTGCTGGCGGCCTTCGCGCTGCCCACGCTCAAGCGCAGCGCCGCAGCGGCTGTCGACTGGTTCTCGATGTGTTTTTTCACGCTGTGCGCCATCACCATCTGGGTGATCTACGCCGCCATGCAGACGGGCACCCCCGCCAAGCCGGCGGCCAACGTCGCCAAGCTGGCACCGGGCTTCGAAGCGCCCTTCTCTGCCCTGGCCCTGGCCGCCGCGCTGGCCGGCACGCTGGCCTGGGTGTGGCTGGTGCGCTGGCGCACGGGCCGCCACCGTGAAGCACTGTGGAAGAGCCTGGTGCTGCCCGCTGGCGGTGTGGCGCTGTGCTGGCTGTTGCTGATGACGCTGTGGCTGCCGCTGCTGGACTACGCCCGCAGCCCGCGTGCGCTGGTGCAGCGTGTGGCCACGCTGGTGCCGCCGCAAGCCTGCATTGCCGGCCCGACGTTGGCACCCTCCACCGTGGCGGCGCTGGAGCACTTCGGCCGCTGGAAGGTGGATGCGCGGCCGGAAGCCCTGTCAGGGCCCTGCGCCTACCTGCTGCAGGTCAGCAAGCAGCGCCCGCTGCCGCCCGTGGCGCCCGGCTGGGTGCTGGTGGGCCAGGTCAAACGGCCCACCGACCGCGACGAGATCACGCAAGTGCTGCGTCGAGACCTTGCCCCTGCACCCATCGGCCCGCGCTGAGGCGGCGGCGTTCCCGGCTCTCGCTGCCGGCCTGCTTCAGGCGGGCAGCACTTCCGCCGCGACACGCCGGTGGCGCACCCGCAGGGCCGGCAGGCTCAGCCGGAAGCAGCTGCCCTTGCCCGGCTCGCTCTGCACCTCGATCTCGCCCCCGTGGCGCTGCGCCACGTGCTTGACGATGGACAGCCCCAGGCCCGTGCCGCCGGTGTCGCGCGAGCGACTGCCGTCAACGCGGTAAAACCGCTCGGTCAGCCGCGCCAAGTGCTCGCGGGCGATGCCGATGCCGGTGTCTTGCACCTCGATGGCCGCGCCCCCGTCAGGCCGCCACAACCAGCGCAGCGTGATGCTGCCGCCCTCGGGCGTGTAGCGCACGGCGTTGTTCAACAGGTTGGTGATGGCGCTGGCCAGCTCGGTGTCGCTGCCAGCCACATCGGCTTCGCCGACACCTTCGATGTGCAGGGTGTGGCGCCCGGCCGAGAGCAGCTCGGCATCCTGTACGGCCTGGCGCAGCAGCGGCTCCATGCTGCACCAGCGGTCGGGCGCGGGGCGCGGGCTGCCTTCCAGGCGCGCCAGTGTGAGCAGGTCGCCCACCAGCGCCTGCATGCGCTCGGTCTGCTGCGACATCAGATGCATCACCCGCTGCCGCTCCACCTCGGTCAGCGGCAGCTGGGCCAAGGTCTCGATGAAACCCGACAGCACCGTCAGCGGCGTGCGGATCTCGTGCGAAACGTTGGCGACGAAATCGCGCCGCATGGCCTCGGCCCGTTCACGTTCGGTGATGTCTTGCGAGAGCACCAGCTTCATGCCGTCGCCGTAGGGCCGCACCAGCACCGAGAGCGTGCTGCGGCCGAGAGGCCCGCTGAATTCCACAGGCTCGCCGAAGCGTCCGGCCTGCAAGTGGCTGACGAAAGCCGGCATGCGCACGAGGTTGGTCACACGCTGGCGGCGGTCTCGTTCGGGGTCGAGCCCGAAGTGTTCGGCGGCCACCGAATTGCACCACTCGATCTGGTCGGCACCGTCGAGCAGCATCACGCCATTGGGCGAGGCTTCGATGGCCGACAGGAACTGCGCGAGCCGGTCACGCTCTTGCTGCGCCGTGGTTTCGCGCGAGCGCAAGGCCCGCTCCACGCGGTAGGCGAACTCACCCCAGAAGCCGCTGTCGCGCGGCGCAGAGCTCGTCAGCGGGCCGCGCAGCCAGTTCATCAGGCTTTGGCCGCGCCAGGAGTCGCGCAGCACCAGCCCCGTGACTGCGAGCAAGCCGCCAATCACGATGCCCAAGCCCAAACTGCCAATGCCACTGCCGACCAAAGCCCCCGCCAGGCCGCCCAGCACGACCATCAACAGGGCGGCGAGCGTGCGAGCGAGCCACCAACCCATCAGAAAGCGCCCCGGGCCTCAGGCGGCCACGCTGCCGAGCTGCTGTGTCAGCCGGTAGCCGGCGCCACGGACCGTTTCGATCAGGCCCGCGCACTGCACAGGCTGCAGCGCCTCGCGCAAGCGCTTGACGTGCACGTCGACCGTGCGCTCTTCGATGAAAACGTGGTCGCCCCAAACGCGGTCGAGCAACTGGGCGCGGCTGTGCACCCGCTCTGGGTGGGTCATCAAGAAGTGCAGCAGGCGGAACTCGGTCGGGCCGATCTTGGCTTCGCGCAGCGCTTCGCCTTCGTCGGTTTCGATGCGGCGTGTCACGCGGCGGGTGGCCGGATCGAGCCGCAGACCGCAGACCTCGACGGCGCTGTCCAGCGCTTCGGGCGCCTTGCGGCGCAGCACGGCGCGGATACGCGCCAGCAGTTCCTTGGGCGAAAAGGGCTTGGTCAGGTAGTCGTCGGCGCCGGCGTCAAGGCCAGCCACCTTGTCGGTTTCGTCGGCGCGTGCGGTGAGCATGATCACAGGCAGGTCGCGCGTGCGCGCCTCGTTGCGCCAGCGACGTGCCAGTTGCAGGCCAGTTTGGCCCGGCAGCATCCAGTCGACCAGCACCAAGTCGGGCAACACCCGGTCAACCTCGCGGTTGGCGGCCTCGGCATCGCTGGCGATGCGCACCTCGAAACCCGCGTGGCGCAGGTTGATGGCAATCAGCTCGGCGATTGCGCTCTCGTCTTCGACGACCAGGATGGAACTCATGTTGCCGCCCCGCCCTTGCTCAACGCACCGCGTCTTCGACGTTCTGCATCGAGGTGTGGCGCACGTCGGTGCCCTTGACCACGTAGATGATGGCCTCGGCCAGGTTCTTCGCGTGGTCGCCCACGCGTTCGATGGCCTTGGCCACGAACACGAGGTCGATGCTGGAAGAGATGGTGCGCGGGTCTTCCATCATGTAAGTGATCAGCTTGCGCAACAGACCGTCGAACTCCTGGTCGATCTGGTCGTCCTGCTTCAGCACTTCCAGCGCGCGGGCCGTATCCAGGCGCGCGAAGGCATCCAGGGCCTTGCGCAGTTGGGCAATGGCCAGTTCGGATTCGAAGCCGAGGTCGGCCACTGGCAGACGCAGGCGCGACGACACCCCAGAGTTCAGCAAGCGCTGCACCGTGCGCGCGATGCGCGCGGCCTCGTCACCGACTCGTTCCAGGTTGGCGATGGTCTTGCTGATGGCGATGAGCAGGCGCAGATCACGCGCAGTGGGCTGGCGGCGCGCGATGATGGCCGAGAGGTCGCGGTCGATCTCCACTTCCATCTGGTTCACGCGTTCTTCGCCCTGCAGCACGACGCTGGCGATCTCACCGCTGAAGGTGGTCAAGGCATGCACGGCCTGCACGACCTGCGATTCAACCAAGCCGCCCATCTCGAGCACACGCGTGGAAATGCCGCTGAGTTCGGCGTCGAACTGGGTCGAGAGGTGTTTGTCGCTCATGGTGATGCTCGGTCGGCGGCCCCATCAAGGGCCAGGTCTGGCAGGCGTCGGGTACCGGGTCATCAGCCGAAACGGCCGGTGATGTAGTCCTCGGTGTCCTTCTTCTTGGGCTTCATGAAGAGGTCGGAGGTGGGGCCGAATTCGACCAGGTCACCCAGGTACATGTAGGCGGTGTAGTCGCTGCAGCGAGCGGCTTGCTGCATGTTGTGGGTGACGATCATCACCGTGTAGTCGGCCTTGAGCTCGTGGATCAGCTCTTCGATCTTGCCGGTGCTGATGGGGTCGAGCGCCGAGCAGGGTTCGTCGAGCAGAAGCACCTCGGGCTTGATGGCGATGCCACGCGCGATGCACAGGCGCTGCTGCTGGCCACCGGAGAGGCTGGCACCGCTCTGGTCGAGCTTGTCTTTCACCTCGCCCCACAGTGCGGCCTTCTTCAGCGCCCACTCCACACGCTCGTCCATCTCCACGCGCGGCAGCGTCTCGAACAGGCGCACGCCAAAGGCGATGTTGTCGTAGATCGACATCGGGAAGGGCGTCGGCTTCTGGAAGACCATGCCGATCTTGGCGCGGATCAGCGTCACGTCGCGCTTGCTCTTCAGGATGTCTTCACCGTCGACGCTGATGCTGCCTTCGGCGCGCTGTTCGGGGTAGAGCTCGAACATGCGATTGAAGGTGCGCAGCAGCGTGCTCTTGCCGCAACCCGAGGGCCCGATGAAGGCCGTGACCTTGCGCTCGGGAATGTCGAGGTTGATGTGCTTCAGCGCGTGAAAGCTGCCGTAATAGAAGTTCAGGTCGCGCACCGAGATCTTCACGCGCTCGGTGGTGGGCAGGTCAACACGGGTGTCCATGTGGGGGCCTTGCTTATTGCTTGTTGCGGAAGAGCACGCGCGCCAGGATGTTGAGCGCGAGCACACCGATGGTGATCAGGAAGACACCGGCCCAGGCCAGTTCTTGCCAGTTCTGGTACGGGCTCATGGCGAACTTGAAGATCGTCACCGGCAGGCTGGCCATGGGCTCGCCCAGGCTGGTGGTGAAGAACTGGTTCGACAGAGCAGTGAAAAGCAGCGGCGCCGTTTCGCCGGCAATGCGCGCGAGTGCCAGCAGGATGCCGGTGACCACGCCGGCCCGCGCCGCCTTCAGCGTGACCGAAGCGATGACCTTCCACTTCGGTGTGCCCAGCGCGTAGGCGGCCTCACGCAGCGCGTTCGGAATCAGGCTGAGCATGTTCTCGGTGGTGCGCACGACCACCGGGATGACGATGAGCGCCAGGGCCAGCACGCCGGCGTAACCCGAGAAGGTCTTGGTCGTGGCCACCACGACTGAATAGATGAACAGGCCGATCACGATGGACGGCGCCGACAGCAGGATGTCGTTGATGAAACCCGTCACCGCACCCAGCCAGGTGCGCTTGCCGTACTCGGCCAGGTAGACCCCTGCCATCACGCCGATCGGCGTGCCCAGCGCCGTGGCGAGCGTCACCATGATCAGCGAGCCCACGATGGCGTTGGCCAAACCGCCGGTCTCGGCCAGCGGGGGCGGCGTGGATTCGGTGAACACCGACACGGCCAGGCCACCAACGCCCAGGCGCACGGTCTCGATCAGGATCCAGATCAGCCAGAACAGGCCGAAGGCCATGGCGCTCAAGGCCAGCGTCAGCGAGACCGCGTTGACGATCTTGCGCTTGCGGTGCAGCGCCGTGCGGCGCGCATCCATGTGCATGAAGGTGCTCATGTGCGGCTTCCTTCGCCGCGGCGCAGGCGGCTCAACAAGACTTTCGAGAGCGCCAAGACCACGAAGGTGATGAAGAAGAGCACCAGACCCAGGTAGATCAGGGCCGCCTGGTGCAGACCCTCACCCGCTTCGGCGAATTCGTTGGCCAGCGCCGAGGTGATGCTGTTGGCCGCCTGGAAGAGCGACAGGCTGTCCAGCTGGTTGAAGTTGCCGATGACGAAAGTCACGGCCATGGTCTCGCCGAGCGCCCGGCCCAGACCCAACATGGTGGCGCCGACCACGCCAGTCTTGGTGTAGGGCAGAACCACCTTGGACACAACCTCCCAGGTGGTTGAACCCAGCCCGTAGGCGGACTCTTTCAGCAGGGCCGGGGTGGTCTCGAAGACATCACGCATCACCGCCGCGATGAAGGGGATGATCATGATGGCCAGGATGATGCCAGCCGACAGGATGCCGATGCCCACAGGCGGACCGGAGAAGAGCGCGCCCAGTACGGGCACCTCTCCGAAGGCACCTTGCAGGGGCTGCTGAACATACTTGGCAAGGAGAGGGCCGAAGACCAGCAGACCCCACATGCCGTAGACGATCGACGGCACCGCCGCCAGCAGCTCGATGGCGACGCCGAGCGGGCGCTTCAACCAGGAGGGCGACAGCTCGGTCAGGAACACCGCGATGCCAAAGCTCACGGGAACAGCGATCAACAGCGCGATGAAACTTGTCATCAGCGTGCCGTAGATCATCACCAGCCCGCCGAACTTCAGCTGCACCGGGTCCCACTCTGTCGAGACCAGGAAGCCGAGGCCGAATTCGCGGATGGCCGGCATGGCCCCGACCACCAGTGACAAGATGATGCCGACCAGCAGCAGCAGCGTCACCCAGGCGGCCGCATGGGCCAGGAAGGAGAAGGCGGTATCGGCCCAGGGCCAGACACGACGCCGGCCGGGCGGGTCGCCCAGAGGGGAGGCTCGCTCCATCTTTTTGTTCTCAGGGTATGGACTGGCGGGCAGTGTAGCGGCCATGGGGCCTCCGCTCGGACGCAGAAAGGGCGCGGGGCTGCCGCACCAGCACCGCCTGCCGGCGGCCTGGTGCCTGGCAACTCAACGGCTTACTTGAAGGCGATGGGCTTGCCCGAGGTGTCCTTCAGGTTGTCGGCCCACTGCTTGCGCACCAGGTCCTTCACGACCGCGGGCATCGGCACGTAGTCGAGGTCGTCGGCCATCTTGTCGCCGTTCATGAACGCCCAGTCGAAGAACTTCAGCGTGTTCGTGGCGTTGACCGGCTTGTCCTGGGTCTTGTACATCAGGATGTAGGTGGCACCCGTGATCGGCCAGCTGTCCTTGCCCGGCTGTTCGGTCAGGATCTGGTAGAACGACTTGGCCCACTCAGCCCCAGCGGCGGCGGCCTTGAAGTTGGTATCGCGCGGCGGCACGAACTGGCCGTCCTTGTTGCGCATCAGCACGTAGCTCATGTTGTTCTGCTTGGCGTAGGCGTACTCGACGTAACCGATCGAGTTCGGCAGGCGCTGCACGAAGGCGGAAACGCCCTCGTTGCCCTTGCCGCCGGCGCCAGCGGGCCAGTTGACCGCCGTGCCTTCGCCAACGCTGGCTTTCCACTCAGCGTTTACTTTCGACAGGTAGTTCGTGAAGATGAAGGTCGTGCCCGAGCCGTCAGCGCGGCGAACCGGGGAGATCGCAGCGTCAGGCAGAGGCACACCGGGGTTCAGGGCGACCAGCGCGGGGTCGTTCCAGCGCTTGATCTTGCCGAGATAGATGTCACCCAGCATTTGGCCGGTCATCTTGATCTGGCCGGGCGTGATGCCCTTGATGTTGACCACCGGCACCACGCCACCGATGACCGTGGGGAACTGGATCATGCCGTCCTTGGCCAGGTCGGCATCCGTCAGCGGCATGTCGCTGGCGCCGAAGTCCACGGTCTTGCCGCGGATCTGGCGGATGCCGGCACCCGAACCGACCGACTGGTAGTTGATGCGAGCACCCGTGGCCTTGTTGTAGGCGTCGGCCCACTTGGCATAAACAGGCGCGGGGAACGTGGCACCTGCACCCGTCACGTCTTGCGCGAAGGCGGAGGCGGTGAAAACCGTGACAGCGGCGGCAAGGGTGGCGCGGCGGAAGAGATTCATGCGTAGACCTCGATGAGTGCGAAAGTTGGCAACGGACTGCAATGTAGGCGGGCTCGATGACATCCCCGTGACACGCTGGCGGCGCCGAAAACCGGCGCCAGCTTGTGTGACAGCCTGCCACGGCACCGTCACGAATCCGTCATCGGCGCGCTCTAGCCTCCCGGCCCGCAACCTCAACCCCTGGAGCTACCGCCCATGACCCCCATCCGCAGAACCTGGCTGCTCGCCCCTCTCGCCCTCGCCCTGGCCGCCCTGGTGGGCTGTGCCAGCACGCCGGCACCTGCCACGGTGGCCGAGACCGCAGCTCGCACGCCGCAGCTTTCGACGCTCAGCAAGCTCATCGCTGACGCTGGCTTGACCGACACGCTCAAGGGCAGCGGCCCGTTCACGGTCTTCGCCCCCAGCGACGAGGCTTTCAAGGCCGTGCCGGCCAAGACCCTGGCTGAACTGGCCTCCAACAAGGAACTGCTGCGCTCGGTGCTGACCTACCACGTGGTGGCCGGCAAGGTGATGGCCGCCCAAGTGAAGCCCGGCAACGTGAAGTCGGTGCAAGGCGCCAACCTGGGCATGGGCAAGGCAGGCGACTTCGTGACCGTGGAAGACGCCATCGTCACCCAGGCCGATGTACCCGCCACCAACGGTGTCGTGCACATCATCGACAAGGTGATGATGCCGCCGCGCCGCTGAACGCAGCGCCGGCAAGACCCACCCGCTCTCGTGGCGGGTTTTATCCAAGTGAGGCGGGGTAGAAGCCGCCTCGCGCTTGTCTCTCGGGCCGTCAGCCCGCGGCCGCAGCCTCGGCCATGCGCTCGGCGCAGCGGCGACCCAGGGCCGCGTCGCGGGCTTCGACCATGACGCGCAGCACCGGCTCGGTGCCCGATGCGCGGATGAGCACGCGGCCGCTGGCCCCCAATTCGCGTTCGGCGTGCTCGCGGGCCTGCGTCAACGAGCTGTTCTGCTTCCAGTCACTGCCTTCGCGCAGGCGCACGTTGATCATGGTCTGTGGGCAGAGCTCCACGCCCTCCAGCAGGCCGGCCAGCGTGCCGCCGCTGCGGCGCACGGCCTGCAGCACCTGCAAGGCGCTGACGATGCCGTCGCCGGTGGTGTGGCAGTCCAGGGCCAGCAGGTGGCCCGAGCTCTCACCGCCCAACTGCCAGCCGTGTGCACTGAGTTCCTCGAGCACGTAGCGGTCGCCAACCTTGGCCCGCACCAGCTTCACACCGCGGGCGGCCAGTGCCTGCTCAACGGCGATGTTGGTCATCAGCGTGCCCACCACGCCAGGCACAACCTGGCGCTGGGCCAGGCGGTCGACCGCCATCACGTAAAGCAGTTCGTCGCCGTTGTAGAGCCGGCCCTGGGCGTCGACCAGTTGCAGCCGGTCGGCGTCGCCATCCAGCGCGATGCCGTAGTCGGCCCGGTGTTCGGCCACGGCCTTCACCAGCGCCTGCGGTGAGGTCGCGCCCACGCCGGCGTTGATGTTGAGCCCGTCGGGGCTGCAGCCGATCTTCACCACCGCCGCGCCGAGTTCGTGGAACACGTCGGGGGCCACGTGGTAGGCCGCGCCATGGGCAGCGTCGACCACCACCTTCATGCCGCGCAGCGACAGACTGTTGGGCACCGTGCTCTTGCAGAACTCGATGTAGCGGCCGCCGGCGTCGTCGAGGCGGCGCGCCTTGCCGAGACGCGCTGAATCGACCCACTGCGGCGTGCGTTCAAGTTCAGCCTCGACCTCCAACTCCCAGGCATCAGGCAGCTTTTCGCCGCGGGCCGAGAAGAACTTGACGCCGTTGTCATCGAAGGGGTTGTGGGACGCGCTGATCACCACGCCCAGGTCCAGGCGCAGGGCCCGCGTGAGGTAGGCCACACCCGGTGTAGGCAAGGGGCCGCTGAGCAACACATCGACACCGGCCGAAGCAAAGCCGGCTTCCAGCGACGACTCGATCATGTAACCCGAAATGCGGGTGTCCTTGCCAATCAACACGGTGGCCGGGCGGCCGCTGCGCCGCAGCACCTGGCCCACGGCATGACCCAGGCGCAGCATGAAGTCAGGGGTGATGGGGCTTTGACCGACCGTGCCACGAATGCCGTCGGTACCGAAATACGTTCTGCTCATTGTTGTCTTCTCCTCTGTTCATTTTCACTCGGCGCGGGGCACTGCCGGCACGCCCTCTCAGGGGCCTTCACGCGCCAGTGGGGCTGTGCATCGGCGTCGCTTGCGCGGCCTGCCAGACCTTCAGCGCGTCGACGGTGGCCGCCACATCGTGCACACGCACCACAGCCGCCCCGTGGTGCACGGCGGCCAGGGCCGCCGCCACGCTGGCGGCCAGGCGCTCGCCGACAGGTCGGCCCGTGATCAGGCCCAGCGTGCCTTTGCGCGACCATCCCACCAGCAAGGGCCGCGGCACCGCCGCCGCAAGTTCGCGCTGTGCACGCAGCAGGCGCAGGTTGTCTTCGGGGCCTTTGGCGAAGCCGATGCCGGGGTCGAGCAGGAGCCGCTGAGCGTCGATACCTGCAGCTACCACGGCGGCCGCACGTTCCCGCAACCACAAGGCCACTTCGGCCACGACATCAGCGTAGTCGGTCATCGTCTGCATGGTGTCGGGTTCACCGCGCATGTGCATGAGGCAGACGCCGGCCGAGCGGTGGCCCGCCACGCAGGCCAGAGCGCCCGGCCGCCGCAGGGCCCGCACATCGTTGACGATGTCCACGCCCAGGGCCAGGGCCTGCTGCATCACGAGCGGCTCGCTGGTGTCCACCGAGACCGGAACCCCCAGGCGCAAGGCGCCTTCGATCACAGGCATGACGCGCGCGGCTTCGTCCTCGGCCGAAGGAGCTGTGGCTCCCGGCCGGGTGGATTCGCCGCCGATGTCCAGGATGTCGGCGCCCTCGGCCACCAGGCGCTCGCAGTGCGACAGGGCAGCCCGGGTGCTGCCATGCCGGCCACCGTCGGAGAAGGAATCGGGCGTCACGTTGACGATGCCCATCACCTGGGGCCGAGACAGGTCGATGCAGTAGCGTGTGGTTTGCCAGTGGGCGGGCATGGCGGTCAAGTGGCGGGCTCCGGGCTCAGCGGCTGAAGACGGCGGGGTCAAGGAGTCAAAACGAGAGAAAAAAGAAGCGGGGCCGAAGCCCCGCTGTCTGTTCAGCAACCCTCTGCGCTCAAGCGGCGGCGGGTGCGCTGTCGGTACCGACGCTGGACGAGGGGCCGCTCGGCGGCTTGCTCGACGAAGGCGTCCAATCCTTGGGCGCACGGGGTGGCTTGCCGGCCATGATGTCGTCGATCTGGTCGCTGTCGATGGTTTCCCACTCCAGCAGGGCCTGCGCCATCGAGTGCATCTTGTCCTTGTTGTCCTCGATGAGCTTGCGGGCGATGCCGTACTGCTCGTCGATGATGCGGCGGATCACGCCGTCCACCTTGCGCATCGTCTCTTCCGACATGCTGGTGGTCTTGGTGACGCTGCGGCCGAGGAACACTTCGCCCTCGTTCTCGGCGTAGACCATCGGACCCAGCTCGTCGGTCATGCCGTAGCGCGTGACCATGTCGCGCGCGATGGCCGTGGCGCGCTCGAAGTCGTTGCTGGCGCCCGTGGTCATCTGGTTCATGAACACCTCTTCGGCGATGCGGCCGCCAAAGAGCACGCTGATGGTCGAGAGCATGCGCTCCTTGTCCATGCTGTAGCGGTCGCCTTCGGGCAGCTGCATCGTGACGCCCAGGGCGCGTCCGCGAGGGATGACGGTGACTTTGTGCACCGGGTCGGTTTTCGGCATCAGGCGCGCAACAAGTGCGTGGCCGGCCTCGTGGTAAGCGGTGTTCTTGCGCTCTTCCTCGGGCATGACCATGGACTTCCGCTCGGGGCCCATCATGATCTTGTCCTTGGCCTTCTCGAAGTCGACCATCTCCACCACGCGCCCGTTGCGCCGCGCAGCGAACAAGGCTGCCTCGTTCACGAGGTTCGCGAGGTCAGCGCCGCTGAAGCCCGGCGTGCCGCGCGCGAGGATGTCGGCGCGGATGTCCTGGCCCACGGGCACCTTGCGCATGTGCACGTTGAGGATCTGCTCACGGCCACGCACGTCAGGCAGCGTCACGTAGACCTGGCGGTCGAAGCGGCCGGGGCGCAGCAACGCTGGGTCAAGGATGTCGGGCCGGTTGGTGGCCGCCATCACGATGACGCCGAGGTTGGTTTCGAAGCCGTCCATCTCGACGAGCATCTGGTTCAGCGTCTGCTCGCGCTCGTCATTGCCGCCGCCGAGACCAGCGCCACGGTGGCGACCCACCGCGTCGATTTCGTCGATGAAGATGATGCAGGGCGCACTCTTCTTGGCCTGCTCGAACATGTCGCGCACGCGGGCTGCGCCCACGCCGACAAACATCTCGACGAAGTCAGAACCGCTGATGCTGAAGAAGGGCACCTTGGCTTCGCCAGCGATGGCCTTGGCCAGCAGCGTCTTGCCGGTGCCCGGGGGGCCGACGAGCAACACACCGCGCGGGATACGACCGCCCAGTTTCTGGAACTTCTGCGGGTCTTTGAGGAAGTCGACCAGTTCCTTCACTTCTTCCTTGGCTTCGTCGCAACCGGCGACGTCCTGGAAGGTGGTGGAGTTGTTGGCCTCGTCCAGCATGCGCGCCTTGCTCTTGCCGAAACTGAAGGCCCCGCCTTTGCCGCCGCCCTGCATCTGGCGCATGAAGTAGACCCACACGCCGATCAACAGCAGCATCGGGCCCCAGCTGACGAGGATGCTCATCAGCAGGCTGGGCTCTTCGCGAGGACGCACGTCAAACTTGACGTTGTTGGCGATCAGGTCGCCCACCAGGCCGCGGTCTAGGAAGGTAGCGGTGCTGCGCAGGCGCTTGTCGTCGGTGGTGACGGCCTGGATCTCGGTGCCGCCGCCCGGGCTTTCCTGCAGCGTGACGGAGCGGATGCGCTTGGCGCGGACTTCTTCCAGGAAATCGGAGTAGCCGATCTGGTTGCCCTGGGTGGTGCTGCGGTCAAACTGCTTGAAGACCGTGAACAGCACAAGCGCGATCACGAGCCAGACGGCGACTTTCGAAAACCATTGGTTGTTCACCGCGGCTCCTTTTCCAGTTCAGCGGTACGGCGGGCCGGATTCGGCAGGCCGCGATCCACGGTAGTTGGGGTTGATTCTAAAGCAGTCAAGGGTATGCAGACGCCGTCTGAGAGGGTGAGGAAAGGGGCGAAAAGACCACAGTTGCCGAGGCAAACACGGGCTCTTGGAGGCCGTTGGTCCCGACTGCCGGGCAGATTAACGGCCTTTCAGTCCCACGCCGACCAGAAAGGTCTCTGCAGACTTGTCGCGCGAGGCTTTGGGCTTGATGGGCTTGACGGTACGGAAGGTCTGCCGGAAGAGGGTCACCAGCGTGTTGTAGCCGCTGCCGTGAAAACACTTGCAGACCAACGCGCCTTCAGGCTTCAGGTGGTGGACCGCAAAATCCACCGCCAGTTCCACCAGGTGCTCAATGCGCGCCGTGTCGGTGACCTCGATGCCCGACAGGTTCGGGGCCATGTCCGACACCACCACATCCACCGGCCGCCCCTGCAGGGCCTCGTGCAACTGCTGCGCGATGGCCTCCTCGCGGAAATCGCCCTGGATGAACTGCACGCCTTCGATGGGCTCGAAATCGAGCAGGTCCAGCGCGATCACGGTGCCCCTGAGCTCGCCGACGGCCGCGCCTTCGGGGGCAAAACGCCGCCGCAGGTACTGGCTCCAGGCACCAGGCGAGGCGCCGAGGTCGACCACCACCTGCCCCGGCCGGATCAGCCGCAGGCTCTCGTCGATCTCCTTGAGCTTGTAGGCCGCACGGGCCCGGTAGCCCTCTCGCTGGGCCAGCTTGACGTAGGTGTCATTGACGTGGTCGTTGAGCCACGCCTTGTTGATCTTTTTGCTCTTGCTGTCGATCTTCATTCGCGTTCGATAATACGGGCATGACCGCTATCCAGCTCACCCCCGCCGAACGCAAGGAGCATCGCTCCGGCGCCCATCACCTGGACCCGGTTGTCATGATCGGTGGCGACGGGCTCACACCCGCCGTTGAAAAAGAGGTGAACGCCGCCCTGAACGCCCACGGGCTCATCAAGGTGCGTGTGTTCTCCGACGACCGCGCCGCGCGCGAGGCCATGCTCGCGACGCTGGCCGACAAGCTCGACGCCGCGCCCATCCAGCACATCGGCAAGCTGCTGGTGCTGTGGCGCCCCATGCCTGAGAAGGAAGCAGCGCCGCGCGACGACCGCAAGCCGGGGCCACGCACCGTCAAGCTGGTGAGCTTCTCCAAGAGCGGCAACCACCGCGCCACCGTGAAGACCGTGAAGGTCTTCGGCAACGAACGTGTCACCGCCGGTGGCTCGATCAAGCGCGTGAAAAAGCGCGTGACCAGCGTGAAGAAAAAGGCCCAGGCTCAGTGAGCCGGCGGCCTGGCGGCACGCCAGGCCAGGGCCAGCACCAGCAGGCCCTTGATCACGTAAAACGCAGCGCTGGCCGCGTGCAGCTGGCCGAAACTGAAAGCGCCCTGCCCGGCCTTGGCGGCCGGCATCAGCGGCTGGATGGCGAAGTAGCCCGCCACCGTGCAGAACAGCGCGCCCAGCGCCAACACCATGCCGACGCTGAATTGCGGGCCGCTGCCCGCCAGCGCGGCACGGCGAGCAGCCACGCGTTCCAGCGCCACCATCACCACACCCAGGGCCAGGCTGGTGTAGGCCTCTTGCGCCAGCATGCGGCCAACCAGGCGGCCGGCTTCGGCCCCGCTGAGCTGGGCGAAGACCGCCGGCGTGGCCAGCAGCGCCACGCACAACAACCAGCCGGCCCACAAACCGGGTACCAGCCGGCGGGCGCGTTCCAGCAGTGACGGCATCAGACGTAGCGCACGTCCACGATTTCCCAGCGGCGCAAGCCGCCGGGCGCCTGCACCTCGGCCACGTCGCCGGCTTCTTTGCCGATCAGCGCGCGGGCGATGGGGCTGCTGATGGAGATCAGGCCTTGCTTGAGGTCGGCTTCGTCGTCACCGACGATCTGGTAGGTGACCTTGGCGCCGCTGTCCTCGTCTTCGAGGTCGACGGTGGTGCCGAAGACCACCTTGCCGCCGGCATCGAGCGCCGAAGGGTCGATGACCTGGGCCGCGGCGAGCTTGGACTCCAGCTCTTTGATACGGCCTTCGATGAAGCCCTGCTTGTCCTTGGCGGCGTCGTACTCGGCGTTTTCCGAGAGGTCGCCCTGGGCGCGGGCTTCGCTGATGGCCTGGATCACGGCATGCCGCTCCACCGACTTCAGCCGGTGCAGTTCGCTCTTCAGCAGTTCGGCGCCGCGACGCGTGAGGGGAATGGTGACCATGGGGGCAGCTGCACGAAGCAAGAGTGGGGCAAAAGTGAATCCGCCGCAGGGAGCCCGGGTGGGGCGGCCTGCGGCGGTCGACGAGGCACGGAGTTTAGTGCAGTTCGCCCGGCGCTTCGGCCCGCAGTTGGGCGTGCAGTTCCTGCAGCGACACCACGCTGAGGCTGTCTTGGTGCTTCAGCGCCTCGGTGGCGGCTTCGGCCCCAGCCATGGTGGTGTAGTAAGTCACGCGGTTGGCCAGCGCCGCGGTGCGGATGTAGCGCGAATCGGCGATCGCCGTGCGCGTTTCATCGACCGTGGTGTAGACCAGCTGGATCTCGCCCGCCTTCACCATGTCGGCGATGTGCGGCCGGCCGTCCTTGACCTTGTTCACCAGCTTCACCGGGATGCCGGCTTCGCCAATGGCCGCTGCGGTGCCCTTGGTGGCCACCACCTGGTAGCCCAGGGCCACCAGGTCACGCGCCACGGCCACCGCGCGCGCCTTGTCGCTGTTTTTCACCGTGATCACCACGGTGCCCTTTTCAGGCAGGCGCGAACCCGCGCCGAGCTGGCTCTTGAGCATCGCCTCGCCGAAGGTGGCGCCGACACCCATCACTTCGCCGGTGGACCGCATCTCGGGCCCCAGGATGGGGTCCACGCCCGGGAACTTGTTGAAAGGGAAAACCGCTTCCTTGATGCTGAAGTAAGGCGGCACCACTTCGCGCGGCGGGCGGCCGTCGTCGCTACTCTGCGAGGCCAGGCTCTGCCCAGCCATGCAGCGCGCCGCGATCTTGGCCAAGGCCTGGCCCGTGGCCTTGCTGACGTAGGGCACGGTGCGGCTGGCGCGCGGGTTCACTTCCAGCACGTAGACCACCGCGTCGTCGCCCTCGCCCTGGATGGCGAACTGCGTGTTCATCAGCCCCACCACCTTCAACGCCTTCGCCATGACGGTGGCTTGGCGGCGCATCTCGTCCTGCAGCTTGGCGCTCAGCGTGTAGGGAGGCAAGGAGCAAGCCGAGTCGCCGCTGTGGATTCCCGCAGCTTCCACGTGTTCCATGATGCCGCCGATCATCACCTCGGTGCCGTCGCTGATGCAGTCGACGTCGACCTCGATGGCGTCGTCGAGAAAGCGGTCCAACAGCACCGGGCTCTTCTCGCTGACCTGCACGGCTTCGCGCATGTAGCGGTTCAGGTCCTTGTCGCCGTGCACGATCTCCATCGCACGGCCGCCCAGCACGTAGCTCGGGCGCACCACCAGCGGATAGCCGATTTCCTGCGCCAGGGCCAGCGCCTGCTCTTCGGTGCGCGCGGTGCGGTTGGGCGGCTGCTTCAGGCCGAGTTCGTGCAGCAGCTTCTGGAAACGCTCGCGGTCTTCGGCGATGTCGATGCTGTCGGGGCTGGTGCCGATGATGGGCACGCCGGCACGTTCCAGGTCGAGCGCCAGCTTCAGCGGCGTCTGGCCGCCGTACTGCACGATCACGCCCAGCGGCTGCTCTTTGGCCACGATTTCGAGCACGTCTTCCAGCGTCACCGGCTCGAAGTAGAGGCGGTCAGAGGTGTCGTAGTCGGTGGACACCGTCTCCGGGTTGCAGTTGACCATGATGGTCTCGTAGCCGTCTTCGCGCATGGCGAGTGCGGCGTGCACGCAGCAGTAGTCGAACTCGATGCCCTGGCCGATGCGATTGGGCCCGCCGCCCAGCACCATGATCTTCTTCTTGTTCGACGGTGCGGCTTCGCACTCTTCGTCGTAGCTGCTGTACATGTAGGCGGTCTGCGTGGCGAACTCGGCCGCGCAGGTGTCCACACGCTTGTAGACCGGGCGCACGTTCAGCGCATGGCGGCGCTCGCGCACCGCGTGCTGGTGCGTGGCCATCAACTTGGCCAGGCGGCGGTCGCTGAAGCCCTTGCGCTTCACGTAGCGCAGTTCTTCTTCGCTCAGGCTCTCCAGCGCGCGGCTCTTCAGTTGCTGTTCGATCTGGATCAGCTCTTGAATCTGCGCCAGGAACCACGGGTCGACCGCGGTCTCCTCGAACACCTCTTCCAGGCTCATGCCGATGCGGAAGGCGTCGGCCAGGAACAGGATGCGCTCGGGCCCAGCATTGCCAATCTCGTCGATGATCTCGTCGCGGTCGGTGCTGCGCTCCGTCAGCCCGTCGATGCCGGTCTCCAGGCCGCGCAGCGCTTTCTGGAAGCTCTCCTGGAAGGTGCGGCCGATGGCCATCACCTCGCCCACGCTCTTCATCTGCGTGGTGAGGTGGGCGTCGGCGGCCGGGAACTTCTCGAAGGCGAAACGCGGGATCTTCGTCACCACGTAGTCGATGCTGGGCTCGAAACTCGCGGGCGTGGCGCCACCGGTGATGTCGTTGCGCAGTTCGTCGAGCGTGTAGCCCACGGCCAGCTTGGCCGCCACCTTGGCGATCGGGAAGCCCGTGGCCTTGGAGGCCAGTGCCGACGAACGCGACACCCGCGGGTTCATCTCGATGACGATGAGCCGGCCGTTCTGCGGGTTCACCGAGAACTGCACGTTGCTGCCGCCCGTGTCGACGCCGATCTCGCGCAGGATGGCGATGCTGGCGTTGCGCATCACCTGGTACTCCTTGTCGGTGAGCGTCTGCGCAGGGGCCACGGTGATGCTGTCACCGGTGTGGATGCCCATGGGGTCGAGGTTCTCGATGCTGCAGACGATGATGCAGTTGTCGGCGCGGTCGCGCACGACTTCCATCTCGAACTCTTTCCAGCCGATGAGGCTCTCTTCGATCAGCAGTTCTTTCGTGGGCGAGAGGTCCAACCCACGCTTGCAGATTTCTTCGAACTCTTCCGGGTTGTAGGCGATGCCGCCACCCGTGCCGCCCATCGTGAAGCTGGGGCGGATGACCATGGGGAAGCCGGTGCCACCGATCTGCGCCACGATGCTCTTCTGCACCGCCAGCGCTTCTTCCATGCTGTGCGCGATGCCGCTCTTGGCCGAGTCGAGCCCGATGGACGTCATCGCGTCCTTGAACTTCATGCGGTCTTCGGCCTTCTCGATGGCGTGCTCGTTGGCGCCGATCATCTCCACGCCGTACTTCGCCAGCACGCCGTGGCGGTGCAGGTCGAGCGCGCAGTTCAAAGCCGTCTGGCCGCCCATGGTGGGCAGGATCGCGTCAGGCTTCTCTTTCGCAATGATCTTCTCCACCACCTGCCAGGTGATGGGCTCGATGTAGGTGGCGTCCGCCATGCCGGGGTCGGTCATGATGGTCGCGGGGTTGCTGTTGACCAGCACCACGCGGTAGCCCTCTTCGCGCAACGCCTTGCAGGCCTGGGCGCCGGAGTAGTCGAACTCGCAGGCCTGGCCAATGACGATGGGGCCGGCGCCGATGATGAGGATGGTCTTCAGGTCTGTGCGCTTAGGCATTCTTCTTCTCCGCCATCAGCGTCGTGAAGCGATCGAACAGGTAGGCAATGTCGTGCGGGCCGGGGCTGGCCTCGGGGTGGCCCTGGAAGCAGAAGGCCGGCTTGTCGGTGCGCGCCAGGCCTTGCAGCGTGCCGTCGAACAGGCTGATGTGCGTGGGGCGCAGGTTCGCGGGCAGCGTCTTCTCGTCCACCGCGAAGCCGTGGTTCTGGCTGGTGATGCTGACGCGGCCGGTGTCGAGGTCTTTCACCGGGTGGTTGGCACCGTGGTGGCCGAACTTCATCTTGAAGGTCTTGGCACCGCTGGCCAGTGCCAGGATCTGGTGGCCCAGGCAGATGCCGAAGGTGGGCGTGCCGGTCTCGATGAGTTCACGCGCGGCGTTGATGGCGTAGGTGCAGGGCTCGGGGTCGCCGGGGCCATTGCTGAGGAAGATGCCGTCGGGCTGGAGCTTCAACACCTCGGCGGCGGGCGTTTTCGCCGGCACCACCGTCACGCGGCAGCCGCGGCTGGCCAGCATGCGAAGGATGTTGAACTTCACGCCGAAGTCGTAGGCCACGACGTGGAACTTGGGCTCGGCCAGTTCGCTGTAGCCACTGCCGAGCTGCCACTCGGTCTGCGTCCAGGTGTAGGGCTCGGCGGCCGAAACCACCTGCGCAAGGTCCAGGCCCGCCATTGACGGCGCTGCTTGGGCCTTGGTCACTGCTGCGGCCACGTCTTTGGCCGTGATGGTGTGGCCAATCGGGAAGGCGACGATGCAGCCGTTTTGCGCGCCGGTGGTGCGCAGAACGCGCGTGAGGCGGCGCGTGTCGATACCGGCGATGGCCACGGTGCCCTGCTGGGCCAGGTACTCTGGCAGGCTCATCGTGGCGCGGAAGTTCGAGACGCGCAGCGAGACGTCCTTGACGATCAGGCCGGCTGCGTGCACCTTGCCCGCCTCGACGTCTTCGGCATTGATGCCGACGTTGCCGATGTGCGGGTAGGTCAGCGTGACGATCTGGCGGCAGTAACTCGGGTCGGTGAGGATTTCCTGGTAACCAGTGAGCGCGGTGTTGAACACCACTTCACCGACCGTGTGGCCAGGGGCACCGACGCTCGTACCGTGGAAGGTGGTGCCATCTGCAAGGGCAAGCAGCGCAGGGGGCAGCGGGGGGACCAGTGACGGCAGCAAAGGCAAAGCTCCGGGGTTCGCGCGCACCCGGCGCCCGAACTTCGCCCCGGGTGAACGGGGTGGAGGTCAGGGTCCGAGGGGAAACCGACTGCGGAGTTTCGCGGAGTGCTGCGTTGTTAGCGGGTAAACCGCCGGAGTATAGCCGCGCCAGCCCCCCAGTACCGGGCTTACCCGAGGGCCGCGATGCCGGCGCGCGCGATCTGCGCGTCTTCGGTCGACTTCACACCGCTGACGCCCACGGCACCTACTACCTGCCCTTCCACCACGATGGGCACCCCGCCTTCGAGCATGCCCTGCAACACGGGCGCGCTCAGGAAGGAGACGCGGCCGCCGTTGATCATGTCTTCGTAGACCTTGCTCTCGCGGCGGCCGAGTGCAGCGGTGCGTGCCTTGGCAGGTGCGATTTCGCAGGAAATGGGCGCAGCGCCGTCCAGACGCTGCAACCACAGCAGGTGACCACCGTCGTCGACGATGGCGATGGCAACGGCCCATTGGTTCTTGAGGGCTTCGGCTTCGGCGGCCGCGGCCATGGCGCGAGCGTCGTCGAGAGTGAGTGAGGGTTTGGTCTTCATGCCACGACGATAACGCGTCGGCTCTGATGCAAGACGTTGACCCGGCTAGGGGCATGCCCGGGTTCGCACGTGCGCCCTAGAATGGCGACCTGCGTCAGATTGGGCGCGTCACTCACTTCCCGGAGGTTGTTCCATGAACGAAAGCGTGCAGAACTATCCAGGCGTGGCCGGTAGCGGCGCGCTGGCGGCACAGCGCAACCGCGTGCTGCGCAACACCTACTGGCTGCTGGCCCTGTCGATGGTGCCCACGGTCCTCGGCGCCTGGGTGGGCGTGCAGACTGGCATGCTGCGTGGCTTGGGCATGGGCGTGAGCACCATCCTGTTTCTGGCAGGCGCCTTCGGCTTCATGTTCGCCATCGAGAAGTTCAAGAACTCGGCAGCGGGCGTGCCCATCCTGCTGGCCTTCACCTTCTTCATGGGGCTCATGCTGTCACGCCTGGTCGGCGCAGTGCTGGGCTTGAGCAATGGCGCCAGCTTGATCATGACCGCCTTCGCGGGCACTGGTGCGGTGTTCCTGGGCATGGCCAGCCTGAGCACGGTGATCAAGCGTGACCTGTCACAGATGGGCAAGTTCATGTTCATCGGGGTCATCCTGCTGCTGGTGGCCGGCATCGCCAACATCTTCATCCAGAGCAGCGCGCTGATGGTCACGCTGTCGGTGCTGGCGATCGGCATCTTCTCGTTCTTCATCCTGCACGACCTCAAGCGGGTGCAGGACGGCGAAGAGACGAATTACATCAGCGCCACGCTGGGCGTTTACCTGAGCATCTACAACGTGTTCAGCAACCTGCTGGCGCTGCTCGGCATCTTCGGTGGCGAACGCGAATAAGGCGTTTTGCCCGCCATGACAAACGGGGCCCTCGGGCCCCGTTTTTTTCTTGCCTGCCGCATGGGCCTTCAGCCGCGGTCGAAGACCGCCATGCTCTCCACATGCGCCGTGTGCGGGAACATGTTCACCACGCCCGCCAGGCTGCAGCGGTACCCGCCCTGGTGCACCAGCAGGCCGGCATCGCGCGCCAGGGTGGCCGGGTTGCAACTCACGTAGACGATGCGCTGCGGCAGTTCAAAGCCGCCTTCCGCGTGCAGATCGGCCACGGCCTTGGCCAGCGCGAAGCCGCCCTCTCTCGGTGGGTCGATCAGCCAGCGCTGCACAGGCCCCGCCGCCTTCAGATCGGCGGGGGTGATCTCGAACAGGTTGCGCGCCTCGAAGCGTGTCTTGTGCGCCAGGCCGTTGCGCTGTGCGTTGGCGCGCGCACGCGCCACCAGCGTTTCACTGCCTTCGATGCCCAGCACGCCCGCCGCCTTGGTCGCCAGCGGCAGCGTGAAGTTGCCCAGGCCGCAGAACCAGTCGATGACCTGCTCGTCGGGCTGCACGTCCAGCAACTTCAGTGCCCTGTCGACCAGCACACGGTTGATGTGCGGGTTGACCTGCGTGAAGTCGGTGGGCTTGAAGGGCATCGTGATGCCGTACTCGGGCAGCCGGTAGGCCAGCTCGGGCCCACCTTCGTCGAGCAGGTGCACGGTGTCCGGGCCCTTGGGCTGCAACCACCATTGCACGGCGTGCTCGGCGGCAAAGCTGCGCAGGCGCTCGGCGTCGCCCGGAGTCAGAGGCGCCAGGTTGCGCAGCACCAGCGCCGTCACGGGGCCTTCAGGCCCATCACCGGCGGCCAGCTCGATCTGCGGCATCTGTTCGCGCAGTTCCATGCTGCCGATCAGCGCGCGCAGCGGCATCAGCATCACGCTCACCTTGGGCGGCAGCACCGGGCACACCTGCATGTCGGCCACGTAGCGCGACTTGCGTTCGTGGAAGCCGATGAGCACCGTGCCCTTCTTGTGCACGTAACGCACCGACAAGCGCGCACGATCACGGTAACCCCAAGCCGGGCCTTCTATGGGCCGCAGCACA
Source organism: beta proteobacterium AAP65 (assembly GCA_001295865.1). Taxonomy (GTDB): domain Bacteria; phylum Pseudomonadota; class Gammaproteobacteria; order Burkholderiales; family Burkholderiaceae_C; genus Rubrivivax. The sequence continues at coordinate 40,260 of LJHW01000005.1, forward strand.
CGTTCGGCCCTCACTTTGGCCAGGTGCCAGAGGTTGTCCTCCAGCACACGCTGCTTCACGGCCACCTGCGCCGCCGGGTGCAGATGCTGCATCTTGCAGCCGCCGCAAGCGCCCGCGTGCAGGCCGAAGTGCGGGCACCCAGGGCGCACGCGCTGTGAGCTTTCGCGGCCCAGGGCCGACATCGTGCCCTGCTCCCAGTTGTTCTTCTTGCGCGAAACCTGCACCTGCACGCGCTCGCCCGGCAGTGCGCCCTCGATGAAGACCACCTTGCCACTGCCGCCCTCACCTTCCAGATTTTCAGCGCCTTCAGCAGGCGCTGGCTTGGGGCGGTGGGCGATGCCCTGCGCGTCGAGGTCGAGCGACACGACCTCGAGCCAATCAAATCCGCTGCTCATCGACGGGAAAAGGAAAAAGAGGTGGCGCGCTCAGCGCGCAGGCAGCAAGCGCGCCGGATCGACGGGCTTGCCCTGGCGGCGGATCTCAAAATGCAGCTGCACGCGCTCGGCATCGCTGGAACCCATCTCGGCGATCTTCTGGCCGCGGCGCACGGCCTGGTCTTCCTTGACCAGCAGCGTCTGGTTGTGCGCGTAGGCGGTCAGGTAGGTCGCGTTGTGTTTGACGATCACGAGGTTGCCGTAACCCCGCAGGCCGGCCCCGGCATAAACCACACGGCCATCGGCCGCGGCCAGCACCGAGTCTCCGGCTTTGCCGCCAATGGCCAGGCCTTTGCTCTTGGTCTCGTCGAAACCGGTCAGCACCGGCCCGGCCGCCGGCCAGAGCCAGTTCAGGTCGTCTTCGCTGTCGCGGGCAGCCGGCGGCGTGGCTGCGGCGGCGGGCGTTGGGGGCGCGGAGGCACCCACTGCGGGGGTTTCAGCGCGGGGCGCTGCACCATCGAGCGGGCGGCTCTCCACGCGCCCGGCCGCGGCCACTGGGCGCGTGACCACGCCGTTGGCGTCGGCCTGCGGCGGCACCACACGCAGCACCTGACCGACCTCGATGACGTTGGGCTGGGACAGTCCGTTCCAGCGGGCGATGTCGCGCCAGTTTTGGCCGTTTTCCAGGCCCACACGGATCAGCGTGTCACCCGGCTTGACGGTGTAGTAGCCCGGCTTGCCCGCGTTTTCGATGCCAGGCGGCGGCCGCACGGCGGCGGCTTCTGCCGGCGCCGCGGCGACCGGACCAGTGGCGCCCTGTGAGGCCGGGTTGCTGGCCGGCAACGGCGAACGCGCCTGACCGGCAGGGCTGCGGTCTTCCACCGGTGCACGGTGCGTGGGCGAGGCGCACGCGGCCAGGGCCAGCGCGACCACAGCCAGTACCGTGCGCAAAGCCAGCGCTGGAGGAGCGGCGCGAGCGCCGTGCGGGGTCGGACAGATCAGCGAGGTCAATTTCATGCAGCGCCAGATTTTAGGGGGACGAAGTGCACGGCATCGAGCCATTGGCGCTGCAGCTGGCCATCACCATGGCGGTCGATGACCAGCAGGCCCTGCCCGCCGCGCCGCGCATCGTGCATGGGGGCCACCAACCGGCCGCCCACGGCGAGTTGCTCGAGCCAGGCTTCGGGCAGGTCTTCACCTCCCGCAGCGGCCACGATGCTGTCGAACGGGGCCCGCGGTGCATGTCCGAGACGGCCGTCGCCATAGATCAAGCGCAGGTCGCGCAGCCCTTGGCCTGCCAGGTTTTCGACGGCCTTGTCGTACAGGCCGCGCAGGCGCTCGATCGAAACCACGCTGCGGCCCACCAGGGCGAGCAAGGCAGCCTGGTAGCCGCAGCCAGTGCCGATCTCGAGCACGCGCCCGAGGTGACCCGCGGCGCGCGCGTTCTGGCCTTCGAACAACAGCGAGAGCATGCGCGCCACCACCGAGGGCTTGCTGATGGTCTGCGACAGGCCGATCGGCAAGGCCGTGTCTTCGTAGGCCTGGATGGCCAGCGCGCTGTCGACGAAACGGTGCCGCTCCACGGTGGCAAAGGCTTGCAGCACGGCCTCGACACGCACACCATCGGCGCGCAGGCGCTGCACCATGCGCTGCCGCACGGCGGCCGAGTCCATCCCCAGGCCGCTGGGCTGGTGACGGCCGGTGGCCTGTTGTGCCGCCGCCTGCGCCGCGTGCTGGAGCGGGGCCTGTGGCCGCAGCACCTCACCGGCCGGGCTGCGCGCAGCGCCAGAGGCGCGGCCGTGCACGCGGTCCAGGCCGAGCGGGAAGCGCGACGGGCGCGGCGGTGCTGCGCTCATACGGCGGGCCGTGCCAAGCGCCCGGCCCAACTGCCCAATGCCGCGTGGTCGGTGAGGTCCACCTGCAGGGGCGTGATGGACACCAGGCCCTGTGCCACGGCGTGGAAGTCGGTACCCTCGCCGCACTCGCGGGCGTCACCGGCCGGGCCTATCCAGTAGATGGGTTCGCCGCGCGGGTTGGTCTGTCGGATGACGGGCTCGCTGGCATGGCGGCGCCCCAGGCGCGTGACGACACGCGGAAGCTGCAGCGCATCGGCGCGGTTGGGGATGTTCACGTTCAGCAGCCAGGGCGGGCCGTCCAGGCGGGCCTGCGCCAGCACCTGCTCGACGATGGTCCGCGCGGTGGCGGCCGCAGCGTCGATCTCGCCCCAGCCCTTCTCGGCCTGCGAGAAGGCGATGGCCGGCACACCAAACAGGTAGCCCTCCATCGCCGCGGCCACGGTGCCGGAGTACAGCGTGTCGTCGCCCATGTTGGCGCCGTTGTTGATGCCCGAGAGCACCAGGTCGGGCCGCTGGCCCAGCACGCCCGTGAGGGCCAGGTGCACACAGTCAGACGGCGTGCCGTTGACCACGTGCACGGCGTGGCCGCGTGCGCCCTTGGCCTGGAAGATGTTGAGCGGACGGCCCAGGGTCAGCGCGTTGCTGGTGCCGCTGGCGTTCTGCTCCGGGGCGAAGACGGTGATCTCACCGAGACCCTCGCAGGCTTGCACCAGAGCGGCCAGGCCGGTGGCGAGATAACCGTCGTCGTTGGCAATGAGGATGCGCATGTCGCCTCAGATTGTAGGGAGCAAGAAAAAAGGCGGGCCGAGGCCCGCCTTCTTGGTTTCGCTGCAGGTTCCTGATCAGAACTTGAGCGTGGCGCCGATGGTGTAGGCGCGGCCGACCACGTCGTAGTACGACGGGAAGGTGTTGCCGCTGTTCGTCGCGGTGGTGCCGATCGTGCTGCCCACTTCCGGCGGCTTCTTGTCAAAGGCGTTGGCCACCGACAGCTTCAGCTTCAGGTTCTTGGTGACGTTCCAGTCCATCGTCAGATCGACGTAGCTGTAGGCCTTGACCGTCGAGAACTCAGGACGGTACACCGTGCCGCCCGGCTCCTCGATGACCTTGCCCACGTACTTCCAGTTGTAGGCGAAGTTCCAGTCACCGACGTTCCAGCTGCCGCGCTGCGTGAACTTGGTCTTGTAGTTCGGACCGCCGCAGCTCGTGCCGTAGTAGCCCAGGCAATCCAGCAGAGGCACGCCGGGGATGGTCTGGAACTCGTACTTCGTCACCTGGTTGGCGCTCAGGGCGAGGTCAACACGGCCCCACTTGGCGTCCAGACCCAGGCTGCGCAGCGGCAGGCGGTAACGCACTTCCAGGTCGTAGCCGGCGGTCCAGTCGGTGCCGAGGTTCGACGTCGAGGTGTTCACGCCAGGCGCGGTGCCACCGTTGAAGGTGCCGTCGATCGGGCTGCGACCGATCAGACCGCACAGCGAGTTGAAGCCCAGGCCCGGGTTCAGCGCCGTCGTGTAGCAGCCGTTGATCACCTGCGGTGCCGTCGCGGCGCTCACCGACTTGTTGATCGTGATCTGGTAGTAGTCCAGCGAGACCGACAGGCCCGGCACGAAGTCAGGCTCGAACACGAAACCGACGGTCGAGGTGTCGGCTTCTTCAGGCCCCAGGTTCGGGTTGCCACCGGCCACCACGTTGATCTGGCCGGCCGACGGCTGCGGCACAGCGCCCACCTGACCCAGAGGCACGCCCGTCTGCACGCACAGGTTGGACAGCGTACCCGCCGTGCCTGCCGCCGCCGCGTTGATGTTCGTGCCGGCGCAGGGGTCGACCTGCAGGTTCGCCAGGCCCGACACCACCGGTGCATAGAGCTCGTTGACGTTGGGCGCGCGGGTGGCGCGCTGCTTCATCGCACGGAAACGCAGGCCCTTGATCGGGGTCCACTCGCCGCCGTACTTCCAGCTGTCGTAGTTCTTGCTGGCGTTGCCCGACGTGAACTTGGTGCTGCGGAAGCCCGCTTCCAGGTTCAGCGACTTGGCGCCCGGGAAGTCGGCGAGCACCGGGATGATGGCTTCGAAGAAACCTTCGTCGAGCTTCAGCGTGCCGTTGCGGTCAGGCAGCGGTGCGCCGGTACCCAGCACTTCACCCTGGATCTGCGACGGGCCGTCAGACGCGTTGCCACCGAAAGTGGTGCGCTGCTCGGCACCGATGGCCAGCGAGATGGGGGCCTTGGCCAGCGGGCTCTTGATGAAACCCAGGTCGCCGGAGAAGCTGGCGGAGTAGACCTTCTGCGTCACCGTCTGCTGCTGGATGGCGTTGACGTTGAAGAAGGCCAGCATCGCCGGCGTGATGCTGCCTTCGGCGCCGAACACGTTCAGCGGCACGCAGCCGTTGGCGGTGTTGGTACAGGCGGTGGTGCTCAGCGCGTTCAGCGCCTGGCGCGAACGGGCCAGCGAGCCCCAGTTGACGCGGGTGCTGACCTGGAAGGCGCGGCCGCTGCTCATGTAGGCGTCGTAGCCCCAGTTGGTCAGGAAGGGCAGCGTGCCCTTCACGCCCACCGTGTACTGCGAGGTCTCGTTGTCGAAGTCGTTGATGCGGGGGCCGATCTCGGTGATGCGGCGGTTGATCTGCATCTGAACGATGGTGGTGCCGCCGGCACCGGCCACGCAGCCAGCGGCCGCGATCTGGTAGGCCGCGCACAGCTGGTCGCGCATGGCTGCAGGGATGTACGGGTTGCCGATGGGCACGTCGTACAGGTTGTTGAAGGTGCCCGTGGCAGCCAGGTTCAACTCGACCTTCGAACGCGTGTAGAACAGGTCGGCATAGACCTGGGCGTAGTCGTTGATCGTGTACTCGGCCAACGCCGTCATCTGGGTGCGATCCAGCGGCGTGATGAAGTAGTTGGGCGGGTTGAAGTTGTAAGGCGTCACCGCGTTGGCGGCGCCCAGGGTGCCCGTGGCCGGGTTGATCTGGCGGCTGCCCGGCAGTGCGCCGTTCAGGCCGGCGTTCCAGTCGGCAGCGGGGATGGTGGACGGACGGGCGATCGTGAAGGCCGAGGGCACCGTGGTGCCCGAACCACCGGGATTGCCGCTCGTCGAGGTGATCGAGAAGATGCTGAACGGGCGCTCGCCCTGGGTCAGCGGGTTGGTCTTGGCCTGGCCGACGCTCAGCGCAACGTTGCCCTTGCCTTCGGCAAAGCCGGCGCCCAGGGTCAGGTCGGTGCGGTAACGCTTGGCGTCGCCTTCTTCGGAAACACCGTAGGAGCCCGAGGCTTCCACGCCCTGGAAGTTCTTGCGCAGCACGAAGTTCACGACACCGGCCACGGCGTCAGCGCCGTACACGGCCGAGGCGCCGCCGGTGACGATGTCCACACGCTCCAGCAGCGACACCGGGATGGAGTTCGTGTCGACCACGCCCGCCAGGTTGAACGGCACCATGCGGCGGCCGTTGACCAGCACCAGGGTGCGGTTCGTACCCAGGCCACGCAGCTGGATGGTGGCACCACCGCCCGAGCCGTTGTTGGTGTTGGCGCCAATGGCAGGCGTGGTGGCCGGCAGGCTGCGCACGACTTCTTCAACGGCCACCGGCTGGGTGGTGTTGAGATCGGCAGCGCTGACACTGGAGATCGGGCTGTTCGACACCGCACCCAGGGTACGGATGCGCGAGCCGGTGATCTCGATACGTTCGGCGGTCTGGGCGACGACGGGCATCGACGTCGCCAACAACGCGCCGCCCAGTGCCACGAGGGCGCCGGTGCAGACTTTGGTCTTCTTGAACATGTGAATCGGACTCCTGGTGAGGTGGTTGCTCAGTCAATTCACTCGCCGCGGCGTCTGTCGCGCGCCCGAACGGGCACGCACGACCCCCGCGCAGGCATCGTGTGAACTTATTGTCACGTGAAGGATCCCGGCGCTCGGCCCGGGTCGGCCCGCAGATGAGGGCTCGGCGTCAGCGTTTGCCGGCACAGCCAGGCGCCGGCGGCATCCGCAAGTTGTTGAATATCAAGGGCTTATCCCCAATTTTCTTAGGGGGGACGGGGGCCGGGCTTGGGTTTCCACCGAGCCTGTCATCGCCCTGCAACGTTGGCCTCGTGCAACACACCTGCCGGGGCCGCAGGCCCAGCGCCCTGGAATACCGGCAGTGACAGCAGGGTCGTTGGCCCCGCAGTGCCTTCACCAGCCGACGAAGGCGTCGCGGCCCTGCACCGCCAGTTGCACACGCCGGCCCACCGGCAGGCACACGCGCGGGTGCAGATGGCCGAAGGGCAGCCCGGTCAGCACGGGCGTGGGCGTCACCGAACGCAGGTGGGCCACCACCGTCTTGAGCGAATAGCCGCGGTCCAGCGGCGACTTTTTCCACTCGCTGAAGTGGCCCAGCAACACCGCTTTCTGCCGCGCCAGCACGCCGGCCTGGTGCAGTTGCAGCAGGCAGCGTTCGACCCGGTACGGGTGCTCACCCACGTCTTCCAGGAACAGGATGCCGCCGCTGATGCGCGGCCAGTGCGGCGTGCCCAGCATCGAACACACCATCGCGAGGTTGCCGCCCCAAAGTTTGCCGCTGGCGGCCAGCCCGTCGTAGCCCGCTTCGGTGCGGAAACCCACGGCCTCGAGCTCACCGCCCATGGCCTCGACAAAACAATCGCGGGTGACTTCGTCGACACCGCCTTCGGCCTCGGTGCGGCCGAAGCTCTCCACCGCCGTGGGGCCGGCCCAGCTCTCGTGGCCGCTGTGGGCCAGCAGGCCCAGTTGCAGGGCCGTGAGGTCGCTGAAGCCCACCCAGCGGGTGCCGTGCTCGACGCTGCGCGCCAGCAGCGGCCAGTCGATGCGGTCGAGCAGGCGCGTGCAGCCGTAGCCGCCGCGCACGGCCAGCGCCACCGAGGGCGCGGCCAGCGCCACGCGGTGGATGGCGGCCAGGCGGGTGTCGTCATCGCCGGCAAACCGCTGGTGGCGGGCCAGAGCCGCTTCGTCGATGCTGACGCTGAAACCCAGGCCCTGCAGGCGGCGCGCGGCCAGGCGAAGGCCGGCGGCCTTGGGCAGCGCCCCGGCGGGCGCGTAGAGCGTGAGGGTCGTGGTCATGGTTCGGGCTTTCAGCGCGGTGGCAGCACCGCCAGCACTTCGTGCGGCAGCTCGGTGGCGTCACCGGCGGGGATGGGATCGTCTGGGACGTCGGGTGCGCCGGCCGCAGCGTGGTCGGGCTCGGCTTCGGCCTGGGCCTGGGCCTGCGGTGCCCGTGCAGCGTCACGTTCGGCACGCTGCTGCGCGCGGCGCTCGGCAAAGAAGCTGCGCAGCAGCTGCCCGCACTCGTCGGCCAGCACCCCGCCCTGCACCGCCGTGTGGTGGTTGAGCTGACCTTGCGCAAACAGGTCCACCACCGAGCCGGCAGCGCCAGTCTTGGGGTCGGGCGCGCCGAACACCACCCGCTTGAAGCGCGCGTGCATCAGGGCCATCGCGCACATCGCACAAGGCTCCAGCGTCACGAAGAGCTCGCAATCCGGCAAGCGGTAGTTCTCCACCAGCGTGGCGGCGTGGCGCAGCGCCACGATCTCGGCGTGTGCCGTGGGGTCGTGCGTGGTGATGGGCCGGTTGTAGCCGGTGGCGATGACCTGGGGCCCCTCGGGCCCCGGCCGCACGATCACGGCGCCCACCGGCACTTCGCCCACCAGCCAGGCGTTGTGCGCCTGGTCGAGGGCCAGGCGCATCACGAATTCGTCGCTGGGCGTGCTCAAGCTGGCGCCCCGTCCTGGGGGCGGGCTGCCGCCTGCTGCTGCCAGTGCGCGCGGCGCGAGGCGCGCTCGGCCTCGCGAGCGGCGCGCAGGGCCGCGGCGCTGGCGGCCGTGTCCACGGCCTGCAACTGCGCCGCCACGGCGGCGGCTTCGGGCAGGCAGGGCAGCACGCGCCGGTATTCACGGCCGTACCCGTCGCGCTGCAACCAGCCGCCGTCCACCAGCCAGCGGCGCAGTTCGACGTGGTCGACATCGAGAAAACGCGCCGGGCCGGCCAGCTGGCTTTTCAGCGCCACGTTCACGGCGGCTTCGGGGGCCACCAGCCCAGCCGGCAGGCCCGCCCAGACCCAGCCCAGCGCCATGAGGCGTTCTTCGAAGGACAGGCAGCCCAAGGAGACGCCTTCCTTGACGAGCAGGCGCGTCAGGGCCGGTGGCAGATCGGCCGCGGTGGGCTGGGTGGGCGTGGTGGACGTGTGCATGGGACAAGCCTCCGTCCCGGCCGCGGCCGGGGGCAAGCGGCGCCACTCCCGGCGCCGGTGGCCGATTCTGCCGCGTCGCTCCGCCCCGGCCGCGGCGCGGTCAGCCCGCCGCAGGTGGCGGCGCGCCGCCGCCAAGCACGCGGTACAGCTGCACCGCGTTCTGCAGCCGCGCCAACTGCAGCTGCACCACGGCCTGGCGTGCGGCCAGCGCGGACCGTTCGGCGTCCAGCCGTTCCAGTGCGTTGGCAACGCCGCCGCTGAACAGCTGCTCGGCCAGCGCCAGGCGCCGCGCCTCGGCATCGGCCTGGGCCTGCTGCGCCGCCAGCTGCTCACCCAGCGTGGCACGGCCGGCCAGCGCATCGGCCACTTCGCGGAAGGCGGTCTGCACTGTCTTTTCGTAGCTGGCCACGGCGATGTCACGCGCCGCCTGTGCCACCGCCAGGTTGGCGCTGTTGCGGCCGCTGTCGAACAGGGGCTGCAGCAACTGCGGCGCGAAGGTCCAGGCGGTGTTGTCGAACAGGCCGCTGAGCTGGTTGCTCGCAAAACCTGCGCTGCCGGTGAGCGAGATGCGCGGGAAAAACGCCGCGCGTGCCGCGCCGATGTTGGCGTTGGCCGCCACCAGCTGCTGCTCGGCCTGGCGCACGTCGGGGCGTTGCAGCAGCACTTCAGAAGGCAGCCCCACCGGCAGCTCGGCCAGGCGCAGCTGCTGCAGCGGTGCGGCCGCAGGCAGGTCGGCCGGCAGCGGCTGGCCCAGCAGCAGGGCCAGCGCGTTGCTGTCCTGGCTGCGCTGGCGCTGCAAGGCAGCCAGGCCGACACGCGCCGCGGCCACCAGCGATTCGGCGCTGCGCAGTTCGGGCTCGGCCGCCACACCGCCGTCGAAGCGCAGCTTCACGAGCCGCAGCCCCTCCTCGCGAGAAGCCAGCGTGCGCTGGGTCAAGGCCAGCAGTTCGTCGTCGGCGCGCAAGGCCAGGTCGGCCGAGGCCACGGCGGCCACCAGGCTGGCCTGGGCGGCACGCCGGCCTTCGTCGGTGGCCAGGTAACGCGCCACCGCGGCCTCGCTGAGGTTTTTCACGCGGCCGAACAGGTCGAGCTCGAAGGCCGTGATCTGCAGGCCCAGCGAGTAGCTGTTGCCCGTCGGCGCGCGGCTGCCGCTGACACCCGCGTTGACGGTGGGCAGCTGGTCGGCGCGCTGCACCCCCAGCTGCGCACGCGCCTGCTCGACGTTGAGCACCGCAATGCGCAGATCGCGGTTGTTCAGCAGTGCCAGGTCCACCAGCGCTTTCAGCCGGGCATCGGCGAAAAAGTCTTGCCAGGCCAGCTCGGCAGCCGGCGTGCCGGTGCCCGCACCGGCCTGCGGAAAGGCCTCGGCCACCGGCGCCGCCGGGCGCTGGTGCACAGGCGCGAACGAACAGGCCGCCAATAGCATCGACGACAACAAGGGCAGCAGCACCTGCGGGCGTTGCGAAACAGGGTTCCAGCGGCGCGACATCACTTGGCCTCCTCGGGCGTGTTGACGCCCCAGGTGCCGGGCACCTTGGGCTTGAAAAAACGCCGCACGACGACGAAGAACACCGGCACGAAAAACACCGCCAGCACCACCGCGGTGATCATGCCGCCGACCACGCCAGTGCCGATGGCGCGCTGGCTGGCCGAGCCCGCGCCACTGGCGAAGAACAGCGGCAGCACGCCCAGGATGAAGGCCAGCGAGGTCATCACGATGGGGCGGAACCGCAGGTGAGCCGCTTCCAGCGCGGCGTCCACCGCGCTCTTGCCCTGGGCCTGCAGGTCTTTGGCGAACTCGATGATCAGGATCGCGTTCTTGGCGCTCAGACCGATGATGGTGATGAGGCCGACCTGGAAGTACACGTCGTTTGCATACCCGCGGAACAGCGTGGCGAGCACCACCCCCAGCACGCCCAGCGGCACCACCAGGATCACCGAGAACGGGATGCTCCAGCTTTCATACAGCGCCGCCAGGCACAAGAAAACCGCCAGGATGGCGAAGCCGTAAAGAACGAAGGCCTGCGCCCCCGCGAGCTTCTCTTCCCGCGACAGCCCCGTCCACTCGTAGCCGAAGCCCTGCGGCAGCCGTGCCGCCAGACGCTCCATCTCGGCGATGGCGTCGCCCGTGCTGTAGCCCGGCGCGGCGCTGCCGCCGATGCGCATGGCCGGGTAGCCGTTGTAGCGCACGGTCTGCATGGCGCCCGTCACCCAGCGTGTGGTGGCGAAAGCGCTCAGCGGCACCGGTTCGCCCTGCGCATTGCTGGCGCTCAGCTTGAGCAGGTCTTCGGGCTGCATGCGGGCCGGGGCGTCGGCCTGCACCACCACACGTTGCAGCCGGCCGGCGCTCGGGAAGTCATTGACATAGCTCGAGCCCAGCGCGGTGCCAATGGCGTTGCTGATGCTGTCGAAACCCACGCCCAATGCAGCGGCCTTGTCGCGGTCGATGTCGATCTGCAGCTGCGGCGCGTCTTCCAGGCCGTCGGGGCGCACTTGCGTCAGCACCTTGCTTTGGCTGGCCATCCCCAGCAACTGGTTGCGCGCGGCCACCAACGCGTCGTGGCCGAGGCCGGCGCGGTCTTGCAGGCGGAAGGTGAAGCCCGAGGCCTGGCCCAGCTCAGGAATCGGCGGCGGGCTCAGCGGGAAGATGAAGGCATCACGCACACCCATCAGCGCACCGAAAGCCCGGCCGGCCAAAGCCTGCGCGCTGTTTTCGGGCTTGGGGCGCAAGTCCCAGTCTTTCAGCGTGACGAAGGCGAGCGCGGCGTTCTGGCCCTGGCCGCTGAAGCTGAAGCCCAGCACGCCGACCATGCTCTCCACCTCGGGCTGCCTGAGCATGAAGGCCTCCACCTGCTCCATCGCAGCGCGTGTGCGCTCTTGCGTGGCACCGGGTGGCAGCTGCACGTTGACGATGAGGTTGCCCTGGTCCTCCTGCGGCAGGAAACTGGCCGGCAAGCGCGCGTAGACAAAAACCACGACACCGATGATGGCGCCGTAGATCACGAGGTAGCGCAGCGACTTGTTCAGCATGCGCGCCACCATGCTCTCGTAGCCCTGGGTGGTGCGGTTGAAGACGCGGTTGAAGGCGCCGAAGAAGCCGCGCTTTTCATGGTGGTGGCCGGCCTGCACGGGCTTGAGCAGCGTGGCGCACAGTGCCGGCGTGAGGCTCAGCGCCAGGAAGGCCGAAAACGCGATGCTGGCCACCATCACGGCCGAGAACTGGCGGTAGATGTTGCCCACGCTGCCCGAGAAGAAGGCCAGCGGCACGAACACCGCGATCAGCACCAGCGTCACACCGATCACGGCGCCGGAGATCTGCCCCATGGCCTTGCGCGTGGCTTCACGCGGCGGCAGGCCTTCTTCGCTCATGATGCGTTCGACGTTCTCCACCACCACGATGGCGTCGTCCACCACGATGCCGATCACCAGCACCATGCCGAACATGGTGAGCACGTTGATCGAGAAGCCCAAAGCCAGCAGCACGCCGAAGGTCCCCAGCAGGGCCACCGGCACCACCAGCGTGGGAATCAGCGTGTAGCGGAAGTTCTGCAGGAAGACGAACATCACCAGGAAGACCAGCGCCACCGCTTCCAGCAGCGTGATCACCACCTGCTCGATGGAGATCTTCACGAAACGCGAGCTGTCGTAAGGCACGCTGTAGCTCACGCCTGCAGGGAAAAAGCGCTTGAGCTCTTCCATCTTGGCGCGCACGGCCGAGGCCGTGGCCAGCGCGTTGCCGGTGGGCGAGAGCTGCACGCCGATGCCGGTGGACGGCTTGCCATTCAGCCGCGCCGAGGTTGCGTAGGTCTGGGCGCCGAGTTCGATGCGGGCCACGTCGCGCAGCCGCACGGTGCTGCCATCGCGGTTGGCGCGCAGCAGCACGTTGCCGAACTGCTCCACGGTGCCGAGCTGGCCGCTCACCACCACGGTGGCCGCGATGCCCTGCCCTGCCACGTTGGGCAGCTCGCCGATGGCGCCGGCCGGCACCTGCGCGTTCTGCGCGCGGATGGCGGCCACCACCTCGGCGCTGCTGAGCTTGTAGCCCTGCAGCTTGGCCGGGTCGACCCAGATGCGCATGGCGCGTTCGGTACCGAAGAGCTGGGCCTGGCCGACGCCGGCCACACGCTGCAGCTCGGGCAGCACGTTGCGCGCGGCGTAGTCGCCCAGCGCCACGGGGTCGTAGGCCGGGTTGGTGCTGGACAGGATGGCAAACAGCAGGAAGTTGGCGCGTGACTTGTCCACGCGCACGCCCTGCTGCGTGACGGCCGAGGGCAGGCGCGGCGTGGCGCGCCCCAAGCGGTTCTGCACCTCCACCTGCGCCAGATCGGCGTTGGTGCCGGGCTCGAAGCTCAGCGTGATGGTGCCGCTGCCGTTGGCCTGCGCCACGCTCTCCACGTAGATGAGACCAGGCGCGCCGTTCATCTCTTGTTCGATGACGGCCAGCACGCTGTCTTCCAGCGTCTGCGCCGAAGCACCGGGGTAGACCGCGGTGATGACGATGGAAGGCGGCGCCACCGGCGGGTACTGCGCCACCGGCAGCTGCGTGATGGAGACACCGCCCAGCACCAGGATGAAAAGCGCCACGACCCACGCGAAGATGGGCCTGTCGATGAAAAAGCGTGCCATGGTCTGCGGCTCCGCTTACTTCGAGGCCGCGGCCGCCGGGGCTGATGCAGCCCCGACAGGCGTCCAGGGCACGGGCGTGACGGGCGCACCGGGCACGAACATCTTCTGGAAACCGTCCACGATCACGCGGTCGCCGGCCTTCAGGCCTTCGGTCACCACCCAGTGGCCGTTCTGGCCCTGGCGGATCTTCACCGGCCGCGGGCCGGGCTTGTTGCCCTCGCCGACCACGAGCACGGTGTCGCCCTGCTGCGTGCGCGTGACGGCCTGCTGCGGCAACAGCACCCCGTCCGGCAGCTCGGCCTGCGCCAGGCGCACACGCACGTACTGGCCGGGCAGCAGCTGGCCGTCGGTGTTGGGCACCTCGGCACGCAGCGTCACCTGGCCGGTGGTGGCGTCCACGCTCAGGTCGCTGAAGAGCAGGCGGCCGGGCTGCGGCAGCACGCTGCCGTCTTCCAGCACCACGCTCACGGCCACGGTGTCACCGGCGCTCCTGCGCAGCTGCTTGCCGGCGATGGCCTTGCGCAAAGCGAGCATCTCGCTGCTGCTCTGCGTGAAGTTCACGTAGACGCTGCTCGTCTGCTGGATGAGCGCCAGCTGCGTCGCCTCGCCGGCGCTGACCAGCGCACCTTCGGTGACCAGCGCACGGCCGATGCGGCCGGCAATGGGTGCGGTCACCTGCGTGTAGCCGAGGTTGATGCGCGCCGATTGCACAGCGGCCTTGGCCGCAGCCACATCGGCCTGCGCGGTTTTCTGCGCCGCTTGCGCGTTGACGTCATCCTGGCGGCTGATGGCCTGCGCTTGGGCCAGCGGCTTGTAGCGCTCGGCGGTGGCGGTGGCCTGGGCCAGCACGGCCTCGGCACGCTGCTGCTGCGCCAGCGCGCTGTCGAGCGCGGCTTGGTAAGGCGCGGGGTCGATCAGGAAGAGCGGCGCGCCAGCGCGCACCTCGCTGCCCTCGCGAAACTGGCGCTGCAGCACCACGCCCGTCACCCGCGCACGCACCTGCGCCACACGCTGTGCCTCGACACGGCCGGGCAGTTCGGTCTGCAGGGCCACGGTCTGCGGGGCCACGGTCACCACGCCCACGGGCGGGGGCGGCGGTGTGCCGCCGGCGCCCGCGGCGGCACCGGGTTGCTGCCCGCCGCAGGCGGCCAGCAAGAAGGCTGCGGCGAGTGCGGTGACGAGCGCGGTGCCACGCGGCGTGGCAACACGGTTCTGGTCGGAGTGAAGTGGAGGCATGAAGGGCTACCTTGGATGGGCAATGTCGGCGCTGCGAGCGTCTCGGGCCGGGCGGGCCACCTTGACCTGCGGCGATGGCTGGCAGGCGGGGCTGCGGGGCTGCGGGGCTGCGGGTTCACCACGAGAGACCTGCGGCGTTCGGTGCGGCAGTATACATACATTCGTGAATGTATGATTAAGGGGTTGGAAAATCGCCAGCGCCACCCGCACGAGCCACCACCCACCACCATGGTCCGCAAAACCAAAGAAGACGCCGAAGCCACCCGCGCCAGCATCCTGGACGCGGCGGAACGGTTGTTCTACAGCCAGGGTGTCTCTCGCACGTCGCTGCAGGACATCGCCTCGGCCGCGGGCGTCACGCGCGGCGCCATCTACTGGCACTTCAAGGACAAGAGCGACGTCTTCATCGCCATGATGGACCGCGTGGTGCTGCCGATGGAGGTCGCCGAAGCCCAGCTGTCCGTGGACGACGACCGGCCCGTGCTCGCGCGCCTGCGTCAGCGCGCGCAGGACCTCTTCGCCACGGCGATGGGCTGCGAGTCGCTGCGGCGCATCATGGACATCTCGATGCACAAGGTCGAGTACGTCGATGAACTCGACGCCGTGCGCTTGCGCCGCATCCAGATGCGCAGCACCTTCCGCCAGCCCGCGGAGCAACTGCTGCGCCGCGGCCAGCAGCGGGGCGAGGTGGTGGCCGCGGTGCCGGCCGCGCAGCTGGCCGTGGGCCTGCAATTGGTGATCGAGGGCGTGCTCACCAACTGGTTGCTCGACCCCGAGGGCTTCGACCTGCCCAAGATCGGCCTGGCGGTGGTGGACGTGCACCTGGCCGGCATGGCGGCCCCGCCGCGTGCGGCCCCACGGGGCAAAGCCACGCCGACTTGAGGCTGCCAGTACCGCGCACCGGGCGGGCTGCCTGCGGCAACAAGCCGCAACGACTTCGGCTTCGCAGCCTGCGGTGCTAGGGGGTGTCAGCGCGGCCAGCGCTGCCTACAGTGCGTCACGCCACGGCCCCGTCGGCGCTTGAAGTGCCCACCCCCCGATGAGTTCCCGCACCGCCCACCACGCCCCGCCTGCATCGGCCCTCGGCGCCCCCGCGCTGCCGGGCTTCGTGGGCCAGCACCCGGCCTTCCTGGCCCAGGTGGCCAAGCTGCCGCGTTACGCCGCCTGCCCGGCGGGGGTTTTGATCCAGGGCGAAACCGGCACCGGGAAGGAGGTTTTTGCGCAGGCCATCCACTACCTCTCGCCGCGCGCGCCGCGGCCCTGGGTGGCGGTGAACTGCGGGGCCATCCCGGTCGATCTGCTGGAGAGTGAACTCTTCGGTCACGTGCGCGGCGCCTACACCTCGGCCCAGAGCAGCCGCCCGGGGTTGGTGGCCGAGGCCGAAGGCGGCACGCTCTTTCTCGACGACATCGATTGCCTGCCCCTGCCCGCGCAGGCCAAGCTGCTGCGTTTTCTGCAAGAGCACGAATACCGCGCCGTGGGCTCGAACACCGTGCACCACGCCGATGTGCGCGTGGTGGCCGCCAGCAACCGGCCGCTGCGTGAGATGGCGCAGCAAGGCGGCTTCCGCGAAGACCTGTACTACCGCCTGAACGTGCTCTCGCTTGCGCTGCCGCCGCTGCGTGAACGTGCGGCCGACATCCCCCTGCTGGCCAACCACTTCCTGCAGCGCTACGCCAGCGCCGGCCACACGCTGGCCACCTGCGCACAGGCGCGCCTGATGGCCCACCACTGGCCGGGCAATGTGCGCGAACTGGCCCACGTGCTTGAACGCGCCGCACTCCTGGCGCGCGGCAGTTGCCTGCAGGCCGACGACATCGAAATCGATGGCGAGCGTGTGCCGCCCGAGAGCGAGCTTGCCAACAGCGCCGGCGACGGGGCTGTTGTTGCGCCCGAGGCCGGCGCCACGGGCCTCTCGCTGCGCGCAGCCAAGGCTCGCCTGGTGCAGGAATTCGAACGCCGCTACATCGAAGAACTGCTCAGCCGCCATGCCGGCAACGTCACCCACGCGGCCAGCGAAGCCGGCAAGAACCGCCGCGCCTTCTTCGAGCTGATGCGCCGCTACAGCATCGAATCCAGCAGCTTCCGCGCGCCACACTGAGCGCCGGGCCCTGCGGCCCCATGAACCTGACGGCCGGCCACTCGCCGGCCGTTTTGTTTGCTCGTGCGCAGCGCGACGCACCGGGACAAAACCGCGCGCACCCGGACATCCTCGTCCTGCCCCGGCGAGCCGTGCCCTGGCCATGCACCACCCAGGGCAGACGCCCTGCAGCTTGCGGGTTAGCACCGAGGACAAGACCGTCCTGCTCCAAGCCACGCGCGCGCCCTGCGC
The DNA here is from genome assembly GCA_001295865.1 of beta proteobacterium AAP65. Taxonomy (GTDB): domain Bacteria; phylum Pseudomonadota; class Gammaproteobacteria; order Burkholderiales; family Burkholderiaceae_C; genus Rubrivivax. Next base: position 56,876 of record LJHW01000005.1, read on the forward strand.
CCTGGGCAGGCCGTGCTGGCACCGCTCTTGCGGTACAGGCGTGGCCATGCCACCGAAGGACGAGGTCGAGACCGTGATCGAAGCCCTGCGTCGCTACACCAGCGACAACCCCCACGCCTGCGATACGCCGGACGGCATCGCGCGCTGGTGGCTGCAGGGGCGGCACGCGCCGCAGCTGGTGGTGCTGGCCCTCGACAGCCTCAGCGCGCGCGGCCTGCTCGAACGCCTGCCGGCCACCGACGGCCGTGTGCGCTACCGCCGGCCCGCCCCCACCGTTGCCTCGACAGCGGCCTTGCCGGCGGCACGGACGGCCGACCTCACCATCCCTGCTGCGGCCGCGCCGCGCGAGGGCCCGCCATGAGCGGCCTGGCCGCCATCACCGCCACCGGCATGAGCCTGCAGCGCCTGCTGCTGGCGGGTTTTGCCGAACGCTCGCCGCTGATCGACGAAGACGCCCCCGGCGCACCGCCGGCCGTGCCGGTGGAACTCGTCAACACACGCCGGCTGCAGGAAATTGGCGAGGCCACCAACCCCACGCCGCTGGTCACGCTCTACCTCTACCGCATCGATGTCGACAAGTCGGTGCGCGCCAGCTGGTCGGCGGTGGGCTCGGTGGAAGGCCGCGGCCGGCTGCCGCTGAACCTGCACTACCTGCTCACGGCCTGGGGCGGCGACGCCGCCACCGAGCAGCGACTGCTCGGCCGCGCGATGCAGGCGCTGGAAGCCACCCCCGTGCTCACCGGCCCGCTGCTGCTGGCACCGGCCGGGCTGCCGGCCGACGAGCCCGGCTGGGAAGCGCAGGAGGCCGTGTACCTCGGCATCGAAGACCTGCCCACCGAGGCGCTGATGCGCATCTTCGACACCCTGCCGGTCGACCACCAGCTCAGCGTGCCGTACTGCGCGCGTGTCGTGCGCATCGACGGCCGCCGCCCGCCTGCGCCGCTGCCGGTGCTGGACGCGCAGGTGCGCCTGCACAGCCTGCGCGCCGAGGTGCAGCGGTGAGCCCGGGCCTGCTGCTCAGCGCCGGGCCCGAACTGGCCCGTGTGCAGCACCGCCTGGCCGTCGGCGTGCAGTGTGTAGACGCCCTCAGCGGCCAGCCATTGCTGGCACCACTGCAGGTGCGCCTGCTGGCCATCGGCCCGCTGGCGGCCGATCTGTTGCTGCAGCCCAAAGGCGATGGGCGCTACAGCCTGGCCGATGCCGGTGCCTTTGCGCGCCTGTGGGACCGCTGCACGCGTCTGGACGACCCGCTGCCCCGCACGCTCGACCTGCTGGTGCACGAAAACCTGCCCGGCGCGGCAGCCACCGAAGGCGAGGCCCCGCACCGCAGCGGCCCGCGCCGCGTGCGCATGGACCTGGCCGAAACCGCGCCCGCCCTGCCCGCCCCCGGCTTTCGCCCGCGGCCCCGGCCCGGGCGCGAGAGCTCGCTCGCCTTGCGACTCTTTCCCGGCCCCAACCACGGCTTCGACGCCAGCGCCACGGTGCTGCGCGGCCGTGTGCAGCTGGGCACCGGCGCCGCCGACGCGCGCCCGGCCCGCTGGTCCCGCCTGGTGGCGATGCGCGGCAGCGCCGTGCTGGGCCACACCCAGGCCGACGAACGCGGCGAGTACGCCCTGCTGCTGCGCTACCCCGCCGGCCTGCTGGCGCCCAACACGCCCAGCCCGGCCGATGCCCAGATCGAGGTGCACATCGCCGCGCGCCGCAACCCGCCGCCGCACGAAAGGCCTTTCGACGACCTCAGCGCCGAGCCCGCCCACGTGGTGGCGCTCGACGCCCCGCCGCCGACCGACTGGCCCGCCGCGTACGACCGCCGCGTGACCGTGGCCCGCACCGTGGTCTTCGGCGGCCCCAACAGCGGGCCGGCGCACGAACACCTGCTCGCACCCTGAGCCCCACCCCTGCCCGACCCCCTGCCCCGAAGGAGCCCCGAGATGCCCGAATACCTCGCCCCCGGCGTCTATGTCGAAGAAACCAGCTTCCGCTCGAAGTCCATCGAGGGGGTGTCGACCAGCACCACCGGCATGGTGGGCCTCACGCGTTACGGCCCGGTGCAGTACCCGGGTGGGCCGCTGCGGCCCGAGCCGCGGCTGATCACTTCCTTCACCGAGTTCGAAGCCGTCTATGGCGGCCTGGAGCCGCTCGATCTGGATGGCACGGCGCACCTGCCCTACCTGGCGCACGCCGCGCGGGCCTACTTCAACAACGGCGGGCAGCGGCTCTACGTGAGCCGGGTCTACAACCCGCTGCGCGAAGGTGATGCCGACGTCTGGGGCGTGGCCGCGCTCACGGTGCCTGCGGCCGGCCGCAACGCGCGCTGGGTGGCGCGCTGGCCGGGCGACGACGGCGAGGTGATGGTGGAGACCACCGTCACGCGCACCCGCAACCTCGGCTTCACGCACGCCGCGCCGGCCCTCGGCCAGCCGCCCGACCCCTTGAACCGCGCCGCCTGGGGCGCGCAGGCCAAGGGCTTGCGCGCCGGTGCGCTGGTGGAGACCTGGCCCGCCGCCACCACCGTGCTGCCGGGGCCGAACGCCGCGCTCATCCCTGGGCAGCTGTTTGTCGTCACCGTCGATGTCGACGGCCGCCAGCGTTTCCAGGGCAATGGCGGTGGCGCGCCAGTGTCGCTGCCCAACGGCACGCTCATCCTGCTGGTGGAGTTGCGCGTCAGCGTGCGCCACGGCAACCCCGCGGCGCCGCGCCGCGTGGATGTGTACGAGGCGCTGTCCACCTCGGCCTTGCAGCCGCGCTACATCGGCGCCGTGCTGCACCGCGACACCCCCCAAGACCAGAACGCCGCGATCTACCTCGATTGGGACGACGGCGGCGGCTTCGAGCCCGCGCTGCTGGCCATCGCGCTGCAGAACCCCCCTGGCGTGCGCCTGAGCGGCGGCAACGACGGCGACGCGCTGCTGCCCGACGACCTGGCCGGCGCCGCCGCCGACCCCGACGACGCCGACATCGGCGCCACGGGCCTGGAAGCGCTGGCCGAGATCGACGACATCGCCATCGTCGCCGCGCCCGACGCCGGCGCCATGGCCAACCCCGACCAGGCGGCCGACCGCCTCATCAGCCACGCCGAACGTGCGCGTTACCGCATCGCCGTGGTAGACGGCCCCGAGGGCAGCTCGATCAACGCCATCCGCGAGTTCCGCGGCCGTTTCGACACCAAGTACGCCGCGCTCTACCACCCGTGGATCGAGATCCTCGACCCGCTGGCCTCGCCCGCGCCGGGCGAGCCGCAGCCGCGGCTGATGCTGCCGCCCTCGGGCTTCGTCTGCGGCATCTACGCGCGCAGCGACATCGAACGCGGCGTGCACAAGGCGCCGGCCAACGAGGTGGTGCGCGGGCTCACGCGCTTCGAGATGAACATCAACAAGCCGCGCCAGGACGTGCTGAACCCCGAAGGCGTGAACTGCCTGCGCTTCTTCGAAGGGCGCGGCAACCGCGTCTGGGGCGCCCGCACGATGAGCAGCGACCCCGAGTGGAAGTACGTCAACGTGCGCCGGCTCTTCATCTACCTGGAGCACAGCATCGACAAGGCCACGCAATGGGCCGTGTTCGAGCCCAACAACGAGCGCCTGTGGGCCAACCTGCGGCGCAGCGTGGCCGACTTCCTCTTCGTGATGTGGCGCGATGGCGCATTGCTCGGCAGCAAGCCCGAAGAGGCCTTTTTCGTGCGCTGCGACCGCAGCACCATGACCCAGAACGACCTCGACAACGGCCGCCTCATCTGCCTGGTGGGCGTGGCGCCGGTGCGCCCGGCGGAGTTCGTCGTCTTCCGCGTCGGCCAGTTCACGGCCGATGCCAAGTAAGCAGGAGCAAACCACATGGCCACGATGCGCGACGCGCCCTACGGCGCCTTCAACTACCTCGTCAGCCTGGGCGACGGCAACACCACCGGCCCGGTGGCCGGCTTCTCCGATGTCTCGGGCCTGGGCAGCGAGGTCAACTACAGCGAGTACCGCGCCGGCAACGACGCCGTCAGCACCGCCCGCAAGCTGCCCAACACCTACAAGCAGGAAGACGTGGTGCTCAAGCGCGGTGTCATCGGCAGCGTGGACCTCTGGCAGTGGCTCAACCGCGTGCGCCAGGGTGAGATCGACCGCCGCACGGTGACCATCTCCCTGCTCGACGAAGCGCGCAACCCGGTGCTGACCTACATCCTGCGCTCGGCGCAGCCCAAGAAGTGGGTGGGCCCCACGCTGGCGGGCAAAGGTGGCGGTGAGGTGGCGATGGAAGAGCTGCACCTCGTGCACGAAGGCATCGACCTCGAGTGAGCCGCGGCGCATGAACTTCCACCGCCTGCCCGGGCTGCAGCTGCAGCACCTCACGCCCCCGCCAGCACGGCCGCTGCGGCTGGACGTGCCGGTGTTCGTGGGCGTGGCGCCGCGCGGGCCGGCGCGTGAACCCGTGCTGGGCCCGCGCTGGCCGGCCGACGCGAGCATGGTGCACCCGCTGCGCCCGCGCCAGCGCAGCGTGGCGGTACCGGTGGACGGGCTGGACAGCTACCGCCGCCAGTTCGGCGAAGTGGAAGCCGGCGCCTACCTGGGCCGTGCGGTGGCCACGTTTTTCGCCCAGGGCGGGCGGCGCTGCTGGGTGATGCGCATCGTCTCGCGCAGCACGCCCGCGCCCAGCGCCACGGCGCGGCTGCAGCTGCTGCAGGCCGAAGGCGGGCCGCCCCTGCCTGGCGGCCTGGGCCTGGTGGCGCGCAACGAAGGCGGCTGGGGCAATGCTCTGCAGGCCACGCTGGCCCTGCAGACCGAAGCCGCGCCGCTGCGCCACGACGGCAGCCGCTGGCTGTGCACCGCGGCGGCCCGCCTGCCCGTGGGCAGCCTGCTGCGCTGGCGCGACGGCGCGGCACCGTGGCAGCTGGCGCGTGTGGAAGCGCTGGTGCGTGAACGCAGCGGTGCGACCGATCTCTGGGTGCCAGGCTTCAGCGCCCTGCCGGGCGCCACGGCACGGGTGGAGCTGCTCACCGTGCAGCTGCGCCTGGGCGACGGCCTCAGCGTGGAGAACTACAGCGGCCTCGGCCTCGACCCGCGCCACCCGCGTTGGCTGGCGGCCGAACTCTGCCGGCAATCGCAGCTGGTGTGGCCCGCGGCCGATTGGGCCGAGCGGGCTCTGCAGCCCACCGATGCCACCCGCCTGGGCAGCGAGACCCTGGCTTTCGGCGGCGGCGCCGACCAGTTCGAAACGCTGAACCCGGAAGACTTCTTCGACCCGCTGGCCCCCGAGGGCTTCTGGCGCGAAGAACCCGATCACGATGAGCCCCCAGGCGAAGGCATAGACGCACTGCGCCGCCTGGACGAGCCCGCGATGCTGCTCGTGCCCGACCTCTACCACCCGCTGGGCCTGGAACGGGATGCCGCGCCGGTGGAAGAGCTGCTCGATGCCGCCGGCGCCGCCTTCGCGCCCTGCCGGCCCGGGCGGACGGTCGGCACGCCGCCGCCACCGGTGGCCTACCCCGGCCTGCAACTCGACCCGCGCCGCGCCGACGAACTGCAACGCATCGTCGGCCTGCAGCAGCGGCTGGTGGCCTTCGCGGCGCACCGTGCCACCAGCGCGCCGCTGCTGGCCTTGCTGGACGTGCCGCCCGGCCTCTCGGCCACCGCCATGCTGGCCTGGCGCCGCGCGTTCGAAGCCGAAGACAGCCCCGACACCGCGGCCTACGCGCCCTGGCTGCTTACCACCGCCGGCGGCGCGGCAGCGGGCCTGCCCGGCGCGCCCGGCCGCCTGGTGCCGCTGCCTCCCAGCGCCGCGGCGGCGGGTGTCATCGCCGCGCGCGAGGCGCAAGACGGCCTGCCCTTCGGCCCCGCCCAGCGCGTGCTGCAGCAGGTGGTGATGCCGCTGGCCCGCTACAGCCCGGCCCAGGCCGACGCGCTGCACACCGAGGGCATCAACCTCGGCCTGCTGCAGGCCGAGGGCGTGGTGCTGGTGGGTGCACGCAGCTTCAGCCGCAACGGCGCCTACCGCGCCCTGGCCTCGCGCCGCGTGGTGCACTGGCTGCTGCGCTGGCTGCAGCGTGAGGCGCCCTGGCTCGTCTTCGAACCGCTCAACCCCGGCCTGGTGGAAGACGTGCGTCTGTGGGTGCAGAACCTGCTGCGCCGGCTGTGGCGAGGCGGTGCGCTGCGCGGCAACAGCGAAAGCGAAGCCTTCTTCGTGCGCGTGGCCGCCGAGCCGCGCCGCCAGGCCGAGCTGCGCGTGGACATCGGCCTGGCGCTGGCCGAGCCACTGGAATTCATCGTCGTGCGCCTGAGCCTGGCCGACGACGGCCTGCGCCTGGCGCCTGCGGCCTTCGCGGCCGCGGAAGTCTGAAACCCGAGCCCAAGCCCGAACCCACGCCATGGCCGGCCCCGAACTTCTCACCGCCTTCAACTTCGAGGTGCAGCTGCGCCGCTCGCCGGCCAGCCCGCTGGGTGGGCGGCGCTTGGCGCAAGACGCCCCCGCGTCTTCGCCCGACGCCGGGCAGGCGCTGTGCGACGGCGGCTTTCAAGAAGTGAGCGGCCTGGAAATCGAGATGGACGTGCAGGACGTGCTGGAAGGCGGCCGCAACAACGCCGTCATCCGCCGCCTGGGCCGCGGCAAGTACCCCCTGCTTGTGCTCAAGCGCGGCATGTTCCACGGCGGCCCGGGCACGGGTGCCGACGGCCGCGTGGACGACCGCTTCTGGCGCTGGATGATGGACGCGCTGGACGGCGTGCGCCCGCTGCAGCGCGTGGACGGCACGGTGCGCGTGCTGGGCCCCGACCGGAAACTGCGCGCCACCTGGACGTTTGAGCGCGGCCTGCCCGCCAAGCTGCGCGGGCCCGAGCTGAACGCCCGCACGGGCGAAATCGCCATCGAAGAACTCAGCATCGCGCACGAAGGCCTGCGCCTGGCGGGGGGCGGCTGATGGCCGAGCTCGCGAAAGCCACGCTCACCGAGCTGAACGCCAGCAACCAGCCGGTGGGGCAAGGCGACGCGGTGCAGTTCAACCCGGCCTCGCTGCGGCTGCAGTTCAGCAACCGCAGCGCGGGCGGCGCGCAGGCCGGCGCGCCCACGCGCCAGCAGGCCGGCGAAGGTTCGGTCACGCTGAACTTCGACCTGCATTTCGACAGTGCCGACGAAGGCACGGCCGACGCCCCGGTGTCGGTGCTGCGCAAGACGGCCGCGGTGCAGCGCTACGTGCGGCCGCGCGGCAACCAGCCCGGCGAAGAAGCGCCGCCGCGTGTGCAGTTCGAATGGGGCGCGGTGAAGCTGCAGGGCGTGATGGACAGCCTCTCGCTGGACATCGAGCTCTTCGCCTTCGACGGCACGCCGCTGCGCGCGCGCTGTGCCGTCAGCCTGAAGGGGCAAGACGCGGCCTATGCGCTGGCGCCGCAAGGTGACGGGGCCGGCAGCGCCTTGCGCGGCGCCGCCGAGCGCCTGCTGAACAGCCCGGCGGGGCAGTTCGCCCAACGCGCTGCACCTTTCGGTACCACCCAGGCGATCAACGCCGCCCTGGCCGGCGCCGAGAGCGTGGTGCGCGCGCTGGAGGGCGAAAGCCTGGCCCAACTGGCCGCGCGCACCGGGCGCAACCCGGCCGACTGGCGCAGCCTGGGCGCCGGCAGCGCCGACCCCATGGCCCTGCGCGCAGGGCAGGAAGTGCCCTTGCCGCGCAGAAACGGCACAGCACTTCCCGCTACACCGGCCGGCAACGGCCAGGCGGGGGGCGGTGCCTTGGCCGGTGGGGGCCTCGCCGCTTTGCGCAGCGGCGGGGGGGAGGCTGTGGCGGGCAGCAGCCCGCAGGCCCTCACCCGCGCCGGCGGCGTGGCCGCAGCGCAGGGCCAGCAGCGCGAAACGCGGCACAACGGCGGCGCGAGCGCGGCGCTGCGCGGCTTCGGTCTCACGGCAAGGGCCGCGGGCGGCGGATCGGGCACAACGGCCGCCGCTGCCACCGCGACCAGCGCAGCGCCCGCAGCCAGCAGCGGTCAGGCTGGCGGCCAAGGCCGTTACGGCGGCGCGCCGGCCGACGACCGCCCCTACGGCTTCGGCCTGCCGCTCAAACCCCGCCGCGCCGTGGCCCCGGCTGCGGCGGCGGCGCCTGCAGGCCGCACGTCATCGGCCAGCCCCTGCCGCTGCGGCGGTGCCCGGCGGGCCTGGCGCAGCGCCTGCCGCTGCGGCGGCTGAAGACCGGAGCCTCCCATGCCCGTGCAGATCGACCAGCTCTCGCTCCAGGTGGAAGACGAAGGCGCCGCCGCCCCTGGCGTGGCCCCGGCCCCACCGCTGCCGCTGGCCGCCGAAGCCTGGCGCGCGCAGTGGCTGGCCGAGCGCCTGGCCGAGCAGCAGGCCCGGTGGGCTGCCACCGACCGCGACGACGAACGATGAACGCCCCGCTCTTTTTCAGCGCCCGCCCGCGCATCGACCTCGACGGCCAGGCCGCCGACAAGATGGTGCGCGACCTCGTGCGCCTGGAATTGCATGCCACCACAGCCGGCCTGAGCCGCCTGCGCGCCTGGCTCACCGCCATCGGCCCCGTGCCCGGCCAGGGCAATGAAGGCCTGCAGTGGTTGGACGGCGGGCTGCTGCACCTGGGCAGCGAACTCGCCGTGGTTGTGGCCGACGTGCCCCTCTTCGACGGCCGCGTCTCCTGCATTGGCGGCAGCTACGCGCAAGGCACGCCACCGCTGGCGCAGCTGCAGGCCGAAGACCGGCTGTGGGACCTGCGCCAGACGCGGCGCATCCGCACCTGGCAGGACGTGGATCTCGCTGCGCTGGCCCGCGCCATCGCCGCCGAACACGGCCTGGAGGCCGACGTGGACGCGCCCAGCCCCACCTGGGCCGAGCTGCAGCAGTGGAACGAAACCGACCTGGCCCTGCTGCGCACCCGCAGCGCCCTGGTGGGCGCCGAGCTGTGGATGGACGGCCGCACGCTGCGCATCACCCCGCGTGAGGCCCGCAGCGCCCCGGCGCTGAGCCTGGTGATGGGCAACGAGCTGCTGGCCCTGGACATCGACGCCGACCTCGCCCACCAGCGCAGCCGGGTGGCCATCAGCGGCTTCGACGCGGCCGACAAGGACAGCCTGCACGAAGAGGCCGACGAAGCCGAACTCGCCGGCCTGGCCGTCGGTGGCACCAGCGGCGCCCAGGCTTTGGGCCAGGCCTTCGGTGAACGCGCCACCCAGCGCCTGCACGACGCGCCGCTGAACCGCGAACAGGCCCGCGCCCGTGCCCGCGCCGAGATGCAGGCGCGCGCGCGGCGTTTTGTACGCGCCCGCGGCCTCACCACCGGCAGCCCGAACATGCAGGTGGGCAGCGCACTGACCCTGGAACGCCTGGGCCCGCTCTTCGATGGCCCGGGCTACGTGGTGACCGAGCTCACCCACACCTACGACCTGCAGCACGGCCTGCGCACGGCCTTCGTGGCCGAGCGCGGCTGCATCCTGCACGGGGGCGGCTGATGGACCCGCGCACCCCCGACGCCCTGCTGCGCTGGTACGGCCTGTACCCGGCACTCGTGCAAGACCTGCTAGACCCGCAGCAGCTCGGCCGCATCCAGGTGAGCTTCCCGGGCTTCGGCAGCACCGGCTCTGAGGTGCGTTGCTGGGCCACGCTGCTCTCGCCCTACGCCGACGACAACCAGGGCTTGCAGATCCTGCCCGAGGTGGGCAGCCAGGTGGTGGTGGGCTTCGAAGCCGGCGACCCGGCCCGCGGCTACATCGTCGGCGCCTGCTGGAACGGCCGCGCCGCCTTGCCTGAGGCACCGGAAACTGCCAACAACCTGCGCCTGCTGCGCACTCGCGCCGGCTCTGAACTGCGCTTTGACGACACCACGGGCGCGCCGGTGGTCACGCTCAGCACGCAAGCCGGCCACCAGCTGAAGCTGGACGAAGCGAGCAGCGAGGTCGAGCTCAAGCACAGCAACGGCTGCGTCATCCGCATCGACGCCGCGGGCAAAGTGACAGTGGAGGCGCACAGCACGGTGGATGTCTCGGCTTCCCAGATCAACCTGAAGGCCCCGATGGTGAAGTGCGACGGCGTGCTCAAGTGCGAGACGCTGATCGCGCAGGCGGTGGTCTCGGCCTCGTACACGCCGGGCGCCGGCAACGTGTGGTGACGCAGGCATGAACACCACCTCCTCCGCCCACCCCTGGCTGCTGCTGGCGCCCTGGTGGCACTGGCAGCCGGCCGACGACCCGCAGGCCGGCCGCGGCACCGCACCGCAGCTGCAGATGTTCGCGGCCGATGATTTCATCGAGGGCTACCTGCAGCGCCCGCAGCACAGCCTGCGCTTCGACCCCGTGGCCGATGTGGTGGGCAGCGTCACGCGCCTGGGTGCGCCCATGCCCGCCGCGGTGGCGCGGGCGCAGGCCGCGCAGAGCTGGCTCAGCGGCGGCGGCGACGCGCTGCGCACGCAGGCCCTGCCGGCCTCGGCGCTGAACGAAGACGCCCGCAACGTGCGCCTGGTGGCCAGCGGCCCGCGCAAGCTCTACCTGCCGCTGCACGGGCGGCACTACCTCGTCAGCTGCAGCCTGCACTGCGACGAGCGCGGCCTGCCCGCGGTGGACGCGGCGCAGGTGTGCGCCGCCGGCTTCGTCATCCGCCGCCTCTCGGCGCCGGTGCCGCGCGAGCTGGAACGCGAGCTCTACACGCTGCAGCAGCGGCGCGAGCAGGCCGCGGCCGAGCTGGATGAGTTGCAGCTGCGCGGCCCGCTGCGCGAGCACCTGGCCTGGGCGCGGCGCCGCCGCCTGCAAACGCTGGAAGCGCGCGGAGAACTCGCCGCCGCGCGCGCCGCCGCCCAGCAGGCCCATGCCGAGGCCGAAGCGGCCCTGGCAACCTGGCGCGTGCAACACAACATCACCCAACGCGTGGAGTACTGGGTGGCCGACCCGCTGGATGCCGACCGCGGCCAGTGGAAGGCGCTGCCCGCCGAGCAGCAGCTGGCCGGCCCGCCCGACGAGCAGTTCTTCCCGCTGCGCCGCCTGGTGGCGCCGCCGGCCGACCCCACGCACGACGCCACCGGCCGCACGCTCTATTTCGGCCACGTGCCCACCAGCAGCGCGCAACGCGACGCCGAAGGCCGGCCGCGGCTGGACATGCACGCGCTTTACGAGATCCGCTGCTTCGTCACACGCCGGCGCAGCAGCTGCACGCGGCCACGCGGCGCCGCCGGCTGCCAGGGCCAGCGCGTGTGGAGCCTGGGCACCGAGGCCTTCCGCATCGCCAGCCCCATGGACGCTTTAGGCTGCGCCAACCGCCCCATCACGCTGCGCATGCCCGACCTCAACGAGCTGCTGGCCCAGGCCCTGGCGCGGCCACGCGGGGCCTTGTCGAACGTGCGCGTGGTGCACAGCCAGCAGATCGCACCCAAGGTGGTGGGCGGCCAGCCGCAGCCGGGCGCGGCCGGCGGCGGGGCCATCTGCCACTTCAGCATCCCGCTCATCACCATCATCGCGATGTTCGTGCTGAACATCTTCCTGCCCGTGGTGGTGCTGCTGTTCAACCTGTGGTTCCTGCTGGCCTTCAGGTTCTGCATCCCGCCTTCAGTCAGCGCCAGCGGCGACATCGATGCCGCGGCCAAGATCACCCCGCTGCTGCCGCCCAGCGCCGACTTCAGCGCCGGCATCACCGTGGAGGGCAACTTCCTCGACGAAGGCGAGGTGCGCGACGCGCTGCGCGCAGGCCTGAAGGCGCAGATCGAAGGCGACAGCGGCCTGGACAGCGACGGCCGTGCCGCCATCGACGCCCTGCCCGACGTGCGCCTGGCAACCGACACGCGCAACAGCATGGACAACCGCACGCTGCTGCCTGTGCAGACCGACGACAACGGCCGCCTGCTCGAACCCCGCCTGCCCAGCCCCAACGGCCCGGCACCCGAAGACTTTCTCGACCACCCGCAGCCGCAACAGCCGCGGCCGCGTCAAGCGCAGCGGAGCCTGGCATGAGCGACGACCGCAGCCTCGTCACCCGCCACATCGGCTTTGGCCTGGCCTGGCCGCTGCTGCCGCAAGACGGCCGCCTGCCGCGCGCCGAGGGCCAGTCGCGGGTGCGGCAGGCGCTGCAGATGATCCTGGAGACCGAGCCCGGCGAACGCCTGATGCGGCCCGATTTCGGCTGCGGCCTGCGCCGCTTTCTGCAGCAGCCGAACAACGGCGCCACGCGCGCGCAGATCGAGGCCGCGGTGCGCGAGGCCCTGCAGCGCTGGGAACCGCGCATCGAGCTGCTGGACGTGGCCGTGGAGCCCGACGCGCAGGTGGGCAGCGCGCTGTGGATCCTGGTTGATTACCGGCTGCGCCTGGACGGGCGGCGCGACAACTTCGTCCACCCCTTTCACCTTGCGCACCTGGAGTAGGCGATGAACCTGCCCACCCCGCTGCTGGACGACGCCAGCTTCGAGACCCTCAGCCGCCAGCTGCGCCAGCGCATCCCGGCGCTCACGCCGGAGTGGACTGACTGGAACGCCAGCGACCCCGGCATCGCGCTGCTGGATCTGGTGGCCCACGCCACCGAAGGCCTGCTCTGGCGCTTCAACCAGATCCCCGAAGCCACGCAGCTGGCCTTCCTGCGCCTGCTGGGCCTGCCGCTGCGCCCGCCCACCGCGGCGCGTGCGCTGCTGGCCTTCACCAGCAAGCAGCGCAGCGGCGCTTTGGAAACCCTGGCGCAAGACCTGCCCGCGCGCGCTGGCGCCGTGGCTTTTGCGCTCGAACGCGAAACCCCGGTGTGGCCCGGCGAGGCGCTGGCCTTGCTGCGGCAGCGCACGGCGGCGCCTGCGCCAGAAGAACGCGAACTGGGCGAATCGCTGCGACCCACGCTGGCCGCGCTGGCACCGCGCCACGCCAGCGGCACCGCGCCGGCCTTCTACGACGTGGCGATGATCGACGGCCAGGCCGCGCAGGACCCGGCGCTGGCGGTGGACGGCTGCGTCTGGGTGGCCTGGCTGGCGCCAGAAAAGCCCAGCGAAGCGCCGCCCGCCTGGCAACGCGGCAGCCGCTTCACCCTGGGCTGGTGGCCCGCAGCGGAAACCACCGATCCCGACGACGACGCCCTCGCCCGCGCCGAAGCCTGCCCCGGCCTGGGCGCCGCCCGCGCCCCGCGTACGCTGGAGTGGCGCGTGCTCGCGCACGACTTGCTGAACGGCCGTGCCGATTGGCGCCCGCTGTCCGTGACGGCTGATGACACCGATGGCGGCACCCGCGCCGGCGTCATCGAACTGGAACTGCCCGCCGCGCCCGACGACCTGCTGCCCCCGCTGGTGCCCGAGGGCCTGGAGGGCACCGAAGACTTTCCGCCCCCGCTGCCGCCGGCCCTGGCCGGGCGCGTGCGCCTGTGGCTCAAGGCCTGGCCCACGCCGCCGGCCGCCGGCCAGCCCCGCACGCTGCCGCCGCTGCAGCTTGTGGCCGCCAATGCCGCCTGGGCGCTGCAGGCCCTGCCGCGCGGCGCCGAATACCTCGGCCGTGGCGACGGCCAACCGCAGCAGCGCTACCGCTTGGGCGCCGCGCCCGTGCTGGCCGATGCCGTGCTGCACCCGGTGCAGGTGGAAGTGGAGGAAGCCGGCGTCTGGGTGCCGTGGCAGCACGTCGACACGCTGGACCTGAGCGGCGCCGAAGACCGCCACTGCCGCATCGACGGCGCCAGCGGCGAGCTGCAGTTCGGCCTGCGCGGCCCGCAGCTGGGCGAACGTGTGCGCGTGGCCGGCTACCGCGTGGGCGGCGGCGCGGCGGGCAACGTGGGTGCGGGTGCGCTCACGCGCTGCGACAACACCCAGGTCACCGTGCTCAACCCCGAGCCCGCGCGCGGTGGCCGCGATGCCGAGGCGCTGGAAGCCGCGCTGCAGCGCGTGCCGGCCGAAGTGACGCGCCGCGACCGCGCCGTCACCGCCGACGACTTCCGCGCCCTGGCCGAAGCCACGCCCGGCGCCGAGATCGCCCGCGCCGAGGTGCTGCCGCTCTTCGACCCGCGCACGCGCAGCTTCGAGCGCACCGGTGCCGTCAGCGTGATCGTCTGGCCCGAGGCCGACACGGCCCTGGTGCCGGCGCCGGTGCCCGCGGCCAGCCAGCGCACGGCGGTGTGCGCGTGGCTGGATGCGCGGCGCCTGGTGGGCACCGAACTCTTTGTGCTGGCGCCGAGCTACCGGCGCATCGCGGTGAGTTGCGCCGTGGCCGTGGAGCCCGGTTTCGGGCCCGAGGCCGCGCGCAGCCTGGCGGCGCAGATCCTGCGGCGCTACGTGTCGCCGCTGCCGCCCGACGGCCCGCTGGGCCGCGGCTGGCCGCTGGGCCGCGCCGTGCGCGACCGTGAACTCACGGCGGCGGTGCTGCAGGTGGACGGCATCGAGTACGTGGAAGCCCTGCGCCTGGCGGTGTGGCAAGACGGCGCCTGGGTCGAGCAGGCCACCGTGACGCTGCAGCCCTGGGAGGTGGTGGAACTCGCCGCCGTGCAGGTGGTGGAAGCCAGCCAGCCCCTGCCCGCGCCGCAAGACGCCGTGGCACCGCCGCCCGCAGCGCCGGCGGTGGCCGTGCCCGTGATCAGAGACCTCTGCGGATGAAGCTGCCCCGCGCCCCCGCCGCCGGCCTGCGCCTGGCCACGCCGCGTGCGTGGCAGCGCTGCGCCTTCGAGGCCTGCGCGCTGGTGGACGATGGCGTTGAGCTGATGTGGCAGCCCTGGCCGGCCGGCACGGCCGCCGCGCCAGCACCCGATGCCGCGCTCGTGACCACGGGCCTGGCCTACGACCGCCTGGGACGCGCCCTGCGCGCCACGGCCACGGGCCTGGAGACCCTGCCGCTGGCCGAGCAGGCGCCGGCCCTCACCATCGCCGTGCCCCCGCGCTGGACACCGCTGCCGCACACGCCACTGGCCGGCTGCGGTGCCGGCGCGCCGGCCGATGCGCCCGCCCCCGTGGCCCCCGGCGCGCTGGCCACCGCCGCGCCCGACCTGCTGTGGGTGGCCGAACCGGCGGCCGCGCGCGTGTGGCGCTACGACCTGTGGGCGCGCCGCTACCTCGGCTTCCACACCCTGCCCGGTGCGCCCGTGGCGCTGTGCAGCGCGGGTGACGACGCCGTGCTGGCCTTGCAACGCGCGCCCGACGGCAGCGGCGGCCTGGCGCTGCTGCGCGCCTGCAACCCGCCGCAGATCCTGCCCTGGCCCGCCACGCTGCGCGAGCCGGCGGCACTGGTGCGTGCGGCCGATGGCCGGCTGTGGGCGCTGCTGGCCGAAGGCACGCCGCAGGCGCGGGTGGTGGCGCTGGGTTCGCTGCCGGCGCTGGCCGAAGGCTTGTCGTTCGCCGCACCCGGCGCCCGCGCCTTGGCACTGGGCGCGGCCTTGCGCGACACGCCAGCCAGCGCGCAGAACGGCCAGCCCGCCGAACGCCTGTTCGCCGCCACCACGCCCGGCGCGCCGTGGCCGGTGTTCACGCTGGACGGTGCCGCCGACCGCCCCGTCATCGCGCCCGCCTGGGACGGCGGCGCCATCGCCACCGCGCCTGATGGTCGCGTCGGCTACGTCGCCCAGGTGCAGGGCGAGCCCGAGCTGCGCTTCGCAGCACCCACGCGGCTGGCGCGCGCCACGCAAGGCCGTGTGCTGACTTTCCGCTTCGACAGCGAACAGCCCGGCGCCGCCTGGGGCCGCGTGTGGCTGGAGGCCTGTGTCGCGCCCAACACCCAGCTGCGCCTGCGCTGCCTGGTGACCGACGACGACAGCCCGGCTTTCAGCGAGGCCCCGCGCACGCCGCCGGCCAACTTCGCTGTCGCGCCTGCCGACGACGGCCACCACCCCCCGCTGCCCGAGCTGGACGTGCTGCAAGCCCTGCGCGAGCAGCCCTCGCGCCCCTGCATCGCCAGCCCGGCCAGCGGCCTGCGTCCGGGCCGCGCCGGCTGGCGGCCAGCGCGCACGGGCCACCAGTGGCTGCAAAGCTGGGTGGGCCACAGCGGCGCGGCTTTCGACGGCAATCAACGCAGCCAGGGCCGCTACCTGTGGCTGGAAGTGGAACTGCTGGGCGACGGCCTGCGCAGCCCGGTGCTGCGCGCGGTGGAAGTTGAACAGCCCGGCCACGCCTGGTTGCAGCAGTTGCCGGCGCTGTTCTCGCGCGAGGCGCAGGCCGCGAACTTCCTGCGCCGCTACCTCGCCGGCCCGGCCGACCTGCTGGGCGATCTGGGCCTGGATGCCGCCACCCGCCACCACCTGCTGGCCCCCGGCCACGCGCCGGCCGAGATGCTGGCCTGGCTGGCCGCGCTGCTGGGCCTGGCGCTGCAGCCGGCCTGGAGCGAACGCGCGCGGCGCGAGCTCATCGCCGAGGCCGGCGCCATGGCCCCGCGCCACGGCACGCCCGAGGTGCTGCGGCGCATCGTCGAGATCCTGGCGGGCGTGCCGGTGCTGCTGCTGGAAGACTTCCGCCTGCGCCACCCGGGCGTGGTCGGCGGCACGGCCAGCTCCGCGGCTACCTCGGCCCTGGGCGGCGGCCTGCGCCTGGGTGCCGCGCTGCTGCCGCCGGCCGAAGCCACGGGCGCTGTCGTCGACACCGTCGAAACTGGCGCCTGGCGTTTCACGCTGTTGCTGCAGGGCGAGGTGGACAGCGCGCTGCAGGCGATGCTGGTCGCTGCCGTGGAGCGCTTCAAGCCTGCGCACACGGCCTTCCGCCTTTGTGCGCTGGAAAGCGGCTTGCGTGTCGGCCGTGGCCTGCATCTGGACGTGGCCGCGCTGGTAGGCCCCGATTCAGGGCTGCCGCTGCCGGTGCTGGGCGGCACGCGCCTGGGCCGCGATGCCGTGCTGGGCCGCAGCGCGGGTGAAGCCCACGGGAGCGCCGCATGCTGACGCTCCACCCGCCCCGCAGCGACGGCCTGCTGGCCGCTGGCGACGCAGCGCACACGGTGCGACACGCCACCGTCACGCTGGCCCACGCCGGGCAGGCCGCGCTGCTGCGCGAAGCGCTGCCGCTGGCCCTGCAGGCGGTGCTGGACGGCGTGACGGCCCGGGCCGACGCAGCCGATGCCGGCCACCGCCGCCTGGGCGCTGCCGCCGACCCCGGCGGCCGTCTCTGGCTGCTGCGCCACCTGCCTTGCCGCCTGCGGCTGTCGCCGGGCGCCGATCTCCACCAGACGGTGCGGGCGCTGGAGCGCGCGCTGCAGCAGGCCTGGGCCGAAGCTTCTGGCGGTGCGCAGCGGCTGGGCGGCGAGACGCCCTGGCTGGTGCTCGACGACTCCACCGAAGCCCTGCTCGGCGCCTGGGCCGATGCACTGGCCGGCCGCCGAGACCGCGCCTGGGCCTGGGCGCGGCTCGACCTGTGGCCCGGCGACCTTTCCGCGAGCCCGGCAGACACATTGGCCGCGCTGCTGCAGGCCCTGGACCGCCGCCCGCTGCTGGAGGCCGTCGGGCCCGACCCCAGCCCCGCGCAACGCCGCCGCGCGCTGCTGGCGCATTGGCTGCAGCAAGGCCTGATGCCGCGGGCCTTGGCCCTGCTGGCGCCCACGCAAACCTTGCAGCTGGCGCAAGGCTTGCCGGGCCACGCGGCGCTGGCGGCGGCCATGGCCGAGTTGCAAGGCAGCGACGCCGACGCTGCAGCGCCAGCGCTGCCAGCCTCCAGCGGAGCCGAGCCCATGGCGCCACCCTGGGCTGCGGTCTGGCCCAGCGGCCCGGAAGCCGCGGCCTGCCGGGCCGCGCTCGCCCTGGCACCGCTGCCCACCCGCGCACGCCGCTCGGCCGCGCTGTGGCTGGCGTGGCTGGCGCAGTTGCACGCCGACCCCGGTGCGCTCGCCGGGCCGTCTCGGCCGCGCGTGCAGGCGGGGCTGCAGGCCTTGGCGCAGGCGGCCCTGGCGCCACGCACCACCGCGGGCCAGCGGCCACCCCGTGCAAGCGCCGCACCGTCGCCCGAGCCCATGGCCGCGCAGCGTTGGACCACACCCCGCGCCGGCCTGCTGCACCTGCTGCCGCTGCTGCCCGAGGCCTTGCCCGCGCGCGACGAAGGCTGGTCGCGCGCCCGCCTGCTGCGCCTGGCCGTGCACGGCCTGCAGGTGCCGCCGGTCGACCCCGTGCTGGCCCCCTGGCTGGGCGCGCTGACCCCGGCGCACTGGGCCGACGCGCCCACCTCCGATGACGACGGCAGCATGGCCGCGCTGCACGCCGACGTGGCGGCACTGCGGCAGGCGGTGCGCGCGCGCCTGCAGCGCCACCTGGCGCCCGAACGCCGCGCCGACATCGAAGCCGACCCCTGGCCCTGGCTGCTGCTGCGCCCCGCCACGCTGCTGGCCGCGCCCGGCCGCTGGGAGGTGCTCTTCGAAGAAGCCGACACCCGGCTGCGCCTGTGCGGCCTGGACCGCGACCCCGGCTTCCTGCCCTGGCTGGGCCTGAGCGTGGTGCTGCGTTATGAATGACCGCGCCCACGGCCCCTGGCTGCAGCCCGAGCGGGTGGCCGACGCCGCAGCGGTGCCCTGCGCCCTGCCCGATGCCGAAGACCTGGCACTGCTGCAGGCCGCCGCCGCGGCCTGGGCGCCTTGGTTGCCCGGCTGGGCCGACGAACTGGCCGCCCAGGCCGCAGGAGCCCCCGGCTGGCTGCCGCCGGGCCGGCCGCGTTACGCCTTCGGCGCGCAGCCCGGTGTGGCCGAGCGCGTGCTGCAGCGCCTGTCGGCGGCCCAGCCCCAGGCGCCAGAAGCCTGGGCCGCGCTGCAGGCCGCCTGGCGCCTGTGCGCGGCCGTGCCGCTGTGCCCCACGCTGGCCGCCGGCCTGCGCCGCGAAACCGGCCTCTGCGCGCTGACGCCCGAGCACCTGGCCCTTGCGCTGCGCTGGCCTTTGCACCGCCTGTTGCCGCTGCTGGCGCGCAACCCACTGCGCGAACTGGGCTTGCTGGTTCCCGCCGAGCCCGGGCTGCCGCTGGCCTTGCAAGGCCTGCAGGTGCCTGACGACATCGCGCTGGCGCTGTGGCAGCTGCGGCCCAGTGCTTCCTCAGCCCCTGCCTTCACGGACGCCCCCGCCCCGACCCCCGCACTGGCGGCCTTGGCACGCGCGCTGCGCAGCCCGGTGCCGGTGCTGGCGCTGTGGGTCGATGCCAGCGGGCGCGGCCCCGCGCCGGAGAGCGTCGCGCCCCCGGCACGGCGCGTGCCGGCCGGCCCGGGGCTGGCGGCGGCGCTGGGGCGTTGCCTGGTCGACGAGGTGCTGCCCATCGTGGTGGTGGCCGATGACGCCGGCGGGGACCCTGAAGCTCTCGGCGCGGGAACTGCCGGCCCGGCCGGCGCGCCCTTGCAGATCCCGGCGGCCTACCCCGGCCCTGTGCTCGTGCTGGCCCGCCGCGCCAACATCGCCTTGGACCCCGGCACCCGGCCGCTGCTGGTGCAGCAGGTCGAGCCCACTGCGGCCCCAGCCCAGGCCCGCACCTGGGCCCACGCGCTGGCCCTGCCGACCAGCCCGGCCGCCGAGGCCTGGGTGCAGCAGCTGGCCCGCACCCTGCCCTTGCCCGCAGGCGCCTGCGAACAAGCCGCCACCGACGCCCGCCTGGCCGCCACCCTGGCCGGCCGCGCACCGGGCCACACCGACCTGCTGGCCGCCGCGCGCCACCGCGCCGCGCTGGCGGTGCAGGGCGCGGTAGACCTGCGCCCGCCACGCGCCACGCTGGCCGAACTGGTGCTGCCCGCCACGGCGCAAGCGGCGCTGCAGCACGCGCTGCGGCTCTTCGAGCACCGGCCCGATGCCGGCCTGCGCCTGCTGCTGGCCGGCCCGCCGGGCACCGGCAAGACTTTTGCTGCCGAAGCCATCGCCCACGCGCTGCAGCGCGACCTGCTGGTGGTGGACGCCGGCCGCGTGCTCTCACGCTGGCTGGGCGAAACCGAGCGCCGGCTGGAGCAGGCCTTCAACGCGGCAGAGACCGCACGCGCGCTGCTCTTCATCGACGAAGCCGATGCGCTCTTCGCCCGCCGCACCGAGGTGAAGGACGCGCACGACCGTTACGCCAACGCCGAGACGGCCTTCCTGCTGCAGCGGCTGGAGCGTTTCCACGGCGTGCTGGTGCTGGCCAGCAACGCGCGCGGCAGCATCGACACCGCCTTCACGCGCCGCTTCGACGCCGTGCTTGCCTTCGACGAGCCCGACGAAGCCGTGCGCGCCCGCCTGTGGGCGCAGATGCTGGGCCCCTGGCCCACCGCACCCCTGCCTCGTGCCGAAGCCGTGGCGCTGCTGGCGCGCTGGTACCCGATGACAGGCGCACAGATCCGCAGCGCCTGCCGTGCCGCACCGGCCGAAGCCGGCGCACTGTCTGAACCGGGCCTGGCGCCGCTGCTGCAGGCCGTGGCGCGTGAGTTCCACAAGGCCGGCCGCAGCTTCCCGGGCCTGCCCACGCTGCCGCGGGGTTTGTCGCCTGCAGAGACCGCTGCGCCGCAGCCCGACCCCCTCACCTGAGGCCACAGCCCATGTCCGCCCAAACCTCCAGCCCCTGCACCGCGCAGCCCGGCGCCGATCTGCCCGACGACCCCGGCTGCGCGCTGAACTACCACTACGGCATGCTGCTCGGCGCAGCCGACCTGCGCACCGAGCAGGGCTTCCACATCGGCCAGCGCCGCCGCCACGCGCGCAACCTGCACGGACGCGGCGTGGTGCAGGGCCTGGGCGTACAACTGCGCCCCGAGCGCCACGAACTGCTGGTGCGACCCGGCCTGGCGCTGGACGCGCGCGGCCGAGAGCTCGCCCTGGCCGAGGCCCACTGCGTGCACCTGGGCGCGTGGTGGATGCAGGCGCGCACGCAGCCCGCCTTCGCCGCCCAGCGCGAACTGCAGACGGTGACGCTGCAGTTGCTGCTGACGCTGCAACACCACGTCTGCGCCGACCGCCCCGTGCCCGCCGTGGCCCCGGCCTGCGAGGCCGGCGACGCCAGCGCGATGGTGGCTTCGCGCCTGTGCGAAAGCGCGCGCCTGGAACTGCAGGACGCCAGCACCTTGCCCCCGGCGGCGCACGGCGTGCCCGCGGACGAGTTGCCGGTCTACGCCCTGCTCGGCCTGGCCGCCACGCTGCCCGCCGCCGGCACCGACCCCGACACCGATTGGGCCGTGGCCGCCCGCGCCGCCATCGCCGCCGCCGCGCCCGAAGACCGCAGCGCCGCGGCCCTGGCCGCGCTGGACCGCGCCATCGCGCTGGGCACGGCGCGTGTGGCCGCGCCCGAGCCCTCGGCCGAAGACCGCCTGCCCCTGGCGCGTGTGCACGACCTCGTGCTGCAGCGCGAACCCGACACACCCGGCGCCCCCGAGCGCTGGACGGTGCTGGGCGGCCGCGTCGAACTGCTCGACCGCCCGGCCCTCTTGGCCACCGGCACCCTGCAGCGGCTGCTGGCCGCGCTGCTGGCCAGCACGCCGGTGGTGGCCGGGCCGGTGGTGTCGCCACCCTCACCGCCGCCACCGCCGCCCCCCGCGCCCACGCCACCCGCACCGCCACCGCCCGCGGCGCCGGCCCTACCGCCGCCACTGATCACCAGCGCGGTCAGCGCAGCCGAGCGCCTCACGCTGCAGCTTGCCGTGCCCGTGCACCCCGGCAGCGCCAAGCCGGTGGCCGTGGCCGTGACCGAGTTCGACGAGGCCTTCGGCTGGCGCAACTTCACCGTGCGCCATGTCGACGTGGAAGACGGCGGCCGGCGCCTGCTGCTGACGCTGGGCCACCCCCCGCGCGAGACGCTGCTGCGCGTGACGCTGTCGCTCGACGGCACCAAACCCCTGCTCGCGGCCGACCGCAGCGAGCTCGCCGGCCTGCACGGGCCGCACTTCACCCTGCACCTCTGAAGCCCTGCCCGGAGCCCCGCCATGCCCACCACCCCCACCGTCCCGACAGACACTGGCACCCTCGTCGAGCAAGGCACCCCGCTCGTGCGCAACCACTGGTTCGACGGCAAGTTCCTGCGCGCCGACGACCTGGCGCGCGACCAGGACTACCACCGCAGCGCCCAGCGCCTGGCCACGCAGGCCGGCGGCTTTGGCGTCGTGCACGGGCTGGAGGTTTCGCTGCAGGGCAGCGAGATCCGCGTGCAGCCCGGCCTGGGCGTTACCGCCGACGGTGAACTGCTGATGCTGGGCAGCGTGCTCGGCGTGGGCGTGGACGCGCTCATCGCGGCGAGCCTCGTTGAAACGCCGGCCCCGGGCAGCACGGCCGCGGCCCCGGCAGGCCTGGGCCACGCCGCCTTCGCACCCTGCGTTTCTGCCGGCAGCGCCGAAGCGCCGGGCCCGGTGGCCACCGGCTGGCGCCTGTACCGGCTGACGCTGTCACCGCACCGCGCCTTGTGCGGCTTCGAAGACGTGGTCGGCGCGCTGTGCGACCGCGCCTGCGTCAGCGAACGCCAGCGGCCCTACCAGATGGAAGGCGTGCGGCTGCGCGCGCGCGCCGAGAGCCTGCCGCTGCCGCCGCGGCCGGGCTTCGAGGTCGACGGCCGGCACGCGCGCTCGCGCATCGCCTCGGCGCTGTTTGCGCGCGAAGACGCGGCCATCGCGCCCCTGCCCGACAACGGCGGCCGCCTGCTCGGCCCGGCCTGGTGCAGCGGCGCACCCCACGCCGGCGGCAGCGAACTCACGCTCGGCTACCTGGTGCGCAACGCCGGTACGGCCGATTTCATCGACCTGTGGGCCGGCCGCCGCGAGCGTTTTGCGCCGCAGGCACCGGGCTACTGGGAGCGCCGCACGCGCAGGCGCCCGCACGCCGACTTCATGGCCCAGGTGGCGCAGTTCCAGTGCCAGCTGGCCGGGCTGCTGAAGGACGGCGCGCCGCCGGTGGACGAAGGCGGTGACTGCGAGGCGCTGCGCGGCCTGGTGCGCAACCTGCAGGCGCAACTGGCGCAGACCTTGGGCAACGGCAACCCCGAGACCGTCGACTGGACGCAGGCCACCAGCGTGGCCACGATGAAACGCCTGAGCGCCTTCGTGGCCCAGGCGGCCACCACCCTGCAAGGCGCGCCCGACCGCGTGCTGCTGGAGCGCGGCATCGTCGAGGTGCCGCCGGCGGGCTTCCTGCCCGTCACGCCCAGCGGCGCGCCGGTGCTCAAGCAGGTGCAGGCGCTGCTGGGGCCGGGCGTGTTGCTGCAGCTGTGCAGCGCACCGCTCGACGCCATCGGCCACCTGTTCGAAGAAGCGCAGCACTCGGCGCGCAGCTCGCTCACGCGCGGCCTGGCCGACCCGGCCGACAAGCCGCTGCTGCAGATCATCGTGCCCGACGGTCAGGCCCAGGCCAGCGCACCCGTGGTGCCGCCGGGGTACGCCGTGGAGATGAACGTCGACCCTGCCATCGCGGTGCTGATGACCTTGGAACTGCTCAAGCTCGCGCAGAAGCCGACAGCGACGGCCGAAGCACCCGCCCAAGCTGCAGCCCCACAGGGCCTGGCGGCCGCGGCCGCCACCGCGGCTGCGACCGACCTGCCAAATGAAGCGGCTCTGGCCGCCGTGCGTGCCGAGCTGGCGGCAGCGCTGGCTCGGCGCAAGCGCGTCTCTGCCAGCAGCCTGCTGCGCGAGGCAGCCAGCCCGTCGGTCAACGCCGCTGCAACGGCCGCTGCCGCAACATCGGCCAGCCCCACGGCCGCGGCGGCTGCGCCCGGCGCCACCGCCACCGCCGCGCCGCCGCCCGCCGGGGCGGCCCCGGGCGCCGTGACGCAGACGCCCGCCGTGCCCGTGGCGCGCGGCGCCGGCCGCGTGCCCACCAGCGGCGGCGGCGCACACCTCTTCACCACCGCCGTGCAGGGCCTGCCGGCCGAAGGCGAGGCGCAAGACCAGGCCTTCGAAGCGGCGTGGGCCGAAGCCCAGGTGGCCGGCGACCCCTTCACCGCGCCCGTCGGCAGCACGGTGGCCGTGGCGCTGCGCCTGTCGGAAGTCGACCGCAGCGACCACGACAGGCTGCCGCCCACGGCGCGCTTGGGCTACGCGCTGGCCGTGACGGGCCAACTCAAGCTCGACGCCGATGCCGCCACTGTGGAGGGTTTGCGCGCCGAAGTCGAAGCCATCACCGGCCTGCGCGGCGGTGTGCTGCGCACCGCCTCGCTGCAGGCCTCGCTGGCCTACACCCTGCACGCGCTGGGCGTGCCCGGCACGCCTGATGGGCCGATGCGCAGCGGCACCTCCGACATCGTGGTGCGGCGGCTGGCGCTGCAACGGGCGGCGGTGGCCGGCGGTGTGCACACCCTGGTGTTGCTGCCGCTGAACGAAGGCAGCCTGATGGTGCTGGAGCACCTGCCAGAAACCGCTGCGGCAGCCGCCGGCACCACCCGCCTGCAGCTGCGCATGATCACGCGCGCAGCGGGCACCGGGCCGGTGACGCACGTGCCGGTCAACCCGCCAGCGGCGCAGACCCTCGTGGCCACGCTGGCCACGCTGCGTGCCGATGCCCAGGCCCTGGCCACCGGCGCCGCACCGCGTTTGGCGGCCGAGGCCGGTTTCGCCGAACTGGCGCGGGTGCTGGGCGCCGCCCCGCCCACCGCCGCCGACCGTGAACGCTTGCTCGGCGGGGCCAGCGGCGGCACCGCCAGCGGGCTGCAAGCGCTGCACGAATGGGTGCTCTTCCGCCGCCCGGTGGACGCACGCTGCGGCGGCGCCCTGCCCGCCCCGGGGCCCCAGCCGGCACCGCCGGTGCCCACGCCGCCCGTGCCGCCTGCGCCGGTTCTGACCACGCGCTACCAGGCCGCCGTGCTGCGCCTGGTGCCCAGTTTCAGCGGCAACGCGCTGCAGACCACGCTCGACGCGCTGGCCCGGGGCCAACTGCCCACCGACAAAGCCGCCACCTTCGCGCTGGCCACTGCCCTCACCTACAACGGCAACGCCGTGCTGCCCACGCAGACGGCGGCCCAGCTGGCGGGCGCCTTCGGGCAGGCCGGCTTCGGCCCGGTGCTGCGCCGCGCGGTGCTGCAGCGCGCAGCCGGCGTGGACACGACCTTGGAAGACAAACGCGCCGGTGAGATCGCCAACTTGCTGGGCGTGAACACCTCGGCCCTGTCGCTGCTGGCCCTGCCCTCGCTGCCGCCGCAGGTGCAGGCGCTGGACGGCGCGTTTGTCTACATCGTCGACCCGCCCAGCACCGCACCGCCGCCAGCGCCCGTGGTCAACCACCGGCAGCGCGTGCTGGTGGTCAACGCCACCGGGCTGGGCTTCTTCAACCAGCAAGGCGGTCTGGACGCACTGGCCACACGCGCCCAGGCCCTGCTGTCGCGGCTGGAGGCGCTGAACTCGGTGTACTTCGAGATCGAGGCCGAGGTGCGCCCCGGGCAGGTGAACCTGCTCGACGGCCCGGGCGGCGACCTCGAGGGCCTCGGCGCGGCCGTGCAAAACCGCGGCGGCCTGAACCCGCAAGCGCCCTTGCCGGTGCTGCTGCGGGCCACCGACGGCGCCACCGACAAAGTGGCGCGCGCCGGCGCCGTGGCGGTGGAACTGGTGGCGAAGGTGGGCGGCGCCACGCGGCCCGCCGAGCCTGTGGTGTGCAACCCCACGCCGCCGCAGATCCAGAGCCAGCACGACGCGCTGACCCTGCTGTTCACGCGCAACTGAAGGCGGGCCGCGCCACCGACGCGCCCCGTCACGCCACGCAACCCGCTCCATCGCCCCGCCGCCATGGCCCCGGCCCCACCCCGCAAACAGGCGCCTACCGGCAAACCCCGGCAGGCGGCCCCGGCGCCACGGCCGCCGCCTGCACCGGCGCGGCCGCAGCGGCCCGAACCGCGGGCCACGCCTGAACAGCACCGCCACGAGACGCCGCACCAGCAAGCCGTGCAGCGCAAGACCGCGCTGCCCACCAGCCAGCCGGGTGACGCCGCCGAGCGTGAGGCCGACCAGCGCGCCACGCAGGTGATGCGCAGCACCGCCGCCGTGGGCCCCGTGCGCGAACGCCCACCGGCACCGGTGCTGCCCGAGCGCGGCCAGGCCGCTGGCGCGCCCGCACGGCCGCAGCTGGGGGCCGAACACCAGGCCCGCCTGGGCAGCGGCGAGCCGTTGCCGCAGTCGCTGCGCGGGCAGTTCGAAGCGCGTTTCGGGCGCGACCTGGGCCAGGTGCGCATCGTCAACGACGGTGCGGCCGCACAGGCCGCGGCTTCCATCGACGCCCGCGCTTTCACGCTCGGTCAGCGCATCGCCTTCGCGGCCGGCGAGTACCGGCCCGAGACGGGCGCAGGCCAGTGGCTGCTGGCGCACGAACTGACGCACGTGCTGCAGCAGCAAGACAGCAGCGTGCCGCGGCAGGTGATGCGCGGTGCCACCGCGGCCAGCGGCAGCCCCCCTGCCGGCGGAGGGGCGGCACCTCCGGCCGGCGGCGGTGCCACCCGTGCCGCGGCCACGCCGGGCGCCCCGCGCTATGTGCTCAACACCCCGCTGCGCGTGCCGCCCATCAAAGGCCGGCATTCACCGGCCTACGGCACGCTGGCGCGCCACAGCGGCCTGGTGCGCCCGCGCGCCTACGACGCCAGCACCCGCGGTACCGCGCAGGTGGCGCTGTGGACCAGCGGCGCGCAGCCCGACCTGACGCTGATCCCCGCCACGCACCGCCCGGCGCCGGGCTCGGCCTGGAACCTGCCGCTGCAGGTGGCCGGCGGCACGGCGGTGCGGCATCTCGCCGCCAGCAACGACGCCGAACTCGCGGCGCAGCTGCGCCGCCCGAACTGGGACGAAAACGGCCAGCCCATCGACTTCCAGGTCGACCACATGGTCGAGTACCAGCTCGGCGGCAACGACCACATCGACAACATGGAGCTGCTCGACCAGGCTCACAACGGCAGCGTCGGTTCATCGTTCAGCCACGAGATCCGTCGCGTGGTGCGAGAAGAGCTGGCCACCGGCAACCAGCCGCCGGCAGCGGCCGGCCTCACCGTGCCCGCCAGCCCGACGGTGAGCTGGGTCTTCGACAACTACGACCTCGAGTTCCGCGCCGCCACGGGCCGGGGCCGCGAATCGGCACGCACCGAGGGCGGTGCGCGGTTCTTCAGCCGCCAGCACATCACGCAGCTCGAGCACGTGCTGGGCCTGCTGCCCGGTGGCGGCGGCGTGGCCGGCAGCGCCAGCCGTGTGCACGTGCTCTCGCCCAGCGGCAGCCTGATCGTGCTGCGCCTGCCGGTGCGCAACAACAACGTCACCGTGCCGGCCGCGGCACGCGGCGGCATCGCCGGCTTCGAGGTGCAGGCGCTGAACCTGCCCGGCGGCCTGGCCAGCATCTCCGCGGCCGGCGTGGCTGCCGGCGTGGGCACGCTCAGCGGGGCGCTGAACCTCGGCGCAGCGGTCAGCTTTCCGGCCGGGCGCGAGCACACCTTGCTGCTCGACAAGGCGGCCGAGCCCTACACGCTGCTGATCGCGAGCACCACCACCACGCCCGCGGGCCCCGACGGCGCGCGCAACGCCACGCGCGAGCCGGCCAACTTCGAGCCGCTGAGCCCGATGCAGTTGCAAGGGCTGCTGGTGGGCACCGGCGTGGTGGCGCAGGCCACCATCAGCCCCAGCCACCCGGCGCTGGCCGGGCTGCAATTGCCGGCGCAGGTGCTCAACGGCCGCCTGGGCTTCTTCTACACGGTGGACGCCACCACGCTGGCGCAGCGCCTGCCGGTGCCGGGGCTGAACATCGATGCCGCGGCCATCACGTTGGGCTACGACGGCCGCGCTTTCCGCGTGCAAGGCGGCGCCGAGTTCAGCATCCGCAACTTCGGCACCGGCCACCTGGCCGCGGGTGTCGACAGCGAAGGCCGCTTTGAACTGGAAGGCGCCTTGCGGCCCGACCCGCGGCTCTTCGACCGCGCCGAGATGCGCCTGTGGTACCGCAGCGAAGGCGGTTTCGGCGGCGAAGGCCGCCTGGCCATCACCGACCCGAACAGGATCCGCGGCGTGCGCAGCGCCGATGTGCGGGCGCGCTACGACGCCGGCGTGTTTTCGGCCGAGGGCAGCGTGGAGCCGGCCATTCCCGGCCTGCAGTCGGCCGGGCTCACGGTGCGCTACGGCCCCGACGAGAGCGGCGCGCAGTCGCTGCTGGTGGGGGGCGATCTGGCCCTGGCCGAAGGCGTGCCTGGCGTGCGCGGCGGCACCGTGCACGTGCAGGTGCAACAGACGGGCGAGGCCTGGGCCGTGAGCGCCGCGGGCGAGCTGCAGGCCGCGGTGGCCGGCGTCAGCGCCACGCTGCGCGCCAGCTACGACGAGGGCGCATTTTCAGCCTCGGTGGAAGCGCCTTTCACCGCGGGTGACCGCGTCAGCGGCACGCTGCTCGTGGGCGTGAGCAACCGGCCCGCCGACAGCGAAGGCCGCCCGCTGGAAGGCAGCACACCGGGCGACACCTTGCTGGCCTACGGCCGCGGCACCGCCACCGTGCGATTGAGCGACGCGCTGCAGGCCGATTTCGACGTGCGTGTGGCCACCGATGCGGCGCTGTCCATCAGCGGCTCGGTGGCGCTGGCCGAGCCCGTCACGCTGTTCGAGCAGCGCCGCTGGGAACGCGAGCTGCTGCGCGTGCCCACGGTCAGCATCCCCATCTTCGGCGTGGCGGTGGGCGGCAACGTGGTGGGCATCGCGGCCACCATCGGCGGCGGCCTGCAGGCCGAGGCCAGCGTGGGGCCGGGGCAGATCGACGAAGGCCGCATCGGCATCACCGACTTCAACCCGGCCCAGCCCGAAACGCTGCACGCCACGGGGCGGCTGCGCTTTGTGGTGCCGGCCAACGCGGGCATCACCGGTCATCTGGACGCCGGCATCTCGGCGGGCGCGGCGATCATCCGCGTGACCGGCGGTTTGAGCCTGGGCCTGGGGCTGGGCGTGGACGCCAGCGTGGCCACGCCGGTGGACCTGGACTGGACACCCACCGAAGGCCTGGTGCTCGCCGCCAGCCTGCAGGCCAGCGCCACGCCGCGGCTGCGCGCCAGCGTCAACGGTTTTGCCGAGGTGGTGGCCGATGCACTGGTGACCAGCTTCACGCTCTGGCGGCGCGACTACACGCTGGCCGAGCGCGAGTTCGGCAGCGGGTTGCGCGTGGGCATCGAGGTGCCGGTGGCTTGGCGCCAGCAGACGGGGCTGGACTTCGATTTCGACCGCGTGCAGTTCCAGGTGCCCGACCTCAGCCCCGAAGGCGCGCTGGCCGCGCTGCTGCGCGAGGAAGGCAGCGAGCACCAGGAAAGCGACGAAGGCTGAACTGCCGGGCCCGGGCCGCCTCAGCGGCGCGCGCGTGCGGCCGGCTGGCACTCGCCACAGCGGCCGTAGAGCGTGAGGTCGTGGTCTTCGACCGTGAAACCCGGCGGCGCCAGCGCGGCCAGGTTGCCGGGGCAGGCGTGCACGTCGAACACACGCTGGCACTGCAGGCACTGGAAATGGTGGTGATGGTGGTGGTGCTCACCACCCACCTCGTAACGCGGGTTCTCGCCCGGCAGGTGCACCGCACGCAGCTCGCCTTCTTCCACCAGCGCCTTGAGGTTGCGGTAGACGGTGGCCATGCCCAGGCCGGGCGCGAGCTGCTGCGCTGCTTCCAGCACTTCCTGCGGCAGCAGCGGCCGGCGGGCGCCGGCGATGGCATCGCGGATGGCGGCGCGCTGTCGGGTGTTGCGTTCCATGCGGGCGAGGCTAACGCATGCCTGCACGCGCGGCCGTGGGCTGCCGCGCGGCGGGCCCGCGCCAAGCTTCATCAGCCCCAGCCTCGGCATCGGTGGTTTCTTCCTCGTCTTCGCAGGCGTGCCACGCGGGCAAGGGGTCGCGCAGGTCGCGCCAGGCCACGATCTCGCTGTGCGTGTCGTCGTAGCGCAGCTGGCAGGCCGCCAGCGCATCGCGCATCGCGTCCGTATCGAACTCGGCGGTGCCGATGAAGGCGAACCGCTGGCAGCGGTCACCCCAGGGCTCGACGCTGGCCGCCAGCAGGGCCTGGCGGGCCGCTTCATCTTGTGGCCAGCGCGATGCTGGCCGGGCCGCCCACCAGCGGCCGGCCGGCTCCACGCTGAGAAGGCGCTGGTGGCCGGAGAAGGCCACCACCCAATCGGGCCGCGTGGCCAGCCAGCCGTGCCCGTGCAGGCGCAACAGGCCTGGGACAGGCTGGCACAAAAGCTCGAGCAGGCGCTGGGGGTGGAAGGGGTCGCGCGCTTCGAACAGCAGCGTCTGCAACGGCGCGCTGCCTGTCGCGGCAGCCGGCGGCTGCGGCCAGGGCCGGCCGTCGAGCACGTGGGCCCAGCCGGCGCGGGCAACCATCGCCTCCAGGTCCAGGCTGGCGGGCTGCAGCTGCGACAGCACGCGGCTGCCGGGCGGGCAGGCCGGCAGGCCCAGGCTGGTGCAAGGTGCGCAGACGGCTGCTGAAGCCGTGGCCGGCCAGGCCGCTGGGGCCGGGGCCAGCGCCATGAAGTGCGTCTGCGGGGGCGTGGCCGGGTTCCAGGCTTGCAGCCACTGCCGCAGCGCCTGCCGCGCCGGCGGGGCCAGGCCGGCCTCGGCCAGCAGCACCACGTGCGTGGCGAACTCCACCTGCGCCAGGCGGGCTGGGCACAGTGTGTCGCGCGCCAGCTCGCCGGCGAGGTGGCGGGCGTTGAGGCAGGCCACCACGGCTTCCAGACAACACAGGTCGGCACCGCCGCCGTCGGGCCCCGCCGTGCCACGGCGCGCGTGATTGTCGGCCGCCGCGTCGGGCGCGGTGTCGAACCACGCCGCCCACTCGGCGGGGTCGGCCTCGGGCGGCAGTTGCACCCACAAGGCGTTGCAGCCGTCTGTCGCGGCGCAGGCCTGCACCGCGGCGCGCAGGGGCGCGGTGTCGTGCAGCCGGCCGGCGATCGCGCCCAGGGCACCCGCCGGGCTGGGTTGCGCCTGGGCCGACAGGCGCAAGCCCTCGATGCTGAGCACCGCCACGCGGGCCTGCGCGGCAGGCGGCAGGTTTTGCAGCGCGTGGCGCCAGGCCTCGGGCACGTCGCCGGCGTACAGCGTCACGGGCAGGCGCAAGCCGCGGTGGGGGTGTTGGGCAGGGGCCAGCATATATTGCGATTGCATTATCATTAGCAATGCGCCGTTTTCCAAGCCCCATGCCCCACTGCACCCCTGCCGCTGCCGCCTATCCCGCCCGCACGCTTTCTCCAACCCGGCCTGGCGTCTCAGCACCGGCCGGGCGCTGGCCATGCTGAACGCCGGCGCGGGGACGCGCCTGCTCGTCGCGGCAGGCCTGGTGGCGCTGCTGTGGCTGGCGGTGGCCTGGGCCACGGCATGACAGCGCACACCGCGCGCGCCGAGCACAAGGTCAGCGCTCAATCGGGCGCTGCGCTCAGCCTGCACGACCTCACCGTGGCCTACCGCGGCCACCCGGCGGTGCACCACCTGAGCGGCCAGTTCCGCCGCGGCGCGCTCACCGCCATCGTCGGCCCCAATGGCGCGGGCAAGAGCACCTTGCTGGGCGCCATCGCCGGCCTGGTGCAGCAGCGCCAGGGCCGGGTGGAAGGCCGCATCGAACGCCCGGCCGGCTTGCGTTTGGCCTACCTGCCACAGGCGGCCGATCTCGACCGCAGCTTTCCGGTGCGCGTGCACGAGCTGGTGGCCACGGGCCTGTGGGCGCAGCTGGGCAGCTTCGGCGCCGTGCGCGCCGCCGAACGCGCCCGCATCAGCGAGGCGCTGGCCGCCGTGGGTCTGGCCGGCTTCGAGCAGCGCCTGCTGGGCGAGCTCTCGGCCGGGCAGGCACAGCGTGTGCTTTTCGCGCGTGTGCTGCTGCAAGACGCCACGCTCATCCTGCTGGACGAACCCTTCAACGCCATCGACGCCCGCACCACCGCCGACCTGCTGGCGCTGCTGCAGCGCTGGCGCAGCGAGCAGCGCACCGTCATCGCCGTGCTGCACGACCTGGAACAGGTGCGCAGTGGCTTCGACGAGGTGCTGTTGCTGGCCCGCGAAAAGGTGGCCTGGGGCCCGACGGCCGAGGTCTTGCGCGCCGAACACCTCTTCCGTGCACGCCAGATGGCCGAGGCCTGGGACGAGCAGGCCGCGCCCTGCACCACCGGGCCGGCGTCGCGCAGGAATGGCTGGAGCGCCGCGCGATGACCGACGGTCTGCTGCAACCCTTCACCGAATTCGCGTTCATGCGCCGCGCCTTGGTGGCCACCTGGGCGCTGGCGCTGGGCAGTGCGCCCATAGGCTGCATCCTGGTGCTGCGCCGCATGAGCCTGGTGGGCGACGCCATGGCCCACGCCGTGCTGCCCGGCGCCGCGGCGGGTTTCCTGCTGGCGGGCCTGTCGCTGCCGGCCATGAGCGCGGGCGGTTTCATCGCCGCACTGGCCGTGGCCCTGGCCGCCGGCTGGGTGACACGCGCCACGCCGCAGCGTGAAGACGCCAGCTTCGCGGCTTTCTATCTCATTGCGCTGGCCCTGGGCGTGCTGCTGGTCTCACTGCGCGGCAGCCAGGTCGACCTGATGCACATGCTTTTTGGCAGCGTGCTGGCGGTGGACGACATCGCGCTGTGGCAGATCGCCGGCGTGGCCAGCCTCACCTTGCTGCTGCTGGCGCTGATGATCCGGCCGCTGGCGCTGGAGAGCTTCGACCCCGGCTACCTGCGCAGCGTGGGCGGCCCCGGCGCGCTGGTGCACGGCTTGCTGCTGGTGCTGCTGGTGGCCAACCTGGTGAGCGCCTTCCAGGCCCTGGGCACGCTGATGGCCGTGGGGCTGATGATGCTGCCGGCCGCCGCCGCGCGCTTCTGGGCCGCCAGCCTGCTGGGCATGGCCGCCGTGGCGGTGCTGATGGGCGGCCTGGCCGGCACGGCCGGGCTGCTGCTGAGCTACCACGCCGAACTGCCTTCGGGCCCTTGCATCGTGCTGGTGTGCGGCGCGGGCTATGTGCTGTCGGTGCTGTGCGGCCCGCGCGACGGCGTGCTGCCTCGCCTGCTGCGCCGGCCGCGGCACCGCGTGGCCTGAGGCCGGTGCTGACGCGAAAGCCCACCGCGTTCACGGCCCACCGATATTCGTGTTCTGACTCGCCCTTCCCCATGCCTTCGAAATCCTCCGTTCGGCGCCGCCAGGCCCTGGCCTGGCTCTGCGCCACCGCCCTGCCCCTGCTGGCACGCCCCGCGGCCGCAGACAACACGTCCGCGCCGCGCATCGTCGCCAGCTTCTCCATCCTGGCCGATGTGGCGCGCGAGCTGGCCCCGGCCGGCACCGAGGTGACGGCCCTCGTCGGCCCCGACGCCGATGCCCACGTCTTCGAAGCCCGGCCTGCCGACGGCCGCCGCCTCGCGCAAGCCGACCTGGTGCTGATGAATGGCCTGAACTTCGAAGGCTGGATGGAGCGCCTGGTCAACGTCTCGGGCTACCGCGGGACCGTGGTCGTGCTCAGCGAAGGCGTGCCCACGCGCCAGGCCGGCCGCGCCGTGGACCCGCACATCTGGCAAGACCCGGCGCTGATGCGCCGTTGCGTGGCGCAACTCGCCAGCGCGCTGCAGCAGCGCTGGCCGGCGCAGGCCGCAGAAATCCAGGCGCGCGAGGCCGCCTACCTGCGCCGCCTTGACGACACCGACGCCCGCATCCGCACGCTGCTGGCCGCCGTGCCGCGTGCGCAGCGCCGCGTGATCACCTCGCACGACGCCTTCGGCTACTTCGGCGCCGCCTACGGCATCGACTTCATCGCCCCGCAGGGCTGGAACACACACAGCGAACCTTCTGCCGCCGCGGTGGGGCGCATCGTGCGCCAGGTGCAGGCCATGGGCGTGCGGGCGATCTTTGTCGAGAACATCAGCGACCCGCGCCTGGTGCAGCGCATCGCCAGCGAAGGTGGCGCGCGTGTGGGTGGCACCTTGTACTCGGACGCGCTCTCGCGCCCCGGCGGCCCGGCCGACACCTACCTGCGCCTGCTCGAACACAACGCCCGCACGCTGGCCGAAGCGCTGGCACCCGGGCCCTGAGCGCGTGAAACCCGGTCAGTGCACCCAACCCACCCGACGAAGGAGCCCCGCATGACACACCCCCACCGCCTGCCTTGCACCGCCCTCGGTGCCACGCTGCTCGCCTTGGCGCTGGCGGCCCCTGGTGCCGCCCTCGCTGGCAAGGCGCACGAACATGGCGTGGTGAAACTCGACGTCGCGGTCGACGGCGCCACCCTCACCGTGACGCTGGACACCCCGCTGGACAGCGTGCTGGGCTTCGAACGCGCCCCGCGCACCCCCGCCGAGCGGCGCGCGGCCGATGAAGCCCTGAGCCGGCTGCGCAACACCGCCGGCCTCTTCATCCCCAGCGCAGCGGCCGCCTGTACCGCCGCGCCCCCGGAGGTGAAGGCACCGGTGCTGGAAGCCAGCCCCCCCGCTCAGAAGGACGGTCACGCCGACCTGGAAGCCACCTACACCTGGCGCTGCGAGCAGCCGGCGCAGTTGCGTGAACTCGGGCTGCAGCTCTTCGCCAGGTTTGCGCGCATGCAGCGCATCGAGGCCCAGGTGGCCGGTGCTACCGCGCAGAAGAAGCTCACCTTGCGCCGGCCGGCCGGCAAGCTGCCGCTCTGAGGCGAGCCGCAAGCGCCCCCTGCAGCCGGGGTACAGACGCCGCACGCTCCCCATGTTAGGTTCCGAAGACCGATGGAGGAGCCTCAACCATGAAGCTGTATCGCCCGCAGGCGGCCCTGGCCGCTGTCACCCTGGCCTGCTTGGCCAGCCCGGCCGCCAATGCCGCCACGCTGGACACCCAGCTCATCGCCAGCGGCTTGACGCAGCCGCTCTATGCCACCTCACCCGTGGCCGGCGGCCCGGTGTTCGTCGTCGAAAAGGGCGGCACCATCAAGGCGGTGAGCGGGGGCGTCACCAGCAACTTCCTCAGCATCAGCGTCACCAGCAGCGGCGAACAAGGCCTGCTGGGCCTGGCCTTCGACCCGGGCTATGCCGACCCCAGTTCGGCCGGCTACCGCCGCTTCTTCGTGAACTACACCGACCCGAGCAACCAGGACAGCGTCATCGCCAGCTACCGCGCCAACGCCAGCGGCCTGAGCGCTGACCCCAGCACACGCCAAGAGGTGATGCGCTTCGACCAGCCCAGCTTCAGCAACCACAAGGCGGGCTGGATGGGTTTCAAGCCCGGCGACGGCAACCACCTCTACATTGCCACCGGCGACGGCGGCGGCAGCAACGACCCCAGCAACAACGCCCAGAACACCGGCGTGCTGCTGGGCAAGATGCTGCGCATCAATATCAACGGCGACGACTTCACCAGCCCCAGCATCAACTACGCGATTCCGGGCGACAACCCCTTCGTCGGCGTGGCGGGTGCCCGCGGCGAGATCTTCGCCACCGGCCTGCGCAACCCCTGGCGCGCCAGCTTCGACAGCCTGACGGGTGCGATGTGGATCGCCGACGTGGGCCAGAGCGCGCGCGAAGAGATCAACTTCATCGACGCGGCCAGCGGCGGCGGCCAGAACTTCGGTTGGCGCGTGCGCGAAGGCGACATCGCCACGCCGGGCGTGGGGGGCGCGCTGCAGCCCGGCATGGTCGACCCGCTGCTGGTCTACCCGCGCACCTTCGGACAGTCCATCACCGGCGGCTACGTGGTGCGTGACACCACCTCGGCGCTTTACGGCCAGTACATCTTCGGCGACTTCGTCAGCGGCCGCATCTGGTCGATCAACGGCGACGGCAGCCCGCAGACCATGGCCAGCGCCACCGAATGGACGGCCATGCTCGATGCCGGCGCGGCAGGCGCTTTGGGCAACATCGCCTCTTTCGGCGAAGGTGCTGGCGGCGCGCTCTACATCGTCGACTACGGCGGCAAGGTGGTGCAGGTGGTGCCCGAGCCCGCCAGCGTGCTGATGATGCTCAGCGGCGCCCTGGCACTGCTGGCCTGGCGCCGGCGCCAGCAGCAAGTGGATTCAGGCGCCGCAAAACACTGAGCTTGGACAGTGCGAAGCAGGCCGCGGGCCTGCAGCGTGGTTGCAGCAAGCCCCGCCTGCGGGGCTTTTTCATTGCCGTGCGCACGCGGCTCTAGAATATCGGCGGCGGCTTATATCAAGACCAGCCTGCGAAGGAGCCCCCATGCGCCCTGGCCCTCAGCCGCACCACCCGCACCACCGGCCCCAACGGCGCAACTTTCTGCGCCACACGCTGCTGGCCGGCGTGGGCGGTGCTTTGCTCTCGCCGCCGGCCTTGCAATTCGCCAGCGCAGCGGGCGACTTCATCCGCGGCCCCGCCGTGCCCGACCAGCCGCTGCAGCGGCTGAGCCCGCGTGTGGCCCTGGTCTTTGCGCCCGACGGTTTTCCCACCCCCGAGAACCTCGGGATGATGGCCAACATCGTCTTCGTCATCACTTCGGTGGGCGTGGTCGTGCTGGACACCGGCGCCTCGGTGCAGATCGGCGAGATGGCCTTGCGCCGGCTGCGCACGCTGACCGACCGGCCCGTGGTGGCCGTCGTCAACTCGCACTACCACGGCGACCATTTCCTGGGTAACGACGCCTTCGTGCAGGCCGCCGGCCCCGCACTGCCCATCTACGCCCACCCCGCAGCGCGCGAGCTGATCCAGGGCGTGGCCGGCAGCAGCTGGCGCTCGATGATGGAGCGCTGGACCCAAGGCGCCTCCTTGGGCACCCGCGTCGTGGCACCGAACCGCGAAGCCCAGCACGGGCTGGTGCTGCGCTTCGGCGACACGACGCTGAGGTTCCACCACCACGGGCGCGCGCACACCGAAGCCGATCTCTGCGTGGAAGTGGTCGAAGACCGGGTGGTCTACGTCGGCGACGTGGCCATGAACGGCCGCATCGCGAACATGGACGACGGCAGCTACCTCGGCACGCTGAAGACCTTCGACGCGCTGGAAGCCGCCGTGCCAGGCGCCTTGTGGGTGCCGGGTCACGGGCAGCCAAGCAAGCAGTTGCTCGTGGAGCAACGTGAACTCTTCGCGGGCATCTACGGGCAGTGCGCCGCGGCCGTGAAGGCCGGCGAAGACGAAGCCCAGGCGCGGCGCCGCGTGCTGGCCTACCCCCCCGTGGCCGCGCACGCGGCGCGCACACAAGGGTGGGAGAACAACATCGGCAAATACATCAGCCTGGCCTACCTGGAAGCCGAAAAAGAGAACTTCTAGACCGTGTCGCTCAGCGTGCGCCGGGCGCCAGCCGGAAGGCCGACACCGCCTGCACCAGGTGCTGGGCCTGCTGCTTCAGGCTCTCGGCCGCGGCACTGCTTTCCTCCACCAGCGCGGCGTTCTGCTGGGTCGCCTGGTCGATCTGGCCGATGGCCTCGCCGACCTGACCCACGCCCTGGCTCTGTTCCGCGCTCGCGCCGCTGATCTCGCCGACGATGTCGGTCACGCGGCGGATGGCGCTCACCACTTCGCCCATCTGGCTGCCGGCACGGTCGACCAGCGCGCTGCCCTCGGCCACGCGTTCGACGCTGGTGCCGATGAGGGTCTTGATCTCCTTGGCCGCGGTGGCGCTGCGCTGCGCGAGGCTGCGCACCTCGCTGGCCACCACGGCAAAACCACGGCCCTGCTCACCGGCACGGGCCGCTTCCACAGCGGCGTTGAGCGCCAGGATGTTGGTCTGGAAAGCAATGCCGTCGATGGTGCCGATGATGTCGGCGATCTTCTGGCTGCTTTCCTGGATGCCCTTCATCGTTTGAACCACCTCGCCCACCACCTGGCCACCGCGGGCGGCCACGTCGCTGGCCTCGGTGGCCAGGGCGCTGGCCTGGCGCGCGTTCTCGGCGTTCAGGCGCACGGTGGCGCCGAGTTCTTCCATCGAGGCCGCGGTCTGCTCCAGCGCGCTGGCCTGTTCTTCGGTGCGCTGGCTCAGGTCGGCACTGCCAGCGGCCACTTGCGAAGAGCCGGTGGCGATGCTGTCGCTGCTGCTGCGCACGGTGCTCACGATGCCGGCGAGTTGCGTGTTCATCGCCTTCAGTGCCGAGAGCAATTGACCGGCTTCGTCACGGCGCTTCACCTCGATGCGTGCACTGAGGTCGCCCGAGGCCACCTTCTCCGCGACATCGACCGCCTGCTGAATCGGCCCGACGATGGAGCGACTGGTCACCCCCACCATCAGCGCGGCGAGGGCCGCGGCAGCCAGCATCATGCCGACGCTCAGCAAGGCGGCGCGACGCGCCTGGGCATTGGAAGACTGCAGGTGTTCGGCGGACAGGCTGGCGATGTTCTCGGCCACCTTGTCGACCAGCGCGGCTGGCGCACGGTCCATGCCCTTGACGGCCGCATCGCCGACGCTCGCATCAAAGTCTGCGGCGGTGAAGTCCTGGTAGGCCTTGCGATAGCCGCGCCCCATCTCGGCATGCGCACTCGCGAACTCTTCGACGAGCCGGCGCGCTTCGCCTGGTGGCAGTGCCTGGACCAGTTGCGCGGCTTGCGCAGCGACTTCCGACTCCTGGGTCTGGAAGGCCGTCCAGTAACGCTCCAGCTGCTTCGGGTCCTTGCCACGCAGCAGCGTGTTCTTCCACTCTTGCACCTGGGTCTTGAAGCCGACCAGCATCGCCGTGGCCCGGCGTTCGTTGCCGAGGTCGACCTCGTTGATGTGCGAAATCTCGGTCAGTGCCGCTCGCAGCTGGTACATGCCGAAGAGGCCGGCGCCCACAGCGAGCAGCAGCGCGAGGCCCATCACCAGCGGCAGGCGCACGCTGATCTTGAGGTTGTTCATCCAGTTCATTGGGGGCTTCCTTTCGGCCGGGGCGAGCGCCGTCCGAACGGTGGATGACCCCCGCAAGTGGGCTCGGACAATCGCGCTTCTGCGGGCCTTATCGGCAGCGCCGACAACTACTCAAGGGCCGTGGGCCGGGCCGCGCGGCGGCAGGCCAGCGCCGCGAACAAGATCACGCCTCGGGCAGCGCGAAGGCGCTCATTCCCACTCGATCGTGGCCGGCGGCTTGCTGCTCACGTCGTACGCCACTCGATTGATCCCGCGCACTTCGTTGATGATGCGGCCCGACACCTTCTTCAGCAGCGCATAAGGCAGTTCGGCCCAGTCGGCGGTCATGAAGTCGCTGGTCTGCACGGCGCGCAGCGCCACCACGTAGTCGTAGGTGCGGCCGTCGCCCATCACGCCCACGCTCTTGACGGGCAGGAACACCGCAAACGCCTGGCTCGTGAGCTCGTACCAGGTCTTGCCGGAGGCCTCGTCGCGGAAGTTGCGCAACTCTTCAATGAAGATCGCATCGGCGCGGCGCAGCAGCTCGGCGTACTCGCGCTTGACCTCGCCCAGGATGCGCACGCCCAGGCCCGGGCCCGGGAAGGGGTGGCGGTAGACCATCTCTGGCGGCAGGCCCAGAGCGACGCCGAGTTCACGCACTTCGTCCTTGAACAGGTCGCGCAGCGGCTCCAGCAGCTTCAGGCCCAGCGTCTCGGGCAGGCCACCGACGTTGTGGTGGCTCTTGATCGTGGTGGCCTTCTTGGTCTTGGCGCCGCCGCTTTCGATGACGTCGGGGTAGATCGTGCCCTGCGCCAGCCACTTGGCGTTCTGCAGCTTCTTGGCCTCGGCCTGGAAGACCTCCACGAACTCGCGGCCGATGATCTTGCGTTTGGCTTCGGGGTCGCTCACGCCCTTCAAGTGGCCGAGAAACTGCTCGCTGGCATCGACGTGGATCACCTTCGCGTGCAGCCGGCCCACGAACATGTCCATCACCATCTGGCCTTCGTTCAGGCGCAGCAGGCCGTGGTCGACGAACACGCAGGTCAGCTGGTCGCCAATGGCGCGGTGAATGAGCGCCGCGGCCACGCTGCTGTCCACACCGCCGCTCAGACCGAGGATGACCTCTTCGTTGCCCACCTGCTCGCGGATGCGCTGCACGGCTTCTTCGATGTGGTCGCGCATCACCCAGTCGGGCTGTGCGCCGGCGATCTGCAGCACAAAACGCTCCAGCAGCGCCCTGCCCTGCACGGTGTGCGTGACCTCGGGGTGGAACTGCACCGCGTAGTAGCCGCGGGTCTCGTCGGCCATGCCGGCGATGGGGCAGCTGGGCGTGCTCGCCATCAGCTTGAAGCCCGGCGGCAGCGCCGTGACCTTGTCGCCGTGGCTCATCCACACCTTCAGCATGCCGTGGCCTTCCGCGGTGCTGAAGTCCTCGA
This sequence comes from beta proteobacterium AAP65, assembly GCA_001295865.1. Lineage (GTDB taxonomy): Bacteria > Pseudomonadota > Gammaproteobacteria > Burkholderiales > Burkholderiaceae_C > Rubrivivax. Next base: position 96,749 of record LJHW01000005.1, read on the forward strand.
TGCCGTCCAGCAGCTTCGTGTGACCATGGGCGCGCACCTCGGCATAGCCGAACTCACGCGTCTGCCCGCTTTCCACCGCGCCGCCCAGTTGCGCAGCCATGGTCTGCATGCCGTAACAGATGCCCAGCACCGGCACGCCGCTGCTCCACACGGCCTGCGGGGCGCGCAGGTCTTCTTCTTCGTAGGTGCTGGCGTGGCTGCCCGAAAGAATGATGCCCTTGGGGCAGAACTGCCGGATGAACTCGTCGGAAACGTCGTTCGGGTGGATCTCGCAATAAACATGCGCCTCGCGCACGCGGCGCGCGATGAGCTGCGTGACCTGCGAGCCGAAGTCGAGGATGAGGATCTTGTCGTGCGTCATGGCGTCAACTCGTCGGGCCCGTCTCAGGCCGGCGTGGGGGTGGAAGGGGGCGCGTTGCGGCGCTGGGCGCGGAAGTGCAGCACCGCCATCAGCAAGGCCGCAGCCAGCAAGGCAGCGCAGAAAAACATGGGGGCGCCGATGCGCCAGTCGCCGTGTGGCAGGTGCGACACCGCGCTCAACAGCGGCGTGGCCAGTGCAGGGGCGATGACCGCCTTCAGGTTGTTCAGACCGCTGACAGCCCCCAGGGTCTGGCCCTGCTCGCTGCCACTGGCCGCGCCGGAGACCAGGCTCTGCAGCGCCGCGCCTCCGGCGTTGCCCAACAGGTTCATCAGGATGATGGCGTAGATCATCCAGCCTTCGGTGGCCAGGCCGTAGCCGATGTTGGCCACCATGGCCGAACACAGCGCCAGCACGGCCAGACGCTGCGGTGTCACCAGTTTCAGGATGCGCCCCAGCAGCACGCCCTGCACCAGCGCCGCCACCGTGCCCACCGCGAACAGCGACCAGCCGTTCTGCGTGGGCCCCCAGCCGAACTTGAAGGTGGTGTACAGCACCCACACCGTGTACAACGTGAACTGCGCCAGGCCCACGCAGGCCAGCACCGGCATCAGCAGGCCCACGCCCTTCAAGCGTGCCAGCGCGCGCAGCGAACTCAAGGGGTTGGCAGCCGCCCAGGTGACCTTGCGCCGCCGCTCGACCGGCAACGATTCAGGCAGCACGAACACGCCGTACAACAGGTTCAACAGGGCCAGCGCACCGGCCACAAAAAACGGCAGGCGCAGGTCGATGCCGCCGAGCAGCCCGCCCATCACCGGCCCGAGGATGAAGCCCAGCCCGAACATCGCCCCCAGCAGGCCGAAGCGGCGCGCGCGCTGCTCGGGCGGGGTGATGTCGGCCACATACGCATTGGCCACTGCGGCGTTGGCCTGCATGGCGCCGCCCACGATGCGCGAGGCCAGCAGCATCCACAGGCTGGTGGCCAGCGCGGTGGCGAAGAAGTTCAGCGCCAGGCCGCAGAAACCCAGCAGCAGCACGGGCCGGCGGCCGTAGCGATCAGACAGCGCGCCGAGCATGGGCGCCGACACGAAACTCGCCGCCGCGTAGGTGAAGGCCACCCAGCCGTACCAGCGTGTCTGCTCGGCCGGGTTGGCCGTGAACTGACCCACCAGCGCCGGCAGCACCGGGATGATCAGGCCCACCGCCAGAAAGTCGATGAGCACCGCCACCATGATGAATCGCATGGCGGCAGGCCGGTCGCCGCCCGTGCCCGCGGCTGGCTCGGCGGCGGCGCTCATTCCATGCGGTAGTTCGGCGCTTCTTTGGTGATCTGCACGTCGTGCACGTGGCTCTCGCGGATGCCGGCCGCGGTGATCTCGACGAACTCGGCCTGCTCGTGCATCTGCGCGATGGTGGCCGCGCCGCAGTAGCCCATCGATGCGCGCAGGCCGCCGGCCATCTGGTAGATGATGCTGACGACACTGCCCTTGTAGGGCACACGGCCCTCGATGCCCTCGGGCACCAGCTTGTCGGCGTTGGGGTTGACGGTCTCGTCGGCTTCCTGGAAGTAGCGGTCGGCACTGCCGGCCCGCATGGCGCCGATGCTGCCCATGCCGCGGTAGCTCTTGTAGCTGCGTCCCTGGTAGAGGATGACCTCGCCCGGCGCCTCTTCGGTGCCGGCGAACATGCCGCCCATCATCACAGTGCCGGCGCCCGCGGCGATGGCCTTGGCGATGTCGCCGCTGTAGCGGATGCCGCCGTCGGCAATCAGCGGCACGCCGGTGCCCTTGAGCGCCGTGGCCACGCTGTCGATGGCCATGATCTGCGGCACGCCCACACCCGCCACGATGCGCGTGGTGCAAATGCTGCCCGGGCCGATGCCCACCTTCACCGCATCAGCGCCGGCTTCCACCAGCGCCAGCGCGGCCGCGCCGGTGGCGATGTTGCCGCCGATCACGTCCACCTGCGGGTAGTGTTTCTTGACCCAGCGCACACGCTCGATGACGCCGGCGCTGTGGCCGTGCGCGGTGTCAACGATCAGCGCGTCCACGCCGGCCTTCACCAGCAGTTCGACGCGTTCTTCCGTGCCTTCGCCCACGCCCACCGCGGCGCCCACGCGCAGCTTGCCTTGCGCGTCGCGCGCGGCGTTGGGGAAGTTGGTCTGCTTGGTGATGTCTTTCACCGTCATCAGCCCGCGCAGCTCGAAGGCCGGCGTGACGACCAGCACACGCTCCAGGCGGTGCTGGTGCATCAACTGCTTGCCTTCATCGAGCGAAGCGCCTTCATGCACATAGATCAGGTGCTCGCGCGGCGTCATGATCTCGCGCACCGGGGCGTCCAGGCGGCTTTCAAAGCGCAGGTCGCGGTTGGTGACGATGCCCACCACCGTCTTGCCTTCCACCACCGGGAAGCCCGACACGCCGTGCTGGCGCGACAGCGCCATCACCTCGCGCACGGTCGCCGTAGGGGCCACGGTGATGGGGTCACGGAGAAGTCCGCTCTCGTAGCGCTTCACCCGCGCGACCTCGGCCGCCTGCTGTTTGGGCGTGAGGTTCTTGTGCACGATGCCCATGCCCCCTTCCTGCGCGATGGCGATCGCGAGGCGGGCCTCGGTGACGGTGTCCATCGCGGCCGACACCAGCGGCAGGTTCAGCGCGATGTTGCGGGACAGGCGGGTGGAAAGGCTGGTGTCGCGGGGCAACACCTGGGAGTAGGCCGGCACCAACAACACATCGTCGAAGGTGAGCGCTTTGCCGAGTAGGCGCATGAAAAAGCTCCAGACGCAAAAGCGAATTATAGGGAGGCGGCGGTAGGCGCCCCGGGCGGCGGTGGCCGGCACCCGCGCCGGGCCGGCTGCTACGCCCTGTGACAGTGCGGGCGCTCAGAGCGCGGCTTTCGCACGTTTTCTGCAAAAGCCGCGCACTACACTGCCGGCATGCACACCCCGTCCGCCCCCTGCACCGCGCACGCCGCGCGCCGGCTGCTGCCGCAACGTGTGTTCTCGGCATCCTTGCTCGGCCTGAGCCTGGCGCTGCTGCTGGCCCTGGCCGCGCCGGCCGCCCATGCCCAGTGGAAGTGGCGCGACAAGTCGGGCCAAATCAACGCCAGCGACCGCCCGCCGCCGCTGGACGTGCCCGAGAAGGACATCATCTCGCGGCCGCCGCAAGAGACGCGCCGCACGGTGCTGTCGGCGCCGGGTGCGGCGGCGTCTGCAGCGTCTGCACCGGTGGCTGCACGCCCGCCCGTTGGCGACCGTGACCTGGAAGCACGCCGCCGTGCCGCCGAGCAAGAGCAGGCCGGCAGGAGCAAGGCCGAGGAAGAGCGCCTGGCCACGCAGCGTGCAGAAAACTGCCGCCGCGCCCGCGGGCACGTGGCGGCGCTGGAAAGCGGCCAGCGCATGGCCCGCGTGAATGAAAAGGGCGAGCGCGAGGTGCTGGACGACCGCGCCCGCGCCGACGAGATGCGCCAGTCGCGCGCCATCATCGCCACCGACTGCCGCTGAGTCGGCCGGCGCCACGCAGGCACGCGGGCCGGTTGTCGCGCCGTCAACGACTGCCGCGGCGAGTAGCTGGCTTCTGGGCGCGGTGCTTCTGGTAGCGCAGGCGCCGCGCTTCTTTCGGATCGACCAACAGGCCGCGGTAGATCTCGACGCGGTCGCCCTCTCGAAGCACCGCGCCGATCTCGCAGGCCCGCCCCCAGATTCCGAGCAGGAGCGCATCCAGCCGCAGGCCCTGGCGCTGCAGCACGCCACTGGCTTGCAGGGCCTGCGCCACCGTGGCGCCGGGCGCCAGTTCAAGGCGGCTCAAATCCACCTCGCCCGGCACGGGGCAGTACACGAGTTCGATCTGCACAGGGCGGCGTCGGGCTCAGCGCGGGCCGTAGACCGCTTCGGCGCGGCGCACGAAGGAGTCGACCAGGGTGTTGGCCACACGGTCGAAGACCGGGCTCACCACCGCTTCCAGGGCCACGCTGGAAAACGCGTAGGCCAGATCGAACTCGATCTTGCAGGCCGTCTGGTCGCTGCCGGGCCGGCCCAGCGTGTGGAAGATCCAGTTGCCTTCGAGCCGTGAAAACGGCCCGTCGACGAGTTGCACCGCCACCGACTGCCCCGAGCGGTGCACATTGCGCGTGGTGAAGGCGTGCTGCACGCCCATGTAGGCCAGGCTCAGGCGCGCAGTGACACCGTCGTCGTGCGCCTGCACCACCTCCGCCCGGCTGCACCAGGGCAGGAACTGCGGATAGGCCTGCACATCGGTGACGAGGTCGTACATCTCGCGGGGCGAGTACCAGAGCAGGACCGACTTGCGCACGTGCTTCATACAATGCGGCCATTCTAGAAGCGCGTTGTTTTCGGGGCCCGCGCCCTCAACTTATCCTGACCATGGCCCACATCGCCGAAAACCGCCGCGCCCGCTACGAGTACAGCATCGAAGAGCAGTACGAGGCGGGCATGGTGCTGGCCGGCTGGGAGGTCAAGGCCATCCGGGCCGGCCAGGTGCAGCTCACCGACGGCTACGTGCACATCCGCGACGGCGAGCTCTACCTCATCGGTTGCCGCATCAACGCGCTGCGCAGCGCCTCCACGCACATCCACCCGGAGGCCGACCGCACCAAGAAGCTGCTGATGCACAAGGCCGAGATCCGCCGGCTCATCGGCAAGGTCGAACAGAAGGGCTTCACGCTGGTGCCGCTGAACCTGCACTACAAGGGCGGGCACGTGAAGGCCGAGATCGCGCTGGCCAAGGGCAAGGCCGAGCACGACAAGCGCAACACCGTGAAAGACCGCGACTGGGAGCGCGAAAAGGGCCGGCTCATGCGGCACAAGGTCTCCTCGGGCGGCAAAGACTGAAGGCGCGGGGCACCGCCACCAGCGAGCCCCAGGGCACCGGGAGGCCGCAAGCCGCCCCCCGCAATGCGGGTGACCCCCCTTGAAGCGCAGTGGCACGCAGGCCCAAGATCCCCTGCGCAACGGTTGCTGCGCCCAGGGCCCGGCTTAGCATTCGGCGCACGGCTGGCCGGCCTGGGCATGCGCCCACACGCACGGCGGCCTTGTGGAGACACCGACCATGCCCAGCCTCACCTGGCAGCACCCTGTTCCGACCCTGGCGCGCCCTGCCCAGGGCTTGAGTTTCCCGCGGATGGCCAGGCTGTTCGCTGGTGCACTGCAGCTGGCCATGCTGTTCGCGGCCCTGCCGGCCGCGGCCGCCAGCGCCCCCAGCCTCGCCAACGAGCCGCGCCACGCCCTCGTCATCGGCAATGCCGACTACACCACCGCCCCACTGCTGAACCCGGCCAACGACGCGGCCGCCGTCGCCAAGGTGCTGCAGAAAGCAGGTTTTAAGGTCGACCTGAAGGTCAACGCCACGCAGAAGCAGATGCAGGAGGCCGTGACGCTCTTCGGCGACAGGCTCAAAGCAGGCGGTGCCGGCCTCTTCTACTTCGCCGGGCACGGCGTGCAGATCAAGGGCCGCAACTTCATGCTGCCCGTGGGCAGCACCATCGCACGTGAAGACGAGGTGCCCTACAAGGCCGTCGACGTGCAGCAGGTGCTGGACAAGATGGACACGGCGAAGAACCGCATCAACATGGTGGTGCTCGACGCCTGCCGCGACAACCCCTTCGCCCGCACCACACGCAGCAGCGGTGGCAGTGGCCTCTCGCAAGTGGACGCGCCCATCGGCTCGCTGATCGCCTTCGCCACGGCACCGGGCAGCGTGGCCAGCGACGGCCGCAACGCCAACGGCCTTTACACGCAGCACCTGCTGGCCAACATCGAACGGCCCGGCACCCCCATCGAAGACGTGTTCAAGCGCGTGCGCCTGGGCGTGCGGCTGGACAGCAACGGCAGCCAGGTGCCCTGGGAGAGCACCTCGCTCGAAGGCGATTTCTACTTCTTCCCCGCCGGCCCGGGCGCCAAGAGCGGCCCCAGCACTTTGCCCCCGCCGCCCGGCATCGAGCAGATGGCCCGTGTGGAACGTGCCTACGAACTGCTGCGCCAGGGCCAGACCGACGACGCCGATCGCATCTTCCGCGCGCTGGCCGGGGCCAGCCACACCGACATCGCCTGGATGGGCCGCGAAGGTGTGGCCGAGGTGCTGCTGGCGCGTGGCGACAGCAGTGCTGCGCTGGCCGAGGCCAACCAGATCATCAGCCAGGCGCCTACACGCAGCGCGGCCTACCTGATCCGCGGCCGCGCCTTGGCTGCCGCCGGCCAGGCGCGCGAAGGCCAGGCCGCGCTGCAGCAGGCGGCCGGCGCGCAGACGGTGGCCGATTTCGGCTGGCAGAAGGCCGAAGCGCTGGTGGCCGTGGGCAATGTGCAGCGCCAGCAAGACCCCAAGCTGGCCGCCAAGACCTACGAAAAGGCGGTGCGCGAGAACCCGCTGTCGGTGCCGGCGCTCAGCAACCTGGCGGTGGCGCTGAGCGACAGCGGCGAGGCCGCCAAGGCCCGCGCCGTGCTCGAGCGTGCACAGGCCCTGGACCCCACCGACGCCGTCACCATCGCCTTGCTGCGCCAGACCCAGGAGAACCTGGCCGCCGACCAGGACCGCCAGCGCCAGCGCGCCATCGACGAATCGGTGCAGGAACTCGCCGCCCGCTTCCGCAACCCGCCGCCTCGCCATGCCAGCGCAGGCGCACCCGATGACTGGACCTCGCCCGCGCTTGCCATCAGCGTGCTGCCCTTCCAAGACCTCACGCTGCCGGGCAGCACCGGCCGCATCGGGCTGGAGGCGCTGCTGCAGCAGGAAGTGATCCGCGAACTGCAGGCGCGCGGTTACACGATGGTGGAACGGCGCCTGCTCGACAGAGTGCTGGCCGAGGTGAAGCTGGGCTCGTCGGAACTGGCCGACCAGGACACCCAGATCCGCCTGGGAAAGGTGTTCGCCGCCAGGCTCATGGTGTCGGGCGCGATCAGCCCGCAGGGCGCCCAGGGCAGCACTGCGGTGGGCGCCACCGTGCGCGCCATCGACACCGAAACCACGCAACTGGCGATGGTGAAGGCTGAGCGCGCACCGGCCGGGCCCTTCAACCCCAGCGCGCTGGCCGCCAGCATCGCGCAAAGCGTGGCCCAGACGGTGGCCGAGAAGTACCCGCTGAAGGGCCGCCTGGTGCAGGTGGACGGTGAGATGGCCATCATCAACCTCGGCAAAAAGCATGGCGTGGCGGTGGGCCAGCAGTTCAACGTGCTGGGCCAGGGCCAGCCCATCGAACTGAATGGCCGCATCCTGGGTTACCGCGAGACCCGCATCGCGCAAGTTACCGTGACCGAGGTGCAAGACCTGCTCGCCTTCGGCCGCGTAGCCGGTGTGCAGGCCCCGCTCGCGCGGAACCAGAGGGTCATCGCGCGCAAGGAATGAACACGCTGCCTGCCACGCCCTTCCGGCCGCCCCGTGCCCAGCAAGGCACGGGGCGCCGCTGCTTGGCGGCGGCGCGGCGCATGCTGGGGGCGTTGGTGGCGTTGGCGGCGCTGGCCACCAGCGTGCAGGCGCAGAACGCGGTCCTGCCGGCCGTGGTGGTGTGGGACTACGAAAATCAGAGCGCACTCGCCGCGCCCGGCTTGGCGCAGGCCGACTTTCTCAGGCGTTCACTGTCCGAAAGCCTCACCGCCACCTTGCTGCAGGTGCCCGGCCTGCCCGTGGTGGAGCGCCAGCGCCTGCAAGACTTGCTGGTCGAGCAGAAGCTGGGCAGCACCGCGCTGGCCGACGACGACGCCCGGCTGCGCCTGGGCAAGATCGTGGGCGCGCAGCGCATGGTCTTCGGTGGCTTCTTCGTGCTGGGCGATCAGGTGCAGGTGCACGTGCGTGTGATCGATACCGCCACGTCGCGCGTGCTCTTCTCCGACGAATCCGTGGCGCCGGTGGCGACGGTAATGGCCCAGGTGGTAACGCTGAACGCCCGCGTGGCACGCGCGCTGGGCGGCGGCGCCGTGGTGGCCCAGGGCCACGCGCCCGAGCGCTGGCAGGCCTACGACCGCGCGCTCGCCCTGGCCGATGCCGGCGATTTCGACGCCGCCATCACGGCGCTGCAGCAGCTGCTGGCAGCGGACAAGACTTTCCTGCCGGCCGAACGACAACTGGTGGCGCTGCTGGAGCGCGGGGCGCGGCGGTAACGCCGCTGTAACGCACCGCTGCCTAAGCTGAGCGCCAGGCCCGCAAGCTCCGTTCGCTACGTTAACCGCGTTCACCAGGTTGGCCCCTTTCCCCACGCCCCGCCTCACCGCCGCCGATTTCCAGCCCGAGGTCTTGCGCCTCT
>LJHW01000050.1 GCA_001295865.1 beta proteobacterium AAP65
CCGCCACTACCACCTGCTGCCGCTGGAAACGGCGGGCCGCCCGCCCTGGCTGGTGGCCGAGGTGAGCCAGCAGCTGGTGGTGCGGCCCATCCGCGGCGAGCTGCTGGGCTGGCTGGCGGGCTGGGGCCTGGCGATGGTGGCGCTGGCGCTGGGCCTGGGCTGGTGGCTGGCACGGCGGGTGTCGGGACCGCTGGAGAGCCTGGCGCGCCGCGTGGCCACGGCCGTGCCGGCACCGCAGGCGCGCGCCGAGGCCACGCCTTCTGGTGGCGCCCGGCCGGCACCCGACCCGGTGGGCGACGAAGTGGCCGAGCTGGCCCGCGCCTTCGACGCGCTGCTGGCGCGCACGCACGACTTCATCGCCCGCGAACAGGCTTTCACGCGCGAGGCCAGCCACGAGCTGCGCACGCCGCTGGCGGTGCTGCAGCTGGGCCTGCAGCGCCTGCAGGCCGATGCGAAGCTGCCGGCCGATGCCCAAGCCACGCTGGGCACGCTGTACGCCGCCACGCAGTGGATGCAGCAGACCGTGGAGGCCCTGCTCGCACTGGCGCGTGAAACCGAACGCGGTGCCATGGCCCACGCCCCCGTGGCGCTGCTGCCGCTGCTGGAGCAGTGGGTGCTGGCCCACGCCGCGTGGCTGGACACGCAGGCGCTCACGCTGGACATCCAGCTCGACCGCCACGCCCGCCTGGCGTTGCCCGCGCCGGTGTTGCAGCTGGTGGTGGCCAGCCTGCTGGGCAACGCTTTCACGCACGGCCGCGCGGGCGGTTGTGTGACGGTGGCTTTCGACGGCCAGGCCCTGTGCATCGAGAACCCGGGCGCCGGCAGCGAAAGCGACAACAACAGCGACAGCGAGCCCGGTGAAGACGCCCCGCGCAGCGGCCACGGTTTCGGCCTGGCGCTGGTGCAGCGCCTGCTGGGGGCCAGCGGCGGGCAGCTGCAGTTCGAGCAGGCCGAAGGCCGCACACGCGCCCGGGTGCTGGCGTGAGCCGGCTGCGGCGCTGGGCCGTTGCCGCAGCCTTCGCCAGCACACTGGCCGCCCTGCATCCCGTGCGGGCCGCTGGCCAAGCTGTCGAGCCCCTGCCCGCAGCTGTGCATGACACGCTGGCGCAACTGCACCGCGAAGAGCAGCTCGTCGGCACCGTGGTGGCCACCTGGTCGGGCGGCGTGCTGCGCGCCTCGGCCTACGGCCACGCGCACGGGCCGCAGCAAGCGCCGCTGACGGTGCACAGCCGCCTGCAGACCGGCTCCATCGCCAAGACCATCACCACGCTGGCCCTGTTGCGGCTGGTGAGCCAGCAGCGCCTGACGCTCGACACCGAAGTGGCACCGCTGCTGCCCGGCGTGCCCATCCACAACCCCTGGGCCGCCACCGCCCCGCTGCGCCTGCGCCACCTGCTCGACATGAACGCCGGCCTGGCCGACGTGCGCCTGTGGCAGATGTTCGACACGCGGCACCAGCCCCTGCAGCCGCTGGCCGAGGCCTGGCGGCGCGACAGCACCGTGCTGCGCCTGCGCACACCGCCCGGCGCGCAGTTCAGCTACAGCAACCTCAGCCACACCCTGGCCGCGGCCGTGCTGGAAGCCGTCACTGGCGAGCGCCACGAAGACTGGACGGCGCGTGAAGTGCTCGCGCCGCTGGGCCTGCACGACAGCACCCTGCACTTCACGCCGCAGGCCGGGGCCCCTGCCGATGCTCGGCTGGCCTGGGGCCATGTCGACGACGGCAGCCCCGTGGCGGCCATCGCCACCGCTGTGCGGCCGGCGGCGCAGTTCACCACCTCGGCGCCCGATCTGATGCGGCTGGCGGCCTTTTTGCTGCAGGGCGATGGCCGCATCGGCGGGCAGCCCTTCATCCACCCCGAACTGCTGGCCGGGATGGGCGTGCCGCAGGTCAGCGATGCGGCGCGGGCCGGGCTGGCCAGCGGCTACGGCCTGGGCCTCTTCACGCGCGACCGGCACGGCGCGCTGCTGCGCTGCCATGGCGGCTCGGTGGCGGGGTTCCGGGCGCTGTGGTGTTTCGACCCCGCGCGGGCCTGCGCCTACGCCGTGCTGCACAACAGCGACCGCGAGGCCGCGCGCCACGAACGTTTCGAGGCCCTGCTGGTGCAGCACCTGGGCCTGGCGCAGGCGCCCTCGCCGGCCGTGGCAGCGGCAGCCGACGTGGCGCAGTGGAACGGGCGCTACGTGCCGGCGCCTTCGCGGCTGGAGGTCTTGAGCCTGGCCGACCGGCTGCTCGGCAGCTGGCAGCTGCAGGTGCAGCCCGAAGGCGGGCGGTGGGTGCCGTGGCCGGGCAGCGCGCGCGCGCTCGTGCCGCAGGGGCCGCACCAGTTCCGCCAAGACGACCGCGGGCAGACCACGCTGGTGCTGCTGCGCGGGCCCGCCGGCGAGTACCGCGTGGCCGGGCAGGGCCTGACGCTGCAGCGTGTGTCGCCTTGGTGGTGGTGGGGCCAGTGGGCCCTGGCGGCCGGCGGCGCGGTGGGCCTGCTGCTGCTGGCGGTGCTGCCGCTGCTGCGGTGGCCGTGGCGCCCATCGCGGCCCTGGCGACCTTGGCACGAGCCGGCCTGCGTGGCGGTGTGGGCCTTGGCCGCGGCGGGCGTGGGGCTGGCCCTGCAGCCCTGGCAGCGCCTGGGCGAGCCCACGCCCGCCAGCCTGGCACTGGCGGTCAGCACCGCCGCCCTGCCCCTGGCCCTGCTGGCACAGGCCGCACTCGGCTGGCGCGGCACCCGCAGGAGGCGCCGGCTGGCCGGCGCGGCGGTGCTGGGCCTGGGTGGCTGTGGTTTGCTGGTGGCCTACGGCCCGATGCCGCTGCAGCTTTGGCGGGTGTGAACCGTGCGGCGCAGGCCCTGCGCGCTCAACCGCCCACGAGGCCGCGCACCGCCACACCCATGTCGCGCCACAGCGCCGGGTGGCAGGTGAAGAGCAGCACCTGGTGGCGCTGCGCGGCGTCGAAGAGCACACGCTTCATCTGCGCCAGGCGTTCGGTGTCGCTGTGCACGAGCGCGTCGTCCAGGATCACCAGCGTCGGACGGCCGGCCTCGCGCAGCAGGTCGGCATAAGCCAGGCGGGTGAGCACGCCCATCTGCTCACGCGCGCCGAAGCTCAGCGTTTCGAACTCCGCGCTTTCGGGCCCGCGCGGGCCGGGGCGGCTGAGGGCACCGGGCACCAGGCGTTCGTCCACCGCCAGCTGGCTGCCAGCAAAGAGCAGCGGCAGGTAGTGGTTCAGGTGCTGCTGCAGCGGCGCCTGCAGGCGCTGCGTGAGGGCCTGGCGGCGGCTGTCGAGTTCCTGCAGCAGCAGGCTCAGCGCGTCGGCGCGGCGCTGCAGTTCTTCGGCACGGCGCGCAGCCTGGGCGTGTGCGCTGCGCTGGCGTTCGAGCTCTTCTTCCAGGCCGTCGGCATCGGCGCCGGCCAACGCGGTTTCCAGCTGCACGGTCTGGCGTTCACGCGCGCGGTGCTGCTGCTCGGCTTCGTCGGCGCTGCGGCCGTAACGCTGCACGTCCTGGCGCAGGATGTCGGGGCGGGCGGCGGCGATGCGCTGTTCCACCTCGGCCAGTTCACGCTGTTGCGTGGCGTGCAGCGCGGTGGCTTCCACCAGATCCAGCTGCCACTTCGCCTGCTGGGCCTGCCACGCAGGGTCGGCCAGCGTGGCTTGCAAGGCGCTGTGCTCGTGCACGGCGGCGTCGCGCTGGCCGGCGGCGCTGGCCAGGGCCTGGCGCGCGGCCTGCAGCGTGCGTGTGGCGTCTTCGGCGGCGGCGCGCGCGGCTTCGTGGCGGCGTTCGGCTTCGGCCAGCAGCAGGGCGGGTTCGGCATCGGTCTCGGGTGCGGCCGGCAGCTGCGCCAGCGCCGTGCGTGCTTCGGCTTCGCGGGCTTGCGCGGCGTGCAGATCGCTGCGCAGGGCGTCCAGCCCTTGCGGCACGAGGCTGTCGCGCAGCTGCGCCGCGGCCAAGGCTTCGGCCGCGCGCTGGGCGTGCTGCTGCGCGCGGGTTTCGGCCTCGGCCAGGCTGGCCAGGCCCAGGCGCTGCAGCAAGGCGGTGTGTTCGTCTTGCAGCGCGGCCTGCTGCTGGGCCAGCGCCGGCAAGTCGGGCCCACCGGGGGCGATTTGCAGGCGGCCCAGGCCCGGCAGCGTGAGCACGGTGGGCGTGAGCAGCAGGCGCTCGGCGTCGCCCGACAGCGTTTCGGCCGCGCCACCGGCAGCAGCTTGCAGCTGCACTTGCGCGCCTGGCAGCAGTTCAAGCTGCAGCCGCGTGGCCACCGCGGCCTGGCGGATCTGCAACTCTTGCAGCTTGCCTTGCTGCTGGCGCAGCGCCGCGAGCTCACGCGCGGGCAGTTGCAGCGCCACGGCTTCCTGCTGCAGGCGCTGGGCCTGTTCGTGCGCGGCGCTGGCCCGCTGCAGCAGCGCGGCCAGCTCGGTGGCACGCACACCGGCATCGGCCAGCTGGCGCGCCAGCACGCGGCGGGTGTCGGTCTGGCGGGCCTGGGCCAGCGTGGCGCGCGCGGCCTGCAGCGCAGCGCTGGCCGCGGCTTCCACACGCTGGGCCTGGCCCTCGCGTTCTGCGGCCTGCTCAAAACGCTGCTGCGCCGCCTGCAAGGCCGCCAGCCGCGCCTGCAGGCCTTGCTGCTGGCGTTCGGCATCGGCCAGGCGCTGCGCGAGCAGGCTGCGCAGGCCCTCGGCCTGGCGCAGTCGTTCCTGCACCCGCGTGCGTTCGCTGGCTTGCGCTTCGGCGGCCTGCAGCGCCTGCTGCGCTGCGGCCTGTTGCTGGCGCAGCGCGGCCCAGGGCGCGGCGGCTTCGTCGGCGGCGTGGGCGGCACGCAGTTCACGCAGCTGGTCAACCTGGCTGCGGTAGGTGTGCACGGCGGCTTGCAAGGCATGCACCTGCGCGGCGAGCGCGGCCGCGTCGTCGTGGGCCTTCTGCAGCACGGCTTTGGGGCGGCCTGTGCTGGTGAGCAGCTCGTCGCGCCAGGCGCGCACTTGCGCCACCACGTCGTCGCCACCGCTGGCGGCCACCTCGCCGAGGTGGGCTTCCAGCGCCTTGCGCAGGTGGTCGGCGGCGTGCAGCACCGCGCCTTGCACGGCCTGGGCCGCGCCTTGTTCTATCCACAGCAAACCGGGGATGCCCCAGTGCTCTTCGCGGCTGGCGCCCTTGGCCGCGAACTGGAACCCCAGCAGCGCGGCCAGCGCGTCTTCGGCGGCCACACCTTCCAGGCGCTGGGTGCCGATGAACAGCTCGCAGCGCTTCTTGCCGAGAAAACTCTTGCTCAGCCGATGGGCCACACCGCCGAACTCGAAATCGAGCTCGATGCTGGGCGCGGCACTGCTGTCGCCGTAGGGCCGCAGGTCGTCGACGCTGGTGGAGCGGTGGCGTTCGAAGAAGGCCGCACGCAGCGCACGCACCAGCGTGCTCTTGCCGGCCTCGTTGGGGCCACTGAAGAGGTTCAGGCCGGGCTGCAGATCGCGCAGCTCGAAGGGCTCGCGGAAACGCCGCAGCTCGGCCACGCGCAGGCGCGTCAGCTGGAAACCGGCGCTCATGCCGCCGGCCTCCGCGCGGCGAGCAGGCCCGTCAGCAGGGCCAGCGCGTCTTGCGCGCAACGCGCCTGCTCGCCGCCCGTCTGGCGCAGCGCGTTGATCACCTCGCCCACATAGCCATCGGCCTGCAGCGCCGCGAGGTCGGCCTCGGTCGGCGCCAGCTGCAGCGCCGCCAGATCGCGGCGCAGGCAGCGCACACGCGCTTCGGTTTCATCCAGCGCCTGCAGCAGGCGCGTGTGCGCCGGCAGGTCCAGCGCACCGCTGAGCGTGAGTTCGATGACGTCTTGCGCCCCGGCCCCAGCCAGCGCGGCGAGCAGCGCATCCAGATCGCTGGGCACCTGCAGCGCGGTGTTCATCTGCCGCCAGCTGAACTGCGCGCTGGGCAGCGCGCGCACCAAGGGCGCTGCCGCAGACCCCGCGTCTTCCGGCAGGTCGACGATCAACACCTGCCCCGCCTCGTTGTTGCGGAAACGATCGGGCTCGGGCGTGCCGCTGTACCAGGTGCGCGCGTCGATGCGGCGCGTGCCGTGCCAATCGCCCAAAGCGAGATAACTCAGCCGCGCCCGTTCGGCGCGCTCGGGCGCAATCGGGTTGGCGGCGTCGATGCCCTCGGCCAGCAGGCCCTGCACCGCGCCGTGCGCCAGGCCCACGCGGTGCCAGCCCGCGGGCGTGGCGGCGCTGTCGAACCAGGCCGTCAAATCACCGTGCGTGTGGCGCTGCGTCAGCGGCGCGCACAGGCAGGCCAGGCGCGCCTGCGGCAGCTCGATCACGCCCGGCACCAGCGCGAGATGCACATTGGGCGGCACCGCGCCCAGGCGCTGCGCGTGCGTCCAGACGCTCTCGGCGAGCGCGGCATCGTGGTTGCCGGGGATCATCACCCACGGGCCGGCGTAGGCCTGCAGCGCATTGAAGAGGCGGCGGATGCTGCGTGCCGAGACAGTCTGCGCATCGAACACGTCACCGGCCACGAGCACGGCATCCACCTGCTCGGCGGCGGCCAGCGCGGCGATGCGCTCGACGGCGGCAAAACGCGCTTCGGCCAGGGGCACGGCGTCGTCGGGGTCGAAGCTGCCGTACTGGCGGCCGATCTGCCAATCGGCGGTGTGGAGCAGGCGGGTCATGGGCAACGGCGTCTCACAGCGTTTCGGCCAGGCCCACCAGCATGCGCTGGCGGCGGAAGGTGGCGCGCTGCTGCAGGCGGCGCTCGAAGGTGGCGTTGGAGAACTTGCTGTCGCTCTGCCGGCCGCGGCAGAGCCAGTAGACCTCGGTGCCCTCACACGCAAAATCGTCGAGCGTGGTCTTCAACGTCCCCAGCGCCGCGGCCTGGGCCTCGTTCAGCGGCTCGTTCAGAAAGGCCACGTTCACCTCGCCTTCGGGCGGCACGGCGGCGCGGTGGGCGGTGGCGCGTTGTGCGATGAGTTGCAGTTGCGCTGGCGTGCGCAGGAAGACTTCGGAACGAAATCCGAGCAGCGGCTCGAGCCCGTCTTCCAAGGTCTGCGCCAGCCGCGGCAGGCTGCGCACGCGGGTCTCGAAGATCACGTTGCCGCTGTTGATGTAGGTGCGCACGTTCTCGCAACCCAGCGCCTCGAAGTGCGCCTGCAAGGTGGCCATCTTGAGGAAACGGCCACCAACGTTGATGGCGCGGAGGAAGGCGATGGTGGTGGGCATGGGTCCAGGTCTGGGCGTAGGCCGAAGTATCCTGTGCCGCCGGTGCCCACGCCCCGCCCGCCCGTGGCGGCGGAGACCCTACCTTTTCCGCTGCCCACCCACCAGCAAGCGCCTCTTCATGCCCCCTCCCGCAACACACCGCCCCCGTTTTGGTCTTGTCGTGCTGGCCCCGCTGGCCTTGGCATCGCTGCTGGCCGGCGGCTGCGCCGAGATCGCCTACGACACCGCCGCGGCCGAGCAGCAGCGCCAGTGCGACCGCATGGTCTCGGCACCCGAGCGCCAGCTGTGCATGGACCGTGTGCGCACCGCACGCAAGCAGGCCGACGAACAACGGCGCAAGCAGCGCGAATGAACACGCCCACCGGCAGCACGCCCGCCGCCACCCGCCCCGGCGTGGGCGTGGGTGTGCTCGTGGTGCACCAGGGCCTGCTGCTGTTGGGCAAACGCCGCGGTTCGCACGGCGCGGGGCACTGGGCGGCACCGGGCGGGCGGCTCGAATTCGGCGAGGCGCTGGAAGACTGCGCGCGCCGCGAGCTGCTGGAGGAGACCGGGCTCGTGGCCCGCCACCTGGAGCTGGGGCCTTACACGAACGACGTGTTCGAAGAAGGCGGGCACAACACCGAGCACTTCCTCACCGTCTACGTGGTGGCGCGCAGCCTGCAGGGCACGCCGCGCAACCTGGAGCCCGAGAAGTGCGAGGGCTGGGCCTGGTTCGGCTGGGATGCGCTGCCCACGCCACTCTTCCAGCCGCTGCAGAACCTGCAGCGCATAGGCTGGCGGCCGGGCGGCTTGTAGCCATAACGCGCAGCACCAGCAGCGCCGTTCAGCGCGGCGCCTGCCCCGCGCCGAACACGCCACGCAGATCGGGCGGCGGCGCGTCGCGGTCCACCACCAGCCAGCCGTTTTGCAGCTTCAACTCGGCCACCTGGATGACGCTGCGCTGATGGAAGCGCTCGTCGGCCTGCGCCTCGGGCTCGCCGCCCTGGTGCACGAAGTAGAAGAGAAAAGCGCGGTCGCCGCGCACCACCACATCGGGGTGCTGGCCCTTGGCGCGGTCGGTGGCGTGGCGGCCGGGCTCGGCGAGCAGGCGCGTGGGCTGCTCTTGCCAGGTGGCGGCATCGTCGCTGCGCATCACGAGCAGGCCGCGCCAGAGGTCGGCCACCAGCCACCAGCGGCCGGCGAAGAAGAAGACCTTGGCACCTTCGCCGGCCTGCGTGGTGACGGGGCCGCGCACGGTCCAGCGGCGCAGGTCGGTGCTGTCGGCCTGGAAGAGCCGGCTGCCCTGCGCTTCGTCCTTGAACCACAGGCGCCAGAGCCCGCCCAGGGCTGCGGGCAGGCGCACCACGGCCGCGTCGATGGCGCGCGGGCTGCCGAGTTCGAGCCGCTCTGCGCAGCGCCAGGTGCGCAGGTCGGTGCTGGTGAGGTGCTGCAGGTGGCGCGTGCCCTGCCAGCGTGTGTGCGTGGCCGGGTCGCCGGGCACCACGGTCAGCCACAGGTGGTAGACGCCTTCGTGCTCGACGATCTCGGGCGCCCAGTCGGTGGGGCCGCTGCAGGCGGGCGGGAACTGCGCCAGGCCCACGCTGCGCCAGTGCTGGCCGTCGTCGGTGGTGGCGATGCCGATGCGCGTGCCGTGCACCCAACTGACGTCTTTCGCGTCGGCCAGGCGCAGCGTGGCGCGGCGGTTCGTGGTGAACATCTCCCAGCGCTGCGTGCCACGGTTGTAGACGAGCGCGGCATCGGCCGCGCCGTCGTGCAGCGGGTCGCGGTAGAGCGGGCGCGGGGCGGGCTGTTCGGCGTCGGGGGCCGGGCCGGGCTCGGCCAGAGCCTGCGGCGCCGCGGCCCAGCAGGCCGCCAGCGCAACGAGCAGCGCGGCGGCGATGCGTGAACGCATCCGGCTCAACGCACCACGTCGGTGGGCGCCAGCGGCTCGTTCTGCCAGGCCTCGGGCACGGTGATGACGACGATGTTCATCGCGCGGCCGTCGGGCGCGAGCATCGCGCTCTGGATCTGGATGCGTTTGCCGTCGGGGCTGAAGGTGGGGTGCGGGTGGTCGCGCGCGGTGTCGCGGTGGCCGGTGCTCAAGAGGCGCATGCGGCCGTTGCGGCGGTCGACCAGCACGAGGCGGCGCGTGAAGTCATCGCCCACGGCCCAGCGGCCGTCGGGCGAGCCGTGCACGTGCCACAGGCCGCTGCCCGAGGGCGTCTGCGCTTCGATGCGCATCTCGCGCGTGCGCAGGTTCACGATGCCCAGGCCGGTGGGCTTTTCGCGCGTGCCGCTCGGGCCCCAGGCGGCTTCCTGGCCCGGGTTGGCGCCCTGCCAAGAGGTGCCGGCCGGGGCCGTAGCCGCGGCCAGCGCGGGCACCGGGCGGTGGCCCATGATGGCGAAGGCGACCTCGTCGCGCGTGATGATGGCTTCGTGCGTGACCCAGTCGTAGGGCGCCTCGGGGAAGAGCGGGCGCAGGCCCGTGCCGTCGCCCTTCACCGTCCAGGTGCGCTGCGGGCTCTTGCCGCCGGTTTCCCAGCTGAAGACGAGTTCACCGGGCATCCAGGGGTTGGCCTGCACGTGGCCGATCTGGAAGCCCACGCTCACCACGTGCTGCACCTCGCCGGTCTGGCGGTGCACGCGCGCAATGCCGGTGGGGCCGGCGCCCATGTTGCGGGGGCCGAAGTTGGGCTCGATGCGCGTTGTGGGTTGCAGGCGCCGCGCCGCGGCTTCTTTGCCGATGCGGAAATAGAGCCACTGGCCATCGGCATCGAGCGCGCTGTCGCCATCGGCCTGCAGTTCGGCGGGCAGCGTGGCGAAGACACGTTGGTAACGCGCTTGCGCCTCGGGCCGCAGGCGGCCGGCGGCGCTGTCGGCGAACAGGCGGTCGAGGTCCACTTCCACGGCCTGCATCGCGCGCGGTGCGCCCCGCGCAGCGGGCGCGCTGCCTGGCACTTCGCGCAGGAAGACGAGGCGGTTGGCGCCCAAATCGAGGTTGAGCATGCCGCTGTAGCCGCCCTCGGTGACCTGCACCATCTCGCCGCTGGCCTCGTGCACAGCGATGGCTTCACGGCCGGCGCGGTCGCTGCGGAACACGAGCCACTGGCCGTCGGCTGTCCACTGCGGGTGCGAGGGGTAGATCTTCGAATCACCGCGCGGCGCGGTGGTCAGAAACACCAGCGGGATGCCGGTGACGGGATCGGGCACGACGCGGCGTTCCGAAGGGAAACGCTGGCCGATCTGCGCCAGCGTGCTGGTGCTCAGCAGCAGGGCCGTGGCCAGGGTGAACAGGGCGCGCAGGCCGAGGCGGTGGTGTATGGAACGACGGTTTTGCATGGTGGCGCCGACTCTAGACAGGCCCGTGCTGCCCCGGCAGCGGGCCCACCCCGAGCCGACGCCATCACTCACGAACTTGAGCGATGGCCAGCGCCCGCGCGGCGCGGCCTGCACCTCGGCTTAGGCTCACGGCCGCGCCGCGCCAGCCTGCTCCGCAGGCATCCCACCCACAAGAACACGCGGCCGTATTTTTGGAGACCCGCCCCATGCGCCACCGTCCTGCCCTGCCCGCCCGCCGCTTGTGGCTGCAATACGGCGCCACGCTCGGCGCCAGCCTGGGCACCGCCGGCCTGGCCACGCTGGCGGGGGGCTGCAGCACAGCCCCGGCCCGGCCCTCCGCACCTGCACCTTCACCCGCACCAGCGGCCCCACCCGCCGCGGTCAACACCGACCCGCGCACACCGCCGCTGAACCTGCCCGAACCCGCCAACCCCGCCCTGCCCTCGCTGCTGCTCATCGGCGACAGCACCGTGCGCAACGGCCGCGACGACGGCCAGCGCCTGGGCCCCGTGGGCCAATGGGGCTGGGGCCACGTGCTGGCGCGCTACCTGGATACCACGCGCATCAACACCGTCAACCGTGCCATCGGCGGCCTGAGCAGCCGCACCTACCGCAGCGGCGGCCACTGGGCGCGCACGCGTGCCTTCATCAAGGCCGGTGACGTGGTGCTGATCCAGTTCGGCCACAACGACAGCGGCCCCATCAACGACAAGCTGCGCGCCCGCGGCACGCTGCGCGGCACCGGGCCCGGGCAAGAGACCATCGACAACCTGCTCACCGGCCAGCGCGAGACGGTGCTCACCTACGGCGCCTACCTGCGCGGCTACATCGAAGAGATACGCGCCCTCGGCGCCAAGCCGGTGCTGTGCACGCCGATACCGCGCAAGCGGCGTGATGAACAAGGCCGCACCGTGCGCGGCACCGCTGCGCACGCGGGCTGGGCCACTGCGGTGGCGTGCGAGGCCGGCGTGCCGCTGATCGACCTGGACGCGCTGGTCAGTGAACGCTACGACGCTGCGGGCCCGGTGGTGGTGGACATGCTCTTCCCGCGCACCACACCCGAAGAGCGGGTGCACCCCAACTGGGCCGGCTCGGCGCTGAACGCGCAGCTGGTGCTGCAGGCGCTGCGTGCGCAGCAGCTGTTGCCCGAGGCGGCTTTCCTGCCACCACCGCCGGCCGCCCCGGCCGACAACACGCCCGCTGCAGCAGCGCTGAACCCGCGCCTGCCAACGCTGTTTCTCGTCGGCGATTCCACCGTGCGCAGCGCGGGCCAGAACGGCCACTGGGGCTGGGGCGAACGCCTGGCGCCGTGGCTCGATGCGCAGCAGCTGCAGCTGGCCAACCACGCCATGGGCGGGCGCAGCACACGCACCTTCCTGCGCGAAGGCCGCTGGGCGCGCGTGCGGGCGCAGTTCAAGCCCGGCGACGTGGTGCTGATCCAGTTCGGCCACAACGACGGCGCGCGTGTGGGCGACCCCGCCGGCAAACAACGCGGCAGCCTGCCCGGCACCGGCCCCGAGCGCCAGGCCGAGACCCTGCCCGACGGCACGGTGGAGCAGGTGCAGAGCTTCGGCGCCTACCTCACGCGCTACGTGCGCGAGGC
Organism: beta proteobacterium AAP65; assembly: GCA_001295865.1. Classification (GTDB taxonomy): domain Bacteria; phylum Pseudomonadota; class Gammaproteobacteria; order Burkholderiales; family Burkholderiaceae_C; genus Rubrivivax. The sequence goes on from LJHW01000050.1 coordinate 12,111, forward strand.
GCTGGACGCCGGCGTGGTGCCGGTGGTGCTGTCGCCCATTCCGCACAAGGACCGCTGGCAGACCGGCCGCGATTTCACCGAACACGCGGCCTGGGGCCGCGAGGTGGCCGAGCGCGAAGGCGCGCTCTTCGTCGACCTGACGATGCGCGTGACCGAGCGCTACCAACAGATCGGCGCAGCGGCCGTGGAAGGCCTGTTCTCGGATGCGCGCACGCACACCAACGACGCCGGCGCGCGGCTGAACGCCGCGTGCGTGGCCGAGATCTTGCGCGCGCTGCCGCAGGCCTTGCTGGCGCCGGCGATCAGACCTGCGCCGCTCGCCTGAACGCGCCCTCAGCGCAGCAGCGTCAACGCACCAGCGCCCGGATGCGCGCCCACAGCACGGCCTTGGAGAGGGTGTGCATCGCCATGGCCTGCATGCACTGGTCCAGCCGGTGCGGGCGGGCGCGCAGGTCTTCCACGGCGCGCGTCAGGTCGGTGAGCGCGCTGTCGCCGTAGGCCTGCTGCGCCTTGGCCAGCGCTTGCTTCAACAGCGCCTTCGAGGGCGCCATCATGGCCAGGTCGATGAGGTCGCGGCTCATCACGGCGGCGTCGCGCCAGCGGTCGGCGTTGGCCAACAGTTTGCACGTGGCCATGTCCAGCGGCGTGAGCGTGGCCACGCCGCACTGGCGGTCTTCCGCTCCCGGGGCTTCGAGCTCGATGCGCGCCTCCAGCACGATCTCGAATTTGATGCTGGCGCCGTCGACCTGCAGCGCAGTGCGCACGCCGTACTGGTCGGCACGCACCTCGCGCGTTTGGGTGAGCGTGTGCCCGGGCCGCGTGATGGCGCGCACGCCGTCGGGGCCGCTCAGGCGCTGGCGCAACTGGCGGTAGCCCGCGACGCTGGAGACCAGGAAGTCGATGTCGACCGACTCCCGGTACTCGCCGTAGCGCAAGGCCATCGCGGTACCGCCGCCGAAGAGGCAGGCGTTGGCTGCCAGCAGGTCTGCGTCCAGCGCCTGCAGGGCGGCCGCAATGCGGCGGTGGTGCGGCCGTTCAAACAAGCAGCCGCCCGCCGCCGAGCTCGCTCGCGAGCGCCTGGACCAGGGCCTGCTCGGCCGGCTGCAAGGCCGCGGGGTCGATGTGCCGCCAGTTGCGCTCGTACAAGCTCAGGGCATCGGCCGGGCTGAGCTCGTCCACACCTTGCAGCGGCCAAGCCAGGCGCCGCAACTCGGGGAAATCCGACAAGCGCACCCGCGCCGGCAGCGCTGCGGGCTGCGGGCTGGCAGCGGCGGCCTGGGGATCGTGAAGCGCCAGTTGCAGACCCACGGCGTCGATGGCGCTCAGGTAGGCGCCCATGGTCACCGAGGGCTCGCCGCGCTCGATGCGGTGCAGCGTCACCCGCGACATGCCCGCAGCCTCTGCGGCCACCGTGGCACTGAGCTTCTGGCGCGTGCGGTGCGCGCGCACACGGGCCCCCAGGGCCTGGAGACGGGCCGCGAGGATGTCGCCAACCGGGGGTGCTTGGGCGGGCATGATGCATCTCATTCTATACAAACAGGATGATTTGTACAGAATGAGAAGCTACTTTAGGCTTTTCGTACCCGACCAGCGCACCGTCTCAGCGCCTGCAGCAGCCGCTGCACATCGGCCTCCTCGTGCGCGGCCGACAGCGCGATGCGCAGCCGCGCCGTGCCCTCGGGCACCGTGGGCGGGCGGATGGCCGGCACCCACAGGCGCTGTTCACGCAGCTGCGCCATCAGCGCCAGCGCGGCTTCGGCGCTGCCCACCACCAGCGGCTGGATGGGCGTGGCCGAGGGCAGCAGGCGCCAACCGGTGGCGTCGAGCGCGGCATCGGCCCCAGGCGCGAGGCCCGCACGCAGCTGCGTGATGCGCGCCTGCAAGCGCTGGCGCAGCTGCTCACCCTCTTCGTTCAGCACCACGCGCAGCGCAGCACGCACGGCTTCGGCCAGCAAAGCGGGCGCGGCGGTGGCGTAGGTGTAGCTGCGTGTCTTCTGCAGCAGCCATTCGATGAGGCGCTCGGGCCCGGCCACGAAAGCCCCGGCCACGCCGATGGCCTTGCTCAGCGTGGACATGTAGAGCACACGCTCCGAGGCGCCCTGCCCTGTCAGGCCGGCAGCGGCCAGCGCGCCGCGGCCCTGCGGGCCCAGCACGCCGAAGCCGTGCGCGTCGTCCAGCAGCAGCAGCGCGTCGTGCGCCTCGCACAGTGCCAGCAGCGCGGGCAGATCGGCCACATCGCCGTCCATGCTGAAGACGGCGTCGCTGATGACGAGCTTGCGGCGCGCGGAGCTGCTTTGCAGCGCAGCGGCCAGGCCCGCCAGATCGGCGTGCGCGTAACGGTGAACGGTGGCCTTGGACAGGCGCGCACCGTCGATGAGGCAGGCGTGGTTCAGCGCGTCGGAGAACACCGCATCGCCCTCGCCCACCAGCGCCGGCACGATGCTGGCGTTGGTGGCATAGCCCGCGTAGAAGTACAGCGAGCGCGGCAGCTGCACGGCCATCGCGAGCTCGGTTTCCAGCGCGGCGTTGGCCACGCTGTGGCCGCTGACCATGGGCGAAGCGCCGGCCCCCACGCCGTAGGTTTCCACCGCCGCATGCACGGCGGTTTTGAGCGCGCTGGCCTGGGTGAGACCCAGGTAGTCGTTGCTGCAGAAGGCCAGCAGCGGCACACCGTCCACCACCAAGCTGGCACCCGGGCCGGGCTGCACGTGGCGGCGGGTGCGGCGCAGGGCCTGCGCGTCCAGCGCGGCCAGGCGCGTGTCGAACTCGTCGAGCCAGCTCAGCGTTCTTCTCCGGCTTTGTCGGCGCCCATCTCGGCGGCGATGGCCAGCAGCTGCTCGGCGCTGGGCTGGTCCCAGCCCGGGCCGTAGCTGGCGGCGCCGAAGTGGCGCAGCATCTCGTGCCGCACCATGGGGTGCTGCCAGCCGCTGGCGGCCAGGCGCTTGGTCAGCGAGGGGTGGGCCTGTCGCGCCTGCAAGGCCGCCAGCAGGCTGGCTTCCAGCTCGCGCTGCGCCTCGGCGCTGAGGGCTTCGATGTCGGCGGCGCACTGCTCATGGCGGCGGCGCGTCCACTCGGCCAGCCAGCGCGCCTGGCGCTTGGCCTGCAGGTCGCGCGCGGCGGGGCCAAGAGCCTCAGCGCGGCCGGGCGACGTGCCACCGGCGGGGGTGCCGACGCTGGGCCCGGCGTTCGGCCCAACATAGGCGGCCTCGGCTTCGAGCTCGGTGCTGCGCTTGTGCGCACGCGCGGCTTCGCCGGGCATCAGCGCACGCAAGTAGCGCGTGGGGTCGCGCAGCGGTTCGGGGTAGCTGCTGGCCAAACGGCGTTCCAGCGAATCGAGCCCGGCGCGGAAGGCCTCTTCGCCGTGCACGGCCACCATGTCCTCGGCGGCTTCGTCGCCCAAGCCCAGGCGCTGCGCGCGGGCCACCAGGGCCAGGTCCACCGGCTGCGGCGGCCGCGCCAGGGCCAGTGAGGCCTGGCGCTTGGGCGCGATGCGGAACTGGATCTCGTCGATGAAACGGCCCTGCTTGTGTTCCACCAGCTCGATTTCGATGTCGGTGATGGCGCTCACCTCGGCGATGGCCGGCTTGAGCGTGTCGCGCTTGAAGATGCGGTATTCCAGCTTGGCCAGCTTGTCGCTGGGCGGGTTGCCGCTGAGCACGGGGTACCACCAACGCCAGGCCTGGCGCGCGGTGCGGCCGATGTCCTTGTAGCGTGTGCAGATCTCGTACAGCGCCACACCGGCGTGGCTGCGCAGCTGGCTGATGATCTCCAGCCGCAGCCGCGCGAAGACCGTGGGCTCGAGCAGTTCTTGCTTCAGGTTCACAGCGTAAGACCACTCCACCCACACCTGCCCGCCCTCTTTGCTGAGCTTGGCGTGGGCGAGCAGGCCGCTGACGTTCCAGGTGCTGCCCTCGCCCGTGGTGGGCGACTGCCATTCCACTGTGGTGGAGACCATCGCGCGCAGGTGCTTCTTGATGAGGGCGTGGTCGTGGCTGTCGAACTCCAGGCCCTTGATCAGCGTGTCGAGCGGCGCGCGGAAAACCTCGCGCTCCAGGCCCTGCTCTTGCGCCTGGTAGAGCAGCACGTTGTAGGTTTTGCGGCCCAGCGTGGTGATGCGCGCCGACTTGGGCACGATGGCCAGGGTGTTGACGGCCTTCAGCAGCAGCGCCGGGTCGTCGCCGCGACCGGACAGCGCTGGGGCGCGGCGCCTGGGGGGCGCCGTATCGGCAGTGGGCGGGGCGGTCAGGGGTGGGCTGGCGGTCACGGCAGAACTGTACGCGATAGGTGAGTTCTGTTTTCACGTCAGAGACTGCGCGACGGGCCCCGGCGCGCCCCCGAAAACTCTCACGTGAGAACCATCCTTCACTTGGCACCGACCGGAGCGGCGGAGAGTTTTCAGGAGAGGCACCGCCGGGCCCGCGCCGCGTGACGCTGGCTGCCGCGCTGGCAAGGCCTTGTGCAGCCCGCCCGAGGGCAGAACCGCTTCCATCCCCGGCCGACAGGGGGACTGCGGGCGAGAAGGTAGCTGCGCAGGCTCTGGCCCGGGTCGGGCACCCCGAAAACCCTCACCTGACAGACCCCAGGGCTGGGCCTGGCGCGCCCTGCATGCACACACGTGTGTTCCTGGCGCGCCGCCAGATCGACCCGCTTGCACTCACCTGCGCTCCCGAAAAGGCTCCGGTGGGCCCCGCATCCACTCACGTGAAGTGTCGCAAGTGCCTGTCGGAAAAAGGTTTTCCAGGCGCTAAAGGTATTAAAGGGCTTGAAGGGTCTGAATATCTTAAATTCCGCTGGTGTTGCTGGAAGACGGCCAAGATCCTGAAAGCCTCGCGCTTGACGCTTCTTCGTCCAGCGACGCGAAATTCGTCAAGCGGGCGATAAACTTCATGCTTCCGCGGAGAGTACCCATGAGCAGCAAGAGTTTGCCCCAGCCCAGGCCCATCAGCCTGGCCGACATTGCCAACCAGGCCGAGCGGGCGGTGGCGATGATGGAACAGATCCGCTCGGCGATGCTGGCGCCCTCGGCGCGCAAATCGCCGCCGACCTTCAGCCTGTCGCAGCTGGCCGCTGCGCTGGATGTGGAGAAGGGCTCGATCTCGCACCGCATGAGCAAGGGCGACCTGCCCGCTGGGCGCCTGAACGCGGCGGGCAGCCGGCGTGAGTTCACGCTGGCCGAGGCCCGCTTGTGGGCACGCGACTACCGCAAAGACAAGTTGCGGCCGCCCGGCGCCGAGGCCGTGACCATCAGCATCGGCAACTTCAAGGGCGGCGTCTCGAAAACCACCACCGCCGTGACGCTGGCGCAGGGCTTGTCGTTGCTGGGTCACCGCGTGCTGGTGATCGACACCGACCCGCAGGGTTCGTTGACCACGCTGTTCGGCATCCTGCCCGACACCGAGGTGGAAGAAGGCGACACCATCCTGCCGTTGGCCATGGGCACAGAGACGTCCATCCGCTATGCCATCCGACCGACCTACTGGGACGGCATCGACCTCGTGGGGGCGGCGCCGGTGCTCTTCGGTGCCGAGTTCGCCCTGCCCGCCCGGCAGACGCAGGAGCCGGGCTTTGAGTTCTGGCGTGTGCTCGACCTCGGCATCGACGACGTGCGGGGCGAGTACGACGTCATCATCATCGACACGCCGCCGGCGCTGTCGTACACGACCATCAACGCCTTCATGGCCAGCAACGGCATCATCATGCCGCTGCCGCCCAACGCGCTGGATTTCGCCTCGGCCTCGCAGTTCTGGAGCCTGTTTTCCGACCTCGCGAACGAACTGCTGACGCGCCGTGGGCTGGACAAGACTTTCGACTTCATCCATGTGCTGCTGGCGCGGGTGGATTCGGCCGACGCGGCCAGCAACGTCATCCGCCAATGGATAGGCCAGACCTACGCCGAGAAGGTGCTGCCGGTGGAGATCCCAAAGACGGCGGTGACGGGGGTGACGAGCGCCGAGTTCGGCACGGTTTACGACGTCTCGAAGTACGACGGCAGCGCACGCACCTTCAAGCGGGCGCGCGACGCCTACGACAGCTTCGTGGGGCATATCGAGGGCTCGATACGGGGCGTCTGGGCGCGCCAGACGGCCGCGTTGAACGGTTCAACACCCGAGGCCCGTGACGGCAAGGAGACCAAGCGATGAGCAAGAAGCTTGCGGCCAAGGCCAGCCTGATCCAGATGCCGCCCGTGGCGGCCGAGCCGAGTGTGGGCGCCGTTGAGCGCGCGGAGCGTGCCGACCGCGGTGATCGCACCGAGGCCGGCGACCCCCGGCCCAAGACCGCGCCGGGCTCGATGGCGCTGTTCATGGCTTCGCAGTCGGCGGCCGTGAAAGAGGCCGAAGAGCTGCGCGAGCGGCTGAAGGCCTTCGACGGCGCCCTGCCCGTTCGTGCGCTCGACGCCCAGGCCGTGCGGCCTTCGCGCTGGGCCAACCGCCACGAACATTCCTTCGCCGACGAGGCTTTTGCCGAACTCAAGGCCGACATCGCCGCGGCCGGCACCAACGTGCAGCCCGTGGCCGTGCGCCAGCTGCCCCGGGTGTTGAACGGTTCAACACCCGACGCGCAACCGGCCTACGAGCTGGTGTTCGGCCACCGCCGGCACCGCGCCTGCCTGGAGCTGGGGCTGCCGCTGCAGGCCATGGTGGCGGAGATGAGCGACCAGCAGCTCTTCGAGGCCATGGAGCGCGAAAACCGCGTGCGCAAAAACCTCAGCGCGTGGGAGCAAGGCGCGATGTACCGCCGCGCGCTGGACGAAGGGCTCTACCCTTCGCAGCGGCGCCTGTCCGAGGCGCTGGGGGTGGACGTGTCGCTGGTGTCCAAGAGCCTGTCGCTGGCGCGCCTGCCCGACGCTGTGGTGGCTGCCTTTCCCAGCCCGTTGGACATCCAGTTCCGTTGGGCGCAACCCCTGGCCGAAGCCCTCCAGAAAGACCCGGAAGGTGTGCTCAGCCGGGCAGGGCGCCTGAAAGCCAGCGGTGAAGTGCGCTCGGCTGCCCAGGTGCTGGCGGTGCTGGTGGGCGGCGCCGATGCCACGCTGTTGAACCGTTCAACACCCACGCACCGTGTCATCGAGGGCGTGGCCGGGCGCCAGGCGCTGATGACGCGCGACACGCGCGGCCGCGTGGTCCTGAAGTTCGCCGCCGGTGCCTTGAGCGAAGCGGCCGAGTCCGAGCTGGCCGCCTTCGTGGAAAAGCTGATCAGCCGCCGCTGAGCGCCGCGCGGCTTCTGGGGCCGGGCGAGGGCAGGGCGCTTGCGCCGCCCTCCCGGCTGGCGCCAGCAGCCCTGGCCATCAGGCCTTCACAGGCCCGAAGGCGTCCTGCACAGCGCGATGGCGCCGGCCCTTTTCGGCGCGCACGTAGATCGACGTCGTGGCCAGGCTCTCGTGGCCCAGGTTGGCCTGCAGCACGTCTTGCGGCACGCCCTTGGCCGCCGCGTGCGAGCCGTAGGTGTGGCGCAGCCAGTGCGTCGAGGCCTCGGCGATGCGCTCGGCGGCGCGCCGGTCTTGCACCGCCACGCGGGCAGCGCAGCGTTCGAAGGCCGTGACCAGCACCTCGTAGATGCGGGCCGGCGTCAGCGGCGCTTCCTGCGCCAACTTGGCGATGAGCGGGGTGGCCGAAGCGTTGTCGAAGGGCTCGGGCGGCAGGCCGCGCGCGCCGAGGTAGCGGCGCAGGGCGTCCATCGCGGCGTCGGGCAGCGGGACTTCGCGCCACTTGTTGCGTTTGCCCAGCACCATGATCGACCAAGCCCACTCCCCGTCGTCCAGCTGCTCGTGGCGCAGCCAGCCCAGCTCGGCCGCCGCCAGTTCCGACAGGCGCATCCCAGTCATGTAGGCGAAGTCGAGCATGAAACGCAGCCGGTGCAGGGCAGGGGAGGGCGCCTGCGCGGCTTCTTCGTCCAGCCAGCCCTGCACCAACGACCACTGCTTCTGAGAAAGCGCGCGCAGCTGTGGCATCGAAGGCGCATCGGCGCGCTGCGGCACATCGTCCCAGGGGTTGCTGTCGAGGTAGTGGCGGCGCACCAGCCATTCGCAGAGTGAGCGCACGATGGTCAGCGCCGCGGCCTGCGAGCCCGGTGCCAGCGGGCCTTCGAAGGGCCGCCAGGCCTCGGACCAGCGCTGCGCATTGCGCGGCCCGGTCCACTCAGGCCCTGGGTGGGCCAGGAAATCGCGGTAAGCCACGCAGTCGTCGCCGTCCAGCGAAGACAGCGCCTTGCGCCGCTGCATCACCGCCCAGAGCAGGAAACGTTCGCCTTCCTTGCGGTAGGCGCGCCAGGTGTGGCTGCCGGGCAGGCGCAGGCGCAGCCAGGCCTGCAGGGCCTCGAAATCGTTGGCCGCGGCGATCTTGCAGCGCGCCAGCGGCGCGCGGTTCAGGCCGTGCGCGCCGTCGCGTTCGGCAGGCGCGATGAAACGTTCCAGCGGCACGATGCCCACGCGCGGTGGTGGGGTGAGGGCCGCCGTGTCCACCTGGCGCAGTGGCGCCAGGGCAGGGGAGGGCAGGGCGCCCAGCGTGGCCTCGTGCTCGCGCAGCCAGCGCACGATGCGCGCCGCACCTTCGGGCCCCAGGCGGGGAATGCCGCGCTGCCAGTGGAAGCCTTTGCTGCGCACCCAGAACATCAGGTCTTGCAGGCGCTGGATGCCCACCACGGCCAGGCGCTGGGCTACTTTCTCGTCGAGCCAGGCGTTCACGGCGTCATCGGGGGCCGGTGCGCGCACCACCAGGCGTTCCAGCCACTGCACGGCCTGCACCAGCCGTTCGCGCAGGCGCTGTTTGCGCCGCGCCGTGCTGCGGGCATCGGCGCTGCCGTGCTCGGCCTGGTACAGCGCGATCAGCTCGGCCTCGGTGTAGTAATCGGCCGGTTGTTGTGCCGCGAACTCGGCCAGCGTCGGGGCGGTGCGCGCTGTTTCCACCATCGCCGCCGGGTCGCGGCGCAGCAGCGCCGCCAGGTCCGGTCGCCCATGGGCGCGTGCCAGTGCTCGCAACTCGTCCAGCAGGCGCTGCAGTTCGCCGCGAGCGCGGCGGCCGTCGCCAGCGCCATCGACGTAGAGGTAGCGGTCCCAGGCCGCCACGAGATCCAGCCCCTCGGCCCAGCAGCGCACGAAGGCCATTTGCGGCTGGCCCAGGCGGCGGAGGGACGGTGCAAGGCGCATGGCGGTGTTTGGTTTTGTCAGTCGGCCACTGGTGGGCGCTTGCAAGTGCTTGTCGCGCCAGCGATTTTGGCGAGTGTGCCTTAGTCGGCGCTCGTTAGGCGGCCATTTACAACTACCATGGTAATAATGATTATCAAGGTATTCGGTGAGGTTCTGGGGGGATGAGGGCAGGGTGCCGTGGCTGCGCCAGGGCTGCCCTGGCCCGCTGGGGCGGCCCTGGCGGCGATTCGCAGGCCCGCGGAACCGAAGCCGGTCACCCGTTGTGCCATCGGCACCCGCGCCCAAGGGGTGAGCGCAGGCTGCCCCGCGCAGGCGCCTCGACGGCGCGGCATCATCCGCGGCACAACACACAGGGAGTCTCTGCACATGCTGGTCAGCAATCTCGAAACCGCCCCCGGCCACCGCATCACGGCGCACCTGGGCATCGCCCAAGGCAGCACCGTGCGTGCCAAGCACGCAGGCAAAGACATCCTCGCCGGCTTGAAGAACATCGTCGGCGGCGAACTCAAGGCCTACACCGACCTCATGCAAGAGGCCCGTGCCGAGGCCGTGGCGCGCATGACCGACGAGGCCCGAGCACTCGGCGCCAACGCCGTGCTCAACGTGCGCTTCGTCACCACCAGCATCACGGCCGGTGCGGCGGAGATCCTGGCCTACGGCTCGGCCGTCACG
>LJHW01000051.1 GCA_001295865.1 beta proteobacterium AAP65
CCACAACTTACCCGAGACGCCTCAAGCGTTCAACTCGTTTTCACACAGCCTCGCTGCATTGCTGACCGCGCGGCCGCAACATCCTCAAGTTCGTGCGTCCAGGGCACGCTGTCGAAGCGCTTGCCATAAGCCTGCAGCACCCAATAAGGTCGCCTTCAAATCGGCTCGCACGGTAGGCAATTCCAGTGCCTGCTTGCTCATGATGCTGTGAGCGTCTAACGCATCCATGATCGCGTTCTCCAATTCGCGGTCAATGTCAGGCGAGCTGTCGAACTGCTCATTGGTGTTGTTCACGGCCTGCTCGGCCAGCTTTTCCGACTCCATCAGCTTGCCCTTGATCACGTCGTTGACGTAGACCAGCTTGTCGCCGGGTGTCAGGTCGCCCTCGAACAGATCGTTCACCTTGGCGATGAGTTCGGCCAGTGCGATCTTGGTCTTGTCTTGCACCGCCCCTGACCCGATCTCACTCGTCGGGTCGATCTTGACTGCGTCTCCCGTCGCCAGGCTCAGGTTCGGGTCGCCGATGTTTTTGATGGTGTACGCCGCCAGCTTCAACGCAGAAAGGTCCACCCCCTCACGCTCGCGGCCGAAGGTCAGGAGCGGGTGCAGGAGGCGGAAAAAGATCGACCGCTTCTCCACGTCGGTGTTGCCGTAGTCAAAGATCTGCGACAGGAAGCCGTACATGCGTACGTAGGCGGCGATGTCGCTCTTGAACAGGATCAACGAATCCATCTTGTCTTTGGCGGCCTGGGCCTGCTGACTGCCTGGCGTGGCCGCCTCGAAGGCCTTCTTTGCTTCAGCGTAGGACAGCAGCAGCCGGCTAGCCACCGGTGTAGTGGCGGCGTCCAGCTCAGACTGCTTGGCCTTCTTGCCCTTCAGCGCCACGTTGACAACGCGGTCCGCACAACGCCCGGCTTGGTCAGGGCGTCGCTGTCCTCGATGAACAGCAGGTTCACCATGAGGCGGATCACCTCGCGCGGGGTGAAGTGTTCGCCGGCCGTCTCGTTGGAGATCTCAGCGAACTTGCGGATCAGCTCCTCGAAGACCAGGCCCATCTGCATGTTGTCCACCGAGCTGGGATGCAGGTTGAAGCCGGCGAACTTCTCGGTCACCAGGTACAGCAGCTTGGCTTTGTGCAGCCGCTCGACCGTGGCCGCGAAGTCGAAGTGTTCGAAGATCGATCGCACGTCGGGAGCGAAGCCCTGGATGTAGCTGTCCAAGTTGGCGCGCACGTTGTCCTGGTCGCCCATGAGCTTGCCCATGTCGAGCGACGAGACGTTGTAGAAGTCCAGGCCCGCCTTGCGCTTGACGAAGGGCTCGAAGGCGATGCCTGCGGCCTGCTTGGCGGCGTACTCCTTGAGCACCTCGGCCTTGGTGGGCGCCAGCACACAGTCCAGCCGGCGGAGCACGGTGAAAGGCAGGATCACCCGGCCGTACTCGCTCTGCTTGAAGTCGCCGCGCAGTAGGTCGGCAACCGACCAGATGAGGGAAGAAAGGGCTTGTTGGTTCATGCGGACTGGTCGTGTTGTGGAGCCGGCAAAGCAGGCTTGACGTTCGTTGGTCTCAGGCCGGCCACCTCATGGATGCCATACCACCTGGGATTGCTCCGACGGTGGCGAGGGCCTCCGGTGAGGCCGACGCGGGAGCGGTGCCCAATCAGGGCACGGTATCCAGCAAGCCGCGCTGCCGCATCAATTCGGCGAGTGATGCCTCTTCCAAGGCATACACCCCCCTGGCGGCTCGCCACACCAGCGCTTTGTCTTGCAGAGCAATCAAGGCCTGCTGCACAGCGGGCACGTCTGCCCTGCCCTCGCCTTCTGGGCTGGCTGCTTGCAACACAGCCTGGTAGTCGCGAAGGGTGGCCGCCTCAAAGGGCGCGTAGTCCCCGCCGCGCTTGGCCAGGACCTTCAAGACCGCCGACTGAAGCGGAGTGAGGCTGTGGACCACGCGCAAAAGCTCGTCGTTGCTGGCCTTGATCTGCTCTTCTACTGCGGCGGCGAAGCGCTCAGGCACTTCTGCCGGCGCCAGGCCGAACTCGAAACGCAGAGCATCGGCTGCGGAGCCCAACAGCTCCGGCCGGTGTGCGGCGCGATCGAACAAGGCCGAAACTGCGTCAACGTCAAGGGGCGCCGCCAAGGCAACGCGCTCGCAGAACCAGGCCACGTAGTCGCGCCCGAGGGGCGGAAAACTCACCAGCGGCGCGCCGTAGAAGGCCTGGTCTCGGCTGTTGCGCAGCATGGCCAGCTTGTCGCGGTTGGAGCCGGTGGCTACGACGCGCAGGCCCTTGTGGCGGCTGCTGTTGAGCTCGTCACGCGCGGCCTTCAGGGCGAAGAGCGCATCGTTGCCACGCTCGCTGGTGATGGCATGCTGGGCTTCGTCGACGATCAGAACGATAACTTTCCCGGTCTCGTCTGACAGCGCTGCAAGGGCGGCCGACAGCGAGATGCCGTCGCCCAGGCCCACCTTGTCCAGTGAGAAGGCCATGCCGCCTACCGTCACCTTCTCCATGCCGGCAGACCGTGCCAGGCGCTTGAGCACGCCGTCGTGGCACGAGAGCTCGGCACGCACCGAGTTCACGATGACATCTCCAGGGTCGGCCCTACGGTCTTCCCAGAGGTCGACGTAGACCACGAGCGCACCGCGCTTTTCGAGCTGGGGGCGCAGGTCTTCGCGCAGGAAGGTCGACTTACCCGTGCGCCGGGGCGCTGCCAGAAAGAGACCCGAGCCCGAGGCCGAGGTGGGCGCCAGGAACAGCACCTTGCTCGCGAGGTCTGCTGCGAGCGCCTCTCGGTGAAACACGTCCATGCCGGCCTCCAGGCTTTGACGACTTATAGGCGATTATAGAAAACTATAGACGTGCCGTCAGCCGATAAGCGGCTGCTCAGGCATCCATGGCCAGACCTCGCGACCCTGGCGGTCGACATTGCGCACCACCAGCGCGGTGGAGATCGAGTCGTCGACCGCAGCTTCCAGCGCGTGCATACGGTCGACCCAGGCACTGCGCTTACCGAACTCGCGTTCCCACTGCAGGGCCTCTCGGCAGGCCAGTACGGCAGCGCGCTCCTGCAGTACCTGCGAACTGTTGAACAGCCAGCGCAAAAACGCCAGGAAGCTGATTCGCTGTTCCCAAAGTGCGCCGTAGGCGTTCACGTAGCCGTGGGCGTTGGCTGGTTCCTCCAAGTTGCTGCTGTGCCAGATGGGCAGGGGTTGCGGGTCGATCGTGCCGCACAGGGCCTCGGCGAAGTACGGGTTGGCCAAGAAGCCCCGCCGCAGGGCGGTGGCAGCGCTTACCCATTGCCGGTTCATGAGATGCAGCAAACCCAGCTCGTATTCATAAGGCGGGTAGTTGGCAGCCTCGGGCTCCATTGCGGCTTGCGCAGCTTCTACCCGGCCTGCCCGTAGCAGCTCCGAGCCGAGCAGGTAGCGCACGCCTTGGTTGTCGGTGGGGTTCAAGGTCAGCATGCGCTCTGCAAATGCCACGGCATCTTTGTGGCGCCCCAGTCGCACCGCAGCCAGCAGCGCTCCGTGCAGGGTGCGCAGGTAGGGCCTGTTTTCGAGGAGGCCCCAGGGTAACTGGCCGGCGAAGCCCTCGGGGATATGTCTGTTGGCGGCCGCGAGGCCCGCCAAGCTGGCGTCCAGCGCCTTCTTGGGCTTACCCTGCTCAATCCAGGCGTAGGCCAGATGGGCGTGCGCGTCTGTGAAGTCGGGCTCCTCGGCGATGAGCTTCTGCAGAGACTTGGTGTAACCGGCCGAGGTCAGCGCGCCCTGCTCTTTCGCGTCGAGCAGGCCGTCCAGTTCGGCCACGAGGCCGTCGAAGGCCTCGTCGGGGAAGCTGAAGCTGCCAGTGTCGGCATCGATGTTTAGGAACTGGGCGGGCATCTGGTGGTTAGGCTGGGCGGCGGACGGGCAGAGTCTCACCGAAGTAGCGGCGGGAGAGGCCCCACACCAACCAACGGAAAGACTGCCCTGCCCCAGAGTTACGAAGCTCGGACGTCCCAGAAGCGCTGCATGTTCTTCAAGCGGCGCGCGGCCTCGGTGGTGACGTAGACCGTGGTGGTGGCCAGCGATGCGTGACCGAGGTTTTGCTGGGCCTCCTGTACGCTGACCCCACTGGCCAGGGCATGGCTGGCGTGCGTGTGTCGCAGCCAGTGGGTGCTGGCACGGGCCAGGCGCTCTGCGGCGGCGTGCTCGCCGGCGGCCCTTTTCGCCGACGCGCAGGCCGCGAAATGCGCCTTGAGCTGTTTGTAGAGCGTTGACTCGCTGATGCCGCCATCAACGCCCGAGGCGTTGCTCCGAGCCAGCGCCGGTGCGCGTTCAGCAACGTCGACCGCACCGGCCAAGAGGAACGCGCCGCACACCGCCGGCAGAGATAAATCACCTGACAGGCCGCGGTGCTGCAGGTAGGCCTGGATCTGCGTCATCAAGCCGACTGGCACCGGCACCTCGCGCAGGCGATGCCCCTTGCCCAACACGGTGAGCATCCAGCCCCGCACATGCTGCTGCGCATCAGCGTCGAAGTATTCAACTTGCTGCAAGTCACCGGCACGCGCATTGACGAGCTCGGCCGTCCGAAGGCCGGTGAAGTACAGCAGGTCGAGAGCGAGACGCAGCCGGATCGCGGCCGAGTGCGGCCCGGCCTGCGCAGCCTGCTCGCGCACGAAAGCCCACTGGGCTGCAGTGAGACTGCGTGACGCATCCAGGCCGGGCCGTGCGGCACGAGGAACGGGCACCGCAGACCACGGGTTGCCCATCAGGTAGTTCTGCTCAACAAGGAAGCCGAACAGGTTCTTCAGGATCGAGATAGCCTGGCGCTGCGCAGCGGCCGAGAGCGCCCCCTCAAAAGGCCGCCACAGCGGCGACCACCTCTCACGGGCCCGCGGCCCGCACCAGCGTGCGCGCGGCTGAGGGTCAGCCAGGAACGCTGCGTATTCGATGCAGTCCTCCACCGTCATTGATGACAGGGGCTTGGCGCGCTGCACGATTGCCCAGAGCAAGAAACGCTCTGCCTCCTTGCGGTAGGAGCGTTGGGTGTGCGAGAGCGCGGAAGACGTGGCCTGCCCGCCCTGCCCGCCCTGCCCGCCCTGGCCACCCCAGCGCTGGCCCTGGGATGCTGACGCAGGTCGGCCCTTGGCCTGCAGCCACACCAGCACGGCATCGAGATCGGTGTCGGCCTGCATGAGACAGTAGTCGCGCGGCTGGCGGAACCTACCCTGTCGACCATCAAGCTCAGCGGGGACGATGAGCTTTTCTAGCGGGCGGATGTCGGAAGCGGGCGCCACAACGCAAGCCAGCGCTGCCGCGTCAACGTCGCGGCGGGCGGCTGTGGCGTGCATGCCGACGCTGACGCCAATGGTGTCTGCGTGGGCCGCAACCCAAGCCGCGATCCGCTGGGACTTCAGTGGACCGATGCCGCGGATGCTTCTTGCCCAGTTCTTGCCGATTCCATTGATGCGCTCGGCAAGCTGGGCCAGCGTGAAGAGATCGGCGGCGTTCAGGAAGCTGGCAAGCTCCGGCCGCAGCCAAGACGCGATCGCGTCGCCGGGCGCCGGCTCTCGGGCCGCCACCTCTTCCAGCCATCGCAGGGCAGCCAGCTGCCGCTGAAGCAGTTTGGCCTTTCGCCTCAGTCGTGCAGAGGCTCGGCCATAACGGCCCTCGAAGGCCGCCACCTGATCAGACTCACGCTCGTCCTCCAGCCCTGCTTCTTCGGCGAACTGTGCCAGGCTGGGCAGACTGGGGGTTGATTGCACCAGACGCTCGACATCCAGGCGCAGCAGCCTGGCGGTTCCAGGGCGCTCTTCCCGCTTGGCCGCGGCGGCGAGCTCGGCGCGGATCCACGCGACGGTGGCGGGCACCAGGCGAAGGTCCGAGCGCTGGCCTTCTACCGTCATGTACCTGTCCCAGAGGGACTCGGCGTCAAGGCCTTCGATCAGTCCTCGGAAGAACGCGAAGTGGTCGCGGCTGAGGTGCCTGGCGCGAGCGGGTGTGCAGCGAGGGGTGCTAGCAACTGGCAGTCTGGCGGGGGGGATGGTCACTTGGTACCTGTGCTGTTGGGGCTCGGGCCACCGCCTGCAACTTGAACATAGCCGCGGCGTTCCCGGTGGCGGCCCAACTGTGCAAGGGCGGCAAGGCCAGACCGCTCGTCTGCCGCGTGCAGAACTTGCTGCCCGCCACGGGCGCTGCCCAAACCACCCCAGATCTTCCAGAGCTCCCAGCCGCCGAACAGGTCGCGTTGGACGACGGCCTCGTAGTGGCGGTGTCGACGGCGGTTCTCCCATCGGACTCGGAGCGGCGGCGATGCAGTCGGTGTCGACAGGGAACCAGCTGGGCTGGCGATGTAGGGAGCTTGGCTTTTCACAACTGAGTTCATGGAGCCTCCCTCAGCGACGTCCCCAGCAAGGCCAAACATGCCACCTGGAAACCCTGTCAGTCCAGAATCAGACAGAAGCTGGAGTTTTCAACGCATCATGATTATGTGCGTAATCATGATGCAAAGGCTTACCAAGATTGGACTGCCGGCGATGCCTGACATGTCCCTGCATTGAAGTCGCTGGCCGTCCGGTATCCCGCCTGCACGTCACCATGACTCCGCGGTCATCCGATGTTCCCGACCAAGAAGCGCCGCTTTGCTGAGGATTCAGCTAGCGCTTTGGGTAGATGCCACTGCATCCATCGCCGGTCTGACAGCGCGAACCGCTGCTGCAGGCAGTGGATGCGCAGCATTGTCTCGATGCCGAACGGCAGTTGTCCCGGCTTGGCCCTGTGGTGGTCCGGCACCACCACCTGCATCAGTGCCGCCCACGGCGCCACGCGCTTCATCTCATCGAGGGACTCGCGCTTGCGCGTCCTCATGGTCGACAGGTTCGGGCCGAGTCCGGGCTGCTTCATGATCGTCCTCGTCGCCCCACCGGGGGCCTCAATCCAGACGGACCGGCCCGCGGTTTTGCAGACTTTCCGTAGATCTCAACAAAACTAACTATGCGCTCCACTGCCAAGACAGTCGGTTTGCAGCACCTGAGGCACCCTATCGCTTTCCCTGAGTCTTTGTCGTCGTCGACCGGCGTGACGACGACAATCGGTAGCTACCGGCAACTACCCCTGCGGTATAAAACACGTTAGGCATCACCAAACTTCATCATGCGCAAACGTTACGCACTTCTTCTCGCCTTAGCACTTGCTGACTGCGCGATCGCCTCCAAAGCGACAACCGCAGAAAGAGATGTCTTCGCACAAATGACCGGAACTTGGGGCGCGGTAATTGACGGCAAGCTAGACTGCAAGGACGTGGAGAAGATCTCTTTCTCGAAGGACCGCAGTGTCGCCATATTCTTCTCTCCGCAAGGGTATGCTGAGGTCGACGGCAAAGTGGTGCACCAGATGACCTACAAGATCCTCGCAACAAAGGGCGACACCATCACTATGTTCTTGAATGGGGAAACAAGAACGACAGCAGGAGGAGATCCAATAGTTTGGACTTTGTATATGTTTCGACCGGGAGCTTTTGCTTGGCGTCAGACGGATTGGCCTAAAGAGCACTACACACCTCCCCGCATGCGCTGTGATGCCTAACCCCTCGCTCAGCCCCCGACCCGCTACGGCAGGCGTTGTAAGCCCGGT
>LJHW01000052.1 GCA_001295865.1 beta proteobacterium AAP65
TGCAGCGAGGCTGTGTGAAAACGAGTTGAACGCTTGAGGCGTCTCGGGTAAGTTGTGGCAACTCGTTGAGAGGTGCCACATGAAGCGATTCATCGAGGCTGAGGACCGAATGCAGGTCACCTTGCTGCCGGAGTGCCTCGACGACTTCGTTGCTGAGGACAACTCGGTCCGCGTGGTGGATGCCTTCGTCGAGGAACTGGACCTCCAGGACCTCGGCTTCGATGGCGTTCGGCCCGCGTGCACCGGCCGGCCGGCCTACCACCCGGCGGTGCTGCTCAAGATCTACATCTACGGCTACCTCAACCGCATCCAGTCGAGCCGGCGTCTTGAGCGCGAATGCCAGCGGAACCTCGAGTTGATGTGGCTGACCGGGCGGCTTGCCCCGGACTTCAAGACGATCGCCGACTTCAGGCGCGACAACGGCAAGGGCATCCGCAACGTGTGCCGGCGCTTCGTTGAGCTGTGCCGCGAACTGAAGCTGTTCTCTCAGGCCATGGTCGCGATCGACGGCAGCAAGTTCAAGGCGGTCAACAGTCGGGAGCGCAACTACTCTGAAGGCAAGATCGCCAGGCGTGAGCGCGAGATAGAAGCGAACATCCAGCGTTACCTGGATGCGCTGGACACGAACGATCGAACTGCGCCCAGCGACTGGCTGGAGAAGACGGCGCGGCTGAGCATCAAGCTCGACGAACTCCGACAGAAGATGAAGGCGCTACACGTCATGCGCGAGCGGGTTCAAGCTGCACCGGACGGTCAGGTCTCGCTGACGGACCCCGATGCACGTGTCATGACCACGCACAGCAATACCGGCACGGCCATGGTCGGCTACAACGTGCAGGTCGCAGTCGACGCCAAGCACCATCTGATCGTGGCTCATGAGGTGACCAACACTGGCAGCGACAGGGCCCAACTCAGCAAGATGGCCCATGCCGCTCGCGAAGCGATGGGGACGAAGCGCCTGAAGGCGATCGCCGACCGGGGGTACTTCAGCAGCACGCAGATCAAGGCGTGCAGCGATGCAGGCATCGACCCCTATGTTCCCAAGCCGACGACCTCAAACGCCAAGGCAGAAGGCCGGTTCGACAAGGCGGACTTCGTGTACATCGCTCGCGACGACGAGTACCAATGTCCCGCGGGGCAGCGTGCGATCTACCGATTCACGCGCGAAGAGAGTGGTCTACAGATGCGACGGTACTGGACGAGTGCCTGCCCCGAGTGCCCGATAAAGGCACGCTGCACTCCCAGCGACTACAGACGAATCTCAAGGTGGGAGCACGAGGACGTGCTCGAAGCCATGCAGCGACGCCTTGATCGACAACCCGACGCCATGTTGTTGCGGAAGAAGACCATCGAGCACGTCTTCGGAACACTGAAGCACTGGATGGGCTGGACACACTTCCTCACGCGCGGCATCGAGCATGTGAGCACCGAGTTCAGCCTCAGCGCGCTCGCTTACAACCTCAAGCGCGTCATCGCGATTCTGGGTATCGCCAAAACGATGAAGGCGATGAAGTTGGTGGGTGCATGAGCGCCCTCTTATGCCGCCAGAAGGGCCGCTTCGCCAATTGAAGTGACTCGGGGCAATGAAGCGATCGTGCGCACACTGTGCGCCTGGAAGGCTCGTGTGGGACGTACCGCGCGCCTACGCCGCTTGGCACAGCTTCAATCGGCGCAGCGAGTTGTTCTCACACAGTCTCCAGCG
>LJHW01000053.1 GCA_001295865.1 beta proteobacterium AAP65
ACCTTCTTCCCAGCAGCCGGTGCACCTGCACCCTCTCCTCTGGCTTGAACTGGCTGCCTCGCCGGCTTCGCTTGCGCCTGGCCCTGGCGTAGCTGTCGGCCTTCTCCACGCGGTACCTGGAGTGGCTGCAGACTGCGACGCGCCGCGACCGGAAAGGTCAGCCAGTAGATGTCATCCAGCCACAGTGGTTCTGGTACACGGTACTGCGAACCTTCTACTTCACCGGCATGCGGAAGCGACAGCTGATCGGGCTTGTGTGGAGCGACATTGACTTCGTTGAGCGGTCAATCCATCTGTCAGCAGAGTCGTCCAAGACGAGGCGCGGCTGGAAGGTTCCGTTGCCTGAACCGCTGGTCAACGACTTACTGGACCTGAGGCGGAGAACGCTTGAGATGTGCCGCGAGCATCTTGGTCCACGGCAAGTGTTCTGTCTGCCACTGTTCAGCGAAAGAAGAAGCGTGTTTCGGCACGACGTGATGCGGCCAGACAACCTCGACAACTTTTTTCAACGGCTACGGAAGGCAATGCCGGTCGACACCCCGAGGCTCAGCGCCCACAAGATTCGGCACACAACATCGACGATCCTTGCCAACAAGGTACCAAACCTAAAGGTGGTCCAAGAGCAGCTCGGTCACACGTCGATCAACACGACCTACATCTACGTGCACCCAAACCTCGCGACGATGCGAGACGCACTCCAAGCACTGGAATGAAACGAGACAAGAGGTGAAGTTTGACCAGCGGAAGATACCGCCGGTATAGTCGGAAGCGTGGGGTTCAAGACAGAGAAGTCTCGACAGCTCCCGATCAGCCTAGTCTGACGGGAGCCTGCTTACTAGGTAAACAGGCTCCCCTTGACTTTGGCTCCCCGACCTGGGCTCGAACCAGGGACCTACGGATTAACAGTCCGGCGCTCTACCGACTGAGCTATCGGGGAAGAGAGCCTCGCAGTATAGCGTGCTTTCGGCGTTTGTGAAGTCACGCTGCAGGAAAATTCACAAGAAATCTGCCAGCGCCTGTTGCCGCGATGCGCCACGGCGGGACTCGTTCATGGACCGAGCTATAACGCCTCTCAGCCAGACCAGTTTCCAGGCGAACGCACAGGCTGCAACTGCGGCGTGGACTGCGAATACTTCGTCAAAGACAAGCCGCAAAAGCAAAAAGCCCCGATCTTTCGATCGGGGCTAGTGCTTTATAAATAGCCTGACGA
>LJHW01000054.1 GCA_001295865.1 beta proteobacterium AAP65
ATGTCAGCGTCGCCAACGGCGCCGTGCTGGCCCCGGCCGGCAACGAAACCGTGGCCACGCTCGCGCTCACCGGCAGGCTGGCGGGCAGCGCCACCTTCACCGCCAGCACCACGCTGGAAAGCGGCGCCGAAGTGCTGGCCAACCTGGGGGGCACCAACCTCAGCGTCAACGGCAACGCCACGCTCACCGGCACGGCAGCGGCCACCACCGTGTCGCTGAACGGCGGCACGCTTGCGCTCGGCAGCGCCAGCCGGCTGGCCGGCACGGCCGTCGTCACCGTGGCCACACCCGCCACGCTGCAACTCGGCGGCGACCAGACCGTGAACACCCTGAACCTCGCCGGCACGCTGGCAGGCACGGGCACGCTGACAGCGAGCGCCAGCACCGGCTACGTGCTGAACGGCGGCACCGTCAACACGGCGCTGGGCAGCGGCGGCCTCAGTGCCAGCGGCAACAGCACGCTGGGCGCCACCGCGGCCGTGGGCAGCGCCAGCGTGGCGGCTGGCGGCACGCTCACGCTGGGCGCCAGCGGCGGCTTCAGCAACACACCGGCCGTCACGATCGATGGCACCGGCACGCTCAACCTGGGCAGCAACCAGACCTTCGGCAGCCTCGCCGGCAATGGCAACCTCGGCCTGGGCAGCTTCACGCTCACCACGGGCAACAGCAGCGACAGCAGCTACGGCGGCCAGATCAGCGGCAGCGGTGCGCTGGTGAAAACCGGCACTGGCGGCTTCACGCTCACCGCGGCGCAGGCCTACACCGGCAGCACGCTCGTGGCCCAGGGCAACCTCGTGCTGCAGGGCGCCAACCTCTTGCCCGATGGCAGCGCCGTCACGGTGGCCAGCGGCACCACGCTCACACTGGGCGGGGCCGACACGGTCGGCAGCCTCGACCTCGGCGGCACCCTGTCGGGCACCGGCACGCTGACGGCCGCGAGCTACACGCTGGCGGCTGGCTCGGCCACGACCGCCGGGGCCGATCTCGGCCCCGGCGCGCTCAGCGTCACGGGCAACAGCAGCCTGGGCGGCGCAGCGGGCGCCAGCACGGTCAACGTCAACAGCGGAACGCTCAGCCTGGGCAGCGCCAACCGACTGGCCGACACCGCGGCAGTCACGGTGGCCAGCGGGGCCGCGCTGGCCCTGGCCGGTGACGACACCGTCGCCACGCTGGCCCTGGCTGGCAATCTGACCGGCAGCGGCCACACGCTGAACGCCACCACCACCACGCTGCAAGGCGGCGCGAGCGTGGGCGCCAACCTCGCCGGCAGCACGCTGCGCGTGACTGGCGACGCCGCGCTCAGCGGCAGCGCGGCCAACGCGGCGGTCAGTGTCGAAAGCGGCATCTTCACGCTGGCGAGTGCCGAGCGGCTGTCCGACACGGCCGCCCTCAGCGTCGGCGGTGGGGCCACGCTGCTGCTGGGCGGCACCGAAACCGTCGGCACGCTCACGCTGGCTGGCACGCTGGGCAATGCGGGGCGCACGCTCAATGCCGCCACCTACACGCTGCAGGCCGGCGCCACGGCCCTGGCCAACCTCGGCCCCGGCGTGCTCACGAGCACCGGCAATGCCACGCTCGCGGGCAGCTCGGCCGCCGACACCGTCAACGTCAGTGTCGGCACATTGACGCTGGGCGCGGCCAACCGCCTGGCCGACACCGCGGCCGTCACCGTGGCCACCGGCGCCACGCTGCGCCTGAACGGCGACGACACGGTGCGCGTGCTGGCGCTGTCGGGCACGCTCGATGGCACGGGCACGCTCTCGGCCGGCACCTACACGCTCACCGGCGGCACCTACGACACACCGCTGGGTGCCGGTGACCTCACCGTCAGCGGCAACAGCACGCTCAACGCCACCAGCGCGGCAGCCACCGTCACCATCAACGCCGGCACCCTGACGCTGGGCGCGCCCAGCCGCTTCACCGCGAGCCCGGCGCTCACGCTCAGCACCGGCGCCGGGCTCACGCTGGCCGGCGCCGAGACCTTCGGTTCCGTGGCCGGCAGCGGCAACGTGGCGCTGGGCGGCGCCACGCTCACGCACGCAGGGCTCGCCGATTCGGTGTTCAGCGGCAGCTTCAACGGCAGCGGGGGCCTGGTGAAAGCCGGCGCTGGCAGCTTCACGATGGCCGGCAACCACACCTACACCGGCAGCACGCAGGTGGACGCCGGCACGCTGCGCGTCGGCGGCACGTTGGCCTCGGGCACCGTGCAGGTGACCGGGGGCACGCTGGTACTGGAAAGCGCCAACCGCCTGGCCGACGCCGCGGCCCTCAGCGTCGGCAGCGGCGCGCGCCTCACGCTCACTGGCGACGACACGGTCGCCACCCTCACGCTGGCGGGCACGCTGGACGGCAGCGGCACGCTGACGGCCGGCACGGTCGATCTCGACAGCGGCCGTGTCGATGCCAACCTGGGCGCCGGCGCGCTGCGCAGCACCGGCAGCAGCCTGCTCAACGGCAGCGCAGCCGCCACCAGCCTGGCCGTGAATGGCGGCACGCTCACGCTCGGCGCGGCCGATCGCCTCACGGCAGCGCCCGTCACCACGGTGGCGGGCAGCGCCACGCTGGCGCTGCAGGGCGACCAGACCCTGGGCTCGCTGGCCGGCAGCGGCAACGTGGCGCTGGGCAGCTCCGTGCTCGGCACCGGCGCCGCCGGTGACAGCAGTTTCAGCGGCACGCTCAGTGGCAGCGGCAGCCTGCACAAGCTGGGCAGCAGCAGCTTCACGCTGGGCGGCAGCCAGCTCTACACGGGCGCCACGCGTGTGCTGGCCGGGCGCCTGCTGACCGCGGCCGCCGATGTG
Source organism: beta proteobacterium AAP65 (assembly GCA_001295865.1). Lineage (GTDB taxonomy): Bacteria > Pseudomonadota > Gammaproteobacteria > Burkholderiales > Burkholderiaceae_C > Rubrivivax. The sequence continues at coordinate 2,799 of LJHW01000054.1, forward strand.
CTGCCCAACGGCAGCGCGGTCGACGTCGCCAGCGGCGCCACGCTCACGCTGGGCGGCAGCGACACCGTCGCCAGCCTCACCCTGGCCGGCACGCTGGCCGGCAGCGGCACGTTCACCGCAAGCAGCTACACGCTGGCCGGTGGCACGGTCGACACGGCACTGGGCGCCGGCACGCTCAGCAGCAGCGGCAACAGCCGGCTGAATGCAAGCAGCGCAGCCACCACGGTGCAGGTGAACGCCGGGACGCTGACGCTGGGCGCCGCCAACCGCCTGGCCGATGGTGCGGCCCTCACCGTGGCCAGCGGCGCCACGCTGGCGCTGGGCGGCGACGACACCGTCACCAGCCTGGCCCTGGCCGGCACGCTGGCCGGCAGCGGCACGCTCAGCGCCGCCACCTACACGCTGGAGGGCGCCAGCGTCAGCGCCAACCTTGGTGCGGGCACGTTGAGCAGCAGCGGCAGCAGCACGCTCACAGGCAGCTTGGGCGCGCTGCAAGTGCTGGTGAACGGCGGCACGATGACACTGGCTGCGGCCGATCGTCTGGCCGACACCGCAGCCCTCACCGTGGCCAGCGGCGCCACGCTGCGCCTGAGCGGCAACGACACCGTCGGTGCCCTCACGCTCGCCGGCACGCTGGACGGCACGGGCAGGCTCAGCGCCGCCAGCTACACGCTCAGCGGCGGCACCGCCACGGCCGACCTGGGCGCCGGGGTGCTCAGCAGCAGCGGCAGCAGCACACTCGTCGGCACCAGCGCCGCGGGCACCGTGCTCGTCAACGCCGGCACGCTGACGCTGGCCAGCGCGGGCCGACTCAGCGCCGTGCCCACCACCACCGTGGCCGCTGGCGCCACGCTGCGCCTGGGCGGCAACGAAACCCTGGGCTCGCTGGCCGGTGCCGGCGCCCTCGACCTGGCGGCCTCCACCCTCACCACCGGCAGCGGCGGCAGCAGCCGCTACGACGGCGTATTCGCCGGCACCGGCAACGTTGTGAAAACCGGCAGCAGCAACTTCACGCTCGGTGGCGCAAACACCCACACCGGCGCCACGCAGGTGCAGGCCGGCACGCTCAGCACCGCCGCGGCCGATGTGCTGCCCGATGCCACGGCGCTGAGCGTGGCCCCAGGCGCCACGCTGGCCCTCGGCGGCAACGACCGCGTCGCCAGCCTGGCGCTGGCCGGCACGCTGCAAGGCAGCGCCACGCTCAGCGCGGCCACCTACACACTCAGCAGCGGCACCGTGGCGGCCGATCTGGGCAGCGGCCGTCTGACCAGCACCGGCAACAGCCGCCTGGACGGCAGCGCCGCCGCCACCGAGGTGGCCGTGGACAGCGGCACGCTGACGCTGGGCGCCGCCGAGCGCCTGGCCAACACGGCGGCCGTCACCGTGGCCAGCGGCGCCACGCTGCTGCTCGGCGGTGATGACAGCATCGGCCAGCTCACCCTGGCCGGCACCCTGGGCGGCAGCGGCCGTATTGGCGCGGCCAGCGTCGCGGTCAACAGCGGTCGTGCCGATGCCGACATCACCGCGAGCACCTTCACCAGCAGCGGCAACAGCACGCTCAACGGCACCTTGCAGGCCAGCAGCATCGGCGTCGACGGCGGCACGCTCACCCTCGGTGCCGCACAGCGCCTGGTGGCGCCAGCCGCGCTGACGCTGAACACCGGCAGCGCCCTGGTGCTCGCCGGCAATGAAACACTCGGCGTGCTGGCCGGCAACGGCAACGTGGCCCTCGGCGGCGCCACGCTGCGCACGGGCAGCGGCGGCAGCAGCAGCTATGGCGGCACGCTCAGCGGCAGCGGCGCGCTCGTCAAACAAGGCAGCGGCGGCTTCACGCTGGCCGGCAGCCACAGCTACAGCGGCAGCACCACCGTCGAAGGTGGCACGCTCAATGTGCAAGGCACGCTGGCCTCGGCCGCGCTGCAGGTGGAGGCCGGCACGCTGGCCCTGGCCGCGGCAGACCGCCTGGCCGACACCGCCACCGTGGCCGTGGCCAGCGGCGCAGCGCTCACGCTCGCCGGTGACGACACCGTGGCCAGCCTCACGCTGGCCGGCACGCTCAGCGGCAGCGGCACGCTCAGCGCCGCCAACGTGGCGCTGCAAGGCGGCACCGCCAGCGCTGCGCTGGGCGCGGGCACGCTGCGCGCCAGCGGCAACAGCCGGCTGGAGGCCACCAGCGCCGCCACCACCGTGCAGGTGGACAGCGGCACGCTGACCCTGGCCGCGGCCGACCGGCTGCTGGCCCTGCCCACCGTCGAGGTGGCCAGCGGCGCGACGCTGGCCCTGGCCGACGACCAGCGCCTGGGCACGCTGGCCGGCGCCGGCCGCGTGGCCGTGGCCACGCACACGCTGCGCAGCGGCGTGGGCGGCGACAGCCGCTTCGACGGCGTCATCGAAGGCAGCGGCAACCTCGTCAAGCAAGGCACCTCGGTGTTCACGCTGGGCGGCGGCAACACCCACAGTGGCAACACCGTGGTGGAGGCCGGCACCCTGGTGCTGGCCGCAACCGAACGCTTGGCCGACACCAGCAACGTGCGCGTGAACCGTTTTGCCACGTTGCAACTGAACGGCGACGAAACCGTGGCCACCTTGACCCTGGCCGGCGGCACCCTCGCCGGCAGCGGTCAGCTCATCGCCACGCGTTACGCCCTGGAAAGCGGCACCGCCAACACCCCGCTGGGCGCCGGCATCCTCACCAGCAGCGGCGACAGCGTGCTCACCAGCACCTCGGCAGCCAGCAGCGTGGAAGTGCTGGACGGCACGCTCATGCTGGCCGGCGCCGACCGCCTGCCCGCGCTGCCCGCCGTCAACGTGGCCGGCGGCGCCAGCCTCGTGCTGGGTGGCGACCAGGGCTTCGGCACGCTGGCCGGCAGCGGCAGCGTGGCCCTGGGTGCCTTCACGCTGCGCACCGGCAGCGGTGGCGACAGCAGCTTTGCCGGCACGATGAGCGGCAGCGGCGGCGTCGTGAAAACCGGCAGTGGCAGCTTCACGCTGGCCGGTGACCAGGCCTACACCGGCGGCACGCGGGTGCTCGCTGGCACGCTGGTGGCCGGCGGCACGCTGGCCTCGCAAACGCTGCAGGTCGACGCCGGCACGCTGGCGCTGGCCGCGGCGGACCGTTTGTCCGACACCGCCACGGTGGCCGTGGCCAGCAGCGCCACGCTCACGCTCGCGGGCAACGACAGCGCCGCCAGCCTCACGCTGGCCGGCACGCTGAACGGCAGCGGCACCCTCACCGCGGCCAGCTACGGCCTGGACGGCGCCACCGTGCTGGCCGATCTCGGCACCGGCACCCTGCGCAGCACCGGCAACAGCCGGCTCGATGGCCGCAGCAGTGCCGGCAGCGTGCAGGTGGAAGGGGGCAGCTTCACGCTCGGCAGCGCCGACCGCCTGCTCGACAGCGCGGCGCTCGGCGTGGCCAGCGGTGCCACGCTCGTGTTGGCGGCCACCGACACGGTGGCCAGCCTCACGCTCGCCGGCAACTACACCGGCGGCGGCACGCTCACGGCCGCCAGCTACCTGCTGGACGGCGGGCGCGCCGAGGCCAATTTCGGCGCGGGCAGCCTCACGTCGCGCGGCAGCAGCACGATGGCTGGCACGGCGGCTGTTGCGGCCGTGGCGGTGGAGAGCGGCACGCTCACGCTGGCTTCGGCGCAACGCCTGCCCGCGCTGCCGGCCCTGCAGCTGGCCAGCGGCGCCGCGCTCGTTTTTTCGGGCGACCAGAACCTGGGCAGCCTGGCGGGCGCCGGCAACCTGGACCTGGGCAGCTTCACGCTCAGCACCGGCACGGGCGGCGACAGCAGCTTCGCGGGCGTCATCAGCGGCGGCGGCGGGCTCATCAAGCAGGGCAGCAGCAGCGTGTTCACGCTCACCGGCGCCAACAGCTACACCGGCCTCACGCGGGTGGCCGCGGGCACGCTGCGCGTGGGTGATGGTGGCAGCACCGGCAGCCTGGCCACCAGCGGCTTCGAGCTCACGGGCCAGCTGAGCCTGGCGCGCAGCGACACGCACACGTTGGCGCAGCCCGTCAGCGGCAGCGGCGGTGTTGAGCAGGCCGGCACCGGCCGCCTGGTGTTCAGCGGCAACAACAAGAGCTACACCGGCAACACGACCGTGACGCGCGGCGAACTGGCCACGGCCGGCGCCGACGAATTGCCCGATGGCAGCGACCTGCGTGTGCTCGCCGCCGGCAGCGTGGCGCTCGGCGGGCGCGAATCGGTGCGCACGGTCGACGCCGACGGCAGCCTGGCCTTGAGCGGCGAGCTCGTGGCCAGCGGCGACCTGCTGCTGCGCGGCGCTGTCAGCGCGCTCTCCGCGCTGCGCCTGAGCGGCCAGCGCATCGACGCGCCCAATGCCGGCAACCGCTTTGGCGACACGGTCTCCATCGACGCCCGCGGCGCCCTCACGCTGACGAGCGGCACCGAGAACAACGTGCCGCGCAGCCTGGTGCTGGGCACGGTGAACGCCGCCGATGGCGGGCGCATCGACAGCGGAGCGCTTGCGCTCACTGGCGTCACCACCGTCACCGGCGGCACGCTCTCGCTGGTGGCGGCGGCACCGCTGGCGGTGCTGGCCCCGGGCGACGACCTGGCCAACCGCCAGGCCACCTCCTTGCCCATCGCCTTCGCGGCCGACGCGGTGTCGGCCGATGCCGCCAGCCGCATCAGCGTGGCCGCGGGCGCCGGCCTGCGTGTGCTGGCGCCCAACGGCGGTTCGGTGCAGCTGCTGCAGGCGGCCAACAGCTTCCTCGGTGAACTGTCGGTGCTCAGCGGCACGCCAGACTCGCCCTGGTCGGCCAACAGCACCGCGCTCAGCTTCAACGGCGTGAGCAGCACCTACGCCGTGCAGAGCCGCGTGCGCATCGAAGGCGGCACGGTGAACATCGGTGGTGATGGCGTGTTGGCCGACGTGGTGTCGCTGCGCGCCGACCGTCTGGCCACCGTGGGCAGTTCGGCGGCCATCGTGGCGCGCCTGCCCTTCGACAGCACGGCCGGCACCGTCACCGCGCTGCCGGCACTGACGCTGGAGCTCACGCCGGCGTCGTTCGAGCTGAGCTTCCCCTTCGGTGCGCCCGGGGCCGACGGCGGCCTGCGGGTGGACGTGGGCAGCCGCGCCTACGGCAACCGCACCTTGCCGCTGGACGCCGGCTACGTGACCGTGCTGCCGCGCAACGGCGCGCGCGGCGCCACCGCGGTGCTGCTGCGCGGGCCGGTGGTCAACCCCTCGGGCGGTTACCGCTTCTTCTTTGACGGCGCGGGCAGCCAGACCCAGATTCCGGTCTTCTACAACGGCGTGCTGCCGACCACGCCGCAGGTCGAGAACTCGATTTCGGCCACGGTGGCGGTGTCCGAAGGCGCGCGCAAGGCCGGTTTCGACGACGCCGTGCGCACCGAAAACGTGGCCGTGCGCCTGCGCGCCGGTGTCATCGCCGAAGTGGGCCCGGCCCCGGCCGCCACGCAGGGCACCGAAGGTCTGCGGGTGCCCAGCAGTTGCAGCCCTGCGGCCGGTTCGCTGCTGTGCGGCCCCGGCAACTGACCCCATACCCTGCAACGACAGAGAGACGAGCCCGAGCCCGCCGCATGAAGAAGAACACGACGTCTCCGACCCCGGCCCAGACGCCCGGTGATGCGGCCCTGGCCCGACGCCGATGGCTGCAGTGGGCCGGTGCGGCTGCGGCGGCCACGCAGGGCGCGGCCTTCACCGGCCTCGCGCAGGGCCAGGCGCAGGCGCCGTCGCCACCGCGCAGCGGCGAGCCGCCGCGTTTGGCCCTGCTGATCGGCAACCGCGATTACCCCGAGGGCGAAGATCTGCCGCCCATCCACAAGAACGTGCGCGACCTGCGCGCGGTGCTGGAGCGGCGCGGTTTCGAGGTCACGCAAGGCCTCGACCTCGACTTGGCCGCTGCCCGCGCCGCCACGGCCGCTTTTGCCGCCAAGGTGCGCGCAGCGCCGCCTGACGCCACGGTGCTGTTCTACTTTTCAGGCCACGGCGCGCAGGTGGACGCGGAGAACCTGCTGGTCTCGGCCCGCGTCAGCCCCAAGGCACGCCCCGACGCGCTGGCGCGCGGCAGCCTCACGCTCACGCGCGACGTGATCGGCGAACTGCCCCAGCGCCCCAACGGCCTGACCATTGCCATCATCGACGCCTGCCGCACCTCTTTGCGCGACGTGGCCGGCGGCGACGGCCTGAACCAGGTGGAAGCCCCGCGCGGCTGCCTCATCGCCTTTGCCACCGGCGCGGGCAAGCCGGCCATCGCACCGGCGGACGACACCCGCAACACCTTCTACACCGCCTCGCTGGTGAAGTTGCTCGAGGGTGCGTCTGACGAGATCAGCTTCTCCGACCTCTTCCGCCTGGTGAAGCTGGACGTGCAGAACGTGATGCTCAACCACCCGGTGCCGCTGCTGCGGCAGTTCGCGCAGTTCCCCTTCATCGCCGAGAACACGCAGGTCACGCGGCGGCTGGCACCGCTGCCGCCACCCGAAGCGGCCGTCACCAGCGCGCCGGCGCCGGCCCGTTTCGCCAGCCGCGATGAAGCCGCCGACTGGGCGCTGCTCGAAGCGGCCGTGTGGCCGGCCGAGATCGCCAAGCTGGCCACCGATTTCCTCAAGAACCACCCCGGCAGCCGGCTGGCCGGCAGCGCCGAGGTGGCGCGCGCCGGGGCCAACGAAGCCGCGTCGATCTTGCGCCGGCGTGATGTGCGGCTGTTCCGCACGGCCTTCCAGCCCACCACCGAAGTGCCTGAAACCGAGCTGGTGAAAGCCGGCCGCGGCGACAAGGACGCCGCCGCGCGCCTGGCCCGCGCCTACGGCCGCGACGGCGAGAAGTTCGACGCCAGCCGCTACGAAGGCTGGCTGCAGTTTGCGGCCGCGCTGGGCAACGGCATTGCCAGCTACGAGCTGGCGCTGCACTACCGCCGCGTGGGGCAACCGCTGCTCGCTGCGCAGTACGAAGCCCGGGCGCGTGAGCTCGGCTACACCCCGCCGCCCTCGCTGGACAACTCGCGCAAGTGAGCCCCTGCTAACGCAGAAGCTGGCGCCTCAGCGCCGGGCTCAGCCCCAGGGGCCGGCCTGCACGGCGGTCTCGAGCTCGGCGTCCATGCGCCGCAGGTAGCGGTACATCTCGAACACGAGCCAGGCCATGCCGGTGGCGAAAAGCGCCACGCCGGTGGCCGGCTCGATCAGCCCGGCCACCACGGCCAGCAGCGCCATCAACACGGTGGGCGGCACCACGGCGATGGCCAGCGCCGCACGGCGCGCCTGCGCTTCGGTGTTGGCGCTGTGGGCGGCGGCCGTGTCGGCGTCTGCGTGCCGTGCCGAGGCGAAGGCTGGCGGGGGCAGCAGCTCGGTGTCGGCAAAAGCGGTGGTGCAGGCGGTGTGGGACATGGCGCGCTCCGGCGGGACGGGCTTCGGTGCCTGCACCTTAGGGCGCTGCGCGGGCGCGCAGGCGCGAACGAAGCGGGCTTTCACCGTGCATTTCGGCGGCCAGCCTGCGCGCTTGGGCGCCGGTGCGCGCTCTGGCCGAGAATGCGCCCGGCCACCACCGCCGCAGCGCCACCCCGTGCCCCCACCGCCCGCCCCTGAGATGCCCGGCATCACGCTGCTGGAACGCGGCTGGCTGTCGTCCAACAACATCCTGCTGCACGGCGGTGGTGAGGGCGCGTTGCTCATCGACGCCGGGCACGTGGTGCACGCCCCGCAGACGGTGGCCCTCGTGCAGCACGCGCTGCAAGGCGAAGCGCTGCGCGCCTTGGTGAACACCCACTTGCACTCCGACCACTGCGGCGGCAACGCCAGCCTGCAGCGCCATTTCGGCTGCACGCTGCACATGCCGCCGGGCGACTGGGCGGCGGTGCAGGCCTGGGACGAAGACCGGCTCAGCTACCGCGCCACCGGCCAGCGCTGCGAGCCCTTCAAGCCCGACGGCTGCGTGCACCCGGGCGACACGCTGCGTGTCGGCGGGCGGGCCTGGCAGGCCCTGGCCGCGCCCGGGCACGACCCGCATTCACTGATCTTCTTCGACGACCGCGACGGCATCGTCATCACCGCCGATGCGCTCTGGGAGCGCGGCTTCGGCATCGTCTTCCCGGAACTCGACGGCGCGGCCGCCTTCGACGAAGTGGCCGACACGCTGGACCTGATTGAATCGCTGGGCGCGCGCTGGGCCTTGCCGGGGCACGGTGCGGCCTTCCAGGACATTCCGCAATCACTGGGGCTGGCACGCCAGCGCCTGGCCGCCTTCCGCGCCGACCCGGCGCGGCATGCGCGGCACGCGCTCAAGGCGCTGATCAGCTTCCATGTGATGGAGGTGGGTCAAGAAGCGCTGCCCGACCTGCTGCGCTGGCTGGTGGCCGCGCCGCTTTACACGACGGTGTGGCAGCGCATCGGCCGCCCCGGCGGCAGCCTCGCGGCCTGCGGTGAGGCGCTGGTGGCTGAGTTGTGCGCCGCGGGCGTGCTGCAGCGGCACAAGGGCGAGGAGGGGGGCGAGATCGTCAGCGCCTGAGCGCGCTGTTCAGCCCCGGCGGGCCGTGCGGCTCAAGACCAGATCTGCCACAGCCCGTAGATCACGTGGCCCCAGACCAGCAGGTTGAAGCCCAGCAGCGAAAACACGCGCGAGATGTTCCACAGGGCCTGCGCGCGGCGCAGGCAGGCGTCTTCGCCCGTGGCTGCGTAGAGCAGCATGTAGAGCACCGAAGGCACCAGCGTGCCCACGATGAGCACACCCATCACCCAGTAGAAGACGGTCATGGTCAGGAACTCTGTGGTCCGAGGCCGGGATAGCCCGGGTGCTTCGGTGTTGGCGTCGGTGTGTGGCCCGCCAGCGCAGCAGGCCTGAGGCAGGCCAAGACCCGATTCAGCACCGCCATCAAGACAAAAGGGTTAGCACGTGTCACGTGCTAACCCTCGTCATTTTTTGGTGCGGCTGGCAGGAATCGAACCCACGACCCCTTGGTTCGTAGCCAAGTACTCTATCCAGCTGAGCTACAGCCGCATCAAGCCTTGCAGTATAGCACGTGTTTTTCGGATTGCTCAAGTTCCGTGGCCCCTGAGAGCAGAAAAGCATCAGCTCATTCCAGAAACGCTGCCGCACGCTCGCACTGCACGGCGCGGCCTTCGTCGCCTTCCTGGCGCGCCAGGGCGGCCAGCTCGCGCCAGGCCAGACGGCGCGTGGCCGCTGGCAAGCCCGGCGCGGCAGCGGCCTGTTCCAGCAGGCGGCGTGCCTTGCCCCAGAGCTGGCGCTCGGCGAAAACCATGCCCACTGCCGCCACCACGGCACCTTCGTGAGCGTAGGCCTGGGACGCCGCCTCCAGGCGCGGCAGCCAGTCGGTGCCGATGCCGCGGCGCGCTTCGATGAGCGCCAGAGACACCTGCTCGCGGTCTTCACGCGAGAGCTCGGACAGGCGCTCCCAGAAGGGCCTGAGCCACTGGCGCGCGTCGTCAGCGGCGTCAAGCTGCACCGCGCGCTGCGCGGCGCGCGCGCTCACGGTGGCATCGCGGCGGTCGGCGGTGTCGAACTGTCCCCAAAGGCGGCGCAATTGCTGCGCGTCGTGCGCGCCTTCCAGCGTCTCGCTGGCCAGCGAACGAAGCAGGCTCTGCGCCACCACGGGCGAGAAGGCCTGGTGGTTGGCCAGCAGGCGCGCCGTCTGCAAGGCGGCCAAGGGCTGGCGTGCCATGCGCAGCGCCTGCAGCTTCAGGCGCAGCGCATGGGTGCGGCGGCCCACGCCGGGCGCCAGGGCTTCCAGCGAGTCAAGCGCACGCGGGGCGTCACGGTCGTCCAGCGCCCATTCGGCGGCCAGCAGGCGTGCCGCCTCTTCAGCGTTGCGGCCGCCCGCGCGCACGGCCTTGCCGCCGCGCGCGGCCTTCAAGGCACGGCGCAGGCTTTCGTCGCGGTGGGGGCGGTCTTGCAGGCGGTGCAGGCTGCCGGCCGCGAGCAGCTGCGCCAGCACCAGGAACTCGGCATCGCTGGCCAGGGCTGGCGTGTCGTCCGCGATGAGCAGCGCCCGTTCGGCGGCCTTGCGCGCGCGGCCGTAGCGCGCGCCAAAGTACTCGACCAGCGCCTCTCGCAGCGCGGCCTGGGCCGCACGTTCGCGGCGCAGCGCACGCCACTCGCCGGCACGGCGCGGCAGGCTCACCAGCGCGCCCAGCGCCTGCACGGCGGCCATCAGCACCGCGCAGGCGCCCAGCAGCACGATGACAAAAAGGTTCAGCGAAAAGTCGCTGCGCCAGCCGGCCCAGTAGATGCTGACCAGGCCGTCGTTGCTGCCCAGCGTGGTGGCGGCCACAACGGCCACCACGAAAATCAGCACGAGAACGATGACGCTGCGCATGGCTTGGGCGTGACGCGGATACGGGTGCGGCTCAGGGGCGCTGCAGGTCCGGCACGCCGGCTCAGCGCCCGGCCGAGGCCGTGGCGATGGCGGCCAGCGTGGCGTCGGGCCGGGGCACGGTGACCAGTCGTGCCTGGCCCGTCACGCCGCGCACCAGCTCACTGACCGCCACCACGCGGCGGTGGTTGCGGTCGAAGTAGGTGTCCAGCGCACGCTGCGCTTCGCGCAGGTCGCTCTGCGCGGTGTCGAACTGCCGCGACAGCAAGGCCAGGCGGGCGTTCAACAAGCGCAGCTTGAGGTTCTCGCGCAGGAAAAAGGCCTGGTCGGGCGCCACGAGCATGGCCTCGGGCTGGTCGATGCGCGTCACACGCACCAGGCTTTTCACCTCCAGCCAGAACACAGAAGCAAAACCCGCCCAGCGCTGCCCGATCAGCCCCGCCAAGCCGGTGCCGCTTGCTGCCGAGGCGGGTGCCGAAGCGGCCGCCGCCGCCGTGGCCGCAGCCTCGGCGGCCCGCGCCGAGCCCCGGCGCTCGGGAGCCGAAAAGAGCGGCAGTTCGTCCACCTGGCGGATCACTTCGTCCAGGCGGACGGTGAGCACGGTGACATCGGTGACCCCCGCGCTGCGCGTGCGCTCAAGGTCTTGCGCCAGCGCACGGCGCACACGTTCCAGCCGCGGCTGGTTGAAACGCGCCAGGCGTTCGTCGGCCTGCTTGAGCGTGACGACCAGCGGCTCGGCGCTGCCCGTGATGGCCGCCTGTTGCAGCGCCACGCGCAGCGCAGCGTCGACATCGGCGAGCACGTTTTCGTCGCGCGAGCGCGCCAGGCTCTGGATGAGTTCTTCAAGCTGCGTGCGCTGCATCGAGGTCTCGGCCACGCGCGCTTCCAGCAGCGCCAGCTTGGCCGCTGCTTCGCGGGCGGTGAGCTCGGCCTGGCGGGCCAGCGTGCGCGCTTCGGTGGCCTGGCTGCCGCTGTCGGCCTGGCGCTTGACGAGTTCAGCCTCCAGCGATTTCACACGCTGCTGCGTGTTCCAGGCCAGCACGGTGGCGCCAGTGGCCAGCGCGGTGAGCAGCACGGCGCCGACCGCGATCCAGCGGCCGCTGCCGGGCGGGTGCGGCACCGCCACCGCAGGCGCTGCCGCGGCAGCCGAAGGGGCCAGCGCAGCGGCGGGTGCGGGATCGGGCAAGGGGGCTGCGGTCTCGCTCAAATCTCGCTCAGGGGTGCGGGTTCAGAGGCTGGCCGCGCAGAGGCTTCAAAGCGCGGTCATTGCGCGGCTCATTGTATCGACGCCCACCCGCCGGCCCAGGCAGCGACCGCCTCGGGGGTGGGCGCAGGCAACAGATCGACGGCGCCGAAGCCTGCCGCACGCGCCGCCTGCGCGATGCGCGGGTGCGCAGCGAGCGCACGTGCCGCCTGCCAAGGTACGCCGGCCGCCAACGTGACCAGGTTGGCCACCGCCTCGCTGCTGCTGAAGAGCCAGAGGTGCGCCGCTGGTTCGGCCAGGGCGCGATCCAGCACGGCGCGGCCGGCCTCGTCCAGCGTGGGCGCACAGCGGCGGTAGGCGGCCAGGCAGGCCACGGCCGCGCCACGTTCACGCAGGGTTTCGGCCAGCCAGTCGCGCCCGTCTTCACCTCGGACCACCAGCGCCTGGCGGCCGGCCCAAGGTTCGTGCGCCAGTTGCGCCCACAGGCCCTCAGAGTCGAGCCCGGCCCCCGGCCCCGGCTGCACCACCGCCGCGGCCGGCACCCCGGCAGCGCGCAAGGCCGCTGCCGTGCCCGGCCCGGTGCAGCCGGCGCGCACCCCGGCCGGCCAGGCCGCACCGGCAGGCGCCAGCGCGAAAAAGTGCTGCACGGCGTTGGCGCTGACGAACATCACCAAGGACAGGCCCGGCAAAGCCGTCCAGGCCTCGCGCACGGGGCCGGGCTCGGCCGGCGGCGCGATGTCAATGAGCGGCAGCGCCACGGCCTCCAGACCCAGACGCTGCAAAGCCTGCACCCAGGGGCCTGCCTGGGCGGCAGGGCGGGTGACGATCAAGCGCAGGGCCACAGCTGCCGCCCGTGCTGCGGGCCGGGCGTGGCGGCTCAGGCGGCCGGCAGGTAGCTGCCGGCGCCGGCGGCGCGCAGCTGCGCCGCCGCTTCGTTGCCCAGCGCCCGGGCGCCGGCCTCGTCGGTGACCACCGCGGCCAGGCGCGTGCGCAGCAGCGGGCGCGTGAGCTCGTTGGCATCACCCAGCGCGGCGTCGATGCGCAGCGTGTCGCCTTCCCACACCGCGTGCGCGGCCAGCGGCATGCTGCAGCTGCCGCCCAGCGAACGCGACACCGCGCGCTCGGCATGGCAGGCCAGGAAGGTGGGCTGGTGCAGGGTCTGCGCCAGCAGTTCGCGCAGCGCGGTGTTGTCTTCACGCACCTCGATGCCCAAAGCGCCCTGGCCGGCGGCCGGGATCATGAGCTCAGGGTCGAAGGTGCCGCGGATGCGCGAGGCCAGCCCCAGGCGTTTGAGACCAGCGGCGGCCAGCACGATGGCGTCGAAGCCGCCTTCGTCGAGCTTGCGCAGGCGGGTGTCGAGGTTGCCACGCAATGGCTCGATCTGCAGATCGGGCCGGCGCGCCAGCAGCTGCACCACGCGGCGCAGGCTGCTCGTGCCCACCACGGCGCCTTGCGGCAGCGCGTCGACGTTGTCGTACTGGTTGGAGACGAAAGCGTCGCGCGGGTCTTCACGCTCCCAAATCGCGGCTAGCGTGAAGCCCTCGGGCAGCTCCATCGGCACGTCTTTCAGGGAATGCACGGCCAGGTGCGCGCGGCCTTCTTCGAGCGCCGTCTCCAGCTCTTTCACGAACAGGCCCTTGCCGCCCACCTTGGACAGCGCGCGGTCGAGGATCTGGTCGCCGCGCGTGGTCATGCCCAGCAGCTCGACCGGCAGGCCGAAACGGGCGGTGAGCGCATCGCGCACATGTTCGGCCTGCCACAGGGCAAGGCGGCTTTCGCGCGTGGCGATGACGGTCGGAGCATTCATGCGGCGGATGATAGCCAGCGGCCCAGCGCTGCCGACCCCGGGTGGGCCCGGGGTGGCGCGACGGCGGCGCCACCCCGACCGGCCGTCGCAAGCCCGCGGCGGCAGGCACGCGGCTTGCGCGAGAATTGGTAACTCGGTTACAGCCCAGGAGCCCCCATGCCTCGCCCTGCCCTCACCCGCACCAAGGCGGTGAAAACCGCCAGCGCCAGCACCAGAACTCGCACCAAAACGGCCTCTGACGACGCGGCCGCCAAAAACAAACCGCTGGTGGAAGACATCCGGTTACTGGGCCGCATCCTCGGTGACGTGATCCGCGAGCAGGAAGGCACGGCCGCCTTCGAGCTCATCGAGCGTGTGCGCCAGCTCAGCGTGGCCTACCGCCTGAAGGCCGACGCCAGCGCCGGGCGGGTGCTCGACCGGCTGCTGAAGAACCTCAGCGCCGACCAGACCGTCACCGTCATCCGCGCCTTCAGCTACTTCAGCCACCTGGCCAACATTGCCGAAGACCGCCACCATGTGCGCCGCCGCAGCGTGCACGAAAGAGCCGGCGACCTGCAGGAAGGCTCGCTCGCGCTCAGCTTCGAGCGCCTGCAGCGTGCCGACCACCGCGCCGCCGACATCGCCGCCACCCTGCACGGCGCCTACATCAGCCCGGTGCTCACGGCCCACCCCACCGAGGTGCAGCGCAAGAGCATCCTCGACGCCGAACGCGCCGTGGCCGAGCTGCTGGAGCAGCGCGACGAGCTGCCCACCGAAGAGCGCCGCGCCGAGAACGAGGCGCTGATGCGCGCGCGCGTGACGCAGCTGTGGCAAACGCGCATGCTGCGCACCGCCAAGCTGACGGTGGCCGACGAGATCGAGAACGCGCTCAGCTACTACGGCACCACCTTCCTGCGCGAGATTCCGCGCCTGTACCGCGACGTGGAGCGCGCGCTGCCCGGCCACGCCGTGGGCAACTTCCTGCGCATGGGCCACTGGATAGGCGGCGACCGCGACGGCAACCCCAACGTGACGGCCGCCACGCTGGCCCATGCGCTGAAGCGCCAGGCCGAAGTGGCGCTGCGCTTCTACCTGACCGAGGTGCACGAACTCGGTGCCGAGCTCTCGATCAGCGGCACGCTGGCGCCGGTGTCGCCCGAGATGCAGGCCCTGGCCGCGGCCTCGCCAGACAGCAACCCGCACCGGCTGGACGAGCCCTACCGCCGCGCGCTGATCGGCATGTACTCGCGCCTGGCGGCCACGCTGCAGGCGCTGACCGGCACTGAGGCCCTGCGCCATGCCGTGGCGCCGCAGAATCCCTACCCCGGACCCGAGGCCTTCCTCGCCGACCTGCGCACCATCGAGCGCAGCCTCGGCAGCCACCACGCGCAGGCCTTGGTGGGTCCGCGCCTGGCGCCGCTGATGCGCGCGGTGCAGGTTTTCGGTTTCCACCTCGCCACGCTGGACCTGCGCCAGAGCAGCGACAAACACGAGGCCGTGGTGGCCGAGCTGCTGCGCGTGGCGCGCATCGAGGCCGACTACAGCGCCCTGAGCGAGCCGCAGCGCCGCACCTGCCTGCTGGCGCTGCTGAACGACGCCCGACCTCTGCGCGTGCATGGCAGCCCCTACAGCCCGCTGGCCCTGGACGAACTCGCCATCTTCGAGACCGCGCGAGAAGCGCTCACGCGCTACGGCGCGCAGACGCTGCGCCACTGCATCATCAGCCACACCGAAGAGGTGAGCGACCTGCTGGAAGTGCTGCTGCTGCAGAAAGAAGCCGGCCTGCTCACCGGCACGCTGGACCAGCCCGGCACGAAAGCGGCGCTGATCACCGTGCCGCTCTTCGAGACCATCGGCGACCTTCGCCGCAGTGAACCCATCATGCGCGAGTTCTACGCCCTGCCCGGCGTGCACGCGCTGGTGCGCAACAGCGGCGCCGAGCAAGACGTGATGCTGGGCTACAGCGACAGCAACAAGGACGGCGGCAGCTTCACCAGCCACTGGGAGCTCTTCCGCGCCGAGACGGCGCTGGCGGCGCTGTTCGCCGAGCTGAACGCGGCACAGGCGCGCAGCAAGCCCATCACGCTGCGCCTCTTCCACGGCCGCGGCGGCACCGTGGGCCGCGGCGGCGGGCCCAGCTACCAGGCCATCCTGGCGCAGCCGCCGGGCACGGTGAACGGGCAGATCCGTCTTACCGAACAAGGCGAGGTCATCGCCAGCAAGTACGCCAACCCGGAGATCGGCCGCCGCAACCTCGAAACCCTGGTGGCCGCCACGCTGGAAGCGACGATGCTGCACCCCACCAAGCCCGCGCCCAAGGCCTTTCTGGATGCCGCGGCCGAGATCAGCGAGGCCAGCTTCCAGGCCTACCGCCAGCTGGTCTACGGCACGCCGGGCTTCACCGACTACTTCTTCGCCGCCACGCCCATCCGCGAGATCGCCGAACTCAATATCGGCAGCCGCCCGGCCAGCCGCAAGGCCACACGCGCCATCGAAGACCTGCGCGCCATCCCGTGGAGCTTCAGCTGGGGCCAGTGCCGCATGGCGCTGCCGGGCTGGTGCGGTTTTGGCAGCGCCATCGAGGCCTTCCTCGCGCAGGGCGACCGCGCGGAACGCGCTGCGCTGTTGCAGCGCATGCACAAGCAATGGCCCTTCTTCCGCACGCTGCTGAGCAACCTCGACATGGTGCTGGCCAAGAGCGACCTGCGTATCGCCGCGCGCTACGTGGAGCTGGTGGAAGACAAGAAGGTGGCCAAGCGCATCTTCGGCCTGCTCAAGGCCGAGTGGCAACGCGCGAGTGAAGCGCTGACGCTCATCACCGGCCAGCAGCAGCCGCTGCAAGGCAACCCGGCGTTGGCACGCAGCATCGCGCACCGTTTCCCTTACCTCGACCCGCTGAACCACCTGCAGGTGGAACTGATGCGCCGCTACCGCACGCGGCGCGAGGGGCAGGAAGGCGTGGAGCGGCTGCAGCGCGGCATCCACCTCAGCATCAACGGCATCGCGGCGGGCCTGCGCAACACCGGCTGAGGCCCCCGCGTTTGCGGGGGGCTGGGCCGGCCGAGGGGGCGGCGGCGCATCCGCCGCGGGTGTGGCTGCGTAGGGCTGAAGGTCGGTGGCGTGGGCCCGTTTGCGGGCCACGCTGCCGGCGCCACAGCAACCTTCAGGAGTCACCCTCATGCAAACCCGCACCCGCCTGCTGAGCGCTGCCGCGCTGGCCTGCCTGGCCGCCAGCGCCCAGGCGCAAATGCTCGTCGGCATCACCAGCGCCAACGAGATCGCGCGCTTCGATGCCGCCAACCCCGGCATGGCCATGCGCACCGTCATCACCGGCCTGGACGCCGGCGACCGTTTGGTCGGCGTCGACCTGCGCCCGAGCAACAACACGCTCTACGGCCTGACGCTCAGCAACCGCCTCTACACGCTGGACGAGAACACCGGCGCGGCCACTTTCGTGGCGGCGCTGTCCAGCCCCGTGGTCAACGGCACCCAGGGCTGGGGCGTGGACTTCAACCCGGTGGCCGATTTCGCCGGCGCCAGCTCGCTGCGCCTGGTGGGCACGATGGGCGGCAACTACGCGGTGAATGCGGTGACGGGCGCGGTGACCACCGCCACCCCCATCGCCGCCGGCCACAGCGGTGTGGCGTACACCAACAGCAGCCCCGCGGGCGCACCCGCCACCACGGGGCTGTACTACATCAACGGCACCACCGACACCCTGGCCTTCGCGGCCACCGGCTTCAACAACCCGACCCTCACCACCGTGGGTGCGCTGGGCCTGGACGTGCTGAACGCCAACGGCTTCGAGATCCTCGGCAACGGCATGGCCTACGCCGCGCTGAACCGCGACGGCGGCACGCTGGGCACGGGCCTGTACGGCATCAACCTGATGACGGGCGCGGCCACGCTGGTGGGCGAGTTCAACGGCACCTTGACGGGGCTGACCGTTTCAGCGGTGCCCGAGCCGGGCACCTGGGCCTTGATGCTGGCGGGTGTGGGCGTGGCCGTGGGCGCGGCGCGGCGCCGGCGCCAGGGCTGAGGCCGGCTCAGCGCGGGGCGGCTGCCGGGGCACTGGCAGCCGCCAAGCGATGCAAGGCCTCGACCTCGCCATAGGCGGCCCGGTCTCGGAGGAAACGACGGTTGCGCTCGACATTCGCGCAGCTCCAGGGCGATGCGTCGACCGGGCCGATGTCGCTGGCTTGCTGCAAGCGCTCGAGCTGCCCCCGCAGCGCCTCGATGCGCTGCGGCTGCCAGCCGTGCACCTCACCTATTCGACCCGCTAGGTGCAGGCCCAGCAGGTCGGGCGCCCGGCTGTCCAACACGTCCGCCAATCTGAGGCACGCGCTTCGGTCAGCGTCGGCAGCCAGACAATCGCGCGCGACAGCCACGCTGCCCGCGTTCATCACCGCTTCCGAGGCCTGGCCCCAGCGCATGCTCTGCCCCAGCAGGTTCATGCGCAGGTAGGGTGCAAGGTCGGCCGGCAGCGCGGACTCGACCCAGGGGGTGAGCGAAGGGAAGGAGCTGAACGCCGATGCCTGCAGCACCCCCTGTAACGCAAGCGGCGCCCTCACAGGCTGTACCTGGGCCAGGAGCAGCCAGTGGGCGGCGTCCTCGGGATGCTGCTCGACCAGACGGAGCACCGACAACTGCCCGCAAATCGGAGGCGCGTCGCGGAACTGGCACAACGCCCAAGCCCAGCGGAAGATGCCCGGGTCGGGGCTGTTCATCGCCATCTGGGCGAGAGCTTGTCGGGCATCGGTTTCCGGCGGAGGTGCCTGGCCACGACCCACCGCCGCGGACCAAGGCACCCAGTAACGCAGCACCCAGGCTGCGGCCCTTGCTCGCTCGGCGGGGCTGCGTTCCAGCGCCGCCAGGGTGCGGGGCCAAGCGGCCTCTTCGGCATGAGCGAACAGGTGTGCGGGCTCTTTGCCTGCCTGGATCAGCCCCACGCCGCAGAGCTCGGCGACATCCGGCTGCGCGGCAAGTTCACCGGCTGCGCCAGGCTTAGCCGCGGCAGACGGCACGCCCGCCAACAACCCAGGGGCAGGGGCAGGGACCGGCGGCGGTCCAGACGCGGGAGCGTGGGTTGCCGCCGGTCTGCTCGCCGCCAGCTCGATGGGGGTGGGTGCATCCACCACCCGGGAGCGCATTGCACCCTGCTCCCACACCCACCAAGCCCCCACCAGCACCACCAGCAACAGCGCCTTGGCCCCCGAAGCCCACAGCCCCACACGCCGCCGCTGCCGCGCCACTGCAGGATCGTCAAAACCCTCGTTCATGCCCCACCCTCCAAAGCCGCCCGCACCGCCGCCAACTGCCGGCGCGAGACCGACAGCCACTCGTCCAGCGGCGCCACCCGCACCGCCCAGCCATCGCCACCTTCTTCGCCAGGCTCGGCGGCCTCGCGCAGCGCCAGTTCACGGATGGCATGGCGCGCCACCAGCGCGTTGCGGTGGATGCGCAGGTGGTTGCCGCCCAATGCCGCCAGGCGCTGCTCCAGTTCCGACAGCGATTCGTCGAGCACGTACTCGTGCCCCGGCGTGCGCAGCGTCACGTACTTCTGCCCGGCCTTGAGCACCAGCACCTCGGGCAGCGGCAGGCGCAGCACACGACCGCGGTCGCTCACCACCAACGCAGGGGCGTCCTGCAGCACGGCCTGCATCGTGCTCAGCGGCTGCAGGCGCTGCTGCACACGCTGCAAAGCGTTGCGCAGGCGCTCGCTGCGCACGGGCTTGGTGAGGTAGTCCACCGCCTCCAACTCGAAGGCCTTGAGCGCGTGCTCGGCATGCGCGCTGACGAAGATCACCGCCGGCGGCTGCGCCATCGCACGCAGCCGCGCGGCCAGGTGCAGGCCCTCGTGCGGCGTGAGGCCGGGCATGCGGATGTCCAGCAGCACGGCGTCCACCGCGTACGTGTTCAGCTGCGCCAGGGCCTGCGCGGCGTCGCCGGCCTCGCCCACCACGTTGACGTCGAACTCGGGCAAGGCCTGCAGCAGCGCGCGCAGACGCAGCCGGGCCAGGTCTTCGTCGTCGACGATGAGCACGTTCATGGCGTCAGCAGCTTCCCATCAAGGCAAGGGCAGCACGATGCGGGCGTGGAAGAGGTCGGGCCGGCCGCTGCCGGCAGGCGCGGGCTCGCGCCACACGTCGCACTGCGCGCCCACATCGTGCAGCAGCCGCAGGCGCTCGCGCACGTTGTGCAACGCCATACCGTGGCCGGGCAGGCCGGGCTGCGGGCCCAGGGTGTTGATCACCGTCAGCACCGCCTGCCCGCGCTGCACGGCGGCGCGCACCGTCACGCGCCCGCCGCCGGCGGCCGGCTCGATGCCGTGGCGCACGGCGTTTTCCACCAGCGGCTGCAGCACCAGCGAAGGCACACGCGCGGCGTGCACCCGCGGGTCGACCTCCCACTGCACGTCGAGCCGGCTGCCGAAGCGCACCTGCTCGATGGCGAGGTAGTGCCGCGCCAGCGCCATTTCTTCTTCCAGCGTGACGGTGGCGCCCACCTCGGCCAGCGCGGCGCGGAAAAGCTCGCTCAGGTCTTCCAGCACCGCCTCGGCGCGGGCCGGATCCACGCGCACCAGCGCGAGTGCGGTGTTCAAGGCGTTGAAAAGGAAATGCGGGCGGATGCGGCTCTGCAGCTCGGCCAGGCGCGCGCTGGCATCGGCCGGGTGCCAGATGCGCGCGCGCAAATCCAGCCAGGCCCAGAGCATCGCTGCGAAACAAACGCCGCCCAGGCCCACCGCGGCCACGCGCAAGGCATGCACCTCGCCGCCCAGCCCGGCCCACAGCAGCGGCCACCAGGCCAGCCCCGCCGCCACCGCACCCAGGCACAGCACCAGCCCCGCGCGCGGCAGGCCGGGCAAAGCCATCAAAGGCCGCCGCAGTGCGCAGATGCCCACCAGCCACAGCAGGCTGCCGGCCACGCCCCCAAAAGCCAGCACGGCCTGGCGGGTGCCCCATTCGGCCGCGCTGTCGGCCGTGGCCAGCGCCAGCACCGCCAGCACGGCCTGCACCAGCACCAGCGCGCGCAAGGCCAGCGCCGGGTGGCAGACGTCGAAGCTCGCGGCGGTGATGGCCATCACGCGGCTGCGCTCGTCGGCCTGCGGGTCGAAGCGGCTCTGCGCGAAGCCGGTGCTGCGCGTGGACGGTGCTGACTTCGGCGGTGAAGGCGGTGAAGAGCTCATCGAGAGGGCGGCCGGATAATACGGAGTGTGCCTGCCGCCGCCCCTGTGCCGCGGCCTTGTCGGCCCCCACACCCGCCCTCTGCCCTGCCGCCCGCCATGTCGAACCAGCCTGCCCAGCAACCTTCTGCCGACCCCCTGGCCAACAAACACCAGGCCTGGTCGGCCTTGTTCAGCGAGCCGATGAGCGAGCTGGTGCAGCGCTACACCGCCAGCGTGAACTTCGACAAGCGCCTGTGGCAGGCCGACATCGCCGGCAGCCTGGCCCACGCCGAGATGCTGGCCGCGCAAAACATCATCGACGCGCAAGACCTGGCCGACATCCAGCGCGGCATGGCGCAGATCCGCGCCGAGATCGAAGAAGGCCGCTTCGAATGGAAGCTGGCGCTGGAAGACGTGCACCTGAACATCGAGGCCCGCCTCACCGCGCTGGTGGGCGATGCCGGCAAGCGCCTGCACACCGGCCGCAGCCGCAACGACCAGGTGGCCACCGACGTGCGCCTGTGGCTGCGGGGCGAGATCGACAAGCTCGTGCAGCTGATGGCCGCGATGCAGGCCGCGCTGGTGGCCCTGGCCGCACAGCACACCGAGACCGTGATGCCCGGCTACACGCACATGCAGGTGGCGCAGCCGGTGAGTTTTGCGCACCACCTGCTGGCCTATGTGGAGATGTTCGCGCGCGATGCCGAGCGCCTGGCCGATGTGCGCAAGCGCGTGAACGTGCTGCCCTTGGGCGCCGCCGCGCTGGCCGGCACCAGCTACCCGCTGGACCGCGAGCGCGTGGCGAAGACGCTGGGTTTCGACAGCGTGTGCCAGAACAGCCTGGACGCCGTGAGCGACCGTGATTTCGCGATGGAGTTCAGCGCCGCGGCCAGCATCTGCATGGTGCACGTCTCGCGCCTGGCGGAGGAGATCGTGCTGTGGATGAGCCAGAACTTCGGCTTCATCGACCTGGCCGACCGCTACTGCACCGGCTCTTCCATCATGCCGCAGAAGCGCAACCCGGATGTGGCCGAGCTGGCGCGGGGCAAGAGCGGCCGTGTGGTGGGGCACCTGATGGCGCTCATCACGCTGATGAAGGGCCAGCCGCTCACCTACAACAAGGACAACCAGGAAGACAAGGAGCCGCTCTTCGACACCGTGGACACGCTGGCCGACACGCTGCGCATCATGGCCGAGATGGTGGGCGGCATCACGGTGAAGAAGGAAGCCATGGAGCGCGCTGCGCTGAAGGGCTACGCCACCGCGACGGATCTCGCCGACTACCTGGTGAAAAGGGGCCTGCCCTTCCGCGATGCGCACGAGGTGGTGGCCCACGCCGTGAAGAGCGCCATCGCGCGCGGCATCGATCTGTCGGAGCTGCCGCTGGCCGAACTGCAGGCCTTGAACCCGGCCGTGACGGCCGACGTGGCCGAGGTGCTGACGCTGCGTGGCTCGCTGAACGCGCGCCGTGTGCTCGGCGGTACGGCGCCGGTGCAGGTGCAGGCGCAGGTGGAACGGCACCGGCGCCGATTGGCCCAGGGATGAAGGCCCAGGCCTGAAGGCCCGGGCCGGCCCGCGCCTGGCCCCATGTCGCAACGACGCTGGATCGCCCACCTCGACATGGACGCGTTCTACGCGTCCGTCGAACTGCTGCGCTACCCCGAGCTGCAAGGCCAGGCCGTGGTGATAGGCGGCGGCCGACGCCACCAGCCCACGCTCTTGCCCGATGGCACGCGGCAATTCGCCACGCTGGCCGGCTACGCCGGCCGTGGCGTGGTCACCACCGCCACCTACGCCGCGCGTGATTTCGGCGTGCACAGCGGCATGGGTCTGATGAAGGCCGCGGCCCTGGCGCCGCAGGCCGTGCTGTTGCCCACCGACTTCGAGCAGTACCGCGCGATGTCGCGCCGCTTCAAGGCCGCCGTGGCCGAGGTGGCGCCGCTGATCGAAGACCGCGGCATCGACGAGATCTACATCGACCTGACGCACCTGCCCGGCGCGCAGGAGGCCGTGGGCCACGACCCCTTCGGCGGTGTGCGCGCCATCGCGCAGGACATCCGCAACAACGTGCGCCGCGCCACGGGCCTGAGCTGCTCCATCGGCGTGACGCCGAACAAGCTGCTGGCCAAGATCGCCAGCGAGCTCGACAAACCCGACGGCCTGACGGTGCTGACCCACGCCGAGCTGCCCACACGCATCTGGCCCATGGGCGTGCGGCGCATCAACGGCATCGGACCCAAGGCCGCGGCCAAGCTCGCCACGCTGGGCCTGCAGACCATCGGCCAGCTGGCCGCGGCCGAGCCTCGGGCCTTGATCGAGCACTTCGGCCGCAGCTACGGCCGCTGGCTGCACGAGGCCGCGCACGGCCGCGACGACCGGCCGGTGGAAACACGCGGCGAGCCGGTGTCGATGAGCCGCGAAACCACCTTTGAAAAAGACCTGCACGCCGTGCGCGACCGCGACGAACTCGGCGCCATCTTCACGCGCCTGGCCGCGCAAGTGGCCACCGACCTGCAGCGCAAGGGTTACGCCGGCCGCACCATCGGCATCAAGCTGCGCTTCGAGGATTTCAAGACCGTCACGCGCGACCTCACGCTGCCGCAGCCGGTGGCCGACGCCGGCGCCATCCGCCACGCCGCGGGGCTGTGCCTGAAGCGCGTGGACCTGCAGCGGCGCATCCGCCTGCTGGGCGTGCGCGCGGGTTCGCTGGTGAAGTTGTAGCGCCATGCGGCAAGCGCTCGCCACGCTGAGCGCGCGGCGGCAGGGCGGCCGTTAGCATCGACTGTGAGGAGACAAGCTGTATGACCGTCATCACCACCATCGAAGACCTGCGCGTGCTGGCGCAAAAGCGCGTGCCGCGCATGTTCTACGACTACGCCGACAGCGGCAGCTGGACGGAGAGCACCTACCGCGCCAACACCACCGATTTCCACAAGATCAAGCTGCGCCAGCGTGTGGCCGTGAACATGGAAGGCCGCAGCACCGCCACGAAGATGGTGGGCGTGGACGTGAAGATGCCCGTGGTCATCGCGCCCACGGGCCTGACCGGCATGCAGCACGCCGACGGCGAAATCCTCGCCGCGCAAGCGGCCGAGGCCTTCGGCACGCGCTTCACGCTCAGCACCATGAGCATCTGCAGCATCGAGGACATCGCCGCGCACACGAAGCAGCCCTTCTGGTTCCAGCTCTACGTGATGCGCGACCGCGATTTCATCGAGCGCCTGATCGACCGCGCCAAGGCCGCGAAATGCGACGCGCTGGTGCTCACGCTGGACCTGCAGATCCTCGGCCAGCGCCACAAGGACCTGAAAAACGGCCTCTCGGCGCCGCCGAAGCTCACCATCGCCAACATCGTGAACATGATGACCAAGCCGCGCTGGTGCATGGGCATGCTGGGCACGAAACGCCGGCAGTTCGGCAACATCGTCGGGCACGTGAAGGGTGTCACCGACATGGCCAACCTGGGCGCCTGGACGGCGCAGCAGTTCGACCCGCGCCTGAACTGGGGCGATGTCGAGTGGATCAAGAAGCGCTGGGGCGGCAAGCTCATCCTGAAGGGCATTCAAGACGTCGAAGACGCACGCCTGGCCGTGTCCAGCGGGGCCGACGCGCTGATCGTCAGCAACCACGGCGGCCGCCAGCTGGATGGCGCGCAGACCAGCATCGAGGCGCTGCCGGCCATCGTGGCCGATGTCGGCGCCAAGATCGAGGTGCACATGGACAGCGGCATCCGCAGTGGGCAAGACGTGCTCAAGGCCATCGCGCTGGGCGCGAAGGGCACCTACATCGGCCGCGCCTTCCTCTACGGCCTGGGCGCGATGGGCCGCGAGGGCGTGGCCAAGACGCTGGAGATCATCCACAAGGAACTCGACCTGACCATGGCCTTCTGCGGCCGGACGCAGATCAAGGACGTGGACACCAGCATCCTGCTGCCGGGCACCTTTCCCAAGCCCTGAGGCCTGCGCCTTACCTGACCCCGAGCTTGAAGGCGATCATCGCCCGCAACTTGTTCGGCAGAACGGGCTTGATGAGCAGGTGGTAGTCGTGCGTGACGGCCTCGTCTTCGTGGCCGCCCAGGCTGCTGCCGGTGATGACGATGGCCGGCAGGCGCCGGCCGGCCCAGCGCTCGCGCAGCGCCACCAGCGCGTCGATGCCGGTGCGGCCTTGCGGCAGGCGGTAATCCACCAGCTGCAGGTCGGGCGGCTCGGCGCCGGGTGAGGCCAGCCAGGCTTCCAGCGCCTCCACCGTGTCGAAGGCCACCACACGCGCACCCCAGGCCTGAAGCAGCACCACCAGGCCCTCGCGCACGGCGGCCTCGTCTTCCACCACCACGATGAAGCGGCCTTCGAGCGTCAGGCCGATGGGCATCTTCGGCCCGGCCGGAGCCGCTTCGATGCTGCCACGCGGCGCCTTGCCCACCGGCACTTCCAAGCTGAAGACGGTGCCATGCCCCTGGCGCGAGCGCACGTTGATGGGCGCTTCCATCAGCACCGACAGCCGCTTGACGATGGCCAGCCCCAGGCCCAGGCCCTTGCGCTGGTGCGCTTCCAGCGGGCGGTTGCTCTGCGCCTGGAAAAACTCTTCCCAGATGCGCGGCAGGCTGGCTTCGCTGATGCCGATGCCCGAATCCCACACCTGCAGCAGCAGGCGCGGGCCTTCGGGCCGCTGGCGCAGGCGCGCGCTGACGAGCACACCGCCGTCGTCGGTGTAGCGGATGGCGTTGCTCACCAGGTTGCGCAGCACACGCTCCAGCAGCACCGGGTCGGCGTGCGCCACCAGGCCCTCGCCGCGAAAGCTGAGCATCAGCCCCTTCTCGAAAGCCACCGGCTCGAAGTGCAGGCGCAGGCGCTGGAAGAGCTCGCGCAGGCGCACCGGCGCCGGGTTGACATCGACACCGCCGGTGTCGATGCGCGTGATGTCGAGCAGTTCGCCGAACAGGCCTTCCAGCGCGTCGACACTTTCGTTGATGCTGTTGACGAGGCTGGAGACCTCCGGGTCGTGGCTGCGCTGGCGCAGCGCTTCGGCAAACAGGCCCATGGCGTGCAGCGGCTGGCGCAGGTCGTGGCTGGCGGCGGCGAAAAACTGTGTCTTCGCGCGGTTGGCAGCCTCGGCGGCGCGGCGTGCTTCGTCGGCCAGGCGGCGGGCCTCTTCAGCGGCGAGCATCTCGGTGCGCAGGCGGCCGGCCAGCTCGTCGGTGCGGGTCTTCAGCGTGATGGCCTGGCCCAGGGCGCTGCCGTAGGTGCGCGCCATCAGCACGGTGATGCAGAACAGCAGCGTGAGGATGACAGCCAGCTGCAGGTGCCAGGCCTGGCTGGTGTCGCTTGCGATGCGCACGATGGTGGGCGTGAGCACCAGGCTGATGAAGGCGAGGAAGACGCGGCTTTGTGTGGCCAGCAGCTGCACCGAGCCCAGGCAGTAGCTGTAGACGATGAGGATGAGCGCCACCACGTGGTAATGCGTGCCCAGGCCCCAGAACAGCCACACCGCGGTGCCCCACAGCGCGCCCTGGCACAGCACCAGCGCCATCCAGCTGCGCCGCCACAGGCGCAGCTGGGCGCCATCGGCATCACGCTGGCGGCGAAAGCGCACGTAGTGGGCCAGGCGCAGCAGCCACAGCGTGGCGCCCACGGCCAGCCAGCCGAACAGGCGCCCCGGGGGCGCCAGGGTCCAGAACATCGAGGCCATCAGCCCCATGCCGATGAGGTTGCCGGTCAGCGTGGCCGGCGTCTGCACATACAGCGCGCGGATGTGGTCGACACGGCCGCCGGGCCCGCTGGCCGCGGCCAGGGCGGGCGGTGGCAGCGTGGCGACGTTCGGCGTGGCCGGCAGCGCGGCGGCTTCAGCAGGCATGGGCCAACAGCCGGGGCGTCAGCGCGGCGGCAGGCGCCAGGCGAAAGAGCCGCCCTGCCCTTGCGTCATCTGGCTCACGGCCAGCACGGCCTGGGTGCGTGAACTCACGCCCAGAGCGCGCAGCACGGCCGCCACGTGGTCTTTCACGGTTTCGACCGAGAGGTTCAGCTGCCGTGCGATCAGCTTGTTGGGCAGGCCCTGCAGCAGAAGCGAGAGCACCTCGCTCTGGCGCGGCGTGAGGCCCACGTCGGCCAGGGTGGGCACCTTCTGGTGCGGCTCGGGGCGGGCGGCGGGGCCCAGCGGTGCCACATCGGCGGCCATGAAGCCACTGTCAGGGCCGCTGCGCATCACACCGGGCACGGTGTCGCCCATGTGCACGGCGCGGCTGAAATCGAGGCCCAGCATCGAGGGCGGCACGTACATCGCGCCCGTCATCACCATGCGCAGCGCCTCGTGCAGCTCGCCGTGCGAGCTGCGCTTGGGCACGAAGCCCATGGCACCGCTGTCGATGGCGCGGATGACGTCGCTGGCGCGGTCGGAGGCCGACACCACCACCACCGGCACCGCCGGGTAGGCGGCGCGGAACTCCACCAAAACGTCGAAGCCGTCGGCATCGCCCAGGGCCAGGTCGAGCATCACGAGGTCGTAATCGCTGTCCTGCGCCAGCGCGGCGCGCGCTGCGGCCGCGCTGTCCACCCCCAGCACCGTGGTGCCGCTGCCCACCCGCTGGATGACCTGCTGCAGTGCCGACAGCACGAGGGGGTGATCGTCGACCAACAGCACTTTCATGGCAGCTCCGCGAACCTGGACCGGGGCATTTTGGCCCCGCGTTTGCAGCCCCCTGCCTCCCCACGATGGGGGAAGCCGGCCCGCCCGCGCTAGGTGTACCGGCGCGACACGGTTTCGGCCACGCAGGCCGGTTTGGGCGAACCTTCGAGCTCGATGGTGACTTGCACGGTGAGCTGGGCGCCGCCGGGCAGCGGCTCGTAGGCCAGCAGCTTGAATTGCCCGCGCACGCGCCCACCCGCCGGCACCGGCGCGGTGAAACGCACACGGTTCAGGCCGTAGTTGACGCCCATCTTCACGTCGGCGATGGCGAAGCCACTGTCGAACAGCGATGGCACCAGGCTCAGCGTGAGAAAGCCGTGCGCCACCGTCGTGCCGAAGGGGCCGGCGGCGGCGCGCACCGGGTCGACGTGGATCCACTGGTGGTCGCCGGTGGCCTGGGCGAACTGGGCTATGCGGGCCTGGTCGATGGTGACCCAGTCGCTGGTGCCGATGTCCTGGCCCACCAGGGGCTGCAGGCTGGCGAGGGTGTCGTAGTGCTTCAACGGGTGCTTTCCAGGTTCAGGCGATCCAGGCCGACAGCGGGGCCCATTGTTCGAGGTCGCGTTCCACGCGGCTGGGGGCCACGTCCCACAGCGTCAGGCCACGGGCCGCCAGCTGCACGTAGTTCTGCGTGTCGCGCAGCCAGGCCACCACCGGCAGTGGCAGCGTGCTCAGGTAATGGTGCAGCTGTTCGTTGGCACGGGTGTGTTCACGCACGCGCATGCCCACCAGGCCCATCTTCACCTCGTGGCCGCGCTTGTGCGCCCGCAGCTCCTGCACGAAGGCGTGCGTGGCCTGGATGTCGAAGAGGCTGGGCTGCAGCGGGATCAGCAGCCGGTCGGCCATCTTCATCACCGCGTCCAGGCGCTTGCCGTGCAGGCCGGCAGGCGTGTCCAGCACCACGTGCGTGCTGCCCTTGGGCGGGCGCACCACGTTGTCGTGTGCCACGTCCCAGCCGCTGATGGCGGGCAGGCCGGGCGCACTGCGCTGGCGCTGGGCCAGCCACTGGCGGCTGCTTTGCTGGCGGTCGACATCGCCCAGCATCACCGCATGGCCGGCCGCCGCCAGGCAGCCGGCCACGTTGGTGGCCAGCGTGCTCTTGCCAACGCCTCCCTTCGGGTTGGCGATCACGATCACGGGCATGGGGCGTCTCCTGCGGCGGTGGCGGTGTCGGGGTGGGGGGGGCAG
>LJHW01000055.1 GCA_001295865.1 beta proteobacterium AAP65
CCCAGGCCAGCCGCGAGCCAGCGCCGGGCTGGCGGGCGGAGGGCGCTGGTGGCTTGGGCAATTTCGTGAACGCCGGCATCAGCAAGGCCGCAGCCACGGGCAGCACCGCCAGGGCGACCAGGAAGACCCAGCGCCAGTTCGTGTAGACCACCAGCCAGGCCGCCAGCGAGGGCCCGACCAGGCCCGGCACCACCCAGGCGGTGGCGAACAGGCTGAACAGGCGCGGGTGCAGCGCCGCCGGCACCACCTGGCCCATGCCCACGTACAGCACCACGCCGAGCATGCCGCCGCCCAGGCCCTGCAACACGCGCCCGGCCACCAGCACCGGCATGCGCTGCGCGAGACCTGCCGCCAGCAGGCCCACGGCAAAGAGGCCCAGGCCCCACGCGGCGGCACGCACCACCCCGTGGCGGTCGCACCACCGGCCGGCCAGCACCATGCCTGGCATGGACGCTGCCAGCGGGCCGCCAAAGGCCAGCGCGTAGTACGGCACGCCGTCCAGCGCAGCCGCCACCGCCGGCATGGCCGCCGCCACGGCCAGGGCCTCGAAGGCGATCATGGTGATCAAGGCCACCGCACCGACGCAGGCGGCGGCGCGCCCGTTGGCAAACAGGGCGGCAGACGCAGGCGGCGCAGCGGCGGAACTTGCAGCGGTCATCACGGCTTGTGGACACTTCAGGAGCGGGCGAGAATAAAAGCTCAAGTTCACTTGAGGTCAAGCGCAAAATTCGATGCGTCCTTGTTGGAGGATGGGATGGCTCAGGCACCCGTGCTGCTGACAGTTGGCGAGTTGGCCACCCGGGGCGGTGTGGCCGTCTCAGCGCTGCACTACTACGAAAGCCGCGGGCTCATCCAGTCGCAGCGCAGCGGCGGCAACCAGCGCCGCTACAGCAAGGCCACCTTGCGCCGGGTGGCTTTCATCCGCGCGGCCCAGCAACTGGGCGTGGGTCTCGCTGAGATTGGTGAAGCCCTGGCCTGCCTGCCCGCGCAGCGCACGCCCACCAAGGCCGACTGGGCGCGCCTGTCCACCGGCTGGCGTGCGCAAATCGATGCGCGCATCGCGGCGCTGCAGGCGCTGCGCGACCGCCTGGACGGCTGCATCGGCTGCGGCTGCCTGTCGCTGAAGGCCTGCGCGCTCTACAACCCACAAGACGCCTGTGCGGCGCAGGGCAGCGGCGCGCAGCGCTTGCTGCCGCCGACGGCCGTTGCCGGACAGCGCAGACGGCGTCAGGCGTGACGAGCCCCACAGCGCCGCGCACCGTATCGGCGCCTTGGCCGCCATCGAACCTGACCCCATGGCCCCGTAGAGCGGCCAGAAAGGGCTGGATCCGCAGCCACCAACCCGAAGGCGGGCGTGGGGGGGCGGGGCAAAATTTCGCAGCCTGAGGCCAGCGCCGAACCGCGCCAACCACGCTCGCACCGCGCCGCCCAACGCCAGGAACCGGCCGGGCCTGTTGCCCTGGCCCCTAGGGCGTACCCGAGCGCAGTGGGAACGAGCGCCACGCCCGCGCCGCCGAGCTCGGCGTGGCCCCGCTGGGCAGCGGCACCTGCCACAGCACCGATGCGGCCGTCACGATGTCGGGCAGGCCGTCGCGGTTGAAGTCCGCAAGTGCCACGCTTTGGACCTCCATCGAGCGCCCGGTTGATGCATAGAGTTCCTCCGCGGCCATCGTGCCGCTGGCGGTTTGCAGGTAGAGCCCGACGTGGGACCAGCCTTCGTGCTGCACCACGAGGTCCAGGCGTCCATCGCCGTTGACGTCGCCGGCCAGCACACCGAAAGCACCGTCCATGGTCCGCAGCCGGGTGGCTGCCGGGAAGCCGCCGTCGGCCGCCTGCAGGTACAGAAACACCGAGGCCGGGGCGTTGGCGAAGGTGGTGCCCGCAATGTCCAGCCGGCCGTCGCCATTGAAGTCGCCCACGGCCAGGCCCCAGATGCCGAGCATCGAGCCCGTGCTCAGGTGCCGAGCGAGTTCGAAGCGGCCGTCGGGCCCTTGCCGCAGGATGGCGATGTTGGCCGTCTCGGTGTCCTGCGCCCGCAACGCCACCACGAGGTCGATGCGCCCATCGCCGTCGATGTCACCGAGGGCCAGGTCGCGGCCCGCCACCTTGCCCAGGCCCGGCGTCTGGTCGAGGGCAAGCCGGCCGTCGGCCTGCTGGAGCCAGACGAAGACCTTGTTCCAGTAGTTCTGGACACCCACCAGGTCGAGCCGACCGTCGCCGTTGACATCGGCCACGCGCAAGACCTGCATCAGCTCGTTGAGGAACTGCGCCGGCTCCAGGCTGCCGGTGCCCGTCTGCCGCAGCACCAGCGCGCCGCAGTTCGGGCTGGTGACGGCGAGGTCGGCGCGACCATCGCCCGTGAGGTCGCCGATGGCCAGGCCCGACATGTAGCAGCGTTGGGTGGGGCTGGCCAGGAGTTCGGGCGACAGCGTCAGCCTCACCGGCGGGGCCAACTGGCCGTCGGCACGCCCCGCGCGCAGGTAGACCGCGTCAGGGAAGATGTCGTCGCCCCTGTCGCCGTAGACGACGTCGGGAATGCCATCGCCCGTCACGTCGCCCGCGGCCACGGTGGTGGCGCCGATGGAGCCGTTGGCCGGTGGCAGCACGCGCTCCGGGCTCGCGTAACGCCCAGGCGTGGTGTGGAAGCCAAATCGCAGGCCCTGGGCGAGGGGGTTGCCGGCCAGGTCCTGCAGGCCTTCGACGACCACCTCGTAGCGCCGGCCCCGCTGCAGGGGCGCGGTGGGCTGCAGCGCGATCGAGGAGCCGGTGTCGACGCTGACGCTGGCCGGCACCGTGGTGCCATCCAGCATCAGGCGCACCGTGCGCGCGTCGACGCTGGCCCGGGCGGGGGCTTCGTTCAGCGTGATGGTGACGGTGGCCGACAGCGCCACGTTCAAGGTGCCGTCCGTGGGCCAGTGCGACACCACCTGCGGGGCGCTGGCATCGACCATGAAAAAGGACGAACGCTCGTCGCCGAGGCGGTGGCCGAGCAGGTCCCGGACGTCGGCGCCGACCACGATCCGGTGCGATCCCGCCGCCAGTGCCTGAGCGGGTGCGAAGTGCGCCGTGTTGCCGGCCACGCGCAGGGTGCCTGCGACCGCCCGGCCGTCGGGGCCGACGACCGAGAAGGACTGCGGCGTGAACGAGGCGGCATCCATCTCCTCGGTGAACACGGCCTGCACTTCGGCGCCAGGCCGCACAGGCGTGGCCGCGCCGGGCTGCATGCTCAGCACGGCGGGCGCTTCGTTGTCGTTGGTGCGCGTGCCGAAGCGGTACCTGAGCAAGCTCTGCGTGACCGGCGTGGCCGTGTTGCCAGCGCCCTCGCCTTGCGCGGCCTGGGATTGGCGGACGATGCCCACGCCGGGGGCGTACCACGTGTCGGTGGTGGTGACGAGTTGCTGCTCGGGCAAGCCGCTGCTGGGTCTGAGCGTGCGCCTGAGCACCTGCTGCACACGCAGCGCCTGGTTGAAGTTGCCCGCTGCCGTGCTGACGGTTTCCAGCCCCAGCACCGTGACGTCGGCCCGCAAGGCCAGGCGGTCGGGGCGGCCGTCGCTGTCGACATCGACGCCGGGGTCGATGCTCGTGTCCAGCTGCACGTGGCGATCGCCGGCGAAAGCCGGCCAACGCATCACGTAGCTGCCGTCGAAGGCGCGCTCGATGGCGTCGGCCCCCGCTGCCGCGTGCTGGCGCAGGCCGGCGTCGTTGGCGACGTAGCCTCGCTCGAAGGCCGCGGGGGCGTTCGGTTCATGGCGGCGCAGCAGCGTCGCCGTCTGCTGGTCAGCCAGCACCTGGGTGCCGGCGACGCGCACCACCACCACCTCGCTACCGGCCGTGCTGGTGTAGACCGCCACGCCGTTGGCGTCGAGCGGGAAGTGGTTGCTGGACGCCGAGGCCAGCGGCGTGGCGGTGGGCGGTGGCGCAACGGTGGGCGGCGGGTTGGCGCCAGCGCCGTCACTGCCGCCACCGCCGCCGCCGCAAGCGGTCAACGCCAGCAGCCCGGCGGCGCCCAGCATTTGCGCCATCCGCAGGCGCCACGTCGTTGCGCCGGCAGATCTCGCGGCGCAGGCCGTGCCCGCACGGCGCCCAGGTCTTGGCATGTCTCTGACTCCCTGATCGGTTCGGAGGGCTCATGCTCGTCAAGTGCGCGGCCGCTCTCTGCATACCCATCCTAAGGGAACCGGCGCCCGCCCGGCCGCGCCAGGTTGCGGGCGTTGACATGCACGCCGCCGCCCCGGTGCCAGTCGCCGGGTACGGACCGCGGCCGGCCGTTTGCACGCCTTGAGGCGCACTCACAGCCGTCGCCACAACAGCCGTGGGCCCGCCCCAGGCTCGCAGCCGCCCTCAGTTCAGCTGCGTCACGAACTTGGTGTTGAGGTAACCGTCGAAGGTCTCCAACCCACCTTCGCTGCCGTAGCCGCTGTCCTTGATGCCGCCAAACGGCGTTTCGGCCAGCGCCAGGCCCACGTGGTTGATGCTGACCATGCCGGCCTCCAGGCCTTCGCTCAGCAGGCGCGCGTTTTTCGTGCCGCCGGTGAAGGCGTAGCTGGCGAGGCCGAAGGGCAGGCTGTTGGCGCGCTGCAGCACCTCTTCCACGGTCTTGAAGCGCACGATGCCGGCGATGGGCCCGAAGGGCTCTTCCGTCATCAGGCGGCTGTCTTCGGGCAGGTCGGCCAGCACCGTGGGCGCGAAGAAGTTGCCCTCGCCGGGCAGTGCGCTGCCGCCGGCCAGCACGGTGGCGCCGCGCTGGTGCGCGTCGTCGATGAAGCCGGCCATGGCCGCCACGCGGCGCGCTTGCGCCAGCGGGCCCATGCGGGTTTCCTTCAGCAAGCCGTCGCCGACCTTCACCTTCTCCAGCTTGGCGAGAAAGCGCGCCACAAAACGGTCGTACGCGCCCTCTTGCACGTAAAAACGCGTGGGGCTGATGCACACCTGCCCGGCGTTGCGAAACTTGAAGGGCACCAGCGTGTCGGCCGCAGCGTCGATGTCGGCGTCATCGCACACGATCACCGGGGCATGGCCGCCGAGCTCCATCGTGCAGCGTTTCATCAGGCTGCCGGCCAGGCCGCTGAGCAGCTTGCCCACGGGCACGCTGCCGGTGAAGCTGATCTTGCGCACGATGGGGCTCTTGATGAGGAAATCGCTCACCTCGTGGGGCACGCCCCACACCACGTTCAGGCAGCCGGGCGGCAGGCCGGCGTCGTGGAAGAGCTGCGCGATGGCCACCACGGCGCTCGGCGCGTCTTCCGGGCCCTTGATGACGATGGTGCAGCCCGCGCCCAAAGCGGCGGTGATCTTGCGGATGGCCTGGTTGAAGGGGAAGTTCCAGGGGCTGAAGGCCGCGCACACGCCGATGGGTTCACGCAGCACGGTCTGGCGCACGCCATCTTGCCGCGCCGGGATCACGCGGCCGTAGATGCGGCGGCACTCTTCGGCGTGCCACTCGGCGTGTTCGGCGCAGAACACCACCTCGCCCACGGCCTCGGCCAGGGGCTTGCCTTGGTCGAGCGTGATGTTGCGGCCGATGTCCTGCGCGCGTTCACGCGCCAGCTCGGCCACCTTGCGCAGCACCTTGCTGCGCTCCATCGGGCTGGTCTTCTTCCAAGTCAGAAAAGCCCGCTGTGCGGCGTTCAGCGCGTTCTGCAAGTCTTCGGTGCTGGCGTGCGGCAGCGTGCCGATGGCCTGGTTGGTGGCCGGGTTCAGCACGGGCTGGGTCTTGCGGCCCTCGGCACCGAGGAACTGGCCGTCGATGTAGAGGCTGAGGGCGGGGTAGCTGGAGGTCGTCATGGTGGGTTCCTTGGAAGTCTGTTCACACGCCCAGACAGGCGGCGAGTTGCGGGTCGTCGCGCAGCGTGGCGGCGCTGCCTTGCAGCACCACCTGGCCTTTCTGCAGCACCAGCGCGCGGTCGGCCTGGGCCAGCACCTTGCGGTAGTCGCGGTCGACGATGAGGGTGGCGATGCCGCTCGTGCGGATCTCGCCGATCACACGCCAGATCTCGGCCACGATCAAAGGCGCCAGGCCCTCGGTGGCTTCGTCCAGGATGATGAGCGTGGGGTGGGTCATCAGCGCGCGGCCGATGGACAGCATCTGCTGTTCACCGCCCGAGAGCTGCGAGCCCAGGTTGTTCAGGCGCTCGCCCAGGCGCGGAAAAGTCTGCAGCACGCGCTGCAGTGTCCACTCGTTTTGCCCGCCTTTTTCCCCGGATGGCCCAGGCCTCGCGGCCATCACCAGGTTCTCGCGCACGGTGAGGTTGGGGAAAACGCCGCGGCCCTCGGGCACGTAGGCCACGCCGGCGCGCGCCACCTCGTGCGGGCGGGCTTGGCTGCGGTCGCGGCCGTCGATGTGGATGCGGCCCTCGCGATGCGCCACATGGCCCAGCAGCGTGCGGATGAGCGTGCTCTTGCCCATGCCGTTGCGGCCGAGCAGGCCGAGGGTTTCGCCGCGCTGGATGTGCAGGTCGATGCCGTGCAGCACGTGGCTGCTGCCGTACCAGGCGTGCAGGGCCTGGGCTTGCAGGAAAGGGGTGGCTGCCATCTCAGTGCCCCCCGCCTTCACCTTCACCCAGGTAGGCCGCCTGCACCGCCGGGCTGGCGCGCACGGCCTCGGGCGTGTCGCTGGCCAGCACGCTGCCGTTGACCATCACCGTGATGCGGTCGGCCACGCGGAAGACGGCGTCCATGTCGTGCTCCACCAGCAGGATGGCGTGGCCGGGGCGCAGTTCAGCCAGCAGCGCCAGCATGCGTTCGGTCTCTTCGGCGCCCATGCCGGCCAGGGGCTCGTCCAGCAGCAGCACCTGGGGGTCGGTGGCCAGGCACATCGCAATCTCCAGCTGGCGCTTCTGGCCGTGCGACAGGCTGTCGGCGCGGCGCTCCAGCATCTCGCTCAAGCCGGCCCGCGCGGCGGCGGCTTTGGCGGCCGCGTTGCTGGCCTCGCAGCGCTGCGCGGCGCTGAACAAGGCCCAGGGCTTCTGCACGCGCGCCTGCGCCGTGAGACGGCAGTTCTCCAGCACCGTGAAGCTGGGGAAGATGGTGTTGCGCTGGTAGCTGCGGCCCAGGCCGGCGCGCGCGCGCTGCGGCTGGCTCCAGCGTGTGACGTCTTGCCCCAGCAGTTCCACCGTGCCGCTGCTGGCCGGCAGTTCGCCCGAGAGCATGTTGATCAGCGTGCTCTTGCCCGCGCCGTTGGTGCCGATGACAGCATGCACCTCGCCGCGCCGCAGTTCGACGGAAACACGGTCCACCGCCACCAGGCCGCCCCAGCGGCGCGTGAGTTCGTGGCCGCGCAGCAGCACCTCGCTCATCGCCACACCTCCTGCGCCGGCCGCGCCAGGCGCTCGCGGCGCTCGCGCCACAACGCCGGCAGCCGGCCCAGGCTCATCAGCCCGTTGGGCAACAAGGCCACCGAGACGATGATGGTCAGGCCCAGGCCCAGGTGCCAGTGTTTGGCGAAGGCGCCGAAGACCGCCTCGCTCTTGAAGAACTCTTGCAGCAGCGCAAAGGCGAAGGCGCCGAGCAGCGCGCCGCGCAGGTGGCCGAGGCCACCGAGGATGATCATCACCAGCACGGCGCCACTGAAGTGCCAGCTCAGCAGTTCGGGGTTCACGAAACCGTCCTTGATGGCAAACAGGCTGCCCGCCGCCCCCGCGATGCCGCCCGAGATGGTGAAGGCCGCCAGCTTGTACGGGTAGGTGGAAAAGCCCGCTGCGCGCAGCCGCTGTTCGTTCACCTTGATGCCCAGCAGCGCACGCCCGAAGCGGCTGCGCAGCAGCAATGCCAGCTTCACGAAAGTGGCACCGAGACACAGCCAGATGAAAAAATAGAGCACCAGCGGGTCGCGCAGTTCCAACGCTGGGAGCAGGCCAGGCAAGAGGCTGGGCTTGTCGTCGAGGTAGATGCCGTCGGTGCCGCCGCCCAAGGGCGTGTCGTGCACCACGTAGTAGGCCATCTGCGCGAAGGCCAGCGTGACCATGATGAAGTACACGCCCTGCGTGCGCAGCGAGAGCGCGCCCACCAGCAGCGCATAGCCCGCCGCCAGCGCGATGCAAACCGGCAGCAGCCACCACAGCGAGGCCGGCGCACCGCTGGGCGTGAGCAGCACGGTGGCGTAGGCGCCGATGCCGAAAAACGCCGCCTGTCCGAAACACACCAGCCCGGTGCTGCCCACCAGCAGTTCGAGGCTGAGCGCAAAGATGGCGTAGATCATGATCTTGGTGACCAGGTCGACGGTGAAGCTTCCGCCGACAAAAGGCACCGCGGCCAGCGCTGCGAAGGCGAGCGCGACGAACAGAAACTTGCCCAGGTTCTGCGGCATCTCGATCACCCAGCCTTGAACAAGCCGTTCGGACGCCACAGCAATATCAGCGCCATCAACACGTAGACCAGCACGCCAGCGGCCTGCGGCACAAGCACCTTGCCAAAGGTGTCCACCACACCAATGAGCAGCGCCGCGGCCAGCGCGCCCTTGATGCTGCCGATGCCGCCGATCACCACCACCACGAAACACACGATGAGCACGCTGTTGCCCATGCCCGGGTAGACGCTGCTCACCGGCGCGGCCACCATGCCCGCCAGCACCGCGATGGCCACACCCGCCGCGAACACCACGCGGTAGAGGAACTGGATGTTCACGCCCAGGCTCTGCACCATCTCGCGCGGGCCGGGCCCGGTGCTGCCAGCGCGGATCATCATGCCCAGCCGCGTGCGCTTGAACACGAGGAACATGCCCAGGGCCAGCAGCAGGCACACACCGCTGACGAAGAGGCGGTAGACCGGGTAGGTCATGGTGTCGCCCAAGGCGATGCTGGCGTTCAGCAGCGGCGGGATGGGCACGCCGTGCACGTCGTCGCCCACCAGCAGGCTGCGCACTTCCTCGAACACGAGGATGAGGCCGTAGGTCATCAGCACCTGCTGCAGGTGTTCACGCTCGTAGAGGTAGCTGAAGAACACCCACTCCAGCACGTAGCCCAGCAGCACCGCCAGCACCAGGCCGATGAGCAGCACGCTGAAGAAGCCGCCGCCGAAAGCGGCCGCCACCGGCGCGGCCAGCGCATAGGCCATGTAGGCGCCGATCATGTAGAAGCTGCCGTGCGCCAGGTTGATGACGCCCATGATCCCGAAGATCAGCGTCAGCCCGCTGGCCACCAGGAAGAGCAGCAGCCCGTACTGCAGTGCGTTGAGGCACTGGATGAGGAAAGTGGCGGTGGTCATGCGGGCCGGTGTGTTTGCAAGAGGCGGCACACCGCGTCGATGAGCACCTGCGGATGATCGCGGTGCGGGCTGTGGCCGCAATCGGGAATCTCCAGCAGCTGCGTGTGCGGCACGCGCGGCACGATCTGCCGCACTTGCGCGAGCGTGCCGTACTCGTCATCAACGCCTTGCACCGCCAGCAGCGGTGCG
This sequence comes from beta proteobacterium AAP65, assembly GCA_001295865.1. Taxonomy (GTDB): domain Bacteria; phylum Pseudomonadota; class Gammaproteobacteria; order Burkholderiales; family Burkholderiaceae_C; genus Rubrivivax. The sequence goes on from LJHW01000055.1 coordinate 9,391, forward strand.
GTGATGGCTGCGATCTCAGCCTCGATGTTCCAGTTGCGGAAGGCGGGGCTCAGCCAGATGTCGTTCCAGCCGAAGAAGGCCGAGTCGGGGTCATCGTGGTACCTTGCCAGGCCGGCCTTCAAGTTGCCTTGCAGATAGGCCGTGCGCGCCTGCTCGATGCTGGCTACCGACACGTCTTCCACGAACAAGTGCGGCGCCACCACCACCACGCCGGCCACCGGGTGGCGCGCGGCGTGCAGCAGCGCGATGCTGCCGCCGTCGCTGTGGCCCAGCAGCCAAGGTGGCGTGACTTGCACGTCCACGCCCAGCGCCTGCAGCAGCGCGGGCAGCACCTCGTGCGCCTGGCGGTGCATGAAGTCGGGCGCCCAGTGTTCATCGGCCGCGCGCGGCGTGCTGCGGCCGTAACCGGGGCGTGAATAGACGAGGCCGCGCACACCCGCTGTGGTGCACAGCCGCGACGGGAACTCCTTCCACATTGCCAGCGAGCCCAGGCCTTCGTGTAGGAAGACGAGCAGCGGTGCATCGGCCTCTTCGACGCCCACCCAGGCGTGTTCGATGCGCACACTGCGGCCGCGCCAGGCGATGTCGACAAAAGCCCCCGTCATGCAGCGCCCGTGCCGCGCTGGTGTTCCAGCTCGCGCAGCTTGAAGCGCTGGATCTTGCCGGTGGCCGTCTTGGGCAACTCGGCCACAAACTCCAGCAGCCGCGGGTACTTGTAGGGCGCCAGGCGTTCCTTGACGAAGGCCTTGAGCTCGTCTTCGCTGGCTTGCTGGCCGTTCTTCAGCACGACAAAGGCCTTGGTCTTGGTCAGTCCCTCGGCATCGGGCACGCCGATGACCGCGGCCTCCAGCACCGCGGGGTGTTGCACCAGCGTGGCCTCCACCTCGAAGGGGCTCACGTAGATGCCGCTGACCTTGAGCATGTCGTCGCTGCGGCCGCCGTAGGTGTAGCTGCCGTCGGCGTTGTGGATGTACTTGTCGCCGCTCTTGGTCCACGCGCCCTGGAAGGTCTCGGCCGTCTTCGTGCGGTTGCCCCAGTACATCAGCGCGGCACTCGGCCCGCGGATGTAAAGGTCGCCCGGCTCACCATCGGCCACGGGCCCGCCATCGTCGCCGCGCAGTTGCACCTCGTAGCCCGGCACCGGCCAGCCGGTGCTGCCGTAGCGCACGCGCTCGGGCGTGTTGCTGAGGAAGATGTGCAGCATCTCGGTGCTGCCGATGCCGTCGACGATGTCCACGCCGAAATGGCGCTTGAACTTCTCGCCCAGCTCGGCCGGCAGCGCCTCGCCGGCCGACGACACCAGGCGCAGCGCCACCTGCTCACGCGCGGGCAACGCGGGGTGGGCCAGCATGCCGGCAAAGCCCGTGGGGGCGCCGTAGAAGACGGTGGGCTTCAGCCCGGCGACCTGGCCCGTCCAGCGCCTGAAAGTGGCGTCGGGCGTGGGCCGTTCGCCCATCAGCAGCGTGGTGGCGCCCACGCTCAGCGGGAAGCTCAGCGCATTGCCCAAGCCATAGGCAAAGAACAGCTTGGCGGCCGAGAAGCACACGTCGCTCTCGCGCAGGCCCAGAACGTCCTGGCCGTAGAGCACGCAGGTCCAGTAGGGGTTGGCGTGGGTGTGCACCGTGCCCTTGGGCCGGCCGGTGCTGCCCGAGGAATACAGCCAGAAGGCCGGGTCGTCAGGCCCCGTGGCCGCGGGCTCGGCCTGGGGATCGGCCGCCTGCACGAAGGCTGAAAAGTCGTGCTCGCCCGCCTGCAGCGGCGCCACCGGGCGCGCCACGATGACCTGCTGCACCTCGTGCCCGCCCTGCTGCAGCGCCGTTTTCAGCACCGGCAGAAGCGCCCCCGAGACGATGGCAGCCTGCGCGCGGCTGTGCGCCAGCATGTAGGCGTAGTCGTCGGCCGTCAGCAGCGTGTTCACCGCCACCGGCACCACGCCGGCGTAGAGCGCGCCGAGAAACGCCACCGGCCAGTCGGTGCTGTCGTGCATCAGCAGCAGCACGCGCTCTTCGCGGCGCAGGCCCAGGGCGCGCAGCGCGGCGGCGGTGCGTCGCACCTGGGCATCGAGCTCGCCATAGCTGAGCGTGGCGAGGTCGTCCACAAAAGCCGCCTTCGGGGCGCGGCCCGTGTTGAGCTGCAGCAGGTGGCCCGCGAAGTTGAAGCGCGGGCCGGGGGCGGGGTGGCGCATGCGGCGTCTCCGTTCACCAGGCGGCTGTGCACAAGGCTTGCCGGCCTGGGGTAGATGAATTATTGTGCGTGCATGCACCCTAAAACCGCTGCGCCGGCATGTCAAGCACTATATTGCATGATTCGGGTTTGACCCCAGGCTCGGCCGAGGCCGGCGAAGCGGCCGAGACCCCTGAAGCGGCAGAAGCGAAGAACCCTTTCCTCGTGGCCTTGGGCGAGCGCGTGCGCGCGCTGCGCAGCCGCCGCGGCATGACGCGCAAGGCCGTGGCCTTGGCCGCCAACGTGAGCGAGCGCCACCTCGCCAACCTGGAATACGGCGTGGGCAACGCCAGCATCCTGGTGCTGCTGCAGGTGGCGGCGGCGCTGCAGTGCACGCTGGCCGAGCTGACAGGCGATGTCACCACCACCAGCCCCGAATGGCTGCTGCTGCGCGAACTGCTGGAAGGCCGCGACGAAGCCACGCTGCACCGCGTGCGCGTGGCCGTGGGCGAGCTGCTGGGCACGGGCGGCGCCGCGGCCAAACCCAGCGGCCGCAGCCCGCGCATCGCTTTGGTGGGCCTGCGCGGCGCGGGCAAGAGCACCCTGGGCCAGATGCTGGCCGACGACCTGGGGGTGGCCTTCGTCGAACTCAGCCGCGAGATCGAGAAGTTCGCGGGCTGCAGCATCAACGAGATCCAGTCGCTCTATGGGCAGAACGCTTACCGCCGCTACGAGCGCCGGGCACTGGAAGAAGCCATCCAGATCCACGCCGAAGCCGTGATCGCCACGCCGGGCGGCATCGTCAGCGACCCCGCCACCTTCAACCTGCTGCTGGCGCACTGCACCACCGTGTGGCTGCAGGCCGACCCGGAAGACCACATGAAGCGGGTCATCGCCCAGGGCGACCTGCGCCCCATGGCCGCCAGCAAGGAGGCCATGGAAGATCTGAAGGGCATCCTGGCCGGGCGGGCCGCCTTCTATTCCAAGGCCGATTTCAAGATCGACACCAGCGCCCAGGCCCTGGAAGGCACCTTCATGCAGTTGCGGCAGACGGTGCGGGCCGCCTTGCAGCTCGATGGCGGCCCATGAAGTGCATTAAAGTGCATTTCCCCGCTTGACGCTCGGCAGATACACGCAATATCATGCGTTCACCGCAGTGCAAGGTTGCGCTGCCCAGGAGACCGCCGATGAGCACGCCCCGCGTCGACTACCAGACCGAGCCCGCCCGCTACCGCCACTGGAAGCTCAAGTTCGAAGGCCCGGTGGCCACGCTGCTCGCCGACTTCGACGAAAACGGCGGCCTGCGCGAGGGCTACAAGCTCAAGCTCAACAGCTACGACCTGGGCGTGGACATCGAGCTGAACGACGCCATCCAACGCATCCGCTTCGAGCACCCCGAGGTGCGCACCGTCGTCGTCACCAGCGCCAAGGAACGCGTGTTCTGCAGCGGCGCCAACATCTTCATGCTGGGCGTCAGCAGCCACGCCTGGAAGGTGAACTTCTGCAAGTTCACCAACGAAACACGCAACGGTCTGGAAGACAGCAGCGCCCACAGCGGGCTGAAGTTCCTGGCTGCCGTGAACGGCGCCTGCGCCGGCGGCGGTTATGAACTCGCGCTGGCCTGCGACGAGATCATCCTCGTGGACGACCGCAGCAGCGCCGTAAGCCTGCCCGAGGTGCCGCTCTTGGGCGTGCTGCCCGGCACCGGCGGCCTGACCCGCGTGACCGACAAGCGCAAGGTGCGCCACGACCGCGCCGACATCTTCTGCACCAGCGTGGAAGGCGTGCGCGGCGCCAAGGCGAAAGAGTGGCGCCTTGTGGACGAGATCGCCAAGCCGCAGGTGTTTGCGCAACGCGTGCAAGAGCGTGCGCTGGAACTGGCCGCACAAAGCGACCGCCCGGCGGATGCGAAGGGCGTGGCGCTGACGCCGCTGAACCGCACGGTGGAAACCGATGCGCTGCGCTACACGCACGTGACGGTGGGCATCGATCGCGCCAAGCGCACCGCCACCTTCACCGTGAGGGCACCGGCCGGCGCCCAGCCGCAGACCGTGGCCGAGATCGAAGCCGCCGGCGCCGCCTGGTACCCGCTGGCGATGGCGCGCGAACTCGAAGACGCCGTCCTCTCGATGCGCACCAACGAGCTCGACATCGGCACCTGGCTCATCAAGACCGAAGGCGACGCTGCCGCGGTGCTGGCGATGGACGCCACCCTGCAGCAGCACGCCGGCCACTGGCTGGTGCGCGAGACGGTGGGCCTGCTGCGCCGCACCTTCAGCCGCCTGGACGTGAGCAGCCGCAGCCTGTTTGCACTGATCGAGCCCGGCTCGTGTTTCGCCGGCACGCTGCTGGAACTGGCCCTGGCCTGCGACCGCAGCTACCAGCTGATGCTGCCCGACGACGGAACACGTTCGCCCAATATCACCGTGGGCGAGGCCAACTTCGGCCGCTACCCCATGGTCACCGGCCAGCACCGCCTGGGCCGCCGCTTCTACGACGAAGCCGAGCCCCTGGCCGCCGTGCGCGCGCAGCTGAACCAGCCGCTGGATGCCGACGCCGCCTGTGCCCTGGGCCTGGTGACGGCCAACCCCGACGACATCGACTGGGACGACGAGGTGCGCATCGCCATCGAGGAACGCGTGGCGATGAGCCCCGACGCGCTGACGGGCCTGGAAGCCAACCTGCGCTTCAACGGCCCCGAGAACATGTTCACCCGCGTCTTCGGGCGCCTGACGGCCTGGCAGAACTGGATCTTCCAGCGCCCCAACGCCGTGGGCGAGAAGGGCGCGCTGAAGGTCTACGGCAAGGGCGAAAAAGCCGCCTTCGACTGGAACCGGGTTTGACGACCAGACCACCCCGTAGCGCCTGACGGCGCTCCCCTCAAGGGGCGCCGCCAGCGGCCCGGCAAAGCCGGTTCCGCGGCGGCCGCTTGACACACCACCAGGAGACTTGCGTGAGCAGCATCAACTACAGCGAGAAGATCCCCAACAACGTCAACCTGAGCGAAGACCGCACGCTGCAGCGCGCGCTGGAGCAATGGCAGCCCAACTTCATCAGCTGGTGGGACGACATGGGGCCGGAAGGCTCCACCGACATGGACGTCTACCTGCGCACGGCCGTCAGCGTGGACCCGCAGGGTTGGGCCAGCTTCGGCCACGTGAAGATGCGCGACTACCGCTGGGGCATCTTCATGAACCCCGGTGATGCCGAGCGCACCATCCACTTCGGCGACCACAAGGGCGAGAAGGCCTGGGACAGCGTGCCCGGCGAGCACCGCGCCAACCTGCGCCGCATCATCGTGACGCAGGGCGACACCGAGCCGGCCAGCGTGGAGCAGCAGCGCCACCTGGGCCTCACGGCGCCGAGCATGTACGACCTGCGCAACCTCTTCCAGATCAACGTGGAAGAAGGCCGCCACCTGTGGGCCATGGTCTACCTGCTGCACAAGCACTTCGGCCGCGACGGGCGTGAAGAAGCCGAGGCGCTGCTGGAGCGCCGCAGCGGCGACCAGAACAACCCGCGCATCCTGGGTGCCTTCAACGAAGCCACGCCCGACTGGCTGAGCTTCTTCATGTTCACCTACTTCACCGACCGCGACGGCAAGTTCCAGCTCTGCGCGCTGGCCGAAAGCGCGTTCGATCCGCTGGCCCGCACCACGAAGTTCATGCTGACGGAAGAAGCCCACCACATGTTCGTGGGCGAGAGTGGCATCAGCCGCGTCATCCAGCGCACGGCGCAGAAGATGAACGAGCTGAAGACCGACGACGTGCAGGTGCTGCGCAACGCCGGTGTGATCGACCTGCCGACCATCCAGCGCTACATCAACTTCCACTTCAGCGTCACCATCGACCTCTTCGGCGCCGACGAGAGCAGCAACGCCGCCACCTTCTACTCGTCGGGTCTGAAGGGCCGCTTTGAGGAAGGCAAGCGCGTGGACGACCACGTGCTCAAGGGCCAGACCTACCGCGTGCTGGAAGCCAAGAACGGCCAGCTCGTGGAGAAGGAAGTGCCCATGCTCAACGCCCTGAACGAAGTGCTGCGTGACGACTACATCACCGACAGCGTGGCCGGCGTGAACCGCTGGAACAAGGTGCTGGAAAAGGCCGGCATCCCCACGCGCCTGAGCGTGCCGCACAAGGCTTTCCACCGCAACATCGGCGCGCTCAAGGGCGTGAAGGTCTCGCCCGATGGCCGCGTGGTGAGCGAGGCCGAGTGGAAGGCCAACGTCGACCACTGGCTGCCCAGCGGCGGCGACCGGGCCTTCGTGGCCAGCCTGATGGGTCGTGTGGTGGAGCCGGGCCAGTTCGCGAACTGGATCGCGCCACCGGTGATGGGCATCAACCGCCAGCCTGTGGATTTCGAGTACGTGCGCTTCAACTGAGCTGCGTCATCATCGAGCGCGTGCGACAAGGGGCCCACTGGCCCCTTTTTGCTGAAGGAGACCCGACATGGACATGGCCGACAGCGCCGTCATCAAGCAGCACCTGATCGACCCCGAGATCTGCATCCGCTGCAATACCTGCGAGACGATGTGCCCGGTGGGCGCCATCACGCACGACAGCAACAACTACGTGGTCGATGCGAGCAAGTGCAACTGGTGCAACGCCTGCATCTCGCCCTGCCCCACCGGCAGCATCGACAACTACCGCAGCATGCCGCGCGTGCGGGTGTATTCGCTGGAAGAACAGCTGGGCTGGAACGAGCTGCCGCCCGAACTGCCGCGTGAGCAATTGCTGGCCGAGGCCGGCAGCGGCGCAGCCGCCGTGGCGGTGCCCGAGCCCGTGGCGGCGCCGGTCGTTGCCGAGGGCTTCAACAGCAGCGCATACGGCAGCACCTTGCCGCCGTGGTCTGCCGCCCACCCCTACACCAACCTCTACGGCCCGAAGGCGGCCGAGAAGTTCATCACCGCCACGGTGGCTGGCAATGTGCGCGTCACGCAAGTGGGCAGCGACTACGACACCCACCACATCGTGCTGGACTTCGGCAGCACGCCCTTCCCTTTGCTGGAAGGCCAGAGCATCGCCGTCATCCCGCCGGGCGTGGACGCCAAGGGCAAGCCGCACCACCCGCGCCAGTACAGCATCGCCAGCCCGCGCGACGGCGAGCGCCCCGTCTACAACAACGCCAGCCTCACCGTGAAGCGCGTGCTGGAAGACCACCAGGGCCAGCCCGTGCGCGGCGTGGCCAGCAACTACCTGTGCGACCTGCAGGTGGGCGAGAAGGTGCAGGTCATCGGCCCCTTCGGCGCCAGCTTCCTGATGCCCAACCACCCGAAGAGCCACCTGGTGATGATCTGCACGGGCACCGGCAGCGCACCCATGCGCGCGATGACCGAACACCGCCGCCGCCTGCGCGCCGCGGGCAAGTTCGAGAGCGGCAAGCTGATGCTGTTTTTCGGCGCGCGCACGCAGGAAGAGCTGCCCTACTTCGGCCCGCTGCAAGGCCTGCCGAAAGACTTCATCGACTGCAACTTCGCCTACAGCCGCACGCCCGGGGCCCCCAAGCGTTACGTGCAGGACGCGATGCGCGAACGCGCCGCCGACCTGGCCCCGCTGCTGGCCGACCCCAACGCCTGCTTCTACGTCTGCGGCCTGAAGGCCATGGAAGAAGGCGTGGTGCTGGCGCTGCGCGACATCGCGAAGGACGCCGGGCTCGATTGGGAAACCGTCGGCGCCGCGATGAAACGCGAAGGCCGCCTGCACCTGGAAACCTACTGATGGAGACGCTGCGCATCGAAACGCGCCGCCCCGGCGTGGCGCAGGTCACGATGGCCCGGCCCGCGGTCTTCAACGCCTTCGACGAGGCCATGATCGGCGAGATGGACGCCGCCTTCGCACAGCTGATCAACGACGACAGCGTGCGCGTCATCGTGCTGGCCGGCGAAGGCAAGCACTTCAGCGCCGGCGCCGACCTGCAGTGGATGCAGCGCGCCAGCACCGCCAGTCTGGACTGGAACGTGGCCGATGCGCGGCGCTTCGCCGGCATGCTGGCGCGCATCGAAGCTTCGCCGAAACCCACGGTGGCGCGTGTGCAGGGCGCCGCGCTCGGCGGGGGCTTCGGGCTCACGGCGGCCTGCGACATCGCCATCGCGTCCAGCAGCGCCAGCTTCTCGGTGAGCGAGGCCAAGTTCGGCATCCTGCCGGCGGTGATCGGGCCCTACGTCATCCAGGCCGTCGGCAAGCGCCAGGCGCGGCGGCTGGCGCTCAGCACCGAACGCATCGGCGCCGACGAAGCACTGGCCCTCGGCCTGGTGCAGCGCGTGGTGGCGCCTGAACAGCTGGACGCCGCCGTCGACGAGATGCTGCTGCAGTTGTTGGCCGGCGGCCCGAACGCGCAGCGCGAGATCAAGGCGCTGTTTGCGCAACTGCCGGTGGGCGAGATCACGCCCGAGACGGTAGAACTCACGGCACAGACCATCGCCCGCGTGCGCGGCACCGACGAAGCGCGCGAGGGGTTTGCGGCCTTCCTGGGCAAACGGCCCGCCAACTGGATTCCTTCATGACCAAGCAACTGAGTGACGCCCCCGTGTGCGTGGTGGGCGCGGGCATCATGGGCGCGGGCATCGCGCAGGTGGCGGCGCAGGCCGGCCACGCCGTGCGCCTGTTCGACACGCGCGAAGGCGCGGCGGCCGCCGCCAAGGCCAAGATGGCCGGCGCGCTGGACGGCTTGGTGGCCAAGGGCCGCATGTCGGCCGACGAGGTGCAGGCGCTGCTGGCGCGCATCACGCCCATCGCCACCTTGCAAGAAGCCGCTGGCGTGGCGCTGGTGGTCGAAGCCATCGTCGAGAACCTCGACGCCAAGCGTGCCCTCTTCGCGCAGCTGGAAGGCCTGTGCGACGCCGGCACCGTACTCGCCACCAACACCAGCAGCATCAGCGTCACGGCCATCGCCAACGGCTTGCAGCACCCGGGCCGGCTGGTGGGCATGCACTTCTTCAACCCCGTACCGCTGATGAAACTGGTGGAGGTGGTGTCGGGCCTGCAGACCGAGCCGGCCGTGGCCGAGGCTATCTACGAACTCAGCGCCGCCTGGGGCAAAACGCCGGTGCATGCGAAAAGCACGCCGGGTTTCATCGTCAACCGCATCGCCCGGCCCTACTACGCCGAGACCATGGCGCTGCTGCTGGAGCAGGCCGCCACGCCCGCGGTGCTGGACGCCTGCCTGCGCGGCGCCGGCTTCCGCATGGGGCCCTGCGAGCTGATGGACCTGATCGGCCACGACACCAACTTCGCGGTGACGAACTCGGTCTATGCGGCCAACTTCTACGACAAGCGTTACATGCCCAGCCTGCTGCAGTCCGAGATGGTGGCCGGCGGCCTGCTGGGCCGCAAGAGTGGCCGCGGCTTCTACGCTTACCGCGACGGCAAACCCGAGAACGCCGGCCTGCCCGTGGCCGTGACCGAAGCCCCCGCCACCGCGCGCGAGGTGACGGTGCATGGCGAGGGCCCCATCGCCGACCACCTGGAGCAAGCCGCCACCGCGGCGCTGGCCCCGCAAGGCTGGGGCCCGGCGCGGCTGCGCAACAGCGGCTGGACGGGCCTGGAAGTGGACGGCGCGCGGCTGGTGCTGACCGATGGCCGTACGGCCACCGAGCTCGCTGCCGACTTGCAGCGCAGCGAGATCGCCGTGTTCGACCGGCCGTTCAGCACCGCTCCCGGCACCGCCGTGGCGGTGGCCGTGGCCGAGAGCTGCCCCGCCGCGTGGCGCACGCAAGCCCAAGCCTGGCTGGCTGCATTGGGCTTCGCCCCGCTGCCCATGGCCGACACGCCCGGCCTCGTGGTGGCCCGCACCGTAGGCATGCTGATCAACGAAGGCGCCGACGCAGTGCTGCAGGGCGTTTGCACGCCCGAAGGCGCTGATGCGGCCATGAAGCTGGGCCTGAACTACCCGGCCGGGCCTTTCGAGTTCCTGGCGCGCTGGAGCGTCGCCGAAGTGACCGCGCTCATCGACACGCTGGACACACACTACCGCGGCGAGCGCTACCGCCTGAGCCCTTACCTCCGGCGGCACGCCCATCCGACGAAAGCAGCTTGAACATGACCCACGCCTACATTTGCGACGCCCAGCGCACCCCCTTCGGCCGCTACGGCGGCGCGCTGTCTTCCGTGCGCACCGACGATCTGGCCGCGCTGCCCTTGAAGGCGCTGATGGCGCGCAACCCGAAGGTGGACTGGGCGGCGGTGGCCGACGTGCTCTACGGCTGCGCCAATCAGGCCGGTGAAGACAACCGCAACGTCGCGCGCATGGCCGCGCTGCTGGCGGGCCTGCCCATCGATGTGCCCGGCGCCACGCTCAACCGCCTGTGCGGCAGCGGGCTCGATGCCGTGGGCAGCGCCGCGCGCGCCATCAAGGCCGGTGAAGCGCAGCTGATGATCGCCGGCGGTGTGGAGAGCATGAGCCGCGCGCCTTTCGTGATGCCCAAGGCCACCTCGGCCTTCAGCCGCGACAACGCCGTGTTCGATACCACCATCGGCTGGCGCTTCGTCAACAAGCTGATGAAAGAGCAGCACGGCGTCGATTCGATGCCCGAGACGGCCGAGAACGTGGCCGTGGCATGGAAGATCGAGCGCGAGGCGCAAGACCGTTTGGCGCTGGCGTCGCAACTGAAAGCCGTGGCCGCACAACAGGCCGGCTTCTTCGACGCCGAGATCTGCCCCGTGACGCTGCCGCAGAAGAAGGGCGAAGCGGTGGTCGTCAGCAAGGACGAACACCCGCGCGAAACCTCGCTGGAAGCGCTGGCCAAGCTCAAGCCCATCGTCAGGCCCGAGGGCACGGTGACGGCGGGCAACGCCAGCGGCGTGAACGACGGCGCCTGCGCGCTGCTGCTGGCCAGCGAGGCCGCCGCCGCACAGCATGGCCTGACGCCGCGCGCCCGCATCGTCGGCATGGCCACGGCTGGCGTGGCGCCGCGCGTGATGGGCATCGGCCCCGCACCGGCCACGCGCAAGGTGCTGGCGCTCACGGGCCTGACGCTCGCGCAGATGGATGTCATCGAGCTCAACGAAGCCTTCGCCGCACAAGGACTGGCGGTGCTGCGCGATCTGGGCCTGCAAGACGACGACCCGCGCGTCAACCCCAACGGTGGCGCCATCGCCCTGGGTCACCCGCTGGGCGCCAGCGGCGCGCGCCTGGCCACCACGGCCGTGAACCAGCTGCACAGGAGCGGCGGGCGCTACGCGCTGTGCACGATGTGCATCGGCGTGGGCCAGGGCATCGCGCTGGTGCTCGAGCGCGTCTGAACCCGCGCTAGACCTGCTTCTCGGCCCCCGGCCAGCGCCGCAGCAGCAGCGCATTGCTCACCACGAACACGCTGCTCAGCGCCATCGCGCCACCCGCGATCACCGGGCTCAGCTGGCCGAAGGCCGCTAGCGGGATGCCGATGCTGTTGAAGGCGAAGGCCCAGAACAGGTTCTGGTGGATCTTGGCCGTGGTGCGGCGGCTGATGGCGATGGCCTCGGCCACACCACCCGGGTCGCCGCGCATCAGCGTGATGCCGGCCGCGTGCATGGCCACGTCGCTGCCCGAACCCAGGCCGTTGCTGATGGCCAGGCCCACGTCGGCGGCGGCCAGCGCGGGGGCGTCGTTGATGCCGTCGCCCACCATTGCCACCGGGCCGCGTGTCTTGAGTTCGCCGACGATGCGGGCCTTGTCGGCCGGCAGCACCTCGGCGCGCACTTCGGTGATGCCCACCTGCCCGGCCACGGCCTCGGCGGCCGCGCGGCGGTCGCCCGAGATCAGCACCACCTGCAGGCCCAGGGCCTGCAACTGCGCCACCGCCGCGGCGGCGCCGGGCTTGGGCGCGTCGGCAAAGGCCAGCCAGCCCAGCAGGCGCGGCGTGCCGTCCATCGCGGCGAGGTAGCTCACGGTATGGCCCTGCGCTTCTTCGGCGGCCACTTCTTCGGCCACCGGCGCGAGGTCGATGGCGCTTTCCTGCATCCAGCGCGCGCTGCCCAGTTGCACGCGCAGGCCGTCGGGGCCGCCCGCGGTGCCCACCACGCCGCGGCCGGGCACGGCGCGCACGCCGCTCATCACCACCTGGCCCGCACCTTCGGCCGCGGCGGCCTGCAGCACGGCCTGCGCCAGCGGGTGTTCGCTGCCGGCCTGCAGGCCCGCGGCCACGGCCAGCAGCGAGGCGCGGTCGTCGTCGGCCGCGCCAGCCGCCACCAGCTGCGGCCGGCCCTGGGTGAGCGTACCGGTCTTGTCGAAAGCCACCACGCGCAGTCTGTGCGCCGCTTCCAGCGCCTGCGCGTCCTTGATGAGGATGCCGTGCTGCGCCGCCACGCCCGTGCCCGCCATCAGCGCGGCCGGCGTGGCCAGGCCCAGCGCGCAGGGGCAGGCGATCACCAGCACCGCCACGGCGTTGATGAGTGCGCTCTCCCAATCGCCCGTGCCCAGGCCCCAGCCCAGCAGCGTGACGAGCGCGATGCCCAGCACCACCGGCACGAAGACGGCGCTGACACGGTCGACCGTGCGCTGGATGGGCGCCTTGCCAGCCTGCGCCGCTTCCACCAGCCGCACGATGCGCGCGAGCACGGTCTCGGCGCCCACCGCGGTGGTGCGCAGCAGCAGCAGGCCGTTGCCATTGACGGCGCCGCCCGTCACCGCGCTGCCCGGGCCGCGCGGCACGGGCAGGCTCTCGCCACTGAGCAGCGCTTCGTCGAGTTCGCTCTCGCCTTCCAGCACCACGCCGTCCACGGCCACGCGTTCACCGGGGCGCACCACCACCAGGTCGCCGGGCTGCACTTCGGCCAGCGGCACATCCACGTCACCCTGAACGCCATCGACCAGCCGGCGCACGCGCGCGGTCTCGGGGCGCAGGCCCTGCAGCGCGCGGATGGCCGCGGTGGTCTGGCGGCGTGCTCGCGCTTCCAGCCACTTGCCCAGCAGCACGAGCGTGATGACGACGGCCGAGCTCTCGAAGTAGAGGTGCGGCATGCCACCCCAGCCGGCCTGCGCCAGCAACCACAGGCTCAGGCCGAAGGCGGCGCTGGTGCCCAGGGCCACCAGCAGGTCCATGTTGCCGGTGCCCGCGCGCAGGGCGCCCCAGCCGGCACGGTAGAAGCGCGCGCCGAGCCAGAACTGCACCGGCGCGGACAGCGCCAGCTGCCACAGGCCGGGCAGCATCAGGTGCATTTCAGGCATGAAGGGCTGCAAGACCATGGGCAGCACCAGCGGCGCGCTCAGCAGCGCGGCGATGACCACACGCCAGCCGTCGGTCAGGCGCCGTGCCTGGGCGGCGCCCTCACCTGCAGCTGCCTCGCCAGCGGCCGGGGCCCGCAGGCTGTACCCGGCCTTCTTGAGCGCAGCGGCCAGCGCGCCGCGGTTGGCGGCGTCAGGGCCGGCGGCCAGCGTGACGGTGGCCGTTTCGCTGGCCAGGTTCACGCTCACCGCCAGCACGCCGGGCAACGGCGCCAGGGCTTTCTCCACGCGGCCCACACAAGAGGCGCAGCTCATGCCTTCCACGCCCAGCGTCAACGTGCTCAGGGCCAGCGGGTAGCCAGCCTTCGTGGCCGTCGCCTGCAGCGCATGCGCGTCGAAGCCGGGCTGCACCTGCACCGTCAGCACCTCGCTGGCGAGGTTGACGCTGGCCGCGGCCACGCCGGGCTGGGCCAGCGCCACTTTCTCCACACGGCCCACGCAAGAGGCGCAACTCATGCCACCCACCGCGAAACGCAGTTCACGCAAGGGGCCAGCGGCGGCAGGGGGCGCCGCAGCGGCCAGAGTGGATATGTTCATGGGGGGGGACAGCGGGCGCTCGCAGGGACGAAAGGCATGATAGGCAGCTTGACTTGGCGCCCTTCTGCCCCATATCAAGCCCACGGAGCGCAAACAACCATGACCACCTTCCAGATTCCTGCCATGTCCTGCGGCCACTGCGTGCGCAGCATCACCGAAGCCGTGCTCGCCGCCGACCCCGCCGCGCAAGTGCAAGCCGACCTCGCCAGCCACAGCGTGCAGATCGACAGCCTCGTGCCCGCGGCCACGCTCGCGGCCGCCCTCACGGCCGCCGGCTACGCCCCCACGCCTGCCGCCGCCGGCTGAACCCGGCCCGCGCCGCGCACCGGCCTCATGCAGGCCGGCGGGGGCCTGGGTACACTCAGCGCCCCCTTCCCCGCACCCCATGGCCGGCATCCACATCACCGACATCGAAGCCGCCATCAACTGGTGGCGCGAGCGCTCACCGTCTCCCGACGGCATCAGCGCCTGCGCAGAGGTGCGTGCGCTGGCCGAGGTGTACGCGCTCATGGTCTATTACCGCGAGACGCTGTGCGACGAGGCCAGCATGCCGCGCCGCGCGAAAGAGGCCTGGCTCGCCTGGTACAGCACCACGCCCGATGCGCCCTGCATCGCCATCTGCAGCACCAGCCAGGGCGATGAAACCTGCAAGGGCTGCGGCCGCAGCTTTGATGAAGTGCAGCACTGGCCGGCCTACACGCCGGGCGAGAAGCGCACCGTCTGGCGCCGCATCACCATGGAAGGCACGGCCTGGCGCTTTAACCGCTATGCCGAACGCGCCCAGCGTGCCAGCGGCGCCGACCACCCGCCGGCCGATGCTTTCGCGCCGCCCGCGGCCCCTGGCGCTTGACCGCAGGCGCTGGCAGCCCCCCCTCGGCCCGCGGCGCCCGAACGGCGCACTGGGCTGACAGCCTGCGCCGCATCGTGCCGCTGGCCTGGCCGGTGTTCATCGGCCAGGTGTCGGTGCTGGCCTTCGCCACCATCGACACCCTGCTCGTGGCACGCTTCGGCGCCAACGACCTGGCCGCGCTGGCGGTGGGTTCGGCGGCGTACATCACGGTCTTCATCGGCTTCATGGGCGTGCTCATGGCGCTGGCGCCCATCGTCGGCCAGCTGCACGGGGCCGGCCGCGACAGCGAAGCCGGGCACGAGGTGCACCAGGCGCTGTGGATCGCCTTTGCGCTGGCCTTGCTGGGCAGCACGCTGCTGGTCTTTCCGGCGCCCTTCCTGGCGCTGGCGCAGGCCAGCCCCGAGGTCGGCGAGAAGGTGCGCGGCTACCTGCTGGCGCTGGCCTTCTCGCTGCCGGCCTCGCTGTTGTTCACGGTGTACCGTGCCTTCAACACCGCGGTGTCGCGGCCCAAAGCCGTAATGGTGCTGCAGCTCGGCGGCCTGGCGCTGAAAGTGCCGCTGAGCACGGCGCTGGTTTTCGGCCTGCCCTCGCTGGGCCTGCCGGCCCTGGGCGTGACGGGCTGCGGCATCGCCACCGCGGTGGCGATGTGGGCGCAGGCGCTGGCGGCCTTCCTGCTGGTGCGGCGCGACCCCTACTACCAGCGCTTCGCGCTCACCGGCCGCGGCCTGCACCGGCCCGAGCGCGCGCGCCTGCTGGCCATGCTGCGCCTGGGCCTGCCCATGGGCGCGGCCATTCTGGTGGAGGTGACGGGCTTCGCCTTCATGGCCATCTTCATCGCACGGCTGGGCACCACGCCGGTGGCGGGGCACCAGATCGTCGTCAACATGGTCTCGCTGCTGTTCATGATGCCGCTGGCCCTGGGCAATGCCACGGGCACGCTGGTGGCGCAGCGCATCGGTGCGGGCGACGCGGCCGGTGCGCGCCGCCTCGGCTGGCACGGCCTGGCCTTGGGCTGCGCCATCGCGGCGGTGCTGGGCGCGACCGTGTATGTGCTGCGCGCGCCGGTGCTGGGCCTGTATTCGCAAGACACCGCCGTGCTGGCCGCGGCGCTGCCGCTGGTGGCCTGGCTGGCCGTCTTCCATGTGGCCGACGCGGCACAGACCATCGCCGCCTTCGTGCTGCGCGCGTACAAGATCGCCACCGTGCCGGTGCTGATCTACGTGGCCGCGCTGTGGGGCGTGGGCCTGGGGGGCGGTTACCAACTGGCCTTCAACGTCAGCGGCAAGGTGCCCGCAGCGCTGCAGGGCGCACCCGGTTATTGGGTGGCAGCCACCGCCGGGCTGGTGGTGGCCGGCGTGGCGCTGAGCGCCTTCATGCTGTGGATGATGCGCCAGCAGCGCGACGCGCAGCGGGCCGCGCTCTCAGGCTGAAGCCACCCGGCTCAAGCGCCGGGTAGTTCGAGTACGAAGCAGCTGCCGCCGCCTTCGCGCGCCTCGCAGCGCACACGGCCGCCGTGGCGCTCGGCGATCTGCCGCACCAGGCTCAGGCCCAGGCCCACGCCACCTTCACGTTCGGCATGGCCGGGCAGCCGGAAGAAGGCTTCGAAGATGCGCTCGCGGTAAGCCTCGGGCACGCCCGGGCCGCGGTCGCACACGCGCAGCTCGGCGCCGCCACCGGCGCGGGCACGCACCGTGGCGTCGATGTCGCTGCCGCCGTAACGGCGGGCGTTTTCCAGCAGGTTGCGCAGCGCGCGGCGCAGCAGGCGCTCGTCGCCGCGCACGCTGAGGTCTTCACCCTGCACCTGCGCGCCCACGCGCGCGGCTTCTTCGGCGGCCAGGCCGAGCAGGCCCACGGGCTCGCGCACCTCGAGTGCGGCGCTGGCGTCCAGGCGGCTGGCGAGCAGCACCTCTTCCACCAGCGCATCGAGCTCGCCAATGTTCGTCTCGATTTCCTTGCGCAACGCGCCGCGCTGCGGCGGCGCAGCGTCTTCCAGCATGGCCACGGCCATCTTCAGGCGCGCCAGCGGTGAACGCAGCTCGTGGCTGGCGTTGGCCAGCAGGCTCTGGTGCGAACGCAGCAGCGCTTCGATGCGCGTGGCGGCGCGGTTGAAGCTGGCGCCCACGGCCGCCACCTCGTCGCGGCCGTCTTCGGCCACACGCTGGTGCAGCGCGCCGGCACCGAAGGCTTCCACGCCCTGCTTCAGCGCCTCCAGCCGGCGCGTGAGGCGGCGCACCACCGGCCAGGCACCGGCGCCCACGGCCAGAAAGAGCACCAGCAGGAAAGCCACGAGGCCCCAACCCCCGCCCACTGCCGTGGCGCCAGGCAAGCCTGGCACGGGCGGCAACCACGCCCCGCTGCGCTCGGGCGGGCGTGGCTCGCCCGGCCCGCGTGCGGCCGCGGCAGCGCGCAGGCCGCCGGCCAGACCGGCCAGGCGCGGCACCCACAGTGTGCGGCCGTCGTCCAGGCGCAGGGCCTGCACACGGCCGCCCAGGCCGCCGGGGTTCTCGGCCTCGCGGCGCAGAAAGCTGTCAGAAGCGCCGATGCGCCGGCCTTCGGCATCGTCCAGCGCCATCGGCAGGCGCAGGCGCTGCGACCACTCGCGCAACGCCTCGGTCTGCGCTTCGCGCGAGACCTCGGGCGGTGGCAGCGCCCGCTGCAGCAGTTCACCCCAGGCTTCTGCACGTTCACGAACGGCGCTCTGCATCACCTGGCGCTGCTCTTCACGCTGGCTGTCGAGGTGGCGCTGCACCACCCAACCCGAGATGCCGGCGAACAGCGCCAACACGGCCAGCACCGTGAGGTAAATGCGGACGTAGAGCGAACGCATCTCAGGCTCGGCGCATCACGCCCGGGCCGTGGGCAGCGGCGGCCTTCAAGCTTCGGAGTCCTGCTTCTTCGCGAAGACGTAGCCGGCGCCGCGCACCGTCAGCACACGCTTGGGGTTCTTGGGGTCGTCTTCGATGAGGGCGCGGATGCGCGAGATGTGCACGTCGATGCTGCGGTCGAAGGCCTCCAGCGGGTGGCCCTTGAGCGCGTCCATGATCTGGTCGCGCGTGAGCACGCGGCCGGGGCTGCGCGCCAGCACGGTCAGCAGCTCGAACTGGTGGCTGGTGAGGTCGCAGGCCTGGCCGGCCAGGCGCGCCTGGCGCGCCCCAAGGTCCACCTCCAGGCGGCCGAAACGCAGCACCTCGTCGTCACCGGCCTCGGGCGCGGCGCGGCGCAGCAGCGCCTTCACACGCGCCAGCAGTTCACGCGGCTCGAAGGGTTTGGGCAGGTAGTCGTCGGCACCGAGTTCGAGGCCGACGATGCGGTCCATGGGCTCGCCGCGGGCGGTGAGCATCAGCAGCGGCAGGCGGCGTGTGCGGGCGTCGCTGCGCATCTCGCGCGTGAAGTCGAGGCCGTCGCCGTCGGGCAGCATCAGGTCGAGCAGCAGCGCGTCGGGCAGTGTGTGCTTCAGGCGCTCGCGGCCGGCGGCCAGCGAGCCGGCGGTCTCGACCTCGTAGCCGTTCTGGCGCAGGTAGCCGCCCACCATGTCGGTGAGGCGGGTGTCGTCGTCGATCAGGAGCAGTCGGCTCATCGGCTCGTCAAGAGGGCAGCGCGGGCACCGGGCGGGCGCTCGGGCCGGGGAGGCAGGGCGTGATGCACTTCAGCATAGCGCCTGCGCGCCCGGGCCGGCCAGGCGCCCGGGCGCCCGGGCCCAGGTTCAGGTCTGGGGCTTGGTGGCGGCGGTGGGGCGGGCGCCCTTCTCGCCGCGATGCTTTTCCATCATCGCACGGCGCTGCACCATGCGGTCGGCCAGCAGCTTGCGCTGCTCGGGCGTGAGCACGCGACTGATGTCGAGCATCAGCTGCAGCTGGCGCTTGCTGGCCTGGTCGTGGCGGGCCAGCATCTGCTGGCGCAGGGCCTCGGCGGCGCGGGCGTCCACCGTGGGCTGGGCGAAGAGCGCGGCGCTCTGTTCGCGCAGCTGGCGCCCTGATTCGTGTTGCGCCCGCATCTCGGCGCGTGCCGTATCGGCCAGCTGCTTGATCTGCGCACGCTGTTCGGCGCTGGCGCTCACGGCATCGAGCATGCGCTCGACCATGCGCGGGCTGTCCATGGCCAGGTCGGCGCCGCCGTGGCGCATGCCGTGGCGCGGGCCGTGCGGCTCACCGCCGGGCTGGGCTTGCGCGGTCTGCGCGGTGGCGGCGGCCAGGGCCAGCAGCACGGTGGCGGCCATCACCCGCAGGGCCGGGCGGGCGGTGAAAGTGGCGGCGGTGGGACGGGTGTTCATCTGCGTCATCCTCAGGGGTTGTCGATGGGATGGACTGTGCAGGCCCGCGGTATCGCGGCTGTGCGGGGGCGGTAAAGATGTGTGTCGTGCCGCGGCGGCACGGCCGCGCGCTTCAGCCGCCACCGGCGGGCGCGGCGGCTTCCACCCGCACCAGGCGGCGCTGCAGTGAGAACTCGCTGATCGCGCTGCGCAGGTCCAGGCGCAGCAGCACGCCGCTGGCGCGGTCGACCACCATGGCGCCATCGACGCGCGTGGTGGTGTCGCCGCGCTGGGCATCGCCGAAGAGTTCGAGCACGATGACATCGAAGCGGCGCCCGGCCACCGTCTGCGGGCCCACGGCCACCACCTGGCCGCGCAAGCGTGCGCGGGTGAGCGCATCGCCGGCCACGCGCATCTCCCCGGCGGTCACGGCACCCAGCGTGAGCTCGCCGCGCAGCAGACGCGGCCAGCTCAAGGCGCCGTCGGGGGCCTGGGTGATGTTGCCGGCGCGGTCTTGCAGCCAGGTGCCGGCCGGGGCGGCACCGGCCGGCTTGTCGTCGGTGCGGCGGCGGTACTCGGTTTCGGTGCGGCGCAGCGCGCCGACCTGCAGCGCCCATTCGGTGGCCGGCCCCCTGGCGCGCGACCGGTCTTCATAGACCAGGCGTTCACCCAACGCGAGCGGCAGCGCGGCGGCGCGCGCGGCTGGCAGATCCACTCCCGGCGGTGGGCAGTTCTTCTGCGCGGCGGCCGACTCCAGGGCCTCGAAGCGGCCTTTCAGGCGCGCGAGCTCGGCCTGCTCCAGGCCTTCGGGCCGCAAGGCCAGCATGGCCGGCCAGAACACCGCCACGCCCATGCCGAGTGCGAGGATGTTGTTGCCGGCCCGCTCATCCACGGCCCAGGCGACGTCGGCGGCGCGCTGCTGCACGGCATCGCGCTCGTCGTCGAGACGCGCGCAATCCCAGCTGATGAACTCGGCAGGGCTGGCCGCCACGGGCGCCACGTCCACCGCGCGGGTGGCGCAGCCGCCCAGCAGCGCGAGCGCCAAGGCCGCGGCGAGGGCCTGGGGTGCAGGGTGGCGGGTGGGTTGGGGGGCACGCATCAGAAAGCGGATTCTGCAGCGGCGGGCCCTGAGGGCCAAAAGGTCACTGGCGGAGAGAGAGGGATTCGAACCCTCGGTACTGGAGGACCAGTACGCCGGATTTCGAATCCGGTGCATTCGACCACTCTGCCATCTCTCCGATGTTCTTGGGCTGGCGGGGCCGCCGGCCTGTGGTCTCGCATCAAGCGAAGCCGCGCATTCTAGCGCAGGCCTCGCCCCTGCAGCCCGCTTCAAGCGGCGCGCAGCACCTCGGCACCGCCGATGTAGGGCCGCAGTGCGGCCGGAATGCGCACCGAACCGTCGGCCTGCTGGTGGTTTTCCAGCACCGCCACCAACGCGCGGCCGACCGCCAGGCCGCTGCCGTTGAGGGTGTGCACGAACTCGGTCTTGCCGCTGGCGTTGCGGAAACGCGCCTGCATGCGCCGCGCCTGGAAATCACCGCAGTTGCTGCAGCTGCTGATCTCGCGGTAGGTGTTCTGCGCCGGCAGCCACACCTCCAGGTCGTAGGTCTTCTGGCTGCCGAAACCCATGTCGCCGGTGCACAGCAGCACCACGCGGTAGGGCAGCTCCAGCGCCTGCAGCACGGCCTCGGCATGGCCCACCATCTGCTCCAGCGCCGCGGCACTGGTCTCGGGCGTGGTGACCTGCACCATCTCCACCTTGTCGAATTGGTGCTGGCGGATCAAGCCGCGCGTGTCGCGCCCGGCGCTGCCCGCTTCGCTGCGGAAACAGGGGCTGTGCGCTGTCAGCTTGATGGGCAGTGCTTCCGCTTCCAGGATGCGCTCGCGCACGCTGTTGGTGAGGCTGATCTCGCTGGTGCTGATGAGGTACTGCTCGGTCTGCGTCTCGTCACCACCGCGGCTGACCCAGAACATGTCTTCCTTGAACTTGGGCAGCTGGCCCGTGCCTTCCAGCACCTCGCGGTTGACGATGTAGGGCGTGTAGCACTCGGTGTAGCCGTGCTCCAGCGTCTGCTTGTCCAGCATGAACTGCGCGAGTGCGCGGTGCAGCCGCGCCATGGGCCCGCGCAGGAAGGTGAAACGGCTGCCGCTGAGCAGTGCGCCGGTCTCGAAGTCCATGCCCAGCGCGGCGCCGATGTCGACGTGGTCGCGCGGCGTGAAGTCGTAGCTGCCAGGGGTGCCCCAGCGGCGCTGCTCGACGTTGCCGTGTTCATCGGCGCCCTCGGGCACATCGGCCTGCGGCAGGTTGGGCAGGCCCTGCTGCAGCGCCAGCAGTTCGGCCTGCAGTTGATCCAGCCGATCGGCACCGGCCTTCAGGCGGTCGGCGATGCCGGCCACCTCGGCCATCAGCGCCGTCGTGTCTTCGCCCTTGCCCTTGCGCATGCCGATCTGCTTGCTGGCGGCGTTGCGCTGGGCCTGCAGCTGTTCGGTTTCGGTCTGGATGGCCTTGCGCTCGGCTTCCAGCGCGCTGTAGCGCGCCACGTCGAGGTAGGGCTGGGGGTTCTTGCGGCGCTGCAGTTGCGCCACCACGGTGTCGAGCTCGCGGCGCAGCAGGTTGGGGTCGAGCATGGCGATGTCCTTGAATGCTGGGGTATGTGTGCGTGGGGTTCGGCACGAGAAAACGGCGCCTGCGGGGCGCCGTTGTCATGCCAGGGGCAAGGCAGCGGCGGCCGTCAGGATCGGGAAACCGGAATCTCAGCCATGCTGCGGTGGCCCAGCCCACGCGGCAGCGGGAAGTGCACGTCTTCCACCACGCCGTCCATGTTGCGGATGCTGGTGGCGCCGAACTCGCGCAGGCGGTCGATGACGGCCTGCACCAGCACATCGGGCGCGCTGGCGCCGGCCGTCAGGCCCACACGCTGGCGGCCTTCGAACCAGGCTTCCTGCAGGTCTTGCGCGCCTTCGACCATGTGCGCCTCGGTGCCCAGGCGCTCGGCCAGCTCACGCAGGCGGTTGCTGTTGCTGCTGGTGGGGCTGCCCACCACGATGACGACGTCCACCTTCGGCGCCAGCACCTTCACGGCGTCTTGCCGGTTCTGCGTGGCGTAGCAGATGTCCTGCTTCTTGGGCTCACGCACATGCGGGAAGAAACGCTTCACCTCGGCCAGGATGGCCGCGGCGTCGTCCACGCTCAGCGTGGTCTGCGTCACCACCGCGAGCTTGTCGCCACGCGGCTTCACCTTTTCAACATCGGGCACGTCTTCCACGAGGTAGATGCCCTCGCTGAGCTGGCCCATGGTGCCTTCCACCTCGGGGTGACCCTTGTGGCCGATCATGATGAACTCGAAGCCCTCTTTCGCGAGCTTGGCCACCTCCACGTGCACCTTGGTCACCAGCGGGCAGGTGGCATCAAACACCTGGAAGCCGCGCTGCGCCGCTTCCACACGCACGGCCTTGCTCACGCCGTGGGCGCTGAACACCAGCGTGGCGCCGGGCGGCACGTCGGCCAGGTCTTCGATGAAGATGGCGCCCTTGGCCTTGAGGTCGTTCACCACGTAGGTGTTGTGCACGATCTCGTGGCGCACGTAGATCGGGCGGCCGAACTTCAGCAACGCGCGTTCGACGATCTCGATGGCGCGGTCCACGCCCGCGCAGAAGCCGCGCGGTTCGGCCAGCAGCACTTCGCCGTTTTTGTCGGTGATCACAGCACCCCCAGCAGTTTCACCTCGAAGCGCACGGGCTGGCCGGCGAGCGGGTGGTTGAAATCAAAAAGCAGCCAGGGCTCAGCGCCCGTGCTGCCGGTCTCGCGCACGACGCCGGCATAACTGCCCTGGCCGTCGGGTGTGGGGAACTCCACCACGTCGCCCACCTGGTACTCGGCATCGGGCTCGCCCAGCTGGTGCAGCAGGCTCAGCTTCACGCGCTGCAGCATCTCGGGGTTGCGCGGGCCGAAGGCGGCGCCGGCCGGCAGCTCGAACTGCGTGTGTGCGCCCTCGGCCAGGCCGAGCAGGCGCTCCTCGATGGCCGGCGCGAGCTGGCCCGTGCCCAGCGACAGCGTGGCGGGCTTGTCGTCGAAGGTGTTGACCACGGTGGCGCCGTCGGGGCCCGACAGGCGGTAGTGCAGGGTCAGGAAAGAGCCGGGCTGGACGAGGTTCAAGGCGGGGCCAGGGGTGGGTGGGTTAGGCGCGGGTGCC
>LJHW01000056.1 GCA_001295865.1 beta proteobacterium AAP65
AGCCGTCGTCGCGGATCTCGTCGAGCGTGCGGCCAAACTGACTGTCGAGATGAGCGCCCGACACCACCAGTTGGTAGCTTAGCCCCGGGTGCTCGCTGACGGCCTTCAGGATGGGAAATTGAAGCCCGTACTCCGCACGGTTGCCCGTGAAGATGGCGATCTTGCGTTTGGTACTCACTGACTTGCTCCGATGATGAAGAACCGGCCCAACGCCGCTTCGGCGACGCTAGGCTCCCAGCCCAGGGCTTGTCTGGCCAGGCTGATATTGAGGATGTTGACCGACCTGCGACCAGAAGGTTGGGTGGACTCGATGGCACGACCGTCCTGCCCGGCGGCTCGGAGCGCCACGCGCGCCACCTCGCACACGGACAGACCGGTCCCTGAGCCGAGGTTGAGCACGCCGCGCAGGCCGCGGCGCAAGCACAGCGCCGTAGCCTGCGCTGCCTCGTCGACGGCAAGGAAGTCACGCACCGGATACTGGTCCCGTACACGCAACGGGCCTTCACCAGGCAGTTGCCGCGCGATGTCGGACAATACGTTGTTGGCCGACATGCCAACCCCGAACAAGTTCGAGAGGCGCAACACAGTGCCCCCAGCCTCCAGAACCAGCCGTTCGTTGTGCAGCTTGGCCTGGGCGTAGATGTCGGCGGGCACCACGGGGGCGTCTTCGCAGCAAGGCGACTCGCTGACATCACCGTAGACCACGCCGGAGGACACATAGACCATCCAGCCCGTGCGCGCCAGCAAGGCCTTCAGCACACGTGCACTGGTCTCCACATAGGCTGCACCCATCGCGTTGACCTTGCCGCGATCAGGCTCCTCGGCCGCATGCACAGTGATCTCGCTTACCGGGCACTGCATGTAGTCCGGCACCTGCAGCATGCCCGGCACGGCCCGCCGCGCGGCCGCCACTACGGGCAACCCGTCGCCGACCAGTCGGGCATGCAGGGCACGGCCGAGAAAGCCGCTGGCGCCGGTGACCAGGATGCCTGGCATTCTGTCTTCGGCTACCAGGCCACGTCGGCCGCGGCCAAGTGGCTGTCCGCCGGCAGATCGCGCACGGCCAGCTTGCCGAGCACGTCTTCGTAGCGGTCGGCCAGGAGTTCGCCGGTGCCCGGTCGCTTGACCCAGAGGTTGTCCTCGGTGAAGGCCTCGCCAGCGCGCACGGGCGCGATTGTCACGACAGTCGCGAAGGCGAAGTCCATCGTGACCTGCTCTTCCGGTGTCGGCCCCTTGGTGCCGCCCAGTTCAAGATGCAGCATGCGGCTGCCTTCGATGAGTTCGCGACAGGCCTGCACGTCCATCGAGCAGACAATGTCTGGACCCTTGCGCTGCATGCTGTCGGTGAAGTGACGCTCCAGCACGCAGGCTCCCAGCGCCACGGCGCCAAAGCAGGCGAGGTTGTTGACCGTGTGGTCGGAAAGGCCCACCACGGCATTCGGGAAGGCCTGCGCCAGCTGCACCATTGCGCCCAGCCGCACCAAGTGCGGCGGCGTGGGGTACAGGTTGGTGGTGTGCAACAGCACGTAGGGGACACGCGCGGCTTCGAAGATGTCAACCGCCTTGGCCACGCTTTCGATGGTGTTCATCCCGGTGCTCAGGATGATCGGCTTACCGAACGAAGCCACGTGGCGCAGCAGCGGGTAGTTATTGCACTCACCCGAGCCGATCTTGTAGGCCTTGACCTTCATGCGCTCCAAGCGGTCGGCAGCGGCACGCGAGAACGGCGTGCTGATGAACAGCATGCCCTTGGACTCGACGTATTCCTTCAGACGCGTCTCGTCCGCCTCATTCAGCGCGCAGCGCGCCATGATCTCGTAGATGGACTCCTTGGCATTACCCGGAATCACCTGCTTGGCCGCATGGCTCATCTCGTCTTCGACAACGTGGGTCTGGTGCTTGACCACCTCGACGCCGGCGGCGGCTGCGGCGTCGACCATCTCGAAGGCCGTCTGCAGGCTGCCTTCGTGGTTGATGCCGATTTCGGCGATCACCAAGGGGGGATGGGCAGGGCCCACAAGGCGCCCGCCAAAGTTGATTTCACGCATTTGTATGCCCTGAAGGACTCGGCGCCTGCTGGGGATGGCAGGCCGCACAAACCTAGATATTGTAGATATCGGCCTTGTAGCGGGCGAGATTGGCAGGTTCGCGGAACCAGGCGATGGTCTCGGCCAAGCCACGGCGCAGGCCCTCGCCGCCGCCGTAAGACGGCTGCCAGCCCATCAGTTCCTGCGCCTTGGCGTTGGCGGCCCACAGCCGCTCGACCTCGCTTTTGTCGGG
Organism: beta proteobacterium AAP65; assembly: GCA_001295865.1. Lineage (GTDB taxonomy): Bacteria > Pseudomonadota > Gammaproteobacteria > Burkholderiales > Burkholderiaceae_C > Rubrivivax. The sequence continues at coordinate 2,281 of LJHW01000056.1, forward strand.
GCGCAGGCGCTGGTCGTCGGTCGTGATTTCAACCGACACACCCATCAGTTCGGCGATGGTAGCGGCCGTGTCGCCGACGGAAATCTCGAAGTTGCTGCCAACGTTGACCACCTGCCCAAGTACGCGCTCGGACTTCAAGGCCGCGATGAAGCCCGACACCGTGTCGGATACGAAATTGAAGTCGCGCGTAGGGTGGATCGCGCCCAGTTTGAGTGAGCGCTTGCCGTTAGCGATCTGCGTGATGATGGTTGGGATGACGGCACGTGCCGACTGTCGCGGGCCATACGTGTTGAACGGTCGCACGATGGCTACCGGCGTCGCGAAGGACGAGTAGTACGACATCGCGATCTGGTCGGAACCGATCTTGCTGGCCGAGTAGGGCGACTGCCCCTGCAGCGGGTGCTCCTCGGTGATGGGCACGAAGCGTGCGGTGCCGTAGACCTCGCTGGTTGAGGTGTGCACGACCTTGGACACGCCCAGATCACGGGCGGCCTGCACGATGTTCAGCGTGCCCTTGATGTTCGTGTCGACGTAGGTGTCGGGCGAGTGGTAGGAGTACGGGATCGCGATCAGCGCCGCCAAGTGCAGCACGGCGTCGCAGCCCTTCATCGCGGCACGCACGCCGTTGGGGTCGCGCACGTCGCCGGCGAAGACCTCAAAGCGGCCCTTCACATCCTCGGCGCAGTGGTCCAGCCAGCCCCAGGAATTGAAGGAGTTGTAGAGCACGAAGGCGCGTACGTCGTAGCCCTGGCGAACCAGTGCCTCGGTCAAATGTGAGCCGATGAAACCATCCGCGCCCGTGACGAGTATCTTTTTCATTGCAAGGTCTCCTTCAGCAAGAGTTCTGCCAATTTCCAGTCCAGCGGCGTGTCAAGGTCGACGGCACTCGCCGCAGGCATGACGAAGGCAGCCGTCTCAGGGGAAATGAATGCGCGCCGCCGGCGCAACCAAGAGGCATCGGCAAAATACAACGCGCCGTTAGCAGCATAGATCGGCGGAAGATCCTGCCGCCTCGTCACCTGAGGTAGGTCGAATAAGCCCTGCAACAGTTGCCGTTCGTCGATGCGGTACATCCAGTACGGGTGTTGCTGGGCAGGGGAAACCGAAACGACGCACGGCGCGCTGGTGATTTGAGCCAACGTCAAACACGCCTCAATGTCAGCCGTCGTGCGAAGGGGTGAAGTCGGCTGCAGCAATAGGACACTGTCGTACTGCGGCAATTGATCCAACGCATGCAGCACTGGATCGACGCCGGGCGTGTCATCGCGAGCCAGTTCAGCCGGACGAAGGAAGGGCACCTGTGCGCCGTACTGCCGAGCAACTTCCGCGATCTCAAGGTCGTCGGTAGTGACCGCGACTGCAGCGAGCGAAGGGGCACGCAGAGCGGACTCGATGGCCCAGGCGATCAGCGGCTTCCCCGCCATCAGTTTGATGTTCTTGCGCGGGATGCCCTTCGATCCGCCACGGGCGGGAATCAACCCCAGGGTCTTGCGGGGCCATACAAAATCTGTCATCAAGAGGGCTCGGGGTTAGGGGCGAAGTTTGCCGAGTTGACCCCGCTGTTCGGGCGGCTGGTAGGCCTGACCACTGTGGCTGCTTGTGTGATCATCCGCAAACCGCCGCAAGAGCCGGCCGGAGGAGCGGCGAACCCTCGGTACACAAGAATGATAGCAAGCGAATCCGCAGCGCCGGGCTCGTCTTGTTTGCTCGCCGCAACGAGCACGGGATGCTTGTGATCTAGCGCCTAGAATTTCAGGCAAATGCGAATACTCGTCACAGGTGCGTCCGGCTTCGTCGGCTCAGGTTTCATGCGGTTGATAGCCCAATGTCCCGAGATTCAGGGTGTGGCCGCATTCCGTCGCTTACCCCGAATCGCACCAGCCGGCTACGACATGGTGCAGCTCGACTTCGACGGCTCGGCGCCGCACGCAGAGTCTGCCCTTGCCGGCATCGACACCATCGTTCACTTGGCCGCTCGTGTTCATGTCATGCGCGACACCGAGGCCGATCCGCTGGCCGCATTTCGCCGTGTCAATACACAAGGCACGCTGGCGCTAGCGGAAGCAGCGCTGCGCGCCGGCGTCAAGCGGTTGGTCTACGTTAGCTCCATCAAAGTCAACGGCGAGGGCACAGCGCCGGGCCGTCGGTACCTGGCCAACGATGCGCCCGACCCGCACGACCCCTACGGACAAAGCAAGGCCGAGGCTGAAGGCTTGTTGTGGCAAGTAGCAGAGCGCAGCGCCCTTCAGGTCGTGGTGGTGCGTCCACCGCTGGTTTACGGACCGGGCGTGAAAGCCAACTTCCGCAGCATGATGGGCTGGCTGCACCGCGGCATACCGCTGCCACTGGGCGCCATCGACAACCGCCGCAGCTTGGTATCGCAGGACAACCTCTGCAGCCTCCTGTTGGCCTGCGCTCAACACCCAGACGCACCCGGGCACACCTTCCTCGCCTCCGACGGCGAGGACGTGTCCACCACCGAACTCTTGCGCCGCCTGGGGCTGGCGCTGGGTCGCCCGGCACGCTTGCTGCCCGTACCGCCTGGGGTGCTCCGCCTGGCCCTGGGGGCGCTGGGCAAGTCCAGCATCGCGCACCGCCTGCTGGGGTCTCTGCAGGTGGACAGCAGCAGCGCGCGAACCGTGCTGGGCTGGCAGCCCCCGCTGACGCTGGACCAAGGTCTGCAGCGCGCAGCCGCGTCCTTCTTGGCCGAAAAACAGGCCGCGTGATCCGTTCCTTGCATCTTTTTCATCCATGAGCACCAGTTGGTCGGCATGGGTCGGCGCCGCGGTGGGTGGCGTGGCCGTGTTTTTGTTGTCGTGCTGGTTGACGGCCTGGGTACGCCGGTACGCCCTGCGCGCCCAGTTGCTCGATGTTCCCAACGAGCGCAGTTCCCATTCCGCACCGACACCGCGGGGCGGTGGCGTTGCCATCGTCGTATCCACCTTGCTGGCAACCGTGGCGCTGGCAGCCCTGGGTTGGATGGACCTGCGCCTGGCCCTGGGCTTGGGCGTGGGTGGCGCACTGGTGGCTTTGCTGGGCTTCATCGATGACAAGCGCGGGCTCTCGGCACGCGTCCGCTTCGCAGGCCACTTGCTGGCTGCGATCGGGGCTGTGGCGCTCTTGGCTCCGCTGCCGCCTCTCGAAGCTTTCTGGACCCCCGTGCACCTCGGTTGGTTGGCCCTGCCGCTGGCCGTCATCTACGTTGTGTGGTCGGTCAACCTGTTCAATTTCATGGACGGGATCGACGGCATTGCGGCGATGGAGGGCATTTCGGTGGCCGCTGGCGGTGCATTGATCTGGGCCCTGCTGCCTGGTGCGAGCGGCTGGATGGTGGGCCTTGTTTTTGCGGCCAGCATTGCCGGTTTTCTGGTGTTCAACTTCCCGCCCGCCAGCATCTTCATGGGCGACGCAGGCAGTGGATTCCTCGGGTTTTTCATTGGCGTGATGACGCTGTGGGCGGCCACGCAAGAGCCACAATTGCTCTGGAGCTGGCTCATCCTGAGTGCCTGCTTCTTGGTGGACGCGACCACCACGCTGCTGCGCCGCGTGAAGCGTGGTGAGAGCTTCCATGTGGCCCACCGCAACCATGCCTACCAATACGCCTCGAGGCGCCACGGCTCGCACAAGGCGGTGACGTTGGCGGTCTTGGCCATCAACCTCTTGTGGCTGTTCCCGTGGGCCTTGGCGGTTGGCCTGCGCTGGATAGACGGCGCGCTGGGCGCGGCTTGCGCCATGCTGCCCGTGGTGGCGCTGGTATATCGATACAAAGCGGGCGACCGCAAAGCGCAAGGTGCCGGATGACACCGTTGCTCGTCGTCGGTGCAGGCGGGTTCGGACGCGCAGTGGTAGACGCCGCGTGGGCCCAGGGGAGTTGGCAACCTTGCGGGTTCATCGATGACCGGGGCCCTGCGCTGGGATCCTGGTGTGGTTTGCCTGTGTTGGGGCGCCTCGCAGATCTGGCGCAATGGCGCCACCTCGCGGGGCATGTCATCGTGGCCATAGGCGACAACAAGGCCAGGGTGGCCATCGGTGCATCCTTGCGTCAACAGAACTTCCAGTTGGCAACGGTGGTGCACCCGAGGGCCTGGGTCAGCGGCCACGCCTCGCTGGCGGAAGGCACGGCAGTGATGGCCGGCGCCGTTGTGAGCACGGGCGTCACTGTTGGCCGCCAAGTGATCATCAATGTTGGCGCTGTTCTGGATCACGACGTCACTGCAGGCGATGGTGCACGCCTGGGCGCGGGCGCGATTGCCGGCGGCGGTTCCACGCTGAAGGCAAACGCCTGGTTGCGGGACGGCGGGGTGTTGCTTGCCGGTCACGTACTGGAAGCCGACAGCGCCTGAGTCCAGCAGATATCAACGCTGCGTCTTACGCCGGTTGGATAATCAGGCGGGTAGGTGATTGCTCGTACGCTGGGTCATACGCCCCTTACAGGCCTCGACATTCAAGTTTGCCGACTGCAAGCCGGCCGACAAAAACAATCGGTTGCGTTCTCGCATGGTCCCACTGTCCCCGATGTACGTGATCCGTCGCCTGGCGCAGTTGTCGCCCACGGCGAAGATGGTGGTGATGGTCGGCGGCGACGCCCTCTGCCTGCCGATTTGCATGGTGTTGGCTGTCGCATTGCGGCTGGGCGGGCTGGAAAACGCGCTCGAGACCGCGCTGCCCATGCAAATCGGGCTCGCCCTGATGGCGCTGCCGGTGATGGCCCTCGCCGGCCTGTACCGCACGGTGGTGCGCTACATCGACCTGAGCGTGCTCGCCGTTGCCGGCGCGGCACTGGCGGCAGTGGTGCTGCTGGTCTACGGCGCCGCGGTGTTCATGCAGTTGCAGGCCCTGCCGCGCAGCGCGCTGCTGATCTTCTGGTTCATCGCCTTCGCCTACGTCATCACCTCGCGTTTCGTGGCGCGCACGCTGCTGCGCCGCAGCGTGCGTCCGGGCTCCAGGGGCCGGGTGCGCACCGCCATCTATGGCGCAGGCGATGCTGGCGTGCAGCTTGCCCAGGCCATGCAGTTCAGCACCGAGTACCGGCCGGTGTGCTTCATCGACGACCGCCGCGAACGCCAGACGAAGAACATCAGCGGGCTGCGCGTCTACAGCCCGTCCAGCCTGGACGAGGCCGTGCTGCGCCACGACGTCGCCCAGATCGTCGTCGCCATCCCCTCGGCCAGCGCTGCGCAAAAGCGCGCCCTGATCGAACGTGTTGAAGCCACCGGCCTGCCCGTGAAGATCCTGCCCGGTCTGGTGGAGATGGTCGACGGCAACCCGGCTGTGGCCGACATCCGCCAGGTCGACGTGGCCGATCTGCTGGGCCGCGACGTGGTGGCGCCCGACCCCGGCCTCTTCGCGCGCAACATCGCTGGCAAGGTGGTGCTCGTCACAGGCGCAGGTGGCTCCATCGGCAGCGAACTTTGCCGGCAGATCCTGACGCAGCGCCCGCGGCGTCTGGTACTGGTCGACCACTCGGAGTTTGCGCTCTACAGCATCGAGCACGAGCTGCTGGCCTCGGCCCAGGGCGTGCCGCTGGTCACCTGCCTGGGCTCGGTGCTCGACGCCACGCTGATGATCGAGATGATGCAGCGCGAAGGCGTGCAGACCGTCTACCACGCAGCCGCCTACAAACACGTGCCCATCGTCGAGGCCAACGTGCAGCAAGGCCTGCGCAACAACGTCTTCGGCACCTACAACGTGGCCAAGGCCGCGCACGAGGCGCGGGTCGAGACCTGCGTGCTGATCTCCACCGACAAGGCCGTGCGCCCCACCAACGTGATGGGCGCCAGCAAGCGCGTGGCCGAGCTGGTATTCCAGGCCGCCGCGCTGCGCGCACCGGGCACGGTGTTCGCCATGGTGCGCTTCGGCAATGTGCTGGGTTCTTCAGGCTCGGTGGTGCCGCTGTTCCGCCGCCAGATCCAGGCCGGCGGCCCCATCACCATCACGCACCCGGACATCATCCGCTACTTCATGCTGATCCCCGAGGCGGCGCAGCTGGTCATCCAGGCCGGTGCGATGGCGCGCGGTGGTGAGGTCTTCGTGCTCGACATGGGCGAGCCGGTGCGCATCGCCGACCTGGCGCGTTCGATGATCCGGCTCTCGGGTTTGAGCGAAAAAACGGCCGACAACCCGGGTGGCGACATCGAGATCAAGGCCGTGGGCCTGCGCCCGGGCGAGAAGCTCTTCGAAGAGCTGCTGATCGGCGACAACGTGGTGCCCAGCGGCCACCCACGCATCCTGTGTGCGCGCGAGCGCCACATCGACCCTTCGCTGCTCGACAAGATGCTGGGCGTGCTGCGCCAGGCCTGCGACGGCGGCGACACCGAAGCCATGCTGCGGCAGGTGCGCAACCTCGTGCCCGAGTTCCGGCCCGCCGACGAGGTGAACGCCGAGGTGGCCGGCTCGCTCGCGCGGCGCTGAGCACCAGCACGACCAGCACGCCGGGCCGGTTCAGCCCGTTCTCCCGGCCTTGTTCTAGACCGCTTCGTCGGCCTGCAGCGCGCCGCGCGGCGGCACCGTCATCACGGCCAGGCCGGTCTGTCGTGCCAGTTCGAGCACACGGCCCTGCTCCTCGGCGCTGGCCCCCGGCAGGGCGACGATGACGTGGGTGGCGCCCGCCAGCACGTGCGGCAGCGCCAGGTCGCCCAGCCCGCCTTCCACCCCCACGCCACCGACGCGCAGGCCCCACTTGGCGCGGTCGTCGTCCAGCAGCGCCAGGATGACCCAGCCGTCGCGCCGGTGCAGCGTGTTCACCACGCGCCGGCCCGCGTCACCCGCGCCCAGCACGATGGCGCGGCGCTGCTCGAAGTCTTCCCCGCTGGCGCAGGCGCGCGCGTGCTCCCAGAGCATGCGGTAGCCCATGCGCAGCAGGCACAGCGCCAGCAGGCAGAACAGCGGGTGCAGCACCAGCACCGCGCGCGCCACGCCCACCAGCTGCGCCATCAGCACCGCCACGGCGCTCACCAGCCCGGCCAGGCCGCAGGCCATGGCGATGCGCTTGAAGTCGTCGAAGCCGAAGAAGCGCCACAGCCCGCGCGGAACCCCCGTCAGCGCCATGGCCAGCAGGTAGGCCGCCACCACGCCGAAAGACACGTAGTCGTCGTACCAGGGCCGGCCGGGCTGCCAGCGCTCGAAACCCAGGCGGAAGAGGTAGGTGATGTGCCAGCAGGCCAGCACCACCAGGCCGTCCACCGCGGTGGCGAGGGCGCGGTTGCGCGGGCTCAGGGCCGACATCTTGCGGTCCAGCCAGGGCCAGAAAGGACTGTCTTTCATGGGCAGCAAGCTCCAGGGCGAAGGCAGGCGGGGGGCGAAGACGGTACGCAGTGTGAGGCCCAGCACGCGCAGGTCGCTGGCCAGCGAGGGGTTGTCGACGTAGTGCAGCGCGTAGCGCAGTTTCGCGGGCAGCACCACGTCGATGTATTCGCGCTCGGGGTTGTCGGCGCGGGCGAGCAACTCGTTCTCGTTGCGGTAGCGCACGGAAGCGAAATCGGTGATGCCCGGGCGAACGCTCAGCAGCCGCTCGCGCCAGGCCGGCGGGTAGTGCGCCACGTAGCGCGGCACTTCGGGGCGCGGGCCCACCAGGCTCATGGTGCCGCGCAGCACGTCGATGAGCTGCGGCAGTTCGTCGAGCTTCCAGCGCCGCAACACGGCGCCGGTGCGCGTGATGCGGGCATCGCCGGCCACCGTCACCTCGGGGCCGCCGGGCCGCTGCTGCACGGTCATCGTGCGGAACTTGAAGATGCGGAAGGGCTCGCCGTGGCGCCCCACGCGCCATTGGCGGAAGAACACCGGCCCCGGGCTGTCGAGCTTGATCAGCAGCGCCAGCAACGCGAACAGCGGCGCCAGCGCCAGCAGGCCGGCGCCTGCGGCAAGCAGGTCGAAGCTTCGCTTGAACACGGCGTTTCAATCACCCCGGCTGGCCGGGCAGGGCTGCAAGGCCTGCCTCTCAGGCCAGCGCCACGCGCACGGCGCGGGCCACACGTTCGACATCGGCGATGCCCATGCGCGTGTACAGCGGCAGGCTCACCATGCGCTCGAAGGCATGTTGGCTGTGCGGGAACATCTCGGGCTTCAGGCCGTAGCGGTCGCGCCAGTAGCGGTGCAGGTGCAGCGGGATGTAGTGCACGCTGCAGCCCACGCCCTGCTCGAAGAGCTTCTCGATGAAACGGTCGCGCCCAATCGCGGCGCCCTCGGCCAGGCGCAGAACGTACAGGTGCCACGCGTGCTGGTGGCCCGGCCGGCCCTTCGGCGGCAGGATCACGGGCAAGCCGGCCAAGGCTTCGTCATAGGCCGCCGCGAGGCGGCACCGCTGCTCGTAGAAGGCCTGCGCGCGCTTCAGCTGCTGGATGCCCAGAGCCGCCGCAATGTCCGTCAGGTTGTACTTGAAGCCCGGCGCCACCACCTCGTAGTACCAGCTCGGCACCTTGGCGGTGTAGCGGTCGAAGGCATCGCGGTTCATGCCGTGCAGCCGCATCAGCTTGGCGCGCTTGGCCAGCGCGTCGTCGCGCGTCACCAGCATGCCGCCTTCGCCCGTGGTGATGGTCTTGTTGGCGTAGAAGCTGAAGACGGTGGCGTCGCTGTCCAGCGTGCCCACCAAGCGGCCTTCGCAAGTGGTGGGCAGCGCGTGCGCGGCGTCTTCCACCACCTTGAGGCCGTGCTTCCTGGCCAAGGCCAGCAAGGCCGGCATGTCGGCCGCGAGGCCCGCGTAGTGCACCGGCATGAGGGCCTTGGTGCGCGGCGTGATGGCGGCTTCCACGGCCTTCGGGCAGATGTTGAGCGTGGCCGGGTCGATGTCGACCAGCTTCACGTCAGCACCCAGGTAGCGCACCACCTCGGCGGTGGCGGTGAAGGTGTGCGTGGTGGTGATGACTTCGTCGCCGGGGCCGATGCCCAGGGCCTCCAGCGCCAGGTGCAGGCCGGCGGTGGCGCTGTTGACGGCGATGCAGTGCACACGCTCGCCGCGCGTCTCATCACCCAGGAAGGCGGCGAAATCGCCTTCGAACTGGCGTGTCTTGGGGCCGGTGGTCACCCAGCCGCTGCGCAGCGCGTCAACGACTTCGGCGATCTCTTCTTCGCCGATCTCGGGCAGCGCAAAAGGCAGAAATGGCAGGGCGGGCGAGGTCTCGGCGGGCATGGTGAATTATCAGGGGCAGCCCGCACGGCCGGCGGGCGCAAGGCCGGCTCAGGGCTTGTGCACCCAGGCCAGCACGTGCGTGCGCAGCGGTGGCAGGCTGTTGAAGAGCGTGTAGAAGACCGGGTGCCAGCGGCACACCACCCGGGCCAAGGGCGGCGCCAGCGTCACCCGATGCGCTGTAACGTGGCCGCGCGGAAAGAGTTGACGCACCCGGCGCAGGGGCACGCCGCGCACGTCAGGGTTGCGGGGGTTGTTCACGGTGAAGTCGTACCAGAGCACCGCACCGCCGGGCTTGAGCCAGCCCCACATCGTGTCGGCCAGGCGCTGCTGGAAGTTGTCGTCGAGCAGGCTGCTGAAGACCGTGCTCTGCAGCACCACGTCCTGGCTGGCCGGGGCCAGCAAGGTGGCGGGCGCCTGCAGCGCATCACCCAGCCAGACGGCGGTGGCCTCGGGCAGCGCGCGGCGCGCGGCGGCGTGGCGTTCGGGCAGCAGTTCCAGGCCCGTGAGCAAGGCCGGGTCGGCGCCCAGGCGCAGCAGCTCCAGCAGGTTGCCCCCGCTGCCGCAGCCCACCTCGGCGAAACGCAGCGCGGCCAGGTCGGTGCAGCCGCGCGCTGCAAAACCACGCAGCATCACGCGCTGGCGTTCCTGCAGGCCTTGCCAGACTTCGGGGCGCAAGGGGCTGTAGAGGCCGCTCACCGCGCGCCGCGCGTAGCGCTGCACCACGGCATCGGGCTCGGTGGGCTCGGTAGGCTGGCGGGGACCGCTCACGACACCGCCTCGATGAAGCGCCGCGCCAGCACCGGGTAGGTGTGGTGGGCCTGCACGAAGGCACGGCCACGTTCGCCCAGGGCCGCGCGTTCCGTGGCGGGCAGCGCGGCCAGCTGCCGCAGCCCGGCAGCCACGGCGCCCGGGTCTTGCGGTGGCACGGTCAGCCCACAGCCGGCTTCGGCCACGGGGTCGTTGCCGGCCTCCACGCTGTGCAGCACGGGGCGCGCGGCCATCATGTAGTCCATCAGCTTGTTCGGCGCGATGCCGAAGCGGTACAGCGACACGCGCTGCCAGCCGATGTACGCGATGTCCACCTGCGCCAGAAAGCTGCGCACCTGGGCCTTGGGGATGGGGGGCAGCATGGTCACGTTCGTCAGGCCCTCGTCCGCCACGCGCGCGGCCAGCCGGGCCTGCTCGTGCCCGCTGCCCACCAGCACGAAGCGGAACGGGGCCTCGCGCAGCAGCGCCGCCGCGTCCAGCAGCACGTCCAGCGCGTTGGGCTCGCCCATGCTGCCGGCGTAGCCCACCACGGCGCCTCCTTCCGTGTGCAAGCGCGCGGCGGCCAGGGCCTGCGCTGCGTCGCTGCGCAGCGCCTCGGGCTCGCCCGCCCACTCGTCCAGCGTGATGCCGTTGGGCACGATGTGCAGCTTCTTCAGATGGAGCCCGCGGCTGGCCATGTAGCCGTGCACCTTGGGCAGCATGCTCACCACGACATCGGCATCGCGGTAGGCCGCGTCTTCCGCCGCCTGGCACAGCACGATGAAGGGGTGGCGGCGCGACATGCCCGAGAGCTCGATGGGGCTCAGCGGCCACAGATCGTGCACCTCGTAGACCAGCTTCGCCCCGGCGCGCCGCGCGAGGCGCCGCGCCACCCAGATGTCCATCGGGTAGGTGCTGCTGGCGATCACCACGTCGGGCCTGGCTTCGGCCAGCAGCTGCGGCGTGTCGGCCCAGAGCCGGCGCAGGAAGGCCCAGATGTTCTTCACACGACCCAGGCCATTGCCCTGGTAGGCGGGCGCGGCGTAGTAGCGGTAGCGAATGCCCTCCACCACGCTGTCGCCGGGCGGCGGCTGCACAGCGCGCACGTGCGAGTGGTCGGCCGCGACGATCTGCACGCGGTGCCCGGCGCGCACCCACTCGCGCGCCAGGTAGTAGGGGCGGAACTCCATGCCCAGCGCCGGGCTGCCGGCGTAGTGGTTGATCAGCAGGATGTTCACGGCAGGCCGGCGATCTTCAGGGCAAGAGTTGCGCGTAGAGCGCGAGCAGTTCGCGCTCGGCCGCGGGCCAGTGGTAGGTGTGCAGAACCGCGCGGCGGCCGGCACGGCCGGCGGCGAACACGCGCGCGGGGTGCTCCACGTAATCCAGCACCGCGCGGCCGATGGCGCGCGGGTCGGCTGGGTCCACGCACAGGCCGCAGCCGGTGGTTTCGACGATGCCCTGCCACAGCGGGAAGTTCGAGGCGATGACGGGCAGCTCGGCCGACATGTACTCGAACATCTTGATGGGCAATGAATCGAGGTAGCTCGGCATGGGCAGCAGCGTCACCAGCCCCGCGCTGCAGCGCGCCAGCACGCTGCGCACGGTGGCGCGGTCCACCTGGCCCAGGTACTGCACCTGCGCCCAGCCGGGCTCGGCGCGCATCTCGGCCTCGAAGGCCGCGTCTTCGAAGCTGCCGCACAGCACCAGCGTCACGCCAGGCGCATGCGGCATGGCGCGCACCATCTGCAGCAGGCCGCGGGTGCGCATCAAGCCGCCCACGTAGCAGACGGCGCGTTCGCGCGGCACCGCCTCGGCCGGCGGCGCCAGCTCGTCCGTGCGCGGGAAGTTGCTCACGTTCACCGCAAGCCGCGCCACCTTCGCAAAACGCGCGGCGATGTGCGGCGTGGCCGCGGCCACGGCCGACAGGCGGGCGACCTGGTGGTTCTCGTACCACTCGAAAGCAGCCGCAACCGCACCGCGCAGCGCTCCCGGGATCCACTGCTTGGTGAGGATCTGCCGCGGCACGTCTTCGTGCGCGTCGTACACCACCGGCAGGCCGCGCCGCGCGAGCTGCACGCCCAGCGGCAGCAGTTCGGGGTCGTGGAAATGCACCAGCGCCGGCTGCGCGGCCAGCACCGCGGCCAGGGCCGCGCGCGGCTGCTGGCGCATGCGCGCCAGGCGGCCGGCGGGGCGTGGGCCGATATCGACGATGCGCACGCCGTCGACCTCGACATCGCCTCGCCCATCGCCCACCACTTGCGTGACGCGGTAGCCGGCACGTGCCAGCGACACACACTCCTTGCGGAAGATGCGGATGTCGTCGCGCGGGTGCACGGTGGTCACGTGCACCACGTGCTGGCCGCGGCCGCGCGGGGGGTTGTTCTGCGCTGGAAGGTTTTCGTTCACCAGGGTCTCGTTCATGCGGCCACCTGCAAGGGCATGGCGCGGCCCAGCACGCGGCCGGGGCGGCCGGCTTCCTCGAAGAACAGGCGGTGCCAGACCGCCAGGTTCAACAAGCGCAGGCGCTGGGGCAGCGATGCCTGGCTGAGGGCCAGCCCGGCCGATGCGGCCACCTGCTGCGCAAACGCGCTGCCCTCCAGCTGCTGCGCCAGCCAGGCGCCCAGCGGAGCCTGAGGGCCTTCGAACCAGGCCGGCTCAGGCACGGCCCAGCCCATCTTGTCGCGCCGCCAGGTCACCTCTTGCGGCAAACGTTCGCTCAGCGCCTGCCGCGCCAGCCACTTCGTCCAGCCGCCGTGGATCTTGTAGGCCGGTGGCACAGTGGCCAGGAACTCCACCAGCCGCACGTCCATGAAAGGCATGCGCGATTCCACGCTCCAGGCCATGGCGGTCTTGTCGCCGTAAAGCAGCAGGGTCTGCAGGTGGGTGTGGAAATCTTGCGCCAGCGCTTCGTCCACCGTGCGCGCCGGGTCGCCGCCCATGCGCAGGCGCGCGGCCAGTGCGGCCAGCGCGCCGCGCCCGGCCACGCGGCGCAGCAGCTGCCCACCCAGGCCGATGGCGATGGCGCTGCCGAAGCCCTGCAGCTGCATCAAGGCCCGCACTTCGCCCGGCAGCGCGGCCAGCGGCGCGTGCACGAGGCGGTTGCGCACGTAGCGGCTGTAGCCGGCGAGCTGCTCGTCGGCGCCCTGCCCGTCCAGCGTGACGACCACGCCGCGGCGTGCCACCAGCGCAAAGGTGTGCCAGCTGCTCATCAGCGTGCCGGCGGGCGGCGTGTCCAGCGCCCAGACCATGTGTTCATGCGCACGCGGCACCTCGCCGGCCACCGGCTCCACGAGGTTGCTGCGCACGCCCAGTTGCTGCACCACGCGTTCGACGAAGGCACTCTCGTCGGCACTGCGCACGCCAGGCACCGCGGTGCCGCGGTAAACGCTGGAGAAGGTCTCTTGCTTCTCGTCGCGGCCGGCGGCGCGCAGCTGGGTGTTCACCAAGGCGGCGATGCTGCTGCTGTCCAGCCCGCCGGAGAGCGCCGTGCCCAGGCGCACGTCGGCGCGCAGGCGCAGGCGCACGGCGTCTTCCAGCAGCTCGGCGTAGCGCCCGCACAGGGCTTGCGCGCGCTGGGGCGAGAAGGGCTCGTCGGGGTCGGCGGCAGGCGGGCGTTGCCAGAAGGCCTGCTGCTGCAGCGCGCCGGGCGCATCCAGCGAAAACTCGGCGAAGTGCCCGGCCGGGAAGCGTGTGATGCCGGCGAACTCAGTCTCGGCACGCCAGGCCTGCGGGCCGCGCTGCAAGTAGGCGGTGCACGCATCCGCCGACGGCGCGCTGCGCACCGCCGGATGCTGCAGCAGCGCCTTGATCTCGCTGGCCAGCAGCAGCGCCCCACCCTCCCCGCGCCACACGTACAGCGGCTTGACGCCAAAACGGTCGCGCGCGATCAGCACCGTGCGGCGCTCGGTGTCGAGCAGCGCAAAAGCCCACATGCCGTTGCAGCGCGCCAACGCGGCCTGCGGGCCCCAGGTGGCGATGGCGGCCAGCAGCACCTCGGTGTCGCTGTGCGTCAGGAAACGCTGGCCCAGCGCTTCGAGCTCGGCGCGCAGCTCGATGTGGTTGTAGATCTCGCCGTTGTAGACCACGTGCCAGCGCCCGGCCCGCACCATGGGCTGGTGGCCCCAGGGCGAGAGGTCGACGATGGCCAGCCGGCGGTGGCCCATGGCCAGCGGCGCAGCCAGGCGCGGCTGTTCGTCGAGCCGGCCCTGCGGCTGCCAGGGCGTGTGGGCCTGCTGCACGGCCGCGGGCGTGTCGGCCCCGGCCAGGAGGCGCGGCGGGCCGAAAGCGGCGTCGTGCGGATGCCAGAGCAGGTGGCCTTCGTCGTCCGGCCCGCGGTGGCGCAGCGCTCCGGACATGGCGGCCAGCGTGGCGGCCGTGGTCGGGGCCGTGGGGATGTAGGCGAAGACGATGCCGCACATGGCGAAGGGCTAGACAGGAGACCGGCGCAGGCTGCGCAGGATCAGCAGGTTGTACAGCCCGATGGCGACGATCTCGCACAGCCCCCAGAGCAGCAGGCCCAGCGCCAGGCTGCCCTGCTGCGCGCCCACCCACAGCGCCAGCGGCCGGTAGGCCAGCATCGCCACGCCGAATACCGGTGACCACTTCTGCAGCCCCAGCACGATCAAGGCACCCGAGGTGGGCGAGCTCACCAGCATCGCACACAGCATGGGCGCCAGCACGGCAGCCAGCGCGCCGGCGCTGCGCCACTCGGCGCCGAAGGCCCAGGCGAACAGCGGCTCACCGAAGGCCAGCAGCAACAGCGCCGGCGGCAGGCCGATGAAGGCAAAAGCCCGCCAGGTGCGCAACAGCAGCGCGCGCGCGGCCACGCGGTCTTGCGCCGCGAGGCGTGCAAAACGTTCGTAGAACACCGTGCCCGCCGCGCCGGCCACCATCAGCACCGGCACGGCCAGCACGCGCCAGGCCAGGCTGAAGGGCCCGGCCTCGGCCGTGCTGAACCAGGCCACGGCCAGCAGCATGGGCAGCTGCTGCGTGACGGCATCGAGCATCGCCGAGGGCCACAAGTAGCGCGGCGCCTGCGGATGGCGGCATGCGGCCTCCAGGGCACCGACAGCAGCGCTGTCAGGCGAGGTCTCGCCGCCCGCCGCGCGGCGCCACGGCGCCAGCAGCAAGGCCAGCGCAGCCAGCCCCAGCACGCCGCCGATCAACTGCGCCAGCAGCAGCCCACCGGCCACACCCGCAGCGCCGAAAGCGGTGCCGGCCACCGCAGCCCCCGCCGCGAGCGCGATGCGCGCGCCCGTGATGGGCGGGTAGGCGCGGCGCCGGTTGCCCCAGGCCAGCAGCGCAGCAAAAGCCGCGGCCAGCGCACCGCCCAGCACCGCCAGCGGCAGCCAGGCGCCCAGCGGCTGCAGGCCCAGCGCGGCCTGCCAGGCGGGCGGCAGGCCCCAGGCGATGAGCGCCAGCAGCGCCCCGCCGCCGAGCGCCAAGCCCAGGCACAGCCGCAGCAGCCCGCGCGCCTCGGCTTCGGTCTTGGCGATGACGATGCAGGTGTCGTAACGCAGCAGCAGCGCCATCGACACCACCGCCACCACCGAGGCCCACACACCGAAAGCCGCGAACTCGGCCGCGCCGAACTGGCGCGACCACAGCGGCATCACACCCAGCGTGATGAGCTGCGCCGCGCCCAGGCCGATGGCGAGCACGAGGGTGTCGCGCGCAAAGCCGCGTTCGGCGGGCGCGGCGGCTGGCGATGGGGTGTTCATCGGCCGGCCTCGACGCCTTGCTTGAGGCCTTCCAGCAGCGCGGCCACGCGCCCGCCCACCGCAGCGCCTCCGTAGCGGGCCACGGCCCGTTCGCGCAGCGTGGCCGGGGCATCAACGGGCAGTTGGCCGAGCACCAGCGCCTGCATCGCCGCGGCGAGCGCGGGCGCGTCGTCCACTGGCACCAGGGCGCCATCACCCACGCCCACGATGCCCTCGGGCCCGCCACAGCGTGTGGCCAGCACCGGCCGGCCGGCCATCAGCGCCTCCACCAGCACAACGCCGAAACTCTCGTGCCGCGAGGCCAGCACGAAGGCGTGGCTCTCGGCCAGCGCCGCGGGCACGGCCGCGGGCGCCAGCACGCCCAGCCAGCGCACGCGCGCCTGCACGCCCAGGTTTGCGGCCAGCGCCTGCAAGGCGGCGCGCTCGGGGCCGCTGCCGCCGATGTGCAGTTGCACAGGCAGCGTGGGCGGCAGCAAGGCCAGCGCGCGCAGCAGCACATCCATGCCCTTGGTCGGCAGCAGGGTGCCGAGCGTGAAGAAGACGAAGGGATCGGCGGCCGTGCGCGCCGGGGGCGGCGGCAGCTCGGCGAAGCGGGTGTCGTCGACGACGTTGGGCACCACCGCGTCACAGCGCAGCCCATGCGCGCGCAGCGTCTGCGCCAGCGCCTCGCTCACGGCCACGGTCGCATCGGCCCGCTCGAAAGCCGCGCGCAGCGCCGGCTGCAGGCCACCGGCCGGGCCGCGCAGCGCGGGGAAAGGGAAAGGCCCCATGTGCTCGGTCAGCAGCACGGGAATGCGCCTGCCCTGGGTACGCGCCTCAGCCGCCAACTGCGTGGCGATCCACCCGGCCGGAAAGCCCACGTGCGCATGCAGCACGTCCATGGGCCCGAAACGTACCTCGGCCGCACGCAGGTTGGCGCGGCTGGCCGATAGCAGGCCGCGCACGCCGCCGCCGGCCCAGGCCAAGGTCCAGCTCAGACGCGGGGTGAGGTGCTCGTGCAGCACGGCGCCGCCCACATCCACCTCGCGCCAACCGGCGCGTGCACGCCAGCGCCAGGCCAGGGCCCGTGCGTTCGCACGCACATCGCGAAGCGACAGCGCACCGTCGAGATGCCCCCAGCCGCCCACCACCACGCGCCAGCCGGGCCGCGCGGCAGCCACGGCCGCGGCCTGGTCGCGCGCGAAGAGGCCCGCCATGGGCTGGCGCGCGCTGGGGTACCACGAGGGCAGCACGAAGACGTTCATGCGGATGCGGATACAGCGGCGGTGGGCGCAGCAGCGCTCACGCCGGTGCGACAGGCTCGGGCAAGGCCACCACCATCGAGTGGAAGCCCGGCGCCAGCGCTTCACAGGGCACGAACTGCAGCGTCTCGCCGAAGAGCAGGCGGCGAAGCAGGTTGCCCCAACGCGAGCGCCCTGCCGGCTTCTGCACCAGCGTCCAGAAGCGGCGGTAGCCGGCCTCGCGCAACACGTCCAGCGTGGCCGAGCCGCCGTCGGCGCGCAGCTCGCTGGCGAGCTGCTCGAACACCACCACCGGGCGCTCGCGCCGCAGCATCTGCAGGCCACCGCGCAGCGCGGCGGCCTCGTGGCCTTCGACGTCGATCTTCACCAGCGCCACACGCGCTTGCGCCAGACCGGGCACCTCGTCCAGCCGCTGCAGCGTGCAGGCCACGGCCTGACCCTGCGCGCCGGGCTGCAGCGTGGCCATGCCGATGTTGTCGGCCGGCACGTGCAGCGTGGCGCTGCCGGCTGCGTCGCTGAGGCCGAAGGCAAACACGCGCACGTTGGGCGCCAGCGCCGCGTTCAGCGCGAGCAAGGCGCCGGTGCGCGGGTTGGGCTCGAAGGCCCACACCTCGCGCGCGTGCGGCGCGAAGAAGAGCGCGTGGTTGCCGATGTTGGCGCCGATGTCCAGCACCAGCCCGGGGTGCGGGCGGGCGGCGGGCAGCAGGCCTTCATCGCGCAGGGCCTGCAGCAGCAGTTCGAGTTCGTCGCGTTCGTAGCGGCCCCAGACGGTGATGGACCGGCCCACGTGTTCGAAGCCGAACACCGCCAGTTGCGGCAGCCCTTCGGCGTGGAAACCCTGCGCGCGGCGCGCCAGCCAGCGGCCCACCCAGGCCGCCAGCATGCGGGCCGCGGTGTCGCGGTGCTGGCGCTGGTGAACGCGGCCGGGCGCGGGCATCAGGCCGTGACGGGCGCGGCGGCCGTGGCGGCCACGGCCTGCGTGAGCACGGCCACCACGCGGTCTTGGTCGGCTTCGGTGAGGTCGGCGCTCATCGGCAGGCTCAGCACGCGCTGCGCGAGGCCGGCGCTCACCGGGCAGCAATCGGGGCAGCAGTGTTCGGCGTAGGCCGGCTGCAGGTTCAGGGGCTTGGGGTAGTGCACGGCCGTGGGCACGCCCGCGGCCTGCAGCGCCGCCTGCACAGCGGCGCGCTGCTCCACCACCACCGTGAACTGCGCGAAGACCGAGTCGCGGTCGGGCCGTGTGCTCACCAAACCCACGCCCGGCACACCGGCCAGCAGGCGCTGGTAGCGCGCGCCCAGTTCGGCGCGGCGCTGCAGTTCCCATTCAAAACGCGGCAGTTTGGCCAGCACGATGGCGCACTGCAGCGTGTCCATGCGGCCGCCCACGCCCAGGCGGGTGTGGGTGTAACGCGCGCTCTGGCCGTGCACGCGGATCTCGCGCGCGGCCTGCGCCAGGCGATCGTCGTCGGTGAACAGCGCACCGCCATCGCCGTAGCAGCCCAGCGGCTTGCTGGGGAAGAAGCTGGTCGCACCGAAGGTGCTCAGCCCGCAGGAGCGGCGGCCCTGGTAGACCGCGCCAAAACTCTGCGCCGCGTCTTCGATCACCGCCAGCCCGTGTTTCGCCGCGATGGCGTTGATCTCGGCCATGTCGGCCACCTGGCCGTAGAGGCTGACGGGCATCAGCGCCTTGGTGCGCGGCGTGATCTTGGCTTCGATCAGGCTCACATCGATGTTGCAGGTGTCGGGCTCCACGTCCACGAACACCGGCTTGGCACCGGCCAGCAGGATGGTCTCGGCCGTGGCCGCGAAGGTGAAGGGCGTGGTGATGACCTCGTCGCCCGGGCCGATGTCCAGCGCCATCAGCGCGATCAGCAGCGCCTCGGTGCCACTGGCCACGGTGATGCAGTGTCGGCTGCCCGTGAAGGCGGCGAGCGCCGTCTCCAGCTCTTTCACCTCGGGGCCCATGATGTACTGGCCGTGGTCGAGCACCTGCTGGATGCGGGCGTCGATGGCGGGCTTGAGCGCGGCGTACTGCGCCTTCAGGTCGGTGAATTGCATGGCTTGTGAAGCAGCGGCGCAGAGCGCGGAAGGTGGGTCAGACCAAGGTCAGCGTGTCGCCATCGAGGCGGTAGCGTTCACCGGTGGCGGGGCAATCGGCGAACAGCGGCTCGCTGCCGCTGGCGCGCGCGGGCAGGCCCAGGCGTTCGCCGTGGCGGCTCATCCATCCGATGCGGCGGGCGGGCACGCCCACCACCAAGGCGTAGGGCGGCACATCGCGGCTGACCACGGCACCGGCGCCCACGAAGGCGTGTTCGCCGATGGTGCTGCCGCAGACCACGGTGCAGTTGGCGCCCAGCGTGGCGCCGCGTTTCACCAGCGTGCGGCGGTACTCGTTCTTGCGCACCACGGCCGAACGCGGGTTGTGCACGTTGGTGAAGACCATGCTCGGGCCACAGAACACGTCGTCTTCCAGCGTCACGGCGTCGTAGACCGAGACGTTGTTCTGGATCTTCACGTTGCTGCCGATCAGCACATCGTTGCCGATATACACGCCCTGCCCCAGCGAGCAGCGCTGGCCGATGCGCGCGCCGGCGCTCACGTGCACCCAGTGCCACACGCGCGTGCCTGCGCCAAGCTGCGCGCCTGCGTCGACGATGGCGCTGGGGTGGATGTGCACGCTGTCCAGGCTCACGGAACACGCGTTCAGAACACCAGCGGCAGGCCCACGCGCACGCCGTCGCGCGCGCTGCGGTAGGCCGCGAGGATGACCTCCAGCGAGCGCAGGCCGCTGTAGCCGTCCACCTCGGCCTGCTGTTCACCGCGCAGGGTGCTGATGACGTTGTCGTAATAGAGCGGGTGGCCGGGGCCGTACACCGAAGCGGTGCCGTAGTTGGCCGCCTTGACGTTTTCGTCTTCGGGGCGCGGCTCGTCGAACTCCCAGTGCTGGATCTGGTTGACGGCCACGCCGCCGATGCGCACGGTGCCGCGCTCACCGAGGATGGTGACGCTGCCCTCGAAGTTCTTGCCGTGCGTGAGCATGGTGACGTTGATGCTGGCCAGGCCCCCCTTGCGCAGGCGCAGGCTCATCACGCCGGTGTCCTCGGCCTCGATGTCGCGCGCCAGCGTGGCGGTGTAGGCGTGCACGTTGTCCACGGGGCCGACCAGCCAGTCGACCATGTCCACGTAGTGGCTGGCCTGGTTGAGGAAGGCACCGCCGTCCAGGTCCCAGCGACCGCGCCAGGGGGCGTCGTCGTAGTAGCTCTGCGGGCGCGTCCAGAACACGTTCACCGTGCACATGAAGATACGGCCGAAGCGGCCCTGCTCAATGGCCTGCTTCAGCAGCTGCATCGTCGGGTTCAGCCGGTTCTGCTTCACCACGAAGAGCTTCACGCCGGCCTCGCGGCACACGCGCACCATCTCCATGCCCTCGTCCCACTTGGTGGCCATGGGCTTCTCGGTGAGCACATGGCGGCCCGATCGCGCCACGCGCATGGCCTGGCGCGGGTGCAGGCCGCTGGGGGTGGACAGCGTGACGATGTCGGCATCGGTGCCGCTGCCGTCATTGGCGAGCAGCGCGTCCAGCGAGGCATAGCCCTTCGCGCCGGTCTTGGCCACGGCGGCGGCCAGCGCGGCGGGGTTGTTGTCGCACACCGCCACCAGCTCGGCGCGCTCACGGTGCTGGCGCAGGGCCTCGATGTGGTTGGCCGAGATGCGGCCACAGCCCACGAGGGCAAAACGGACCGGACGGCCCTCGATGGGCAGGGGAACGGGCAGGGCGAGACTCATCCATGCATTTTACGGGTGCGCCTAAAATTCAAGCAGCTCACCCACCCCGATCACACCCCGAACCCAGCAGCCTCGCATGTCCGAAGAAAACCAACTCATCACCGAACGGCGCGAAAAGCTGCAGGCGCTGCGCGCACAGGCCGCGCAGAACGGCACGGCCGCTTTCCCGAACGACTTCAAGCCGCAGCACCACGCCGCGCCGCTGCACCAGCGCCACGGCGAAGTGCCCAACGAAGAACTGGAAGCGCAGGCCATCAGCGTTTCGGTGGCCGGCCGCATGATGCTCAAGCGCGTGATGGGCAAGGCCTGTTTTGCGACGCTGCAAGACGCCAGCGGTCGCATCCAGCTCTACATCACGCAAGACGCCGTCGGCCCCGAACTGCTGGCCGCCTTCAAGCACTGGGACCTGGGCGACATCGTCGGCTGCGAAGGCACACTCTTCCGCACCAAGACTGGCGAGCTCAGCGTCAAGGCCACGGGCATCCGCCTGCTCACCAAGAGCCTGCGGCCGCTGCCCGACAAGTTCCACGGCATGGCCGACCAGGAGCAGAAGTACCGCCAGCGCTACGTCGACCTCATCACCGACGAACACGCCCGCGCCCGCTTCATCGCGCGCAGCAAGGCTGTGTCCAGCATCCGCGGCTACATGGTCGAGCACGGCTTCCTGGAGGTGGAAACGCCGATGCTGCACCCCATCCCCGGCGGTGCGAACGCCAAGCCCTTCGTGACGCACCACAACGCGCTCGACCAGGAGATGTACCTGCGCATCGCGCCGGAGCTCTACCTCAAGCGCCTGCTGGTGGGCGGCTTCGAACGTGTGTTCGAGATCAATCGCAACTTCCGCAACGAAGGCATCTCGGTGCGCCACAACCCCGAGTTCACGATGATGGAGTTCTATGCGGCCTACTGGACGCACCATGATCTGATGGACTTCACCGAGAACGTGTTGCGCCATGCGGCGCGCGCGGCCACCGGCAGCGCCGAGATCAGCTACGCCGGCAAGCCGGTGGCGCTGCACGAACCTTTCGCGCGCCTGAGCGTGCGGCAGTCGCTGATTGAACACGCAGGCCTGAGCGAAGCCGAGGCCGACGACGCCGACGTGCTGCGCGCGCGCATCCAGGCCGCCGGTGAAGAAGTGCCCGCGCACTGGGGCCTGGCGCAGCTGCAGTTCGGCCTCTTCGAGGCGGTGGTGGAAGAGAAGCTCTGGCAGCCCACCTTCATCATCGACTACCCGGTGGAGGTGTCGCCGCTGGCGCGGGCTTCCGACAAGAACCCGGCCATCACCGAACGTTTCGAGCTCTTCATCACCGGCCGCGAGTTCGGCAACGGCTTCAGCGAATTGAACGACGCCGAAGACCAGGCCGCGCGTTTCCACGCCCAGGTGGCCAACAAGGACGCCGGCGACGAAGAGGCGATGTTCTTCGACGCCGACTTCATCCGCGCGCTGGAGTACGGCATGCCGCCGGCCGGTGGCTGCGGCATCGGCATCGACCGGCTGATGATGCTGATCACCGACAGCCCGAGCATCCGCGACGTGATCCTGTTCCCCGCCTTGCGCCGGGAAGCCTGAAGACAAGGCCTTGGACGACGCACGGCGCCCCACCGAGCTCGGCGCCGTCCGCACGGCGCTGTGGCAAGAGCTCACGCGCGCGCCGCACGACAAACACCACGAGTGGCGCACGCCGGTGCTGGCCACCGTGGACGAAGACGGCCAGGCCGCCGACGCACGCACCGTGGTGCTGCGCGAGGTGGACGCCGCGGCTTCGACCCTGGCGCTTTTCAGCGACGCGCGCGCGGGCAAGCTGGCGCAGCTGCAGGCGCACCCGGTGGGCACGCTGGTGTTCTGGTCGAAGCGCCTGGGCTGGCAGCTGCGTTTGCGCGTGCAGCTGACGGCACAGACCGACGGCCTCGCGGTCAGCTCACGCTGGGCGCGTCTGAAGCTGTCACCCGCGGCACAGGACTACCTGTCACCACTGGCGCCCGGCGCACCGATGGAGGCCGATGTGCCCGCACAGGCGCCAGGCGCCGCGGTCGAACGCGGTCACTTCGCGCTGCTGACGGCGCAGGTGCTGTCCAGCGACTGGCTGGAGCTGCACCGTGAGGGCCACCGGCGCGCCCGCTTCGACCACACGGGCGCACGCTGGCTGGTGCCCTGAAATCCAGGCCCTGAAACGACACAGCGGGCCCTGGGGCCCGCTGCTTTTCATCGGCGCAGGGCCGACAAGGGGTTTACTGCTTGCTGGTGTCGCGGCGCTCGGCCACCACCACCGGCTGCACCTTCTCGGCTTCCACCAGGCTGGCGTAGAAGAAGGGGCCGACCGACTCGCCACCCACGTTGGGCAGGAAAGGCGTGTTGCGGTTGCCAGCGCGCACTTCGGCCATCACCTCGGCGCGGGTGCGCAGCGACTGGGCCTGGGCGGCCGGGTTGTAGTCGTTGCCGGCGGTGTCCACGGTGGCCATACGCTCGCCGCGCACGACCACGGGCTTGAGCAGCTTTACGCCGGCCGGGCGGCTGCTGTTGGCGGCCACGGTGGCCGGGGCAGCCTGGCCAGCGACGGCGGCGGGCAGCGCGTGGGTCTGGCCGCTGCTGATGAAGTCGAAGTCGGCGCCTTCACCGGCGGCGTGGGCGAAGGTGGCCGAGGCCAGGGCAAAAGCGGCGACGGCGGGGTACACGAACATTTGAAGCTTGCGCATGATCATTCCTTGAAAGCATCCGAAAGGGTGTTGGGACCGGCTTCGGTGGATGCAGTACCGGGGTCGTCCTTGGGAATGAACTGTAGAGACTTACCCTAGGTCGAAAAACCAGCAGTCTGCGAACGCAACGTTTCAGTAATCGGAATGATCATGCGGCGACTGGGGCCATGCCGCAGGGCCCGGGGCCCTGCCGGAGCGGCCTCAGCCGCGCTGGAACACCGGCGGCCGCTTGGCCATGAAGGCGGCCATGCCTTCGATCTGGTCGGGCGTGCCGAAGAGGCTGTGGAAGACCTGCCGCTCGTAGGCCACGCCTTCGGCCAGGCCGCTTTCGAAGGCGCGGTTGACGCAGTCTTTCGCCAGCGCCACGCTGGCAGCGCCCAGGGCGCAGATCACCTCGCCGGCGGCCTGCGCTTCGGCCAGCAGCTTGTCGGCCGGCACCACCCGGCTCACGAGCCCGGCGCGCTCGGCCTCGGCGGCGTCCATCATGCGGCCGGTGAGCACCAGGTCCATGGCCTTGCTCTTGCCCACGGCGCGCGGCAGGCGCTGCGTGCCGCCGGCACCGGGGATGGTGCCGAGCTTGATCTCGGGCTGGCCGAACTTGGCGGTGTCGGCGGCGATGATGAAGTCGCACATCATCGCCAGCTCGCAGCCGCCGCCCAGCGCGAAGCCGGCCACCGCGGCGATCACAGGCTTGCGGATGCGGCGGATGGTCTCCCAGTTGCGGGTGACGAATTGCTGGCGCTGCGCCTCGACGAAGGTCTTGGTGGCCATCACGCCGATGTCGGCACCGGCCGCGAAGGCCTTGTCGTTGCCGGTGATGACGATGCAGCCCACGCTGTCGTCGGCATCGAAGGCCAGCAGGGCCGCGCCGAGCTGATCCATCAGTTCGTCGTTCAGGGCGTTGTACTGCTTCGGTCGGTTCAGCGTGACCAAGCCAACCCGGCGATCGGCTTCGCCTAGCAGTGAGGTGAGGATCAGGGCGTCTGCCATCTCTGGGCTCCAGGGGGTTCGAACAGGAACAAACGGGGGCGCCAGGCCGCGTGAAAGTTGGCGTCCCGGCCCCCACATTCTCAGGCGCCTGCGCGCCGCACCTGTAAGGGCAAGGTAAGCTGCGCGGCTTGTTCCCCGCCGTCGCAGGCCCGCCTGCGGCTTCGCATGCCAACACGCTTCCGCAAGACCGCCAAGGGCCTGGCCGAGATCGAGACACGCGCACACCGCCTCTCGCCGCGGCTGCGGGCGCTGTTGATCATGGTGGACGGCAAACGCGACCTCGCCGCGCTGGAGGCCTTGGTGCCGCAACAGGCCGAAGCCGCGCTCACCGAGTTGATGAGCCAGGGCTTCATCGAGGCTGCGGGCGAGACGCCTGCTGCCCCCGCCGCCGCTCCTCCCGCAGCGGCCCCTGCCGCGCCGCCAGCGCCCAGCCCGGCGCTGGACTTCGAGAAGCTGCGCCGCGAGGCCGTGCGCGCGCTCACCGACATCGCCGGCCCGGCCGCCGAGACCGTGGCCATGCGGATGGAAAAGGCCCGCAACGCCGACGAGCTGCGCCCGCTCATCGCGCAGGCGGCGCAGACCGTGGCCAACATGCGCGGGCGCTCGGCGGCAGAGGCTTACGCCGCGCGGTTCGCGCAGGTCTGAGGCCCGGGGCGCGCAGCGCCTGCCTCACGGGCCGGCGCGTGTCGCTGGCGCCGCCTGCTGCGGCAGGCGTTCCAAGGCCAAGTCGATCCAGTGCTCGCTGTCCTGCCGCACTTGGATGCGCACCGGCAGGTTCTGCAGGCTGGGCGCCACCCACATCTCGGCCGTGAAGTCGCCCGGGCGTGCCGGGCGCCGCGGGCGCACATGCACCGCCTCCAGGACGCCGGCCTCGGTGTAGAGCGTCTCGGTGCCCACCACGCCGTAGATCCACGGCTCCACGCGCCGTGGCAGCGCCAGCGGCATCTCGATGCTGCGGCCCGGTGTCAGCAGGGCCGGCTGCACGGTGAACAACCAGGTCATGTGCACAAACTGGCTCACCGCGTCTTGCAGGCCCGCAGGCCGCTGCAGCGTTTCGCCCGTCGGCAGGCGCACCTGCTCGGGCCCCATCTCGATGCGCGTGCGGCGGGGTGGGCGCAACACCACCTTCATCTCCATCTCGTAGTGGCGCGGGCTCAGGCCCTCGGTGGTGATCTCGCCCTCGCTGGTTTCACGGCGCGTCATCAGCGGCGCAAAAGACGGCCCGACGCTGGCCTCCATCACCACCTGGTAGCGATGGCCCTGACGCAGCCATTCCACGCGCGCCTGCCCTTGCACTGGCCCGCGCGCTTCGCCGGTGAGGCGGTAGCTGAGCCGGGTGGACGGGGGCCAGTCGAAGGGCGCGGCGCTCGCAGAGGCGGCCGACGCCGGCGCCGCCGCAGTGGCCATGGCCTCACCGGCGAGGCCGGTGTCGTCCACGCTCGCGGGCTCGGCAGCGACCAGGCTGTCCATCGCCGGGAGCACGATGGCATCGGCCGCAGGCTCGGCCGGCAAAACCGCAGCCTGGGTCTCGAACATGGGCGCCGAGGCTGCCGGCGCGGCGCCCGGCAGGCGGCGCACACGCGGCGCGGCCGGCGCAGGTGGCGGCCCTGCCGAAGGCGCAGCAGGCTGCAACTCGGTGACGAAGGCCACCTCGAAACGCTGGCGGGCCGTGTCGGCGGCCCCCGCACCCAGGCGCGTTGGCCACTGCGTGGCCGCCAGCCACAGGTGCGCCGCCAGCACGGCGGCGCCCAGCACCGCCAACTGGCGCGTGCGCGGCGCCTTCAGGTGCCGGCCGCGCCGATGAAGCAGCACAGCGCAGCCACGGCGCTGAGGCGGAAGCGCAGCGTGAGCCAGCGGGCCACCCCTTCGGCGGGGTACAGACGCCGGTCCACCGCGTAACAGGCCAGCAGCATCACGCCGTGGATGACCAGCCCCGACCAGGCCGGCATCAACACGGCCGGCCAGGCCACCAGCGAGGGCACCACGCCCCAGACCAGCAGCACCGTGGGCGGCTGTTCATGCCGGAAGGCCAGGCCCCAGTGGATGCCGCCGAGAAAACCGAGGATCAGGGCCGCGTAGGCCGACAGCGCCGCCGCCACAAAACCGTGGGCCTCGGGGTCGCGCACCAGCCACACCAGCAAGGCGCCGACGACAAAGGGGATGAGCCCCGCAGCGCCGAGGCGGCGCGCCTGGACGGGCAGGTCTTGCGGGCTGGGGGCGAGGGTGGCAGCGCTCATGGCTTGGTGATGGTGGGCGGCACGCTGACGGCGGGCTGCCGTGGGCTCACTTCTTCGCGGCGGCGGCTGTCAGCAGGCGCTCGACCGCATCGGCCGAGATCGCACCCGGGCGGCGGGTGCCGTCGGTGAAAAACACCGCCGGTGTGCCATTGACACGCTGGCGGGTGCCGAATTCGAGGTTGCGCTCGATGGCCGCGGTGTCGCAGGCCGCCGCCTTGGCCGGCACCACGCCGTCCAGCATCCAGGCACGCCAGGCCTGGCCGGGGTCTTTGGCGCACAGGATGTCGCGCGATTTCGCCACCGAATCCGGCCCCAGGATGGGCAGCAGGAAGGTGTAGATGGTCACGTCCTTCACCGTCGTGAGGTCGCGCTCGAAACGTTTGCAGTAGCCGCAGTTCGGGTCGACGAACACGGCCATCTTGCGAGCGCCCGTGCCCTGCTTGATGGCGATGGCATCTTTCAGCGGCATCTGCGCCCAGTCGATGGCCATCAGCTTCTCGATGCGCGCCTGCGTCAGGTCGGTGCGCGTCTTGGTCTCCACCAGCGAGCCGTTGGCGAAGACGAACTCGCCCTTGGCGTCGCTGTAGATGATCTCGGTGCCGCCGTAGCGCACCTCCCACAGGCCCTCCACCGGCGAACGTGTGATCTCGTCGATCTTGGGCAGGTTGGGCAGGCGTTCGCTGAGCACCTTGCGGATGGTGGCCTGCACGGCGGCGTCGTTCTGCGAGCAGGCCGTGCCGGCCAGGGCCAGCAGGAGCACGGCGATGAGGGGGCGTAGACGCAGCATCATGGGTCGGGGGTTCGTCGAGGTTCGAAGAAGTGGGCCAAGTGGCGGGCGCCTCAGGCGCCGAGGGCACGGCCCGTGAGCAGGCGCTTCAGCGGCGACAGCCGGTTGGCGAGCGTGAGGCCCTGGTTGCGCAAGAGTTTCAGCGCCGGCTGTTCGCTGGCGAAGAGGTGCAAGAGCCCGTCGGTCACTTGCGCCATCGCGCGCACCGGGCCGAGGCGGGCGCGGGCATAGCGGGCCAGCAGGCGCTCGTCGCCCAGCGGCCGCCAGGCTTCGCGCGCGGCCAGCACCTCGGCCAGCGCCAGCACGTCGCCCAGGCCCAGGTTCAGGCCCTGGCCGGCCAGCGGGTGCACCACGTGCGCGGCGTCGCCCACCAGCACCCAGCCCGGGCCGCTGAACTGCTCGGCCTGCGCCAGCATCAGCGGCCACTGCGCACGCGGGCCGGCCAGTTGCAGCGTGCCGGCGGCGCCGGCGGTGGCGTCGTTGAGCAGCGTGGTGAAAGCGGCATCGTCCAGCGCCATGTGGGCGTCGCTCAAGGCATCGGGCAGCGACCACACCAGGGCCAGGCCGTGGCCGGTGCGGCCTTCGAAGGCGGGCCGGTCCATCGGCAGCAGCGCCAGCACATCGGGGCAACGGAACCACTGCCGCGCCAGGCCGGCATGCGGCCGGTCCGACAGCAGCCGCGCGGCAATGGCACGCTGGCCATAGAGCTGGCGCGGCATCTTCACGCCCAAGGCGGCGCGCGCCGCCGAGGCCTTGCCTTCTGCAAGCACCTGCAGTGCCGCCGGCACCTCGGCCGCCACAGGCGTGATGTGAGGCGCGAAGCGCACCGCGGCGCGCAGGGCGCGTTCGAGCTCGGCGGTGTCGACGATCCAGGCCAGCTCGGGCAGCGCCTGCTGCCAGGCGGAAAAATCGATGGCGGCGCCAGGGGCGTCGCCCTGCACGTGCATCTCGTGCACGGCGGTGCGGGCATCGGGCGGCAGCGCGTCCCACACGCGCAAGGTCTGCAGCAGCTGCACCGAGGCGGCGTTCAGCGCGTAGGCGCGCACATCGCCTTCAGCCGGCTCGGTCAGCACGCCCAGCAAGGCCACGCGCAAGCCCTGGCGCGACAAGGCCAGCGCCGTGCACAGGCCCACGGCCCCGGTGCCGCGCACCAGCACGTCGTAGGCGGCTTGCTCCTGCTTCTGCATCCAAGGATTGTAGGCAGCGCCCTGCCGGCACAATGCCGCGCCACGAGAGCCCCTGCCGCCCGCCGAGAACGCCCATGAGCACCGACCTGACCGCCCTGCGCATCGCCGCGCTGGCCCTGCACCCCATCAAGAGCTGCGGCGGTGTCGCGCTGAACGAAGCGCTGCTGGCCGAAACCGGCCTGGAGTTCGACCGCGCCTGGATGGTGGTGGACGAACACGGCGAGATGCTCACGCAGCGCGAGTTGCCGCGCATGGCGCTGATCCAACCCACGCTGCGCGGCAGCGACATCGTGCTGCGGGCACCCGGCATGCTGGCGCTGCACTTGCGCTTCGACACCGTGGAGGCCCCCACCCGCGTGCGCGTGTGGGACGACGTGGTCAAGGCCTACGACATGGGCGCGCTGGCCGCCCAGTGGTTCAGCGATTTCCTCGGTCAGAAGCTGCGCCTGGCGCGCTTCGACCCCGAAGAAAAGCGCCTCTCCGACCCGAAGTGGACGGGCACGCTGCAGGCCGAGAACCAGTTCGCCGACGGCTTTCCGCTGCTGGTGGCCAACCAGGCCTCGCTGGACGAGTTGAACGGCCGCCTGCAGGCCCAGGGCCACGCGCCGGTGACGATGCAGCGTTTCCGCCCCAACCTCGTGCTGGAGGGCCTTCAGCCCTGGGACGAAGACCACCTCGGCGAGATCGACATCAGCACCGCCGAGGGCACGGTGACGCTGCGTTTCGTCAAGCCCTGCTCACGCTGCAGCATCCCCAACGTCGACCCCACCACCGCCGAAACCGGCGCCGAACCCGGCCGCACGCTGGCCGGCTACCGCAGCGACCCGCGGCTGAACGGCGCCATCACCTTCGGCATGAACGCCGTCATCGTGCAGGGCATCGAGCACACGCTGCGCGTGGGCCAGGCGGTGAGCGCGCGCTACAAGTTCGACTGAGCGCGCGGGCCCTCAGCCCGGGCGATGTTCGGGCAGCGGGATGAACTCGGTCTCGCCCGGCACCATCGCAAACCGCCCGGCGGCCCAGTCGTCAGCGGCCTGCACGATGCGCTCTTTGCGCGACGAGACGAAGTTCCACCACATGTGGCGGTGGCCCAGCGGTGCGCCGCCGATCATCACCACGCGCGCTTCGCCTTCGGCGCCGAGCATGGGTTCTTCACCCACGGCCAGCACCAGCAGCCGGCCCGGTGGCAAGGCCTCGCCGTCCAGGTGCACACTGCCTTCGATGACGTAGAGCGCGCGCTCTTCGGCCAGCGGCAGCGGGAAGGCGTCGCCGGCGGACATCTCGATGTCGAGGTAGAGCGTGGGCGAGCGCACCGCCACGGGCGAGACGGCCCCGAATGCCTCGCCCACCAGCACGCGCAGGCGTGCACCGCCCACCTCCAGCTGCGGCAAGGCCTCGGCCGGCGTGTGCGCGAAGGCTGGCGCCATCTCTTCGTCTTCAACCGGCAGCGCCACCCACAGCTGCAGCCCGTGGCTGCGGCGCGCCACGCCGCGCAGATCGTCGGGCGTGCGCTCGCTGTGCACGATGCCGCGGCCGGCCGTCATCCAGTTGATGGCGCCGGGCTCGATGCGCTGCACCACGCCCAGCGAGTCGCGGTGCTGCATCGCGCCTTCGAAGAGGTAGGTGACCGTCGCCAGCCCGATGTGCGGGTGGGCGCGCACGTCGTGGTTGTCGTCAGGGCCGGCCTGCACGGGGCCGAAGTGGTCGAAAAAAAGGAAGGGCCCGACCGCCTGGCGCGCCGCTGCCGGCAGGTAGCGGCGCACGGTGAATCCTCCGCCGAGGTCTTTGCTGTGGGCGGGCAAGGCCAGACGGGTGGAGGCAGGTGGGGTGCTCATCGCCGCAGTGTAGGAAAATCACGGGTTACCCGCTGATCCAGAAAGCCCCCCATGAGCCTCAAGTGCGGCATCGTCGGTCTGCCGAATGTCGGAAAGTCAACGCTCTTCAACGCGCTGACGAAAGCCGGCATCGCGGCCGAGAACTACCCCTTCTGCACCATCGAGCCCAACGTGGGCGTGGTGGAACTGCCCGACCCGCGGCTGGCCGCGCTGTCGGCCATCGTCAAGCCCGAGAAGATCGTGCCGGCCATCGTCGAGTTCGTCGACATCGCCGGCCTCGTGGCCGGCGCGAGCAAGGGTGAGGGCCTGGGCAACCAGTTCCTCAGCCACATCCGCGAGACGGACGCCATCGTCAACGTGGTGCGCTGCTTCGAAGACGAGAACGTCATCCACGTGGCCGGCCGCGTCGACCCCATCGCTGACATCGAGGTCATCCAGACCGAGCTTTGCCTGGCCGACCTGAGCACGGTGGAAAAGAGCCTGCACCGCTACGTGAAGGCCGCACGCAGTGGCAACGACAAGGAAGCCGCGGCGCTGGTGAAGGTGCTGGAGAAGTGCCAGGCCGCGCTGGACCAGGCCCAGCCCGTGCGCAGCATCAACTTCAGCAAGGAAGAGCTGGTCATCCTGAAGCCCTTGTGCCTGATCACGGCCAAACCGGCCATGTTCGTCGGCAACGTCAGCGAAACCGGCTTCGAGAACAACCCCTTCCTCGACCGCCTGCGCGAGTTTGCGGCCAAGCAGAACGCGCCCGTGGTGGCCATCTGCGCCAAGACCGAGGCCGAACTCGCCGACATGGGCGACGAAGACCGCGCGCTCTTCCTGCAGGAAATGGGGCAGGACGAACCCGGCCTGAACCGCCTGATCCGCGCCGCCTTCAAGCTGCTGGGCCTGCAGACCTACTTCACCGCCGGCGTGAAGGAAGTGCGCGCCTGGACGGTGGCCATCGGCGCCACGGCGCCCCAGGCCGCAGGCGTCATCCACACCGACTTCGAGCGCGGCTTCATCCGCGCGCAGACCATCGCCTTCGACGACTTCATCGCCTTCAAGGGCGAACAAGGCGCGAAGGACGCCGGCAAGATGCGCGCCGAAGGCAAGGAGTACGTCGTCAAGGACGGCGACGTGATGAACTTCCTCTTCAACGTCTGACATCAACGTTGTAGGGACAAGGCCGCCTGTGGCGGCTTAGAGTGCGGGGCATGGCCGACCGCCCATCCGCCGCCCCGTCCGCCGCCCCACCCGCCCG
>LJHW01000057.1 GCA_001295865.1 beta proteobacterium AAP65
CAAACAGAGATCTGATCCAGCAGACCGCTGGCCAACCACGCAAGGCGGACGCGGTCAGCTGCGAACGGCTGCTGTCTGGCGTGCTGCGGGATTCACGCAGTCGGCCATGAACAGTCGGTGACCACCGGCAGCTTCGGAGCGTCTCACCTGGCCATGCTCTCGCCGTCGTCGACGTTCATGCTCGACTGAGGCGCGACTCGGCAAATACGGCTATCCAATCCGCAAATGTGCTGATGTGTGGTCGACAAACCAACTTATAGACTGTCCTCTAAAGAACCCGCCACAAGCGCTCAATGTGAGCGGCGTCAAGCGGCCCGGCAGGGAGAGAGTCATGCTCAATCGCAAGTACAACCTTGTTGCGCCGCTGTTAATCCTTGGTTCGATTGGTCTCACCGCGGGCTGCTCGAGCGTGAAGGTGCTGAAGGTTGGCGATGGACCGCAGCCGGAGGGCATTCCGTTTTACATGCCGCGCCCATACGTCCAGGTGTTCGAGCCCTTCGTGATCGGCGCCAAGGCCTATCTGGTCTCTGGGCGCGTGTCCGACGATGGGAAGTACCTCCTTATTGACAACGTGGACGATCAAGCCATGCTTGACGGCCTCTTTAGGTCCAACCTCGGCAAGGACGCGCCGCCAAAAGTCCCGCTACGGCAGATCCTTCCCGCCGGGAGCACACCAACCAGTTTCGCAGGAAGTCCACAGGGTGCGACTGAACCCGCTGCCGCCGCCAGTGCCCCGGCAGCCGCTGCTTCAGCGGCGAGTGAGCCCGCTTCCGCTGCATCGGCCGCAGCACCCAAGGAATCGCAGCCTTCCGGAAACTTCAACTTGTCGGTGACCAACACCTCGTCGGTGTTTCCTCCAAGCCTCGGCCGGCGCTTCTTTGACGTCGTGTGGATGCCCGACTTCGATGAAAAATACGTCGTCCAGGGTACGCCGGGTCTCGGCAATGCCAACATCGCCGTCACCATGACCCAGGGCTGGGGCCTCTACGGGCTCGACGCGAAAGTCGATAACAGCGCCCTCGTGAAACCGCTGCTCGACTTCTACTCCACCGGGATGGATGCGCTAAGCAAGCTGGCAAAAGGCAAGATCTTCCCGGCGGGTGCTCTCGTTACTGGCACTGCTGGACCGCAAGGTGCGCTGGAGGAGCGGCAGCTCGCGACTGGTGCGCGCGTAACAATCAAGGTTACGAGGGTCCAGGTCGTCGCTCCCGGGCTGTATCCTTTGTTGAAGCCCAAGGAAATCGTTGCTGTTCAGGAGGTCCCGGCGTCCGCGCGAGACCTTGTCGTTCGCCACATCCCACAGCGTCCATATTCCAACATCGCCTTCAACACATACGAGGTAGCTGTCGTCGAAGCCGCCAAGCCGAGTGGCGACACGCCGATGAACCTCCAGCGCTACTTCGATCCGACCGGTCCGGATGGCACCGTGAGCACTCCTACAGCACCCGCGTTGACCAACGACGCGGGTGCGGTCTTCAACGCAGAGGAATTCACCAAGCAAGTGAACGCCCTCTTGGCCAGCCGCAAGGGAAGCGCTGGCGAGATTTGGAAGGTCTCCAACCTGAAGAAGGAAGGCAGCAAGCTGACCGGCACGGTGACCCTGACCGGGGGCACCAACAAGCCGACCGGTCTGACGGACAAGACGCAGCTTGAGAAGTTCGTCGCTGACCAATCTGGCTCAAGGTTCCTGCCTGGTGACGTGTCCTTCGAGGTGAAGTGATGTCTGGCGGATCTCGCCCGCCGAAGACCTCAGCGTCCATTCGACGGTGGAACTCTTCGACCGCCAGCGAGCAATTGGCCACGGTTCGCGAGGTCTGCGGCACCAGGGGCAAAGCGCTGCTCAAAAGCTTCGACGGCGGACTCGCCATCGGCGCAGGATTCAAAAAGTCGGCTAACGAAGTGAGTGACGAGATTTGCCTTGGCGTGCTCGTCCGGAGAAAGGTCGACGAGCCTCATGTTCGCCCCGTCCCGAAGAGGGTTGAGGTGTTCCTCATTCGGGGTGGCAAGCGAACCAAGTTCTCGATTCCCACCGACGTCGAGGAGCTTGGCGATGGCGAGCCGCACGCTGGACTGAACCTCGCGCAAGGGGTCCGCGCTTTCAATCGCACGAACGCGGCCCAAGGTGTTCCAGGCGCGGTGTGCTGCATCGTCGCAGACACCAGCGTTCCTCCCAATCACTACGTGCTTGGCTGCCGTCACGTCCTGGCGCTGTCGCTTCTGACCTCTGGCTGCGCAGCGTTTAATGCAACCGACGTTGCCGATCGAGCAATGACCACCCGGCTTGCAGAACTGCATGCCACTCTCCCGATGGCGGCGAACGGTCGACCATGCCTTGATGCCGCGATCTCAATGATCCATCCAGGTTCGCAGGTCGCATGGCTTGCGCCTGGGAACGTACGGGCCCTCGCCATCGAGCCCGGCGTTCAGCAGCCCTCGAATTGCCTTGTATACACACCCAACGGCCCACTGCCAGCGATCTTTGTCAAGGAGTGGGCGAACGTACCGTTGCCATATCCAAGCTGCGGCAACGTCGTGATCGCGGCGGCCTACCAGTTCAAGTCCCCAACCCAAGGCGGACATAGCGGATCGCCTGTAATGACGCCGCAAGGACTTTTGTTCGGCATGCACTTCTGGGGCGACACCGCCAAGCAGATAGCGTTTGCCATCCCCGCTTTTCTGCTGTTCCAGCCTGGGTTGTTCTCTGTGAACTTTCACTTGGTTTGAGAGGCGCTGCCGTCGATGAATACATCGCTCACCACAACGCCGCCCCAAAAGCCATGCAGACTGACCTGACCGATGCCGTGGCTTGGGCAGTGCAGCGCGGCCTGGTGGACGGTAAGCGCGTATGCATCGCCGGAGGCAGCTACGGCGGCTACCGATGCGTGCCCTCGGCGGCGCTCCCGCGAAGCGGTGCCCGTGTGCGATTCCGACCGGCAACTTCGGGGCGCCGAGTTCAGGGCCGCGAATGTCGCTGATGGGACGACCTTTTCGTGGCAGCGTTTGTCGCTGATGGGTCGAACTGAGCCAGTCGCTGCAGACCAGAGCGGTCGGTCGCGCCAGGTCTCAACCGTGGCAGCGGATGGGGGACAGCAATCGGGAGTGAAGAAGTCGGTCGAGGCCGCCGAGCAGCAGTGACCGGTGCTGGTGCAAGCGGTCATTCAGGGCCCTGGCTGCGACTGACTCAGATCAGTCTGAAGCCGAACGCCGGTCAGTACAGACCGCCAGGTGGTCTTATGTCCACAAGGGTTCGAGTCCAGAGGCAGACCACCCACCTGCCCTCCCCCAGAAACTCCGCCTACCCGGCGAAACGGCGGGCACTGGGTTTCGTGAGAGATTGCGGTCCTGACCGATCCCAGGGAAGGACAACAAGAGTGGACATCGAAGCCCTGCAGGCCACCCTGCGCACCTTCGCGGCCGAGCGCGACTGGCAACCCTTCCACACGCCCAAGAACCTCAGCACCGCGCTCATCGTGGAAGCGGCCGAGTTGGCCGAGATCTTCCAGTGGATGACGCCTGAGCAGTCGACCTCTGCACACACTGATGCGGTCGTCCGCGAGCAGATCTCGGACGAGGTCGCTGACGTCCTGCTCTATCTCATCCAGATCGCCGACCACACCCAGGTCGACCTCAAGCGCGCCGTCGGGCGCAAACTCGTCAAGAACGCGAAGAAGCACCCGCCGCTACGCATCGGGCTGCCGGCCGGCACGGCCGCCACCTCAACGGTGGAGACCCACGTGCTCGTGGACTGGGAGAACGTGCAGCCCAGGGAGGGCGACCTGCGCGCCCTCGTCCCCGACGTCACGGATGTGTGGATCTTCCACGGGCCGAACCAGAAGGTGGATCCGGAAAGCTATGGGTCCTTCGGGTCGAGGGTCACGCCCGTGAAGATCGCGCGCTCGGGCAAGAACGCACTGGACTTCCACCTGTCCTTCTACATGGGCTACATCGCCTCGCGTCATCCGGACGCGCGCTTCGTGGTGGTGTCCAACGACAAGGGCTACGGGCCGATGCTGGAACACGCCGAAGAGCTGGGGTTCTCGGCGAGGCAGGCCGCGTTCGGCGCGTCCAAGCCCAAGGCCAACGGAGGCCCGATGTTCACGCTGGCGCCCACGCCGACACCAGCGGCGAAGTCGGCCGCTCCGGCTGCGAAGAAGGTAGCGGCGAAGACCACCGCGGCCGCGAAGACAGCAAGCCCCGCGGCGCCCAAGCCTGCAGCCAAGAAGGCAGCAGCGAAGGCCCCCGCCAAGGCACCTGCCAAGAAAGCAGCTGCGAAGAAGGCGCCGGCGAAGACCGCCGCGAAGACGGCGCCCAAGAAGACGACTACGCAACCAGCAGCCACCCCGAAGCCTCAAGCGGCCGCCAAGAAGGCCACCGCCCCCGCGAAGAAGATTCGAGGCCTGGAACACGTCGTCGCCAGCCTCAAGAAGACGCAGAGCAAGCCCGCGCGCCAGACCGCCCTGCTGGCCATGATCAAGTCGCTTCTGGTGGCCAAGGACGACGATCCGATCATCCAGAAGACCCTCAACGACATGATGGCCTCCGGCAAGATCGCGACCAGCGACACGGGCGCGGTGCAGTACAGCCTGTAGGGGTCCTGCCCGACCGCCTCCCCAGGTCGCGCTGTGCGAAGACTGTGACGCGCGGCCGAGGCGGTCGTACGATGCCCGCATGGCTGCCCCCGTCATGTCGCTGGACGTCCTGCCCGCATCCTTCGGGGACTGCCTGCTGCTGACTTGCCACACGCCATCTCGTCCGTGGCGACTGCTGGTTGATACCGGCCCGGACGAGAGCTACAAGGCGCTGCAGGCTCACCTCCGCACGCTCCCGCTAGGCGTGCAGGGCAAGCGAGTCATCGACACCTTCGTGGTCTCGCACATCGACCACGATCACATCGGCGGCGCGGCACAGTTGCTCAACGACGCGTCGCTCGATCTCGAGTTCGGCGACATCTGGTTCAACGCGCCCGCCCCTGCTGGTCCCAAGCCTCGCGGCGTCGCCGAAGGGCAGCGCCTGGCCGAACTGCTGGGAGCGACTTCGCGTGCTCTGCCCTGGAACACCGCGATGAAAGGCCAGTGGCTGTGCTCGTCGCCCGAGCAGCGGTGCCCGCGCATCGATCCGCGTCGAGGCCTCAAGGTCACGGTGGTCTCGCCCTCGCTCAAGAAGCTGAAGGCGCTCTTCGCCCGGTGGGACAAGGAACTCGCGAAACTGCGCGCCAAGACGCGGGAGGCCGTGGAACCTGTTCCTCTGTTGCGAGGCAGGCCTTCGTTGGAAGACCTCGCCGCCTCCAAGACCGCGATGGACAAGGCACTGCCCAACGGCTCCAGCATCGCGCTGCTCGTTGAGTACAAGAAGAAGTCCGTGCTGCTCGCGGCCGACGCGCATCCCGATCTTCTGGTCGAAGAACTGCGCGCGCTGGCAGACAGCCGCCAGGTGAAGCTGCCCTGGAACGTGGACGTCTTCAAGCTGCCGCACCATGGCAGCCGAGCCAACGTCACGACCGAGCTATTGAAGGTCGTGCGGGCGAAGAACTACATCGTGAGCACGGACAACGTGCAGTTCGGGCACCCCGACGCCGAGGCGCTCGCACGCGTCATCTGCCCGGGGAACCAGCCGACGATCTGGTTCAACTACGCCACGAAGCAGAACCTCTCGTGGAACCACCCTGCGCGGCAGGCCCAGTACGGCTACACGTGCCGTTATCCCACAGCGCTAGGCGGTGGCGTGCGTCTGGAACTGTAGTCCCGTGAGACCGTCTTGCAGCGGTTGCAGTCCTTCGCGGCCGAAGACCGAACTGACGCTCATTGACATACAGCGGTCGCTGGTCTTGGCAACGTCGCTGCGCACGACCGTCAGCTATGCGAGGTGAAGCAGACCCCAGACAGGCTCGTGCCTGTCTGGGGTGCCCCGATGCCCGCTTGTTCCGGGGACGAGCAGATGCCATCGACCCTAAACGGACACACGATGCACCGATCTCTCGAGCACGAAGCCGCCGGTCGGATCCGGACACCCCAGGACCCAGCCGGCCCTAGCGGCCCGCGATGCCGGCTGGAATGCGCTGCAGGCGACTTCTGCTAAATCGCAGCAAGCCGCCGCCCGTTCATCCGGCCAAGGCCTCAACATCCTCGCCTGCTGGCGAGTGGCCGGCCGGACGACCTCGGCCGCCTAGCTCAGGCCGCCTTGCGTTTGCGGCGCGCCATCGCCAATCCCAGGCCGGCAACACCCACCAAGCCCAACGTACCTGGCTCGGGCACTTCTTGCTGGCCCGCGACCTGCAAGATGCCGTCGGCGCCCAGGCTGTGGATGGCGCTGACCTGCGTGGCGTCCAGCGCGCCGCGGAAGATGAACACGTTATCCATGAAGCCTTCCCAAGGCTCGGTGCCGGAGTCACCGTCGAAGGCACCGATGCGGAGCAGGGAGGAACCGCCTTCCCCGTAGCCCGGGAAACCACTGTCGTGGGATTCGGCCGTGGCTTGCTCCACGCCGTCGATGTAAAGCGTGGCACTCGTGCCGCTGTAGCTGACCGCGACGAACTGCCAAGTGTCGAACGGCATAGTGACGTTGGTCTGCGTGGGTCCGTTGCAGTTGGCCTGGCCGGTGATTTCCCAGCCTTGTGATCCGTACCACAGGCCCCGGTCCCAGCAGCCATTGTCATGGCCGAAGAAAGTGTTGAGGCCATAAGTCGCCGACGTGGGCATGAGCTTGACCCAGCCGCCGACGGTCAGGTCGCCTTGCGACGGCGAAATGTCGATGTCCACCTCGAAGCCTGTGTTGGGCACATTGCCGCTGCTGGGCGTAAAGCGGGCTGCTTCGCCCTGGTAGCCCTGGCCCCCGGTGGTGACCGTCACGCTGCCATTGGAGGCGACGGTCACAGGGTTCTTGCCGTTGCCGCTGACATCCACTACGTTGGTGAAGTTGCCGTTGGCGCCTTCGAAGGTGTATAGGCCCAACAGGGTGGGAGCAGCATGGACGCTGGCAGCGCCGAGAAGGGCGCAGACAGATGCGGCGCGTGCGATGAACGACATGGTGGGAGTGCTTCTTGAGTGGGGGTGCGCGGCATTCAGAATGAAACGCCGCGTCCGGTCTGAGCAAGCCTTGGGCCAAACACGTAAGTGCTTGATTCGCAGGCAAGATGTGCACTTTGCAGCAGCGAAGTGTCAGGCAGGCCGACAAGTTGCCCGTGAAGACATCACGAAGTGGAAAGTCATTGCAGGCGTGTCAATCTCCTTGACGACGCTGGCGCGGATGCCGGCGAGCGGCCCTTCAGAGCCGCCCGCTCCTGGCCGACTGCGTGAATCCCGCAGCACGCCAGACAGCAGCCGTTCGCAGCTGACCGCGTCCGCCTTGCGTGAGTGGCCAGCGGTCTGCTGGATCAGATCTCTGTTTGCTCAGAGATCTCGAGCGCGTCAT
>LJHW01000058.1 GCA_001295865.1 beta proteobacterium AAP65
TCGGTCACCGGGCTTACGCCGCCTGCCTCCGCGGTCGGGGTTAGCTCGAACGTTAGGCAGCACGAGCCATGTCGTTGGCAGGCCTACACCTCGCCTTGCGGCGGTCGCCGCGAAGACACGCACTCCGGCGACCCTTCACGACCTCTTCGGTCCGCATTGCGGTGAGCCTGGGCTCCGCGCCCCGGCCCGTCATCGCGGCCCGTCTAGAGCCGGGCCACTCTGGAACTGCCGCGACGCTCATCAACCTCTGGCCACTGTCCCAGCCGGCGCAAAGGCGCCGGGGAACGGAAGTCACTCGCCCCTGGCCTTGGGCGCCTACCTCAGCGTGCTGCCTAACCCTTCGCTCGGCACCGACCCGCTACGGCAGGCCAGCTTGCCCGTGCGGCGCGCTGGTTTATGCTGCACCACACGGGCAAGCCGTCCTGCCTCCGCGGTCGGTGTCAGCTCAAACGTTAGGCCGCACATCAACTACTTTTCGTGCGCCACCATCCGAAACAGCCAGAACGTCGCTCATGCACCTCGCATCCCCCCGGATGCTCGCCGAGACGGCGTGTCTTTAGTTAGCACTATGTTTGATCTGACACTCCTGACGCGATGATCCACTCCCACCGTCACCTTCGTGCATTCACCGTATCGGGCGCCATCGTTTTATCTCTCCTGATAGCGTGCTCAGAGAATTCAAACAAGGCGGGCCTATCGATCGCAGCTAGAGAGGGGCTCGTAGCCAAGTTAGCAGAGACATGCTTGACCATAGCGAGCTTAGCTGCATGCGGAGAGGCATATGTTTCGGGCAAGACCCGGCTATTCTTGAACTCAGACCTGAAGTTCTCCGGGACCGGAAGCGAATGCCGAACACTTCAACCTTCGCTAGTGTCTTCTGGTTGGACTCCCGGCCACTCAAGTGAGGTATCTGGCGAGTACTACTACTCGAACTCCGGTTTTCGGTTGGGATGCGTCGAACGAAAGAATGGCCTTAGGATTTACGTTACAAAGCCGGTTGGAAAAGACGCGTAGCAGGGGGAATCTGTACCTGCTACGACCTCAACCAAAAAACGGAAACATGGTTATGTCCGCAACACAGATTCATCGCGTGGCTACGTGCGTCGGGTGCGGCCTAACCCCTCGCTCAGCCCCCGACCCACTACGGCAGGCGTCGTAAGCCCGGC
>LJHW01000059.1 GCA_001295865.1 beta proteobacterium AAP65
ACGCCGCTTGGCACAGCTTCAATCGGCGCAGCGAGTTGTTCTCACACAGTCTCCAGCGATAGCAGACGGGTCGGGGCGAAGCTGGCATCGCGCACCGTGCGCGGCTCATCGCCACCAGCGATCCATTGCGCGACGCCCGGCAGATCCAGGCCAAACCGGGTTTCGTTGGCACTGCCGTACAGCTCGCCGAACACGCCGCACCAGTACCAGCGCAACAGCTTCTGCCGGTTGCCGTGCTGGTCAATCTGCGGGCCCAGGGCCGCACAGATGGCGGCCATCGGGATCAGCTGGGTGGCGTACGGCAGGCTGCGCGCACCGAATATCTTCTGCTCGGCCAGAAGTTCGGCGGCCTTGCGGAAGCCTTGCTCCACGGCCGGGGCGTGCTTCTTGAAGCTGTCGAGCGTGAGCCGCAGCACGTCGGCACGTTTGCACGCGACGGGCAGGTCCTTGTTGGCCAGGTGGCGCTCATAGCTGGCCAGCAGCGTGACCGCCGTCAGGAAACTGGTTCCGTCCACGGCTTCCAGCACCGGGCGCTTGTCGCGCAGCCGCTTCTCGCGTGCGGCCCAGTCGTCGCGAAGCTGAAACTCGTCGGCGGCGAAGGTGGCGGTCATCAGTTCGAAGACGGTCAGCGAGACGCCGCCCTGATTGACCTTCTCGAACACCTGGCAGACAGCCTCGCGCGGCGTGTCCACCGACATCTCGATAGCGGGCACCTTGAACTGCTGGAAGACCAGCCAGATCGCGTTCTTGAACTTCATCAAGAACATGGCGGCTTCGCTGTCGCCGGCGTAGTGCTGGGAGTAGCCCATCTCCCATTTCATCAGTGCCTCGGTGTCGAACATCAGGAACAGCGGAAACAGGCGCTGGGCGTACTGGAGCTCTGGCGTGCTGAGGTCCAGATCGACCTTGCGGCCGAAGTCGCTGGTCTGCTTCAGCGTGGCGGGCACGGAGATGACGGCCTCCTCCCGGTCGCCCGCAGGGTCCAGGCACCTGGTCATGTCGAGGAAGTAGACACGCTGAATGCTCTCGCCCTTCTCGGTGCGCGTGTTCACGGGCTTGCCGCTGCGAAGGGCCAGGTACATCGAGGTCAGGCGCTGCTGCCCGTCGAGCACCAACTTCTTGGGCGGCGGTGCGGGCGTGAGAGACACGCCCTCGAAGAGACGGGGCTTGAACGGCACACCCCCGGCCTCCAGAAACATGACAGCGCCGATGGGGTAGGACAACGACAAGCTGGCGATCAGCGAGCGGATGTGCTGGTCATCCCACACCCAGCCACGCTGAAAGTCGGGCAGCTGCATCTCGCCCCTGGCGATGGCGTCCAGCACATCCTTGAGGGCTGGCTCGGCGGTTCTGAAAGTCACTTCTCGATCTCCCTGCAGCGTGCGCGTGTCGGTCAGGCGATCACGAGGAACGCGACCACTTCGAAGTCGGCCATCCCCGCGAACTCGCCCTTCCGGGCGTGCGTGCCACCCGGCGTGAACAGGCTGGCCACGGCGCGCTCCTGTGACTTGCCCACGATGCTGGCGATCGCCTGCTGCAGCATGGTTTGGTAAGGCTGCATCTGCCGACCTGCCTTGGTGAGCTTGTCGAATCGAGCGCAGGCCTGGGCGTCGGGCATGTCACGCCCAAGGCACAGGCCCTTCAGGCGGTCGAGCACCTGCTTGGCCTGGCTATGGGGCAGCAGCACTGCGGCGTCTGCCCCAACGTGCACCACATAGTGCGGGGCCAATGGGTACCCGGGCTCGATGGTGGCGAGCGCAGCTTCGCCCTCCGCCCTGAGGCAGAAGATGGCGCCCGGTGGGAGCGCATCGTCGGCCTGCGCGCTGGACGTGACGGCATAGGCGCCGAGCGGCATGGCCGCGAGCTTGCCAGGGTGCTCGCGCAGGAAGCCCGCCAGTTCGATGCGGTAGTCGGCCAAAGTCAGGTCAGCGATCGAGATGCCGCTGGACAGGTCTTCCAGATCGATGACAGCCTCCTGCAGCTTCTGCAGCTGCTTGCGCCGGTACTCCAGGTCGTTCATCAGGTTACCGGCATCGCGCTCGATCAGGTTCTCTTCGCCGGTGGCGGAGATGTCTAGCAGCACCATGCGGCCACTGACGCGTTGCTCCAGGCCGATGTACTCGTCGAGCGCCATGTTGGGCCAGAAGTTGACGAGCTGGATGTGGGCGTTGGGCGAGCCGATGCGGTCGATGCGCCCGAAGCGCTGGATGATGCGCACCGGGTTCCAGTGAATGTCGTAGTTGACCAGGTAGTCACCGTCCTGAAGGTTCTGGCCTTCGGAGATGCAGTCGGTGGCGATCAGCAGGTCGAGCTCGCCTTCGCTGGCGAACTCTGCCGGCCGCTCTTTCGCGCGGGGTGCGAAGGCGGTGAGCACGCTGGCCAGATCGGTGCGCAGGCCGGGAAGGTTGGTCTTGTTGGACCCAGTGCCGGTGACGATAGCCGCATGCAAGCCCAACTCCGCCAGAGCCCACGCGGCGATGGCGTCGTACAGGTACAGCGCCGTGTCCGCGAAGGCGGTGAAGACGATGAGCTTGCGGTTGGGCTTGCCATCGATCACGTTGATGGGCGTGGCGATCTTGTCCTTGATCAGGGTGCGCAGCGCGTCGAGCTTGGCATCGCGGGCGCGATCCACTGCGCGGGCATTCGACAGCAGCGTGGCCAGGCGGTTGCGGTCCTCGGTCAGGTCTTGCCGCCAGCGAATGCGGTCCACGTCCTGCAGCAACACCTTGACCTTACGGCCGACGAGCAACGATTCGAAGGCCGGGTTGTCCACTTCGACGTCTTCAATGCTCAGCTCCTCGATGCTGTCGGCGTGGTTCTCCAACTTGGCGAGCAAACCGTTCACATCGGCCAGCTGGCGCTCGACCGTCAGGGCGAAAGCGTGGACCGAGCTCTCCATGCGCTTGAGCAGGTTCACGCGCATCAGGTGAATAAGGCTCTCCTCGCGGTCGACCTGCCGGAAGATGCTTTCACCGCCTCGGATAGCGACGCTGTACTTGGCGTCGTACTCGGCCTGCTTGGCGGGCAACACGTAGCGCAGCGGTGCATAGGCGCTGAGATTCAGGCGCCGGATGTCAGTGTTGATGTCGACGATGGGCGGGAACAGGCCGGCCGAGTCGACGTCGGCCTTGACGTTGATCGGCCGAAGTCGTTTGGGGAAGGTGCCGGTCTCGGCCGTGCCGTAGTACTTCTCGATGTGCTTGCGCGAGCGTGCGATGGTCAGCAGGTCCAGCAGGCGGAAGTAGTCGAAGCCAAGCATGTCCATCAGCCGCGAGGGCCGGCGGTCGGCCTCGTCCAGCTGCTGCCAGCGGTTGAACTGCCCTTGGGCCAGCCGAACCGTGGTCTCGACACTGGGCAGGCCGTGCCCAGCCAGCGCATCGTCCCGACCCTCGGTGACGAAGGCAATCTGGTTCTTCAGATCGGCCAGCCGGTTGTTCACAGGCGTGGCGGACAGCATCAGCACCTTGGTCTTCACCCCTGACTGGATGACCTGGCGCATCAAGCGCTTGTAGCGGCTGTCGCGATCGCGGTGGTTCTGCTTGTTTCGGAAGTTGTGCGACTCGTCGATGACGACGAGGTCGTAGTTGCCCCAGTTGACGTGGGCGAGGTCGATGTCGCCAGAGCTCCCGCCGTCGCGAGACAGGTCCGTGTGGTTCAAGACGTCGTAGTTGAGACGGTCGGCGGCGAGCGAGTTGCGCCGGTCGTTGGCCTTGTAGAGCGTCCAGTTGTCGCGCAAGCGTTTGGGCGCCAGTACCAAGACCCGGTCATTTCGCAGCTCGTAGTACTTGATGACGGCCAGCGCCTCGAAGGTCTTTCCCAGGCCCACGCTGTCGGCCAGGATGCAGCCGCCCAGGCGCTCCAGCTTGTCGATGGCGCCGACGACCCCGTCTCGCTGGAACTTGTAGAGCTTCTTCCAGACCTGCGTGTTCCTGATGCCAGTAGCGCTCTTGACGATGCGCTCCTCGTCCAGCTCGTCGCCCAGGTCCTTGAACAGGTTGTAGAGGATGCCGAAGTAGATGGCCGAGGGCGCTTCCTGTTCGGCTAGCCGCCTGACCTGATCAAGAAGCTTCTGCTTGGCCCCCGCGTCGTCGCCCACCGCGCGCCAGGTGGCGTCGAACCACTGGGCGAACATCTGACGCTCAGCTTCTGTCTCGGAGCACTGGATCAGGCTGAACTGGTTGCCGGGCGACAAGCCCAGGCCGCGGGTGGTGGCTGAGCAGTCGCCAGTGATGGCAACTCCAGCAGGTCGTTCATCGATGACTGGAGCCAAAGCATGAGAGTTGCCTGTTATCCAGGCCGACTGAGGCAACTTTCCCGGAACGGCCCGCACATCGACTGCGGTTTCTAGCCACTGAAGCAAGTCAGCCGCCAACCCTCGCGCCCTCAGCCCGTTTCGTCGCTCACGGTCCAGGTCATCACCGAGCAGACCATTGGCAAGCGGATCAGGATCGACAGCAGGTGGGCTGTCGAGGCCCGACACTCTTGGACGCGGCTTTGGGACCGGACTCGACAGCAGGAGCCTCGTCGGACCTGCAGCCGTCAGAAGCGGCGCGAGTTCGTCGAAGGCAAAGAGCGACAAGCCATCAGTGGCGAGGTCCACCCGTGCATCCGCAGGCAACTGAGGTCGGAGGTGGTCCAGAACACGATCACCGCCAACATTCTTTATGAGCCGCATCAGGCTTTGTCTCCCTTACTGTTGACTTCAGCTTTGGCTTCGTTTGTGCGCAGCTCCG
This sequence comes from beta proteobacterium AAP65, assembly GCA_001295865.1. Lineage (GTDB taxonomy): Bacteria > Pseudomonadota > Gammaproteobacteria > Burkholderiales > Burkholderiaceae_C > Rubrivivax. The sequence continues at coordinate 4,734 of LJHW01000059.1, forward strand.
GACCAGTCGCCAGACTGCATACGTCCACCCCGCGGGTGATCTTAGTAAATGCACATCCTTGCAACTGCTCGAACAAAGCCCGCTCGTAGAAAAACTCGCACGGGAGTGAACGTCGAGCAGTCGTCCAGACAGACCGCCAACAGCTCCGAGACGCGCACTCAGCTGAGAACCTTGCGAGCCGGGGATCAGGCCAAAGGATGCCCGCGCCTGAACGTAGCGCGCGGGCACCCAGTCGATCGGGCCTAGCCTGCGTTGGCCGTAAGCGACTTGAGCTGCCTGATCGTGGCCTTGAGCTCTTGTTCCAACGCCGACTGCAGCGCTGCTCCCAACTCTAGCCTGCCGCCTGCCCGCTCACACATCTGCATCGCTTCCGTGTGAAGCGCGGCGAGCTGAGGTGGGACCCGGAACGAGATCGACTTTGAGGCCTTGTCTTTCTGAACGAATGCCATGGCGTATTTCCTTCTCTGTGAATGCCATGCAAGGACCGATTTCCTTGCCCACGTGCTGATGAGTTGCGCGCAATTCAGCGGTGAAGGAATGCACCAAGCCATGCATGAACTCGCATCAGCAGCCTGCTGACAAGAAGGGGTGCAGGGCGAAGCCCTGCTGGGGGGCGCCACGCGCGCAATCGGAAGCTGTCCGACGCGCGGGCCCCGCAGCACCCAGAGCGCGCAAAGCGCGCGAAGGTGCTGTGGGAAGCGTCGGGCAGCTTCCTGCGCGCGTGGGGGGCGAAGCCCCGGCGCGCCGGGGGGCTCGGCAAAGCCGAGTCGGCCGGCAACCCGCTCCGCGGCCCGCAGGGTCGCCGCAGCGCGAAGCGCGGCGGCGAGGTCACAGCGCGGGCCCCGACGCGCCGCCGGCGGGGCGCGCAGCGCTCCGCCGACGGCGTGTTGGGAAGCTGTGAGGCCGAAGGCCCGGTCCATGGCGACGACTGGATCGAGCGCAGCGAGAGTCCAGTTCGTCGGCGCCATGGGCCGCCCCGCGGAGCGGGTTGCCGGCCGACGAAGTCGGCGCCCGCAGGGCGTGGCCGCAGGCCACCGGCGCGCCCGCCGTGTGTTCACGGAGTTGCGGTGGCGCTAACAGCCCGGGGGGCTGTTGGCGGCATCGTAAGTCCGTGTCCCCAAACGCTTTGCGGTGGAGGGTGGGAGTCCGGTGGACTCCCACCCTGCCCTCAACAAGCGTGCGATATCGCGTTGCACGGCGTGCGATAGTCACCGTGAATCTGCCGTCACCGAAGTTTCACGGTCCAACGGTCTCATCCCGCATCAGCCTTCGCGATCGGAGAGCTCAGAGCGTCCACGGTCGAGCACACCATCCAGCGCAGCCCGGGACCCAAGGCCATCGCCTGAGCGTGTGGTCAACCGCACGGCCCTGGCCACCTTGCGCGCTGGTAAATCCGGTGCAGCCCTCCGAATCGCGGGGCGCTTAAGAGGGCGATGTTCAAGGCCAGTGCCATTCGGCCTGACCTTCCCCCACGGCTTGCTCAGCAGCTGCGTTGATCCAGTCCCGCGTGACGCGCTGCAACATCGGAATTTTCTGCTCGAACCACCGCATGGCCACGCGCGTGTCAGATTCGAAGTCACGAGCAACAGAGCCAGCCAAAGGAAAGAACTCTGTGCAGGCCGGCTCAGACGTGCGCCTCTCCTCGAAGATCAGCTCTGCTGCCGCGTCCATGTCCTGGTCCGGGATTTCTCCCCGCCTCCAGTGTCGGACGGTAGCCTCGAAGAAGTAACCGGAACTGTCCGCGCCCAGGGGAAAGCCAAGTGAGACCTTGAGCGTGAAGCCGGTCGGCAGGTGCAGCCACTTCGCGCCCTCGCCGGGGTACTCGGCATCCCACTGCTCGAGGCACTGCCACGTCTCGTTCGCAGAGCCAGCGGGTGCAAAGAGACTTCCAGAAGCCTGGCTCACCAGGAGCGCTACGCCATCAGCGCGCAAACGCTCTACACATCGAAGCTCAAGCCGCTCGGTGACCGTCAGCCGCACAAATAGGATCCTGGCCAGCTCCTCGGGCTCAGCACCAGCAGCATTGAGGGCACGTCGCCAGTTGAGTTCATGGTTGAGTGAACGAGGGGGCACACGGACAGGATTTCTCGCCGCTAGCAGCTGCCCCATCAGCGCGGGAGGGTACGGGTAGGCGAGGCACACAAAGCTGTCGGTATGCCGCACTTGGTCCAGGATGGAACGGGCCTGATGCCTCCGCTTCGGGCCGCTCTTCTCGGCCCACTCAATCTCAACCGTGACAGCCGTCGTCGAGCCGTTGCGGTTGCGTCGCCACATGGCTGCGTCAGGTGCCTTGATGGGTCTGGCGTACCTGAACTCTCCGAGCTGCCTGATGCCGCTGCGCCTGGTCTGCCCTTGCGGTGGTTGGGCCCATGCCAGTTGCCGGCCAAAGGCCACCTCGAATCGCTCCCGGCGAAAGTCGTTCAGCACATGCATGGCCAGGACGTGCTCATGCCATCGGGCCCCCACCTGCAGGTCTTTGCCCTTACCCTGGACCGTCAGCCCCAGGGCACCGCAGCGCTCTGTGCCAACGGCGGACAGGAGGTAGGCATTGCCATTGCCTTTACCCTCGATACGTCGCTTCAGCAGAAGCCCATCGCGGGTCAGCTTTTCCATCGTGCGGCGAGCCATCGCGACCGCCGAGCTGCCTTTCCAGCCGGTCCAATCCGCCATCTCTTCGGGTCGACACCACCCAACGTGAGACAGCGTCTGCAGTACACGGTATTCATGCTCCACCGACGTCTGCACCGCCGTCCGGCCACCTCGATCAATGGTCTCTTGGTTGCGCATCTAGGAACACCAGATGATTCGGAAACACCAAGTGGAACCGCTCGGCTTCTTAACGGCAAATGGGCCAGATCTGCCTGCCTCAGGACACCGGCAGCAGGGAGCGGCTATTGGTCAGCGTCGGAACTACGGTCGCGATGCTTCGAGGGAAGCCGACGCTGAAGGGTGAACCGGCGGCTGGTAGACCGCGCAACCTACAAACACCCCTGGGAGCGGCCAGCACCATGGACGGCGTTGCCGTATCCCTGAGACGGGCGCTGCACCAACCGCCCAACACAGGCGACCGAAATCGCATCCCTGCATTCCGCCGCACCCACAAGCACGAAGCCCTCGGCGCTTGCAGTCGGCACTAGGCGCAAAACGCACCTGCGAGGCCGCCACGCCCTCGCAGCACTACTGGCTTGGGCCTCAGCTCGACGAGCGCAGGCGACTGGCCAGAGCCACTTGCTCGTCGATCCGCGCTGCGAGATCGCCTGCGCTGAGCTCTAAGCCTGCGGCAATGCGCCAGAGCACGCTCAAGGTGGGCTGTTTCCGACCAGCCTCCAACATGGTGATGTACGGCCTGTCCAGATCGACCAAGCCCGCCAGGTCTTCCTGGGTCAGCCCCAGTGCCAAGCGCCGCGCCTTGAGGACGGCCGAGAAGGCCTGAATCAAGGGGACGTTTCGGCTGGGGCGCATACGCCGCAACTGTCTCCATGATGTAATCAATAGACACGTGTCTATTGACAACATTCGAGCGTTCGGCTGTGATCGGGCACGCACGTGAATCGGTGCGGTTTAGCGGTAGCCCACGGGCATCGCGGTTATCACGGAAGGAGTGCAGGACGCAGCTCCAGCCGTCACACAGCAACGGAGACAAGCATGAATCTGCTTCAGCGCATCTGCAGCGCAGTCATCGACGCGAGCGATGCATTTGGGGCGTCGATGCAAGGCGTCGACGTTCAAACGCATCGAGTCAGTTTGTACGGTCACGCCGGCGGCATCGTTGCCGCGCGCATCGCCAGAGAACGAGGCGACCCCATCGCAGCTACTCACCCCTTTCCTACCGAAGCGCTCGGTCAGAACGACGATGACTCGGACCTCGCGTGGGGAGCCAGCCCTCCGCACGGCGTGGCGCTCAACAGTGCGGATCCGATGGTCCGCGCGCATGCTCATGATCTCGAGGATGAGCTTGGGAGCTTGTGCACAGGGGGCCTCTCCGACTTTGACGGCGCAGACTTCTCGCACCAGTCTTGAGGCAATCCCGCCCCGAGGCAAGAAAGGGATGAAGTCGGTCTATCGACTCCAACATGACCACCTACGCCCCAACGCTGAGAGTGGCCTCAGGTATCGAAAGCAGGCGACTTTTCCACGGCGGCGGCCGGGAGGCGCGCACGACGAACCGGACGGCCGCCGCGGTGGGAAAGTCGTGAAGCAGCAGGCTCTGCACGGATGCCCACCAAGTCCGTTGCTCAGCGCCGGTGGCGCTTCCTTCACTCAGCGACGCTTCTGGCCAGGGTCTTCAACACTGGGGGACGGCGCGCTGCCTACTTGGTCGGCAGCAGGTGGGAGGCCCAGCTTCCTGCGCAACTCATTCTCCATAGCGATCAGCGCTTCAAGGGGTATTTCGTCGGCGACGTACGCCGTCACGCCAGAGGGTGTGACCAGCTTGGTAACAGCGCGGCCGTTGGAGCTGATGAAGCGATTCACGATTGGCATGGGCCTATTTGATCTTGCCCCGAGAGTCATTGCAACAGGTAGAGATCAGGCTTCCAGCGAAGCAGCTGCCACTATCGATTCAAACTGTTCCATAACCTCCGGCTGCCGCTGTCGGAGATACCGGGCAACAGTCGAGTTTTCCAGTAGCTTCATCAGATATCCCCGGGCCAGAACGAGCCTCAGAACATCCTGACCGTAGGTCTGCTCGACAAGCCGGTATTGCCCCTGAAGGTTTGCCATCTCGCGCTCCATGCGTGCCATTTGCTCGCGCGTGATGCCCCCTAGCCTTTTGGCCTTGACACCATCGACAAGCATCTCAGCAGGCGTAGCAGCCAGCAGCGCTTCAGCGTAGGTCACGCTGAGCGTGTTGGCCGAGACCATGAGCTCGGCGCACTCGATCTGCCGGGTCGGCTTCAACTTGCGCAAGACACGACCTAGTTCCGCCGAAAACTGCCTGTCTTTGAGCAGCTCCGCCGCCTCCGGACAGATGCCCTCGAGGAGGTTCATCTTCTTCATGATTTGGCTGACGTCGACGTTGAGCGCTCTGGCCAGGCGTTCGGGCGCAACGCCGCGCTCTACAGCACGCCTCAGCATGAAGTGTTCCTGGATCGACGAGAGCCGGTTCAACCGGTTGTTGTATGTATAGGCCTCATCGTCCGTGGCCACGAGGCACTGCACTTCGGCACACCCCAGTTCGCGGAGTGCGATCAGCCGCATATGCCCGTCGAGCAGCATGTGTCGTTCTGCATCGCCCGGGATCGCGGCAACCGTCAAGGGCTCGATGAGCCCGATGTCCTCGATCGAAGAGCGGATCTGCTTGAACTTGCGGGATGTGGCAAGGCCAACCGGTGTCTTCCTCGATGGGAGGACCCATTCGATCGGCAGCGTGACTGGCTCTGGCACAAAACCCAGCTCAACCTTGCCCATGCATCACCCCTGCGCCAAGACGTGCTCGGACAACTGCTTCGGCAGAGAGTCCAACCCCTCGGCACGAAGCAGATTGATGAAGTTCTCGTCTGACAGGAGTTGCCTCAACGCACTGACCAGGAACAGCCAGCGCTGCTGCGCAAACTCAGCCTTGCGGACTATCAGCTTCTGACGCTCAACTTCCTTCTGATAGGTGCGTACAAGGCTTGAACTGCTCACGGGCTCGCGCGATCGGGCACTTCCTCGCGCCACCGAACGGCCCAAACTCTTCCGCTTCTCGATCACGCGCCGAGCCTCCAGCAGGTTCCTGCCGCGGAGGGTTCCGGCCTCATAGGCTTCCTGCAATGCCGCCTGAATGGCTTTGTCGTTGTCACCTGCGCCAACGATGGACATCGCGGCGTTGAGCGGGATCTCACCCCGTTCGACGGCGACGAGCAGCCGCTCCTCACCGTGCTGGATGAGAGTCAAGATGCCTTGGATGTAGGAAACAGTCAGGCCAGTCTTTGCAGCGATTGCCTTGGCGTTGTAGCCCTTCTCCTTGAGCTGCTCGATGCCGCCCAGGAGTTCAAGTGGTCGACATTGGCGCCTTGCGATGTTCTCAGCAAGGCTCATAATGAAGGCGTCTTCGTCGTTCACGTCGATGACCAGGGCCGGGATCGTTGCCTCGCCCAAGGTCTTGAACGCCTTCAAACGCCCTTCCCCACAAACCAGCATGAAGTATTCATTGCCGTCCGCACGGCGGCGCGGCGTGACCGTGATGGGCTTCTTCAAGCCGATACGCTTGATGTTGCCCACGATCTCTTCAAACACCTTCTCGTTGCGTTCGCGAGGGTTCAGAACCTCGACTGCATCGACCGAGATCATCCGGATCTCGCCAGGCGGGCGCGGCGGGTTCATGCTGCGAAGCGGATCCGAGCGCGCTCGGCCATTGCATAGAGATAGTCAAGGGTCTCGAAGCGGTAGCTTTCGAACTCGACAGGGTTCTGATCGGCGAGGTTCAGGCGTGGACCACCGAAGTCGAGGTGAGGAAGCAGGTAGTAGTCAAGGACCTCCTTGTTCGAAGAAGTCAATCGCACGACCACGGAAACGTCAGGATGCAGGCCCGTGTCCAAGCGGACCTTCCAGCGCGCGCGCCCTGCGTCGTACACCGTGCAGCGCGCCAGCACGATCGACACCGTGAACTCGCGGTTGACCCAGAGCAAGTCAGTGGTGGCGTCTCGAGCGACATTCCCTCCCAGTTCAGCGATTCGCGCCTCGGCTTGAGCGACCAGCTCAGGATGCATTTGCCTGAGCAGCCGATTGATCTCAAGGTAGCGGTAGTCCCGGTCCGGTGTAAAGCCGACCATCTGGTAAGCCCGGACCAGGCTCCCGAATCGGTGCACGTAGACGGACGACGACGGCATTCCTTCCGACTCGTTGATCACAAGCCCCGAAAGGAAGCCACGATGCTGGTACAGCGAGCGCAAGCGCTCAATCAGTTCCTCATCTGAGTACCGACGAGCGCGAGCCCGGATGACGCCCTGAGCAGTGAAGAACACGTCCGGCGGAACAATAGGATCGAAGGCGCCCTCCTTACGGATCCACATGTCAGGCGTATTCACCACGCGCAGCTTCTTCAGCTTGAACGAAATCCGGTTGTAGAGGTTATTTCCAATGTACTTTTCATTGATCAAAACCTGGTGGACCGTCGCCCTGGTCCACTCGCGGCCAAGGTCCGTGCGCACACGCATGCCGTTGAGCCGAGCTGCGATCTGAGATTCGACCAGACCTTGATCGATGAACCATCGATAGATCTGGTTCACGACGTCGACCTCTTCCTGTGGGCCTGGGGTCAGGATGACTCGGTCCGTCTGAAGGCTTTTGTGCTCGCCGCGCGCCAGTTCCGCCTTGACCATTCCTTGGACGTCCACCAGCACGCGCCTCAGGCCGTAGCCCGCTGGACCACCCTGCCGATAGCCGAGTTCGATCAACCGGCACTGACCGGCGAAGACCTTCGCAGACAGCTCACGGCTGTACTCGCCCGCCATGGCGCGCTTGACACCCTTGACGATCGTGGAAACCGGGGACCCATCGTTCTCAAACTGCTCTGCGCAGTACGCGACCTGGATGCCCGCCCGGCGGCAGATGTATTCGTAGTAGGCGCTCTCGTCAGCATCCTGGAAGCGCCCCCAGCGGCTGACGTCATAAACCAGGATGATGCGGAAGTCTGCGTCACCAGACTCGACATCTTTGATCAGCCGCTGAAGCGCCTTCCGACCGTCCATTCGCAGGCCGCTCTTGCCCTCGTCCGCATAGGTCCGAACGATCTCGATGTTTCGCTTGGCGGCGTACTCACGGATCTTGTCGGCTTGGTTTTCTGTCGAGTACTGCTGATGCTCTGTCGACATTCGTACGTACTCAACCGCCCGAAAGGAAACGTCGACCTGAGCTTTTGCTGGGGGCTTGTCTTCGCTCTGCATGGTTGTCTCGGATCGGACGTCGGTGGACGCACCAGTAACTTTGGTGCCGTAGGCGGGATTCCAGACGAACAAACAAGCTACGGCTGCGTTCGGATGTGGGATCGCCTGTCATTTACGGCAGGTATCCGCTACCCGAGAACAGTAGCAGTTGGAGCCCGAATCGCCGATCGAGTCCTCTCTTTGCAATGACCTCGATCCGAGCTTAAGTCCCTGTCAACACTACGATTCTCACGATCCACTCGTCCATCTTTGCAACTTTCCCACCCCTGACCATCGATAGGCGATAAGTGCCGGATGGAAGCGTTTTTGGGTCTGGTGACAGGTCCATCTTTGCAATCACGTCGTCAGCCTTGCGCAGAGCATTGCGAGCAGATTGATGCTCTCGATTGCGCTCAACGTATTCAGGGTGGCTTTCGCGGTACTGGCTCCAGTAGTCCGGGTGCCGCGCGAGCCATGCCTTTTGAGCTCTGGCCTGGTTGTCGCGATAGGCCGGATCGGTCGCGCGCTTGAGTCGCTGCCAGAGTTTTCGCCGCTCGCGCTGGCAAGCAGGAGCGCTGCAGTGGTTCTGATCTGGCACCTGCGGCAGCAGTCGGAACTGGTTGCCGCAAGCAAGGCAACGTCGGGTGCTCATGGACTGCCTCCCTCTTCGTCGGTCAGAATCCCTTGAACGGGAGGAACAAACGAATGTCCAGGTCGAAGCACCCAGAAGCATCGGACTGCCCGGTCCGTTGTCGCCGGTTTACTTCTGCAGACTGGCTCACTGCGCAAGTCGGCACTGGCGCTGATCGGGCTCGCTGAGGGCATGAAGAGCGCACTGTTCGTCGACTTCGACAACGTCTTCTCAGGCCTGCGCCGCCTGGATCCTGCTGTGGCAGATCGATTTGCGTCCCAGCCCCTGGGGTGGATTCGGTGGCTGACCGAATCGCTTTCAGCTCCCCCGCATGCACCCGACGGCGCCGGCCGGCGTCTACTCGTGCGGCGTTGCTACCTCAACCCCCAGGTGTATCAGCGGTTTCGGCCCGCGTTCAACCGGGCTGGCTTCGAGATCATCGATTGTCCGGCCATGACGAGCGAAGGCAAGACCAGCACCGACATCCATATGGTCCTGGACATCGTCGATCTACTGCAGCACGAGGTTCACTACGACGAGTTCATCGTGTTCTCGGCCGATGCGGACTTCACGCCTGTCCTTCGCAAGCTGAGGCGGTGGGATCGAAGGACCACCGTACTGGCTGTCGGCTTCCCCTCGGCTGCTTACCAGGCGTCGGCAGATCTGCTGATCGACCAGGATGATTTTGTTCGCGCGGGACTCGGTTTTGAGGAAGCCGATGAACCCGTCGCGCCCATACCCACCGAGCGGCCGCAGGCGGACCTGGCACGCGGAGTCGAAAGGTTCATCAGCGACATCGTGACCGCATCCAACAAGCCGGTTGCGCTGCCATGGTTGGCCAGTAAGGCCCCCATGGAGGTCCGAGGTCTGGACGCTGCGAGTTGGGCGGGATTCAACAGCTTTCGGGCGCTGGTGGATTCCCTGAAGCTGGAACCACTGCTGCTCAACTGGGAGCTCGGCGTGATCTGGGATCCTGCACGCCATCAGGTCCCAGATCGCGCTAGCGGCTCACAGAAGACACCGGCAGGCCCAGGGGCTGGACTAGAAGCCATTGCGCAACTTGTTCGCGAAGAGGTCGCGAAGGCTCGAAGGCCCATTCCCTGCGGGCGCCTCGCACAAGTGATCACAGAGCGATTTGGCGCTGTCGCGGCGGACTGGGGAGGCAAGGGCACGTTCCGTAAGCTGCTCGAGGCGCTGAGCCTCTCACCGCTACGGGTCGACTGGACGGCGGCAGGCGGCCAGGTCATCGATCCGAGCCACCCGGATCCCGCAGCTGACGCTGCTGGCACCGCTGCCTCGCTGGTCAGCTGGGGTGAAGACAACGACCTCCTGCCGCTCTTGATCCAAGTTCACTCTGCGACGGGCATTCCGCTCTTGTCGCCGAAGGAGTTTCAGTTCCTGGTCGCCAGCCTGGCCGCGGATCTTGCGCAAAGACCCTTTCAGCTGGCAGAGACTGGCAAACGCGTTCGCGATCGGTGCCGCGACGCGGGGTTTCAGATCAGCCGTGGGGACGTAAGCTTTGTGCTCAAAGGCATCCTGCTTGGCGGGCATACCTTCGGCAGAGGCGCTGACGAGCCCGGCCCGCTTGGGGAGAGATTCATCAAAAGCATGCTCGACCTCTGTAGGCGAGAACAACTCGCACTCGACGAGGCCCAGATCGCGCTTCTTCGAGACTGGGGCAAGCGGGCAAGTACAAGCTGATGGATGAGAAGCTCAAGCTGACGCCCACGGCCGGCGGAGGACGACCCATCAGGGACATTCGACTCTGCGAATTGGATGCCCGACAACGGACGTCCGAGATGTGCATGACTGACCGACCGTTCCCGCTGGAGACTGTGTGAGAACAACTCGCTGCGCCGATTGAAGCTGTGCCAAGCGG
>LJHW01000006.1 GCA_001295865.1 beta proteobacterium AAP65
GTGGCGCTGGCGTCCATGCGCCAGCGCCACGCCGAGCACTGCGCGCGCCGGCTCGACGAACTGGCGCCCCTGCTGCGCACCGACCAGGGCCGCCTGGCCCGCGCCGTGCTGGCCGAAGGCGCCAACGTGCGGGCGGCCTGGCACACCGCCGTGGCCACTGGGCGCGCCGACCTCGTGGCCATGATGGTGCCGGTGCTGCGCTGCTTCTTCGAGGTGCGCGGCCGGCTGCTGGAAGGCGTGGCTGAGCTGCGGCTGGCCTTGCAAGCGGCCCCGGCCGCGTGCGCCGATGGCGCACCGGCCGACGGGGTGGCGGCCCGCGCGCTGGCGCGGGTGCGCCAGGAGGTGGCCATGCTGCATTACCGCGCCGGTGATCTTGTCCAAGCCCAGGCGGTGGCGCAGGCCGCGCTGGCCCCAGCGCAGGCCTGCCAAGAATGGGGGGCCGTCATCGGCAGCCTGAACGTGCTCGCGAACTGCGCCAGCGCCGCCGGCGACTACCGCGGCGCCCACGGCCTGCAGCAGCGCGCGCTGGGCCTGGCGCGGCGCCATGGGCAGCGCCACGCGCAGGCCACGCTGCTGGGCAACCTGGGCATCACGGAAAAGCGGCTGGGCCGCCTGCCGCAAGCGCTGCAGCACTACGAAGAGGCGCTGGCGATGGCGCGCGAGCTGGCCGACACCAACGCCACCGTCGTGCACCTGAACAACTTGGCCTCCCTGCACAGGGCGCTGGGCCAGTGGCCCCAGGCCCAGCGCGTGCTGGACGAAGCGCTGTTGTTGTGCCAGCAGCACGGGCTTGCCAATATGCGGCCCTTCGTGCATCTCGGCCTGGGGCTGCTCGCCCTCGACCGCGGCGTGCCGACGCAGGCCGCCGGGCCTCTGCTGCAAGCCCTGGCGCTGGCCCAGGCCTCGGGGCTTCAGCAGGTGGCCCTGTCCGCGGAACTGGGCCTGGCGGCGGCTGCCATCGCCGAAGGCACCCCGGCCGGCCGCCAGCAGGCCGGCCCGCGTTTGCAGCGCGTGGCGCACCAGATCCGCGAGCGCGGCGCCGCCTCAGCGCTGCTGGTGGACGTGGCCTTCCACCACGCCACCGCCCTGGCCGCAGAAGGCGAAGGTGCCCGCGCTGCCCCGCTGCTGGCGGCCTGCGCCGCCCACCCCACCACCGAAGCCCGCCGTCGCGAGCAGGCCGCGCTAGCGCTGCAGGCCCTGCTGGAGCGTGGCGAGCCCCGCCCGCCCGCCGCCGACCCCGAGGCCACCGTGCAGGCGGCCATCGACGCGCTGCTGCACACCCCAGCCTGAAGCAGCGCGCCATCCCGCCTGGGCGGGAGCCTGCTGCCGTCGCGAAACGCCCAGGTAACGCCGCCTCCCGAGCATGCGCCCCAGGAAGAACGCCTGGGGGCCGCCGCCTCAGGCCTTGGCCCGGAGGTGCGTGCGATGGACGAAGCCCGGCTCTACACGCTGCGTGTCTGGCAGCACGCCCGCGAGTTCCGCGCTGTCTTGCGGGCCGTGGGCGATGAACATGCCGAACTCTTCACCGAGCCCGCCGCCGTGGCGGCCTACCTGCAGGCCGCCAGCGGCGCGGCGCTGAGCGCGCCCCACCCTCGTAACGCCGGTGAAACGCCCGCCGCCGAGCATGGCCCCGCACCGCAGCCGGCTCGCCGGCCACGGCACCGTTGAACCCCAGGAAGGAGAACCCCATGCACTTCGTCTCTTCGATCCGCGCCGCCCTGGCCGCCATGCTGGTGGCCGGCCTGTCGGCCAGCGCGCCTGCATCGGCCCAGGAAGCCGGCTTCTACGGCTGGAAGCTGGCCGGCGGCTGGCCGGTGGCCCAGATGGCGGCCAACGCCGACTGGAGCAGCGACCTCGGCCCCGACTACCGCTTCGGCGCCACCTCGTCGCCCGACGGCTCGTCGGTCTCCTGGTCTGGGCCCGGTCGCCACTGGGCCAGCCGCAGCGGCTACAGCAACACCGAGGCCGACATCACGGTCGGCTGGGAGCTCGACGCGCGCGGTGGCGCGGTGGGCCAGACCTACTCGGGCGGCGAGCTCTTCATCAGCCCGCAACAGACCCTGAACCCAGGCGTGGTGATCAGCCAGACCTTTCACCTCTGGAGCGTGTTGGGCGACAACGAACCCGGCTATGGCATCAGCACCGACGCCCGGCACGTGGGCTACCCCGCCCTCTACCTGGGCACGCAGCCGATGAACGTGTACTGGCGGCTCGATTGGGCGAGCTCGGCCTCTGGCAACGCCCTCACCGGGTCATCGCTCTACTTCGCGGGCCTGTTCAACCAGGCCATAGGCGGCACCTCGGGCTCGTTCACCGGCCTGCACGTGCACAACGGGTCGGCGCAGAGCGCGTGGCCGACCTTCGACGTCATCCTCACGACTTCCGCTGGCGACAGCGCCGGCGACCCGCGCGCCGGCCGCATCGACACCTGGCTGACGGTGAGCTTCTCAAGCCAGCCCATCCTCAGCCCCGTACCCGAGCCCGCCACCTGGGCCCTGATGCTGGGCGGCGTGGCGGCCCTGCTGGTGCGGCGGCGCCAGACGCGGTAGAAACACACCGGGAATCCCCCGGATTTCGGAGGCTGCTGGTGGCCGTGCCGTGCCGAAATCAAGGTGCTCGTGCCCTTGTTTCCGGAGCCTGCCATGCCTTCTCCGAATCCGATCATCCCCGACCGCGCCGAGTTCGTCGACGTGCTCAACCTGCTGCGCCAGGGCCACCTGCTGGTGCAGAACGGCGAGACCGACAGCTGCTGCGTGCTCAGCGGTGCGCCGATCTACCACTCGATGCCCACGCTGCGCGCCTACGGCCTCATCGACCCCGTGAACGTGCCCGACCAGCGCCCGCGCACGAAGTGCTGGCGCCTGTCGCCGCGCGGCCGTGATTTTGCCGACCGCGCCACGCGTGAATGGCGGCGCAAGCCGCTGCTGCAGCGCATGGCGGTGCGGCTGCTGGGCTGAAGCACCGCCCCGCCCTGCCGGCGGGTGGGTGAGGGCTGCGGTGGTCCAATACGCAGCTTTCCCGTCCACCGCCTGCCGAGCCGCCCCATGTCGAACCGCCTGACCCAGATCGCCACCCGTACCGGAGACGACGGCTCCACCGGCCTGGGTGACGGCAGCCGCACCCGCAAAGACGCGCTGCGCGTGATGGCCATGGGCGATGTCGACGAGCTGAACTCGGGCCTGGGCGTGCTGCTGGCCGAGCCGCTGCCGGCCGATGTGCGCGAGCTGCTGGTCGTGATCCAGCACGAGCTCTTCAACTTGGGTGGCGAGCTCAGCATCCCTGGCTACACGCTGCTCAAGGCCGAAGCCGTGCTGCGGCTGGACGAAGCGCTGGCCCTGTACAACGAACAGCTGCCGCGCCTGAAGGAATTCATCCTGCCCGCGGGCACGCGCAGCGCCGCGCTGGCGCACGTGAGCCGCACCGTGGCGCGCCGCGCCGAACGCGCGGTGGTGGCCCTGGCCGCGGCCGAGCCCGTGAACGAGGCGCCGCAGCAGTACCTCAACCGCCTGAGCGACCTGCTCTTTGTGCTGGCACGGGTGCTCAACCGCGCCAACCTCGACGGCCTCGGCGGCGACGACGTCTACTGGCGCAGCGAGCGTCTGGCGCGCCAGGCCGCTGACACGCCGGCCGACTGAGCCGGCGCTAGCCGGGCGGGCCGGCCCGCCTGCCCGCCTGCTTACTAGCTCGCCTCAGGCGCCGCCCAGCTCGCGCCGCAGCCAGGCCCGCGCCAGCGTCCAGTCGCGCTTGACGGTGGCCGGGCTGATGCCCAGGGCCTCGGCGATCTCCTCGATCTCCAGGCCGCCGAAGAACTTCAGCTCCACCACCTGCGCGGCGCGTGTGTCGTGGGCCTGCAGCGCGAGCAGGGCCTCGTGCACGGCCACCACGTCGCGGTCGAGCGCGCCGCCCGGGGGCTCGCCATGGTGTTGCAGCAGCGAGGTGTCCAGCGGTTCGAGCTGGGCGTCGCGTTTGGCGGCGCGGCGCGCCAGCGCGTGGTCGACGAGGATGCGCCGCATCATCGTGCTGGCAATGGCCAGGAAGTGGCTGCGGTTCTTCCACTGCGTGCGCGTCTGCTCGGCCAGGCGGAACCAGGCTTCGTGCACCAGGGCGGTGGGGCCCAGTGTGTGGCCCTCGGTCTCGCGGCGCATGTGCGCGCGCGCGGCGCGGTGCAGGTCTTGGTAGAGCAGCGCGTAGACCTGTTCGGCGGCGCGGCCGTCACCATTGCCGGGCGCGCCCGCACCCAGCTGCGCCAGCCACTGGGTGACTTCGAGGCTGGGGGCGGTTTGCTCGGTGGGGGGGGCGCTGGCGGCCTGCGGGCTCATGGGCCGATGCTGGCCGAGCCGGCGGGCGTGCACAAGGCCGGCGCCGCCCGGCAAGCGCAGCCGGTGGCGGCCGGCGTGACGCAGTTGCCGCCGGGTTTGCGGGGGTGCTGCCCGGCCCGGGCACAAACCCGCAGCCGGCAGGCACGGTGAGACGTTTGGCGCCCGCCCGCGGCGTAGACCCGTCAACAGGTGCCACTTCCGGCGCCTGCCTGCCCGGAGCCTGCCATGCCTGTCGCTTTCACCCTCCGCCCCTGGCCCGCCACCTTGGGCCTGGCCCTGCTGCTGGCGGCCGGGCCTGCCCTCTTGCACGCCAAGGACGTGCCCGAGCCCGTGGCCGTGGCCGCCGATTTCGACGCCGCCGGCCAGGCCGGCGCGCTGCTGAAGGTGAGCGAGGCGCCATTGCTCAAGGGCCTGCGCCGCGTGGCCGTGCCGCAGTTCAGCGTGCAGTTCATCACCGCCGACAGCGCCAGCGCGGAGACCTCGGGCTTCGCCGCCGCCGGCCGCGCGCGTGTGACGGCCAGCTACCGCCTGCAAGGCGTGGCCGAGCCCGAGTTCCAGGCCATGACCGAATCGCTGTACGCCGAGTTCCTGCAGGCCCTGGCCGCCAGCGGGCTGGAGGTGCTGCCACTGGCCCAGGTGACGGCCGCGCCCAGCTACGCCAAGCTGGCCGCCTCGGGCGTGAGCACGCCGGTGCGTGAAGACAGCAGCATCACGGTGGCGCCGCAAGGCCTGGCGCTGTACGGCACCCACCGCGCCATTGCGATGGCGCCGGGCAAAAACGCGGGCGTCTTTGGCGCGCTCTCCGGATTCAGCAGCGTGGCCTCGGCCATCGGCTCTATCGGCGACGTGCAGGCCCTGTGCCAAGAGCTGGGCGATGCCGCCTTGCTGGAAGTGCACATGGTGGTGAACTTCGTCGAGCTGACGAACAACAACAGGGGTTTCTTCGGCCGCATCTCCAGCACCGCCTCGGTGGGCGCAAAAACGGCGCCCAGCGTCGGCAAGGCCACGCTGGGCGTGCAGGTGGGCGCCATGCGCGGCAGCCTGGAGCTCACGCGCGCCCTGGCGCTGGACGCCAGCGCCTTCAGCACCGTGCGCGAGCAGGCCAAGAGCACCGGCGAGAAGGCCGGCGCCGTGGCCGTGGCGGTGCTGGCCTTCGCCATCGGCAGCAAAGACAGCAGCAGCAGCTCGGCGATGGAGGCCGTGGCCGACCCCGCGCGCTACCGCGAGGTGGTGGGCGGCGGGCTGGGCCAGGTGGGCAAGATGTTCGTGGCGCGCTTGCAGAGCGAGCGCTGAGCGGGCGCCCTGGCGCCTCAGCGCACCGCCAGCTCGCGGTGCAGCCAGGCGCGGGCCAGGGCCCAGTCGCGGTTGACGGTGGCGCGGCTCAGGCCCAGGGCCTCGGCCACCTCGGTGAGCTCCAGGCCGCCGAAGAAGCGCAGCTCCACCACCTTGGCGGCGCGTGGGTCGGTGGCTTCCAGCGCCAGCAGGGCCTCGTGCACGGCCACGAGGTCGCGGTCGGGCGGCGCGCCCAGCTCGGCCAGGCCCGACAGCGTCATCGGCACCAGTTCGGCCTCGCGCTTGGCGGCGCGGCGCGCCATCTCGTGGTTGACGAGGATGCGCCGCATCATCGTGCTGGCCACGGCCAGGAAGTGGCTGCGGTTCTGCCACTGCGTGCGCGTCTGCTCGGCCATGCGGAACCAGGCCTCGTGCGACAGCGCCGTGGGGCTGAGCGTGTGGCCGGCGTCTTCGCGCCGCAGGTGGCTGCGGGCGATGCGGCGGAGCTCGTCGTAGAGCATCACGAAGAGCTCGCTGGAGGCCTGTGCGCCCCCGGCGCTGAGCTGGTGCAGCCACTGCGTGACGGCACCGAGGTCTTCGGCCGGGCCGAGGGCCGCGGGGTCGGGGCAAGCGGGCAGCGGGGGGGCGGTGGCGGGCATGGCGCTTGGCATTGTGGCGGCACCGTGCGGCGCCCTGCTGTGCAGGCTGCCACGCCGCGCCGTGAGACGTGGCGCCCGGCGCCGCGGCGTAAACCAGGCATGAACCCACCACCAGCGCCGGCCGAACTGCCCAGCCGCCCGGCAGCGGCACGGCTCCTAAGATCGGCAGCGTGAGCACGCCTTCCGACCCGAGCGGCCCCGCCACCCCCAGTGACGGCAGCGGCCGGCCCGACTGGGCCCGCCTGCGCGAGCTTTTCGACGCCGCGCTGCCGCTGCCGGCCGCCGAACGCGAGGCCCTGCTGGCCGACCCCGCACTGCCACCAGCCCTGGTGGCCGAGCTGCGCTCTCTGCTCGCGCACGCTGCCGAGGTGAGCGAAGCCGATGCCGGCGGCGCCGCCTTTCTCGACCACACCGCCGCGCCCACACTGCCCACGCCCGCCACCACCGCCGGCCTGCAACTGGGTGCGTGGCGGCTGCTGGCGCCGCTGGGCGCGGGCGGCATGGGCGAGGTCTGGCGCGCAGCGCGCAACGACGGGCGCTTCGAAGGCGCGGCCGCCGTCAAGCTGCTCAAGCGCGGCATGGACAGTGCCGCCGTGCTGGCGCGTTTTGCGCAAGAGCAGCAGGCGCTGGCGCGGCTGAACCACCCGCACATCGCGCGGCTGCTCGATGCCGGGCTCAGCGCCGACGGCCGGCCCTTCTTCGTGATGGAGCTGGTGGAAGGCCAGCCCATCGACCGCGCCACCGCCAGCCTGCCGCTGGAAGCGCGGCTGCGCCTCTTCCTGCAGCTGGCCGAAGCCGTGGCGCACGCGCACCGCAACCTGCTGGTGCACCGCGACCTGAAACCCAGCAACGTGCTGGTGGACCAGGACGGCCAGGTCAAGCTGCTCGACTTCGGCATCGCCAAGGCGCTGGACCCGCTGGAACACCGCGGCGGCCTGGAGGGCGAGGCCGACGGCGCCACCACCGTGGGCGGCGTGCGCCCCTACACGCCGCACTACGCCAGCCCCGAGCAGGTGCGCGGCGAGCCCGTCACCACCGCCACCGACATCTACAGCCTGGGCGTGCTGCTGTACCAGCTGCTCACCGGCATCCGGCCCACCGGGCGCAAGGCCACCAGCGCCGCCGAAGCCGCGCGCAGCGTGCTCGACGAGCAGCCCACGCGGCCCAGCCGCCTGAGCAGCGAAGACGTGCCCGACCCCCAGTGGGTGCAGACGCGCCGCCGGCTCGAAGGCGACCTCGACAACATCCTGCTCAAGACCCTGGGCAAGCAGCCGTCCGAGCGTTACGCCAGCGTCGACGCGCTGGCCGCCGACGTGCTGGCCTACCTGGAAGGCCGCCCCGTCAGCGCGCGTGCCGCCAGCCCGGCCTACGTGCTAGGCAAGTGGCTGCGCCGCCACCGCGCGGCCACCGCAGCCGGCGCTCTGGGCGGCCTGGGCCTGCTCACGGGCCTGCTGGCCACGCTGCTGCAGGGCCGCGTGGCGCTGGCCCTCGGCGCCACCGGCCTGGGTGCGGGCCTGGTGCTGGCGCTGGTGCAGGCGCAGCAGGCGCAGCGCGCGCGGGACGAAGCCGCGCGGGCACGCGACAGCGCCACGCGCCACCTGGGTGAGCTGCGCCGCCTGGCCAACAGCATGGTCTTCGAGGTGAACGAAGCGCTGGAGCGCGGCCAGATCGAAGGCCGCAAGGCGCTGGTGAGCGCGGCCGCGCAATCGCTGGAGCGCCAGACCGCCTTCGGCCAGATGAGCGACGCCGAGCGCGTGGAACTGGGCATGGCGCTGGCCCGCCTGGCGCGGCTGGAAGGGCACGAGTACACCAACAACGTCGGCAACGTGGCCGGCGCGCTGGTGCTGTATGACCGCGCGCTGCAGGTGCTGGAGCCGCTGGCGCCGCGCCTGCAGGCCCACGCCGGCTGGCATGCGGCCATGGGCGCAGCGCTGGAAGGGCGCTTTGCCGTCACGCGCACGCTGCGCCGCCCGGCCGAGGCCATGGCCGCCCTCCAAAGAGCGGTAGGCCACGCCCAGCAGGCTGTAAAGTTGGCGCCGGAAGACCTGCGCCTGCGCTGCCAGGAATGCATCCTGCTCGTGCAACTCGCGGACCAGGCCTATCCCGTGGTGCGTTACCAGGGCCTGGCCGATCTGGCGCTGGCGCGCCGCCACGTCGAAGCCGCCGTGCGGCGCAGCGAAGAGCTCGTGGCCTGGGCGCCCACGCAGCCCCAGGCGCTGCGCGTGCGGGGCTACGTCATGCGCCTGGCCGCCGGCCACGTGGGCATTGCCGGGCGCCTGCCCGAGGCGGTGGCGGCCGAGCAGGCGGCTTTCGACTTCCTGCAACGCGCCATCGCCCTGCCTGGCGGCGAGCCCCTGCGCGCCAGCGACTACGCGCAGGCCGCCATCCGCGTGGCCATCACCAGCCGCGCGGCGGGCCGGTACGACGATGCCGCAGAGGTGCTGGCCCCGGCGCTGCAGCAGGCGCAGCGCGACCTGCATGACAACCCGGGCGACGAACACCGGCAGCGCCAGCTGGTGGCTGTGTCGCAGACCCTGCTCGACCTCTGCCTGCACCGCGGCCGTGAAGCCGAGGCCGAGGCGCTGTACACCAACGCCCACCAGCACCTGCCGGTGCTGACCCCAGCGCACGAGGCCGACCCGCTCAGCCGCCGCCCGTGGCAACACGCCTGGATGGACAGCCTGCAGGCCCTGGCCTGGGCGCGTTGCGGCCGGCTGGACGCCGCCCAGCAGCGGCTGCAGCGACTGCACACCTGGATGCACAGCGGCACGCTGCGCCTGCGCGACGACCCCAGCGCGCTGGATTGCGAGCTGGAAGCCAACATCCACATTGCCAGCGCGCAGCTGGCCACGGCGATGGGCCTGCCCGACGAAGCCGCGGCCTCGGCCGAGGCCGCGCTGGAACGCCTGCAGGCCATGCGTGCCGTGCGCGACCCCAGCGACGCCGTCGAGGCCGTGCGCAGCTGGCAGCTGGCGGTGCGGCTGGGAGTGAGCTGCACGGGCGAGGCCACCGCGGCCTTGCAGGCGCGGCTGGTGGCGATTGCGCGCGGGCAGCAGACCGAGCTGTCGGCGCGCGGGCTGGTGGATCCCGCAACGCGGGCTGAATCACGCTGGCTGGCCGCGCAGGCCGCCGGCTGATCGCCCGCGGCACGGGGCTGCACAGGGCGCCAACGCTTCAGTTCTTCAGTTCGCGGTGCAGCCAGGCGCGGGCCAGGGCCCAGTCGCGTTTCACCGTGGCCAGGCTCAGGCCCATCACCTCGGCGATCTCTTCGTTCTCCAGCCCGCCGAAGAACTTCAGCTCCACCACGCGCGCGGCACGCGGGTCCACGGGTTCGAAAGCCAGCAAGGCCTCGTGCACACGCACCACCTCGGCGCTGGGCCCGCCGGCCACGGCCTCGGCTTCAGCCAGCGTCATCGGCATCAGCAGCGCTTCGCGCTTGAGCGCTTGTTTGGCGATGGCGTGGTTGACGAGGATGCGCCGCATCATGATGGCCGCCATGCCCAGGAAGTGGCTGCGGCTTTGCCACTGCGTGCGCGTCTGCGCGCTCAGGCGGAACCAGGCCTCGTGCGTGAGCGCGGTGGCGCTGAGCGTGTGGCCGGCGAACTCCTTGCGCATCTGCGCCTGCGCGTTGCGCTTGAGTTCGCTGTAGAGCGCTGCGAACAGGGCGTCGGCATCGCCCGCGGGCAGCGGGGCGTCGTCGGGGTGCGCGGGGGCGGTCGCCGGGGGCGGGGTGTCGGTCTCGACCGGGACCGGGGTGGGCGCGGTCTGCGCATCGGGGGCCTCGTCCAGCCGCTGCAGCCAGCGCTGGAGCTCGGCGGCCTGGAGGGGCTCGCGGCTCATCGGGGCATTGTGGCCGCGAAAGCGGCTCCCCCGTGTCTGAGGGGGCGGGTCTGTGGTGGATTGAGCCTCGGCGGCTGCGGCCTCGGCGCTACGCATCAAGACGGCCTGCCGTCGAAGCCCCGCCCCCACCCGCACCGAGCCCCGACCATGCCCCAGCTGCCGACAACGCCTGCCCTGAACCTGCCTTCCGTGGCCCCCGCCTCGCCCGGCGCCTTGCACGCCGCCCCTGCCCGGCGCGCCTGTCGGCCCGCGCTGGCCGTGCTGTGGGCCACCCTGGCCCTGGCCGCCTGCGGTGGCGGCGATGACAATCCGCCCGTGGCCGCCGCGCCGGCGCCGGTGGGCAGCACGCCGGCCCCCACCCCGGCCCCCACGCCCACGCCTGCACCGACCCCAACACCCACGCCGGCCCCCGCACCCGCACCCGCGCCCAGCGCCACCGCCAGCACCTCCGGCTCGCTCACGCCCAGCGACACCACGCTCACCGCCGTCTTCACGCCCCAGGCCGCCAGCGACGGCTCTACCCCGGCCTTCGCGACCACCGTCTATGGCACCAGCGGCATCGGCGTCGAGCAGTGGAGCTTCGGGCAAGCGGTGGCGCTGCCCGACAGCAGCGGCAACACCGCGGGCGTGGCCTACCGGCTGCTGGTGGCCACCGTCACCAACGACGCGCTGGCGCTGCAGCACCTCGAGGCGCGCTACGTCTCGGGGGCCTTGCGCACCCACAGCCGGCGCTGCAGCGCGCCTTGCGCCGGCGCCACGCTCACGCGCCACCCCTCGGGCACCGGCTTCACGCTGGCGCTGGCCGGCAGCACCTTCCGCCACGACGCCATCGGCACCACGCTGGCTGGCGCGCCGACAGCCGATGTCGCCTTCAGCGGCAGCCTCACGGCCGACTGGCCCGGCGCCTATCTGTTCCTGAACCAACTGCCGGTGGGCACCAGCGGCAGCCTCACGGTCGACGGCGTGGCCGTGACGCCGCGATACGCCACCACGGCCTACAACCCGCGCCAGGCCGACCCCACGGCCTTCCCCGGCATCACGCTGGCCCTGGGCAACGCGGCCACGGTCTTCACGGTCAACATCCCGGGCTCGGCGCAGGCGCAGAGCCTCACCTACCGGCCCAGCGCCGCGGCGCTGTACAGCGGGGCCGTGCCCGCCGGCAGCCTGGTGCAGACCGCCCGCAGCCACACCCTCAGCTTCAACCAGCTGGCGCTGGCCCTCACGGGCACGGGCGCGCCGCAGGTCGTGTTCAACGGCAGCTTCAGCACCGGGCGCAGCGGCGGCTCGGTGGTCTGGGCCGGCGGCAGCTTCGCCGCCCAGACCGACGCCATCGCGGCCGCCAACCGCGACCTCACCTACACCTTCACGGGCTTCGTGGCCGGCGCGGCCGTGCAGCCGCGCTTGGTGCTCACGCTGCGCGGTGGCGCCCTGCACGAGGTGCTGCTCACCAGCGGCAGCCAAGACCTGCGCTGCGGCCCCACGGCCACGCCCGCGGTGCCGGCCTGCCAGGGCAGCGTCACGGCCAGTGCCGACGGGCGGACGCTGGACTTCAGCAACGTGGTGCTCGGCGCCTTCGCCAGCCCGGCCACCACCGTCACCCTGAACGGCCAGTTGCTCTCGGCAGGCCACTGAGGGGCAGCGCGCCGGCGCCGATACTGTGGGCCGGCGCCAACGGCAAGTTGCCCGGGCCCGTCGAAGATCGCCTCCCCATGGCCCTGACCCCCGAAGACTGGCGGCGCGTGAAAGCGCTGTTCGATGCGTTGGCCGAGCTGCCAGCCTCGCAGCGCGTGGCGCGCCTGGCGGCCGAGGCGCTGCCGCCCGCGCTGCAGGCCGAGCTGAGCAGCCTGCTGTCGCACCACGACGCTGCACTCACGGGCGGCCAGGCCTTCCTGGCCGAAGACGCCGCCCAGCGCCTGGCCGAGACCGATGCCGGCGCCAGCGAAGCCGCCCTCCCGGCCGTGGCCCCGGGCCAGCGCCTGGGCGCCTGGGAGGTGCTGCGCCGCATCGGCGCCGGCGGCATGGGCGAGGTCTTCGAGGCCCGCCGCGCCGACGGCAGCTACGAGGGCCGCGCGGCCGTGAAGCTCTTGAAGCGCGGCATGGACAGCACCGCCGTGCTGCAGCGCTTTGCGCAGGAACGCCAGGCGCTGGCGCGGCTGAGCCACCCGCACATCGCGCGGCTGCTGGACGCCGGGGCCAGCCCGGAAGGCCTGCCCTACTTCGTGCTGGAGTACGTCGACGGCCGGCCGCTGGACCAGGCCGTGCAAGGCCAGCCGCTGGCCGTGCGGCTGCAGCTCTTCCTGCAGCTGGCCGATGCGGTGTCGCACGCGCACCGCAACCTGCTGGTGCACCGCGACCTGAAGCCCGGCAACGTGCTGGTGGACGCCGAGGGGCAGGTCAAGCTGCTGGACTTCGGCATCGCCAAGGCCCTGGATCCTTTGGACCATCCCCTGGAGTCAGGCGACGGCCTCACCACCGTGGGCGGGCAACGGCCCTACACGCCGCACTACGCCAGCCCCGAGCAGGTGCGGGGCGAGCCTGTGAGCACGGCCACCGACATCTACAGCCTGGGCGTGCTGCTGTACCAGGTGCTCACGGGCACGCGGCCCACGGGGCGCAAGGCCACCACGCCGGCGGAGGCCGCGCGCAGCGTGCTGGAGGAAGAGCCGACACGACCCAGCCGGCTGTCGCCCAGCGAGGCGGTCGATCCGCAGTGGCTGGCCACGCGCAGGAAGCTGGAGGGTGATCTCGACAACATCCTGCTGAAGGCGCTGGAGAAGGCACCGGAGCGGCGCTACGCGAGCGTGGATGCCTTCGCGGCCGATGTGCGGGCCTACAGCGCGGGCCTGCCCGTCAGCGCCCATGCGGCCAGTGCCACTTACGTGCTGGGCAAGTTCGTGCGGCGGCATCGCTGGGCGGTGCTGGCCGGCAGCCTGGGAGCGCTGGGCCTGGCCAGTGGCCTGAGCGCCGCGCTGCTGGCCGAGCGCGTGGCGGTGGCCGTGGGTGCGGCGGCCCTGGCGGCCGGCTTGGCGGTGGCCTTGTTCCAGGTGCGCCAGATCGCCACCGCGCGCGACCAGGCCCAGGCCCGCCTGGACGACCTGCGCCAGCTCGTGCGCGCCGTGCTCTTCGAGTACCACGACCTGATCGAAGCCTTGCCCGGCGCCACGCCCGTGCGCAAACGGCTGGTGGAAGATGCGCTGAGCTATCTCAACAAGGTCTCGGCCGCGGCCCCCACCGACCGCGGCGCGCGGCGCGACCTGGGCGTGGCCTACCGCGTCATCGGGCTGGTGCAGCGCAACGGCTTTCGCCGACCGCACCTGGGCGACCACGCCGGGGCCGTGCGCAGTTATGGCCGCGCCATCGCGCTGCTGGAGGTGCTGGTGGCCGAAGACGGGCGTGACGAGGCCAGCGCCTACGAGCTGGCCCTGGCGCTGTCGGCCTACGGCGGCGTGCTGGCCGAAGACGGCGACCTCGCGGGCTCGCAGCCGCTCTTCGAACGCTCGGCGGCCTTGTTCACGCAGCACATGGCGCGCGACACCCCCGACCACCGCCACCGCCTGGAACTCGCGCGCACGCACCTGCGCCTGGCCAATGCGCTGCTGCGCCGGGGCGATGCGGCCCGCGCGCTGCACGCAGCGCAGCAGGCGCAGGCCGTGCTGCAGGCGCTGGACGCGCTGTCGCCCGGCCACCCGGAGCTGCCGCATGTCTGGGTGTGGGTGCACGGCGTCACCAGCGGGGTCGCCCACCTGCGGGGCGACTGGAACGCCGCCGCCCGGGCCGAGCGCCAGGCCTACGACACCACGCGCGCGCTGCTGGCCGGCCAGCCGGACAACGCCCGCTTCCAGGAAGACACCGCCGGCATCGCGCACCGCATGATCTACAGCGCCGCGATGCGTGGCGATTTGCTGGAGGTGCGGCACTGGGGCCACGAGGCCTGCGAGCGCCTGGCGGCCATCGCCCGCCGCGACCCCGACGACCACACCATCCGAGCCACCTACCTCGACGCCCTCATCGCCTCGGGCGCCGAGCTGGCCCGCGTGGGTGCGGCTGACGAGGCCTTGCAGCGCCTGGCCACGGTGGCGCCAGCGTTGGCCGAGGCCGGGCAGCGCTGGCACGACCAGGCCGACATCCGCGTGCGCGAGGTGGTGTTCGAGGGCGCCCAGGCCTGGGCCTGCCAGCGCGCCGGGCAGCCCGGCCCGGCGCAGGGGCATCTGCAGCGCGCCCAGGCGGCATTGCAGGCGGTGCAGGCCCGGTTCGGCACAGCGCCCGTGGTGCAAAGCGTGGCGCTGTGGCTGCGTTTCCAGCAGGCGCGGCTGGCCGTGGAGCGGCTGCTGGCGCCCGGTGCCGGCGGCACGAAGGCCGACGAGCGGCAGCAGGAGGCCGCGCGCTGCAAGGCCGAACTGGGCGCCGTGCTCGCGGCACGCCAGGCGCTGGAGGCGGCCCAAGCCTGGGTAGCCGCACCTTTCACGCGCGCGCTGGGCGAAGTGCCGGGCTTGCTGGAGCGCCTGCGGCGAGACGTCTGAGCCGCCGCGCGGGCGGAATCTGCGTTGTTCGTGGAAGGCGGTGCGTCACGGCGTCGCCGACCCCTGCCTCGCACACCGGAGCCCGCCATGACCCAGCCCCCGAAAGCCGCCCGCACTGCCCCACCTGCACCGCCCCTGCTTCTCAGGGTCTCAGCCCTCTGCGCCCTGGCGGCGGCCCAGGCCGCGCCCACCGCGGCCTGGGCGCAATACGGCAGCGCCTACCGCGCGCCCAACACCCTGCGCCTGACGGAGATGGCCAACGCCGCCGCGCGCAACGCCATGAACGACCACTACGCGCGCATCGCGCCCAGCCGCAGCAGCGCGGGCGGCAGCGGCGCGGCCCTGCCCATCCGCGACACGCGCAACGACTGGGCCAACACCGAGCACATTGAGTGGCAGCGTGCACTCGGCCGCAAGCTGGAAGCCCAGCGCCGCGAGGCCGACGCCAAATGGGCCAAGTTCCAGCGCCTGAGCGCCGAGCGCCGTTTGGTGAAGAGCCGCTTGCACCACACGGCCTGGGTGGCTGCCGCGCGCGAAGCCGGCTTCAGCGAAGACTGGATCCGGGCCGAGCTGGGGCACAGCGGCGACATGATGGAGTCCATCCACGCCTCCAAGCGCTTCTACGACATGAAGTCCTTCTTCGGCTTCAGCCGCCACAACCGCTGTGACGCGGGGTGTACCGAGACGCTGACCACGCGTGACGGCGGCCAGTACGTCGGTGAAACGGCGAACGGCGTGCCCTCGGGCCGGGGCGTGCTCACCGAAAGGGACGGAACCCGTGTGGCGGGCGAGTGGGCCTGGGGCAGCCCCATCGGCTTGATCACGCGCACCACCCCGCGCGGCGATGTCTACAAGGGCTTCGTGGTCGACTGGCGCTTCGTGAGCGGGGGCACCTTGGGCCACGTGAGCGTTGAATTCAAGAATGGCGATCGCTATGGCGGCACCCTCGACGACCAGGGCCAGTTCAAGGAAGGCGTGTACCGCGGAGGCCCCGTGGGTGGCCCGCAGAGTTGGGAGTTCGACGGCCACTTCCGTGCAGGGCGGCCCTTGGCGGGCACCTGGCTCGACCGGCAGTGGCGCTTCGAGGGCTTGATGGACCGCGACAGCCAGCCCTGGGCTGGGCTGCTGCGGGTTCGCGCCGACGCCCAAGCGCCGGCCGGCGCCCCGTCCCAGACGCTGGGCTACTTCGACGCCGAGCGCCGCCCTCAGGGTTACGCCGCGCAGACCTGGGCCGACGGCCGGGTCGACGAGCAGCTCTTCGAGGCCGGCCGGCCCACCGGCCCGCTGCTGCGCACGCTGCCCAGCGGCGAGATGTTCGTCGGCCGCACCGATGTGCCTGGCAAGGCCCTGCTTGGGGCGCGCGTGCCGGCCCCGCCGGCCGGTGCGGCCTCGGCCCCCAACGCCGACCCGGCCCCCCTGACGGCCGAACCCGGCAGCCTGGCCGCAGACGGCACCTGGCAGCGGCTGCCCATGGTCAGCCCCGAGGCCGCCAGCGCGCTGGAACTGGCCCAGGCCAGCGCCCGCGAGCTGACCGAAGCGCGCACGGGCCTGCGCAAGCTGCTGGGGCTGTAAGGCCCGCGGCCCCGCGCCGGGGCCTGCGGGGTGGCGAACCCACCCCCGGTCTTGCCCGCAGCCCCAATGTCAGCGCACGCCCAGCCGCGTCAACTGACGCTGTGCGGATTCGCTGCCCGCGGCGGCCGCGCGCCGGTACCACTGGAGGGCCTGGGCCTTGTCGACGCGGCCGCCCAGGCCATGCTCCAGGCACTGGCCCGCCCACAGGTAGGCGTCTTTCGAGCCCCCGGCGGCGGCCACCTGCGCGTGGAAGCAACCCGTCACGCCGTCCTTCTGGCCCAGCAGGCCGACGAGGAAGATCTCGGCCAGCTTCTGGTGCGCGCCGATGTAGCCCAGCACCGCCGACTTCTGGAACCAGCCCACGGCCGTGGGCTGGTCGGCCGCCAGGCCCCAGAAGCCTTCCAGCTCGGCCATGCCCCGGTTGAAGTAGCCGCGCGCCGTGCCGGCCAGCACCGCCTTGTCGTTGTAGCGGCGCGCCTCGATGCCCTGGCCGGCGCTGTGGTGGTGGTGGGTCAGCCAGTCCAGCGCCGGGCGGCTGCCCGCGTCGGCAGCCTTCGCCATCAGCCGCCGCCCCGCTTCGGCATCGGCGGTGTAGCCGAGCTGCCCGGTGGCTTGTGCCAGGCCCAGATCGAAGAGGGCACCGTCGTTGCCCTGGGCGGCCGCGGCCTCCAGCATCGCGCGGGCCTGGGCCGGCTGCGGGCTGCCGCCGGCGACGTGCTCGCCCTTGCGCAGCAGGTCGGCCCAGAGGGCCATGCTGGAAGCCAGCCCGGCTTCGGCCGCGGCCTGCAGGTGCGGGCGCGCCGCAGCCAGATCGGGCTCGACCTCGTCGGAGCCGTGGAACAGCAGTTCGCCGTACTGTGCACGGCCCAGGAGGTCGCCGGCCTCGGCCGCCTGCCGCAGGTAGCGCGCCTCGAGCGCGGCATCCTCCGGGCCGCCGAGGCCCCGGCCGTGAAGCACGCCGAGCAGGCCCCAGGCTTCGGGGTCGTCGCCGGCCTTCTGCAGCCATTCGCGCGCCTGCGCGAAGTCTTGCGGCATGCCCTGGCCCCGGAAGGCCGATTGCCCGAGCTTGAACCACGCACGGCGGTCGCCAGCCTCTGCAGCGCGGCGGAAGCCTTGCAGGGCTTGCGCCGGGTTGGCCGGCACGCCGCGGCCCAGCATCTGCGCCTCGGCCAGCAGCGTCATCGAGCGTGCGTGGCCCGCCTCGGCGCCGCGCCGGGCCGCTGCCAGTGCCTGGGCCAGGTCGGCGGGCTCGCCGCAGTCGCCTTGCAGGTAGCAGGCCGCGGTCATGTAGTGGCCGCGGCCCTTGTCCTTGGCGCCGTGCTGGCGGGCGTAGGCCAGACGCTTGCGGGGGTCGGCCAGCGCGGCGCGGTAGTCGGCCTCGCGCTGCCAGGCCTCGCCGCGCAGGTCACCGCCCTCGGCGGTGTCCAGGCGCAGGAAAGAGAGGTCGGTGATCAGGGCCTGGGGCTGGCGGCTCTGGTTGTAGTTGCGCCAGAGGTGGTTGCTCTGGCGCCAGTCGCTGTTGTTGCGCCACACCTCCACGGGCTGGGCGTTGGCGGGCAGGGCATACAGGCTTGCGCAGAGCGCCAGCAGCGCTGCGCCGGCGCTGCGGGCGGTGTGGGGGTTCGACAAAGGCATGCGGGGCTCCGGCAGGGGATGGTGGTTCACCCCCTGTAGCGCAGGCTGCGCGGGCCGGAAGGCTCATGCGCCTGCGGCCCGGACCCGCGCCTTGCGGCCCCGGGGGGGCGCTCGGCCCCTTTTCAGCCCTTCTCAGTCTTTCTCAGCCCTTCGCCGCCCGCCGCGCCTTCATCGCCGCCGCCAGGCCGTCGAGCACGCCCACCGTGTCGTCCCAGTCGATGCACGCATCGGTGATGCTCTGCCCGTAGGCCAGTTTGGCCGGGTCGTCCTTGCCCGGGGTGAACTTCTGCGCGCCGCCGCTCAGGTGGCTTTCCACCATCACGCCGAAGATGCAGCGGTTGCCGGCGGCGAGCTGCTGGCCCACGTCCTTCATCACGTCGATCTGGCGCTGGTGCTGCTTGCTGCTGTTGGCGTGGCTGGCGTCCACCATCAGGCGGCAGGGCAGCTTGCTGGCCTCGATCTCGGCGCAGGCCGCGGCCACGCTGGCGGCGTCGTAGTTCGGCGTCTTGCCGCCGCGCAGGATGACGTGGCAATCCTTGTTGCCCTTGGTCTCGACGATGGCCACCTGCCCGTTCTTGTGCACGCTCATGAAGTGGTGCGGGCGGCTGGCGGCCTGGATGGCGTCGATGGCGATCTTCACGTTGCCGTCGGTGCCGTTCTTGAAGCCCACGGGGGCGCTCAGGCCGCTGGCCAGCTCGCGGTGCACCTGGCTCTCGGTGGTGCGCGCGCCGATGGCGCCCCAGCTGATGAGGTCGCCGATGTACTGCGGGCTGATCACGTCGAGGAACTCGCTGCCCGCCGGCACGCCCAGGCGGTTGATGTCCACCAGCAGCTGCCGCGCGATGCGCAGGCCCTCGTGGATGCGGTAGCTCTCGTCGAGGTAGGGGTCGTTGATCAGGCCCTTCCAGCCCACCGTGGTGCGCGGCTTCTCGAAGTAGACACGCATCACCACCTCCAGCTCGCCGGCGTGGCGCTCGCGCTCGGCCTTGAGCTTGCGGGCGTATTCCACCGCGGCGGCCGGGTCGTGGATGCTGCAGGGGCCGATGATCACCAGCAGCCGGTCGTCCTCGCCCTGCATGATCTGGCGCACGCTGTTGCGCGTGTCCTTCACCAGCGTCTCGATCGGCGTGTCGGCGATGGGGAAGAAGCGGATCAGGTGCTCGGGCGGCGGCAGCGGCGTGACGTCGCGGATGCGCTGGTCGTCGGTCTGGCTGGTCTTCTCCGACAGGGCGAGGCGCTCGTCGTTGGGGATCGCGTTCTTCGGGCTCATGAAGGGGTTCCTGACGGGTTCCGTTTCGGGTGTTGAAGGCTGGCCTGCAGGGCGCCCGGGCAAGAAAAAACCGCCGGGGCTGCCGGCGGTTTCTGGGGTGCGGTGCGTTCGTTGACCTTACGCGTTTGCCTCTCCAGCCGCCAAGCGGTGCGAGAACCAAAAGTACGAAAAGTAAAACGATGCGGGGCGCATGGCTTGCAATGTAGCACGCGCTTCATGGCGGCAGGCTGACAGCCACCGGCAAATGCTGCGGCGCCGTCACACCCATCGAGACATAGAGGCTCGTCACCGCCTCCACGCTGAGCGCGGCCGGCGTCACCCAGGCTTCGGGCACAAAAAGCAGCCCGCCGCCGATGGGCACCGGCGCCGTGGGCACCAGCACGGCCACGCAGCGCTGGCCGTCAACCACCAGCACCTCGGCCGCAGTCTGCAGCGCCAGCACCACGGCGCCGCCCTCGGCCCCGCCGAAACGCACCCACACACCCTGCATCGCGCGGGCGGCGTTGGGGTCGCGCTGGCCGAACAGTGCCACCAGCTTCTGCACGAGTTCGTAGACCTGCCGCACCAGTGGAATGCGGCGCATCACGCCGTCCACCAGGCGCGCCAGGCCGCGTTCCAGGCCGGCTTCCACCAGCGCGCCGAGGGCGATCAGGCCGCCCAGCAGCATGCCGATGCCGATGAGGTAACCCAGGAATTCCGAACCCAGGCCGATCGCCACCAGCAGCGAACCGATGACGCTGTCGGGCCCCACCCAACCCAGAACCAGGCTGATCAGCCACGCGAAGATGGCCAGTGTGGCCGCCACCGGCAGCGCCGCGAGGGCGCCGGTGGCCAAAAGTCGCAGCAGGTGCGCGGGCGCTGTTTTCATGGGGTGTGATTGTGGTGGCCGGCCATGGCGCCCGGCCGCCCTTCAGCGCGTCTGCGCGTCGAAACCGGCCCCGGCCAGGCGCTGCACCACGTCTTGCACGTGCGTGGCGTTGCGCGTCTGCAGCACGAGTTCGACTTCCACGTTCTGCGCGCTCAGCGAGCTGAAGGCGCGCTGGTGGTGCACCTCGTCGATGTTGGCGCCAGCCTCGGCCACCACGGCGGTGATGCGGGCCAGCACGCCGGGCGTGTCGCGCGCGTTGACGCGGATGCGTGCCAGGCGCCCGGCGCGCACCATGCCGCGTTCGATCAAGGCCGAGAGCATCAACGGGTCGATGTTGCCGCCGCACAGCACCAGGCCCACCTGTTTGCCTGCGAAGCGTTCGGGGTGTTTGAGCAGCGCCGCCAGGCCGGCCGCGCCCGCGCCTTCGACGACGGTCTTCTCGATCTCCAGCAGCATCAGCACAGCCTGCTCGATGTCGCCTTCGTCCACCAGCACGAGGTCGTCCACACGCTGGCGTATGAGTTCACGCGTCAGCTGCCCCGGCTGGCCCACGGCAATGCCTTCGGCGATGGTGCTGGCGCCCTGCGGGTGAGAGGTGCCCTTGATGGCGTTGACCATGGCCGGGAAGCGGCTGGTCTGCACGCCGACGATCTGCACACTGGGCTTGATCTGGCGCACCGCGGTGGCGATGCCGCTGATGAGGCCACCGCCGCCAACGGCAATCACCAGCGTGTCCAGATCGGGCTGCGCACGCAGCATCTCCACGCCGATGGTGCCCTGGCCGGCGATGACGGCGGCATCGTCAAAGGGGTGCACGAAGCTCAGGCCTTGCTGCTCGGCCAGCATCAGCGCGTGGTTGCGGGCTTCGTCGAAGGTTTCGCCGAACAGCACCACCTCGGCGCCGAAGCCGCGGGTGCGCTCCACCTTCACAGTGGGCGTGGCCACGGGCATCACGATGACGGCGCGCAGACCCAGGCGCTGCGCGTGGTGGGCCACGCCCTGGGCGTGGTTCCCGGCGCTGGCAGCGATCACGCCCTTGATGGGCTGGCCACTTTCCACCATCGTGGACAGCTTGTTCAGCGCGCCGCGTTCCTTGAACGAGGCGGTGAACTGCAGGTTCTCGAACTTCAGGAAGACGCGGGCGCCGACGATCTGCCCCAGCGTCTTGCTCTCGACGCAGGGTGTGTCCAGCACCTGGCCGGCCAGGCGGCCGGCCGCGGCTTCGATGTCGGCGAACGCGACGGTCAAGCCGTGCCTCCGACCGTCAGGCGCTCGATGCGCAGCGTGGGCTGGCCCACGCCCACCGGCACGCTCTGGCCGTCCTTGCCGCACACGCCGACGCCGGTGTCGAGCTCCATGTCGTTGCCGATCATGCTCACGCGCGTCATCGCCTCGGGGCCGTTGCCCACCAGCGTGGCGCCTTTCACCGGGTAGAGGATCTTGCCGTTCTCCACCCAGAAGGCCTCGCTGGCGCTGAAGACGAACTTGCCGCTGGTGATGTCGACCTGGCCGCCGCCGAAATTGGTGGCGTAGAGGCCGCGCTTCATGCTGGCGATGATCTCTTCCTTGGTCTTGTCGCCGCTGAGCATGTAGGTGTTGGTCATGCGCGGCATGGGCAGGCTGGCGTAGCTTTCGCGGCGGCCGTTGCCGGTGGGCTTCACGCCCATCAGGCGCGCGTTCAGGCTGTCCTGGATGTAGCCGCGCAGGATGCCGTCTTCGATGAGCACGTTGCGCTGGCTGGCATGGCCTTCGTCGTCGATGTTCAAGCTGCCGCGGCGGTCGGCCAGCGTGCCGTCGTCGAGCACCGTCACGCCCTTGGCGGCCACGCGCTGGCCGATGCGGCCGCTGAAGGTGCTGCTGCCCTTGCGGTTGAAGTCGCCTTCCAGGCCGTGGCCCACGGCCTCGTGCAGCAGCACGCCGGGCCAGCCCGGGCCGAGCACCACGGTCATCTCGCCGGCCGGGGCCGGGCGGCTTTCCAGATTCGTCAGCGCGGCCTGCACGGCGTGGTCGACATAACTCTGGATGACCGCATCGCTAAAGTAACCCAGGCCGAAACGCCCACCGCCACCGCCGCTGCCCACCTCGCGGCGCACTTCGCCGCCCACGGTCTGTTCGGCGATGACGGTGAGGTTCAGGCGCACCAGCGGGCGCACGTCGGCCGCGCGCGTGCCGTCGGCGCGCGCCACCAGCACCACGTCGTACTCGGCCGAGAGGCTGGCCATCACCTGCGCGATGCGCGGGTCTTTGGCGCGCGCCATCTTCTCCATGCGTTCCAGCAGCGCCACCTTCTGTGTGCTGTCCAGCGTGCCTATGGGGTCGGTGGGCGCGTAGAGCACGCGGCTGCCTGCGATCTTGGGCGCACGCGCCAGCTTCACGCGCTTGTTCTGGCCGGCCGCGGCGATGGTGCGCACGGTGCGCGCGGCGTCCATCAGCGAGGCCGGGCTCAGGTCGTCGCTGTAGGCGAAGGCCGTCTTTTCGCCGGCCACGGCGCGCACGCCCACGCCCTGGTCGATGCTGAAGCTGCCGCTCTTGACGATGCCCTCTTCCAGGCTCCAGCCCTCGTGGCGCGTGGTCTGGAAGTAGAGGTCGGCGTCGTCCACGCGGTGTTCGCGGATGGTGGCCAGCGCCTGCTGCAGCGTGCTCTCGCCGATGCCGAAAGGTTCGAGCATCAGGCCCTGGGCGATGGCCAGGCGTTCGAGCGTCGGTTCGCGGGTGATCATGGCGTGCGGCCCTGCTGGCTGGAATGGAAAACCATTGTAGGAGCCGCTATTTCCGGGCCCCGATGGCCCTGCGCGGGCCATGCCGCCAGGGGCGCGCGGCAGTGCCAGGCGCCTCACGGCTGGGCACCGCTGTTCGCAGTTCTTTACCGCGCCTTGACGGGGCGATGTGAACGCGAGAAGGGCGGCGCGCATTGTGGAAACACGCCACGCATCGGCGTTCCACCCTCCAGCCCCTGAAAGGCCCGAAGACCATGAAGAACCTCCGCACCACCGCTGCCGCCACGCTGCTGAGCCTGCTGGCCGGCGCCACCTGGGCGCAAGCCGCCGACACCTCCGCCACACCGGCAACGCCGCGTGTGGACGCCCGCCAGGCCGTGCAAGGGCAGCGCATCGAAGCCGGTGACCAGAAGGGCACGCTCACGCGGCGTGAACAGCGCCGGCTGGAACTGGAGCAGAAAGGTCTTGCCAAGGCCGAAGCCAACGCCAAGGCCGACGGCACCGTGACGGCGCAGGAGCGCAAGCGCCTGCACCACCTGCAGAACAAGGCCAGCCGCGACATCCGCCGCCAGAAGCACGACGCGCAGAACGCGAAGCCGGCCGCCCCGACCACGCCTTGAGGCAGAGCGGCACCCGCCGCGGCCTCGGCCGCGGTTCAGCCGTCGCCTTCGCCTTCTGAAGTTCCGGCATCACGCTCGGCCAGCGCCCGTTGGTACAGCGCCTTGCGCGGCGCGCCGCTGAGCTCGGCGGCCAGCGCCACGGCCTGCTTCAGTGGCAGCTCGCGCATCAGCACGCGCAAGGTCTGCAGCGCGGCCGGTGGGAGCGCTTCCTCGTCGGCCACGGCCGGCGGCAGCGCGTGCAGCACCAGCACGAACTCGCCCCGCTCGTGGTGCGTGCCGGCAGCCAGCCAGGCCGGCAGCTCGGCTGCCGGGCGCGTGACGATGCTCTCGAACTGCTTGGTCATCTCGCGGCACAGCGTCACCACGCGCTGCGGTGCGGCTTCGGCCAGCGCCGTGGCCAGCTCGGCGATGCGGTGCGGCGCTTCGAAGAGGATCTGCGTGCGTGCGTCGGCCAGCACCGCGGTCAATGCCGTGCGGCGCTCACCGCCCTTGGCCGGCAAAAAGCCGATGAAGCAGAAGGCCGTGGCCTGCGTATCGCCCGCGGCGCTCAAGGCCGCCAGCGCACTGCTGGGCCCGGGCAGCGGCACCACCGCATGCCCGGCGGCCCGTGCCGCGGCCACCAGCACCGCGCCGGGGTCGCTGACGGCCGGCGTGCCGGCATCGCTGATGTAGGCCACGCGTTGGCCCTGGGCCAGCAAGGCCAGCACCCCCGACGCGGCTTCGTGCTCGTTGTGGGCGTGCAGCGCCCGCAGCGGCTTGTGCAGGCCCAGGTGCGTGAGCAGCTGGGCCGCCACGCGGGTGTCTTCGCAGGCCACGGCGTCCACCAGGCCCAGCACGTGGATGGCGCGCAGCGTCAGGTCGGCCAGGTTGCCGATGGGCGTGGCCACCACGTAGAGTGTGCCGGCAGGGTGTTGCTGGTGGCCGGTGGCCACGCGCGCGGCGTGCAGCAGGGGGGCGGGGTCGGTGGTCACGAAAGCGGCAGGGCGCGGGGCAGGCGCAGCAGGTCAGCACACGGCAGCCGGCCGCGCGGGCAGCCCCGGCACGGCCGCGGGCACGTCCACCACCGCACGCGGCGAGGCCGCCGAGCTGCGCGCCCTGGCCTGGTTGAAGGCGAAGGGCTTGGTGCTGGAGCAGCGGAATTATCGGGTGGCGCGTGGGCCCTCGGCGCGCGGCGGCGAGATCGACCTCGTGATGCGCGACCGTGACGGCACGCTGGTTTTCGTCGAGGTGCGCCAGCGCCGCAGCGGCGGCCATGGCGGCGCCGCGGCCAGCGTCACCTTCGCCAAACAACGCCGACTGGTGCTGGCGGCACAGCACTACCTGCTGCGTTTTGCCACGCTGCCGCCATGCCGCTTCGACGTGCTGGCGCTGGACGGCGATGAGGTCGAGTGGCTGCAGGCGGCCTTCGAGGCCTGAAAACAAGACGGCCCGCCGAAGCGGGCCGTCAGTGACCAGGCGCCGCAGCGCCTGGCCAGGCTGTCGAACAGGCGCCGTATCAGGCCTGCGTGCGACGGCGGCGGGCCACCGCGCCGATACCGATCAGGCCCAGGCCCATCATCAGGTAGGTCGAGGCTTCCGGCACCATCGAGGCGTTGATGAAGTCGGCGTGGATGAAGGTGGGCACGTAACCGCTGAACTCGCCGAAGCTGCTGTTCAGGGTGCTGTTCACGTCACCGTAGGCCATGCCGAAGCTCAGGCCGTAGCTGTTGACGCCCGAGATCATGCCGTTGATGAAGTTCGGGCCGCCCGAGTCGCCACCGGCCACGCCCACTTCACGGATGCCGACGCCCGTGTTGCAGAACTGGGCCGAGCCGGCGGGAATGGTGAAGTCGCCGTCAGCGGCCAGCAGGCAGGACGCATCGTTGGCGGCCAGGCCGTTGTCGAAGTCCGACAGGTAGGAGAACTCGACCGCGGCGGAGCCGAACACGCCGTTCCAGTAGCCCTCGCCAAAGGCGCTGTCGCCGAAGCGGAAGTCGTAGCGGTTGTCGCCGGTGCGCAGGCGGCCGGTGGCGGTGTTGGTACCGCCAGCGCCGGTGCCCAGGCGGCCATAGCCGTTGACGGTGAAGTTCTGGCCGGTCAGGTCGCCACCGGTGTAGATGTCGTGCGAAACGGCCCAGTCAGGTGCCGGGGCGTTCAGGCGCAGCACGGCGATGTCGTTCTGGTCGATCACTTCGCCGGTGTAGCCCGAGCTCACGAAATAGTTCGTGACGGTGCGCGAGGTGGCCGCGGCGTTGTTGTAGATGCTGGCCGTCGGCGACAGGCCGGCAGCAGGCTGGAAGAACACGGTGGTGCTCAGCGGGTTGGCGGTGCCGGCGCCGTCGCTCACGCAGTGGCCTGCCGTCAGGATGGACTGGCGGTCGGGCAGCAGGGTGCCCGAGCAGATGAAGTTGCCAGCGGTGGTGGCCATCAGCAGGCCCACCACGCCGGTGCTGGCGGGGAAGCTGGGCAGGTAGGCCGCGTCGCCGGCGCTCGACGCCGTGCCGGTGCCAGCGGTGGCGAAACCGGTCAGCAGGCTCTGGGCGGTCCACTGCAGGCCGTTGTAGGAACCCGAGGCGACATTGCTGCGCATCGCGTCTTCGGCGAAAACGGCCGACGAGGCGGCCAGGGCGAGGGCGGTCAGCCCGGTCTTCAACAAACGGTTCTTCATGTCGTGCACTCGGCAAAGGTTGAACACAGAAGGCCAGGGCGTCTCGGCGCCATCGCCATGCAGTCCATCCTAACCAGCGCGGGGCGTTGCCGTGGGCGCTCCAGGCCCCGCAACCCCGAGGCGGGGGGGCTGCCAAGGCCCCGGATTTGCGGGGGGATGCGGCCTCCGGGCGACACAACCTGGGCGGTGGTCGGCCAGGGCCTGGGGGCCTCCAGCGGGCCGCCGGGCGGGAACCGACGCCCCAAAGCCCCGTCATATGATGCGTGCCCATGCTTGAACAGCGCATCCAACAGCAGTTCTTCGAGAGCGCTGACCTGCAATACCAGGCCGCCGAGGTGCTCGCCCGGCCCATCGCGGACGCCACCGCGGCACTGCTGGCGGCCATCACGAGCGGCGGCAAGGTGCTGGTCGGCGGCAGCGGCGCCGGCGTGGCCCTGGCGCCCCACCTGGCGCGCTTGTTCGCCGGGCGTTTCGAGCGCCAGCGCCCGCCCCTGGCCGCGCTGGCCCTCTCGGCCGGGCCCGAGGCGGCGCAACAGGTCAAGGCCCTGGGCCTGCCTGGTGACGTGCTGCTTTACATCGACGACGGCGAGGGCCACAGCACCATGGTCATCTCCGCCGCGCAGGGCAAGGACATGACCATCGTCGTGCTCGCCGGCCGCGGTGCCCAGGCCTTCAGCGAGCTGCTGGCCGAGACCGATGTGCTGGTGGCCGTACCCCATGAGCGCGCAGCCCGCGTGGCCGAGCTGCAGATGCTCGTGCTGCATTGCCTGTGCGATGCCGTCGATTTCCAGTTGATGGGAGACCAAGCGCCGTGAGCCTTGTCCTGAAGAAGCGTTTTCTTTCCAACCGCGGCCTGAGCGCCGTGGCCCTGGCGTTGGCGGGGGCCACGCTGGCCGGCTGCGCGCCGCTGATCGTCGGTGGCGCCGTCGTTGGCGGCGGTCTGGTGGCCACCGACCGCCGCACCACCGGCATCCAGCTCGAAGACGAAGGCATCGAGTTCCGTGCTGCGGCCCGCGTGCGTGAACTGGCCACGCTGGGCCGCGTGAACATCACCAGCTACAACCGCACGGTGCTGATCACCGGCGAGGTGCCGGGGGCGGCCGAGAAGCTGGCGGTGGAGCAGGCGGTGGCCAAGGTCGAAAACGTCAGGGCCGTGCTCAACGAGCTGGGTGTCGGCCCCAACAGCCCGCTCGGTTCACGCACCACCGACGCCTTCATCGGCAGCAAGGTCAAGGCCACGCTGATCGACGCCAAAGACGTGCAGGCCAACGCCTACAAGGTGGTGGTGGAGCGCGGCATCGTCTACCTGATGGGCCGCGTCACGGCGCGCGAAGCCACCCGCGGCACCGAGCTGGCGCGTTCGGTCAGCGGGGTGGAAAAGGTCGTGCGCGCCTTCGAAGAGATCAGCGAGCAAGAGCTCGCCAACATCGGCCGCGGCACCACGCCGGCCCCGGCGCCCGCGCCGGTGAGCACGGCCACGCCCGCGGCTTCGGCGCCCACGGGCCCGGTCTCGGCGCCGGCACCGCAGCTGGCGCCCATGCCGGCACCGAGCCCCGGCGTCACCAAGTGAGGCTTGCACCGGGCCGCCGCAGCGGCCCGGCAGGGTTCACTTCAGGCGCTTGATGAGGCTGGAGGTGTCCCAGCGCCGGCCGCCCAGGGCCTGCACCTCGGCGTAGAACTGGTCCACCAGCGCCGTCACCGGCAGCCGGGCGCCGTTGCGGCGCGCTTCTTCGAGCACCAGGCCCAGGTCCTTGCGCATCCAGTCGACGGCGAAGCCGAAGTCGAACTTGTCGTCGACCATGGTCTTGCCGCGGTTGTCCATCTGCCAGCTCTGGGCCGCGCCCTTGCCGATGACGTCGAGCACCAGCGGCATGTCCAGCCCGGACTTCTGGCCGAAGGCGATGGCTTCCGACAGGCCCTGCACCAGGCCGGCGATGGCCACCTGGTTGACCATCTTGGCCAACTGCCCGGCGCCGGCCTCGCCGATGCGCGTGACGGCCTTGGCGAAGTGCAGCGCCACGGGCTTCATGGCCTCGAAGGGCGCGGCGTCGCCGCCGCACATCACCGTGAGTGCGCCGTTCACCGCGCCGGCCTGGCCGCCGGAGACCGGCGCGTCGACGAAGTGCAGGCCGAGCGTCTTCGCGGCGCTGTAGAGCTCGCGCGCGACTTCGGCGCTGGCGGTGGTGTGGTCGACAAACACCGCGCCCGGCGCCATGCCGGCGAAGGCACCGTCGGCGCCCAAGGTGACGGCACGCAGGTCGTCGTCGTTGCCCACGCACGCGAAAACAAACTCCGCGCCCGCGGCCGCTTCACGCAGCGTGGCGGCAAAACGCCCGCCCTCGGCCGCCGCCCAGGCCTGGGCCTTGGCGGTGGTGCGGTTGTAGACGGTGACCTGGTGCCCGGCGCGCGCCAGGTGACCGGCCATCGGGTAGCCCATCACGCCCAGGCCAAGAAAGGCCACGCGTCGTGCGGGAACGGTGTCGTAGGTGCGGGAAGCCGCAGCAGTGGGTGTGCTCATGCCCAGCATGCTGCCATGAACGGCAGTCGCAGGCTCAGACCACCTTCATGTGTTCGGTGCCGAGGGAGAGGTCGCTGCTGCGCGCGCGCTGGCTCTGCAGCTTGATCTGCAGGCGCAGGTCGTTCACGCTGTCGGCGTTGCGCAACGCGTCTTCGTAGCTGATGGCGCCGCTTTCGTAGAGATCGAAGAGCGACTGGTCGAAGGTCTGCATGCCGAGCTCGCGGCTGCGTTTCATCAGTTCCTTGATCTCGCTGATCTCGCCGCGGAAGATCAGGTCGCCGATCAGCGGTGTGTTCAGCAGGATCTCCACCGCCGCCACGCGGCCGCGGCCCTGTTCACGCGGCATCAGGCGCTGGCTGACCAGTGCCTTGAGGTTGAGCGACAGGTCCATCAGCAGCTGCTGGCGCCGCTCTTCAGGGAAGAAGTTGATGATGCGGTCCAGCGCCTGGTTGGCGCTGTTGGCGTGCAGCGTGGCCAGGCAGAGGTGGCCGGTTTCGGCGAAGGCCACGGCGTGTTCCATGGTCTCCTTGTCGCGGATCTCGCCCATCAGGATGACGTCGGGCGCCTGGCGCAGCGTGTTCTTCAGCGCGGCTTCCCAGCTGTCGGTGTCGATGCCCAGTTCACGCTGCGTGATGATGCAGTTCTTGTGCGGATGCACGAACTCCACCGGGTCTTCCACGGTGATGATGTGGCCGTAGCTGTTTTCGTTGCGGTGGTCGACGATGGCCGCCAGCGAGGTGCTCTTGCCGCTGCCCGTGGCGCCGACAAAGATCACCAGGCCGCGTTTGCTGAGGCTCACCTCTTTCAGCACCTTGGGCAGGCCCAGGCCGTCGATGGTGGGCAGCGTGGCCGGGATGGTGCGGAAGACCAGACCCACCTGGCCCTGCTGCACGAAGGCGTTGACGCGAAAGCGCCCCACGCCGGCCGGGCTGATGGCGAAATTGCACTCTTTCGTGCGCTCGAACTCGGCGCCCTGCTTGTCGTTCATCACCGCGCGCGTCAGTGCCAGGGTGTGCTGGCCGGTCAGCGGCTGCGGGCTCACCTTGGTGAGCTTGCCGTCGATCTTGATGGCAGGGGGGAAGTCGGCGGTGAGGAAAAGGTCGCTGCCGTTGCGGCTGATCATCAGCCGCAACAGATCGTTGACGAATTTCGAGGCCTGGTCGCGTTCCATCTTTTACCCCGGGAAATTCTCTGGAATCTTGGCCTTCGCGCGCGCCTCGGCCGGCGAAATGATGTTGCGACGCACGAGGTCGGCGAGGTTCTGGTCCAGCGTCTGCATGCCCAGGTTCTGACCGGTCTGGATGGCGCTGTACATCTGCGCGATCTTGTTCTCGCGGATCAGGTTCTTGATGGCGCTGGTGGCCACCATGATCTCGTGGCCGGCCACGCGGCCGCTGCCGTCCTTGAGCTTGCACAGCGTCTGCGAGATCACCGCCACCAGCGATTCGCTCAGCATCGCGCGCACCATCTCTTTTTCGGCCGCGGGGAAGACGTCGACCACGCGGTCGATGGTCTTGGCCGCGCTGCTGGTGTGCAGGGTACCGAAGACCAGGTGGCCGGTTTCCGCGGCGGTGAGCGCCAGGCGGATGGTTTCCAGGTCGCGCATTTCGCCCACGAGGATGGCGTCGGGGTCTTCACGCAACGCGCTGCGCAGCGCGTTGGCAAAGCTCAGCGTGTGCGGCCCCACCTCGCGCTGGTTGACCAGGCACTTCTTGCTTTCGTGCACGAATTCGATGGGGTCTTCCACCGTCAGCACGTGGCCGTATTCGTTTTCGTTGAGGTGGTTCACCATCGCCGCCAGCGTGGTGCTCTTGCCCGAACCCGTGGGGCCCGTGACGAGCACCATGCCGCGCGGCTTGAGTGCCAGCTCAGCGAAGATCTTCGGCGCGCCCAGCTGCTCGAGCGTGAGGATCTTGCTCGGGATGGTGCGGAACACCGCGCCCGCGCCGCGGTTCTGGTTGAAGGCGTTGACGCGGAAACGCGCCAGGCCCTGGATCTCGAACGAGAAGTCGCACTCCAGCGTGTCTTCGTAGTGCTTGCGCTGGGCGTCGTTCATGATGTCGTACACCATGTCGTGGACCGCCTTGTGGTCCAGCGCCTCGACGTTGATGCGGCGCACGTCGCCGTGCACGCGGATCATGGGCGGCAGCCCAGCCGAGAGGTGCAGGTCGGAAGCCTTGTTCTTGACCGAGAAGGCCAGCAGCTGCGTGATGTCCATGAGTTCGTGTGGCGTGCACCGACGCCCAAGCACCAGCGCTTAAGCTCTCGGAAGATTATGAGCACCATCGGAAGCAAGCTGCAAGAAGTGAAGCGGCGCCTGCAGGCGGCCTGTGCCGAGGCCGGCCGCAGCGCGGAAATCCTCACGTTGGCGCCGCCCCTGGCGGCTCCGGGCACAGCCCCCACGCTCACCCTGCTGGCCGTGAGCAAGACCTTCGGCGCCGAAGCCGTGCGCGAGGCGCACGCCGCCGGGCAGCAGGCTTTCGGCGAGAACTATGTGCAGGAAGCGCTGGCCAAGATCGAGGCCCTGGCCGATCTGCGCCAAGGCGCCGCGCCGCTGCAGTGGCACCTGATCGGGCCGCTGCAGAGCAACAAGACCCGCCCCGTGGCCGAGGCCTTCGACTGGGTGCACTCGGTCGACCGCCTGAAGCTGGCGCAACGCCTGGCCGAGCAGCGCCCGGCCCACCTGCCGCCGCTTCAGCTGTGCCTGCAGGTCAACATCAGCGGCGAGGCCAGCAAGAGCGGCGTGCCGCCGGCCGAGGTGGCAGCGCTGGCCGCCGCGGTGGCGGCCCTGCCGCGCGAACGGGTGCAGCTGCGCGGGCTGATGGCCATCCCCGAACCGGCGGCCACGCCCGAGGCGCAGCGTGCCCCGCACCGTGCGCTGCGCGAGCTGCTGGCGGCGCTGAACGCAGGCGGCCTGGCGCTGGACACGCTGTCCACCGGCATGAGCGCCGACTTGGAGGCCGCGGTGCTGGAAGGCAGCACCGTGGTGCGTGTGGGCACGGCCATCTTCGGCCGGCGCTGAAGCCCGGCGCGCGGCGGCTGGTGTGAAAAACGCACCGAAGCACCGCGCTTGTCGTCGTCACACCTCTTAACAAAAGGTTTCCAGCGGGCAGAATCCGCCACAACGGTGCGCAGGGGTGGCCTCACAGGTCAGCTGCCTCCAAGGTTCGCAACGCGGGGGTGGCTCACAGC
Organism: beta proteobacterium AAP65; assembly: GCA_001295865.1. Taxonomy (GTDB): domain Bacteria; phylum Pseudomonadota; class Gammaproteobacteria; order Burkholderiales; family Burkholderiaceae_C; genus Rubrivivax. The sequence continues at coordinate 31,650 of LJHW01000006.1, forward strand.
CGGCCGCGGCACTCACAGACAACCAGCTTCCAGCACGCCACAAAGCCGTGCCGGCAGCCGCCACCCCGAGGTTTGCCCATGCTGTCCACGCACCGATTCGTCGTGCTCATCGAGCGCAGCGCGCAGCGCCCCGCGGCGCAGTGGCTGCGCAGCGGTGCCCTCACGCTGATGGGGCTGTCGCTGCTGGTGGCCGGCTTCGGTCTGTCGAGTGCTTCGGCCCAGGGCCCTTGGCAACGCAAACACGCCAAGCTGGCGCAAGACCTGCACGACGCCACCGACGACACCGTGCTGGCCGCCCGGGCGGCCCGCGGCGACCGCCGCGCGCAGCGCTGGGAGCGCCAGGTGCGCGGCGTGCGTGTCGTGAACGCGATCGTCGTGAGCAACGCCCGCGACCCCGATCTCGCCGAGCTGCGCCAGTTCATCACCCGCAACGGCGGCTCGGTGCAGGTGCGCCACAGTGCGCTGCGCGCGCTGACCGTCAGCGTGCCGGCGCGCCTGGTCAAGCGCCTGGCCGAGCGCGACGACGTCGTCAGCGTTTCGCCCAACCGCGACATCGTGCGCACCGCCAGCACGCTGGAAGCCGTGACCGGCGCGCTCAGCAGCAACGTGCGTTCGAACAGCTCGAAGTTCAGCTACACGGGGCTGGACGGCAGCGGGGTCGGCATCGCCGTGCTCGATTCGGGGGTGATGAAGGCGCACCACGCCTTCAAAAACGCCTTCGGCGGCACGCGTGTGACGCGCAGCGTCAACATGCTCAACGCCCGTCTGTCTGATTTCCAGGCCGGCACCGACCTCAGCAAGTCGCTGCGCCCGGGCTCTTCGCAGCAGACGGCCTTCGAGGCCGCGATCGCCAACGACAACAACTTCTACGCCGACCAGTACGGCCACGGCACCCACGTGGCGGCGGTGGCGGCGGGCCGTGCCCAGTTCTACCGCGGCACCACGCCCGACACCACCGGCGTGGCGCCCAACGCCAACCTCTTCGACGTGAAGGTGCTCAGCGACGCCGGCACCGGCACCGTGAGCGATGCGCTCGAAGGCATCGCCTGGGTGATCTACCACGCCCGCGCCTACAACATCCGCGTGATGAACCTCAGCATCGCGGCGGCCTCCACCGAGTCGTGGCAGACCGACCCGCTGTGCATGGCGGCGCGCGCGGCCACCGCCGCAGGCATCACCGTCGTGGCCGCCGCCGGCAACTTCGGCCTCAGCAGTTCGGGCAAGGCCGTGCACGGCGCCATCGGCTCGCCGGGCATTGACCCCAGCGTGATCACCGTGGGCGCGGTCAACTTCTTCGGCACCAACGGCCGGGCCGACGACCGCGTGGCGCGTTTCAGCTCGCGCGGCCCGACGCGTGGCAGCCGCATGGATGCCGGCGGTGTGCGCCGTGTCGACAACCTGCTCAAGCCCGACCTCGTGGCGCCGGGCAACCGCATCGTCAGTGCGGCGGCCACCTGGGGCGGCAGCACGCAGGCCTGGAACCGCCTCGCTCAGAACAACTACGCCAAGCTCGTCACGCCGCTCGGCATCGCGCAGTTCACGCCCGAGACGCAGATGATGATGAGCGGCACCTCGGTGGCCGCGCCCGTGGTGTCGGGGGCTGCCGCGCTGCTGCTGCAGGCCAACCCCGGGCTGACGCCGCCGCTGGTGAAGGCCATCCTGCAGTACACGGCCGAGCCGCTGCCCGAAGGCAGCTTGCTGGAGCAAGGCGCCGGCAACCTCAACGTGTCCGGTGCCATCGCGCTGGCCCGGGCCCTGCGCACCGACATCGCCAGCGCCATCAACGCCGGCACGCTGCAGCCGGGCGCCAACCTGCTGGCCCAGGGCCAGGTCTTCCCGCAGCAGAAGAGCCAGATCACCGGCGCGCCGGTCGACTGGTCGCGCATCGTCTACGCGGGCGGCAACCGCGTGCTCACGGGCACCACGCTCTTCACCAAGCACCAGCCTATCTGGGATCCGCGCCTGGTCTGGGCCGGCCGCACCGTGCAGCGCCTGACGCCGGTGTACTGGTCGGGCACCGGCATTGCAGCGAACACCTACCTCTCGCACTACAGCTTCATCGCGCCGACGAGCCAGCCGCTGCTGACTGCGGGTGTCGTGCGCGCCGAGCCGCTGGCGGGCCAGAGCTCGATGTTCGCCGGCACCGGGGCCTTCATGCAGACCCGCACGCTGTCGAGCTGGCTCGTGGGCGGCAGTGGCCTGACGCTGACGCAGGGCCTGGTGCTCGCCGAAGGCCTCGTGCTGGCCGAAGGTCTGGTGCTGGCCGAGGGCCTGGTGTTGGCCGAAGGGCTGGTTCTCGCAGAGGGCCTGGTGCTCGCTGAAGGCTTGGTGCTGGCCGAAGGCCTGGTGCTGGCCGAAACCGGCGGCAACGGCCCGCTGGCGTTTGACACACAAGGGGCCCTCCAGGGCGAATGAGCGGGCGGCTGAGCCCCGGGGCGGTCTCAAGGCCGCCCGTGGCCGGCCGACAACCCTGCAGAGGCGGCGCAACAGGCGCCGCATCCCGCAGCGTTGCTGTGCCCTGCCACCCACCCCCCGATGCCAAATAGCGCTGAAAGCTCCGAAGCGTCTGCGGCCATGCCTTGGTGGCGGCGTCTGCATGGCGCCTTGATGCCCGACTACAACCGCAAGGCCGCCGTCTACTGGTGGCTGGCTGCGGTGGCCGGTGCGGGGGTGCTGGCGTCTGCCGTGTGGCAGGTGGCACAGCTGGAGCGTGGAGCGTGGTGGCAGATCGCCGCCGGCGTGCTGATCGCCATGACAGCCGGCTTCTTCCCGGTGCGTGTCAAGCATTCGAAACACGCCTTCGCCGCTGGCGAGATCTTCATCATCCTGCTGCTGCTGATGCACGGGCCTGCTGCGGCCACGCTGGCGGCCGCGGGCGAAGGGGCGGTCGGCTCCTGGCGCGCTTCCAAGCGCTGGACCAGCCGCATCGTCAGCCCCGCGATGGCCGCGACGGCGATGTGGCTCACCGGCACTGCGCTGCACCTGCTGATCGACAAGGTCACGGCTTCGGCCGGCGTGCTGCTCGTCACCACCATGGCCTGCGCTCTGGGCTACTTCATGCTCAACACGCTGCTGGTGACGGCGGTGCCGCGTCTGAAGCGCAACGAAAGCCTGCGCGCGGCCGATCTCTTCGGTGTCTTCGGCGGTGTCGGCATCGCCTATGTGGGCAGCGCGGCGCTGGCTTCGCTGCTCTACCTGGTGTACCTGCAGTCGGGCATCGGCGTGCTGGGGGCGATGGTGCCGCTGCTGGGCATGATGCTGGCGACGCTGCACTACTTTTTCCGCCAGCAAGAGGCTTCTGAATCGGTGCGCCGCGCCAATGCCGAGGCGCAGGAGCGTGAAAACGAACTCGCGCGCCGCCACGTGCAGGAGCTGGAAGCCAGCGAGCGCCGTTTCCACAGCGCCTTCACGCACGCCAGCATCGGCATGGCGCTGCTCGCCTTCGACGGGCGCATCCTGCAGGCCAACGCCGCCCTGTGCGCGCTGGTGGGCCGCAACAGCCAGGCGCTGCTGAACCAGACCTTCCAGGAGGTGGTCTTCGAAGACGATCGCCTGGCGCTGGGTGAAAAGCTCGGCCTGGTCAGCGACCGCGAATTCGAGAGCTTCGCGCTGGAACTGCGCTGCCGCCATGCCGATGGCCAGCCCGTGTGGGTGACGGCGCACTGCAGCTTCTTCAGCGAGCCGGGTGCCAGTTCGCCCTGCCTGATCCTGCAGTTGCAGGACATCACCGCGCGCCGCCGGGCCGAAGAAGGCCTGCACCACCTGGCCTTCCACGACAGCCTCACCGGCCTGCCCAACCGCCGCCGTTTCCACGAGCTGCTGGGCCAAGCGGTGGCTCAGCTCAACGCCAGCGGTGCGCAGCAAAACGCGTACGCGGTGATGTTCCTCGACTTCGACCGCTTCAAGCTCATCAACGACAGCCTGGGTCACAGCGCGGGCGACGCCTTTCTTGTGCAGGTGTCGCAGCGCATCCGCGACAGCCTGCGACCGCACGACGTGGTGGCGCGCCTGGGCGGCGACGAGTTTGCGGTGCTGGTGCGCCAGATCGAGCACGAACGCTGCGTGGTGGGCCTGGCCGAGCGGCTGATGGAAGCCATGCGCCAGCCCTTCGTGGTGGGCGGCACCGAGCTGATGACCAGCGCCAGCATCGGCATCACCTTCAGCGCCCTGGGTTACGCCAACCCCGAAGACGTGCTGCGCGACGCCGACACGGCCATGTACAAGGCCAAGGGCGCGGGCAAGGCGCGTTATGCGCTCTTCGACACCAGCCTCCACACCGAGGTGGCCGACCGCCTGCGCCTGGAAGGCGACCTGCGCCACGCCATCGACGACGGCCGCCTGGGCGTGGCCTACCAGCCCGTGTTCGACCTGCGTGGCGGTGCTGGCGAGGGCGGCACACCGCGGCTGGCCGGCTTCGAGGCCCTGGTGCGCTGGCAGCACCCCACCGACGGCAGCATCAGCCCGGGCGCCTTCCTGCCCATCGCCGAAGAAGCCGGGCTGATGGTGCGCCTGACCGACTTCGTTCTGCACTGCGCCTGCCGGCAGCTGCGCGAGTGGCAGCAGCTGGGCCCGGCCTGGGCGGCGCTGACGATGAACGTGAACCTCTCGGGCCACGACATCGCGCACCCGGCGCTGGTGGCGCGGGTGATGCGTGCGCTGGTGGAGGCCGAGGTGCGCCCCGACCGCCTTTGCCTGGAGCTCACCGAGAACATCCTGATGTCACGGCTGGAAGGCGCGCTGCCCGCGCTGACCGAACTGCGACGCATGGGCGTGGTGCTGGCCATCGACGACTTCGGCACCGGCTACTCGTCGCTCAGCCACCTCTCCACACTGCCCATCGACTGCCTGAAGATCGACCGCAGCTTCGTCATGCGCCTGGAGTCCGGCTCGAACGAGGCCGCGGTGGTGCGTTCCATCGTGCTGCTCGGCAGCTCGCTGGGCAAGGACGTGGTGGCCGAAGGCATCGAGACCGAACAGCAGCTGCGCCAGCTGCAGGAGATGGGCTGCGCTTTCGGCCAGGGTTACCTGCTGGCGCGGCCGATGTCGCCTGCCGACGTGCCAGGCCTGCTGCGCGCCCAGGGCGAAGCGTCGACGGACATGGGCCGGGTGCCCAACTTGTCGCAGCTGCCGGGGCTGCAGGCCGAAGCCGGTGCGTTGACAATCCACTGACCATGAGAGCCCCAGCGCCCGCCCGGCGCCTCTGCCCGTGAGCCTGCAGCCCGCGCCATCCGGCGGCAGCGGCGGGCGCCCGGTTTGGCGGCAGGTGCACCAGCGGCTGATGCCCGACTACAACGGCGCCGCCACCCGTTTCTGGTGGACCTGTTTCGGGGGCGGCTTGCTGGCGCTGCTGGCCTGCGTCTGGCAGCTGGCAGACATGAGCTGGACAGCTTGGCTGCAGGTGGCGGGCGCCACGCTGCTGGCCATCGGCGCCGGGCTCTTCCCCATCCGCGTGCCGGGCACCAAGATCGCCTACGCCGCCGGCGAGATCTTCATCTTCCTGCTGCTGCTTGTGCTGGGCCCGGCCGCTGCCGCGGTGGCGGCGGCGGCCGAGGCCTTCGTCGGCTCGGCGCGGGCTTCCAGGCGCTGGACCAGCCGGCTCTTCAGCCCCGCCTCGGCCACGCTGGCCATGCTGGCCGTGAGCCTGCCGCTGCAGACCGGCCTGGCGGCGCTGGCCGCGCGCGGTCTCGACAGCGCCGCGGTGGTACTGGGCGCCACGATGCTGGCCGCTGCGCTGTATTTCCTGATCAACGGCTCGCTGCTGTCGGGCGTGCTGCACCTCAAGCGCGGCGAGGCCTTTTTCCAGCCTCAGGGCCTGTTCAGCGTGTTCCGCTGGGTGGGCATGGCCTATGCCGGCAGCGCGAGCGTGGCCACGCTGCTGTTTTTCACCTGGCGCAGCCAGGGTGTGGGGGTGCTGCTGGTGATGGTGCCGCTGCTGGCCATGCTGCTGGTGACGCTGCATTTCTACTTTCGCCAGCAGGAAGCCGGCCTCGCGCTGCGCGAGGCCGGTGAAAGCGCTGCCGCGCGTGAAGCCGCCATGGCCGAGCGCGAGGCCCAGGCCGCCGCGCGCCACCTGCGCGAGCTGGAAGCCAGCGAACGCCGCTTCCACAGCGCCTTCACGCACGCCAGCATCGGCATGGCCCTGCTCGGCTTCGACGGCCGCATCCTGCAGGCCAACCCGGCTCTGGCCACCTTGCTGGGCCGCACCGAGGCCGAGCTCTCGCACCAGCCCTTCACGGCCTTCGTCGAGGCCGCCGAACGCCCGCTGCTGGCGCAGCAGCTGGGCCTGGCCAGCGGGCGCGATTTCGAGGCCTTCTCGCGCGAGCTGCGCTGTGTGCACGCCGACGGCAGCGCCGTCTGGCTGGCGCTGAACTGCAGCTTTTTCACCGAGCCCGCGCCGCCGGTCGACACCGGTGCAGCCGGCGGGGCCGACGAGGTCAGCGCCGCAGCCGGCCAGCCCTGCCTGATCCTGCAGGCGCAAGACGTCAGCGCGCGCCGCCGCGCCGAAGCCGGCTTGCAGCACCTGGCCTTCCACGACCCGCTCACCGGCCTGCCCAACCGGCGCCGCTTCGAAGAGTGCCTGGTCAGTGCACTGGCCCGCTACCAGGCCGACCCGCGCAAGCCCTGGGCCGTGATGTTCATCGACTTCGACCGCTTCAAGCTCGTCAACGACAGCCTGGGGCACAACGCCGGCGATGCGCTGCTGCAGCAGGTGGCGCGCCGCGTGCAAGAGAAGCTGCGCCCGGGCGATGTGGTGGCGCGCCTGGGTGGTGACGAGTTCGCCATCCTCGTCACCGACATCGAGCACGAGCGCGACGCCGTGCTGCTGGCCGAACGCCTGATGGAAGCGCTGCACCAGCCCTTCCGCCTGGGCGAGGTGGAGCTCATCGCCACCGCCAGCATCGGCATCACCTTCAGCGCCATCGGCTACGCCACGGCCGAAGAAGTGCTGCGCGACGCCGATACCGCCATGTACAAGGCCAAGGCTGGCGGCAAGGCGCGCTACGCGCTCTTCGACACCAGCCTGCACGCTGCGGTGTCCGAGCGGCTGCGGCTGGAAGGTGAGCTGCGCACCGCCATCGAGCAAGGCCAGCTGGTGGTGGCCTACCAGCCGGTTTTCGAGTTGCGCCCGGGTGAAGAGCAGGGCCGCCTCACGGGTTTCGAGGCACTGGTGCGCTGGCAGCACCCGCAAGACGGGCTGCTGCCGCCGGCGGCCTTCCTGTCCATCGCCGAAGAAAGCGGGCTGATGCTGCGCCTGAGCGACTTCGTGCTGCACTGCGCCTGCCACCAGCTGCGCCAGTGGCAGCTGAGCGACCCGCGCCTGGCCGAGCTGACGATGAGCATCAACCTCTCGGCCCACGACCTGGCGCACCCCGCACTGGTGGCGCGCATCGGCCGTGCCCTCGTGGAGGCCGGGCTGCGCCCGCAGCACCTGACGCTGGAGCTCACCGAGAACATCCTGATGTCGCAGATCGATGGCGTGCTACCCACGCTGGCGGCGCTGCGGCAGCTGGGCGTGCGGCTGGCGGTGGACGATTTCGGCACGGGCTACAGCAGCCTCAGCCACTTGAGCAAGCTGCCCATCGACAGCCTGAAGATCGACCGCAGCTTCGTCAGCCAGCTGCAACCCGGCAGCGACGACGCGGCCGTGGTCAGCGCCATCATCCAGCTCGGCGGCACGCTGCGCAAAGCGGTGGTGGCCGAGGGCATCGAATCGGCCGACCAGATGGCGCAGCTGCGCGAGCTGGGCTGCGGCTACGGGCAAGGCTTCCACATGGCAGAGCCACTGGGCGCGGCGCAAGCCGGTCAGTGGCTCCGCGAGCAACGCGGGGCGCTGCACTGAGGCCCTGCAGGCCGGCGGCGGCCTACACCGGCAGCAGGCTGCTGTTCTTCACCTCTTCCATCACCACGTAGGTGCGCGTCTCGCGCACGCCGGGCAGCGTCCAGATCACGCTGCCGATGAACTCGCGGTAGGCGGCCATGTCGGCCACGCGCGTTTTCAGCAGGTAATCGAAACCGCCGGCCACGAGGTGGGCTTCCAGGATCTCGGGGCGCACCTGCACCGCGGCCTTGAAGATGTCCATCACGTCGTGCACCGTGCGGTCGAGCAGGATCTCCACGAAGACCAGCAGCCCGGCGCCCAGCTTGGCCGGGTTCAGGCGCGCTTCGTAGCCGAGCACGAAGCCGTCGCGGTGCAGGCGTTTCACGCGCTCCAGCACCGCGGTGGGCGAGAGGTGCACCTCTTCGGCGAGCTTCAGGTTGCTGATGCGGCCATCGGCCTGCAGCACGCGCAGGATGCGGCGGTCGATCTTGTCGAGCTCGCGCTCGCTGCGGGGGCTGTCGGGGTCGTTCATGCTGAAGGATTCTCCGCCGGGCGCCGGGTTTTCCGAATCCGGTGCGGCCCGAGGCCGCATAAGCTGCGCAGCTATTCAGCCCGCCACCCCTTGTCGCCACGTTCCATCCCGAGGTCCGCATGAGCTCCACGCCCGCCCGTCTGCCCTTCCCCTACCGCCCCGAGCACGAGGTGCTGTCGCAGATGCTGGGCGCGCTGCAAGGCAAGCTCGACTGGCCGGCCGTGGTGGCCGGCGCCACGCCCTGGGTGCAGGCTGTGCGCGACAAGCCGGCGCCTTTCTGGGCCATGGAAAGCCTGCTGCGCGAGTACCCCATCAGCAGCGCCGAAGGCCTGGCGCTGATGCGCCTGGCCGAAGCGCTGCTGCGCGTGCCCGATGCCGAAACCGCCATCGCGCTGACGGCCGACCAACTCGGCCGCGGTGATTTCGACGGCGCGGCTGAAGGCAGCGCGCACAAGATGCTGGCGCAGATCAGCGCCAGCGCCATCTCGCTGAGCAAGAAGTTCCTGCCCGATCAAGACAACCCGCCCGGCCTGATGCAACGCCTGGGCGCCCGCACCGTGGTGGCGGCCACCGTGCGCGCCATCCAGCTGCTGGGCCGGCAGTTCGTGCTGGGCCGCACCATCCAGGAAGCCATGGCCGAGGCCGACAGCCAGCGCAAGGCGCAGGCGCGGCTGCGTTTCAGCTACGACATGCTGGGCGAAGGCGCACGCACCGAGCGTGATGCCGAGCGTTACCTCGCCAGCTACCGCAACGCCATCACCGCCATCGCCCAAGGCCGCGTGGCGAGCTCGCCGATGGCGGCCGATGGCATCTCCATCAAGCTCAGCGCGCTGTTCTCGCGTTATGAAGATGCGCAGCATGCGCGGGTGTTCGCCGAACTGCTGCCGCGCGTGATGGGCCTGGTGGACCAGGCCGCGCAGGCCAACCTGAACCTCACCATCGACGCCGAAGAGAGCGACCGCCTGGAGCTCTCGCTCGAACTCTTCGAAGCCCTGGCCCGCCACATCGCCGCCAAGCACCCGCAATGGCAGGGCTTCGGCCTGGCGGTGCAGGCCTACCAGACGCGCGCGCTGGCCGTGGTGGACGAGGTGGCGCGCATCGCGCAGGCCCACGGCCTGCGTTTCATGGTGCGGCTGGTGAAGGGCGCCTACTGGGACGGCGAGGTCAAGCGCGCGCAGGAGGGTGGCCTGCCCGGCTACCCCGTGTTCACGCACAAGCACCACACCGACATCAGCTACCTGGCCTGCGCCGAGCGCCTGATCAGCCACCATGCGCTGATCTACCCGCAGTTCGCCACGCACAACGCCGGCACCATCGCGGCCATCCTGCAGCTGGCGCGCAAGCAGGGCGCGGCTTTCGAGATGCAACGCCTGCACGGCATGGGCGACGGCGTCTACCGCGAGGTGCTGGCCAGCGGGCCCGATGCACCGCCGGTGCGTGTGTACGCGCCCGTGGGCGAGCACCGCGACCTGCTGGCTTATCTCGTGCGCCGGCTGCTGGAAAACGGCGCCAACTCGTCCTTCGTGCACCAGCTGGCCGATGAACACGTGAGTGCCGAGCAGCTGTTGGCCAGCCCGTTGGCGCCGAGCGCCGACGAAGCGCTGCCCTTGCCGCTGGCCCTGTACGGCAGCGGCCCGGGCGCACGCGCCAACTCGGTGGGCGTGGACCTCGCCTGTCTGGCGATGCGCGCGCCGTTGGACGCCGCCGTGGCCACCACGCAGCTGAGCGGTTTCCCCATGCACAGCGCCGCCGATGCCGACGCCGCGATGCAGCGCCTGCACGCCGGCTTCGACGCTTGGTCGGCGCGCCCGCTGGCCGAACGCGCCGCGCTGCTGCGCAAGGCCGCCGACCTGCTGGAAGCCCGCCTGCCCGCCTACTGCGGCCTGCTGGTGAAAGAAGCGCACAAGACCCTGGGCGACACCGTGGCCGAGGTGCGCGAGGCGGTGGACTTCTGCCGCTACTACGCCGATCAGGCCGAAGCGCGCCTGATGGACCAGCCCTTGCCCGGCCCCACGGGCGAGAGCAACCTGCTGCGCCTGCACGGCCGTGGCGTCTTCGTCTGCATCAGCCCGTGGAACTTCCCGCTGGCCATCTTTGCGGGGCAGGTGGTGGCGGCACTCGTCGCCGGCAACACCGTGGCCGCGAAGCCGGCCGAGCAGACGCCGCTGGTGGCGCAGCACTTCGTGGCCCTGCTGCACGAGGTGGGTGTGCCGCCAGACGCCGTGGCGCTGCTGCACGGCATGGGCGAAACCGTGGGCGCCGCGCTGGTGGCGCACCCGCTGGCGGCGGGCGTGTGCTTCACCGGCAGCACGCAGGTGGCGCGCCTGATCAACCGCACGCTGGCCGCCAAAGACGGCCCCATCGTGCCGCTGATCGCCGAGACCGGCGGCCTCAACGCGATGGTGGTGGACAGCACCGCGCTGCCCGAGCAGGTGGTGGACGCCGTGGTACAGAGCGCCTTCCGCAGTGCCGGCCAGCGCTGCAGCGCCTTGCGCCTGCTGTGCGTGCACGAGGGCATCGCCGACGGCGTGATCGAGATGCTGCGCGGCGCGATGGCCGAGCTGCGCGTCGGCGACCCGGCCGAGCTCGCCACCGACGTGGGCCCGCTGATCGACGAAGAAGCCTTCACCGGCATCAGCGCCCAGGTGCAACGCCTGCGAGGTGAAGCGAAGCCGCTGGGCGAGACGCCAGTGCGCAGCGACTTCCCGCGCCTGCTGGCGCCGGTGGCTTTCGAGATCGGCCGCATCGCCGATCTCAAGACCGAGATCTTCGGCCCCGTGCTGCACGTGGTGCGTTGGGGCGGTGACGTCAACGAGGTGGTGCGCCAGATCAACGCGCTGGGCTACGGCCTCACCTTGGGCGTGCAGACGCGCATCGACAGCCGCGCGCAGCGCATCGCCGACATGGCCAAGATCGGCAACGTCTACGTCAACCGCAACATGATTGGCGCCGTGGTCGGCGTGCAGCCCTTCGGCGGCGAAGGGCTGAGCGGCACCGGCCCCAAGGCCGGCGGCCCGCATTACCTCTACCGCTTCTGCGCCGAGCAGACGGTGACGGTGAACACCGCCGCAGCCGGCGGCAACGCCGAGCTGCTGGCCGGCCTGGCCTGAATCAGTTCAGGTACATGCCCAGGTAGCGGCGGCCCCGGCTCACCACTGCGGGGTCGGGGCAGACGTCGAACCACTGCACCAGCTGCAGCCGGGCCTTCTCGCGGTCGGGCTTGCCCTCGGCCTTGTCGCGCAGCACCACGTCCAGCAGCTGGTCGAAGGCGGCGTTGAAGTCGCCGGCGTGGGCCAGCAGCGCGGCCAGCGCGAAGCGGGCCTCGAAGTCGCGCGGGTTGGCCGCGATGCGCGCGGCCAGCTCATCGGCGTTGCCGGTGGGCTGTTCGCGGGCCAGCGCCAGGCGTTTGAGCAGGCGGGCGTGTTCGTCGTCGCGCTCTGCAGCGGGGATGCTGTCGAGCAGCGCCTGGGCTTGGTCGAGTTCACCGGCGGCCAGCAGCGCGGCGGCTTCGTCCAGCGGGCCGAAGACCTGCTCGGCCTCGGCGTCCACCACGTCGGCGGGCAGGTGCTTGTCGAGGAAGGCCTTGACCTGGCCTTCGGGCAAAGCGCCCATGAACTGGTCCACCGGCCGCCCGCCGATGAACAGCACCACCAGCGGGATGCTGCGGATGCGCAGCGCGGCGCTGATCTGCGGTGCTTCGTCGGTGTTCAGCTTGGCCAGCACGAAGCGCCCCCCGTAGGCCTTGACCACCTTCTCCAGCACCGGCCCCAGTTGCCGGCAGGGCCCGCACCACGGCGCCCAGCAGTCCAGCAGCACCGGCACCTGCATCGAGAGCTCCAGCACCTGGGCCTCGAAATCGGCCTCGGTGGTGTCGAAGGACAGGGGCACTTCACCGGGCATCGGGTCGAGGTTCTGCGGGTTCATCATGGAATGAAAAAGGGGGTTCGATCGAACCCCCTGATGGTAGCGGTGCAGGGCCTGGCGGCCCTGCGGATGCGCGGTGTTTACCGGTCGCGGCTCAGGCGGCCGGCCGGGGCCGTCTGGCCGCCGAGCATGAACACTGTGTACACGCCCTGCGCCTGCAGCAGGTTGCTGCTGGTGGCGGCCGTCAGCGTGAACAGCGGGTCCACCGCGGTCGGCGAGGTGATGTCCAGGCGGGCCGAGCCGGCGGCTGTGACGGTGGCGTAGGCCGAGGCCGTGCCCGCGGCGATGTCGGAAGTGGCCGTCTGCGTCAGGTAGTCGACCTGCATCGTCAGGGCCTCGGTCAGCGCCAGGCCGTTGACCAAGCGGATCTTGGCGCGCGTGTTGATGCTGGGCAGGCGGTTGTCGTCGGTCAGCAGCGACACCGTCGGTGCGGTTTCTGCGCCATAGGCCAGCAGCGTGTAGTCAGCGCCCGGGGCGATGACGCGCGAGCTGGTCGAGAACACCGTGCCGTTGGCGCGCACCACGAGCTCTTGCGTGCCCGAGTTCACCAGCGTGTAGGGGCCCACGCCCGGCGAGCGCAGCGCGCCGACGACGGTGCTGCCGCCGAGACTGGCGCTGACGTTGCCGGCGGCGCCGACGCTGGCCACCACGCGCATGCGAGCCTTGGTGTTCTTCAGCGTGGTGACGCCGGCACGCTGCTCGATCATCGTGCCGTTGACCAGCACGCCGCCGGCGCCGGCAGTGATCACCAGCGTGACGAACTTCTTGGCCGGGATGGTGATGCTGGGGATGTCCAGGCGCACGTCGTTGGGGTCGCCGGAGCCCGTCACGCGCAGGCGGTAGTTGGCCGCGCCCTGGTCGCTGAAGCCGCTGAGCGAACCGCTGGTCAGTGCCGCGCGGACGGGCTGCACGTCACCCAGGTCGCCGGTGGAATCGGTGGGCGTGAGGAACACGTCGACCGCGCCGGTGTCGGTGGTGGCGTTGAAAAAACGCACACGGCCGGCGGTGGTGCTGGTGATTTCGTCGACGTTTTCGTCTTCGGGCAGCGTGCTCACGCGCAGCGCGGTCTCGCGGCCCCAGATGATGGCGGTGTAGTTCTTGTCCTTGGCCAGCGTGTACGAGCCGGTCAGCAAGGGCGCGGCGGCACCGGCGCGCTTGACTTCCAGGGTGTAGGTGTTCGCTTCCAGCGTGACGGCCGTGGCGATGCTGTCGGTGGCCAGCGCGCTGAAACGCCGCGTGTCGCCGGCGTAGAGGTCGAGGCTGGGCAGGTCCGTCGTCAGGTTGATCGCACGCAACGTGGTGTTGCCGTTGCCGTCACCGCCGCCGCCGCCGCAGGCAGCGAGCAGCAGGGACGAGGCCATGGCGGCCAGCAAGGCCAGCCGGCGGGAAGAAGAGGCAGGGGTCATCGAGGGTCCTAGGGTTGCCTGGAAGGGGGGGCGCGCGAGCGCGGGGCCCGCAGGCGCCGCCCGACTTGGGATTATGACTTGCCGGGGAAACCCGGCTTTTGTGGCTTTACCTCGGGAAACGAAGGCCCCCGGGGCCAGCCCTCAAGGGTAGAGACCGCGTTCTTCCCGCGCCTTGAGGATGCGTTCGCAGGCCACCGCGAAAGTGGCGGTGCGCAGCGTGATCTGGTGGCGGTCGGCCGTGTCCCAGATCTTCTTCAGCGCACCGATCATGATCTTGTCCAGGCGCACGTTGATCTCGTCTTCGGTCCAGAAGAAGCTGCTGAAGTCCTGCACCCACTCGAAGTAGCTCACCGTCACGCCACCGGCGTTGCAGATGACGTCGGGCACGACCAGCACGCCACGCTCGGCCAGGATGTCGTCTGCCGAAGGCACGGTGGGGCCGTTGGCGCCTTCCAGCACCAGCTTGGCCTTCACGCGCTTGGCACGCTCGGCGGTGATCTGGCCTTCCAGGGCGGCCGGGATCAGGATGTCGCAGGCCACGTCCCAGAAGGCCTCGTTGTCCATGGGCTCGGCGCCCTTGAAGCCGCCGACGCCGCCGGTGGCCTTCACATGCGCCGTGATGTCGGCGATGTCGAAGCCGTGGGGGTTGTAAATGGTGCCGGTGTGGTCTTGCGCGGCCACGATCTTGGCGCCGGCCTGGGCGAAGAGCTCGGCCGCGGCCGAGCCCACGTTGCCGAAGCCCTGCACCGCCACGCGGGCGCCTTCCAGGTTCATGTTCAGGCGGCGCGCGGCTTCACGCCCGGTGACGAACACACCGCGGCCGGTGGCCTTCACGCGGCCCAGGCTGCCACCCAGGTGCACGGGCTTGCCGGTGACGACGCCGGTGGCGTTGCTGCCGGTGTTCATGCAGTAGGTGTCCATCATCCACGCCATGATCTGCGGGTTGGTGTTCACGTCCGGCGCGGGGATGTCCTGCTGCGGCCCGATGATCATGCCGATCTCGCTGGTGTAGCGGCGTGTCATGCGCTCCAGCTCTTTGTTGCTGAGCTTCTTGGGGTCGACACGGATGCCGCCCTTGGCGCCGCCGTAGGGCAGGTTCACGGCGGCGTTCTTGATGCTCATCCAGGCGCTCAGCGCCATCACCTCTTCCAGCGTCACGTCGGGGTGGTAGCGCACGCCGCCCTTGCCGGGGCCGCGGCTCAGGTTGTGCTGCACGCGGTAGCCCTCGAAGTGGGCCACTTCGCCGTTGTCCAGCTCGATGGGGATGTCGACGATCAGCGTGCGCTTGGGGCGCTTGAGGGTGTCGATCCAGCGCGAGAGGTGGCCGAGGTAGGGCGCCACGCGGTCCACCTGCATCAGGTAGGTGCCCCAGGGGCTGTCGGCGGTGGGCTGGACGTAGGAAAGCGGCGAGGTCATGGGTCTTGTCTTCCTTGGGTGTTGGCAGCCGCGCGAGCCCGGCGAAACCGCCTCGTGGGCAGGGCCGCCGAGGGCCGGCACGGCATGGCTGCGCACTGTAGGCGGGGTGGCACCGAATAACTCACCAAGCGTCATGCATGATTTGCATAGGGCCTGCGCGGGCCCGTCATTGGCCCCGTTCCGCGCCTGCCTACACTGCGGCGCCATGAGCACCCTGAACCCTCCCAGCATCGCTTTCATCGGCGGCGGCAACATGGCCAGCGCCCTCATCGGCGGCCTGGTGCGTGCTGGCCTGCCGGCGGCGCGCATTGCCGTCGTCGAGCCTTTTGACGCCCAGCGCGAGAAGCTCGCGCAGCAGTTCGGCGTGGTGGCGCAGCCCGTGGCCGGCGCCTCGCTGGCCGGCGTCCCCACCGTGGTGTGGGCGGTGAAGCCGCAGCTGTTTGCCGAAGCCGCCGCGCCTTGTGCGCCCTACGTGGGCGCGGCGCTGCAGGTCAGCGTGATGGCGGGCGTGCGCTGCGCGGCCGTGGCCGCCGCCAGCGGCAGCGCACGCGTGGTGCGCGCCATGCCCAACACGCCGGCGCTCATCGGCCGGGGTGTGGCGGGGCTGTACGCGACCGCGGTTGTGGGCGGCGAAGAACGCGCGGAGGTCGACCGCCTCTTTGCGCCCACCGGCGCCACGCTCTGGCTGGACGAAGAAGCGCAGCTCGACGCCGTGACCGCGCTCTCGGGCTCGGGCCCGGCCTACGTCTTCTATTTCCTCGAAGCCATGATGCAGGCCGCCGCCGAGATGGGCCTCACCGAGGCGCAAGGCCGCCTGCTGGCCCAGCACACCTTCGCTGGCGCCACGGCTTTGGCGCAGCAGAGCCCACTGGCCCCGCATGAGTTGCGTGCGCAGGTGATGAGCAAGGGCGGCACCACCTTCGCGGCCCTCACCTCGCTGGACGACAGCGGCGTGAAGGCGGCTTTCGTGAAGGCGCTGCACGCGGCGCGTGCGCGCGCCGAGGAACTGGGCCGCGCCTGAAGCGGCGGCCGCTGGCGCTTCAGCGCAGCGCCAGATCCAGCGCCACGCCCGCAAACACCGTGGCGCCCAGCCAGTGGTTGGCGCGGAAGGCCCGGAAGCAGCCCTCGCGCGTGCGGCCGCGGATCAGCGTGTAGTGCCAGACCGCCTGCGCCGCCGCCAGCGCGATGCCGGCTAGGAACACGCCCCCCAGCCCCAGCGAACGCCCGAGGAAGGCCCAGCTGCCCAGGTAAACGGCGTAGAAGCCCATCACCGCGGCCACGTCGTAGCGCCCCAGCGTGATGGCGCTGGTCTTCATGCCGATCTTCAGGTCGTCGTCGCGGTCGACCATGGCGTACTCGGTGTCGTAGGCCAGCACCCAGAACAGGTTGCCCAGCAGCAGCCACGCGGCCTGCGGCGGCACGGCGGCGGTGACGCTGGCCCAGCCCCAGTCGGCACTGCCTTGCACAGCCGCAAAAGCCATGGGGATGCCGAAGCTGAAGGCCACGCCCAGCACGGCCTGCGGCATGGCCAGCACCCGCTTGGCGTAGGGGTAGGCCAGCGTGACCGCCAGCGCCAGAAAGCTCAGCTGGATGGCCGCGGGGTTGGTGGTGAGCACCAGGCCGAAGGCCACCAGCGCCAGCACCGCGCCCACCGCCAGCGCCTCGGGCGGCGAGATCGCGCCGCGCGTCACGGGCCGCTGCGCGGTGCGTTTGACGTGGCGGTCGAACTCGCGGTCGGCCACGTCGTTGGCGCAGCAGCCGGCGCTGCGCATCAGCACCGTGCCGGCCACGAACACGCCCAGCAGGTGCCAGCCCGGCCAGCCGTCGGCGGCGATCCACAGCGCGCTCAGCGTGGGCCACAGCAGCAGCAGCCAGCCGGCCGGGCGGTTCCAGCGGATCAGGTCGAGATACAGCGCCAGCCGAGAGGGTGCAGCAACCAGGGTGTTCACCCCCGGCATTATCAAACCGCGCCAGCGTTTGGCTAGACTGCACCGCACGCTGCCCGAGGGTCCAGACCGGCCGCACGCCGGCGCCGGGCAGTTCAGGGGGAGCCCATGCCGCGTTCAGTCATCCACGGCCGCAGCGGCCGTGTTTTTCGCCTGGGCCGCCTCGGCCCCCGCATCGTTGCCTGGGCTCTGTGGGGCCTGGCGTGTGCCGGCCAGCTTGCGGCTGCGGCCACACCGTCTGCCGCCCCGGCCACCGGCGCGAGCAAGAACACGCCGCCGCCGGCCGAGAGCTTCGTGCGTTCACCGCAGTTGGTGATGGCGCAGATCTCGCCCTCGGGCCAGCGTGTGGCGCTCATCGTCACCACACCGGCCGGCCGCCGCGTGGTGGCTGTGCGGACGCTGGGCGAGGGCGCCACCACCAAGACCGTGGGCGTCTTCTCTGACGCCGACGTCAACCAGGTGCGCTGGGTGAACGACGAACGCCTGGTCTTCGACGCCTTCCAGCCCGGCGTGCAGATCGTCGAGGGCGGGGCCGGCACCTTCGCCGTCAACCACGATGGCAGCGACTACCGCGAGCTCATCGCCTGGCGCCAGAGCAACGACATCCTCGGCAGCCGCATTCAGCGCCGCGGCCTGCCCTACGGCTGGTTCGTCTGGGGCACGCTGGACGACGGCAGCGACGACATCCTGGTCTACCGCCGCACCACCGATGGCAGTGGCGATGGCATGCTGGGCGCGCTGGCGCGGCTGAACACCCGCACCGGCGGCCTGACCACGCTGAGCAGCGGCGCGCCGCCTTTTGCCACCCACTGGGTGCTGGATGCGCAGCGCCAGTTGCGCGTGGTCGCCACCACGCGCGACGGCCGCAGCCGCCTGCACTGGAAGAAGCCCGGCACCGACAGCTGGACCGTGGTGGTGGACGAGCCCGCGCTGGACGCCGGCGTGCTGACGCCGCGCTACCTGGAGAACGACGGCACGCTGATCGTCGAGGGCCGCAATGGCCGCGACACCACGGCACTGCTGGCCCTGGACCTGGCCAGCGGCAAGTTCGAGCCTGAGCCGCTGGTGGCGCTGGCGGGTTTTGACATCGCCGCTGCGCTGGAGACCGACAGCCAGACGCGCCAGGTGGTGGG
Organism: beta proteobacterium AAP65; assembly: GCA_001295865.1. Classification (GTDB taxonomy): domain Bacteria; phylum Pseudomonadota; class Gammaproteobacteria; order Burkholderiales; family Burkholderiaceae_C; genus Rubrivivax. The sequence goes on from LJHW01000006.1 coordinate 49,826, forward strand.
CGTGCACACACGCGCTTCGCGGCCGGCGAGCGTGTGGTTTGACGAGCGGCTGCAAGGCATCCAGGCCGCGGTGGACGCCGCCTTGCCCGGGCGCTTCAACCGGCTGCACTGCGGCCGCTGCCAGAGCACGCAGCACTTCGTCGTCTTCAGCCAGAGCGACCAGCACCCTGGCGAGTTCTTGCACTACGACCACGCCCAGCGCAGGCTGCAGGCGCTGGGCGCGCGCCTGCCCTGGGTGGCGCCTGCGCAGCAGGGCCGGCGCAGCTTCCACCGCGTGACCGCGCGCGACGGCCTGGTGCTGCCGGTGGTGGTGACGCACCCGCCCGGCGTGGCCCCCGACGCCCAGCCCGCCACCGCCCTGCCCACGGTGGTGCTGGTGCACGGCGGCCCCTGGCTGCGCGGCGGCGACCTCGGCTGGAGCGGCCAGGCGCAGTTCCTCGCCACGCGCGGCTACCGCGTGCTGGAGGTCGACTTCCGCGGCAGCGACGGCTATGGCTGGCGCCATTTCCAGGCCGGCTGGAAGCAGTGGGGCGGCGCCATGCAGGACGACCTGGCCGATGCCGTGGCCTGGGCCGCCAAAGAAGGCCTGACCCAGCCCGCTCGTGTGTGCCTGGTGGGCAGCAGTTATGGCGGTTATGCCGCACTGATGTCGCTCATCCGCCACCCCGAGACCTACCGCTGCGGCGTCAGCTTTGCCGGCGTCACCGACATCGGCCTGCTCTACAACGCCCGCTGGGGCGACTTGAGCGAGCAGGGCAAGCGCTTTTCCATGCCCACCCTGGTGGGCGACCCGAAGGCCGATGCCGATCTCTTGAAGACCTCGTCGCCGCTGGCCCGCGTGGCCGAGATCAGGCGCCCGGTACTGCTGGCCTGGGGCCTGCTGGACGTTCGCGTGCCGCCGGAGCACGCTGAACGCTTCGTGAAGGCAGCCCGCGCGGCTGACGTGAAGATCGAGACCCTGTCCTGGGGCGAAGAGGGGCACGGCTTTTCCAGCGTCGCCAACCACGCCGACTACCTGCGCCGCATGGAGACCTTCCTGGCGCGTGAGCTCGCGCCCTGAGGCCGCGTCAGCCGGCTTTTCAGCCGGCGGGCTGGTCGTTGGCCGCGTCGCCGGGCTGCGGTGCCGGCTGCTCTTCTTCGGGCACGCCGAAGAGGCGTCGCTGCATGTTCAGCGTCACGTCGTTCAGCAGCGCCTGCGCCACCATCGCGCCCGGTGAGTGGCGGCGCACCTGCGTCCAGCGGTGCATGCGCCGCAGGTCCATCACCGAGCTGCCTTCTTCCACGCCCGTGTCGTCGGCGCCCAGCACCACGGCCAGGCCGGGCAGGTCCTGGAAGGCCTGGCCGCCCAGCACCACCAGCAGGCGCGGCTGCAGCGAGGCCCGGCGCAGGCGGCGCACCGCCGCGGCGATCGCCGGCAGCTGTTCGTCGCGGCAGAACACCGGGCTGATGGCGATGTGCAGCAGGTCCACCGCGTGCTGGGCCACCAGGTCCTCCAGCTCGGCCAGATGCGCCGGGAAGGCGCAGCGCACGGCGCAGCCAGCGCCGTCGAGCGCAATGCCGGCGAAGGTGACGCCGGCCAGGTGCGTTTCTCCCGGCCACAGCGCCACCAGCGCCTGCGGCTGCGCCGTGCCGCTGGTGTCGGTGGGCGGGCAGGCCTGCCGCATCAGCATCTGCAGCCGCCCCTGCGCCACCACCAGCTGGGTGCCGGTGCAGCGGTCGTCCTGCCAGGCTTCGGCCATCTGGCGCGACACCGGCCCGAGCACGTGGGCGCCCAGCGCGCCGGCGTCGGGCTGCAGCCGGGCCACGCGGGCGGCCAGCGCGCGGGCGGGGGCTTCGCTGTCGGCCAGCAGCGCTTCGGCCATCTGTGCCGGCGGCGGCAGATGCGCCCACAGCGCCAGGCCGCTGAGGTAGCCGGGGATCTCGTCGTCGCGTTGCACGCGCGCCGGGCTGGCCTCGGCCGGCAGAGCCCAGGTGCCGGGCACCTCGGGCAGGGCCTGGGGGCTGCCGCACTGCATGTGCCAGTCGGCGAACAGGCGCTCGGCGCGCCAGGGGGTCTGCAGCCGTTCGATGCTGTGGTGGCGGGGGTCGCGCTGGATGGAGGCCCACACGCGCTCCAGCGCCTCGCGCGGGCCTTCCAGCCACTGGAAAAAACGCCCACGGTCCAGCACCAGCAAGCCGGTGAGCTGTTCACGCGCGTTACGTTTGCGGGCTGTCTCCAGCAGGGACTGCACCTCTAACGGCGCCAGCTCGCGCGTGGCGCGGCTGCGGTAGACCAGTTGGGACAGGGCGTGCCGGTTGACGGCGTCTTCGGGCTGCTTCACGGCTGCGTTCTCCTGGCAGCGGGCGCCGCTGGTGCAGGGGCAGCGGGCCCGGGGTTCGTGCGCTGAAGTACGGCCAGGGCGCGCGACGGCAAGTGTCAGGAGAACTTTACCGCAGCTGGTGTTGAGCTGCGATGACGGTACGGCGTCCGTTCAGGGCCGCTCAACCGTCCAGCTGCTTCTGGAACACCAGCCCCGCGTGTTCACGCAGCGCGTGGAACTGGATCTTGGGCCAGTTGTCCTGCATGGCGCGCAGCTCGCCGGCGTACTCCAGCAGCACGGTGGGTGCGTCCACCGCGTCCAGCGCCACGCGGTGGCTGTTGCCATCGATGAAACGCTGCAGCTCCTTGTCGCCGCCGTTCTCCGGCGGGCACGTCACCCAGCGCGCCACGTTGTAGCGTGCCGGCATGATGCGCGCCTTGCAGCTGTATTCATGTTCGAGCCGGTGTGCCACCACCTCGAACTGCAGCTGCCCCACCGCGCCCAGCAGCAGCACGGTGCCGGCCACCGGGCGGAAGACCTGGATCGCGCCTTCTTCGCCCAGCTGCGTGAGGCCGGCGCGCAGCTGCTTGGTCTTCAGCGGGTCGGCCACTTCCACGCTGCGGAACATCTCGGGCGCGAAGAAGGGCAGGCCGGTGAACTGCAGGCTCTCGCCTTCGCTGAGCGTGTCACCCAGCTGCAGCACGCCGTGGTTGGGAATGCCGATGATGTCGCCGGCAAAGGCCTCGTCCAGCAGTTCACGCCGCTGGCTCATGAAAGTGACCACGGTGTTGGGCCGCAGCTCCTTGCCGCTGCGCGCCACCTTCAAACGCATGCCGCGCGTGAACTTGCCGCTGGCCACGCGCACGAAGGCAATGCGGTCGCGGTGGGCCGGGTCCATGTTGGCCTGGATCTTGAACACCACGCCAGTGAACTTGGCCTCGTCGGGCTGCACCACGCGTTGCATCGCGCGGCGCTCGGCCGGCGGCGGCGCCAGGTCGACCAGCGCGTCCAGCACCTCCTGCACACCGAAGTTGTTGACGGCCGAGCCGAAGAACATCGGCGTCTGGCGCCCGCCCAGGAACTCGGCCGCGTCGAAGGCCGGCGCGGCGTCGCGCACGAGCTCGATCTCGCCGCTGGCCTGCTCGAAAGCAGCGCCGAAACGTTCGTTCAGCACCGGGTTGGCAATGCCGTCGACGATCTCTTCCGTGCCCGCCACGCGGTCTTCACCGGGCGAGAACACGCGCATCTGGTCCTTGCGCAGATCGAGCACGCCGCCGAAGAACTTGGCCATGCCCACCGGCCAGGTGAAGGGCACCACCGTCATGCCCAGTTCACGCTCGATCTCGTCCATCAGCGCCAGCGGTTCTTTCACCTCGCGGTCCATCTTGTTGACGAAGGTGAGGATGGGCGTGTTCCGCGCGCGGCACACCTGCAGCAGGCGGCGGGTCTGCGGCTCCACGCCGTTGGCGGCGTCGATGACCATCAGCGCCGCGTCCACGGCGGTCAGCACGCGGTAGGTGTCTTCGCTGAAGTCCTGGTGGCCGGGCGTGTCGAGCAGGTTGATCACGCAGTCGCGGTACTCCATCTGCATCACCGAACTCGCCACCGAGATGCCGCGCTGCTTCTCGATCTCCATCCAGTCGGACGTCGCGTGGCGCGTGGCCTTGCGCGCCTTCACGCTGCCGGCGATCTGGATGGCGCCCGAGAACAGCAGCAGCTTTTCCGTCAGCGTGGTCTTGCCGGCGTCGGGGTGGCTGATGATGGCGAAGGTGCGGCGGCGGCGCACTTGCGGGGCGAGATCGGTGGACATGGTGCGCGGGCTCAGAAGGAGCGCGATTATCGGCCGCGGTGGTGGGGCGGTGCGATGATCGGCCCGACATGAACGCCTTGCTCGACCTGCACCCCGAAGTGGCCGACGCGCTGCACCACGGCCGGCCCGTGGTGGCGCTGGAGTCCACCATCATCAGCCACGGCATGCCCTGGCCCCAGAACGCCGAAACCGCGCTGCGCGTGGAAGCCGCCGTGCGGGAGCACGGCGCGGTGCCCGCGACCATCGCCGTGATCGACGGCCGCTTGAAGGCGGGCCTGTCGCGCGAACAGATCGAAAGCCTGGCGCAGCAGGGCCTGGCCGTGCCCAAGGCCAGCCGGCGCGACCTGCCGCTGCTCATCGCACGCGGCGCCACGGGCGCCACCACGGTGGCGGCCACGATGATCGTGGCGGCGCTGGCCGGCATCCGCGTCTTCGCCACCGGCGGCATCGGCGGTGTGCACCGCGGCGCCGAGACCAGCTTCGACATCAGCGCCGACTTGCAGGAGCTGGCGCGCACGTCTGTCGCTGTGGTCTGCGCAGGTGCGAAAGCCATCCTCGACCTGCCGCTGACGCTGGAATACCTGGAAACGCAGGGCGTGCCGGTGCTGGGCTACGGCACCGACGAACTGCCGGCTTTCTACTCGCGCGAGAGCGGCCTGAAGCTGCCCAGCCGCGTGGACACGCCCGCTGCGCTGGCCGCCGTGCTGCACGCCAAGTGGCAGGCCGGCCTGGAGGGCGGCGTGGTGATCGCCAACCCGATTGCGCCCGAGCACGAGATCCCGCAGCCGCGCATTGCCGGCTACATCGCGCAGGCGCTGGCCGAGGCGCAGGCGCAAGGCGTGGCCGGTGCCGCCGTCACGCCCTTCCTGCTGGCACGCGTGAGTGCGCTCACCGGCGGTGCCAGCCTCAAGGCCAACATCGAGCTCGTGCTGTCGAACGCGCGTCTGGCCGCGCAAGTGGCTGGCGCCCTGGTGGCCCTGCAGCCCCGTGCGGGCCTGACCTGATGGCGACCGGCGCGGTGCCCGTGGCTTCCGCGCTGCCCGAACGGCTGCGCGAGGCCACGCGCGAGCTGCACACCGCCACCGAGCGCAGCGGCGCCATGGCCGCGCTGCTGGCCGGGCGGCTGCCGCGCGCAGGCTACTGCGCGCTGCTGCGCAACCTGCACGCGCTCTATGCCGCGCTGGAAACCGCCCTGGTGGCGCACGCCGCCGAGCCGGCGCTGCTGACTTTGGGCGCCGACGCGCTGCAGCGGGCCCCGGCGCTGGCCGAAGACCTGGCGACCCTGCACGGCCCGGGTTGGGCCGAGGCGCTGCCGCTGGCCCCCGCGCTGCAGGCCTACGTGGTGCGGCTGCAGGCCCTGCAGGCCATGTCGGCCGTTGAAGCCGCGCCCAGCCTCGTGGCCCACGCCTACGTGCGTTACCTGGGTGACCTGCACGGCGGCCAGGTGCTGCAGCGCCTGGTGGCGCGGCTGTACGCGCTGCCGGCCGGCGACAGCGCGCCCGGCACGCGTTTCTACGATTTCGGCGACACGCCGCAGGTCTTGCTGCGGCGCCAGCAAATACGCCGTGCGCTCGGCAGCCTGCCTTTCGACACCGCGCAGCAAGACGCCACGGTGGCAGAAGCGCTGTGGGCCTTCACGCAGCACCGCTGCCTGTTCGAAGAACTGGCCGCCGCGCCGGCCGCGGGCGGCTGATCAGCCGCCGGCCGTGAAGCTGCGCAGCCGGTCGTAGAGCTGCGTGGCGCGCTGCGCCGAGGCTTCCACCTCCTGCAGCAGCGGTGCCACCGAAGGCGCCCCCACCGCGTCGGCGATGTCCATCGCCGCCAGGCTGGCGTTGCCCAGGATGGCGCCCAGCACCTCGTCGTGCGGCCGGCCGGCGCTGCTGGCCTGCATCAGCGAGGCCTCCAGGCGCTGGCGTGCCCGGGCCGTCTGCCGGCGCGCGCGCAGGTCGTCGAAGACGAAGATGCAGCCCAGCAGGCTGTTGTCCCGTGCGGGCACGGCTTCGGCCCGCACCGCCACGGGCGTGCCCGGGCCGGCCACCACCCAATCACCGCGCCAGGCCTGGTGCACCAGCTCGGCCAGCACCGCCTGCACCCGTGCAGGGTCTTCGAAGAGGCCGGTGAGCGCACTGCCAACGGCCGGCAGCCCGGCACTGCCGCGCAGCGCCCCGAAGGCCTGATTGGCGAAGATCAGGCGGCCGGCGGCGTCGGTCATCAGCACCGGTTCGCGCGTGGCGTGCACCGTGGCGCGGATCTGCGCCAGCTGGTGCTCGGCGATCAGCAGCCGCACGGCATTGACCTGCACGATGATGTCCACCAGCGCCGTGCCGATGGCGCGCGCCATGCTGCGTTCGGCCAGTGTCCACGGCCGCGCACTGCCGCGCACGATCTCCGACCAGGTGGCGAAAGAGCGCCGGGGCGAGAGCTGCAGCGGGTCTTGCGGCGGGCCGTCGGCCCCTTCAGCCGCCTCGCCGGCCAGCAGCGCGGCCTTGTCGGGGTTGCCGGCCCACTTCACCGTCTGCAGCTGCTCGGGGCGGAACCACATCAGGTACTCGGGCCGCTGCAGCGAGAGCCGCACCGCCATCACCCCGCAGGCCGTGGCCGCCAGCCCGGCCAGCGGCGGGTGCAGCCGGCCCACCGAGGTGCAGCTGAAAGGCGCGCCTTCGTCGGCGCCCACCGGCTGCGCGTGCACCCATTCGCACAGCGCACGCAGCTCGCGCGTGGAAGGCACCTCGCCGGTGGTGAGCACCTCGTCGCCATGGAAGAGCGCGGCGCCCGTGGCTTCCAGCGCCTGCAGCAGCGTCTGCGGGCTGCGCAGCAGCGCCTGCCGCCAGTCGCCTTCGGTGCTGGTGGCCTCGATCAGGCGCTGCTCCAGGCGTTGCACCATCAGTGCCACCTGCACGTGGGCGTAGTTCTCGATGGCGGCGATACGCGTGGACGCCACCTCGGCCAGCAGTTCCACCACCTGGCGCAGCGCCAGGCGCAGGTGGCGCGGTTGGTAGTGGTGGGCGGCGATCAGGCCCCACAGCCGGCCCTCGCGCACGAGCGCGGCCACCAGCGTGCCGGTGACGCCCATGTTCTTGAGGTACTGCAGGTGCAGCGGGCTCATGCTGCGCAGGTGGCACATCGACATGTCCAGCGGCTCGCCGCTGTCGGGCCGCAGCGGTGGCACGAGCGGCGCGGGCTCGTAGTGCACGTCGGCCAGCACGCGCAGGCGCATGCGCAGGTAGAGCTCGCGCGCGCGCTGCGGGATGTCGGTGGCCGGGTAGTGATGGCCCAGCAGGGGCTCCAGCGCGGGCGCCTTGGCCTCGGCGAAGATCTCGCCGTGGCCGTCGGGGTCGAAGCGGTAGACCATCACGCGGTCGTAGCCGGTGAGTTCACGCAGCACCTGCACCACGGCCTCGCACAGGCCGTTCAAGGTGCCGGCCGCAGAAAAACGCTGCACCGCGGCAGCGATGCTGCGCGCGCCGTGGGCGCTGTGCAGATCGGTCAGGCCGATGGGAGCGCCGCTGCTGCCGGCCAGGCCCACGCCACGGTCTGTGGGTTCGAGCTCCAGCACCAGGCCGCCGCCGGGTGGCTGGTGCAGCGTGCCTTCGAAGTAGCGCCGCTCGCGGCCCTGGCCGCTGTGGCAGCGCAGCGGCAGCGGCTCTTCGCCCAGCCCGGCCAGCTGGGGCAAGCGGGAGCTCACGGCCTCGGCCACATCACCCCCCAGGGCTGACAGCGGCTGGCCGAGGAGGGCCTCAGCCTCCAGGCCCAGCAGGGCGGCCGTGTTCTGGCTGGCCTGCAGCACCGGCAGGCCAGCGGTGGCCTGCAAAAGCAGCAGCACACCGTGGGGCTGCACCGAGCCAGCCAGGTGGATCAGCTCGCGCTCGCAGTTGCTCAGCGTGGCCTGGCCGAAGGCGGGGCTTTCCATCGGGGCAAGGTAGCACAGGGCCACCGCTCCGTGCTGATGGTTATCAAGGAGAAAGGCCGCGCCTGAACCCGCGGCCCGGCGTTCACGCCGGCTTCACTCCAGCAGCGAACGCAGCATCCAGGCGGTCTGCTCGTGCACCGTGAGGCGCTGCGTCAGCAGGTCGGCGGTGGGCTCGTCGCTCGCTGCATCGGCCAGCGGGAAGATGCTGCGCGCGGTGCGCGCCACGGCCTCGTGGCCGTCGACGAGGATCTGCACCATCTCCAGCGCCTTGGGAGGCAGGGTGGGCGCGTCGGGCAGCGTGCTCAGCGCCGCGAACTGCTGGTAGCTGCCGGGCGCCGCATGGCCCAGGCTGCGGATGCGCTCGGCGATGGGGTCCACCGCATTCCACAGCTCGGTGTACTGCGCCATGAACATGGCGTGCAGGCTGTTGAACATCGGCCCCGTCACGTTCCAGTGGAAGTTGTGGGTGGTGAGGTAGAGCGTGTAGGTGTCGGCCAGCAGCCGGCTCAGGCCGCCGGCGATGGCGCCGCGGTCGTCTGCGCTGATGCCGATGTTGATGACCGAGCTGCCGGCCGCCACGACCAACGCTGCGGCCTTCTTGCCGCCGTTCTTCTTCGCCATGTGCAAACTCCTGTGCATGAGAGACAAGGCCGGACTCTAGCGAAGCACGGCCGGCCCTGTCGGTGCCCTGACCCGCACAGCCCGGGACCGCTCTGCGGCGACCCCGGGAACCCGCTCAGGCCCAGGGGCCGCCAGGCCCGGGCGGCGCCGACACCAGCAAGGTGAAGCCCCCGGCGGCGATGACGGCGCCCACGGCGCGGCGCAGCAGCTTCATCACAGCCCCTTGTTCGGCAGCTCGTAGCGGTCGAGGTTCATGACCTTGGTCCAGGCGGCGGCGAAGTCGCGCACGAACTTCTCGTGCGCGTCGCTCTGCGCATAGACCTCGGCCAGCGAACGCAGCACCGAGTTCGAGCCGAACACCAGGTCGGCCGTGGTGGCCGTCCATTTCACGGCGCCGGTCTTGCGGTCGCGGCCTTCCAGCACGCCTTCGGTGGCGCTGCGCTGCCAGGTGGTGCCCATGTCGAGCAAGTGGACGAAGAAGTCGTTCGTCAGCGCTTCTTCACGGGTGGTGAACACGCCGTGCTTGGCCCCGCCGTGGTTGCCGCCCAGCACCCGCAGGCCGCCCACCAGCACCGTCATCTCGGGTGCGGTCAGCGTCAGCAGCTGGGCCTTGTCGACCAGCAGTTCGGCCGCGTGCGCCGCCAGCCCGGGCTGGGTGTAGTTGCGGAAGCCATCGGCACGCGGCTCCAGCACCGCGAAGCTCTCGACATCGGTCTGGTCGGCGCGGGCGTCGGTGCGGCCCGGCGAGAAGCGCACGGCCACGTCCACACCGGCCTTCTTCGCGGCGGCTTCCACCGCGGCGCTGCCGGCCAGCACGATGAGATCGGCCAGCGAGACCTGCTTGCCGCCGGCAGCCGTGGTGTTGAAGCTGGCCTGGATGCCTTCCAGCGTCTTCAGCACCTGGGCCAGTTCGGCCGGGTTGTTGGCCTGCCAGTCTTTCATCGGCGCCAGGCGGATGCGCGCGCCGTTGGCGCCGCCGCGTTTGTCGCTGCCGCGGAAAGTGCTCGCCGAGGCCCAGGCCGTGCGCACCAGTTGGCCGATGCCCAGGCCCGAGGCCAGCACCTGCGCCTTCAGCGCGGCCTGGTCGGCGGCGTCGATGAGCGCGTGGTCCACGGCCGGCACCGGGTCTTGCCAGATCAGTGTTTCCTTGGGCACCAGCTTGCCCAGGTAACGCGCCTTCGGGCCCATGTCGCGGTGCGTGAGCTTGAACCAGGCGCGGGCAAAGGCGTCGGCAAACGCGGCCGGGTCTTGGTGGAACTTGCGGCTGATCTTTTCGTAGGCGGGGTCGAAACGCAGCGAGAGGTCGGCCGTGGTCATCATCGGCCGGTGCTTCTTGCCGGGCTCGTGCGCGTCGGGGATCAGGTGCTCGGGCTTGCAGTCCTTGGGGTGCCACTGCCAGGCGCCGGCCGGGCTCTTGCTGAGCTCCCACTCGTAGCCGAAGAGCATGTCGAAGTAGCCGTTGTCCCAGGTGGTGGGGTTGGGCTTCCAGGCGCCTTCGATGCCGCTGGTGATGGTGTGCGCGCCCTTGCCGCTGCCAAAGCTGTTCTTCCAGCCCAGGCCCTGCTCTTCGATCGAAGCGCCCTCGGGCTCGCGGCCGACGTGGCTTTCCGGCGCCGCGCCGTGGGCCTTGCCGAAGGTGTGGCCGCCGGCGACCAGGGCCACGGTCTCCTCGTCGTTCATGGCCATGCGCAAGAAGGTCTCGCGCACGTCGCGGCCGCTGGCCACCGGGTCGGGGTTGCCGTCCGGGCCTTGCGGGTTCACGTAGATGAGGCCCATCTGCACGGCGCCGAAGGGGCCCTGCATCTCGCGGTCGCCCTTGTAGCGGCTGTTGGGTTTGTCGCTGGTGGCGAGCCATTCGGTCTCGGCGCCCCAGCTGATGTCTTTTTCGGGTTCCCAGATGTCGGGGCGGCCGCCGGCGAAGCCGAAGGTCTTGAAGCCCATGCTCTCCAGGGCCACGTTGCCGGCCAGCACCAGCAGGTCGGCCCAGCTGAGCTTGTTGCCGTACTTCTGCTTGATGGGCCACAGCAGGCGGCGCGCCTTGTCGAGGTTGCCGTTGTCGGGCCAGCTGTTCAGCGGCGCGAAGCGCTGCGCGCCGTTGCCGGCGCCACCGCGGCCGTCGGCAATGCGGTAGGTTCCGGCGGCGTGCCAGCTCAGGCGGATCATCAGGCCGCCGTAGTGGCCCCAGTCGGCCGGCCACCAATCCTGGCTGTCGGTCATCAACGCCTTGAGGTCGGCGACCACGGCGTCGAGGTCGAGTTTGGCGAACTCTTTCGCGTAGTCGAAGCCGGGGCCCATCGGGCTGACCTTCTCCGACTGCTGGCTGAGGATGTCGAGGTTGAGCTGGTTCGGCCACCAGTCACGGTTGCTGCGGCCACCGGCGGCCATGGTCATGGCGCTGTGGTTGAAAGGGCACTTGGCTTCGTTGGACATTGCGGGTCTCCTTGGGGCGGCGCCTTCGCAGGCGGGTTCAGGAGGTCGAATGTAGAAACCGCCCCGCCCAGGGTCAACGCAATAACGCCGAAGGGCGGCATAGCCGGCGGGCCTATCGCCGCCATAGCCCCGTGCCGCGTGCGCTGCGCTCAGGCCGTCAGCCGCGTGACACCCGGCAGCGGGCAGGCGTAGATGGCGTTGCGCAGCGCGGCGATGGCCTCGTAGCGTGGGAAGGTGCGGCGCCAGGCCAGCACCACACGCCGCGTGGGCACCGGCGCCGTGAAAGGCACATACCGGATGTGGGTCTGCAGCTCGGCCGGCACGCTGAGCTGCGGCACCACCGTCACGCCCATGCCCGAAGCCACCATGTACTTGATGGTCTCCAGGCTGCTGCCCTCGAAGCTCTTGCGGATGCCTTCTGCATTGCTGGCAAAACGGGCGTACTCGGGGCAGACCTCGAGCACGTGGTCGCGGAAGCAGTGGCCCGTGCCCAGCAGCAGCATGGTCTCGTTCTTCAGCTCTTCGGCCGTGATGGACGTGCGCTGGGCGAAGGGGTGACTCACGGGCACCGCGGCGAGGAAGGGCTCGTCGTACAGCGGCGCGATGGCCAGACCGGTGTCGGGGAAGGGCTCGGCCATGATCGCCGCATCCAGCTCGCCGGTGCGCAGCATGTCCAGCAGCTTGGCGGTGAAGTTCTCCTGCAGCATCAGCGGCATCTGCGGCACGGTGGCGATGGCGTTCTTCACCAGGTCGGGCAGCAGGTAGGGGCCGATGGTGTAGATCACGCCCAGGCGCAGCGGGCCGCTCACCGGGTCTTTGCCGAGCTTGGCGATTTCGCGGATGGCTTGCGCCTGCTCGATGACCTGCTGTGCCTGGCGCACGATCTGATCGCCCAAGGGCGTGACGCTCACCTCGCTGGCGCCGCGCTCGAAGATCTTCACGTCGAGCTCTTCTTCCAGCTTCTTGATCGCCACGCTGAGCGTGGGCTGGCTCACGAAGCAGGCTTCGGCGGCGCGGCCGAAGTGCCGTTCACGCGCCACGGCGACGATGTACTTGAGCTCGGTCAGGGTCATGGTGGCATTGTCGCCAATGGCGGGGCCGGCGAAAAAAAGGGCTGCCGAAGCAGCCCTTGCGAGAACGCCGCCGGCCTCAGCGGTTGTCCACCAGCACCTTGCTCGTGCCCACCAGCGTATTGCTGGGGTCGAAGATGCGCACCTGGCCCATGTAGCGCGTGCCGGTGGGCACGGCCCAGCTGATGACGACCGAGGCCGTGCCGCCCTCGTACACCGAGCTCGGCCCGGTCACGCGCAGCGTGGGCGTGCCGCCCGTGGCCACCGCCCAGCCCGAGAGCGTGTAGCTCGCGCCGCCGCTGGCCGTGGCGTAGCCGGTGATGCGCACCGAGTAGGTGGCCGCGGCCGGGGTCTCCAGCGTCACCACCTCGTCAGAGCCGCCGGCGGCACTGGTGCCGACGTTGGTGCCGGTGCAGTTGGCCGAGGCGAAGACATCCATGTCCAGATCGGTCAGCGCACCGCCTTGCGTGTCAGCATTGAAGGTCTGGAAACGCGCGAACTGTGTGCCCGCCGGCACCACGAAGCTGTAGCACTGCGTCTGGCCGGTGCTGATGGTGGCGGTGCGGGTGTCGGCCGGCACCAGGCCCACGCCTTGCAGCGTCACCGGGCCGGTGTAGCTGGATTCCACCGGGAAGACCTTGCTGCCCTTGCCGCTGACCCGTTTGTCGCTCACCTCGGCCGGCGTGGCGAAGGCCAGCGCCTGCGCGCTGAGCGGGCTGGTGACGGTGCGCACACCGTCGCTCCAGCCCAGGCTGCCGAAGGTCCAGTTGCCCAGCGTGGCCGTGGTGCGCGTGAGCTTGGCGCTGAAGCTGGCGCTGGCGCCCGGGGCCAGGGTCAGGCTGGCCGGTGTGATGGTGACGTCCCAGCCCGGCAGGCTGCTCTGCGCCACGAAGGTGGCGGTGGACGCTCCCACGTTGGTGACCGTGCGTGTGAGCGTGCGCGACACCACCACACCGGCGGCGGTGAGCGTGGGCAGGTTCAGGTCCCAGGGCTTGACGCTGCCCAGGGTGGCGCAGGCGCCGGCACCCGGCGGCGGTGCCAGGCCCACGCCGCAGAGGAAGCGGGCGTAATCGGCGGTACCGGCCTCGTACACGAGGCTGGGCACGGCCGCCGGGTTGGGCGCCAGGTGACCAGCGCCGTAGCCCCAGCGGTTGGGGTCGGCGCTGTTGTTCGACAGCTTGACCTCGGTGGTGCTGGTGGTCAGCGCCGACTTGATGGCCGCCGGCGACCAGGTGGGGTGCATCTGGCGCAGCAGCGCCGCGGCGCCAGCCACGTGCGGGCTGGACATCGAGGTGCCCTGCAGCGAGCCCGTGGAAGCCGGCGGGATCAGCGTGCCGGCTACCACGGCATCACGCTGCGTGGTGCTGAGCGTTGGCCGGTTGGCCGCGATGATGGCCACGCCCGGGCCCGTGATGTCGGGCTTGAGGATGTTGCCGTTGGCCTTGTTCGGCCCGCGCGACGAGAAGCCGGCCATGATGGGCGCCACCACACCCGGGCGGTTGTAGGCCAGGCCGATGCTGCCGGTGGCACTGGCGCCAGCGCCGGCCACGTAGTCGCGCACGGCGGTGCGGGCGGTGTCTTGCAGCTGCACCGTGGGCACGGTGTGGGCGTCGGCCACCAGCGTGGTGTTGGTGGGGTTGAGCAGCACCATGCCGATGCCGCCGGCGCGCCGCACTTCGGCGCTGGCGGCCAGGCGGGCCGTGGCGGTGTTCGTGCCGCGGTCGCAGACGACGATGCGGCCGGCGGCCAGCGCGGCATCCAGGCTGTTGGCCAGGCAGGTGGCGGCGTTGGCGGCCTGCCCGGCCGCGGCCACGCTCTCAGACAGCACCAGGTTGCCGGTGGTCACGCCCAGGTAGTTGAGCGAGAAGCCCGAGTACACCGCGGCGTTGCCCAGCGTGAGGTCGCCACCGCCGGGGCTGCGGTCGTGGGTGGAGGCGGCCACCGTCATCAGCCAGGGGCTCATGTGCGCCACCTGGTTGCCCGGGCCGGAGTTGCCGGCCGAGGCCGCCACGAACACACCCGCCGTGGCGGCGTTGAGGTAGGCGATCTCGATGGGGTCGTTGAAGAAGAGCTGCGTGCCGCTGATCGAGAAGTTGATGACGTCCACGCCATCGGCCACGGCGTCGTCGATGGCGCGCAGCATGTCGGCCGTGTAGCAGCCGGTCTGCGTGCTCACGGTGGCCGTCCAGCACACCTTGTAGGCCGCGATGCGCGCGCGCGGCGCGATGCCGCCCATCACCGCGGTGATGACGCCCGAGGTGTTGACGATGTCCACCCGTTCGTTGCCGCCCGAGGTGGAGGCGGTGTGCGAGCCGTGGCCGCTGGTGGCGCCGTCGCGCGGCGAGAGGTATTCCAGCGGCACGCGGATGGCGCCCGAGGCCGCGAAGTCTTCTTGGTAGAAACGCGCGCCGATGAGCTTGTTGCCGCACATCGCCGCGGTGAAACCTTCACCGGTGACGCAGGCGCCGGCCCAGTGCGCCGGCGGCGGGCCGTAGGCCAGCGTGCCGGCCTGGTGGTAGGCCACGGGCTTGCCGGCGGCGTTGACCTTGTCGCCGAAGGCCGGGCTCTCGGGCCAGATGCCGCTGTCGATGACGCCGATGATGACGTCTTCACCCTTGATGCGGCGCGACTGCGCATCCAGCTGCGAATACAGCCCGCCCGCGGCGGTGAGGCCGAGGAATTCGCTGGTGCGCGTGGTGTCGAGTTCGCGGCGCTCGGAGGGCACCACCGACTTCACGTCGCGGTTGCTCATCAGCTGCGCGGCCTGCGCCTCGGTGAGCTGGGCCGCAAAACCGCTGAAGGTGGTGTTGTAGGTGTGCAGCACGCGCACGCCGCCCAGCGGCGCGAGCACGGCCGCGCGCTGGCGGTCGAGGTAGCCCGCGTAGGCACGGGCGGCGCTGCTGTTGAGGTTCAGGCGGGCGCCGGTGCTGCTGCGCGTGGCGGGCAGGCCGCGCACGGTGCCGCTGTAGGTGGCCAGCGGGGCGGCGGCCAGCTGCACGATGTAGGTGCGCTGGGCCTGCGGTGCGGCGGGCGCGCGGGTGTCGCGTGTCTGGGCCTGCAGGCTGCTGCCGGCCAGGGCCAGCATGGCGGCCAGCGCCACGCAGCGGATGGGGGTCTTGTTCATGGTCGTGTCCTCCTGGGGTGCGGCTCGGCGGGCTCAGGCGCTGCGGCGGGCGCGCAGCGCCAGGCCGGCCAGGCCCAGGGCCATCAGCAGGGCGGCACCGGGCTCGGGCACGACGCTGACGCTGATGTTGTCGAGGGCGAACTGGCCGTTGTTCTGCGTCGGCACCGAGCAGAACAGGCCGTCGCTGGCGCAGGAGCGGAACTCGATGCTCACCAGATCCGTCATCCCCGCCAGGCCGGCGTGGGTGATGAAGGGGTAGGTGCTGCCGTTGCCGGGGACGTAGCCGAAGGTCGCGTTGACGGCGCTGCCGTCGGCGCGTGTGCCGAAGGCCCAGAACTGCGTGACCTGCAGCGAGGGCGGGTCCAGCGGCACGAAGGCCAGGCTCAGAGCTTCGAGGTTGAAGGCCTGGCCGTCGCTGCGCGTCAGGCGCAGGCGGCCGTCGTTCGACGCGAAATAGAACTGCGTGTCGTTGCCGGTGGGCGCCTGCATGCCCAGCGCCGCGGCGGTGTCGATGACGCCGAAGTCGTTGAGCGCGGTGAGCAGATAGCCGCCCTGGCTGAAGCTCTCGCCCGGCAGGTAAACGCCGGCCAGCGCGGCGGGTTCGAAGTCGATGACATCGGCTTGGGCTGTGGGGGCCAGCAGTGCGGCCGCAAACAGCGCGCCGAGGGCGGTGCGCCAGGGGGTCTTCTTCATCTCAGCTCCGTGGTGGGAAGGACGCCGCAGCCCAACCCGCGGCCTGCTGGGCCGGGGACACGCCATGACATTTGCACGCTAGGGCCAGCAGCCCCCTGGCGGCATCCCTGGAACGGGGGGCGTGAAGACCCGCAGTCGCCTGCCGGCCTTCAGGCCTTCAGGTACTCGGCCTTGCTCGCCAGCCAGCGCTGCACATGGGCGGCGGCGACCGAGGGCTGCTCGCGCAGCAGGCGGGGCGCGGCTTCTCGCGCGCGCTGCAGCAGCGCGCCGTCTTCGGCGAGGTCGGCAAACCGCAGCAGCGCGTCGCCGCTCTGGCGCGCGCCCATGAATTCGCCGGGGCCGCGGATCTCCAGGTCGCGGCGGGCGATCTCGAAGCCGTCGTTGGTCTCGGCCATGGCCTTCAGGCGATCTTTGCCGGTCTGCGACAGCGGCGCGGTGTAGAGCAGCACACACACGCTGGCCACGGCCCCGCGGCCCACACGCCCGCGCAGCTGGTGCAACTGCGCCAGGCCGAAACGTTCGGCGTGTTCGATCACCATCAGGCTGGCGTTGGGCACGTCCACGCCGACCTCGATGACGGTGGTGGCCACCAGCAGCTTCATTTCGCCGGCGGTGAAGAGCGCCATCACCGCGGCCTTCTCGGCCGGTTTCATGCGGCCGTGCAGCAGGCCGACCAGCACGCCTGGCAGCGCGGCGCTCAGCTCGGCGTGCGTGGCGGTGGCGTTCTGCAGGTCGATGTGCTCGCTTTCTTCGACCAGCGGGCACACCCAGTAGACCTGCCGGCCCTGGGCCACCTCGTCACGGATGCGTTCAACGACGGCGGGGCGTTTGCCATCGGCAAACACCTTGGTGACGATGGGCGTGCGGCCGGGCGGCAGCTCGTCGATGGTGCTGACGTCGAGATCGGCGTAGTAGCTCATCGCGAGGGTTCTCGGAATGGGCGTGGCGCTCATCATCAGCAAATGCGGCTCCAGCTGCTTGCCGGCAGGGGCGGCCTCGCCCTCCAGCTTCTTCCGCAAGGCGAGGCGCTGCGCGACGCCGAAGCGGTGCTGCTCATCGACGATGGCCAGCCCCAGCTTCGCGAAGACCACGTCGTCCTGGATCACGGCGTGCGTGCCCACCACCAGCATCGCCTCGCCGCGCGCCACCTTCTCCACCTCGGCCTGCCGCGCCTTGCCCTTGCGGCTGCCGGTGAGCCAGGCCACGGTGATGCCCAGCGGCTGCAGCCAGCCCACGAGCTTGCGGAAATGCTGCTCGGCCAGGATCTCGGTGGGTGCCATCAGCGCGCACTGCCAGCCCGCACCCATGGCCGCGGCGGCGGCCAGCGCGGCCACCACGGTCTTGCCGCTGCCCACATCGCCCTGCAGCAGCCGGTGCATGGGCTGCGGGCGGCCCAAGTCGGCGGCGATCTCGGCCACCACGCGCTGCTGGGCCGCCGTGAGCGTGAAGGGCAGCGCGGCCAGCAGGCGTTCGGCCAGCCCGCCGGGTGCGCCCTGCAGCACCGGCGCGCCCAGCTTGGCGCGTGCCGCCTGGGCCTGCGCCTGGCTCAGCTGCTGGGCCAGCAGCTCCTCGAACTTCAGGCGCTGCCAGGCGGGGTGGCTGTGGTCTTCCAGCGCTTCGGTGGGCGTGTCGCGGCCCGGGTGGTGCAGCGTGTGCAGCGCTTCGCGCAGCGGCGGCAGGCCCGGCGGCACCACGCCGGGCGGCAGCAGTTCATGCAGCGGCGCGCGTGCGAGCGCCGAGACCACGGCCTTGCGCAGGTAGGCCTGCGGCAGCGCGGCGGTGCTGGGGTAGACGGGCGTCAGCACCTGCGGCAGCGGCGTGTCGGGCTGCACGGCGCGGAACTCGGGGTGCACCATCTCGCGGCCGAAAAAGCCGTGCCGCACCTCGCCGCGCGCGCGCACCGTCTGCCCCACGGCCAGCGTCTTCTGGTGCGAGGGGTAGAAGTGCAGCAGCCGCAGCGTCAGCTCGCCGTGGCCGTCGTCCAGCTTCACCAGCAGCTGGCGGCGGCCGCGGGTCTCCACGCGGCATTCGCTCACCGTGCCCTGCACCTGGCCGGTGTCGCCATCGCGCAGGCTGCTGATGGGCACGAGGCGGGTTTCGTCGACGTAGCGCATGGGCAGGTGCAGCGCGAGGTCGATGTCGCGCTGCAGGCCCATCTTGTGCATGGCACGCACCGGCGCGGGCAGGGCTTTGGCGGCAGGCGCTGGGGCCTTGTCGGTGGGCATGGAACAATTTTGACCTCCCCCTCATCAACAGGTCGGTACAGCCTGCCCATGAAGCCTTTTTCGAATTCCTCTCCCGCCCCGGCCTACACGCTGCACGACTTCGATTTCGTGCTGCCACCCGAACTGATTGCACAGCACCCCGCCGCCGAGCGCAGCGCCTCGCGCCTGCTCGACGGCCGCGAAGCCGGCTCACCGCCAGTCGACCGCGTGTTCCGCGAACTGCCAGGCCTGCTGCGCGCCGGCGACCTGCTGGTCTTCAACGACACGCGCGTCATCAAGGCGCGGCTGCTGGGCGAGAAGCCCACAGGCGGCGCGGTGGAAGCGCTGGTCGAACGCATCCTGCCGGGCGACGGCGTGCACGAGGTCTGGGCCCACCTGCGCGCCAGCAAGAGCCCCAAGGCCGGCAGCGTGGTGCGTTTCGCCGACGCCTTCGACGCCGAGGTGCTGGGCCGCGCCGGCCCGGAAGACGCGCTATTCCACCTGCGCTTCCCGGCGCCGGCGCTGGAACTGCTGGCGCGACACGGCCACGTGCCGCTGCCGCCTTACATCACGCACGACGACAGCGCCGAAGACGAGCAGCGCTACCAGACCGTGTTCGCCGCCCACCCCGGCGCCGTGGCCGCGCCCACCGCCGCGCTGCACTTCGACGAGGCCGTGCTGGCCGCGCTGGCATCGCAAGGCGTGGGCCGCGCGGCGGTGACGCTGCACGTCGGTGCCGGCACCTTCCAGCCGGTGCGCGTGGAGAACATCGCCGAGCACCGCATGCACAGCGAGTGGTTCGAGGTGAGTGAGGCCACCGTGGCCGCCATCGAAGCCACGCGCGCCGCCGGCGGGCGTGTGCTGGCGGTGGGCACCACCACGCTGCGCGCGCTGGAATCGGCCGCGCGCGCCGGTGGCGGGGCGTTGCGCCCCTACCGCGGCGACACCGACATCTTCATCACCCCGGGCTTCGACTTCCGCGTGGTGGACCTGCTGCTCACCAACTTCCACCTGCCGAAGAGCACGCTGATGATGCTGGTGAGCGCCTTCGCCGGCCACGCCCACATCCAGGCGCTGTACCGGCACGCGGTGGAAAGCCGCTACCGCTTCTTCAGCTACGGCGACGCGATGCTCTTGCAGTTGGCGCGCTGACAATCGCGCCATGCTCAAGTTCGAACTCCACAAGACCCACGGCCACGCGCGCCGCGGCACGCTCACGCTGAACCACGGCACGGTGGAAACGCCGGTGTTCATGCCTGTGGGCACCTACGGCACCGTCAAGGGCGTGCTGCCGCGCAGCCTGGAAGAGATGGGCGCGCAGATCATCCTGGGCAACACCTTCCACCTGTGGATGCGGCCGGGGCTGGACGTCATCGGCAAGTTCGGCGGCCTGCACCGTTTCGAGGGCTGGAGCAAGCCCATGCTGACCGACAGCGGCGGCTTCCAGGTCTGGAGCCTGGGCGAGATGCGCAAGATCTCGGAAGAAGGCGTGAAGTTCGCGTCGCCCGTCAACGGCGACAAGCTCTTCCTCACGCCCGAGGTGAGCATGCAGATCCAGACCGTGCTCAACAGCGACATCGTCATGCAGTTCGACGAGTGCACGCCTTACGAGGTGAAAGGCCACCTCACCACCGAGGCCGAGGCGCGCAAGAGCATGGAACTCAGCCTGCGCTGGGCCCAACGCAGCCAGGCCGAGTTTGCGCGCTTGGAGAACCCCAACGCGCTCTTCGGCATCGTGCAGGGCGGCATGTTCGAAAACCTGCGGCAAGAGTCGCTGGACGCGCTGGTGGCGATGGACCTGCCCGGTTACGCGGTGGGTGGTGTGAGCGTGGGCGAGCCGAAAGACGAGATGCTGCGCATCATGGCGCACACGCCGCACCGCCTGCCGGCGCACAAGCCGCGCTACCTGATGGGCGTGGGCACCCCCGAAGACCTGGTGGAAGGTGTCTCGCAGGGTGTGGACATGTTCGACTGCGTGATGCCCACGCGCAATGCGCGCAACGGCCACCTGTTCACGCGCTTCGGCGACCTGAAGGTGCGCAACGCGCGCCACCGCGACAGCGAAGCCCCGGTGGATGAAACCTGCACCTGCTACACGTGCCAGAACTTCAGCCGCGCCTACCTGCACCACCTCGACCGCTGCGGCGAGATGCTGGGCCCGATGCTGGCCAGCATCCACAACCTGCACTACTACGTGAACCTGATGCGCGAGGTGCGCGAGGCGCTGGACGAAAACCGTTTCGACAGCTGGCGCGCGCAGTTCCACGCCGATCGCGCCCGCGGCGTCTGAGCAGCCGCCGGTGTGCACCCCCGCAGGCGCGGGGGGGCGCAGCACCGGCCTGACGCGTGGCGGCGTGGCCCGCGGCGTAGGCCAGATGCAGCCACCGGGTTTTTCGGTGGCGTCGACGTCAAGGATGCGCCCACCATGCTCAAGTTCCACCGAACCGCCGCCCTGTTTCTGGCCCTGACCGCTGCCACCGCCAGCCACGCCGATGTCGTGCGCCTGAGTTTCACCACGCAGGTGAATCTCAACGGCGGTGCGGGTTTCAACCAGCCCTTTTTCCTCAACGAGTTCGGCGTGAGTTCGAGCAACGGCATTGCCGTCAGCGGCCATGTCGACATCGACCGAGCAGTGCTGCCGCTCAGCGCGCTGCCGGGTCAGGCGGTGTTTGAAGACGCCATCCGCGCGGTGCAGTTGACCATCGGCAACAAGACCCTGGGCTTTCGCGACAACCCCGCGGTGAGCGGCGGCATCGTCGAGATCAGCAACAGCCCGGGCGAGGGCTGGGACCGCATCCGTCTGCTGACACCCTCGCTCAACGGCCTGGCCGCGCGGCCCAGCAACGAAGCGCCGCTGCCCGGCAACCCGGCGCACTCGTATGTGTTCGACTGGGCGCCGGGCAGCACGCCGCTGGGGGTGTACTTCGGGCTCTCGAACCTGAACCTCTCGCTGGAGGAATACAACATGCTGGCCAGCACCGACCTCAGCGGGCCGCTGTCGCAGCCCCTGCCGACGATCAGCCGTTCCAGCCTGAATTTCGAGCTGGTGATGGGCAGCAGCCCGACGGCCGGCTTCTTTGCGACGACCAACCAGCGTTACTACGGCGCTTCGAGCACCGGTTTTGCGGTGGGCAGCACGGTGCTGCCGCCGACCACGGGCACGCCCTCGGGCGTGCCGGAGCCGGCGTCGCTGGCGCTGGTGGCGCTGGGTTTGCTGGCGATGGTCACCAGAACTGCCAGTTCCCGGTCGCCACGACCCACACCCCCAGCACCCCGTTCGTGACGGCATGCGCCAGCACCGCAGCCCAGAGCTTGCCGGTGCGGATGTAGAGCCAGGCATAGGCCAGGCCGGCCACGATGGCGGCCAGCCACAGCGTGTGCGCGAGCACGAAGACGAAAGTGCTGAGCACCACCGCGCGCAGGCCCACCTGCGCGGGTGAGACGCTCTCGAAAACCGGCTGCTGGATCCAGCGCATGAGAAAACTGCGCCAGAACAGCTCTTCCATCACCGGCACCACGAGCGCCGCGCCGGCGATGCGCACCACGATCAGCGCCCAGTCCAGCCCGCCATCGGCCGTGCGCGGCACGAAGGGTTCGGTGCTGGCGGTGGACAGGCTCATCCACGGCGCATCCAGGTTCACCCACAGCACGAAGACGGCCACGCCCACGGCCACGGCGAACAGCGCTTCGCGCAGCGTCAGCCTGGTCTGGCGCGAGATCTCGCCGTACTCGCGCCACCACAGCGCCAGCAGCAGTGCCGTGCCGCCGGCCTGCAGCGCGTAGAGCCAGCGGGTGTCGAAACCCCAGCTGCCATCGGTGGGCGCAAAGCCGCGCAGGGCCAGCACGGCCATGAAAAAGGCAAAAGGCGCCACGCGCACCAGCGCCGAGCGGCGGAATTGCAGGTCCATCACCACCTCGAACTCAAGAATTCAGGATTTGGCCGAACGGTCCAGCGCCGAGCGCGCACCGTCGAACTGGCCCAGGGTCTGCACGAGGAAGGGCAGCACCGGCTGCAGCGCCGTGAACAGCGTGTGCGGCGGGTTGGCCACGAAGACGCTGCTGCCCAGCATGCCGAAGCCGCGTTCGTCGGCCTGCGCCACCGTCAGCTGCGCGTGCAGCCAGCCCTTTTTGCCGGCGCTGTCGGCGGTGGCCTTCAGGCGCTGGGGCAGTTGCGCGGCTTCCAGCAACTGCAGCTGCGGCAGCCAGATCACCACCACGGCATCGGCAAAACGCTCCAGCGCCTCGCGCAGCGCGGCCAGCGTGCGGGCGTAGTCGGTCTTGATCTCGTAGGGCGGGTCGATGAGCACCACGCCGCGCCGCGTGGGCGGCGGCAGCTGCGATTTCAGCGAGCCATACCCGTCGGCCAGCTTGACCTCGATGCCGGCCATGTCGCCCAGGTAGCTGGCGAGGATCTTGTGGTCGGTGGGGTGCATCTCGAAGAGGCGCAGCTGGTCTTGCGGCCGCATCAGCATCTGCGCGATGGCCGGCGAGCCCGGGTATTGCGTGATGCGCGAGCCGCCGTTGAAGGCGCGCACCAGCGTCACCAGCTCGGCCAGCGGTTCGGGCAGGTCGGGGCGCTCCAGCAGCTTGGCAATGCCGAGCTCGAACTCGCCGCGCTTCTTGGCGTACTCGCCTTCCAGCGAATAACCGCCGGCGCCGGCGTGGGTGTCGATGTAGCGCCAGCCCTTGTCTTTCTGGTTCATGTGCTGCAGCACCAGGGCCAGCACGGTGTGTTTGAGCACGTCGGCATGGTTGCCGGCGTGGAAGGCGTGTCGGTAGGCGAGCATGTCAGGCCCGCCCGGCCGCCCGAAGGGCCTGACACGCGCCTTGGGGGCGGCGAACGAAGTGAGCTGGGGGCAGATTCATGCGCCGATGGTGCCACGTGCGGCTGGGCCGCTGGCAGGGCTGCGCGGGCCGGCGCACAGCAAAAAATGCTGCACCGCAGTAACCTGCTGGCATGAGCACACTTTTCGACCCCATCCGCCTCGGTGACATCGACGTCGCCACCCGCATCGTCATGGCCCCGCTGACGCGCAACCGCGCCAGCGCCGGCCAGGTGCCCAACGAGTTGATGGCGCAGTACTACGCCCAGCGCGCCAACCCGGCCACCGGCGCTGGCCTCATCGTCAGCGAAGCCACGCAGATCAGCCCCGAAGGCCAGGGCTACCTCGACACACCCGGGCTCTTCAACGCCGCCCAGGTGGCCGGCTGGCGCCGCGTCACCGACGCCGTGCACGCCCAAGGCGGGCGCATCGTGGTGCAGCTGTGGCACGTGGGGCGCATCTCGCACGTTTCGCTGCAGCCGGGTGGCCAGGCGCCGGTGTCCAGCACGACCACGCCTGCCCAGACCAAGACCTTCATTGCTGAGGGCTTCGCCGATGTGTCGGCGCCGCGCGCGCTGCGCACCGATGAGATTGCTGGCGTCGTGGCCCAGTACCGCCACGCCGCCGAGCTCGCCATCGAGGCCGGCTTCGACGGCGTGGAGGTGCACGGCGCCAACGGTTATTTGATCGAGCAGTTCCTGCGCGACACCATCAACGACCGCAGCGATCAGTACGGCGGCAGCATCGAGAACCGGGCGCGCTTCCTGCTGGAAGTGATGCAGGCCGTCACCGGCGCCATTGGCGGCGGCCGCACCGGCTTGCGCCTGAGCCCCGTGACGCCGGCCAACGACGCCGGCATCGACAGCCACGCGCAGCAGCTTTTTGAATACGTCGGCCGCCAGCTCGCGCCGATGAAGTTGGCCTTCGTGCACGTGGTCGAAGGCGCCACCGGCGGCCCGCGCGACAACGCGCCTTTCGACTACGCCGCGCTGCGCGCCGCCTTCGGCGCGCCCTGGATGGTGAACAACGGCTACACGCGCCAGATGGCGCTGGACGCCGTGGCCGGCGGCAGCGCCGACCTGGTGGCTTTCGGCCGCCCCTTCATCAGCAACCCCGACCTCGGCCGCCGCCTGCGCGAAGACGCGCAGATGAACGAACTGAAGCCGGCCTTGCTGTACGGCGGTGGCGCCGCGGGCTACACCGACTACCCGGCCCTGGGCGCTGCGGCCTGAAGCTGCACGGCCCGGGTGTCACCCGGGCCTCATTCGGGGCGGATGCGCGCGCGGAACAGGTCCTTGATGTTCACGTCGCGCGGGCCCGGCAGCACCTCGATGGTGTCGCCGGCGCACACCGTGCCGGCTTCCAGTACCACCAGGTGACTGCCGCAATAGCCCGATTGCGACATCAGCTTCACCGCGTGAGGGAAACCCAGCGCGGCGTTGAGCTTGGCGCAGGGCATGCGCGGTTCGCTCACCGCCAGCAGGCAGTGCGGCAGGCGCAGCTGGTCGCCCACCCAGAGATCGGTCTCCTGCAGGCCTTCCAGCGTGAGGTTTTCGCCCAGCGCGCCCGGCGCCAGCGTTTCGCCCCAGCCGGCCACGCCGGCCTGCGCGCGCACGGTCTGCCAGAAGGCGTAATGCGCCTGCGGGTAGGCGTAGACCGCCTTGCTCACGCCGCCGTGCACGCTGAGATCGGCCTGCTCGTCGCCCTGCAGCCCCATCAGCCGCACCGGCACCGGGCCCGCCACCGTGCGCTTGTGGATGCCGCTGAGCACCGCGCCGCCGCCGGGTAGCGCCAGCGGCGCGGCCCGCGCCACGTTCACGCTCAGCACGCGGGCCGGGGGGCGGCTCATCGCCAGCCCCCTCGCCGGCGGCCGCCTGGGAGCGCGCTTGCCGCTTCGATTCCCACCTTGGCGGTCATGACAGCTTTGGCTTCGCGGTTCAGATGTCGCGCCGCTTGTGCGGAGCGCAAGTTTTTCGCAGCAGATCGGTGCTCGTTCATGGTGTTTGCCGTTGTTTCCCGTGTTTTGTGTGTTGCGCCGGGCTCACCGGCCGCGGGTCTGGCGGCGGCCAACCCGGCACTGCATCACGCCATGCCGGATTTGCATGACCCCGCCTGCCCCTGGAGTTACAGCGCGATTACATCGGCGCCACAATCGGCGCCCCGCGCGTGAAAGGCGTGCAGCGGCAGTCTCTGGCGCCAAGGCGAGAGCGGCCTTCGGCGAACCCCGGCGTTCCGGCGGTGTTCGCCCAAGTCCGTTTTTACATTGCCATGATTGGAGAACCCGTGAACCGTCCCGTGATGGAAGGCCTGCGCCTGAACGTGCCCGCATCTGTGAAACATGCGCGGCTGATCGAATGGGTGGCGCAGATCGCTGCGCTGACCGAAGCCGCCGATGTGTACTGGTGCGACGGCAGCGAAGCCGAGTACCAGCGCCTGTGCCAGCAGCTGGTGGACGCCGGCACGCTGATGAAGCTCAACCCCGAGCTGCGCCCCAACAGTTTTCTCGCCCGCAGCGACGCGTCTGACGTCGCCCGCGTCGAAGACCGCACCTACATCTGCAGCGCGCAGAAGGAAGACGCCGGCCCCACCAACAACTGGATGGCCCCAGCCGAGATGCGCGCCTTGCTGCAAACCGGCGAGAACGCGCTCTTCAAGGGTGCAATGAAGGGCCGCACGATGTACGTCGTGCCCTTCAGCATGGGCCCGCTGGGCAGCCACATCTCTCACATCGGCGTGGAGCTCAGCGACAGCCCCTACGTCGCCGTTAGCATGCGCACGATGACGCGCATGGGCCAGGGCGCGCTCGACGTTCTGGGCGCGGATGGCGATTTCGTGCCTTGCGTGCACACCGTGGGCGCCCCGCTGCAGGCCGGCCAGAAAGATGTGGCCTGGCCCTGCAACCCCACCAAGTACATCGTGCACTACCCCGAAACGCGCGAGATCTGGAGCTACGGCTCGGGCTACGGCGGCAACGCGCTGCTGGGTAAGAAGTGCTTCGCGCTGCGTATCGCCAGCACCATGGGCCGTGACCAGGGCTGGCTCGCCGAGCACATGCTGATCCTGGGCGTGACCAACCCGCAAGGCAAGAAGTACCACGTCGCCGCCGCCTTCCCCAGCGCCTGTGGCAAGACCAACTTCAGCATGCTGGTGCCGCCGGCCGGTTACCAGGGCTGGAAGGTCACCACCATCGGCGACGACATCGCCTGGATCAAGCCCAGCGCCGACGGCCGCCTCTACGCCATCAACCCCGAGGCCGGCTATTTCGGCGTGGCTCCGGGCACCAACGAGCTGACCAACCCGAACTGCCTGGCTTCGCTGAAGCGCGACACCATCTTCACGAACGTCGCGCTCACCGACGACGGCGATGTCTGGTGGGAAGGCCTGACGGACACCCCGCCCGCGCACCTGATCGACTGGCAGGGCCGCGACTGGACGCCGGCCATCGCCAAGGAAACCGGCGCCAAGGCCGCGCACCCCAACGCACGCTTCACGGTGGCCGCCACCAACAACCCGGTGCTCGACCCCGAGTGGGACAACCCCGCCGGCGTGCCCATCGACGCCTTCATCTTCGGCGGCCGCCGCAGCACCACGGTGCCGCTGGTCACCGAGGCCCGCACCTGGGCCGAAGGCGTGTACATGGCTGCCACCATGGGCAGCGAAACCACCGCCGCCGCCGCCGGCCAGCAGGGCGTGGTGCGCCGCGACCCCTTCGCCATGCTGCCCTTCATGGGCTACAACATGAGCGACTACTTCCAGCACTGGCTCAACTTGGGCGAACGCCTGGCCGCCGATGCGCAGAAGTCGGGCGCCCGCCTGCCGCGCATCTACTGCGTGAACTGGTTCCGCAAAGGGGCCGACGGCAAGTTCGTCTGGCCGGGCTACGGCGAAAACATGCGCGTGCTGGAGTGGATGCTGGGCCGCCTGGAAGGCACGGCGCCGGGCGCCGACAACGTCTTCGGCACCAGCCCGCGTTATGAAGACTTGCGCTGGGACGGCCTGGCCTTCACGGCCGAGCAGTTCAGCAGCGTCATCGGCATCGACAAGGCCGCCTGGCAGCAAGAGCTGGCGCTGCACGCCGAGCTCTTCAAGCAGCTGGAGCACCACCTGCCCGCCGCGCTGCCGGCCACCAAGGCGCAGATCGAGGCGCGCCTGGGCGCCTGAGTTCCCGGCTGCGCATTGCAGCCAAGGCCCTTTCGGGGCCCCCGGCGCCAACAGGCCCGGGGGCCTTTTCACGCCGGCTGGGCCATCATCACCCGCTCATGAAGCTGCAACTGCTGTCCGACCTGCACCTGGAAACCGAGACCTTCGAGCCGCAACCCGCGCCTGGCGCCGAACTGCTGGTGCTGGCTGGCGACATCGACAGCACCTGGGCCGGCTACGAACGTTTCGCCGGCTGGCCGGTGCCGGTGCTGGTGGTGGCCGGCAACCACGAGTTCGACGGGCGTGATTTCGATGCCGCGCTGGCTGGCTTGCGCGCCTTGTGCGAGCGCCTGGGTTTCACCTTCCTGGAGCGCGGCAGCCATCTGGTCACGGGTGCCGACGGCCGGCGCTTTCGCTTTCTCGGTTGCACACGCTGGAGCGATTTCGACCTCTTCGGCCCCTTGCAGCGCGCCCGCGCCGAGCGCGCCGCCGGCTACTTCCTGCAGCTGATGGGCACCACGCGCGGCGGCCGGCCCTTCGATGCCGCGGCCGTGCGTGCCGAGGCCCTGGCCAGCCGCGCCTGGCTGGAAGACACCCTCGCCGCACCGTCGCGGGGCCGTTGGGAACACACGGTGGTGGTCACTCACTTTGCGCCCAGCATCCGCAGCGCCGACCCGCGCTACGGCAAGCAGCCCGGCACCGCCAGCTTCTGCAACGACGACGAGGCGCTCATCGCCCGCGCCGACCTCTGGCTGCACGGCCACCTGCATTGCCGCCATGACTACACCGTGCCGCGGCCCGGGCAGCGCCCTGCGCGCGTGCTGTGCAACCCGCGTGGCCTGGCCAGCAAGGGCGAAGACGCCAGCCATGAAGCCCTGCTCTGTGTGGCGCTGTGAGCCATATCAAGGGCCGCGCCGGGGGCAGGTGCCACACTCGGGTTTCATCGCCGCAGTGCCCAGCAGCACCGCGCGGTTTTCCTCGGAACCCTGGAGTCAAGCACCATGAAGATCCTCGCCGCCGTTGATGGCAGCCCCTTCACCCGCCGCATGCTGGCCTACCTGGCCGCCCACGACGAATGGCTGGGCCCCCAGCACGAGTACACGATGATCACCGTGGTGCCCCCCGTGCCGCCGCGCGCTGCCGCGGTGCTCGACAAGGCCACGCTCAAGAGCTACTACGAAGACGCCGCCGAGAAGACCTTTAAGCCCCTGCGCACCTTCGCCGCCAAGCAGGGCCTGAAGGCCAGCTTCGTGGCCAAGGTCGGGCCGGCTGCCGAAACCATTGCCGAGCTGGCCGAGAAGGGCAAGTTCGACCTCATCGTGCTGGGCTCGCACGGCCACGGCACGCTTACCAACCTGGTGATGGGTTCGGTGGCGACCAAGGTGCTCGCCAAGTGCAAGATCCCGGCCCTGCTGATCCGCTGAGGCCGTGAGCTGCGCTGCCGGGCTCAGGCCGAAGGCCGCAGCCCGCGCAGACAGATGCGCATCACCCACTCGACGATCTGCTCGTCGGTGAAGTTGCCGCCGCCTTTCAGGAAGGCGGGCACCGGGTCGCAGCCGCGCGCGTAGATGGTGAACAGCACCACCTCGGGCGGCAGCGTCGGGTCGATCTCGCCGTCGGCTTGGGCCTGTTCTATCCAGCTGCCCAGGCGCTCGCTGA
Organism: beta proteobacterium AAP65; assembly: GCA_001295865.1. Taxonomy (GTDB): domain Bacteria; phylum Pseudomonadota; class Gammaproteobacteria; order Burkholderiales; family Burkholderiaceae_C; genus Rubrivivax. Next base: position 78,610 of record LJHW01000006.1, read on the forward strand.
CCTGCATCAGCAGCTCAAGGTAGGTCTTGTGGGCCATGAGCTCGGCGCGCAGCGTCGAGTTCTGCGAAGGCACGGTCGGCATCTCGCCGGCCAGCTGCAGCGCCAGCGCCCAGCGGATCATGGCTTCCAGACGCTGGAAGGCCGTGGCCTCGCTGCGGGCGGCTTGTTGATCGAGAAAAGCGAGCACCCGCTCCAGCAGGCGCACCATGGCCGCGGCGGCCAGCGCTTCTTTCGACGGGAAGTGCTTGTAGAGGCTGGCCTTGGCGATGCCGACATCGGCGGCCACCTCGTCCACGGTCATGAGGTCGAAACCTTTGTCCGCCAAGAGGCGGTTCACCGAGGTGACGATGGCGTCCTCGCGGACGCGCAGCACTTGTTCGCGGAAAGACAGGCGGGCCATGTCTGCATTTTAGCCGCCGGCGTCACCACGTGAACCGTGGCGTCTCTCCGTTGACAGTGCAGTTATTCGCTGGGCGCGCCGTCTTGGCGCGGCACTCAGGTCGGTGCGCGCCGCCGCGTGGTGAGCCGCCGCACCCAGCCGGGCCGGCGTTCGGGGCTGGCGGCGGGCAGGGGCGCGGGTTCGGACATGCTCAGATCAAGCCCGAAGGCGGTGCCCAGGTCGGCGGGGTCGGTGTCGGGGGCAGGGCGCGAGCCCGAGCGCCATGGGCTGAACCAGCGGTGCGAACTGACGGCCTTGCTCGACATGGTGTGTCCCCGTATCGGTGTGTGTTTGTATGGGCTGGTAAGCAGTGTCACTGCGGGCGCGCGGGCCTGCACACCGAGAAAGCGGCCGAGCGTGTGTCAATTCACAGGCATGGGCCGCGTGGGGGTGATCGCTACAATCGCGCCCCTTTTTCTGCAGCCGCGCCCAGCGCGCCCGTTGGGCATGAACCACACTTCAGCGCCGTCTGCCCACCCCAGCCCCGACCCCGGCGCCGGTTTCGTGGCCATCGACTTCGGCACCTCGAACTCGGCGGTGGCGCTGCCGGCGGGCGACCGTGGCGTCAAGCTCGTCGAACTCGAGCCCGGCCAGCCCACCATGCCCACCGCGGTGTTCTACCGCGCCGACACCCCGCCCCAGCAGCTGGAGGCCGAGCGCCTGTACGGCCGCGCTGCGGTGGCCGCCTACGTAGAAGGCATCGACGGCCGGCTGATGCGTTCGATGAAGAGCATCCTCGGCTCGTCGCTGATCGACCAGAGCACCGACATCGGCGGTGGCCGGCACGTGCGCTACCGCGAAGTGGTCACTGGCTATCTGCGCCGCCTGAAAGCCCTGGCCGAGGCCGAGGCCGGCCAGGCGCTGCAGCGCGTGGTGCTGGGCCGGCCGGTGTTCTTCGTCGACGACGACCCGGCGCGCGACGCCCAGGCAGCGCAGGCGCTGGCCACCGCGGCGCGCGAGGTCGGCTTCACCGAGGTGCACTTCCAGTTCGAGCCCATCGCGGCTGCGCTGGACCACGAGAGCCACATCGACCACGAGCAGCTCGTGCTGGTGGCCGACATCGGCGGCGGCACCTCCGACTTCTCGCTCGTGCGCGTGGGCCCCGAGCGCGCCCGCCGCGGGCGTGAACGCGCCGAGCGCAGGGACGACATTCTCGCCAGCCACGGCGTGCACCTGGCGGGCACCGATTTCGACCGCCATGTTGAGCTGGCGGCCATCCTGCCGCTGCTGGGCTACCGCGCGCAGCGCCCGGCGCGCCCCGGCGAAGCGCCGCGCGAGGTGCCCAGCGGCGTGTACTTCGACCTGGCCACCTGGCACCTGATCAACACGGTGTACGCCCCGGCCCGCGTGGCCGAGCTGCGCGGCATGAAGAGCTGGTACGCCGACGTGGCCCAGCACCAGCGCCTGATGACCACGGTGAACGAACGCCTCGGCCACGCGCTGGCCGCCGCGGCCGAGCAGGCCAAGATCGACGTCGCGCTGCAGGGCGCGGCGCAGATCGACCTCGGCCTGCTGGAACGCGGCCTGGCGGCGCAGCTGCAGGAAGACCGCGCGGCCGCGGCCATCGAAGCCGACCTCGAACGCATCGTGCAGGCGGCCGCCGAAACCGCACGCATGGCGGGCGTGGCGCCCGAGGCGGTGGACGTGGTGTATTTCACCGGCGGCAGCACCGGGCTGCGCCCGCTGGTGGCGCGCATCGCCGCCGGCTTCCCGGCCGCTCAGCAGGTGCGTGGCGACCGTTTTGCCAGCGTGGCCCAGGGCCTGGGCCTGCACGCCCGCGCCGTGTTCGGGGGCTGAGCGCCCCCGCTGCCTTCAGCGTTTGCCGGCGGCTCTGTACTTGGCGATGGCGTGTTTCAGATCGTCGAGCGCTTCGCAGGGCGAACTGCACAGGCGCGACAGCGTGGCCAGGCGCGCTTCGGCTGTGGCCAGATCGCCCTTCATCAGCGCCAGCTCGCCCGAATACTCGAGCGCACCCTTGTGCGCGGGGTTCAGGCGCAGCGCCGTGTCGTAGTGGCGCTGCGCGCCCTCCAGATCGGGCGGGGTGGATTTGCGCAGCGCGTAGCCCATCAGGTTGTGCCAGTCGGCGTTGTTCGTGCCTTCGACCTTCTTGAGCTCGGCCACCGCGGCCGCGTAGCGCTGCTGTGCCAGCTGCGCGCGTGCCGGGGCCAGGGCGTCGGCCGCGGGGCGGGCGGCCGGGGCGGGTTCTGGCGTGTCGGCCGCGTGCACCGCCGCGGGCAGCTGGGCCGCCAGCAGCCAGGCCAGACCGGCCAGGGGTGCGAAGTGGCGCAGCGAAAGGCGAGTCTCGGGCATGGGGCTCTCCAGGGTGGGGGTCGTCAGAAGGGGCGGGCTTTGCTCAGCGCGAACGGGGGCCGCTCCCGCCGCCACTGCCCCCGCCGCGTCCAGCCGGCCCGGTGCGCCGCGGCACACGCTTCGGCGGTGGCGCTGGCGACGCCTTGCGCGGGCGCGTGACGTCGGCCATGAGCATGAGGGCACGCACAAGATCCTGCACGGCCTCGGGCAGATCGGCCGGCGGCTCCAGCGTTTCGATCACCTCCAGCAGTGCGTCGGCGTCTTCGAGGTCTTCGGGGTCGAAGTGCATGTACACCAGCGCCAGCGGCTCGATGATCTCGGGGCTGTCCAGGGCCATCAGCGCCGGGAAGGCGTCCATCGCGGTGGCGAAGCCGGCCACCCAGGGCAGCATGCTTTCGGCCGGGTCTTCGGCGTCGTCGAGCTCGTAGATCCAGGGGTCGAACCAGGTGCGGCGGTTGATGGCGTCGGCGATCTCGGCGTGGCGGCGCTGCACCAGCGCGTGCAACTCTTCCAGCGCCGGGCCGGCTGGGGCCGGGCGGGCGTCGACATCCGCCACCAGCGGCAGCCACTGGCTGGGCAGGATGGGCATGGGCTGCAGCAGCACGCCGCAGAGGTAGCCGTCGAGCGCGCTCACGTCCAGCGGTTGCAGGGGCTCGGGCAGGGCGTCGAGCAGGGCTTCCAGGCGCTCGATCTCTTCGTCGCGCAGCGGCTTTGAACTAGGGGGTGGCACGGCGTTTCCCGCTGTTTAGGGATGGGGCCACCGGGTGGCCGCGAATAAATTCCGCCCCGGAGTCCGTCGGGCCGTGGGGCATTGTCCTGCACGCCGGCGGTCACCGGTCCCAACGACGTCCTCTTCGGAGGACTTGCAACAACCCGCTGCGCGAGCAGCGGGTTCTTTTTTGGGCGGCGGCTTAGACTGTTCGGCGACTAGCAAAACAGCCCCAGCCGGAGACCGCCATGCCCTCGCCCCAACCCTACACCGACACCGCCGACATCGGCCACTGGATCCAGGGCGGCGCACAGCGCGGCACCGGCACACGCAGCCAGACCGTCTGGAACCCCGCCACCGGCACCGCAGCGCGCCGCGTGCTGCTGGCCGAAGCGGCCGATGTGGACGCCGCCGTCGCCGCCGCGGTGGCCGCACAGCCAGCCTGGGGCGACACCCCGCCCATCCGCCGGGCGCGCGTGCTCAACAAGTTCCTCGAACTTATGAACCGCCACAAGGACACCCTGGCGGCCATGATCACCGCCGAGCACGGCAAGGTGTTCACCGACGCCCAGGGCGAGGTGATGCGCGGCATCGACATCGTCGAGTTCGCTTGCGGCGCGCCGCAGCTGCTCAAGGGCGACCACACCGACCAGGTCTCCACCGGCATCGACAACTGGACGCTGCGCCAGCCCCTGGGCGTGGTGGCGGGCATCACGCCCTTCAACTTCCCTTGCATGGTGCCGTGCTGGATGTTCCCGGTGGCGCTGGCCTGCGGCAACGCTTTCATCCTGAAGCCCAGCGAGCGCGACCCGAGCCCGGCGCTGTTCATGGCGCAGCTGCTGAAGGAAGCCGGCCTGCCCGACGGCGTGTTCAGCGTGATCAACGGCGACAAGGTGGCGGTGGACGCGCTGCTCACCCACCCCGACGTGAAGGCGCTGAGCTTCGTGGGCAGCACGCCCATCGCCCAGTACATCTACGAGACCGGGGCTCACCACGGCAAACGTGTGCAGGCCCTGGGCGGCGCGAAGAACCACATGGTGGTGATGCCCGACGCCAATCTGGACCAGGCGGTGGACGCGCTGATCGGTGCCGCCTACGGCAGCGCCGGCGAGCGCTGCATGGCCATCAGCGTGGCGGTGCTGGTGGGCGACGTGGCCGACAAGATCGTGCCCCTGCTCGCCGAGCGCGCGCAGGCGCTGAAGATCAAGAACGGCCTGGAACTCGATGCCGAGATGGGCCCCATCGTCACGAAAGAAGCGCGCGACCGCATCGAGGGCTACATCGGCATCGGCGTGGAAGAAGGCGCGAAGCTCGTCGTCGACGGCCGTGGCCACACCGTGGCGGGCTTCGAGGGCGGCTTCTTCACCGGCGGCACGCTCTTCGATCACGTGCAGCCCACGATGCGCATCTACAAAGAAGAGATCTTCGGCCCCGTGCTGGCCTGCGTGCGCGTGCCGGCCTTCGCCGACGCGCTGGCGCTCATCAACGCGCACGAGTTCGGCAACGGCGTGGCCCTGTTCACCAGCGACGGCGGCGTGGCGCGTGAGTTCAGCCGGCGTGTGCAGGTGGGCATGGTCGGCATCAACGTGCCCATCCCGGTGCCCATGGCCTGGCACGGTTTCGGTGGCTGGAAGAAGAGCCTCTTCGGCGACATGCACGCCTACGGCGAAGAGGGCGTGCGCTTCTATACCAAGCAAAAGAGCGTGATGCAGCGCTGGCCAGACAGCATCGGCAAGGGCGCCGAGTTCGTGATGCCCACGGCCAAGTAAGGTCTGGCCACGCTAACGATGAAGCGCCGTCCCTTGCTCACCGCCGGCCTGCTGGCCGCTGCCACGCCCTGGACGCGCGCCCAGGCCCCGGCGCCGGCTGCCGCTGCCGAGGCTGCGCCGGCCTACAGCCCGGCCGACCTGCAACACGCCGCGCGCCTGCGCGATGCCGGCCTGGCCGACGGCGACGCCTGGCGCCTGGTGCAGCAGCTGTGCAACGAGGTCGGCCCGCGCCCGGCGGGCTCGCCCGGCGACGCCAAGGCCGTGGCCTGGGCGCAGCAGGCTTTGCGCGCCCTGCAATTGCAGAACGTGCGCGCCGAGCCCGTGCCGCTGCGCGTGTGGGTGCGCGGCCCGGCTTCGGCCGCCCTCGTGGCCCCGGTGGCCGAGCCGCTGGTGATGGTGGCGCTGGGCAACAGCGTGGCCACGCCCGAGGCCGGCATCGAGGCCGAGGTGGCCTGGTACCCCGATTTCGCGGCGCTGGCGGCCGACACCAGCGAGCGCGCCCGCGGCCGCATCGTCTTCATCGACCAGAAAACCGAACGCTCGCGCGACGGCCGCGGCTACGGCGCCGCCGTGCCCGCGCGCAGCCGCGGCGCGGTGGAAGCGGCCAAGCGCGGCGCGTTGGCCCTGGGCATCCGCAGCATCGGTACCGACCGTGAGCGCATCGCCCACACCGGTGCCATGCGCTACGAGATCGGGCTGCCGCAGATCCCGGCCTTCGCCATCTCGGTGCCCGACGCCGAGCGCCTGGCCGCGCTGCAGGCCGGCGGCGCCACGCTGCGTTTGCGGGTGCAGTTGCAGTCGCGCAGCGGGGTGGAGGCGGTGTCGCACAACGTCATCGCCGAAGTACTGGGTGCGGAGCTGCCGGAAGAGATCGTGCTGCTGGGCGCCCACCTCGACAGCTGGGATCTCGGCGTCGGCGCGCTCGACGACGGCGCTGGCGTGGCCATCGTCAGCGCCGCCGCCGGCGTGCTGCAGCGCCTGGCCCAGCAGACCGGCCGCCGCCCGCGCCGCACCGTGCGCGTGGTGCTCTTCGCGAACGAAGAAAACGGTTTCGACGGCGCGCTGGCCTATGGCGACCGCTACAAGCAGCAGGTGCACCAGCTGGTGAGCGAAAGCGATTTCGGCGCTGGCGCGGTGTACGCGCTGCGCAGCCGTGTGCAGCCGCAGGCGCTGCCGCTCTTCGGCGCGCTGGCCGAGGTGCTGGCGCCGCTGGGCGTGGCCTGGCCTGAGGCCGGCCGCAACGAAGGCAGCCCGGGGCCCGATGCTGCGCTGCTGATGCGCCGCCACCGCTGGCCCGCGGTGCAGCTGGCGCAAGACGGCACGACCTACTTCGACGTGCACCACACCGTGCACGACACGCTGGAGCGCATCGTGCCGGCCGAACTGGCGCAGAACGTGGCCTGCTGGGCCGCCACGGCCTGGCTGGCGGCGCAATCGCCGCTGCGCTGGAGCGCGCCCGCGGCCTGATTTCACGGCGCGGGCGGTGCGGCGGCGCCTGGCGCCGGCCTGGGGGCTCTTGAGTTGGCGAAGATGCGCCGATATCCAGCCTATCGGCGTCTGGCCGAGCCCCCTGGCCTTTCCGTGCCCCAAGAAGCAAGCTCCTCCCCCGCGGCAGAACTCGAGCGCTGCCTGGCCCTGGCGGCTCCGGCCGGGTCTGCGCATGCCGATGTGGCGCTGTCGGCGGCCCGCCAGGCGCGCGCGCTGGCGCTGGCGCTGGGCCGCGACACCGAAGCCGGCCGGGCGGGCGTGTGGGCCTGCGCCCACCTGCTGCGCCTGGGCCGCTACGAAGAGCTGCTGCAGGAAGCGGCCGTCGGCCGCCCGCTGGTGGCGCGCGCGGGCCTGGAGGCCGAGCTCCGCGAGTTGCTGCGCCTGCTCAGCCTGGCCGGCAGCGAAGCGGGCAACTTTGAAGTAGCGTTGAAAGCGGCGCAGGAGCTGGTGGCGCTGTCGGCCGAAGCCGGTGACGACGCGGCGCTCACGGCAGCGCTGGCGCTGGCCGTCTGCTACGAGCGCATGGGCGATTCCTGGCAGGCCATGCGCCTGCTCGAAGAAGCCCTGCGCGACCACGGACAGGCCGGCGCCGAGGCGCCCGAGTCCGTGCTCTTGCCGCTGCTGATGGCGAGCAACGGGCTGTGCGCCACGGCCCTGGGCATCGCGCACCGGCTGCTCGACCTGGACGACGCCGCCGAACTGCAGGCCGTGCTCGGCCTGGCCCGCCTGGCCGGCGAGCGCGCCAGCGAGCTGCTGGCCCGCATGCCCGACCCCGTCTACCGCGTGGCCGTGATGGGCAACCTCGGCGAGGTATTGATGTACCAGGGCGACCTGGCCGCCGCGGCGCCGCTGGTGCAGGGCGCCTACGAACACGCCCGGCGCCTGGGCCTGCGCGCCTACGCCTGGCGCATCCAGGCCACGCTGGGAGCGCTGCAGGTCGCGCAGGGCGAAGCGCTGGCGGCTCTGCACTCGATGCGCGAGCTGGTGGCCGAGATGGGCACGCAGGCGCCGCCGCAGACGCTGGTGCGCACGCACCACGTGGCCTACCGCGCCTGCAGCGCCCTGGGCCGTTGCGACGATGCGCTGGGTCACTTCGAGGCCGCCGAACGCATCGAACGCCGCCGCACGATGGCGCAGCTGCGCGCGCAGTCGACACTCTTCGTCACCCGCACCGAGGCCCAGCGTGCGCAATGGCAGGCCGAGCAGGCCCGGCGCGAGGCGCAAGAGCAGCGTGAACGCGCCGCCGCCGCCGCCGAACACGCCGAACGCGACCCGCTCACCGGCCTGGGCAACCGCCGCCACCTGCAGACACGTTGCGCCGAGCTGCTGCGCGCGGCGCGGCGCCAGCAGCGCCCGCTGGCGCTGGCGCTGCTCGACCTCGACCGCTTCAAGGACGTCAACGACACCCACGGGCATGCCGTCGGCGATGCCGTGCTCGTGGCCCTGGCCCAGCTGCTGCGCGAGAGCATGCGCACCGATGACGTGCTGGTGCGCCACGGCGGCGAGGAGTTCGTGCTCGTGCTGCCCGGCCTGGCCACCGAGGCCGCGGTGGAGGTGTGCGAACGCCTGCGCGAACGTGTGGCGGCGTTTCCGTGGCAGCGCGATTGCGGCACCAGCGTGCCCGTCACCGCCAGCCTGGGCCTGGCGACGGCACCGGCCTACGAACTGGAAACCCTGCTGGCCCGCGCCGACGAGGCGCTCTACCGCGCCAAGTCCGCAGGCCGCAACCGCGTGCTGCTGGCGCCGGCCTGAGCCGGCGCTCTCACCGTCAAGCGCCGATCACGCCGCCATCGAGCCGGCGTATCACCAGCGTGGCCGAGCGCGGCCGGCCGGCCGGGTTGAAGTCGGGCCAGTTCGAGAACTGGCGCGGGTTGCTGCCGTCGCGCGGCGCGCCCGAACCCGGGTGCTGGATGTTGACGAACATCGTGCGGCCGTCGGGTGCCCAGGTGGCACCCGTAAGCTCGCAGCGCTGCGGGCCGACGAGAAATCGCCGCACTTCGCCGCTGACCGGGTTGCAGGCCAGCAGCGCGTTGTTGCCCAGGCGCGCAAACTCGCCCTGGCTGCTGGCGCTGTGGTCGGTGCCTATCCACAGCACGCCGCGCTGGTCGAAGGCGATGGTGTCTGGTCCGGCCAGCGGATCACCCTTGATGTTGCCTTTGGCTTCGGGCCGCTCGTTGGCCGGGTCGCCGGCCAGCAGCAGGTGGTTCCAGACGAAGGTTTCGCTGGCGAAATCGAGCGCCTCTTTCCAGCGGATGATCTGGCCCATGGTGTTGCGCGCGCGCGGGTTGGCCGCGTCCACGCCCGGCCGGCCTGCGGCGCCGCGCTGGCTGTTGTTGGTGAGCGTGCAGTAGACCCAGCCCGAATTCGGGTCTATGGCCAGCCACTCGGGGCGGTCCATCTTGGTGGCGCCCAGCAGGTCGGCGGCCTGGCGCAACTTGATCACCACCTCGCCTTGGTCTGCAAAACCGTTGGCCGCCGTCAGCGGGCCCTGCCCGTGCACCACCGGCAGCCAGCGCCCGGTGCCGTCGGCGTTGAACTGCGCCACAAAAAGCGTGCCGTGGTCCAGCAGCGTGGCGTTGGCCTGCGCCGCCGTCTTGTCTTTGGTGGCGGGCTGGATCTTGTCGCGGCTGACGAACTTGTAGATGTATTCGAAAATGGCGTCTTCGCCCGAATACACCACCGCGCGCCCGTCTTTCGTGACGGCCACCCAGGCGCCCTCGTGCGCCGCGCGGCCCAGCGCCGTGCGCTTGACGGGCGTGCTCTTGGGGTCCATCGGGTCGACCTCCACCACCCAGCCGAAACGGTTGGGCTCGTTGGGCGTGCGCACGGTGTCGAAGCGCGGGTCGAACTCGGGCCAGCGGTACCAGGTCGCCTGCTTGATGCCCCAGCGGCGCTCGTGCGCGGTGGGCACATCGCTGGCGGTGAAGTAGTTGGCCCAGTTCTCTTCGCCCGAGAGGTAGGTGCCCCAAGGCGTCATGCCGCTGGCGCAGTTGGCGATGGTGCCCAGCACCGTCATGCCGCTGGGGTCGGCATTCGTGCGCATCAGCGGGTGGCCGGCTGCCGGGCCGCCGATGGCGAAGGGCGTGGTGGCTGTGATGCGGCGTGCGTAGCGCGAGGGCCGCACCATCTGCCAGCCGTCGGGGCGCTGTTCGATCTCGATGACGGTGATGCCGTGCGCGGCCTGCGCCTTGCGCACCTTGGCGGCCGTCCACGTGGCCTGGCCGTCGGGGTGCAGCAGGCCGTCGTCGGTGTATTCCTGGTTCAGGCACAGCAGCCCGCGGCGCGAGCCATCCAGCGGGTAGTAATGGATGCCGTCGTGGTGCATGCCGACTTGCAGGGCCTGCTCTTCAGCGCTGTTGCTGCCGTCGAACTTGAAGGCCGGCATCTGCCCGGCGATGCCCACCGGCTCGCCCCAGGGCGCCAGCACCTGCGCGGTGTAGCCCTCCGGCACCACCACGCGGTCGGCCACCGAAGCGCGCACCGGCTGGAAGCCGAGCGCGGGCCCGCTGGACGACCCGCCACCCCCCAGGCTGACCGAGCCGCAGCCGGCCAGCGGCGAGAGCAGGCCGCCCAGCGAGAGCCCCAGGCCGCCGCGCAGCCAGAGGCGCCGCTCGGGGTCGGAAACGTCGTGGATGCTGGGGTTGGAGGAGCGGTTGCTGTCCTCCATGGTGCTGAAGTCCTTGGGCATGGCTCGCGGGGGTCAGATCGGGTCGAAACCCGGATTGTCCGCGCCCGTGGCCTGGGTCTCAGCCTTCGGCCACATGCCCCTTCATCTGCGCCTGCATCGTGGTGACCAGTTGGCCGAGCGCCGCGCCCCAGCCCTCGTGGAAGCCCATCTCGGCATGGCGCTGCGCGCCGGTTTCATCGGCGTGGATGGCGCGGGCCGTGTAGCGCGTGCCGCCGCCGGGCAGGGCTTCAAAACGCAGTTCGCAGGTGAACATCGGCGCGCCGTGAAAGTCGGCCTGCGGCGTGTAGCCCGGGCCCAGCGCCGAGGTCCACACCAGGCGGTGCGGCGCGTTCACCACGAGAAAGCAGCTGGTGCCCGCCATGCGCGTGCCGTCAGGCCCCTGCATCACCGTGCCGAAGGCGCCGCCGGGCTGCAGGTCGATGTGCGCTTCCACCGTCTGCCAGGGCAGCGGGCAGAACCAGCGCTTGAGCAGTTCGGGCTCGGTCCAGGCGCGCCAGACGGCGGCTGGGGGCAAGGGCAAATCACGTTCCAGGACGAGGATGTTGGACATGGCGCTGTGCCCCTGGCGTTGCGGTGGAGCGCCTGACTTTATGCCGTCCACCGCCAAAGAAAAGGGGCCTGTGCGGCCCCTGATCTATGTGCGGCAACGCCGCGCGGTTCAGCCCTGGCGGCGGCGGCGCAGGGCACCCAGGCCCAGCAAAGCCAGACCAGCCAAAGCTGCGCTGCCCGGCTCGGGGACGCCATTGGCGGGGGTGCTGCTGAAGCTGACGGTCGGCGGATCGTTCAGGCCGGTGTTGGGGCCGGTGCTGCCGAAGTCGATCGGGTCGCCATAAAACGCCCCGGCACGGCCCTTGAAGCAACTGGTCTCAGAGACGACGGCCAAGGAAGCAATCTCCGGCGCGTCGGTCGCCTGGGGCTGCGGGACGCCGTAGCAACCGTAGCCACCGTAGCCGTTGTAGCCACCACCCTCGGAGAAGTTGTAGGTGCCCACGTTCGCGAAGGCCGCGTCGCCCACCTCGGCCAGGATGTCGATGGACTGGCCGGCGGCCAGGGTGCCGATCTCGATCTCGTAGCTGCTGCCGCCCCAATAGTAGTCGCCGTCGTCGATATAGGTGTCGGCAAAAGCCAGCGTGGTGCCGGTTTGCGTCAGCGAGACGCCGGCTTCGTTGCGCGTGAGCGAGGCGGCGGAATTGAACTTGACCGTATTGCCCACGGAGATGCGGGCCGCATAACTGGCCAGCAAGGACTCGCCACTGTTCAGCATCACGCCGCTGTCGAGGTAGGTGCTGATGCTGCCGCCGTAGATGAAGAACGACATCGTGTAGGTCTGCGCCACGCCGGTGTTGTTCGTCAGCGTGTACAGCAGCGACGATGTCGCCGCGGAAGAGGCCTTGCCGGTGGCGTCGCTGCGCACGGCGTAAGAGCCGTACTGGCTGGCAAACCCGTAGGCATTCGAGTTGCCCTCCGAGTCGGAGGCACTGCTGGACGAGCCGGCGTAACCGGTCTGGCCCGTTACCGGTGGCGGGGCGTCGTTCGTGCCGGGCACTTGCGCAATGGTGCTGGCCGTCAGGACGGGCGATGCCAGGGCCGGCAGGCCGTGCAGAGCTGCCAGAGCGCCGAGCGTCATCAGAGACAGGCGGTGTTTTTGTGCCAAGAACATGGATGCTCCTCGTTAGAAATGACTTTGAGCGGCTACAAAGCAATCAGCAGGCCACGTCAACAAAGTGATGATTGACAAGGACTTGGCGACACGGGGGGGCGGCCGCGACGGCCCTCTGTCAAGAAGGTCGACACACCGAGCGACGGCGAGGTCAGGCTTCGAGCCCGTCCGGCCCGCCTTTAGCATCCGTCCAACTTGCCGACGATCATGGACACCTCGACGCCCAGCCTTCCTGTTTTCAGCGTGCTTGTGGCGAACCACAACCACGCCCATCTGGTGGCCCGCGCGATCGACAGCGTGCTTGCTCAGGACTACCCCGCTGCGCTGCGGGAGGTGGTCGTGGTCGATGACGGCTCCACCGACGATTCGGTGCAGGTTCTTGCGCCCTATGCGCAGGTGCCGGGGGTCCAGGTCGTGCAGCAGCCCAACCGCGGGCAGACCGCGGCCTACGCCGCGGCCTTGGCCGCGGCCCGCGGTGACTTCATCTGCCTGCTCGATGCCGACGACACCTGCCTGCCGAACAAACTGCGTGCACTGGCCGAGTTCATGCGCGGCCTGGACGTCGACCGTGAAAGCCTGTTCATCTGCCACGATCTGCTGATCCTGCAGGGTGCGGACGGCGCTGCGATAGGCGAGCGTTGGTTCGATGTCGTCGGCGTGAGGCGCTTCGGCCGCAGCCTGCCCATAGGCGCGGCGTCGCAGTTCTTCCCTTTTTCTGTCACTTCCGGCATGGTCTTCGGGCGTGAACTGCTCCAGCGCGCCTTTGCTGAGATTCCGCTGTGGGAATGGCCCATGGGCACGGACGGGGTGCTCGGCCATGTGGCCATGTTGCTGGCAGGCGAGGTGCAGTACGTGCAGGAGGCGCTGGGCAGCTACGTGGTCCACGGCAACAACAACTTTGCAGCCATCGAGGGTGGGCACTTCCGGCACAAGCCGGTGTGGCATGGCCGTTGGCCGCGCAAGTTGCGTTTTCTTGAACTGCTGCTCGACAGCCTGCCGCTGGGCCAGCGCGAGCGCGCCGAGCGCGCGGCCTACCTGGGGCGCGTGGAGCATGCCGTGCGTGCGGTGCCGCTGGCGCGCCAGCACACGCAGGCCCTGCTGAGCGTGGTGATCGACGTGCCCGAAGGCGCGCCGGCCGGTCATCTGGCCCAGACCGTGCAGGGTTTCGCTGCGCAATCGGTGGCGCTGCATGAATTGCTGGTCGTTGCCGCTGAGGCGGTGGATCTGCCATCCGCCTTGCGGGGCCGCGTGGTCCCGGTGCCCGCGGGCAGCCAGCGCTACGCACGCTGGCGCGCGGGCGCGCAGGCGGCACAGGGTGGCTACCTCTGTTTCATGGAGGCAGGCGACCTGCCCGAGCGGCGTTTCGTCGAGCGCCACCTTCAAAGCCATCGTTACGGCCACCTGCCCATGCTGACGGCCTGCGACCTGCGCTTGCTGGATGCGGGCGGCGCGGTGCAGCACGTCTCGATGCTGGCCACGGCGCAGCCCGGGTGGGGCACGGCGGCTGCGCAAGTGGCGCCCTTCGCCACGGGTTTGCGTGATTGGCCGCTGGGGCCACCTCCAGCGCTGGTGATGCGCCGATCGCCCTTTCTCGATGCCTTCTTCGCAGCCGACCACTTCCCGCTGCCCCAGAACCTGCTGGGCTGGCTGCTGGCGCACTACCTCCTTCAACTCGGCGGCGCCGCCCGCATGGCCGAGAACCTGGTCGATGTCAGGTTGCCGGCCGGGGCCACCCCCAATGCCTCCTGGCTGTCGCAGTTTGTCGATAGGCATGGGCCGCTGGCCCCGCCCGACTGGGCCGCCTGCGCGCAGCACGTGTTCGAGGTGCACGCGCGCGTGCCGCCACCCGAGCGGGCCTTTCTCAGCGAGGCCTGGGAGGCCAGGTTCGTGCGCTGGCTCGTGCAGAACGGCGGCGCCGAGATGCCGGTGCGCATCGACCGTGTCGCTCGGCAGGCGGGGCCGGCAGGCTGGAGTGCGCGCATCCAGGCGCACTTGAAGGCCCCCGCCACGCGATGAGCAGCGCTGCCGCTCAACGTTCAGGGGCCGCCGACGGCTCCGTGCGCGTTGCGGTGCTCACCCGTGTCGATTTCTGGCGCAGCGGTGCCGGGCACCGGGCCCGCATCGCTGCTTTGCTGGACAGCCTGCTCGGAATCGGCGAAGTAACGCTCGTGTGGCTATCGCACTTCGAGCCCGAAGACCTGGCGCAGATCCGCACACGGTGGCCGCATCTGAGGCTGCACGCGCTCGAGCTGCCTCAACAAGGCGAGCGCAGTGGGGCCTTGGCCGCCTTGGCTGCTTTCTTCGCCGCACACCCGCAGCACGCGTGCATCGTCGAGTACCTTGAGCTGTTCTGGCTGCGGCCGGCCGTGCCCCGGGGCGTGCTGTGCTTGGTCGACACCCACGACGTGGTCAGCGAGCGCGACCGTACGCTCGTCGAAGCCGGCGTCAGCATCGGCCGCAGCGTGATCAGCCCCGCACAGGAGGCCGAGCGCTTGGGGGTCTTCGATGTGGTGATGGCGATCAGCCCGGCAGATGCCGCCACCTTCGCGCGTTGGGTAGTGCCGGGCCGTGTGCTGTTGGTGCCCCATGCCCAGCCCGCGTCGGCAACGCCGCTGCCGGCGGGGCAAAACGTGCTCTTCGTGGGCAGCGCCTACGCGCCCAACCTGATTGGCCTGGGCTGGTTTCTGCGTGAGGTCTGGCCGCGGCTGGACGCAGCGGGCGCCGAGCTGCACGTGGTCGGTGACGCCGGGCCCGCCCTGGAGCTGTCCTCGGGACCCCGGCTGCACGTCCATGGCCGCCTGGCGGACTTGGGACCCGCCTACTGGCAGGCCCGGGTCTGCATCAACCCGGTGTCGATGGGTTCCGGCCTGAAGATCAAAACGGTCGAGGCGCTGGCCCATGCGCGCCCGCTGGTCACCACCACCCACGGCGCGCGTGGGCTCGAAAGCGCCGCGGGCAAGGCCTTCGTCGTCGCCGACACGCCCGAAGCCTTCGCGCAGGCGATCACCGCGTTGCTGAGCGATGACGAGAGGGCTGCGACGCTGGCTGCGGCTGCGGGTGCCTGGGCCGATCGCGCTTTGAGCCCGGCAAGCAGCCACGGGCCCCTGCTCCGCCTCGTGCGGCAGTGGGCCTCGCGCGGGAGCGAGCCAAGATGACCCGCGTTCTCCTGGCCTGGGAGATGGGTGCCAACCTGGGGCACATCGATCGCCTGCGCTCGCTGGCCGTGGCGCTGCGTGGCCAGGGCCACGAGCCCTTCTTCGTGGTGCGCGACCTGGCCCGTGTGCACGGCCGCCTGGTGCGCGAGGGCTTTCAGGTGGGCCAGGCCCCGGTGTGGCTGCCCCGGCTGGCCAACCCGCCTCGCCTGGGCAACTACAGCGCGGTGCTGGCCAGCGCCGGCTGGCTGGACGCCGAAGGACTGGCCGGCTTGGTGACGGCCTGGCGCAGCTGGTTCCGGCTGCTGCAGCCGGGCTTGATCGTCTGTGACCATGCCCCGACGGCCTTGCTGGCGGCCCGCGGTCAATCTTCGCCCGTGTGGTGCGTGGGCAGCAGCTTCGAGATCCCACCCACTGGGGGCGACAGCTTTCCGCCTTTCCCGGGCGCCAACGCCGCCGACTGCCCGGGCTTCGACGCGCAGCTGCTGGCCAGCGCGCAAGCCGCCTTGCGTCTGCTGGGCGACGCGCCGCTGGGCCGCCTGCCAGACCTTTTCGCCGGCGCCAGGCGGGTGCTCACCGCGCTGCCAGCGCTGGCGCACTACGCGGGCTATGGCGATGAGGTGCACTGGGCCGGACCCAGCTTCGTGGCCGATGTGGGCGCCGATGCCGTCTGGCCCGAGGGGCCGGGTGCGCCGGTGCTGGCTTACCTCGATGCGGCCTATCCGGGCCTCGATGCCGTGCTGGGCGCACTGAAGGCCGCAGGCTGCCGTGTGCTGCTGCACGCCAAGGGCCTGTCGCCAGCGGCCGTGGCGCGGCACGAAGGCGCAGGTCTGCGCTTTTCCCCCACGCCCCTACGCATGGACGCGGCCCTGAAGCGCGCGGCCCTCGTGGTTTCGCACGGCGGCCAGGGCACGGTGGCCGCCACGGCGCTGGCCGGCCTGCCGCACCTGTTGCTGCCGCAGCACGCCGAGCAGGCCATGGCGGCGCGCCGTGTGGCCGAGGCTGGGCTGGGCCTGGCCTTGCACGCCGGCCCGGGGCCGGATGTGACCACCTTGTTGCGGCGCCTGTTGCAGGAACGCCGCTTCCGCGACGCGGCGCAGGGCTTTGCCCAGGCCCATCCTCACGTGCAGCCGCAGCGCACCGCCGAAGCCGTGGCTGCCCTGCTGACGCGTGAGCTCGGCACGGCGCCTGCCCCTGTCGGAGACGCGCACCCATGAATACCGCCGCGGCGCCTCAAGTCAGCCCCCTCGTCCTCATCACCGGCGCCAGCCGCGGCATCGGCGCGGCCACCGCGCGGCTGGCGGCGGCGCAGGGCTGGGACGTGGCCATCAACTACGCCCGCGACGAAAACGCCGCCGAGGCCGTGGCCGATGCCGTGCGCGCCGCCGGCCGGCGTGCGCTGACACTGTGTGCCGATGTGGCCGATGAAGGCCAGGTGCGCGCGATGTTCGCCACGCTCGACCGCCGGCTGCAGGAAGACGGCAGTCGCCTGGCCGGCCTCGTGAACAACGCCGGCGTGGTGGACGTGGCCGCGCGCGTGGACGAGATGAGCGGCGCGCGGCTGCAGCGGATGTTCGCCGTCAACGTCTTCGGCACCATGCTCTGCGCGCGCGAAGCGGTGCGCCGGATGAGCACACGCCACGGCGGCCAGGGCGGCAGCATCGTCAACCTCTCGTCGACGGCCGCGCGCCTGGGCGCGCCGGGGCAGTACGTCGACTATGCCGCGGCCAAGGGCGCGGTGGATGTGTTCACGCTGGGCCTGGCACGCGAAGTGGCTGCCGAAGGCGTGCGCGTGAACGCCGTGCGGCCGGGTGTCATCGACACCGAGATCCACGCCAGCGGCGGCCAGCCCGAGCGCGCTTTGCGCCTGGCGCCCACGCTGCCCATGCAGCGCCCGGGGCGCGCCGACGAGGTGGCGCAGGCCGTGGTCTGGCTGCTGTCGGAGGCCGCCAGCTACACCAGCGGCGCGGTGCTGGACGTGGGCGGCGCGCGCTGAAGAGCCGCGCGCTGCTGGGGGCCTGCTTTTCTGGCGCTCAGGTCAGCGGCAGGCGCCGCGTGTCGATCCAGCTCACGCGGCCGGTGCGGCGCTTGATCTCTTCCACCATGTGGCGCGTGCCGCCGGGGCCGTCGCCGCCGCCGCCGTCCCACAGCACCACGCAGCGTGCCTTGTCGGGGCCGTAGGCCAGCGTGGTGTGCAGCAGCCAGCGGTTGCCGCGCTCCCAGACGTTCACGCCTGGCGGCGGTGGACCGAGCTCCTGCGCCATGCTGCGCGGCGGCTCGGCCAGTTGCGCGCGCGCGGCGTAGTAGCGCACGCGCCAGTCTTCGGCGTTGATGGCGCGCTGCACGCTGCTTTCGATGAACTGCGGCTCGGGCAGCGGCTGCATCCAGACCACCTTCACGCCGCGCGCCAAGGCGGCCTCGGTGAACATCAGATCGCCGCCGGCCGCGCCCTGGGTGAGTGCGATGTCCTCCGGCCCGGCGCCCAGGCGCTCGAGTGCCTGTTCGATGGCGGCACGCGCTGCCGGCTCCATGGCCAGCGGGAAACGCGGTTCGGCCCGCGAGGGCGCGTCCATGATGTGGCCCGAGAACAGCAGCACCTGGCGCGGCACGAAGGGCGGGTTCAGGCGCCGCAACTCTGCCTCCACGATGCCCAGGGCCAGCGCCGTCTCCTCCGGCCGGAAGCCCAGGCCCGAGAGCAGCTGCAGCTGCTGGCACGAAGAGTCCAGCGCCAGCCAGTCGCGCCCGGCGGCCGCGGCGGCGGCGCGCCAGTCGCGCTGCACGGCGGCGCGGGTGTCGCACAGCAGGCTCACCTCGGCCTGCGCGGCGCGGGCCCAGTAGTCTTTCGGCTTGCGCTCCAGCGCGCAGGCGATGCCCCAGCGCAGGCCGGCCAGCAGGCGGTCGGTTTCGGCGCCATCGTGCTCGCCGCCGAGGTGGGCGCGCAGCGTGTTCAAGGTCAGCGCGTTGATGCCGGCGAAGAGGTGCTGCGGCGCGGTGGCGAAGGCGCGGCGGTAGGGTGTGATGGCCTCGGCCAGCAGCGCGTCTTCGTGGGCAGCGCGCTCGCGAAAGGCACCGGGGTGCCAGGGCTCGCCGGGTTCGCGGAAGCGGTCTATCCACGCGCTCTTTTCCACCCGGCCGGCCAGCGACCAGCATTCCGGGTCGTCCGGGTGCTCTTCGGTCAGCTGCAGCGCGGCCCCGCGTGCTTCTTCGGTGCGGCGCAGGCGGCCCAGGCACACGGCGCGCTGCTGGCGGCTGCCGAGGTGTTCGTCGTCGATGGCCAGCGCGGCCTCGAACTGTTCCAGCGCGAAGGCGAACTGCGGCAGGCGCATCAGCGCGCGGCCGGCCTGGAAACGCGCTTCCACGGCCAGGGCCTGCACTGGCGTTTCTTCGGCCAGCACGAGGATGTCGCCGGCGCGGTGCTTCTGCTGCGCCACGCCAAGCCGGCTGCACCAGGCCTCGTAGCGCTGCGCGAACTCGTTGTCGCCACTGAGCAGCAGGTCTTGCCAGCGCGGTTGCTGCAGGTGCGGCAGCAGTGTGTAGACGGGGCTGACCTTGCGGCGCGTGCTGGCGTTCTGCGTCTCGCGCGCCATCTTGGCCAGGGCGGCGCGGTCGGCGGCCAGCGTGGCCGGGTCGGGCGCGCCGGCGGCCACGCCGTAACGCAGCTTGCGGTCGGTGTAGATGTCGAAGGGGCTGGTGTTGCGCGGGCCCTGCACCAGCACCACGCCGCGTGCGCGCAGCGCGTGGCGCACACCGAGCTCGTACCAGACGTTGGGGTTGTCCAGCGTCAGGTCGGCCACCACCAGGTCGGCGGCCAGCAGCTCCTGGAACATGTCGGTGCGGATGTCGCCGGCCCGCTCTTCTTCGTCGGCGCGGAAGACCTCGAAACCGGCGTCTTCCAGCGCGGGCTTGATGAGCTCGCGGTAGATGCGGTTGAAGTCGATGGGCTGGCCGTCGGCCCCGGGCTTGGTGCCGAAGGGCATGGCCACGAAGGCGTGTTGTTTGAAGCTCAAGCGGCCGCCCCCGCTGCGGTGGTGAATGCGGCGGCGAACTGTTGCAGCTGCGTGAGCAGCGCGCGCGCCGCGCGGGCCGTGCCGCCGCCGCTGCCGCGCAGCAGGCGCGGCGCCAGCACCAGCTCGGCCTGGTCGGCCACCGAGGCCCAGTCGTTGGGTGCGTTGTGCTGCCCGTGCAGGTCTTCGAAGGCGCGCTGCAGTGCTTCGGCCTCGGCCGCGAGGCGGCCCTCGGCCAGGGCCCGCCACAGGCGGAACTCCACCTCGCCGGCTTCGCTCCAGAAATCGGGTCGCTGGCCGGCGGCGGCTTGGGCCGAGGCCAGCGCGGCGCGGTCGGCGGCATCGAAGGCGCGGCCGTCGGCGTCCAGGCACAGCGCCAGCGCAAAGGCGTTCTGCAGCGGGTAGCAGCGGGCGGCTTCGGCGCCTGCTTGTTGCTGCACGAGCAGGTCGGCATCGCGGTAGGCGGCATGGGCACGTTGCAGCGCCGTGCGCGCAGCCACGGCCCGGCGCGCCTGGCGTTCCAGCAGGTACAGGCGTTTGCAGGCCGAGCCCAGCAGGCTCCAGCGCTCGGCGCTGGGGCGCGCCAGGCACAGCTGCTGCAGCGCGGCCACGGCGCCCACCAGGCGCTGGCGCAGCGCTTCGGTGTCTGGCCCGGAGCCGCCGCCACCGTCGCCGGCGTCACTGGCATCGGCCCAGGCCTGGCGTGCGCTGAGGTTGAGCATCTGCTCTTCGGACTTGAAGGAAGCGCTGCCGTCGGCCGCAGCCACCGCGCGGCCGTACCAGGTGATGGCCTGCGGCCGGTCGCCCAGCGCCTGCCAGGCCACGGCAAAAGCTTCGGCCACCGCGCCCATGCCACCCCAGCGCGCCTCGAAGCGCTGCACCAGCTGTTGCACCGCGGCGGCCAGCGCGGGTTTGGCGCCGCCCATGTAGCGGGCGCGCGTGGCCAGCGTCTCCAGCGCCAGCGTCAGCGCCGGTGGCGAGGCGATGTCGGCGAACTCGTCGCGTTTCGCCGCGGCGGCCGGCGCCTGGGCGTCGCCGGTGCGGGTGCGGTAGACCCAGTTCGCGTCGCCATAACACTGGTAGGCGGCCCAGCTCTTGCCGTGCGGCATGGCGCGCCAGCAGGCGCTGCGCGCTTCGGCCACGGCGTCGATGAAACGCGCGCCGCGCAGCAGCTGCGTGTAGAAGACCCGCGCGAACTCGGCCGCCGGGCCGTCGTTGACGGGCCAGCCGCAGGCAATGACGCAGCGCACGCCCTTGGCGATGAGCTGGTCGGCCACCACGGCGGCGAAGGCGCCGGGGTCGAAGCCCGGGCGCAGGGCCAGTCCTTGGTCGTACTGCGCCAGGTTGCAGCAGTTCACGAACACCAGCTCCGGCACCACGCGCATGGCCTCGATCTCCGCCGGCCCCAGGTGGTGCCCGCCCGAGAGCACCACGCCGCCGGCGTTGGCCGCCGAAGGCGCTTCGCCATGCCCGCTGATGTGCACGATGCGCCAGGGCCGCGTGAGCAGCGCGCCGATGACGGTCTGCGCCGCGGGGCTGTCCACCAGCGCCAGCACACGCTCGGGCGGCAGGCCGCCGGCGCCGCACAGCGCTTCTTCCACGGCCAGCGCTTCTTCGCGCGCGGCGGGCAGCGGCGCCCACTCGTCGCTGACCTGGGGCTCGCCGATGATGAGCACGTCGTGGTCGGCGCTGGCATCGCGCGGCTTGGCGGCCGGGCCGCCCTTCTGCAGGCGGCGCAGCAGCCGCGCGCGGATGGCCCAGGGCATCAGCGTCTCGCCGGGCAGCGCGGCGCCCGTTGCGCCCACGCCGGGCAGGCCGGTGTCCAGCAGCTCCCAGGGCAGCGCGGCGGTGCCGCCGTCGAGCTCCAGCACCATGCGGTCCAGGCCGCCGAGGAAGGGCTCGATCTCGGTGGGCACCAGCAGCTGGAAAAGCGTGCGGCCCAGCGCCGGGTCGTCGTTGCGGTCGGTGGCGGCGGCGGTCAGCAGCTCGCGCAGCAAGGGCGTCTGCGGGCGCAGCGAACGCACCTCGGTGCGCGCGCGGCGGGTGTCGAGCACGTACTCCAGGCTGCCGTCGGCGCGTGTGGTGGCGCGGATGAGGTCGTGGTCGGTGCCGCGGTAGCCGTTGTCGAGCTGGCGGCGCAGCGGGCCGGTGCCGCTGCTGATCTCGGGCAGCAGCTCGAAGCGGTAGGACCCGGCGTGGCCCTCGGCGAGCAGGTGCAGGCCGTTCCAGGCGTCGGTGGCGCGGTCGAGGTAGAGCTCCACCAGCGTCAGGCGCTGCACCGCGGGCCAGCCCGAGGCGGTGGCGCGCTGGTTGGCCTCGGCCACGCCGCGGGCGATGGCGCGCGCCGCGGCTGCCGGGCTGATGCCCAGGCCGCCGCTGCCCAGCAGCGTGGCGGCCAGCGTGGGCTTGGCGGCGCTGGCATCGCCGCGGCCCACACCTTCGGCCTGGCGCTGCGCCCAGGCCAGCACGCCCTGGCGCACGCTGGCGCTGAGTTCGGCCTCGCGCAGCTCGCCCTCCTCGCCCAAGCCCACCACCAGCACGCCATGCGGACGCGGTTCGCGCCAGGGGTTGCCGGGGTCGCGGCGCGTGTTCACGAAGACCTGGTGCGTGCCCACCACCGAGGGGTAGAGCCCGGCCGCCAGCGCCTGCTGCAGGCTGCCACCGAGCATGCGGTCGACGACGTTCTCGGTGCCGGTCAGCTCGCTGGCGGTGTAGTGGCCGATGAGCAGCGGCTCGCCGATGAAGCTGAGGTTGCCGTTGAGCACGCGCAGTTGCAGCGTGCCGGTGTCGCTGGCCGGCGTGGTGCCGGTGTCCACCGCGCCGCTGGGGCTGCGGAACACCGCGTCCTGCAAGGCCGCAGGCCGCGCGCTGCGGCGCTGGCGCGAGGGCCGGCTGCGCACCGGCGCGCTGCGGGCGCCGCGCGTGGCGCTGTCCAGCAGCGGCGGCAGCGCCGCGGTCTTGCCTGTGTTCAGCAGTTCCACGTAGGCGGGGAAAGCCGCGGTTTCGCTGGGCAGGCTGCCGTGGTCGCAGCCGAGCTGCCAGGTGGCCACGCCGGGCAGCAGTGCCGATGTCAGCGGCACGCGGCCGTCACCGTCGTTCGCATCGAGGTAGACGAAGCCTTGCGCGCCAACTTCATAGCCCACCGGCGTGGCCGGGGCGCGGCCCACCACCAGCGCCAGCTTGTGCGCCCATTGCGGCAGGTCTTGCTCGCGCTGCGCGTCCAGGCGCTGGCGCAGGGCCTTGGCGGCGTCCAGCACGGCTTGCGGCGGCACGCCCCAGTGGTAGGCGGCCTGCATCTCCTCACCGGCATGGCGGTGCCACCAGTTGGCCTGCTGCATGCGGGTGTAGTCGTCATCGCCCAGGCGGGCCCAGGTGGCCGCTTGGTCCAGGCCCAGGGCCGGGTCCAGCAGGCCGGCCTGCAGCTGCAGGAAACCCGGCATGCCGGCCATGATGCGGCGCGCCGCGCGGTCGGCCAGCGGCGAGCCGAAGGCCGCCAGCGCGTTGCCGAAGGTGTCGTCGCCGCTGAGCACCTGCATCGGCGCCCATGAGCCGCCGTTGGGCGTGCCCAGCATCAGCAGCCGCGCCTGCGGGTGGGCCATCAGGCGCTGCCAGACGGCCGGCGCCTCCAGCGCCATGCAGCGCGCGAGCACGCCGCCCATCGAGTGCGCGAGGATCTGCACCGCCGTGCCACTGGCCGCGCGCGCGTCCAGCGCCGCCGTCACGGCCGCGGCCAGGCGGCGGCCTTCCTGCTCGATGGGCACGCGCCAGTCGAAGGCGAATTCGATGACCTCGTGCGTGGCCTGCAGGTGGCGCATCAGCTTGTCGTAGACCAGCGAGATGGCGCCGTCGGGCTGCACACGTTCTGCGCTGCCAGGCGCGTACTCCAGCTGCCCCAGCCCGCCCACCAGGCCCAGGCCCAGCCAGATGCGGCGGCCGTCCACCGCGAGGTTGCTGCCGAGGATGCCGGGCAGCATGAAGACGGCCGGTTTGCTGGGGTCGCTGCTTTCCTGTGCTTCGGCACCGCGCAGGCCGTCGGCCGAGCGCCCGGCCCAGGACAGCGGACCGATGGGCGCAAAACCCGCCGGCAGCGGCTTCTGCACCAGCGCATCCACCACCGCCTCGACGGTGCGCGCGTTGACGAAGTAGGCGAAGTGCGTGGTCTTGCCGCCTTGGTCGAGCAGGAAGCTGGCACCACCGGCCCGCGGCGCGCCGGCGTACATCGAACTCGTCTGCACGACGATGTCGTGGTCGGTCCAGTAGTAGGCGTCGGTCACCAGGGTCTTGAGCCAGCTGGTGAGGCTGTCGCCTTCCAGATCGCCGGCCACCACGCGCAGTTCACCGTTGATGGGCGCAGGCGCGGCGTTCAGCCACTCCAGCAGCGGCGTGCCGGCGATCATGGCCGCCATGCCGGGCAGCAGCGCGGGGTCGGCGCGGCGGCGCGCCACTTCGCCCAGGAAATCCATCACCGCTGGCAGCAGCGGCAGGCCGGTGGCTTCCAGCGCCCACTTGAAGACCGAGAGGTAGGCGTCGAGCCGCTTGCTGGCCAGCAGCGTGCCGCGCGCCGGGCAGGCCACGCGCACCACACGCTCCACTTTCACGTCGCGCGCGGTCATCTCTTCGGCCAGCAGGCGCAGCGTGGCGCGCTGCGCGGCGTAGGCCGGGCCAGTAAAAAACGCGTCATCGGCCGCGCCCACGCTGCGCTGGTGCGCCAAACGCGCCAGCACCTCGGCCACCAGGCCGCCGCGCGAGTGCGTCAGCAGGTGCAGGCGCGTGCCGCGCGGCAGGGCCTTCACGAGTTCGAGTGCGTTGTCGATGGGGCTCTTGCCCAGCGTCTCGTGCTCCAGCGCGTAGACGCGGCCGCCGTAGTGCTGGAAGAGCTGGCGCACACGCTGCGGGTGCTGCGCCCACAGCTTGCCGAAGGTGCTGGTGGTCTCGACGAAGGTGCCGTGGATCAGCACCAGCACCGGCTCGGTGCTGGCCGGCAGCGTGGCCACGCGCCGGCCGCTGCCCTTCAGCGCCGGCAGGCTCTCGGGCGAGAGCGCGTAGACGCCGGCCTGCACCTGGCTGTCGACCTTGGCCACCACCTGGCTGGCGGCGAAGTCGGCCACTTCGTCTTTCACCAGGCCCGTCAGCACCTCGAAGGCGGCCAGTACCACATCGCCCAGCAGGCCGCGTGTGGGCGTGCTGGCCTCCAGGCCCTGCCAGCGGAGCGTGGCCGACACCGGCACGCCCGCGCCTGCGGCCTGCGCCGCGCTGAGCGCGCGGCCGCCGCGCGTGGTGGCTGCGCCGGCCTGGGCCAGCATCAGATCACGCGCGTTTTCGGGGTGCAGCAGCAGCACCGGGCCGCCGGCGATGTGCAGCGCCACCACGTCTTCACCCGGCACCGCCACCAGCGTGTGCGGCTGCGCCGTGCCGCGCAGTGCGCCCAGGCGCACGGCGGCCTTCACGGTGCCGGGCAGGGTGCGCGCGGCACCGCCGCCCCCGGCGCTGCGCGTGCCACCCCCGGCTTGTACGCCCCCCGGCGCCGCCTGGCCCTGCACGACGAAAGTGATGGGGGCCGCGGGCGTGGGGGTGGCGGGGGGCTGGCGCATGGAATCTCCGGGGTGGCAAAGCCGTCCGGCGGGGCCGGGCGGACAGCGGGCGAGCATCGGGGCAAAGCGGGTGCCGGGCAAGCTGGCACCACTACCGATCTAGGGCCCCCGGGTGCGGGCCCGGTGCGCGTGGCGGCCGCTCAGGGCGCGCTGCGGTCCACCAGCAGCGGGCTGCGGCCGGTGTGGCGGCGCACGCGTTCGGCGGCCTGCTGCGCGTCGGCGCGCGTGGCGTAGGGGCCGGCCTGCACGCGGAAGAGCCCGGCCTCCTCGAACACCGCGATGCTGTCCACACCCGCCTGCGGCGTGGCCAGCAGCTGGCGCTGCAGTTGCTGTGCGCCCTCGAACTGGCGGAACGCCCCTACCTGCAGCCAGAAGCCCGCGGGCGCGCGGTCGCCGGGCAGGGCGTCGTCCAGCACCAGCGGCGGCTTGCGGCCGGGGGCGATGGCCACGGTCTCGTCGCGCGGCTGCTGCCAGCGGCCGCTGCGGATCTCGTCGAAAGTAATGCGCTGCACCTGCACCGGCGCCACGCCGGCCAGCACGCCCAGCTTCAGTGCGGCGGTGTAGCTGAGGTCGATGACGCGCCCATCCGCGAAAGGCCCGCGGTCGTTGATGCGCACCACGATCTCGCGGCCGTTGGCCGGGTTGCGCACCCGCGCATAACTCGGCAAGGGCATGGTCTTGTGCGCGGCCGTCATCGCGTACATGTCGTAGACCTCGCCGTTGGAGGTGCGCTGGCCGTGGAACTTGCGCCCGTACCAGGAGGCCAGACCTTCTTCCTGCAGCGGCAGGTCGTCGGTCATGGGCGTGTAGCTGCGGCCGTTGATGCGGTAGGGCTTGTTCGGCCCGCCCACGCGCAAGGGTTCCACACGCGGCACGGCATCGGGCACCTGGGCCAGCCCCGGGGGTGGGCGGGCCTCGGGGCCGTCGGTGCTGGGGCGGCCGTCGGGGCTGCTGGCGCAGCCGCCGAGCAGCGCGGCGGCTACCGCTATCACCGCGGCGGCCACGCGGGCCGCGGCCGGGGGGCTGGACCGCACCACGTCGGCCCTCAGGGCGTGGAGCGCGCCTGCTGCGCGTGCATCAGCTGGATGCGCTCGCGGCGCAGCGGGCGGCCCATGGCATCGGCGTCGCGCACGTCGATGGCCACGGGGTGCTTGAGCTTGGGCGAGTAGTAGACGGTGCGGGTCCACTGGCCGTTGCTGCGCGTGCCGTTGGCCAGGGTTTCCGTCCAGGTGCCGGTGCTCTCGATGGGCAGCACGTCGAACTTGCCGGCCGGCGTTTCGATTTCGGTGGCGCGCGCCACCAGGCTGCCGCCGCGCCATTCGGTCTGGCCGGTGCTCTGGTCGGCACGCTGGAACTTCTCGATGAAGCGCACCACACGGCGGTCGCCGCGTTTCGGGTCGGCCCACCACAGGTCTTGGTGCGGCTCGAAGATGGAGAAACTGCCGTCGGGCCGCGCCAGGCGCGTGGGCCGGCCCTGCGGGTCCATCTGCAGCTGCTGGCCGTTGGCGCGCAGCGCGCCGTCCTTCATCACCTCATCGATGGCGGTGGTGTATTCGCCCACCACCTCGTCGGCCCAGGTGTCGAGCACCTGGTAGGTGAAGCTGTCGCCCTCGGTGTAGCCGAAGGGGTTGCGGCGCGGCACCGGCACCGCCGGGGTGGCGGGGGCTTCGGCCGGGTTGGCCCTGGCGCCTTGCGCAGGCTGGCCGGGCTGCACGGCCTCGGCCGCAGCGGTGGCCGCCGGCGCGGCGCGGCGCGCGGCGTCGGCACCGTCCACCGGGGTGTCGCCAGGCTGGTTCACCGCCTGGTTGGCCGCTGCGGCTGCCGGGGCCGTGCTGGCTGCTGCTTCAGCGCCACTGGCACCGGCAGCGCCCTCACCCGCAGGCAACGGGGGGGCCGTGGCGGCTGCAGCGGCGCCGGTGGCCGTGCTGCCCGCTGCCGTGGCGGGCACGGCCGGCGCTGTGGCTGCGGCCGCTGCAGCTGCCGGTGCGCCCACAGGCACAGCGGCCACGGCCGCCGCCGGGGCCACCACGGCCACGGCGCTGGGGGCGGTGGCAGCCGCCACGGTGCTGGCGGCTGCGCTGCCGCTGGAAGAAGAACCGCCGGCACGCGCCGCCAGCGCCACCGCCGTGCTGCCCAGGCTGCTGGCCGCGCTGCCCACGGCACCGGCGGCCGTGGTCGCCGCGCTCACGGTGGCGGCTGCCTTGGCCACCTGCGCGGTGGCCGCCACACCGGCCACCGTGGTGGCCACGCCGGCCACGGTGCCCAGTGCACTGACGGCGCTGCCAACCGTGCTGCCCAGGCTGCTGCCGGTCTTGGCCGCATTGCTCAGGGGCTTGGCATCGGGCGTGGCGGTGGTCTGGGGGGTGTCCACCGCTGGGGCGGCCAAGGTGGCCGCGGGGGCCGGGGGTGTGGCGCTCTGTGCCAGCACCTCGGCCACCGACTGCTCACCGGCCGCACGCACCGCCGGCCGCGTGAGCATGCGCGAGCCCTGGCGCAAGGCTTCGCGGGCGATCTCTTCCGGCGTGCGCGGGATCAGTCCGTCGAGCAGCGAAGCTTCGGCGAGCTCTTCGCGGTCGTCGGTATCGCCACCGATCCAGGGGCTGGTCTGGCCGAGCGTGGCGTCCACCATCGAGCGGCGCGTGCTGCGCAGCACCTCGGGGCCGTTGATGCGCGGCTTGAGCAGCGCGCCTACCAGCGTGCGCACGAAGGGCGTGGCCGCCAGCTCGGCCGGGGCCGTGGGGGCCGGCAGCGGCAGCGGTGCCACCGCGGGCACCTCCTGCACGGCGCCAGGAGCCAGGCCCAGCATGGCCATCATGCCGTGCGGTACCCGGGGCTGTGCCAGGCCCTGCTGCGGCAGCGTGGCCAGCACCGGGTGCTGCCAGGCGGCTTCCACCACCAGCAGGCGCAGGCTGTCGGGCGTGCCTATGAGGGCATCGGCCACCTCGTCCAGCGGCACCGAGGTCTCGGCCAGGCGTTGGGCCAGGCGCTCCGGCGGCATGCTGGCGTCGAGCGCCGCGTCGCGCGGCAGCAGCAGGTTGCGGCCCGCAACCTGGGCGCCCAGGCCGGTGACGTAGACGAAGCCCACGCCGCCGGGCTGCAGCCGGTCGCGGAACTCTTTCAGCGTGGCGCGCAGGTCGGCCGCGGTGAGGTCTTCGCGCGTCATCACGACGAAGCCGCCGCTGCGCAGCGCTGCGGCCACGGCCTGGGTGTTGCGGGGGGCGCTGTCCACCACCGAGCGGTGGCCCACCTTGCCCAGGCCCAGCACCAGCGCCAGGCGCTGCTTGCCCATGCCCAGCACGGCCTGCGCAGCGCGCACCTGCCGCGGCACGGCGATGTTGATGTCGCGCACATCGGGCAGGCGCAGCTCGGGCAGGGTGGCCGGCACCGTCATCGGTGGGGCCGAGCCTTCGGTGTTCTGGGCTTGCACGGGGGCCTGCGCATGGCCGGCGCCGGTCAGGGCGGCCAGCAGGCAAGCGGTTGAAGTGCGGCGGAAGCTGTCTTTACGCTGAGGCATGGTCTTGGTGAGCAAGGCCTGCAGGGCCGGCACGAGTGTAGACAGCAATGTGACAGATCGTCACAGGGCCGGCATCCAGCAGCCAAGGGGCCGGAGCGGGTTTGCGCGGCCGCCCCGCAGAATGCGTGCATGGTGCCGCTTCGCCGCCCGCGCCGCTTGCCCTTTGTTGCCACACTGTCCTTACGCCTGCCGATGCCACGAACCGCCCTGCATCCCCGCTCATCCCTGGCCCCGCGCCGGCCCCGGCCGGTGGCGCGGGTTCTGAGCTTGTCCTGCTTGTGGCTGCTGGCGCCGGCCCAGGCCCAAGCGGCGGCCGCGGCGCTGCCGGCCGTGGAGTGCACCGCGCTGGCCGACGATGCCCTGCGCCTGGCGTGCTACGACCGCCTGCACGAGCGCAAGGCGCCCCCTGCGATCCCTGCGCCCCCCGCCGCCGTGCCGGCGCCCCCGGCCGCACAGCCCGCTGCCGGCGCTGCGTCGCCGTCTCGTCTGGACCGCCGTTGGGACCTGACCGCCGGCAGCGTCGGCCCGCTGTTTGCGCCGCGGCCCTACAAACCCGTCTATGTGCTGCCGGCCACCTGGAGCGACCAGGTCAATACGCGGCCCAGCTCGCCGGCGCCCGATCGCAGCGTCAGCGAGGCCCTGCCGCTGCGGGACGTGGAGGCCAAGTACCAGCTGAGCCTGAAAGCACTGCTGGGCCGTGAGCTGCTGGGCAGCCCGGTCAACCTGTGGGGCGGCTACACGCAGTCGTCACGCTGGCAGGTCTACAACGGTGCCATCTCGCGCCCGTTTCGCGAAACCAACTACGAGCCCGAGCTGATGCTCGTGTGGCCGTTGCAGCAGCAGCTTCTGGGCTGGCAGATGCGCGCGGCCACGCTGTCGCTGAACCACCAGAGCAACGGCCGTTCGTTGCCGCTGTCGCGCAGTTGGAACCGCATCATTGGCACGCTGGCCTTCGAGCGAGACGAATGGCTGGTCGAGCTGCGGCCCTGGCTGCGCCTGCGCGAAAAAGCCAACGCCGACGACAACCCCGACATCGAAGACCACATCGGCCGTGCCGAGCTGCTGCTGGGGCGCTACTGGGGCGAACAGGCCCTCAACCTGCAGTTGCGGCACTCGCTGCGCGGCGGTGCGCGCTCGCGAGGCTCGCTGCAACTGGAATGGGTGTTTCCGCTCAGCGGCGTGTTGCACGGCCACCTGCAGTGGTTCACAGGCTACGGCGAGAGCATGGTCGACTACAACATCCGCCAGAACCGCATCGGCCTGGGCGTCACCATCGCGGGCTGGCGCTGAAAGCTGGCCGACGCAAAAACGCCCTGGGCGCCCGAAGGCCCCCAGGGCGTGCTTGCCGAAGCCTGGAATCAGGCCTGCTTGGCCTTGCGGCGGCGAGCAGCGGCCATCAGGCCGAGCACGCCCAGGCCCATCATGGCGTAGGTGCTGGGCTCAGGCACGACGGCGATCGACGCGCCAGGGGTCAGCTCGAAGGCGTACTGCACCAGGGTGCGGTCCGTCAGGGTGGCGCCGAAGGCGATCTGCGCCCAACCGTAGTGCAGCGTGCCGCCGGCTTCGTTGTTGAAACGGAAGCCGAAGAAGTTGTCCGAGCTGTTCAGCGTCCACTGGGCCTGGTTGGCGGTGGTGCCCGAACCGAAGCTGCTGCCGGCGCCGATGAGGCTGCCAGGGGTCAGGTTCGTCACGTTGCTGGTAGACGTGATCACGTAGGCGCCGCCAGCCGGAGCCCCCGGGCTGAAGAAGGCGATGCCGGTGGCGCTCCAGGGGTTGATGTCCCAGCCGGGCACGGTGGTGCCGGTGCCAGCGGCAGGCAGGTTGTTTGCACCGGTCACCACGTTCAGGTACAGACCGTTGGTGGAGGCGGGGATGTTCAGGTTGACGATGCCGCTGCTCACGACTTGGGCGTGGGCGGTGGCGGCGGCGAAGAGGGCGCCGGCGCCGATCGCGAGGGCGATCGAGGTGCGCGCAGTGCTGGAAAGGAAACGGGTTGTCATCGGGACTCCTGGCGTTCTGAGAGCAAAAGGTTGAGATTCATCGCTGGGCCCGGAGGCTTCCGGTGCCCGCGACTTCGACCGTCTCGAATGCGGAATGCCGCTTCTGCGGCGGCCCCTCCCACACTCGCCGTGACGGTCCCATGCGCGCCCCCTAGCAACAACCCCGCATTCGCGGGGACCGACACACAGGGGTCACCGAACACCTAGTTTGTAGTCCGGGTTTGCACCGTTCTGGTGGCGTGCGCGCATCAAGGCCTCGCGCAGTGGGGCCAGCAGTTCGCCATAGGCATCCGCCGGGGCCGAGATGCGCTTCATCGGTTGCCGCACCTGCAGCGCGCTCGGGGTGCGGATGGCGCGCTGCGCAGCATGGGCACTGAGGCAGGCGGGATCGAAGGGCAGGCCGCAGAAGGCCAGCAGTGCACGGATCTCGTGCTCGGCGTTCCGGATCAAGGCTTCGTAGTGCTGCACACGCACGTGTCCCGGCTCGCGCGCAGCCCAGGCATCGCCCGAGCGCTCGCAGGCCACGGCGAACTGCGCCAGGCTTTCGAAGTCGTAGCTGTAGGCCGCCAGGCCCGGGCCGAAGAGCTGCTTGTAGCAAGACCAGCAGGTCTGCAGCGCCTCGCGCCGGCAATCGACGATGCGTGCGCCCGGCAGCATCGCGCGCACGGCGCCGGTGAGCAGCCAGTTGTCGGGCAGCTTGTCGGTGGACACCGGGCGCCGCCGCCGCCAGCGGGCGCTGCGGCGCAGGTAGTCGCGGCCCAGGCGGACCCAGTCGGCCGCGCTGGCGTCGGCGGCCCACAGCGGGAAGCGACGGCCGCGGCGTTGCGATTCTTCTTCGATCACCAGCTGCAGGTAGGGCAGCTCGCTGGCCCCTTCCACACGCGGGTGGCTGGCGAGCACCTGCTCCACCAGCGTGCTGCCCGAGCGCGGCAGCCCCACGAGAAAGATCACCTCCTCGCCCTGCGCCGTGGCGCTGCGCGCGCCCGGCGCTGCGAAGGCCGCGTCCAGGGCTTGCATCTGCTGCGCAAAAGCCGCGGCCTGCCAGGGCAGGGTGCGGCGCACACCGGCATTGGCGCGCTGCAGAGCCTGCAGCGCCTCGGCCGGCCGGCCGGCGGCCTCCAGCGCGCCGCCCAGGGCGAAATCCAGCCAGGCCTGTTCGGCCGCTGGCGCCGTGCCGCGCTGGCTGGCCGTGGCGAGCTGGTCCACTTCGGCGGGCTGCAGTGGCTCGGTCTTCAGGTCGACGAGGGCGAACCACGCACGCGGCGCTTCGCGGTCGAGCTCGATCAGCCGCCGGCAATCGGCCGCGGCCGGCGCGCTGTGGCCCAGCGCCTTGTGGCAACGCGAGCGTTGCAGCAGCCCCGGGGCTGAATCGGGCAGCAAGGCGAGGTGGGCTTCTGCGGCGCTCAGCGCCTCGGCGTAGTGGCCCTGGCGGTCGCATTCCTGGCTGAGTTCGAGCCAGCCTTGCGCGCTGCGCGTGCAGCCGGCTGCCGCCACCAAACTGCGCTGGGCGGCTGCGGCGTCATCGGTTTCGTCCTGGGCCTGGGCCAGCAGCAACCACAGGCGGGGGTCGTCGGTGCGGTGCTCGGTGGCGCGCAGGAGCCGTGCCGCGGCCGCGGGCCAATCGCCTGCATTGCGCGACTGTTGGGCCAGCTCGAGCAGCACCTCGGGGTGATCGGGGACTTCAGCGGCCAGTTGCAGCAGCCATTGCCCGGCCATCAGGCTGTCGCCGGCGGCTTGCAACTGCAGCACGCGGCGCATCGTTTCGGCTTGGCGCGGTGTGAGGCCCCTCAGCCGCTGCTTCAGTTCGGCGGCGGGCGTGCCGTCGCCGGGGGGCTTGGGGGGGTTGGCCATGCGGCCATTCTGCCGCCCGCCGGGAGCGGGCTTGGTGCGACCGGCAGGAATCGAACCTGCGACGTGGCCTTCGGAGGGCCGCATGATATCCACTTCACCACGGTCGCTCGTGGACAGCCCAGCATTCTAGCCCCCGGGGTGCAGATGCCACGCTTGCGCCGCGCCGGGCGTCTTGGGCGCAAGGGCCGGCCCCCTATAATCGATGGGTTTTTGCCTGCCAAGGCAAGCCGCTTCTGCAGCACCAGAAACCCGAGGAATTCATGAGTCAGACGCACGACCAGGGGCACGACCAGGCGCACGAAGGCGCCCACGCCGAAAACCACGAAGGGCCGATCAAGACGCCCAAACAGCTGGTGGTGGCGGTGCTGGCCTCGTTCATCATCCCCATCCTCGGCATCATCCTGTTGGTGAACTACGTCGATTTCGGCGCCAAGCCCAGCGCCGGCAGCGACGGCCTGGGCCCCGAGGCCGTGGCCAAGCGCCTGCAGCCCGTCGGCACCGTGGAGGTCAAGGACGCCTCGGCCCCGGTGGTGCTGCGCACGGGCGATGTGGTCTACAACGGCCAGTGTGCCGCCTGCCACAACGTGGGCGCCGCTGGTGCCCCCAAGCTGGGCGATGCCGCCGCCTGGGCCCCGCGCATCGCCACAGGCTACGAAGCACTGCTGACCTCGGCGCTCAAGGGCAAGGGCGCGATGGGCGCGCAAGGTGGCGGTGAGTACTCCGATTTCGAGATCGGCCGTGCCGTGGTCTACATGGCCAACCAGAGTGGCGGCAAGCTGGCCGAGCCGGCAGCACCGGCCGCCGCGGCTTCGGCCGCAGCCAGTGCGCCGAACTGAGCACGTGCGCTGCGGCGCACCGCAGCGACGAAAAAAGGCCACCGCGAGGTGGCCTTTTTTGTTTCAGGGCCGCGGCTGCAGCACGTGGCCGAAGTGCAAGGCCATCTGCGCGAAGGGCATGGGCTGCGGCACCCAGGCCTCGGCTTCCACGGCGCGCGCGGCGAATTCCATGTCCTGCGTGTGCACCAGGCCCAGGCCCAGCGGCGTGTGCAGGAAGAGCCGGCCGGTTTCATCCAGCCAGGCGTTGAGCACCTCGGTGGCCAGGCCGGTGTGGCTGGTGATGGGCCAGCCTGCGGCATCACCCACGCGCCACACCCAGGGCGCGGCTTCGAGGTCGACATACACCCGCTGCGGGCCGTTCTGGAAGTACCAGGCGCCGGCTTCGTCGGCGGCGTAGTTGCGTTCGATGAACTGGCGCAGCTTCTCGTGTTCGATGCGGCTGCCCTTGCTGAGTGGGAAGGGTCCGGCTTGCTGCGTGCGTTCGTCGCGCATGTACCAGTTGCCGCGCGCGTCCAGCGCGAGCCAGCCGTGGCAGTGCGGCACGTTGGGCCACTTGCGCAGCGCGGCTTCGACGATGGGGTCCATGTCGCGATCTTGCGTTGTTTTCAGCGTTCGCCGGCCAACCAGGCGCTCACCGCCTGCGGCATGGCCAGCACGCGCCCGGGCGGCGCGCCGTGCGGAAAGCCCACATGCCCGCCGTGCACCGGCTGCCACAGCGTGACGTGGCGGCCCACCTGGGCCTGCGACGGCAGGCTGCTGCCCGGCACGAAGGGGTCGTTCTGCGCATTGAGCACCAGCGCCGGGATGCGGATGCGCGCCAGCTGCGGCTTGGCCGAGGCGCGGCGCCAGTAGTCGGGTGTGTCGGCAAAGCCGTGCAACGGCGCGGTGAAGACGTTGTCGAACTCGTAGAGCGTGCGTGCGCGCGCCAGCTGTTCGCGGTCGAACAGGCCCGGGTGCTGCTGCCACTTGGCCAGCGCGCGCGGCTTCATGGTCGCGAGGAACATGCGCGAGTAGACCAGCCAGTTGAAGCCGCGGTCGATGGCGTGGCCGGCGGCGGCCAGGTCGATGGGCGAGCTCACCGAAGCCACCGCTGCGGCCGTGGCGGCGGCGCTGTCGCCGGCCTCTTGTGCCCAGCGCAGCAGCGCGTTGCCACCGAGCGAGATGCCCACCGCCAGCAGCGGCGCGGCACAACGTTCGCGCAGGCGCTGCAGCATGAAGCCGATCTCTTCGAAATCGCCCGAGTGGTAGGCGCGCGGCGCCAGGTTCAGCTCGCCCGAGCAGCCACGGAAGTGCGGCACGCTGTAGGCCCAGCCGCGCTCGCGCGCCACGGTGGCAAAGGCCTGCGCGTACTGGCTGGCGCTGCTGCCTTCCAGGCCGTGGAAGAGCACGAGGTGCTGCTTCGGCGGCGGCGCTTCGGGCGCGCGCTGCAGGTGGTCAACGTCGATGAAGTCGCCATCGGGTGTCGTCCAGCGTTCACGTGTGAATTGCGGTGGCGGCCCGAGGTGGCGGCGCGCGAGTTTGGCCGCCCAGATGGTCTGGAGGTTTCCGCCCGGCAGCCAGGCCGGGCTGCGGTAGCCCTGCATCGTGAAACCGGCGCGCCGCTAGTGCAGCGTGGCCGGCGTGTCGCCGTCGGCGCCCAGGCCGGCCAGCGCGGCCAGCTCGGGCGGCAGGCCGGGGCTGGCGTGGTGGGCTGCGATGCGCCAGCCCAGCGCCGTCTTGATGAACACGTTGGTGGCCAGCACCCAGCCGGTCTGCGCGCCCTGCTCGCCGGGCACCTCGATGCGTTCCACCAAGTGGTGCAGCGCGAAGTTCTCTTGATGCAGGCGGTGCACCTGCTCGGTCTGCACCGGGATGCCGCCGTTGGCGAAGATGCTCTCGAAGCTGCCGCGGATGGCCGCCACGCCGAGCACGCGGCCGCCGCCGGGGTGCACGCAGGCGATCTCGTCTTCATCGGCCCACAGTGCCATCAGCGCGGCCAGGTCGCCCTGGCGCAGGGCCTCGTAGAAGCGCGCTTCGGCCTCGTCGGGGCTCTCGGCGGGCGTGGGTGGTGGGGCGGGGCGTTTCATCGGGGCGCGGCTGCGGCGTTCAGCGGAAGACCACGCACTTGTGGCCGTTGACCAGCACCCGGTGTTCCACATGCCAGCGCACCGCGCGGGCCAGCACCATGCACTCGATGTCGCGGCCCACGGCGGTGAAGTCTTCGGCCGAGAGCGTGTGGTCCACACGCTGCACGTCCTGCTCGATGATGGGGCCCTCGTCGAGATCGGCCGTCACGTAATGCGCCGTGGCGCCGATGAGCTTCACGCCGCGCGCGTGGGCCTGGTGGTAGGGCCGGCCGCCCTTGAAGCTGGGCAGGAAGCTGTGGTGGATGTTGATCGCGCGGCCGGCCAGCGCGTGGCAGAAGGGCTCGCTCAGGATCTGCATGTAGCGCGCCAGCACCACGAGGTCGATGCGCTCGCGCTCGACCAGCGCTTCCACCTGCAGCTCTTGCGCGCGCTTGACCTCGGCGGTGCTGCCGCCGGCCAGCGGCAGGTGGTGGAAGGGGATGCCGTAGCTCTCGGCCAGGCCGCGGTAGGTCTCGTGGTTGCTCACGATGGCCGGGATGTCGACGCCCAAGCTGCCGCTCTTCCAGCGGAACAGCAGGTCGTTCAGGCAGTGGCCGTGCTGGCTCACCATCAGCAGCAGCCGCGGCCGCACGCCCAGGGCGTGGAAGTGCACCTGCATGCCGAACTGCTGGCGCGTGTGTTCGAACAGCGTGTTGAGTGTTTCCGCGCTGGCCAATTGCGGCGGCGCCTGGAAGTGCACGCGCATGAAAAACAGGCCGGTGGCGTGTTCACCTTCCAGATCGCCGAACTGCTGCGAATCGATGATGTTGCAGCCGGCCTGGTAGAGCAGGCCCGAGACGGCGTGCACGATGCCCTTGGTGTCGCGGCAGGCCAGGGTGAGGACGAACTGGTGATCGGGAGCCATCCGCGGGATTGTACGGAGCGGTCTGTGCGCTGCAGGACGGCCTCGGCAGTGGCTGACAGGATGTAGTTTAGCTACTTATGGTTGTGGCGTTGTCGCCGAGCGAAGGGCGGTTTCAGGTCGGTTACGCCGGAGAAGCGCGCTGCCCGTGGCGACTTTCGCCCCTGCTTGCTGCGGGTAAGTCCCGGTGTAGATTTGTAGTTTTACTTCACTAGCATGCGCCTCCTTGCCCATCCGTGGAGGTCGCCATGCCCGCCGCCCTGTCCATTTCCTTCTGGTCCCGCGCCCGCCTGCAACTCGGCGCGGCGCTGGCTTCGGCCCTGCTGCTGGCCGGCTGCGGTGGTGGTGGCGGCGGTGCTGCCGAGGCGCCCGCGCCCACGCCGCCCGTGGCCCCAGCGCCCGATGCGCGCCTGGCCCTGGGCAACGCCGGCTTTGCCACCGTGCTCAACGTCCAGCCGGCCAACCCGGCGGCCAGCGCCCCGGCCCCGGGCGGCCCCGCCACCAGCTTGACGGTGAACTACCGCCGCCCCGCCGGCGACTACACCGGCTGGACGCTGCACACCTGGGACGCCGCCGTCGAGACCCCCTGGGCCGCCGGCCGCACCGCCAGCAGCACCACGGCCTTCGGCCAGGTGATCGAGGTGCCGCTGGCCGCGCAGAGCGGCAGCGTCGGCTACCTCTTCCACAAGGGCGACGAGAAAGACCACGCCGGTGCCGACCAGCGCTACACGCTGAAGGCCGGCCGCAACGAGATCTGGCGCATCCAGGGCGACCCCGTCACCTACACCAGCAACCCGCTGGGCGCGAGCGCGCCCGACCTGCACACGGTGCGGGTGCACTACCTCCGTTTTGCCGGCGACTACAGCGCCTACGGCCTGCACCTGTGGCCGAGCAACGGCATCGACAGCGCGCGTTTGCCGGCGGGCGTGGCCATCGACCAATGGGCCGCGCCCGTGGCCTTCAGCGCCATGCCCGGCTACGCCGCCCCCAGCGCGGCCGCGGCCGAGGTGGTGTTCAACATCCCCGTGCTCAACCCGCAGGGCGATGCCAATCGCACGGCGCTCGAATTCATCGTGCACGGCTTTCCCCCGAAGAGTGACGACAAAGACGGCCGCAGCGACAACATCCGCGTCAACTACGCGGCGCTGAGCATCAGCGCTGGCGTGGGCGAGGTCTGGCTGGTGCAAGGCGACGCCACCGTCTACACCGCCAGGCCCGACACGCGCAGCGCCAGCACGCGCGATGCCCGTGCCTTTTGGCTGAACAAGCAGCTGATCCAGTGGCCGCGCGTGGATGGCGGCGGCGTGGTGAAGCTCTACCACTCGGCCACCGGGCAGATCACCGCGCCGCTGGATGGCAGCGTGGCCGGCGCCGACGGCTTCATCACGCTCGACCGCCACACCGGCACCGTGCCGGCCGCCGCGGCCGAACGCTTCAAGTGGATAGACAGCGGCGCTGTCTTCGCGGTGAAAGACGCCGATGCCACCCGCGTGCCCACGCTGCTGAAAGGCCAGCTCGTGCTGGTGCAGGAAAACGCCGCCGGCCAGGTGCAGAACGCCACCACCGCGCAGCACGCCGCGGCGCTGGACGACCTGTACGCGGCTGCCGCCAACGTCAACGACCTGGGCGTCAGCATCAGCGGGGGCACCACCCGCTTCAAGCTCTGGGCGCCCACGGCGCAGAAGGTGCTGGCCTTCACCTACGACACCGCCACCGGCGAGGCCAGCACCGTCGACGAGATGGCGATGGACGCCGCCACCGGCGTGTGGAGCGCGCAGCGCACGGGTGATCTCTCGGGCAAGTACTACCGCTTTGCCGTGGAAGTGTTCGCGCGCGGCACGGGCCTGGTGCGCAACCTCGTCACCGACCCCTACAGCATCAGCCTCACCACCGACAGCGCCCGCAGCTACATCGCCGATCTCGGCGCCGCCGCGCTCAAGCCCGCGGGCTGGGAAACGAGCGCCGTGCCGCCCAAGGTGCAGGCGGCCACCGACATGGTGGTGTACGAGCTGCACGTGCGCGATTTCAGCGCCAGCGACAGCACGGTCAGCGCCGCCAACCGCGGCAAGTACCTCGCCTTCACCGAAGCGAACAGCAACGGCATGAAGCACCTGAAGGCCATCGCCGATGCCGGCGTGACCGACGTGCACCTGCTGCCCACCTACGACCTGGCCAGCATCCCCGAGAGCAGCTGCACCACGCCCACGCCCACGGGCGCGGCCAATGCCGAAACGCAGCAGGCCGCCGTGACGGCCACCGCCGGCACCGACTGCTTCAACTGGGGCTACGACCCCTGGCACTACAACGCGCCCGAAGGCAGCTACGCCAGCACCGCGGCCGATGGCGCCAAGCGCATCGTCGAGTTCCGCCAGATGGTGATGGGCTTGCACGCCGCCGGCCTGCGCGTGGGCCTGGACGTGGTCTACAACCACACCACCGCCAGCGGCCAGAACCCCAAGAGCGTGCTCGACCGCATCGTGCCGGGCTACTACCACCGCCTGGATGCCAACGGCGCCGTGACCAACAGCACCTGCTGCGACAACACGGCCACCGAGCACCTGATGATGGGCAAGCTGATGATCGACTCGGCGGTGCTGTGGGCCCGCGAGTACAAGATCGCCAGCTTCCGCTTCGACATCATGGGCCACCAGCCGCGCGCGGTGATGGAGCAGCTGCAGGCCCGCGTGAACAGCGCCACCGGCCGCAGCGTGCAGCTCTTCGGCGAAGGCTGGAACTTCGGCGAAGTGGCCAACGGGGCGCGCTTTCCGCAGGCCATCCAGGGCGGCCTGGCCGGCACTGGCATCGGCAGCTTCGGCGACAAGATGCGCGACGCCGTGCGCGGCGGCGGCTGCTGCGACAGCGGCAGCCAGCTCGTCAGCAACCAGGGCTACATCAACGGCCTCTGGTACGACCCCAACCCCAGCGCCGGCAACCGCCCGCTGAACGACCTGCGCTGGTACGGCGATCTCATCAAGGGCGCGCTGGCCGGCAGCATTGCCGACTACACCCTCGTCACGCATTGGGACGCCACGCTGCAGCTCAAGAACCTGGGCGGCGACGGCGGCGTGCCCGTGGGCTACGCCACGCAGCCGGGCGAGGTGGTGAACTATGTCGAGAACCACGACAACCAGACGCTCTTCGACGTCAACGCCATGAAGCTGCCGGCGGCCACGAGCAAAGAAGACCGCGCCCGCGTGCAGCTGCTGGGCGTGGCCACCGTGGCGCTGGCCCAGGGCACGGCCTACTTCCACGCCGGCGTGGACACGCTGCGCAGCAAGAGCCTCGACCGCAACAGCTACGACAGCGGCGACTGGTTCAACAAACTCGACTGGACCTACACCGACAACAACTTCGGCGTGGGCCTGCCGCGCGCAGCCGACAACCAGAACACCTGGGACCTGATGCGCCCGGTGCTGGCCAATGCCGACATCAAGCCCACGGCCACCGAGATCGCGTGGATGCGCGACGCCTTCCGCGACTTGCTGAAGATCCGCGCCGGCACCACGCTGCTGCGGTTGCGCACGGCCGACGACATCCAGCAGCGCCTGCAGTTCCACAACCTCGGCAGCAACCAGCTGCCCACGGTGATCGCGGCCACGGTGGACGGCACGGGCTACGCCGGCGCCAACCACCGCAAGCTCACCTATGTGCTGAACGTGGGGACCACGGCCCAGACGCTCACCGTGCCTGCGCTGGCCGGCCAGGGCTATGTGCTGCACCCGGCGTTGGCCGCGGCCACCGCGGCCGACCGCCGCGTGGCCACCGAGGCGCGTTTCGACAACACCAGCGGCGCCTTCACGGTGCCGGCGCGCAGCGTGGCGGTGTTCGTGGTGGACTGAGCCGGCAGGCCCCGCCGGGGTGCGGCGGACCCGGCGTCTATGCTCGGCCCCTCTTGCGATGTCTGCGATGGAGGGGTCGGGTTTGCGTTTGTCTCTGCCGCTGTCGGCCCTGGTGGCCGGTTTTGTGGCCGTGCTCGTGGGCTTCACGAGTTCGGTGGTCATCATCTTCCAGGCGGCCGCTGCTTTCGGCGCCACACCGGCGCAGGCCACCTCGTGGATCTGGGCCCTGGGCCTGGGCATGGGCCTCACCAGCCTGGGCCTGAGCTGGCACTACCGCATGCCCGTGCTCACGGCCTGGAGCACGCCCGGCGCTGCGCTGCTCGTCACCGCCGGTGCCGGCGTGCCGATGGCGCAGGCCGTGGGCGCTTTCATGGTGTGCGCGGTGCTCATCACGCTGGCCGGCGCCACGGGCTGGTTCGCGCGTGTGATGGACCGCATCCCCCAGGCCCTGGCCGCGGCTCTGCTGGCCGGGGTGTTGGCGCGTTTTGCCTTCGACGCTTTCGCCTCGCTGCGCACGCAGTTCACGCTGGTGGCGCTGATGTTCGCGGCCTACCTGCTGGGCCGGCGCCTGTGGCCGCGTTACGCGGTGCCCGGTGTGCTGGCCGTGGGCGCGGTGGTGGCCGCGCTGCAGGGGCAGCTGCACCTGGGCGGTGTGGATGGGGCGCAGGCCTGGGCCGTGCCGGTGTTCACCGCGCCGCAGTTCAGCCTGGCGGCCACCATCGGCATCGCGCTGCCGCTGTTCATCGTGACCATGGCCTCGCAGAACCTGCCCGGCGTGGCGGCGCAGCGCGCGGCGGGCTATGCGGTGCCGGTGTCGCCCGTCATCGCCACCACGGGCCTCGCTTCGTTGCTGCTGGCGCCCTTCGGCGGCTATGCACTGAACCTCGCGGCCATCACCGCGGCCATCTGCATGGGCCGCGAGGCGCACGAAGACCCCGCCCAGCGCTGGAAGGCTGCCGCCGCGGCCGGCGTGATCTACATCGCCGTCGGCCTGCTGGGCGGCGCGGTGGTGGGCTTGATCGCGGCTTTTCCGAAAGAACTGGTGCTGGCCGTGGCCGGCTTCGCGCTGCTGGGCACGATCGGCGGCGGCCTGGCCACGGCGATGAAAGAAGACGGCCAGCGCGAGGCCGCGCTGATCACCTTCCTCGTCACCGCCAGCGGCCTGACGCTGTGGGGCGTTGGTGCGGCCTTCTGGGGCGTGGTGGCCGGTGCGCTGGCCCTGGCCGTGCAGCGCTGGCGTTTGTCTACGCCTTGAAACAAGCGGGGCCTACAGTGCGCTGCCCCGGCGCCGAAACTCCCGACGAACCCCCTGCCCAGGCCAACACGCTGCACCTGCCATGAACCCATCCGTTTTTTCACCTGGCCTGAAGCTCCTGGCCGCCAGCCTGTTGTGGGCCGGCGTGGCCAGCGCCGCGCCCCTGAGCGTGCGCGTGAACCCGGGCGACCACGGCGAGCAGGCGCGCCATGTCACCTACATGGCGCTCAGCACCGCCTTGAACGAGGCCTTGCGAGAAGCGCGCGCCGGCGAAGCGAACACGACGCTGTCCAACGACGCGACGGCCGATCTCTCGGGCACGCGGGCCCAGCTCAGTGATTTCTACATCGCCCCGGCGCACGTGGTGGGCAGTGCCTTGCGCAACGGCTATGTGCCGCTGGCAGGCAGCGGCAAGGAGGTGCAGGCCGTGATGGTGGCGCTGGCCAGCAGCCAGGTGGGAAAACTCGCCGATGCCCAGGGCAAGCGCCTGGGCCTGCCGCTGCAGGACAGCGTCGTCACCTACCTGGTGCGCGGCGAGCTCAACGCGGCCAACACCTCGCTGAAGGCGCACTTCCGCAGCGTCAAGAACCTGCGTTACCAAGACGCGCTGCTGGTGTGCCTGCAGATCCGCGAGTGCGATGTGGTGGGCGTGGAACGCGCCGTCTTCGAGCGCTGGAAGGCCGCCGGCGAACCGGTGCAGGCCTTCCTGGAGAGCAAACCCGTGCCGGGCCTGAGCGTGGCCGTCAAACAATCGCTGGCGGGCACGCCGGCGCTGCGCGCCCTGCAGCCTGCGCTGCTGAAGAGCCTGGCCGTGCCGGCGCTGGCACGCCAGGGTTTCGAGAAGGTCGTGGCCACCGACAAGCGCGATTTCGACTACGTCTCGACGCTGGGCTACTTCACGCCGCGCCAGCTGCCCGGGGCCACGGTGGTGGACGCGGCCGCGGTGGCGCGGCTGATGGCCGAGGGCGGCAGCTATTTCGACACCCGCACCGAAACCGAATTCAAGGCCGGCCACGTGCCCGGCTCGAAGTGGCTGCCCTACATCGAGAAGAGCGCCAAGGACACCGACTACGACGCCAAGGCCGACAGCTTCGAGCTCGGCAAGCTGCCGGCCGACAAGGCGGCGCCGCTGGTCTTCGCCTGCAACGGCGCCGAGTGCTGGAAGAGCTACAAGGCCAGCCACGCGGCGCTGAAGGCGGGCCACAGCAAGGTGTACTGGTTCCGCGGGGGCCTGCCCGAGTGGCGCAGCGCCGAGCGCCCCGTGGCCCGCGCCCAGCCCTGAGAGCCCGGCAGCAGGGCCGGGCCGGCCCGGCTGTGACACAGTTCGGGCCCTGCTCGGGCTTGACGGCCCGGTGACCCGCTTGTTCGCCCTGCCTGCCGGAGCCCGCGCCCGTGAAACTGCTCTTCGTTGCCGACCCGCTCGAGACCTTCAAGACCCACAAGGACTCGACCTTCGCGATGATGCGCGAGGCCGCACGCCGCGGCCACACGCTGATGGCCTGCGAGCCCAAAGACCTGCGCTGGCAGCGCGGTGAACCCGTCACCGGCTTCGTGCGCGACATCACCCTCACCGGCCGCCCCGGCAATGGCCACTCGGGTGACTGGTTCGAGGCCGTGCAGCAAGCACCGAACGAACGCCCGCAGCCGCTGAATGGCGTTGACGCGGTGCTGATGCGCAAAGACCCGCCCTTCGACCCCGAGTACTTCTACGCCACGCACCTGCTGAGCCAGGCCGAGCGTGAAGGCGCGCGCGTCTTCAACAAGCCCAGCGCGCTGCGCGAGCACCCCGAGAAACTCGCGATCCTCGAGTTTCCCCAGTTCATCGGCCCCACGCTGGTGACGCGCGACGAAGCCGACGTGAAACGTTTCCACGCCGAGCACGGCGACATCATCTTGAAGCCGCTCGACGGCATGGGCGGCATGGGCATCTTCCGCGTCGGCCCCGACGGTTTGAACCTCGGCAGCATCACCGAGACGCTGAACCAGGGCGGCGCCACCACGCTGATGGTGCAGAAGTACCTGCCCGAGATCGTGCACGGCGACAAGCGTGTGCTCGTCATCGGCGGCAAGCCGGTGCCCTACTGCCTGGCGCGCATCCCGCAAGGCAGCGAGATCCGCGGCAACCTCGCCGCCGGCGGCAAGGGCGTGGCCCAGCCGCTGAGCGAACGCGACCGCGAGATCGCCGAGACCCTGGGCCCCATCCTCGTGGCGCGCGGCCTGCTGCTGGTGGGGCTGGACATCATCGGCAGCCACCTCACCGAGATCAACGTCACCAGCCCGACGTGTTTTGCCGAGATCACCGAGCAGACGGGCTTCGACGTGCCCGCGATGTACGTGGATGCGCTCGAAGCCGCGCTTCGCTGAGCCTGGCCGACCCCTGCTGCCATGCCCACACCCAGCACCGCCCACAACCCCACCCTGATGGCCTGGCTGGACGCCGGCGCCGGCCACCACGCCGAGTTCGGCGACGGCCTGAGCAACCACCTGCCCATGGCCGCCTTCGCGCTGCACCGCCTGGGCGCGCCACCGGCCCGGCTGCAGGCCTGGGCCGAGGCCTACGCCACGCGGCTGCAGCCCGCACC
This sequence comes from beta proteobacterium AAP65, assembly GCA_001295865.1. Taxonomy (GTDB): domain Bacteria; phylum Pseudomonadota; class Gammaproteobacteria; order Burkholderiales; family Burkholderiaceae_C; genus Rubrivivax. Next base: position 122,264 of record LJHW01000006.1, read on the forward strand.
ACCGGCCGAAGCCTGGCCCGCCGGCGATGCCTGGGCCGCCCACCTCGGCCGCCGCGAGGCCTGGCCGATCTACCGCGATCTCTTCACGCAATGGCTGGCGCAAGAGGGCGCCGGCGACGTGCTCGAAGCCGTGCTGCCGCGCCTGATGGAAGGCTGCGCGGGCGCGGCCTTCCACGGCCTCATCCGCACCGCCTATGCCGCCCAGGCCGCGCACCGGCAAGAGCTGGCCGATGCGCTGGCGCACTGGGCGGCCGTGTGGCAGGCGCTGGACCCACCGCCTGCCGCGCCCCACCACGCCACCGAAACCGACCCCGCGGTTGTGCTGCGCCGGTTGCCGCTGCCGCCGCTGCCCATCCCGGGCCGGCTCATCGCCGACCGCGTGGCCACGGTGGCCGCCTGGCCCGGTTTCGGCGACACCGCCGCGATGCTGCGCGTGGACGCCCACACGCTGGAACGCCTGGCCCGTGGCGCGGCCGAGCTCTACGCCGCCAGCGGCAGCTTCACCGTGCTGCACCTGCTGACCAGCGCGCACGCGCTGCGTGTGCTGCTGTCGGTGCTGGACGACCCGCTGCCCGCCGTGCAGGCCTACTGGCGCGCCTTCGCGGCGGCCTGGGCCGCCAGCGGTGCGCGTGATCTCGGCACGGTGCCGCTGCAGCCCTGGGCGCGCATCGTGGCCGCGGCCATCGCCGCCGACGACGACCACAGCGCCAAGCTGGTGGACAGCTGCCGCGAACAGCAGCGCGCCTATGGCGGCGAGGTGTGGCGGCGCGCCGCCTCGCGCGTGGTGCAGGCCGCTGCACGGCCCTGAAGGCGCCCCTGAAGCAGGCTGGGCCGGGCCCAGCCGCGACAATGGCGGCATGGCCCTGCTCACCCTCTCCAACGCCCACCTCGCTTTCGGCCATGTGCCCTTGCTCGATGGCACCGCCCTTTCTCTCGAAGCCGGCGAGCGCATCGCGCTCATCGGCCGCAATGGCGCTGGCAAGTCCAGCCTGCTGAAGATCTTGGCCGGGCTGGAGAAGCCCGACGAAGGCACGCTGCAGCTGCAGACCGGCCTGCGCCGCGTCTACGTGGCGCAAGAGCCGCTGTTCGAACCCGGCATCAGCGTCTTCGACGCGGTCAGCGTCGGCGTGGCCGAAGCGCGCGCGCTGCGTGAACGCTTCGAACGGCACGACCCCGCCGACGACCTGGACGACCTGATGACGCGGCTGGAACACCTGGCCGGCTGGACCTGGGAGCAGCGGGTCGACGAGGCCCTGCAGCGCCTGCGCCTGGACGGCAGCCTGCGCGTGGACGCGCTCAGCGGCGGCACCAAGAAACGGGTGGCCCTGGCCCAGGCCTTGGTGGCCGCGCCCGACCTGCTGCTGCTGGACGAACCCACCAACCACCTCGACATCGACGCCATCGAATGGCTGCAGACGCTGCTGAACGAACGGGCCGGCGCGCTGGTGCTGGTGTCGCACGACCGCGCCTTCATCGACGCCGTGTCCACGCGCATCGTCGAGCTCGACCGCGGCATCCTGCGCAGCTACCCGGGCAGTTTTTCGGCCTTCGAGAAGACCAAGGCGCGTGAGCTCGAAGACGAAGCGCTGGAACGCGCCCGCGCCGACAAGCTGCTGGCGCAGGAAGAGGTGTGGGTGCGCAAGGGCGTGGAAGCCCGCCGCACGCGCAGCGTGGGCCGTGTGCAGCGCCTGGTGAAGCTGCGCGAGATGCGCGCGCAGCGGCGTGAGCAGCTCGGCCGCGTGAAGCTGGAGCTGGACGCCGGCCTGCCGCCGGGCAAGATCGTCGCCGAGCTCAAGAACGTGGGCATGCAGTACGGCGAGCGTGTGCTCATCGACGACTTCAGCGGCACCATCCTGCGCGGCGACAAGGTCGGCCTCATCGGCCCCAACGGCGTGGGCAAGACCACGCTGCTGAAACTCATCCTCGGCGAGCTGCAGCCCACGCGCGGCCACGTGCGCCAGGGCACCAAGCTGCAGGTGGCATATTTCGACCAGATGCGCGCCGGGCTCGACCTCGACGCCACGCTGGTGGACACCATCAGCCCCGGCAGCGAGTGGATAGAGACCGGCACTTCACGCAAACACGTGATGAGCTACCTCACCGACTTCCTCTTCAGCCCCGAGCGCGCGAATTCGCCGGTGCGCACGCTCAGCGGTGGCGAGCGCAACCGCGTGCTGCTGGCGCGGCTGTTCGCGCTGCCGGCCAACGTGCTGGTGCTCGACGAGCCCACCAACGACCTCGACATCGACACGCTGGAGCTGCTGGAAGAGCTGCTGCAGAGTTACGCCGGCACGGTGTTCCTCGTCAGCCACGACCGGCGTTTTCTCGACAACGTGGTCACCAGCACCATCGCCTGGGAAGGCGACCCGGCCTTTGGCGGCCACACCGGCTTCTGGCGCGAGTACGAAGGCGGCTACGAAGACTGGAAGCAGCAGCGCTCGCGCGGCCGTGTGGCCGGCCTGCAACCGGCCGCCGCGCCGCTGGCCGCGCCGGCCGCCAAGCCGGCGGCCCCGGCCGCGGCCACGCGCAGCGAGCCGGCCAAGACCAAGCTCAGCTACAAGGAACAGCGCGAACTCGACGGCCTGCCGGCGCGCATCGAGGCGCTGGAAGCCGAGCAGGCCAGCATCGCGGCCACGCTGGCCGGCACCGAGATCTACACCAAGGAGCCGCAGCGGGTGGCCGGCCTGCAGGCGCGGCACGAGGCCATCGAGGCCGAGCTGCTGCTGGCCCTGGAACGCTGGGAAGTGCTGGGCGCGCGCTGAGCACGCGGCTAGATGCCGCTCAGCGCCCCGGGGTGCGAGCGGGTGACGATCAGCGCCGACTGCAGGTACAGCGCGTTGAGCAGGCGCTCGGCGCGGTCGCGGTCGAAACCCGGCCAGCTGGCGATCTCGCGCAGCGGCGTGGTCTGGCCTTGCAGGCGCTGCACCGCGGTGGCGAGTGCGCCCACGGGCTCGGCCACATCCAGGCTGGCGCCGGGCGTGACTCGGTAGGTGGCCACCCCGCCGATTTCCGGCAGCAGTTCACCGCGCGCGCCGTGCAGCGCCAGGTGCCAGAGCATGGGGCCGAGGTCGTAGGCCGTGCCCAGCGGCACGAAGGCGCTGCCCATCTCCAGCGGCCCCACGCGCAGGACGCGCAGGGTCAACAGGCCCAGTGCCAACCAGGGCGCGGTGTCGAGTTCGCAACGCAGCTGGCGGCTGGCCGGCAGCACCTGCAGCTGCAGCACGCGCTCGTCGTCCTGCAGGTGCAGCAGCAGCGCGCTGTTGTGGCGCAGCGAGGCGGCCAGCACCTCCAGCAGGTCGAGCCCGTCACCCGGGCGGTGTGACAGGGCAAAACGCTGCAGGTCTTGCAGCAGCGAGGGGTTCAGCGAGGCCAGGTGCGTGGTGCCGGCGTCGACATCGCGGCGGCTGCTGCGCAGGGCGGCAGCGCGCACGCGGTCGCCCACGCGGCGTTGCGGCAGGCCGCTGTGGGGCTGGGTGCTCTGGAAGCTGGGAGCGGGCAGATCGTTCACCCCCGGATTGGAAGCGCCACCGCCTTGCACGCGGGCCGAAGGGGTGTTTCAGCTGTGTCCGGATGTTCGAAGAGCCGGGCTGCATCCGTTTTCGCCAACGCTGCGTAAAGGCCTGCAAGCCCGGCGCCGGGCCCGCCCTGAACCCGAAACACCCCACCCGGAGACCCCCATGCTGCAACAGCCCTTGTTCCGCGCCGCGGCGCTCACCGCCCTGGCCGCCGCCCTGGCCAGCGCCTTCGGCGGCGCGCTCGCATCGAGCCACCGCGAAGCGCCCTTCATCACCACCAGCCCCAAGGTGGACGCGACCGACTTCTACATGTTCCGCAGCTACGAGCCCGGCCGCAGCGAACACGTGACGCTGATCGCCAACTACGCGCCGCTGCAAGACGCCTACGGCGGCCCGAACTACTTCGCGATGGACGCCAACGCGCTGTACGAGATCCACATCGACAACAACGGCGACGCCAAGGAAGACCTGAGCTTCCAGTTCCGCTTCAGCAACAAGCTGGCCGGCGGCAGCGGTGTGGCGTTGAACATCGGCGGCAAGCAGGTGGCCATTCCGCTGGTGCAGGCCGGTGCCGTCACCGCGCCCGGATCGGCCTCGCTGAACCTGGCCGAGAGCTTCAACGTCACCGTCAAGCGCGGCGACCGCCGCAAGGGCACGGGCGCTGCCATCACCAACGCCAACGGCGGCGGCAGCACCTTCATCAAGCCCGTCGACAACATTGGCATCAAGACCCTGCCCGATTACGCCGGCTATGCCGCGCAGCACATCTACACCGTCAACATCCCGGGCTGCAGCCAGCCGGCCAAGCTCTTCGTGGGCCAGCGGCAAGACCCGTTTGCGGTGAACCTGGGCACCATCTTCGACCTGGTGAACGCGCCGGTGGCCGTGATCACCGATTCGGCGCTGATCAATGCCGCGCCCAACACCATCGCCGACAAGAACGTCACCACGCTGGCGCTGGAAGTGCACCGCAGCTGCCTGACCAATGGCGACGACGTCATCGGCGGCTGGACCACCGCCAGCCTGCGCCAGGCGCGCCTGCTGGACGGTGCGCCGCCCTCGGGCCACCAGGCCAGCGAGAAGGTGGGTGGGGCCTGGGTGCAGGTGTCGCGCCTGGGCATGCCGCTCGTCAACGAGGTGGTCATCGGCCTGAAGGACAAGGACAAGTTCAACGCCAGCAAGCCCAGCGGCGACACGCAGTTCGCCGACTACGTGACGAACCCGACGCTGCCGGCGCTGCTGGAGATCGCGCTGGCCGCGCCCAACATCGCGCCGACGAACTTCCCGCGCAACGACCTCGTCACCACCTTCCTCACCGGCATCGCCGGCGTGAACCAGCCGCGCAACGTGGTGGCCAGCGAGATGCTGCGCCTGAACACGGCCATCGCGCCGGTGCCGTTCGAGCAGCAGAACCGCCTGGGCATCGTCGGCAACATCCTGGCTGGGGGCAGCGACAACGCAGGTTTCCCGAACGGCCGCCGGCCCAAGGACGACGTCGTCGACATCGCGCTGGTGGCGGTGATGGGCGGCTTGTGCATGGCCAATGGCGATACCAACGCCCTGGGCTTTGGCGCCGCGTGCAAGCCCTCGGCCGTGCCGCTGGGTGCCACCGCCTTCAAGCTGCACGATGCGGTGGACCAGGCCGTCGTGCCGCTGCTGCCGGCCTTTCCGTACCTGAACACGCCGCTGCCGGGCACCCGCTGAAGCGCAAGGAGATCCACACCATGAAGACCCCAGGTTCTTCTCCGGCCGGCGCGCAGCGCCGCGCCTGGCGCAACGCCCTGTCTTGCGGCGCTGCGGCCCTGCTGTTGACCGCCTGCGGCGGCGGCTATGACGAGATCACCTTGCCGGTGATCGACGACAACACGCTGCCGGCCAGCGCCACCGCCAGCGTGGCGGCCTTCAACAGCTATGTCGGTCAGCTGCCAGAAGACGACACGCGCGAACCGGTGGTGCTGGGCATGGCCCTGCCGCCCATCAGCGACGAAGACGAGCCGGCTTCGATACGTTGACGTTCAGCGCGCCGCGGCCCGCACCGCGGCGCGCAGCTGGCGCCAGAAACGCGCGTCCTGCGCGGTGGCGAAGTTCACGCGCATCAGCGTGCTTGGCCGCCGCGTGGTGTGGAAGAGGGCGCCGGGGGCGGTGAGCCAGCCGGCGTCGAGCAGCGTTTGCGCCAGCGCTTCGGTGTCGTGGCCCACGTCCACCCAGCCGAACAGGCCGGCCGGCGGGGCCGCGAAGTCGAAGCCGTTTTCACGCGCCAGCTTCACGGTGCGGGTGCGCGCGGCATCGAGCAGCGCGCCCACACGCTCGGCATGGCGGCGCAGGCTGCCTTGCGCCAGGCACAGGCCCACGGCCCGCTCCAGCGGGCCGGGCGTGCCCAGGCTGGCGAGCAGCTTGGTGTCGATCAGCCGCTCGGCCAGCGCCGGCGCCGATGCCACAAAACCCACGCGCCATTGCGGCACCAGGATCTTGCTGAAGCCCGAGATGTAGACCGTGCGATGCAAGCCGTCCAGTTGCGCCAGGCGCGTGGCGTGGGCGGGGGCCAGCCAGGCGTAGGTGTCGTCTTCCACCAGCGTGAGGCCGTGCGCCTCGGCCAGGCGCAGCAGCTGGTGCGCCGCCGCGGGCGTGAGGCTGGCGCCCGTGGGGTTGTGCAGCACCGACACCGTCACGTACAGCCGCGGCCGGTGTTCGCGGATCAGCGCCTCCATCACCGCCAGATCGGGCCCGCCGTCGGCACTGTGGCCGCGCGGCACGGGCAGCAGGCGCATGCCCAGCTGCGTGAGCCGCGCGTACTCCACGGCCCAGCCGGGTTCGTCGACCAGCACCGCATCGCCAGGCTGCAGCAGCGTGCGGCTGACCAGATCCAGCGCATGCGTGGCGCCGCTGGTGGTGACGATCTGGCCGGTGCCGGCCGTGATGCCCAGCGCCTGCAGGCGCTGCGACAGGGCTTCGCGCAGCGTCAGGTCGCCGGCCGGTTCGCCGTAGCGCAGCCAGGCCTCGGGCTTTGCGCACACGCGGCGCAGGGCGCGCTGCAACATCGGCGCATCCAGCCAGGCCTCGGGCAGCGTGCCCATGCCCGGTGCGGGCAGGCCACCCTGGGCCTGGAACATGCTGCGGATGAGTGCCGTGGCATCCACCGGCGCCGGCCGCGGGGCGACCACGGGGGCGCTGCCGCGTGGGGCCGGCGCGGTCATGGCCTCGCGCACGAAATAGCCGCGTTGCGGCCGTGCCTGCACCAGGCCGCGGGCCTGCAGCAGATCGTAGGCGGCCACCACCGTGCTGGGGCTCACGCGCTGCTGGCGCGCGCATTCGCGCACCGAGGCCAGGCGCGCGCCCGGCGGCAGCTGGCGCTGCGTGATGCGCTGCGCCAGCTGCGCGGCAAGCTGCTCGCTCAGCGTGGCGGCGGCGCCAGAGGGTGTGGGCTGTGCGGTCGTCATGGGCAGTACACAGGCGGTGGCTGTGCTGGCAACTGTACTGCTGCTGTACCGGTGCGCGCCCTAGACTGTGGTCATGCCGACGCCGCTTGTTTCTTCCCCCGCCGCTTCCCGCGCAGCCCAGAGCCGCGGCTTCTGGCTGGGCGCTTTAGGCGTCGTGATCTTCGCGATGACGTTGCCCATGACACGCCTGGCCGTGGGCGACGCCAGCGCGCCGCAGCTGCCGCCGGCCTTCGTCACCGCCGGGCGGGCCGCACTGGCCGGGCTGCTGAGCGTGCTGTACCTGGCGGCGGTGCGTGCACCCCGGCCGCCGCGCGCGCTGTGGGCCACGCTGGCGCTCAGCGCAGCGGGCACGGTGCTGGGCTTTCCGCTCTTCCTGGCCCTGGCGCTGCGCCAGGTGGACGCCATGCACGCCGCGGTGGTGACGGGCGTGCTGCCGTTGGCCACCGCGGTGGTGGCGGCGCTGGTGCTGCGCCAGCGGCCGTCGGCGGCTTTTTGGGCCTGTGCCGTGGTGGGCTGCGGCCTGGTGCTGGCCTTCGCTGCCTGGCAAGGCGGCGGGCGCCTGGTGGCGGGTGATGGTCTGCTGCTGATGGCAGTGCTGTGTGGCGCTATCGCTTACGTGGCCGGTGCGCGTGCGGCGGCGGTGATGCCTGCCGAACACGTCATCGGCTGGGTGCTGGTGGCCAGCCTGCCGCTGACGCTGCCCGCCGCGCTGTGGCTGTGGCCGGTGCAGCCGGCCACCAGCGCGGCCTGGGGCGGTTTCCTTTACGTCAGCGTGTTCTCGATGTGGCTGGGTTTCTTCGCGTGGTACCGCGGCCTCGCCCTGGGCGGCGTGGTGCGTGTCAGCCAGGTGCAGCTGCTGCAGCCCTTCCTGGCGCTGCTGTTCGCCGTGCCGGTGCTGGGTGAACGCCTGCAGCCGGCCACGGTGCTGTTCGCGCTGGCGGTGATGGCGGTGGTGTTTGTGGGCCGGCGCCTGCCCGTGTCGGGGCCGGTGAGTGCGACTGCGAAGGCGGTGGCGGCATGAAGGTGCTCGGTGTGATCGGTGGCATGAGCTGGGAGAGCACGGCGCTCTACTACCGCCTGCTCAACGAAGGCGTGGCGCAGCGCCTGGGCGGCCTGCACAGCGCCGATCTGCGCCTGCACAGCGTGGATTTCGCGCCCATCGCCGCCTGCCAGGCCGCACAGGATTGGGCCGAGGCCACGCGCCGCCTCACAGCCGCGGCCGTCGGCCTGCGGCAGGCCGGCGCGCAGGCCCTGGTGCTGGCCACCAACACCATGCACAAGCTGGCCGAAACGCTGGAAGCCGGCAGCGGCCTGCCGCTGCTGCACATCGCCGACGCCACCGGCGCCGCGCTGCAGCAGGCCGGCGTGCAGCGCGCGGCGTTGCTGGGCACGCGCTACACGATGGAAGACCCGGCCATCGTGCAGCAGCGCCTGGCGCAGCGTTTCGGCGTGCAGTGCCTGGTGCCCGACGAAGCCGGCCGCGCGCTGATGCACCGCGTGATCTACGACGAACTCTGCCGCGGCCAGGTGCACGCGGCCTCACGCACGCAGGTGGTGGCGCTGATCGAGCAGCTGCAACAGCAGGGCGCGCAGGCGGTCATCCTGGGCTGCACAGAAATCACGCTGCTGATCGACGCCGCCCGCAGCCCGCTGCCCGTGTTCGACACCACCGCGCTGCACGCCGAGGCGGCCGTGAACTGGATGCTGCAGGGCGCTATCGTCGCAACTTCCAACGGAGACAAGACCCCATGAGCTGGCACCTGGCCCGCCGCGCCGAGCGGCTGAACCCGAGCACGATCCGCGAGATCCTGAAGATCACCGAGCGCCCGGGCATCGTCTCGCTGGCCGGCGGGCTGCCTTCGGCCGACACCTTCCCGGTGGAGGCCATGCGCGTGGCCACCGAGCGTGTGCTGCGCGAGCAGCCGCGCGAGGCGCTGCAGTACGCCGCCAGCGAAGGCCTGGGCCCGCTGCGCGAGTGGGTGGCGGCCGAACTCGGCGGCCAGGGCCTGCAGTGCGATGCAGGCCAGGTGCTCATCACCACCGGTTCGCAGCAGGGCCTGGACCTGGTGGGCAAGGTGCTCATCGACCCCGGCAGCACCGTGGCCGTGGAGTCGCCCACCTACCTGGGCGCGCTGCAGGCTTTTGCGCCTTACGAGCCCGAGTTCCATGCGCTGGCAGGTGATGACGAAGGCCCGCGCCCCGAAGCCGTGCTGGCCGCCCGCGGTGCACGTTTTGTCTACCTGCTGCCCAACTTCCAGAACCCGAGCGGCCGCTGCGTCAGCGCCGAGCGCCGCCACGCGCTGGTGGACGCCGCCGCGGCGGCCAGCCTGCCCATCGTCGAAGACAACCCCTACGGCGACCTGTGGTTCGACACGCCGCCACCCGCACCGTTGAGCGCACGTGCCGGGGTGGGCGAGGGGGGCGGCGCCATCTACCTGGGCTCCTTCTCGAAGGTGCTGGCCCCGGGCCTGCGTCTGGGCTACGTGGTGGCGCCGAAAGCGATCTACCCCAAGCTGCTGCAAGCCAAGCAGGCCGCCGACCTGCACACGCCGGGCTTCAACCAGCGTGTGGTCTACGAGGTCATCAAAGACGGCTTCCTGCGCGAGCACGTGCCCACCATCCGCGCGCGCTACAAGCGCCAGCGCGACGCCATGAGCGCCGCGCTCGACCGCCACATGCCCGCCGGCACCACATGGCAGGTGCCCGTGGGCGGCATGTTCTTCTGGCTGCAGCTGCCGGCGCACATCGACGCCACGGCGCTGCTGCCGCGCGCGGTGGAAGCCGGCATGGCCTTCGTGCCCGGCAGCACCTTCTTCCCGCACGGCGGGCATGCGAACACGCTGCGCCTGAGCTTCGTGACGGCCAGCCCCGAGCAGATCGAGACGGCCGTGGCCGCGCTGGGCCGCGTGCTGGCGGCGGCCTGAGGGGCAAGCGCCCGATGCGCCGCCGTTTTCACCAAGTCGATGTCTTCACCGCGGTGCCGCTGAAGGGCAACCCGCTGGCCGTGGTGCACACCGCGCAGGGTTTGAGCGATGCCGAGATGGCGGCGTTTGCGCGCTGGACGAACCTCTCCGAGACCACCTTCCTGCTGCCGCCCGAGCACCCGCAGGCCGACTACCGCGTGCGCATCTTCACGCCGGGTGGCGAGTTGCCCTTTGCGGGTCACCCCACGTTGGGCAGTTGCTGGGCCTGGTTGGCTGCCGGCGGCCAGCCGCAGCGCGGCGACGTGGTGGTGCAGGAATGCGGTGTGGGCCTGGTGCGCGTGAAACGCGATGGGAAACGCCTGGCCTTTGCCGCGCCCCCGCTGCGCCGCGCCGGGCCGCTGGAGCCCGAACTGCTGCAGCGCATCACCGCCGCCTTGGGCCTGCGCGCCGCCGACGTTCTGGGCCACCAGTGGGTGGACAACGGCCCGGGCTGGTGTGCGCTGATGCTGCGCTCGGCTGCCGAGGTGCTGGCCGTGAAGCCCGACTGGGCCGTGCTCGGCGACGTGAAACTGGGGCTCGTGGGCGCGCAGCCCGCGGGCCACGACGCGCGTTTTGAGGTGCGTGCCTTCGTGCCCGGCCTGGGCGTGCCCGAAGACCCCGTCACCGGCAGCCTCAACGCCGGCCTGGCGCAGTGGCTGGTGGGCGCGGGCCTCGCGCCGCCGGCCTACGTGGCGGCGCAGGGCACTGCGCTGGGCCGCGACGGCCGCGTGTATGTGCAACGCGACGAAGCCGGTGATCTGTGGATAGGCGGCGAGGTGGCCGCGGTGATCGAGGGCGAGGTCGCGCTGTGAGCGAGGCTGGCGGTTCGACCTTGGCGCCCGTCATCAGCGGCGCAGCCACCGCGGTCGACCACCTGGTGGTGGCCGCCGCCACGCTGGAGCAGGGCGTGGCCTGGTGCGAAACCACGCTGGGCGTGACGCCCGGCCCCGGCGGCCGGCACGCGCTGATGGGCACCCACAACCGGCTGCTGAACGTGGGCAGCGCGGCTTTCCCGCACAGCTACCTGGAGATCATCGCCATCGACCCCGAGGCGCCGCCGCCCGGGCGCCTGCGCTGGTTCGGGCTGGACGACGCGGCGCTGCAGGCGCAGATCGCGCAGGAGCCTGCGCTGGTGCATGTGGTGGCGCGCAGCGCCATGCTCGACATGCACCGCTGGGGCCTCATCACCGTGGGCCAGCAGCCGGGCGACCCGGTGAAGGCCGGCCGCGACACGCCCGCGGGCCGGCTGGAATGGCAGATCCTGCTGCGGCCCGATGGCACGCTGCTGTACGGCGGCGCGCTGCCGACGCTGATCCAGTGGAGCGGCCCGCACCCCACGCAGGCCATGCCCGAGAGCGGCCTGGCGCTGCAGGCGCTGTCGCTGCACGGCCTGCCCCCGCGTGCCCGCGAGGTGCTGCGCCTGCGCGGTGTTGCGCACCGCGAGGAGGGCCCGGCGCTGAGCGCCGTGATCCGCACGCCGCAAGGCGAGGTCGCGCTGCACAGCGCGACCTGAGCCCCACCGGCCTGCGGCCGGCCGGGCTCAGGGGTTGCGGAAGTCGTCGTGGCAGGCCTTGCAGGTGCCTGCCGTGGGGCCGAACTGCGCCTTCAGGCCGTCCAGCGTCTTGGCGCTGGCCACGAGCTTGGCGGCTTCGTCCTGCAGCTTCTTCGCGCCGGCATCGAACTTGGCGCGGTCGGTCCACACATTGGCCTTGGGCGTGCCTTTTTCGGTGCCCGATGTGCCGTCGACAAACCCAGAAAAGGGCAGCTTGGACATCTGCGCCACGATCTCGGCGTTGGCTTGCGCGGTGGCGGCGTCAAACGGTACGCGGCCCTGCGCCATGGCACCGAGGCGGCCGAAGTGCGCGGCCATCACGGTGAAGCCGGCCTTGCGGTACTTCACCGCGTCTTCGGGCTTCTGGAACTGCGCGGCTGCCGGCAGGGCGGTGGCCAGGCCGAGGACGGCCGCGGCGGCGGTGAGAAGAAGACGTTGCATGCGTGAGCACTCCGTGCTGTTGGAACCTTGGGCGGGTGGCGACAGCGGCCCGCGAGGCAGGCGGCCGTCGCTGGGGCGGAGTGTACGGAGCCGCTGCCCCTACCGACAGCGCCGCGCACTCTTGTTATGGTTGCAACTGTCCGCAGCCCGCCGCACCGCCCAGTGCGCGCCCCACCATGAACACCCCAGCCGCCGTGAAGCCCGTCCGTGTGTGGGACCTGCCCACGCGCCTCTTCCACTGGGTGCTGGCGCTGGCGGTGGCCGGCTCGGTCATCAGCGCCAAGATCGGCGGCGGCGCGATGGTCTGGCACTTCCGGTTCGGTTACCTGGTGCTGGCGCTGCTGGCCTTCCGCGTGCTGTGGGGCCTGGTGGGCGGCCGCTGGTCGCGTTTTGTGAGCTTCGTCTACGCGCCCACGACACTGTGGCGCTACCTGCAGGGCCGCGCCGCACCGCAAGAGCGGCTGGAGGTGGGCCACAGCCCCACCGGCGCACTGTCGGTCTTTGGCCTGCTGGCGGTGTTGGCGGTGCAGCTGGGCACCGGTCTGGTGGCCGATGACGAGATCGCCAACCAGGGCCCGCTGTTTTTGCTGGTGAGCACCGACAACTCGCTGCTGGCCACCAGCTGGCACAAGACCTGGGGCCAGTGGATGGTGCTGGGCCTGGTGGTGCTGCACGTGCTGGCCATCGTGTTCTACCTCGTGAAAAAACGCATCAACCTCGTGCGCCCCATGCTCAGCGGCGACAAGGCGCTGCCTGTCGACACCCCCGCCAGCGCAGATGGCCGCAGCCAGCGTGCCCTGGCCGCGGTGCTGCTGGCGGCCTGCCTGGCGCTGGCGTGGTGGGTGTCGAAACAGGGCTCGTGACGATGGCTGCTTCCGAAGAACCGGCGCCCCAGGTAGAGCTGCTGCCGGCCGAGACCCCGGCGCAGCTCGACACCGTGCGCGAGCTCTTCCGCGAATACGCGGCGCAGCTGGGTGTCGACCTGTGTTTCCAGAACTTCGAGCAAGAGCTCGCCGCGCTGCCCGGCGATTACGCCGCGCCCAGCGGTGTGCTGCTGCTGGCGCTGGTGGACGGCGCGCCGGCCGGTTGCGTGGCTTTGCGCCCGCTGACCGATGTGGACTACGCCAACGCCTGCGAGATGAAGCGCCTCTACGTGCGCCGCGCCTTCCGCCGCTTCGGCCTGGGCCGGCTGCTGGCGCAGCAGCTGATGGACCTGGCCACGCAGGCCGGCTACAGCACGCTGCTGCTCGACACGCTGGACGACATGGAAGCCGCGCGCGGCCTGTACACCACGCTGGGTTTCGTAGAGATCCCGCCCTACTACTACAACCCCATTCCCGGTGCGCATTACCTGAAGGCCGAGCTCGACGCGCCCGGCACCCGCTGGTAGGCCGGGTTGTGCACCGGCGTTTGCCGCCCTCAGGGAGACCACCATCGCTGTTTCGTTAGAACTGAAGGCCGGCGCGCTGCGCCTGGCCCTGCGCCCCGACCTCGGCGGCGCCATCGCCGGCCTGTGGCACGCGGGCGTGCCGGTGCTGCGCAGCACCGAGCCGGCCGAGCTGGCCAGCGCGCGCCTGTCAGGCTGCTACCCGCTGGTGCCCTACAGCAACCGCGTGGGCTACCGCCGCTTCGAGTGGCAGGGCCAGGCCCACACCACCGCGGCCAACTTCGACGACAACCCGCACTCGGTGCACGGTGTGGCGTGGTTGCGCGCATGGACGGTGCTTTCGCACAGCGCCACCGAGGCCGAGCTGCAGTACGTGCACACGCCCGACGCACACTGGCCCTACGCCTTCACGCTGCGCCAGCGTTTTGTGCTCACGCCCACGGGGCTGCGTGTTGCCCTGCAATTCAGCAACGACGCGCCGCAAACGCAGCCCGTGGGCCTGGGCTGGCACCCCTACTTTCCAAAGCGCGGGCAAAGCCATCTGCAGATTCAGGTGCAGGGCCGCTGGGACAGCGACGATGTCGGCCTGCCCACGCAGCGTGTGTCGCAGGTGCCGCTGAACGGCCCCACCTCGGCGATGAACTTCGACCACTGCTTCGACGGCTGGCAGGGCCCGGCGCTGCTGCGCGACGAAGCGCTGTCGCTGCAGCTGAGCTCGTCACTGCCCTACCTCGTGATCTTCACGCCCGCCACCAAGCCCTACCACTGCGTGGAGCCTGTCAGCCATGTCAGCAACGCCATCCAGATGGCCGACCCGCTGACCCACGGGCTGCAGGCCGTGCCCCCGGGCGGCGTGTGCGAAGGCTGGATGCAACTCGACATCGCGAAAGCCGCTCCATGACCCGCCTTTACGAAGCCCAAGATTGGACGGCCCTGCCGGTACCGCCCTCGCTGCTGGGCGAGTCGCCCTTCTGGCACCCCGATGAAGCCGCGCTCTACTGGGTGGACATCCCCGGCCAGGCCTTGCACCGCTGGGTGCCGGTGCATGAAGCCCACACGAGCTGGCCGCTGCCCAGCGAACCCGGCTGCTGCGCCCCGCGCCCCGGCGGTGGTTTGCTGCTGGCCTGCCGCGACGGGCTGTGGCACTTCGACACCACCACCGGCGAGCGCCACGCCCTGGCAGCGCCGCCCTACGACCCCGCCAAGCAGCGTTTCAACGACGGCAAGGCCGACCCGCAAGGCCGTTTCTGGGTGGGCACGCTGGACGACGCGCGCCAGCCCACGGGGGCGCTGTACCGATGGGCGGGCGGCCAGTTGGCGCATGTGGTCGGCGGCATCACCGTCAGCAACGGCCTGGCCTTCAGCCCCGACGGCCGCACGATGTACCGCAGCGACACCGGCAGCCACCGCATCCACGTCTGCGATTTCGACGCCAGTGATGGCAGCGTCTCGCGCGAGCGGCTCTTTGCCGAGTTCGCGCCCAAGGTGCCTGGGCAAGACCCGGCGCTCTACGGCGGCCGCGCTGACGGCGCCGCGGTGGACGCCGAGGGCACCTACTGGACCGCGATGTATGAAGGCCAGCGTGTGCTGCGTTTTGCGCCCACGGGCGAGCTGCTGGCAGAACTGCCGCTGCCCGTGCGCTGCGCGACGATGCCCTGTTTCGGCGGGCCCGACCTTCGCACGCTCTTCCTCACCACCGCCCGGGTGGGCCGCCCCGCCGAAGAGCTGGCTGCGCAGCCGTTGGCGGGCTGCGTGTTGACGCTGCGCGTCGACGTGCCCGGCCTGCCTGTCAATTTCGCCAAATGAGGGTGCCCGCGCCAGGCAGGCCACATGGCTGAGCGCGCCGAACTGCTGGCCCGCCTGCGGGCCGGCGACGACTGGGACCTGGCCGTCATCGGCGGCGGCTGTGTCGGCCTGGGCGTGGCGCTGGACGCCGCGGTGCGCGGCCTGCGCGTGGTGCTGCTGGAGTCGCACGACTTTGCGCAAGGCACCTCCTCGCGCGCCACCAAGCTGGCGCATGGGGGCGTGCGCTACCTGGCGCAGGGCGATATCGGCCTCGTGCGCGAGGCGCTGCACGAACGCACGGCGCTGCTGCACAACGCACCCCACGTGGCGCAGCGCCTGCCTTTCGTGATGCCGGCTTACCGCTGGTGGGAGCGCGGTTTTTATGGCGCAGGCCTGAAGATGTACGACACGCTGGCCGGTCGCCAGGGCCTGGGCGCCACCGAATGGCTGAGCGCGGCACGCACGCGCAGCCTGCTGCCCGGCGTGAGCGCCGGCGGCGGCGCCCAGGGCACGCTGCAAGGCGGCGTGCGCTACTGGGACGGTCAGTTCGACGACGCGCGCCTGGCCTTGCTGCTGGCGCGCACCGCGCTGGCCCGCGGCGCACTCGTGCTCAACCACTGCGCCGTCACCGGCCTGCAGCACGACCGCGGCCAGGTGCGCGGGCTGCAGGTGCAAGACCGCGAAAAGGGCGAGACGGTGGCGGTGCGCGCGCGCTGCGTCGTCAATGCCACCGGCGTGTGGGTGGACGGCATCCGCGCGCTGGACCACAACGCGGCTGCGGTGGCCTCGCCTGCACCCGCCGCGGCCGCCGCAGCGCCGCCCGCGCTGGTCTCACCCAGCCAGGGTGTGCACCTCGTGGTGGACCGCGCCTTCCTGCCCGGCGACCACGCGCTGCTCGTGCCCAAGACGGCCGACGGCCGTGTGCTCTTCGCCGTGCCCTGGTTGGGCAAGACGGTGCTGGGCACCACCGACACGCCGCGCAGCGACCTCGCGCGCGAGCCTCAGCCCTTTGCCGAAGAGGTGGCCTTCATCCTCGGTGAATCGGCGCGTTACCTGGCACGCGCGCCGCAACGCAGCGATGTGCGCTCGGTCTGGGTGGGCCTGCGCCCGCTGGTGAAGCCGCAGGCCGCAGGCCCGGCAGGCCCGAACAGCAGCACGCAGCAGCTCTCGCGCGAACACACGGTGCTGGTCGACCCCTCGGGCCTGGTCACGGTGACGGGCGGCAAGTGGACCACCTACCGCGCCATGGCCGAAGACGTGCTGCAGCGCGCCATGGCCCACGGCCTGCTGCCGCCACGCCCGGGTGGTGCCACGGCCAGCCTGCGCCTGCTCGGCGCCGCGCCCGGCCGGCCGCTGAGCGAGCCGCCCGGTGAACATCTCTACGGCAGCGAAGCGGCGGCCCTGCGTGGCCTGCCCGGCGCCGAGCGCTGGTTGTGGCGCGATGCCGAAACCGGCCGCGGCGGCTTGAGCGAAGCGATGGTGCGTTTTGCCGTGCGCCACGAACTCGCGCGCAACGTGGAAGACGTGCTCGCGCGCCGCAGCCGGCTGTTGTTTCTCGACGCCGCCGAAGCCGCGCGTGTGGCAGTGCCGGTGGCCGAGATCGTGGCCGAAGAACTGGGCAGTGACCAGGCCGAGGCGGTCGACAGCTTCCTGGCGCTGGCCGCGCAGTACCAGCAGCTGCCCTGACAGAGCAAAAGGGGCCCGCAGGCCCCTTTCGTGAGTGCGCGAGTACCTCAGGGTGTCACAGGCTGCTGTACTTCACCGAGCAGCCGTAAGGCCGCGTGTTGGCCTGCGTCACGGCCTTGCCGGCCAGCGTCTCGGCCAGCGCGGCCTTGACGTGGTTTCTTGCGCCCGGGATGTCGGCCGGGTTCGAGCTGGGTTTGTCGTCGATGCCACCGGCGTACACCAGCGTGCCGGCCGGGTCGACGATGTACATGTGCGGCGTGGTGCGCGCACCGTAGGCGCGGCCGACCTTGCCGTCGTCGTCCATCAGCGTGGCGGTGACGGCGGCCTTCTGGCCCTGCATCCACTTGGCCAGATCGGCGGGCTTCTTGTAGTCGGAAGCGTCAGGGGCGGTGGAGCTCACGGCCAGCCACACCACGCCCTTGGCCGTGGCCTCTTTCTGCGTGCCCTGCATGTTGTCGCTCTTGTAGTGCTTCACCACGAAGGGGCAGCCGGGGTTCACCCACTCCAGCACCACGTGCTTGCCTTTGAAGTCGGCGAGCGAGACGGACTTGCCGCTGGCGTCGGTGGCGGTGAAGGCCGGCGCGGGCTGGCCCACGGTGGCGTTGGCGGCGGCGTTGCCGGCGGCGAGGCCAAAAACCGCGAAGGCGGCCAGGGCGGTGGTGGCGAGCTTGAAGGTCAGCATGTCGGGGCTCCTGGGTTCAAGGTGGCGGCAGGGTTTGAAGCGCGTTGCGCACTTCAGCGACAGACAGAATTTCGCTCAGAAGCTGCGGCCCTGCGGCGCCAGGGGCATAGAGCGCGTACACCGGCACGCCACTGCGCCCCAGGCGCGTGAGTTCGGCGGTGATGGCGGGGTCGCGGCGCGTCCAGTCGGCGCGCAAGCGCAAAACTTGGCGTTCTTCGAAGGCCTGCACCACCTCGCTGTTGGCCAGCGTGCCACGTTTGTTGAACTGGCAGGTCACGCACCAGGCGGCGGTGAAGTCGACGAACACCGGCTTGCCTTCCGCGCGCGCCTGCGCAAAAAGCTCGGGCGACCAGGGCTGCCAGCCGTCGCTGCTGCTCGCCGTGCCGGGCGAGGCCACGGCCTCCTGGCGCAGGCTGGGGCCGGCCCAGAAGAGCGTGGCCGCCACCAGCAGCACCGCCGCCGTGCCGAAGCCACGGCGTGCCGCCGTGCCCAGGCCCGGCGAGCCCAGCGCCCAGGCCGCGAAAGCGAGTGCCACCAGCAGCAGCAGCAGGGCCGCCACGCCGTCGATGCCGGCCTGCTGGCCCAGCACCCACACCAGCCACACCACGGTGGCGAACATCGGGAAGGCCATCAGCGTCTTGAAGTGCGACATCCACACCCCCGGCCGCGGCAGCATCTGCGCCACACGCGGCCAGGCGCTGGCGGCGAGGTAGGGCAGGGCCATGCCCAGGCCGAGCGCGGCGAACACGCTCAGCGCCTGCACCGTGGGCAGCGTGACGGCCAAGCCCAGCGAGGCGCCCATGAAAGGGGCCGTGCAGGGCGAAGCCACCGCCACGGCCAGCACGCCGGTGAGCGCCGAATCCACCACCGGGTGGCGCGCGCGGGCTGCGGCCAAGGAGCTGGGCAGCACCGAGCCGAACTCGAAGACGCCGGCCAGGTTCAGGCCGATCAGCGTGAACAGCGCGGCGAGTGCGGCCACCACCGCGGGCGACTGCAGCTGGAAGCCCCAGCCCAGTTGTTCACCGCCAGCGCGCAGGGCCAGCAGCAAGCCGGCCAGCGCCACGAAGGACAGCACCACGCCGGCCGTGTAGGCCAGCCCGCCGGCCAGCAGCGCGCGGCGGTCTTGGGCGTGGCTGGCGAATCCCATCACCTTGAGCGACAGCACCGGGAAGACGCAAGGCATCAGGTTCAGCAGCGCGCCGCCCAGCAGCGCCAGCAACAGCGCCCAGCCCAGGCTGGTGGCGGCCACGGCCGGCGCGCCTCCGGCAGCGGCGGGGGCGGCGTCCACCAAGGGTGGCAGTGCGGTGGGCGTGGCGGCTGCAGCCGGCCATGCGCCCTGCACGGCCACCTGCACCTGCACGCCTGTGGCCACGCCCTCGGCCACCAGCACGCTGGGCAGCGTGGTGGGGGATTCGGTGCGTTGCGGGTCCAGCGGCACGCGGGCCGTCCAGGTGCCGCCATCCCACCGTTCTTCGGGCTTGGCGGCGTTCTGGATCACGCCGGTGGTCTCGGGAAAGTAGGCGATGGCCTTGCCCTGCCAGGCCGCAGGCAGTCCACTCACTTGGAGCACCAGCGCGCCTTGTTCGATGCGCGCGTTGGCTTGGCTGCCGCTGAGCGCCTGCGGCACAGCAGCGCGGGCCGATGCGAACAGTGATGCGTGCCCGGCCGTGGCGGCCTGGACGGGCACCCGCAGCGTGAAATCACCACCCTCGGGAATGCAGACGTCCTTGCACACCAGCCAGTCGGCGCGCAGCTTGACTTCGAGCGTGTCGCCCTTGAAACCGGCCGGCACCGTCACGGGCACCGGCAGCAGCAGCGTGCCTTCGTAGCCGAAGTTCAGCAGCGGGCCCAGCGGCAGCTTGGCCGGCGTGGGCCACTCGATGTCACCGGCCTCCACGCCGGCAGGCAGCTGCCACTCCATCGTGGTGGGCAGGCCGGAATCGCCCGGGTTCTTCCAGTAGGTGTGCCAGTGCGGGGCGTGCTGGATCTTCAGCCCGAGCCACATCGGCTGGCCCGGCGTCACGCCATCGGGTGCGTGGGCGACCAGTTCGGCCTTGACCTGGGGCGTGGTGACCACGGCGCCCTGCGCGGCAGCCTGGGGTGCCCACGCCAGGCCCAACAGCAGGCCGAGGGTGGTGCACAGTGGGGCGATGGAGCTCGGTGAGAAGGGCATGGCGGGCTTGGAGGCGAGGGCGCGCAGGGGGTTCCACAGCCCTGCCGGTCGGTGCATGGCACCCCGGCCGGCAAGGCACAACAGCCCGAGCTTACGCGGGCCTGTTGCCCACAGAGTTTCGGCAAGTTTCGGCAGCTGCGGGTTTCTTCGTATAATTCCGAGGCTTTGCTGGGCTCGTTGAGGTTTTCACATGGCGAATCAACCAGCGTTGCAGCGGTCCGGGGCCCCGAGCCCCCAGCCCCCCGACGGGCAGGCCGCAGCGGCGCCGGCGTGGCGCGTCATCGAAGACGGAGATGAGGCCACCGATCCGGTTCCCAAGGCCTTGACGGCCGAAGAAGCCCAAGCTTTGCGAGAGCGGCATCCGTCGATCTCTCCCTGGCGTGTGGTGGGGGTACAGGCGGCGGTGGGTCTGGGCGCGGCGCTGATCTTGGCGTTGCTCACGGGCCAGAAGGTTTGGGTGTGGTCGTTCCTGTACGGAGCGGCTGCGGTGGTCGTGCCGGGTGCCTTGATGGCCCGGGGCATCACCAGCCCGCTCGCACGCAGGTCGGCTGGCGCCGGTATCGCCAGCTTCTTTGTGTGGGAAGCGGTGAAGGTCGGGGTGTCGGTGGTCATGTTGATGCTGGCCCCCAAGCTCGTGCAGCCCTTGAGCTGGCCGGCGTTGCTGGCGGGTCTGGTGCTGTGCCTGAAGTGTTACTGGGTCGCGCTCTTGTGGCGTGGCTCGAAGAAGAACTGATAGCTGGGAACAACGCACATGGCAGCCGAGGGACAAGCCCCGACCGCGAGCGAATACATCGTCCACCACCTGCAACACCTGCAGAAGGACTTTGCGTTCCAGAGCGTCAAGCAGAAGAGCATCGTCGACTTCAGTGTCTTCAACCTGGACTCGGTCGTCTTCGCCAGCCTGTTGGGCATGTTGGCGCTGTTCCTGTTGTGGACCGGTGCACGTGCCGCCACGTCGGGCGTGCCGGGCCGCTGGCAGGCGGCGGTGGAGATGCTGGTGGAACTGGTGGACAACCAGGCCAAGAGCGTCATCCGCAATGCCCAGAGCCGCCGTTTTGTCGGCCCCTTGGCCTTGATCGTGTTCGTCTGGATCTTCCTGATGAACTTCATGGACATGATCCCGGTCGATTTCCTGCCCCAGATCTGGCATACCGCCGGCCCGGCCCTGGGCTTCAAGGATTACCTGCGTGTTGTGGCCACGGCCGACCTGTCGACCACCCTGAGCCTGAGCACGTTGGTGCTGCTGCTCTGCCTCTACTACAACATCAAGATCAAGGGCCTCGGCGGCTGGGGTCACGAGCTGATCTCGGCGCCGTTTGGCAACCACCCCGTGTTGTGGCCCTTCAACTTCCTCATGCAGATGATCGAGTTCGTCGCCAAGACGGTCTCGCACGGCATGCGGCTGTTCGGCAACATGTTTGCCGGCGAACTGGTGTTCATGCTCATCGCGCTGATGGGCGGCGCCTGGGCCATGAGCGCCACGGGCATCGGTCTGGCCGTCGGTCACGTCATCGCCGGCACGATCTGGACGCTGTTCCACATCCTCGTGATCGTGTTGCAGGCCTTCATCTTCATGATGCTCACGCTGATCTACATCGGCCAGGCGCACGACGCCCACTGAGCCCCCGTTTTCGGTTCTTGTTTTTCCCCTCTCGTTTCACTTTTCCCTCACCCTTAGGAGCATCAAAATGGAAAACATCCTCGGCCTCGTCGCGCTGGCTTGCGGCATCATCGTTGGCCTGGGCGCTATCGGCGCCTCGATCGGCATTGCGCTGATGGGTGGCAAGTTCCTCGAGTCGGCCGCGCGCCAGCCGGAACTGATGAACGAACTGCAGACCAAGATGTTCATCCTGGCCGGTCTGATCGACGCCGCCTTCCTGATCGGCGTGGCCATCGCCCTGCTGTTCGCCTTCGCCAATCCTTTCGTCCTGGCTTGATCACAGACGACCAACTTCCCACACAGGGAGCCCCGCTGTGAACATCAACGCCACCCTGTTCATCCAGTGGATCCCGTTCCTCTTCCTGGCCTGGTTCGCGGCGCGCTTCATTTGGCCGCCGATCACCAAAGCCTTGGACGAACGGGCCCAGAAGATCGCCGACGGCCTGGCCGCCGCCGATCGTGCCAAGCAAGAGCTCAGCAGCGCCAACCAGCGCGTCGAGCAACAGCTGGCCGCCACGCGTGAAGAGAGCACCAAGCGCATCGCTGACGCGGAGCGCATGGCCGCAGGCCTGGTTGAAGAAGCCAAGCGCCGTGCCAACGACGAAGCCGCCAAGATCCTGGCGGCCGCCAAGGCCGACGCGGAACAGCAACTCGTGGCCGCACGGGAAGCTTTGCGTGACCAGGTGGCCGTGCTGGCCGTCAAGGGCGCCGAGCAGATCCTGCGCCGCGAGGTCGACAGCCAGGTGCATGCCGAGCTGTTGTCGCGCCTGAAGACCGAGCTCTGACCATGGCCGAACTCGCCACCATCGCCCGGCCGTACGCAGAAGCCCTGCTTGCTGCAGGCGCCGATGCGGCCACCGTTGCGCAGCTGCATGCTGTTGCGCGGGTGGCGGCTGAGCCTGAGCTGCAGAGCTTTGCAGCCCACCCCAAAGCCGCGCCGGAACAGGTTTTCGACCTGATCTGCACGGCCGCGGGTCAGAGCCTGGCCGCGCCTGTGCAGAACCTGCTGCGCACCGTCATCGACAACGGCCGCCTCGCGGCCATGCCCGAGATGGCCGTGCAGGCGCAGGCGCTGCTGGACGCCCGCGCGGGTGTCTCGCAAGCCCGTGTGGCCAGCGCCTTCCCGATCACCGACGCGCAGCTGCAAGAGCTGCGCGCGGTGCTGGAAACGCGTTTTGGCCGCAGGCTCGAGCTGAGCGTGGAGATCGACGCCAGTCTCATCGGCGGCATCCGTGCCGTGGTGGGCGACGAAGTGCTCGACACCTCGGTGAAAGCGCGCCTGGACCGCATGAAAACTGCATTGACCGCCTGAGCCCCTGACCAAGCTCTCGCGCCGGGCGCCGCTGACCAGCGTCGTCGGCACCCCCGTCCCCGGAGAACACCATGCAATTGAATCCCGCTGAAATTTCCGAGCTGATCAAGAGCCGCATCGAAGGCCTTGCCGTCTCGGCCGACATCAAGAACCAGGGCACCGTCGTGTCCGTCACCGATGGCATCGTGCGTGTGCACGGTCTGTCTGACGTGATGGCCGGCGAAATGCTGGAATTCCCTGCCACGGCCAGCGGCCAGGCCACCTACGGCCTCGCGCTGAACCTCGAGCGCGACTCGGTGGGCGCGGTGATTCTGGGTGAGTACGAGCACATCTCCGAAGGCGACACCGTCAAGTGCACGGGCAACATCCTGTCCGTGCCCGTCGGCCCCGAGCTGATCGGCCGTGTCGTCAACGCCCTGGGCCAGCCCATCGACGGCAAGGGCCCGATCAACGCCAAGATGACCGACGTCATCGAGAAGGTGGCGCCGGGCGTGATCGCCCGTAAATCGGTCGACCAGCCGCTGCAGACCGGCCTGAAGTCCATCGACGCGATGGTGCCCGTCGGCCGTGGCCAGCGCGAGCTGATCATCGGCGACCGCCAGACCGGCAAGACGGCCGTGGCGATCGACACCATCATCAACCAGAAGGGCCAGAACGTCACCTGCGTGTACGTGGCCATCGGTCAGAAGGCCAGCTCCATCAAGAACGTGGTGCGCGCGCTGGAGCAGGCCGGTGCGATGGAGTACACCATCGTCGTGGCCGCGTCGGCTTCCGAGTCGGCCGCCATGCAGTACGTCAGCGCCTACTCGGGCTGCACGATGGGCGAGTACTTCCGCGACCGCGGCCAAGACGCGCTGATCGTGTACGACGACCTGTCCAAGCAGGCCGTGGCCTACCGCCAGGTCTCGCTGCTGCTGCGCCGCCCGCCGGGCCGCGAAGCCTACCCTGGCGACGTGTTCTATCTCCACAGCCGCCTGCTGGAGCGCGCCGCCCGCGTGAACGCCGACTACGTCGAAGCCTTCACCAAGGGCGAGGTCAAGGGCAAGACGGGTTCGTTGACGGCGCTGCCCATCATCGAAACGCAAGCCGGTGACGTGTCGGCCTTCGTGCCGACCAACGTGATCTCGATCACCGACGGCCAGATCTTCCTGGAAACCAGCCTCTTCAACGCCGGTATCCGCCCCGCCATCAACGCCGGTATCTCGGTGTCTCGCGTCGGTGGTGCGGCCCAGACCAAGCTGATCAAGAGCCTGTCCGGCGGTATCCGTACCGACTTGGCCCAGTACCGTGAACTGGCGGCCTTCGCGCAGTTCGCTTCCGACCTGGACGCCGCCACCCGCAAGCAACTCGACCGCGGTGCCCGCGTGACCGAGCTGCTGAAGCAGGCCCAGTACAGCCCGCTGCCCATCAGCCTGATGGGTGCCACGCTGTACGCGGTGAACAAGGGCTACCTCGACGACATCGACGTGAAGAAGGTCCTGGCCTTCGAACACGGCCTGCACCAGCACCTGAAGAGCAGCCACGCTGCGCTGCTGGCCAAGCTGGAAAACGAGAAGGCCATGGACAAGGGCGCGGAAGAAGAGCTTGCAGGCGCGATTGCGGCCTTCAAGAAAAGCTTCGCCTGAACGCGACCCTCGTCTGACCTGAAGGAGCCCAGACCATGGCGGTCGGCAAAGAGATACGCGGCAAGATCAAATCGGTGGAGAACACCAAAAAGATCACCAAGGCCATGGAAATGGTCGCCGCTTCGAAGATGCGCAAGGCGCAGGAGCGCATGCGCTCGGCGCGGCCCTACGCCGACAAGATCCGCAACATCACGGCGCACCTGTCCCAGGCCAACCCTGAGTACAAGAGCGCCTACATGCGGACCGACGGCACGGCCAAGGCCGTGGGTTTCATCGTCGTCACCACTGACAAGGGTCTGTGCGGCGGCCTGAACACGAACATCCTTCGTGCCGTCACGAACCGGATGAAGGAAGTGCAGACCGCCGGTAACGCCATCTCCACGGTGGCCATCGGCAACAAGGGTTTCAGCTTCCTGAACCGCATCGGCGCCAAGGTTGTCAGCCACGCGACGCAGCTGGGCGATGCACCGCAGCTGGAAAAGCTCATCGGCCCGGTGAAGGTGATGCTGGACGCCTTCGTTGAAGGCAAGCTGGATGCGGTGTACGTCTGCTACACCAACTTCATCAACACGATGAAGCAGGAGCCGGTGGTGGAGCAGCTGCTGCCGCTGTCGGCCCACCGACTGGCGCAGAGCGAAGCCGAGAAAACGCAGTACGGCTGGGACTACATCTACGAACCCGACGCGCCCAGCGTCATCGACGAGCTGCTCACCCGCTACATCGAGGCGCTGGTCTTCCAGGCCGTGGCCGAGAACATGGCCAGCGAGCAGAGCGCGCGCATGGTGGCCATGAAGGCCGCCACCGACAACGCCGGCACCTTGATCGGTGAGCTCAAGC
Organism: beta proteobacterium AAP65; assembly: GCA_001295865.1. GTDB lineage: Bacteria > Pseudomonadota > Gammaproteobacteria > Burkholderiales > Burkholderiaceae_C > Rubrivivax. The sequence goes on from LJHW01000006.1 coordinate 147,319, forward strand.
TCATCTACAACAAGAGCCGCCAGGCCGCGATCACGAAGGAACTCTCCGAGATCGTCAGCGGCGCCGCCGCCATCAGCGGCTGACGCCAGCGCTGCAACAGATTACGTTTGAAGGATCACTGAAATGTCGAACACGCAAGCCCAAGGCAAGATCGTCCAGTGCATCGGCGCGGTGGTGGACGTCGAGTTCCCGCGCAATGCCATGCCCCGCATCTATGACGCGCTGAAGCTGGAGGGCACGGCCCTGACGCTGGAAGTGCAGCAGCAACTCGGCGACGGCGTTGTGCGCACCATTGCGCTGGGCTCTTCTGACGGCCTGCGCCGCGGCCTGATGGTCAGCAACACCGGCGCCAACATCACCGTGCCCGTGGGCAAGGCGACGCTGGGCCGCATCATGGACGTGCTGGGCAATCCCATCGACGAGCGCGGCCCGGTGAGCATGGAGCTGTCGGCCCCCATCCACCGCAAGGCGCCCGCCTATGACGAACTGAGCCCCTCGCAAGAGCTGCTGGAAACCGGCATCAAGGTGATCGACCTGATCTGCCCCTTCGCCAAGGGCGGCAAGGTGGGCCTGTTCGGTGGCGCCGGCGTCGGCAAGACCGTGAACATGATGGAGCTCATCAACAACATCGCCAAGGCGCACAGCGGCTTGTCGGTGTTCGCGGGTGTGGGCGAACGTACCCGCGAGGGCAACGACTTCTATCACGAGATGTCCGACTCGGGCGTCGTGAACCAGGAGAACCTGGAAGACAGCAAAGTGGCCATGGTCTACGGCCAGATGAACGAGCCGCCGGGCAACCGCCTGCGCGTGGCCCTGACCGGCCTGACCATCGCTGAGAGCTTCCGCGACGAAGGCCGTGACGTGCTGTTCTTCGTCGACAACATCTACCGCTACACGCTGGCCGGTACCGAAGTGTCGGCACTGCTGGGCCGCATGCCTTCGGCCGTGGGTTACCAGCCGACGCTGGCCGAAGAAATGGGCCGCCTGCAGGAGCGCATCACCTCCACCAAGGTGGGCTCGATCACCTCGATCCAGGCCGTTTACGTGCCTGCGGACGACCTGACCGACCCCAGCCCTGCCACGACCTTCGCCCACCTGGACGCCACCGTGGTGTTGAGCCGTGACATCGCCTCGCTCGGCATCTACCCCGCGGTCGACCCGCTGGACAGCACGAGCCGTCAGATCGACCCGAACGTGGTGGGCGAAGAGCACTACAACACCACCCGTGCTGTCCAGGCCACGCTGCAGCGCTACAAGGAACTGCGCGACATCATCGCCATTCTGGGCATGGACGAACTCAGCCCCGAAGACAAGCTGGCCGTGGCCCGCGCGCGCAAGATCCAGCGTTTCCTGAGCCAGCCTTTCCACGTGGCCGAGGTGTTCACCGGCAGCCCGGGCAAGTACGTGCCGCTGAAGGAAACCATCCGCGGCTTCAAGATGATCGTGGCTGGTGAGTGCGACGCGCTGCCCGAGCAGGCCTTCTACATGGTCGGCACCATCGACGAGGCCTTCGAGAAGGCCAAGAAGATCAACTAAGGAGCCGAGATGGCGACCCTCCACGTTGATGTGGTTTCGGCTGAAGAAAGCATCTTCAGTGGCGAAGCCAAGTTCGTCGCCCTGCCGGGCGAGAACGGCGAGCTCGGCATCCTGCCGCGCCACACGCCGCTGATCACGCGCATCCGCCCCGGTGCCGTGCGCATCGAGAAGGCCGACGGCTCGGGCGAAGAGTTCGTGTTCGTGGCCGGCGGCATCCTGGAAGTGCAACCGGGCACGGTGACAGTGCTGGCCGATACCGCCATCCGCGGCCACGACCTCGACGAAGCCAAGGCCCTGGAAGCCAAGAAGCAGGCCGAAGAGGCGATGAAAAACGCCAAGAGCGACATCGACCTGGCCGCCGCCCAAGGCGAGTTCGCGGCCATGGCCGCGCAGCTGGCCGCGATCCAGAAGCTGCGCAAGAAATAAGCGGCGCAGCGTCCGGCAAGAAGACCCGCCCGGCCCTGGCCCGGCGGGTTTTTTCATGCCCGTGCCGCGCCGCTACAGTGCGGGCACGGTCCGTCGGCGCTGCCGGCGCCCGGCCCGCAGGAGCACGGCATGACGAAGAAGGCGAAAACCACCGACCACAGCGCGCCGGAGAAGGCCCAGCGCCTGGGCAAAGCGGCTTACCTGGAGCAACTGGCGCCGCTGGAGCTGGAGCTCAACGAGATGGCGCGCTGGCTGCAGCACAGCGGGCAGCGTGTGCTGGTGCTGCTCGAAGGGCGCGACACGGCCGGCAAGGGCGGCGTCATCTCGGCCATCAGCGACACGCTCAACCCGCGCCAGTGCCGCGTCGTCGCGCTGCCCAAGCCCAACGACCGCGAGCGCACGCAGTGGTACTTCCAGCGTTACGTGCCGCACCTGCCGGCGGCAGGCGAGATCGTGCTCTTCGACCGCAGCTGGTACAACCGCGCCGGCGTCGAACGCGTGATGGGCTACTGCAGCGAAGTGCAGGCCGAGGCCTTCCTGAAGCAGGCGCCGGTGTTCGAGAAGATGCTGGTCGACGACGGCATCCTGCTCTTCAAGTACTGGCTGACGGTGGACCAGGTGCAGCAGGAAGAGCGTTTCGCAGAACGCCTGGCCGACCCGCTGAAACGCTGGAAGCTCAGCCCCATCGACCTGGAAGCGCGGGCGCGTTATGCCGACTACACCGAGGCCCGCAACATCATGTTGTCAGCCACGCACAGCAAGCGCACGCCGTGGACGCTGGTGGATTTCAACGACCAACGCCGCGGCCGGCTGGCCTTGATCCGCGACCTGTTGGCGCGCCTGCCCGACCACGCCGTGCCCGAGGTGGCCCTGGAGTTCCCGCCGCTGCCCTACCCGCCGTTGCAAGAGCGTTTCAAGGCGGGCTTCAAGCCGATCTGAACGCATCGGCCCTCAGTGGGGCCTTCAGTGGTGGTGCACGTGCTCGCCGGCCTTGAGCTTGTAGACCGTGCCGCAGTACGGGCAGCGGCCCTCGCCGGTGGTGGCCACGTCGATGAAGACCTTGGGGTGGTTGCTCCACAAGGCCATCTTCGGGTTGGGGCAGAAGGTGACGCCCGGGCCTTGCAGCTCGGCGGCGCTCACTTCGACAACTGCTTTCGGTTCAGCCATGGTCTTCCTCAGGCCACCGGCGTGAGCCAGTGCGCGTACTTGGGGTTGCGGCCGTTGACGATGTCGAAGAAGGCCGTCTGGATCTTCTCGGTGATGGGGCCGCGGCGGCCGGCACCCAGTTCGATGCGGTCGAGTTCGCGGATGGGCGTCACTTCAGCGGCGGTGCCGGTGAAGAAGGCCTCGTCGCAGATGTAGACCTCGTCGCGCGTGATGCGCTTTTCCTTCAACGTCAGGCCCAGGTCCTGGCAGATGTGGAAGATGGTGTCGCGCGTGATGCCGTTCAGCGCGCCGGCAGAAAGATCCGGCGTGTAGACCACGCCCTTCTTGATGACGAAGAGGTTCTCGCCCGCGCCCTCGGCCACGAAGCCGGCGGGGTCGAGCAGCATGGCCTCGTCGTAGCCCTCGTCGGTGGCTTCCATGTTGGCCAGGATGCTGTTGGTGTAGTTGCTCACCGCCTTGGCCTGCGTCATCGTGATGTTCACGTGGTGGCGCGTGTAGCTGCTGGTCTTCACGCGGATGCCGCGCTGCAGGCCTTCTTCACCCAGGTAGGCGCCCCAGGGCCAGGCCGCCACCATCAGGTGGATGGTGTTGCCCTTGGGGCTGACGCCCAGCTTCTTGTCGCCGATCCACGTCAGCGGGCGCAGGTAGCAGCTTTCCAGCTGGTTCACGCGCACCACCTCGCGCTGCGCCTCCATCACCTGCTCGGGCGTGAAGGGGATCTGCATGCGCAGGATCTTGGCGCTGTTGAAGAGGCGCTCGGTGTGCTCCTGCAGGCGGAAAATGGCCGTGCCCTGCGCCGTCTTGTAGGCGCGCACGCCCTCGAAGGCGCCGCAGCCGTAGTGCAGCGTGTGGCTCAGCACGTGGATCTTGGCGTCGCGCCATTCAACGAGCTGGCCGTCCATCCAGATCTTGCCGTCGCGGTCTGACATCGACATGGAAACTCCTTCGGGGGTGTGCGTGCTGCAAAGAAGCAGCGGATTTTAGGTGCCGGCCTGTGAGCCCTGAGCGGCGCTGCGCTGCAGCTGCCACTGCGTGACGCGCCCGCCGTTCACGGTGACCTGCACTTCGTCGCCGGCTTCGTCGGCCCAGGCCCAGACCTCGGTACCGCCAGCTTCAGGCTGCACCGGCCGCCCCAGGCTGCGCGTGAGGCGCAACACCTGCGGCAGGCGCATGCCCACGTGCAGCTTTGCATTCAACATCACGGCGCTGGGCACCATGCCCACCGGCCGCTGGCTGGCGATGCGCAGCGTGCGCAGCGCCTGGCTGAACTGCAGCAGCAGCCAGAACACGATGATGGTGAGCGCCAGCGCCACGCCTGGCCCGCCGTAGCTCAGCCAGCCGCCCACCACCGCAGCCAGGGCCAGCGCCCAGCCCAGGGCGGCCTGCGCCTTCGCGGAGAATCGTGGGGATGACGGCTTTGCAGACATGGGTGATCAATCTCGACAGGGCGCCCGAGCGGCTGGCTCGCATCAGCGCGCAGCTGCAGGCCCTGCAACTGCCCTACACACGCCTGGCGGCGGTGGATGCACGGGCCCTGACACCGGCCCAGAAAGCGGCGCTGGACGAGCCGGCCTTCCACCGCAAACACGGCATGACGCCAGTGCCGGGCGAGCTGGGATGTTACCTGTCGCACATCGAAGTGATGCGCGCTTTCCTGGCCAGTGACGCGCAGTTCGCGCTGGTGCTGGAAGACGACGTGCTGCTGCAGCAAAGCCTGCCCGCGGTGTTGCAGGGCCTGGTGCAGCACCCCACGCGCTGGGACGTGGTGAAGCTCTCTGCCGTGCACCGCGGCACGCCGCAGCCCTACCTGCAGGTGGCGCCCGGCCACCAGCTGGCCGTGATGCTGAGCCGCTGCACCGGCAGCAGCGCCTACCTGATGAACCGCCACGCCGCGCAGGTTTACCTGCGTGAACGCGACGGCCTGCTGCCCATGCAGCTGCCCTACGACCATGTCTTCGACCAGGGCTGGCGCTTCGGCCTGAAGTTCCGCCTCGTCACGCCCACGCCCTGCGGGCATGACGAACACATCGCCAGCACCATCACCGCGCCGGCCGGCGGCAGCCGCAAGTTCCACTGGACGCGGCGCCTGCCCACCTACGCCTACCGCATCGGCAACGAGCTGCAGCGCCTGGCCTACGGCCTGCGCGAAACCCGCCTCGAGCGGCAAGCCACGCAGCGCAACGCGGGCTGAGGCGCCGCGCTCAGTAGCGCTGATCGCGTGCGATGTCGGCCCGCACCGCGGCCGGCAGGCGGCGCAGCATGTAGCGCACGGCCAGCGGGATGAACACGAGGTCGTCCACCACGCCCAGCAGCGGGATGAAGTCAGGAAGCAGGTCCACCGGCGACAGCAGGTAGAGCACCAGCAGCGCCGAGGCAGGCTTCAGCCAGCGCGGTTGCAAAGGGTGGCGCAGCGCACGCCAGAGCTGCAGCGCATCGCTGCGCAGCACGGTCCACAAGAGCGCGATTCGTTTCCTCATGGGCGGCCTCCGTGCCGGTGGGCTCCCTCCGCCGGGGGAGTCGGAAAAACTCACAGCCCGCGCGGTGAAAACACCACCGTCAAGGCAGCGTTGTACCGCCTGCGCGGCCAAGTCCTTGTCGAGCGGGGCTTTCCTTGCCTTAGGGGTGCGCCTTGGCCCGCGCACTGCATACCGGTGGAGCCTGCCTGGCAGCCACCTTCCGGCTGCTGGCCCGACCCCCTAGGAAAACAGCCATGAACTTCCACCGTCTTGCGGCCTCGGCCGCCCTCGCTGCGGCCTTGATCGCACCCGCCCACCAGGCTGCCCACGCCGCGCCGGTGAGCGTGGCCGTCGAGCTGGCGCTCGTCATCGATATCTCCGCCAGCGTCGACAACAACGAGTACTTGCTGCAGTTGCAGGGCTACCGCGCGGCTTTCCAGAGCGCCAGCGTCGGCAGCGCGATCGAATCGTTTGCCGGCAGCGGTGGCATCGCAGTCGGCGTCTATTTCTTTGCCCAGAACGCCTTGCAGACCTTGTCCTGGCGCCAGATCACCACCGCCACAGAGGCCGCGTCCTTCGGTGCGGCCATGGCTGCACTGGCACGGCCCGACCCAGGCTTGCTCCTGCCCGGCAGCTCGCCCGTGGGCACGCTGACCAACATTGCCGAAGGCGTGGACATCGCGGTCGCCGGGCTCGGCAGCAACGACTTCACTGGCCAGCGGCGTCTCATCGACGTGTCCGGCGATGGCGTGCAGAACATCAACCGCAACGGGCAATCGAACTCCTGCACCAACACCTCGGGTGCCTGCGACCTACAGTTGCGCCAAGCGCGAGACGCTGCCGCGCTGGCCGGCGTGGTGATCAACGGCCTGGCCATCGTCGACGACTTCGCCAACCTCGCTGACTACTACGACAACAACCTGCGCACCGGCGCCGGCAGCTTCGTGCAGGCCGCCACCTTCAGCACCTTTGCCGCGGCCATCGAAACCAAGATCGGCCGCGAGATCACGCAAAGCGGCGTGCCCGAGCCCGGTTCGCTGGCCTTGGCGGGCCTGGCGCTGGCGGGTCTGGGCGCCCTGCGCCGCCGCCGCGCCTGAGGGTTTCGGCAGCGCGGCCTGCTAAAGGCCGCGCACGGCCTCGATGGCCTGCTCGATGCGTTCCACCGCGTGCACCGTCAGGCCCTCGATCGGTTTCTTCGGCGCGTTGGCCTTGGGCACCACGGCCACACTGAAACCCAGTTTGGCGGCTTCTTTCAAGCGCTCTTGCCCGCGCGGCGCGGGCCGCACCTCGCCGGCCAGCCCCACTTCGCCGAAGGCGATGAAGCCGCGCGGCAGCGCCTTGCCGCGCAGGCTGCCCTGGATGGCCAGCAGCACCGCCAGGTCGGCCGCCGGCTCGGCGATGCGCACGCCGCCCACGGCGTTGACGAACACGTCCTGGTCCAGGCAAGCCACGCCGGCGTGGCGGTGCAGCACCGCCAGCAGCATGGCCAGGCGGTCGCGGTCCAGGCCCACGCTGAGCCTTCGCGGGCTGGGGCCGCCGCTGTCCACCAGCGCCTGGATCTCCACCAGCAGCGGCCGCGTGCCTTCCAGCGTCACCAGCACGCAGCTGCCGGGCACGGGTTCGCTGTGCGTGCTGAGGAAGATGGCGCTGGGGTTGCTCACGCCGCGCAGGCCCTTTTCGGTCATCGCGAAGACGCCGATCTCGTTGACGGCGCCGAAACGGTTCTTGATGGCGCGCACCAGGCGGAAACTGCTGTGCGTGTCGCCCTCGAAGTACAGCACCGTGTCGACGATGTGCTCCAGCACACGCGGGCCGGCCAGCGCGCCTTCTTTCGTGACGTGGCCCACCAGCACCACGGTGCAGCCGCGCGTCTTGGCCACGCGTGTGAGCTGGGCCGCGCACTCGCGCACCTGCGCCACGCTGCCGGGGGCGGAGTTGAGCTGCTCGCTGTAGACGGTCTGGATGGAATCGATGACGCAGAACGAGGGGTTCTCGGTTTCGATGGCCGCAACGATCTTCTCCAGCTGGATCTCCGCCAGCACCCGCACGTGTGTGCCCGGCAGGCCCAGCCGGCGCGCGCGCAGCGCGATCTGCGCGCCGCTTTCTTCGCCGGTGACGTAGAGCACCGGCATCTGCGTGCTGAGTGCGTCCACCGCCTGCAGCAGCAGCGTGCTCTTGCCAATGCCGGGGTCGCCGCCGATCAGCACCACCGCGCCTTCGACGATGCCGCCGCCGAGCACGCGGTCCAGCTCTTCCTGGCCCGTGGGCGTGCGCGCCACGTCGGCGGCCTCGATGTCGCTCAGCGTGGTGACGGGCTGGCTCTTGGCCAGGGCCTGGAAGCGTGTGTTGCGCGTGGCCGGGCCGGCGGCCTCAGGCACCGTTTCGTCCAGCGTGTTCCAGGCCTTGCAATGTGGGCACTGGCCCAGCCATTTGGCGTTGGTGCCGCCGCACTCGCGGCAGGTGTAGATCGTCTTGGCCATGCGGCATTGTGGGCCGCATGGCCCGTCGTTCAAGCGGCGGTGAAGTTGCCGTGGAAGCCCAAGGGCAAGCCGTAGGGCAATACGGCCTGCGCGATGGGCCCGTCGGCAATGCGCGCGGCATCCAGCAGGTTCAGCACTGTGGCCTGGCGGCGGGCGTCGTAAGTGGTGCCGAGCAGCCAGGCGTCGAGTTCGCCCGTCTTGCCCGGTTTGGGCACCAGCACGTGCTCTTCGGCCACCACGTGTTCGCCGTAGTCGTGGCGCTGCGTGCGGCCGGTCTGGGTGTCGAGCAACTGCACGCCATGCAACAGGCCCAAGCCCTGGCGCGCCGGGTACAGCGGCCAGGCCGCGGCCGTGAGCAGCCAGCGCGCAGGCAGGCCGATGCGCTGCGGATGCACCCGCGGGAACTCCACGTCGCCCTGGAGCTGCTGCAGCTGCACGCGGCCCGTGCCCAGGTGCAGGCGCACCTGGCGCAGTCCGCTTTCGCTGACCTGCGGCGCAGCGCGGCCGGCCATCATCGCCACCGCACCTTCGTCCAGGAAACTCGCGTCGGGCGCGCCGATGAAGCTGAAGGCGATCTCGCCGTCGGCCGTTTCGTGCGCGTTGCCCACGTGGAAGACCATCTCCGCCGGCAGCTCGAAAACGCGGCGCTGGGTGATGTCGGCCTTCTCCATCACCAGCACCCGCAGCGGCTCGCCCGCGGCCAGCTGGAAGCGGTGGCGGCCGTCGGCCGGGCGCTGCAAAAAATCAACGCCCACCGGCGGCAAGGGCACCACCAGGTAGCGCTCGGTGACCGCCATGTCGTGCACCATGGTGCCGCGCAACTTGGCCGGCAAGGGCAGCTCACCCACCTGGGCGCGCACGAGGCGGCCCTGGGGGTCGATGTGCCACACCACCAGGCGGTGGCCGGCGGTGCCGATGTTCCAGAGGTGGCCGGCAGCGTCCACCTTGGGATGGGCCGAAAACGGCACCTGTGCCAGGTCTTTGCGCCAGGTCACGGGGCCCACGGTGGCCAGGTCGGCCGGGTTCAGCGCGTAGGCCGAGCCACCCTCCCACATCGCCAGCACCTGCCCCGCATGTTCCAGCGCGTTGGTGTTGGCCACGTTCACCGCATCGGGCCCGCTGATGGGCGGCCCGCCGGCGATGTGCGTGCCCAGGGTGGGCAGCAAGAAGCGACCAGCACTCTGCTCGGCCTGCAGCTTGCTGGTGCGCACGAGGCGGCCGCGGTGGCGCACGGTGCCGTCGCCGATGCTGAACTGCTGCACCATGCCATCGCCGTCGAACCAGTGGTGGTAACGCTGGCCGCCCCGTTCGAAGAGCGCCGGGCCGTTGCGGTAGAAGCGGCCTTGCAGTTCGGCCGGCCAGTGGCCGCGCAGCGTGGCCACGGCATCGCGGTTGCCGGTGATGTCGTCCACGCCTTTCAGCGGGGCCAGCAGCGGCTGGCGTGGCGTGGCGCTGTCGAAGTCTTGCGGACGGGCTGCGGCGTGCGCAGCACCCGCGCCCAGGCCCGTGAAGGCGGCGAGGCCGGCCTGGCCCAGGCCCAGCAGCAGTTGGCGGCGTTGCAGCATGGTGTTGGCTCCTGCGCTCACATCGACATCTTCACGGCGATGGGGCGGCCGTCCAGCGCCACCTTGCCGGTGTCCCACTGCGGGCCGAACATGCTGGGTTTGCCTGACGAACCCCAGGGCTCGGTGGGCATGCCCATGATGTTGCGGCCCATCTTGCCGTCGCTGTCGAGGTCCTGGAACAGCATCAGCGCCACCTCATGACCGTTCAGGCCGCAGAACTGCACGCTCATGCGCGCTTCGCCGGCGGGCACGCGGATAGCCTTCAGCGGGCGCTTGCCGAAAGTCTCGGCGCTGGCGTAGGCGGCCACCATCAGCTGGCCTTGCTGGGGGCGCACGTTCTCGATTTCCACCGTCGCGCAGACGCCGGCGGGGGCTGCCTCAGGCGCTGAGGCCGGGGCCTCGGGGGCGGTGGCCGTTTGTGCGTAGGCCGGGCTCAGCAGCGCCAGACCGGCGGTGGTGATCAGCGTGGACAGGATGCTCAGGCGGGTGCGGCAGGTGTTCTTCGGTCGGCTCCAGGGTTGGGAAGGCATGGAGCGCACTGTGGCCGCCGGCCCGCTGGCCTGCGAGCCGGCTGCGACACGGCGGCGGGCGCTGTCGTGAAACGGCGCTGCTTGGGCGCGAAATGCCGGGCTCAGCGGTCGCCGTGCAGGCGGCGCGTGGGCCCCCTCAATCGCCTTGCACCCGCCCGCGGCCCGCCTTCACCTCAGACCGCACCGCCTTGCCTGCCAGCCGCCGCTGCTGCGAACCGTAGGTGGGTTTCGTCGCGCGCCGCGCCTTGGGCTGCATGGTGGCCGCATCCACCATCTCCTGCAGGCGCAGCAGCGCATCGGCCTGGTTGCGCGGCAGGCTGCGGTGGTCTTGCGCCTTGATGACGACGGTGCCGTCGCTGCTGATGCGCTGGTCGGCCTGGGCCAGCAGGCGCAACTTCACGTCATCGGGCAAAGACGAGGCTGCGACGTCGAAGCGCAGGTGCGCGGCACTGCTGACCTTGTTGACGTTCTGCCCGCCCGCGCCTTGCGCGCGGATGGCGCTGAAGTCGACCTCGGCGCGGTTGACGAGCACGCGCCGGGCCATGGGGCCTCAGGCTTTCTTGCCGCGCAGCAGGCCGACGACAAACAGCAGCGCCAGCGCACCGGCCACCGAAGCGAACCAGCCCGCCGGCTCGCCCACGCCGTACCAGCCGAACACGCGCCCGGCCACGCCTGCCACCACCGAGCCGCCGATGCCGAGCAGGCAGGTCAGCACCCAGCCCATCTTCTGCTCGCCAGGCATGATGCCGCGCGCCAGAAAGCCGACGATGAGGCCGAGAACGATGTGGCTCAGGATTTCCATGCGAACGGGCTTTCGGGGCTGTGAAAGAAGGAAGGGAAGGGGTCAGTCGGCGCTGCGCATCGGCACACGCGGCGCCACGGCGCACATCAGCTCGTAGCCGATGGTGCCCGCGGCCTGCGCCACGTCATCGATGGCCAGCAGCGCCCCGCCCGGGCCGCGGCCCCAGAGCGTGACCTCGCTGCCCACGCCGGCCTGCGGCACGGGCGTGAGGTCGACCGCCAGCATGTCCATGGAAACCCGGCCCACGGTGCCGGTGCGCACGCCGTCCACGAGCACGGGCGTGTCGGTGCCGGCGTGGCGCGGGTAGCCGTCGGCATAACCGCAGGCCACGATGCCGATGCGCTGCGTCTCGCGCGCCGTGTAGCTGCTGCCATAGCCCACGGTGTCGCCGGCCTGCAGCTGCTGTGTGGCGATGAGGCGCGAGCGCAGCGTCATCGCCGGCTGCAGGCCCCAGTGCTGGATGTCGTGGGCCGGGAAATCGGGCGAACTGCCGTAGGCCATGATGCCGGCGCGCACCCAGTCGTTGTTGAGCCCGTGCCGCAGCGTGGCCGCGCTGTTGCTCACGCTGCGCTCGCCGGGCAGGTCGTGCGTGGCCGCGGCGAAGGCGCTGAGCTGGTGGTCCACACCGCGTGGGCCGTCGGCATCGCTGAAGTGCGTCATCAGCGAGATCTCGTCCACCTGTGGCAGCGCGTTCAGCCGCACCCAGGCGCTGCGGAAGGCCGCCGGTGTGAAACCCAGGCGGTTCATGCCGCTGTTCATCTTGAGGAAGACGCGGTGCGGCAGCTGCGTCTTGTGCGCGGCCAGCCAGTCGATCTGCTGCTCACAGTGCACCACGTGCCACAGCTGCAGGCGCGAGCACAGTTCCAGATCGCGCGGCTCGAAGCAGCCTTCCAGCAGAAGGATGGGGCCGCGCCAGTCCAGCGCACGCAGGCGTTCGGCTTCGGCCAGGTCGAGCAGCGCAAAACCATCGGCGCTGCGCAGGCCCTCAAAAGCGCGTTCGATGCCGTGGCCGTAGGCGTTGGCCTTGACCACCGCCCACACACGTGCATCGGGGGCCGCGGCGCGCGCCCTCGCCAGGTTGTGGGCCAGGGCCGCGGTGTGCACCAGGGCTTCGATGGGACGGGGCATGTCGGGTGGATGTGCAGGTGTGCGCTGGGGAGTGCGGATCATTCTGCCAGCCCAGGCCAGCGCGCCGAGGGTCGCGTGCTATAACCCGCCGGCCCCGAAGATGGAGACAAGACGCACCGGCACCAGGCCGGGCGTGACCGCGCGCGCGACACGATGAAAAAAGGTTTTTCGACCATCATGTCGGCGCAGTTCTTCAGCTCGCTGGCTGACAACGCGCTGCTCGTCGCCGCTGTCGAACTGCTGCGCCTGAGCCAGGCGCCCGCCTGGCAGGTGCCAGCCCTGGCGCCGATGTTTGCGCTGTTCTATGTGATCCTGGCGCCCTTCGTGGGCGCTTTTGCCGACAGCATCCCCAAGGGCCGGGTGATGTTCGTCAGCAACTCGATCAAGATCGTCGGCTGCCTGATGATGCTCTTCGGCAGCCACCCGCTGCTGGCCTATGCCGTGGTGGGCCTGGGCGCTGCGGCCTACGGGCCGGCGAAGTACGGCATCCTCACCGAGCTGCTGCCGCCTTCCCAGCTGGTCAAGGGCAACGGCTGGATCGAGGGCCTGACCATCGCCTCCATCGTGCTGGGCATCCTGCTGGGCGGGCAGCTCATCGGGCCGCGCATTTCCACCGCGCTGCTGGGCTTCGACCTGCCCGGGCTCAACACCGGCATCGACACCGCGCCCGAGGCCGCCATCGCCTGCATCGTCTGGCTGTACCTGGCGGCCGCGGCCTTCAACCTCTTCATCCCGCGCACCACCGCGCCGCTCATCCCGATGCAGGGCGCGGCGGCACTGGTGATGGACTTCTCGCGCTGCAACAGCCGGCTGTGGGCCGATAAGCTGGGCCAGATCACCCTGGCCACCACCACGCTGCTGTGGGGCATCTTCGGCAACCTGCGCTTGATCGTCTTCGCCTGGGCCGCTGCGGCGCTGGGTTATGGCACGGCGCAAGCTTCCAACCTGGCCGGTGTCGTGGTGATCGGCTCCATCCTCGGCGCGGTGGCGGCCTCGTTCCTCACGAAGCTCGACAAGGCCACCAACGTCATTCCCATGGCCGTGGCCGTGGGCTTCTTCATGATCGGGCTGGTCTTCATCAACAGCCTGGCCACGGCGGTGCCCTTCCTCATCGGCATGGGCGCGATCTGCGGCTACCTCATCGTGCCGATGAACGCGCTGCTGCAGCACCGCGGGCACAACCTGATGGGCGCGGGCCGGTCGATCGCCGTGCAGAACTTCAACGAGCAGGCCTGCATCCTGGGCCTGGGCGCGCTGTATGTGCTGATGACGCGCTTCGGCATGTCGGCCTTCGGCGCCATCACCGTGTTCGGCATCCTCGTGGCGCTGGTGATGGAGATCATCCGCCGCTGGCATCGCCGCAACACGGTGGTGCACCGCGAAGAGGTCGAGCGTCTGCTGGTCATCGCCCGCACCGATTCGCACTGAGCGCGGGCATGGCACCCGCCGCCCCCAGCGCGTTGACGCGCGCCCTGCCGGCGCTGGCGCTCGTTTTCAACGCGTTCACCTGGGGCGTGTCGTGGTGGCCCTTCCGCGAGCTGCAGGCGCGTGGCCTGCACCCGCTGTGGGCCACGGTGCTGATTTACGCCGTGGCCGTGCTGGTCATCTGCGCCTGGCGGCCGCAGGCCTGGGGCCAGCTGTGGCGGGCGCGCACGCTGTGGGTGCTGGTGCTGGCCTCGGGCACCACCAACGCGGCCTTCAACTGGGGCGTGACGGTGGGCGACGTGGTGCGTGTGGTGCTGCTCTTCTACCTGATGCCGCTGTGGGCGGTGCTGTTGGCGCGCCTGCTGCTGAAGGAAGCGCTGACGCCCATGGCCCTGGGCCGTGTAGCACTGGCGCTGCTGGGCGCGGTGATCGTGCTCTGGCCTGAAAATGCGCAGGGCGGCCTGCCCTTGCCGCGCACTTTGCCCGAATGGCTGGGCGTGCTGGGCGGCTTCACCTTCGCGCTGAACAACGTGATGCTCAAGCGCGAGGCCCACCAGCCCGAAGCGGCCAGGGCGCTGGCGATGTTTCTCGGCGGCGCGGTGGTGGCGGGCGTGCTGGCCACGGCGCTGATGGCGCAAGGCAGCGTGCCGCCGCTGCCGGCCGTGGCGCCGGGCTGGGTGCTGGGTGCGCTGGCGCTGGCCTTTGCTTTCCTCGCGGGCAACCTGGCGCTGCAGTACGGCGCCTCGCGCCTGCCGGCCAACGTCACGGCGGTGGTGATGATCACCGAGGTGCTGTTCGCCAGCGCTTCGGCGGTGCTGCTGGGCGCTGGGGCGGTGACGCCGGCCTTGGCACTGGGTGGCGGCCTCATCGTGGCCGCAGCGCTGCTGGCCGGGAAAGACTGAACGCGGCTCAGGTCTGGGCCGCGCCGGCGTCCTCGGCTTTGGCCTGGGCCAGCGGCAGACCCTGGCGGTCGAGCAGGCGCTGCAGTTCGGGCACGTCCAGCGGCTTGGCCAGGAAAGCATCGCAGCCGGCCAGCGCGGCCCGCACACGGTCGAGCTCGCTGTGGTGGGCAGACACGACGATGACCATGGTGCTCATCAGCGCCGGCGTGTGCTTGATGCGCTGGCACAGCGTGTGGCCGTCGAGCTCGCTGGCTTCGCCCAGTTCCACATCGAGGAACACCGCCTCGTAGCTGTGCTGGGCCATCAGCGCGATGGCCGCCTGGCTGGTGCTGGCGCGGTCGATCTCCAGTTGCCAGCGTGCCAGGCGTGTTTCCAGGAAGCGCAGCGCGATGGCGCTGTCGTCGACCAGCAGCACACGCGGCGTGGTGGGCATCTGCGGTGCACGCGACACCTTGGGCGGTTTCGGCGGTTTGGGCGGGCGCGGCGCAGCCGGCTTCAGGGCTACCGGCGCGGGCGCTGGTGCCGGCCTTGGGGCCGGCGGCTGCCATTCGGCCTCGGCCTCGCGGTTGGGCGGGGCCGTGACGGGCAATGGCGGCTCGTGGGCCGGCAGGTCGGGCGCTGGTTGCAGCGTGGGGTCGGCAGGCTGCAGCAGGCTGTGGCCGGGTGCCGGGCCCACGGGCAGCGGCTCGGCCCGCAGCTGCAGCGCATCTTCAGGGGGCGGCAGCGGCGCGCTGAAGGGCAGGTCGCCGAGCAGCAGGCTGCCTTCGTCGGCCTCGGGGTGGCTGCGGCGGTGGCGCGCCAGCTGGATGATGGTGGTGGAAGGGCCGGCAAACTCGTCGTGCGGTGCCCGCGCCGCCAGGGCCTGGGCCACCAGCGCGTCGAGCGCGCGCATGACGTGCAACGCGTCGATGGGCCGCGCCAGCCACGAGCGCGCGCTGGCAGGCGGCTGCGCGCCGATGAACACCGTCTCGCCCAAGCGCTCGATGGCCTCCACGAGCGCGACCGAAGGCGCATGGTCGGCATCGGCCACCAGGAAATCGGCGTCGGTGAGCGTGCCCACCTGCTCGTAGGCCGGTGTGCGGTTGTGGGCCAGGCGGAAGTACGAAGCCAGCGCCTTGCGCTCGAAATCGCCAAAGCCGAGGAACGCGACGCGGTGCGGCATGGGTGGAACAGCGTGGGGCCCCGCGGGCCGGGGCAGGCGGCGGATGGTGGGGGCCTGGGTGCGTGCTGTCAAACCCCCGTGCCGGGGCAAGGCGGGCGATAACATCAATGCCCGCCTCCAGCCTTGTCGCGCCCGCAGCGCCCGCACCATGGCCACCAGCCTCTACGACTTCGATGCCGTCACCATCCAGGGCCAGCCGGCGCAGTTTTCGCGCCACAAGGGCCAGGTGGTGCTGATCGTCAACACCGCGAGCGCCTGCGGCTTCACGCCCCAATTCGCCGGCCTGGAGAAGCTCTGGAAGGACTACGGGGCACGCGGCCTCGTGGTGGTGGGCTTCCCGAGCAACGAGTTCGGCGGCCAAGACCCGGGCAGCGACGACCAGATCGCGTCTTTCTGCGAAATGAACTACGGCGTGAGCTTCCCGATGATGGCCAAGACCCAGGTCAACGGCAGCAGCGCGCACCCGCTGTGGCAGTGGCTCAAGGGCGAAAAGCCCGGGCTGCTGGGCACGCAGGCCATCAAGTGGAACTTCACCAAGTTCCTCGTCGGCCGCGACGGCCAGGTCTTGAAGCGCTACGCCCCCACCGACACTCCCGAGGCGCTGCGCGCCGACATCGAAAAGGCCTTGGCGGCCTGAGCCTCCAAACACACGAACCATGAGCTTCTTCAGCCACCTCGAGCCCTACGCCGGCGACCCCATCCTGAGCCTGAACGAGGCCTTCCAGAAGGACCCGCGCAGCGACAAGGTCAACCTCTCCATCGGCATCTACTTCGACGACGCCGGCCGCATCCCCGTGCTGCAGAGCGTGAAGCAGGCCGAGGCGCAGATGCTGGCCGAAAGCGGCCCCAAGCCCTACCTGCCCATCGAAGGCTCGGCGGCGGCACGCAGCGCGGTGCAGCAGTTGCTCTTCGGCGCCGACCACGAGGTGCTGCGCAGCGGCCGTGTGGCCACCTTGCAAACCGTGGGCAGCAGCGGCGGCCTGCGCGTCGGCGCCGATTTCATCAAGCGCTGGCTGCCCGGCAGTGCGCTGTGGGTGAGCGACCCCACCTGGGACAACCACCGCGCGATGTTCGAGGGCGCCGGCATCACGGTGCACAGCTATCCCTATTACGACCCGCAGACGGGCGGCCTGGCCTTCGGCGCCATGCTGGCCACCCTGCGCACCTTGCCCGCGCGCAGCCTGGTGCTGCTGCACGCCTGTTGCCACAACCCCACGGGCGTGGACCTCACGCCCGCGCAGTGGCAGGCGCTGGTGCCGGTGCTGCGCGAGCGTGAGCTCATCGCCTACCTCGACCTGGCCTACCAGGGTTATGGCGATGGCATCGAGGAAGACGCCTACGCCGTGCGCCTGCTCGCCAGCGAGGGCCTGAGTTTTTTCGTCGCCAACAGCTTCAGCAAGAGCATGAGCGTCTACGGCGAGCGCGCCGGTGCACTCAGCGTGGTGTGCCCCAGCGCGGCCGAGGCCGAACTCGTGCTCGGCCAGCTCAAGGCCACGGTGCGGCGCAACTACAGCAGCCCGGCGCTGCACGCGGCCGGCATCGTCAGCCGCGTGCTGGGCGACCCGGCGCTGCGCGCCAGCTGGGAGGCCGAAGTGGCCGCCATGCGCGAACGCATCAACACCATGCGGCGCAGCCTGCACGGTGTGCTCTCGGCCAAGAAGCCGGGGCGCGATTTCGGCTACTTCCTCACCCAGCGCGGCATGTTCAGCTACACCGGCCTGAGTGCTGCGCAGGTCGACCGCCTGCGCGAAGAGTTTGGCGTTTACCTCGTGCGCAGCGGCCGCATGTGCGTGGCCGGCTTGAACACCGGCAACGTCGAGCGCACGGCCAGCGCGGTGGCCGCCGTCATCGGCTGAAGGCGCTTTTCAGCCGGCGGGCGCGCTGGTTCGCGCCGGCCGGTCGGCCGCCGCGCCGCGCACCTGCTCGCGCAGCCAGCGGTGCGCGGGTGTCGTGTCGTGGCGCAGGTGCCAGAGCATCTCCACCGTCACCGGGCTCAGCGTCAGCGGCAACTCGCGCGTCACCAGTGCCGGCCCGCCGCCGGTGGCTTCGACAAAACCTTCGGGTAGCACCGTCAGCAGGTCGCTTTGCGCCACCACGCGGCCGGCGGTGAAAAACTGGTTGACCGTCAGCACCACACGCCGCGTGCGGCCCAGGCCCTGCAGCGCCAGGTCGACATAACCGAAGGCGCGGCCTGAAAAGCTCACCAGCAGGTGGTGCGCGGCGCAGAAGCTGTCCACCGTGAGCGGCGCCTCGGCCAGCGGATGGCCGCGGCGCATCACGCAGACATAACGCGTGTCGTACAGGCGCGCGCGGCGCAGCGCGGTGTCGTGGCCCTGGGCCACGATCTCGGCCACTGCCTCCGGGAAGAAGCCCACCGCGAGGTCGGCTTCGCCGCCTTCCAGCAGCTTGCGCGGGTCGCGCGTGGTCAGCGGCAGCACACGCAGGTTCACCAGCGCCTGGCTCTGCTCGATGCGCGCGACCAGCCCCGGGGCCAGCAGAGCCGCCGTGGCGTCGGCCATGGCGATGCGCAGCTGCACGGCGTCGCTGCGCGGGTCGAAGCTGTCGGGTGCCAGCGCCTGGCGCAGGGTGCCCAGCGCGTCGCGCACCTGCGGCCACAGGCTCAAGGCCAGTGGCGTGGGTTTCATGCCGTGGGCGCTGCGCACGAAGAGCTCTTCGCCCACCGCGTCGTGCAGGCGCTTGAGCGCGTGGCTCACGGCCGGCTGCGTCATGGCCAGGGTCTGGGCGGCGCGTGTGAGGCTGCCTTCGCTCATCACGGCGTCCAGCACACGCAGCAGGTTCAGGTCGAGGGTGCGGAAGTTCAGCGCCATGCTTGCCTCATGAGCCGAATGAATATCGGACATGAGGATTATTCACTTGCAAGGCACTAGGGCTAACCCTAATCTCTCGTCCATCGCACCGCATCCCCGGGGCGTCTACGAAAGCAAGTCATGAGCAGCACCATCACCGTCCAGTCGCCCATCAAGGTGGCCGCACCGCGCGGCGCGAAGCTGGCCGCCGCCCTGGCCCTGGGTTTTGTGCGTTGGCTGGATGAGCAGTTCCGCGCCCGCGCCGAGCGCCGCGTGCAAGCCACGCGCCTGGCCGAAGCCGCAGAGTTGCGCCTGTACGCCCGGCGTTTTGCCCGCCACGACCCGCGGTTCACCAGCGACCTGCTGGCCGCCGCCGATCGCCACGAGCGCACCGAGTAAGCACCGGCTTACTTCCTCGAGGCCGGCCCGCCTGTGGCCGGCTGGCGCGTAGCGGGCGGGCGGTCAGGCCGCGCGCAGCGCCACCGGCTGCAGCCTGAGCAGTTCGCCGTAGAGATCCTTCGGGTCCGGCAGCGCTGGCACCAGGTCGATGGGGCGGCCCAAGCCCAGCTCAGCGGCCAGCGTGCCCATCAGCCGCAGCGCTTCGAAATCTTCCAGCGCGAAACCCACCGAGTCGAAAACGGTGATGTCTTCGGCGCTCTGCCTGCCGGGCGCCTGGCCGAGCAGCACCTGCCACAGCTCGGTGACGGGGAAATCCGCCGCCATCTGCTGCACATCGCCTTCAATGCGGCTCTGCGGCTCGAACTCCACGAACACCCGCGCCGCCGCCAGCACCCCAGGGTGCAGTTCGGTCTTGCCCGGGCAATCACCGCCGACGGCGTTCAGGTGCATGCCGGGCGCCAGCAGCTCGGGTGTGACGATGGTCGCGCGGCGCTTGTCGGCCGTGACGGTGGTGACGATGTCCGCCCCTTGCAAGGCCTCGGCGGTGCTGCCGCAGGCCACCGTCTGCAAGCCCGGCACGCCGCGCAGGTGGCGTTGCAGGCGCGCCGTGGCCGCCGGGTCGGTGTCGAAAAGACGCAGCGTCGTGATGCCCATCAGGTGGTGGAAGGCCAGCGCCTGGAACTCGCTTTGCGCGCCGTTGCCCACCAGCGCCATGGTGCGGGCGCCGGGGCGGGCCAGCAGCTTGGCGGCCATCACCGAGGTGGCGGCCGTGCGCATCGCGGTGGTGAGCGTGAGTTCGCTCAACAGCAGCGGCCGGCCCGTGGCCACCTCGGCCAGCACACCGAAAGCCATCACCGTGGGCAGGCCTTGCTGCCCGTTGTTCGGGTGACCGTTCACGTACTTGAAACTGTAGTGCTCGGCGTCGGCCACGGGCATCAGCTCGATCACGCCGGCCGCCGAGTGGCTGGCCACGCGGGCCACCTTGTCGAAGTCTTGCCAGCGGCGGAAGCCCGTCTCGATGCCAGCGACCATCCGGCGCAGCACCTCGGGCAGGCCGTGGGCGGCCACGATGTGGGCGATGTCGGCAGTGCTGAGCAGGGTGGTCATGGGTGTCTCCGGGTGGTGCTGGGGCGATGCGCCATTGTTCGAGTCGCCGCTGGCAAACAGAAGCGACAAAACTGTCTCGAATCCGACAGGCTTCTGGCGTTTCGGTAACGTTGGTTGTCAAATGGGCGCATGGACTCCACCGATCAGCAACTCATCGCCCTCTTGCGGCAAGACGCGCGCGCCAGCGTGGCCACCCTGGCCGCGCGCCTGGCGGTGTCGCGCGGTACCGTCACCAACCGCATGCGTCGGCTGGAAGACGAGGGCCTGATCACCGGCTACACCGTGCGCCTGCGGCCCGACTCCGAGCCCGAGCTCATCACCGCCTGGATGAGCATCACCGTCGAAGGCAACCAGACGCGAGAAGTAATAGCTCACTTGCTGGGTGAGCCCGGCGTTGCCAGCTTGCATGACACCAACGGGCGCTGGGATCTGTTGGCCGGCCTGCGCGCCTCCAACCTCGTGGAACTGGCGGCCGTGCTCGAGCGTGTGCGCCTGATCAAAGGCATCGCAGGCACCGAGACCAGCATCCACCTGCAGACCTACAAGTTGTCCTGATGTCCTGTGGGCCCGGGTTTTCCCTGGCATCATCCGCAGCCCGCCGAAAAGCAAGGTCGGCGGGCAGAGCCTGATTGTTCGCGTATCGCGAAGAGAGCGTTGTTGCAAAAACAACGCTGTCACGGGAACGCCATACGTTTTCCCTAGTCTCAGGCTCTGTGCCGGGGCGCCGCTCCGGACTTCTTTGCCAACCTGCCGGGCTGTTCGCCCGGCGACATTCCGATAGGAACCCCATGAACAAGACCACGACCACCCTGGCCGCAGCGGCCCTGCTGAGCCTGGCCGGCTCGGCCATGGCGCAATCGTCTGTCACCGTGTTCGGTGTCATCGACCTGGCCGCGCGCGCGGTGGACAACGGTGCCACCCAGTACCAGCTCGCCGGCAGCGGCCTGCAGAGCAGCCGCCTCGGCTTCCGCGGCACCGAAGACCTCGGTGGCGGCCTGAAGGCCAACTTCTGGATCGAAGGCGCCATCAACGCCGACGACGGCAACGCCAGCGGCCAGACCTGGCAGCGTCGCTCCACCATCGGTCTGCAAGGCGGTTTCGGTGAGGTGCGTTTCGGCCGCCAGAAGAACCCCACCGGCCTGACCTGGGAACAGCTGGACGTGTTCAGCGACACCGGCATGGGCGCTTCCGGCGGCATGCACCGCATCTTCTCGGTGCCCACGGGCGGCGCTTACAACTCGTACTCGCGTTCGAGCAACAGCATCTCCTATGACACCCCGGGCAGCACCGGTTTCTTCGGCACGGTGTTCGTGGCCGCTGGTGAAGGCGCCAACGGCAACAAGTACACCGGTGGCCGTGTCGGCTACCGCGCGGGCCCGCTGTTCACCACGCTGGCCTACGGCGTGACCCAAGTGACCGGCAGCGTCGATGCCAAGCTGCTGACGATGGGCGCGACCTACGACCTGAAGGTCGTGAAGCTGTTCGGCCTGTACAGCACCACCGACCTGGGTGCTGCGGACCAGAAGAACCTGATGGTCGGCGCTTCGATGCCGGTGGGCAAGGCCACGCTGCGCGCTTCGTACCACAAGGTCGACGGCGGCGGCAGCATCAGCAACCGCGAAGCGAAGAAGTTCGCCATCGGTGGCCAGTACGACCTGTCGCGCCGCACCGCGCTGTACACGACCTACGCCAAGCTCGACAACAGCAACACCTCGTTGACCGTGGCCTCTGGTTCGGCCCTGCGCGCAGGTGATGGTTCGTCGGGCTACGAGTTCGGCATCCGCCACGCGTTCTGACCGTCTCGGCGCTCAGCCGTTTTCGGCCGGGTGCCGCTGAAGATCGCGCCCCACGCGGGGCGTGATCGGTGTTCGGACCAGGACGCTGCAGTCTCGCGACGGCAGCGTCTTTCTTTTTTGGCCCCGGGGTGGTGGCCACGCGGGTGTCTGCCGGCCCTCAGGCCCAGCCCCGCGTCTTTTCGCAGGCCCTCGTCTGCGGCCCGCGGCCCGCTCGGGCCTCTTGTCGGCACGGCCTGACGCCGTCCCTCGGGCATCATCGCGCCCCATGTTCTGGACCCTGGTCAAGCGCCTTGGCGCCTTCTGCGCAACGCTGGCCGTGGCTTCCTTGCTGGTCTTCGCCGTGCTCGAGCTGCTGCCGGGCAACGCCGCCGAAGTCATCCTCGGCGACACCGCCACGCCCGAAGCCGTGGCCGCGCTGCAGGCCCAGCTGGGCCTGGACCGACCGCCGCTGCAACGTTATGCCGATTGGGTGGGCGGCCTGCTGCAAGGCGATACCGCGCTGAGCATCGGCTACGGCACGCCCACCGCCGAGCTGCTGGCCGAGCGCCTGCGCGTGACGCTGCCGCTGGCTGTGATGGCCATGGTGCTGACCACGGTGCTCGCCCTTGGCCTGGGCCTGTACGCTGCGGCGCGCCACCACAAGCTGGGCGACGTGGGCGTGATGGCGCTCAGCCAGCTCGGCATCGCCATCCCGAATTTCTGGTTCGCCATCTTGCTGATCCTGCTGTTTGCGGTGCATCTGCAGTGGGTGGGCGCAGGCGGCTTCCCGGGCTGGACGGCCGACGAAGGCGGCGGCCTCGGCCCCGCGCTGCAGGCCTTGCTGCTGCCGGCGCTGAGCCTGTCCCTGGTACAGGCCGCCATCCTGGCGCGCGTCACCCGCTCGGCCCTGCTCGACGTGCTGCGCGAAGACCACATGCGCACCGCGCGCGCCAAGGGCTTGAGCCGCCGCCAGGCGCTGCTGCGCCACGGCTTGCGCAACGCCATGATCCCGGTGCTGACGGTGGCCGGCCTGCAGTTCGCCAACCTCATCACCGGCACCATCGTGGTGGAAAACGTCTTCGTGCTGCCGGGCATCGGCCGCCTGGTCTTCCAAGCCGTGAGCAACCGCGACCTCATCGTCGTGCGCGACGTGGTGATGCTGCTGGTGGCCGTGGTGGTGGTGGTGAACCTGCTGGTGGACCTGATCTACGCCTGGGTCGATCCGCGTTTGCGGCAGAACGCGGCATGAAGGCCGCCTTGCGCCACCCGAGCTTCCTGCTCGGCGCGCTGCTCACGGCGCTGATGGTGGGCGCGGCCGCGCTCTCGCTGGTGTGGACGCCCTGGCCGCCCACCGCCTTGAACATCCCGCACAAGCTGCAAGGGCCCAGCGCCTCGCACTGGCTGGGCACCGACGCGCTGGGCCGCGATGTGCTGAGCCAGCTGCTGGTGGGCGCACAGAGCAGCATCGCCGTGGGCTTGATCGCCGTGGGCATCGGCATGGGCCTGGGCGTGGCGCTGGGCTGCGGGGCCGCGGCCCAGCGCGCGCAAGGCCGAGGCTGGGTGGACGGCGTGCTGATGCGCGCGGCCGACTTCACCTTCGCCTTCCCGGCGCTGCTCTCGGCCATTCTGCTGTCGGCCATCCACGGCCCGGGGCTGGTGACCAGCGTGGTGGCCATCGGCATCTTCAACATCCCGGTGTTCGCGCGCATCGCGCGCGGTGCGGCGGTGGCGGTGTGGGCGCGCGAGTACGTCACCGCGGCGCGCGTGGCCGGGCTCGGGCCCTGGGGCATCACGCGCGCGCACGTGCTGCCCAACATCGCCAGCCCGCTGATCGTGCAGGCCACCATCTCGTTTGCCACCGCCATCCTGGCCGAAGCCGCGCTCAGCTACCTGGGCCTGGGCACGCAGCCGCCGCAGCCGAGCTGGGGCCGCATGCTCAACGATGCGCAGACCCTGATGTTCGAAGCCCCGCTGCTGGCCGTGTGGCCGGGGGCGGCCATCATGCTGAGCGTGCTGGGCCTGAACCTGATGGGTGATGGCCTGCGCGACCTGCTCGACCCCCGGCTCAGCCGCCAGCGCTGAGCCTCACTTGTGTGAGAACGCCCATGAGCACCCCCGTCCAGATCGACTTCGTTTCCGACATCGCCTGCCCCTGGTGCGCCGTGGGCCTGAACGCGCTGGAAGTGGCGCTGCAGCGCCTGGCGCCCGAGGTGCAGGCCACGCTGCACTTCCAGCCCTTCGAGCTGAACCCGCAGCTCGGCCCCGAGGGCGAAGACGCCGCCGAGCACCTGAAGGCCAAGTACGGCCTCAGCGACGAGCAACTCGCGCAGAACCGCGCCAACATCCGCGCGCGCGGCGCCGCGGTGGGCTTCAGCTTCGGCGACCGGGCGCGCGTGTGGAACACCTTCGACGCCCACCGGCTGCTGCACTGGGCGGCCGAGCCCGGCCAGCCCGAAGGTGCGCAGCGCGCGCTGAAACATGCATTGCTGCAGGTCTACCACGGCGATAACCGCAACCCGGGTGACAACGCCGTGCTGCTGGAGATGGCTGCGAAGGTGGGCCTGGACACCACCGCCGCGGCCGAGGTGCTGCAAAGCGGCCGCTTTGCGGAAGAGGTGCGCGCGGCCGAGCACGATTGGCAGCAGGCCGGCATCCGATCGGTGCCGGCCATCGTCATCAACCGGCAGCACCTGATCTCGGGCGGGCAGCCGCCGGAAGTCTTCGAGCAGGCCTTGCGGCAGATCGCCGCCGGCACCGCCTGAAGCGCGCGGCCCATGCCCCGCAACATCGAGATCAAGGCGCGCATCGACAGCGTGGAGGCGCTGCGCCCGCGCGCCGAGGCGCTGGCCGGCGCACTGGCGGTGCTGATCGTTCAGGACGACAGCTTCTTCACCGTGCCGAACGGCCGCCTGAAGCTGCGCCAGTTCGAGGACGGCAGCGCTGAACTCATTCACTACCACCGTGCCGACAGCGTGGATGCCAAGGCCAGCGACTACGTGCGCGTGCCCGTGCCCGACCCCGCCGCCTTGCGCGAGGCGCTGGCGCGTGCCTGCGGCCTGCAGGGCCGCGTGCGCAAGCAGCGCTGGCTGTGCCTGGTGGGCGCCACGCGCATCCACATCGACCGCGTCGAAGGTCTGGGCGACTTCATGGAGCTCGAAGTGGTGCTGCAAGACGGCCAGAGCGATGCCGGGGGCCAGGCCACCGCCGAAGCCCTGATGCAGCAGCTGGGGCTGGCGCAGGCCGAGCGTTTGGCCGGCGCCTACCTCGACCTGCTGGCCGCCACGGCCTGACACCACCGCTCCACGCCCTCTCCCGTGCCCCTGCTCGACGTTCAAGACCTGCGGCTCACGCTGCCCTCCGCCCAGGGCCCGGTGGCGGCGCTGCGCAGCCTGAGCTTCACGCTGGAACGCGGGCAGACGCTGGGCCTGATCGGCGAATCGGGCTGCGGCAAGAGCCTCACCGCGCTGGCGCTGATGGGCCTGCTGCCCGAAGGTGCGCAGCTGCAGGGTGCACTGCATTTCGACGGGCAGGATCTGGCGCAGCTGGATGAGCCCGCGTGGTGCCGCCTGCGCGGCCGGCGCATCGCGATGGTGTTTCAGGAGCCGATGACGGCGCTGAACCCGCTGCACACCATCGGCCGCCAGGTGGCCGAGCCGCTGCGGCTGCATCTGGGCTTGTCAGCCGGCGATGCGCTAGCGCGAGCGCTGGCGCTGCTGGAACGCGTGCAGCTGCCGCAGGCCGCGCAGCGGCTCGATGCCTACCCGCACCAGCTCAGCGGCGGCCAGCGCCAGCGCGTGGTGATCGCCATCGCGCTGGCCTGCGGCCCGGCGCTGCTGGTGGCCGACGAGCCCACCACCGCGCTCGACGCCACGCTGCAGCACGAGGTGCTGCAACTGCTGCTGCGCCTGGTGCAGGAAGACGGCATGGCGCTGCTGCTCATCAGCCACGCCCTCGCGCTCATGGCGCGCAGCGTG
The DNA here is from genome assembly GCA_001295865.1 of beta proteobacterium AAP65. GTDB lineage: Bacteria > Pseudomonadota > Gammaproteobacteria > Burkholderiales > Burkholderiaceae_C > Rubrivivax. Next base: position 172,960 of record LJHW01000006.1, read on the forward strand.
CAGCGCCTGGCGGTGATGTACGCCGGGACTTTCGTCGAGCAGGGCGCCACGGCGCAGGTGCTGGCGAACCCGGCGCACCCCTACACGCAAGGCCTGCTGGCGGCGCGGCCGCGGCTGGGCGCGGGGCACTCGCGGCCTGGGGGTGTGGTGGCGCCGCTCGCCACCATCCCGGGCCGCGTGCCGGCGTTGCACGAAATGCCGCCGGGTTGTGCCTTCGCGCCGCGTTGTGCGTACGCCGAGCCCGCCTGCCGCGGCGCCGTGCCACCGCTGCGCGATGTGAGCGCCGAAGGTTCCAGCTGGCAGGCCGCGTGCGTGCGGGTGGGTGGCGCATGAGCGACCCTGACTTGCTGCGCGCCGAAGGCCTCTCGCGCCGCTACACGCTGCCGCGGCCGGTGCCCTGGGCCGCCGCGCCGGTGGTGCAGGCGCTGCACGACGTGAGCTTCACGCTGGCCCCTGGCCGCAGCCTGGGGGTGGTGGGCGAATCGGGCTCGGGCAAAAGCACGCTGGCGCGGTTGGTGATGGCGCTGGAGCGCCCCACCGCCGGCCGCGTGTGGTTGGAGGGCCAAGACCTGCAGCAACTCGCGCCCGCCGAACTGCGCGCCACGCGGGCGAAGTTCCAGATGGTGTTCCAGGATCCGCACGGCTCGCTGGACCCGCGCCGCACCGTGCTGCAGACCGTGGCCGAACCGCTGGCCGTGCTGCACCGCGCCAGCGTGTCTGAGCAGCGCGAGCGTGCCGCCGAAGCGCTGGCCGAGGTGGGCCTGGGCCCGGCGGACCTGCAACGCTACCCGCACGAGTTCAGCGGCGGCCAGCGCCAGCGCATCGCCATCGCGCGCGCGCTGATCACGCGGCCGCGGCTCATCGTGGCCGACGAACCCGTCAGTGCGCTCGATGTCAGCGTGCAGGCCCAGGTGCTGAACCTGCTGCAAGACCTGCAGCAGCGCCACGGCCTGAGTTATCTCTTCATCAGCCACGACCTCGCGGTGGTGGACCATGTGTGCCACGAGGTGCTGGTGCTGCACGAGGGCCGCGTGGTGGAGCAGGGGCCGACGGCGGAGGTCTTCAACGCGCCGCAACAGGCCTACACACGGCGCTTGATCGCGGCCGCCGCCGGCGGCGGCTGAGCTTCTGTCGCACGCGCTGACAATGTCAGGCCTGCCCTGCCTGGAGCTTGCATGAGCCGCGCCACCATCGAACGTTTCTACGCTGCCTTCGCGCAACTCGACGGCGAGGCCATGCAGGCCTGCTACGCGCCCGACGCGCGTTTCGACGACGAAGCCTTTTCGTTGCAGGGCGCCGATCAGATCGGCGGCATGTGGCGCATGCTGTGCACGGCCACGAAGTCCAAACCCGAGAGCCGCGCGCACTGGCAGTTGGCGGTGAGCCAGATCACCGATCGCAGCGCGCACTGGGAGGCGCACTACCTCTTCTCGGCCACGGGCCGGCAGGTGATCAACCGCATCGATGCGGCTTTCGAGTTCGACGCACAGGGCCGCATCACGCGCCACCGCGACCGTTTCGACTTCTGGGCCTGGTCGCGCCAGGCCCTGGGCACACCGGGCCTGCTGCTGGGCTGGACGCCCATGCTGCGCAAGAAGGTCCGCGCCACCGCGGCGCAGAACCTGGCGCGTTTCATGGCCGGGCCGCGCTGAGGGCTGGCCACGCAGCCACCAGGCCTGTCATCGCAGCGCGCTACATTCGCGCCATGGCCCACCCCGACGCGCGCGGCAACCCCTGCAGCAGCTCGAGCCTGCCTGCCCGTGAGGCGGCCGAGCAGGCGCTGTGGCGCTTGATGTCCTTCTACGACACGCCGCTGGCCGACCTCGACGCGGCCATGGCCGCCGACCCCGCCTGGGCCTTGCCGCACGTGATGAAGGCCGGCTTCCTGCTGAGCTTGACCGAGCCTGCGCTGGCGCGCGAGGCCGACGCCCACCTCTCGCACGCCCGAGCGCTGGCCCGCCACGGCACGCCACGCGAGCGGGCTCACTTGCAGGCCGTGCAGCTGGTGCTGGAGGGGCGCTGGCACGCCGCCTGCCGCGTGTGGGACGAACTGCTCATCGAACACCCGCGCGACGCGTTGGCGCTGCAGTGGGTGCAGCTCTGGGATTTCTACCGCGGTGACGCCCACGGCCTGCGCGCGCGCCCTGCGCGCGTGCTGCCGGCCTGGGACGAAGCCGACCCGCTCTACGCCCACGTGCTGGCCTTGCACGCCTTCGGCCTGGAAGAGAACAACCTCTACCCGCAGGCCGAAGAAGCCGGCCGCCGCGCGCTGGCCGGCAACCCGCGTGTGCCCTGGGCCGTGCACGCGGTGGCGCACGTGATGGAGATGCAGGGCCGCTTCGAAGAAGGTTCGGCCTGGCTGCGCCAGCACCAGGCGCAGTGGGCCGAGGGCAACGGCTTCGCCGGCCACCTGTGGTGGCACAAGAGCCTCTTCCGCCTGGAGGCGCTGGACATCAAGGGCGTGCTGCGCCTGGTGGACGCCCACCTCAGCGGCGACGCATTGCAGATCACGCTGCAGCGCGTGGACGCCGCGGCGCTGCTGTGGCGCTTGCACCTGCTGGGTGAAGACGTCAGCGCGCACGCCGCCGGTGTGCTGGCCGGCTGGGCCTTGGGTGAAGGCTGTGCCGGCGACTACGCCTTCAACGATGTGCACGCCGTGGTCACGATGGTGGCCGCTGGCGCTCACGCCCAGGCCGAGGCCTGGGTGGCGCGCTGCGCAGAACGGGCCTTGGGCGCCGAAGATGCGCGCCGCACCAACCACCTGATGGCGCGTGAAGTGGGCCTGCCGCTGATGCGCGGCCTGCTCGCCTACGCCCGCGGCGATGCCGATGCCGCCGTCGACCTGATCTACCCGGTGCGCAGCGGCGCGCAGCGCTTTGGCGGCAGCCACGCGCAGCGCGACCTCATCGACCAGACCCTGCTCGCAGCGGCCGCCCTGGGCCAGCGCCGCGCGCTCGGCCGCGCACTGATCAACGAACGCTGCATGGCCAAGCCCGTGACGCCGCTCACGCGGCATTGGCTCGAGAAGCTCTCGCTGTCTGAGGCTGCGCAGGCCTGAGCTTGCGCTGGGTTCAGACCCAGGGCTGCGGCAGTTTCTCTTCCGCGATGGCGGCCTGCACCGCCGGCCGCGCCAGCACCCGCTGCAGGTAGGGGCCGATGTGCGGGTAGTCGCGCGCCGGCCGGCTGGCGAAGCCGCGTGTCCAGCGGCACAGCATGAAGACCAGCGGGTCCAGCGCGCTGTAGCCTGCGCCGGTGAACCAAGGGCCGCTGTGGCTGGCCAAGTGCGCGTCGATCTGCACCAGGCATTGCCCCACGCGGGCCTCGGCCGCGGCTTTCACCTCGGCGGCGCCGGCGGCGTTGCCTTCGGCGGCCATCCGCTCGGGGTAGTAGTAGTGGATCAGGGTGGCTTGCATCGTGTTGCTGGCCCAGAACATCCATTTGTAGAAATGCGCGCGCTCGGCGCTGCCCAGGGCCGGCGCCAGACCGGCGGCGGGGTGGGTGTCGGCCAGGTGCAGCAGGATGGCGGCGGTCTCGTAAAGCACGAGATCGCCATCCACCAGCACCGGGATCAGCCCGTTGGGGTTGAGCCGCAGGTAGGCCGCGCTCTTGTGCGCGTTCTGGTCGCGGTCCACCAGCTGCAGCTGGAAGGGCGTGCCGATCTCGCGCAGCAGCACGTGGGGTGCAAAACTGGCGTTGCTGGGATAGTGGTGCAGGGTGATCATGGGTGCGGATGCTAGGCCCGTGGCAGCATGCGCAGCTGTTGTTTGCATCGAATCCCGCATGTCCACCTACACCGCTCACTTGCGCTGGCAGCGCACGGCCGGCGAAACCTTCACCGACCAGCGCTACAGCCGCCGCCACACCCTGCAGTTCGACGGCGGCGTGGTGCTGCCGGCTTCGTCGGCGCCTTCGTCTGTGCCCTTGCCGTACTCCGACGCCAGCGCCGTCGACCCCGAAGAGCTGTTCGTCGCCTCGCTCTCCAGCTGCCACATGCTGTGGTTCCTGAGCCTGGCGGCGGCCCAGGGCCACGTGGTGGACCACTACGAAGACGCGGCCGAAGGCCTGCTGGCCCGCGACGCCGAGCAGCGCCTGGCCATGACGCAGGTGACGCTGCGCCCGTCTGTGGCCTTCGCCGCGCCCGTGCCTGACGAGGCTGCCGTGGCCGCGCTGCACCACGCCGCGCACGAGCGCTGCTTCATCGCCAACTCGGTGAAAACAGAGGTGCGCGTGCTGCCGCAAGAGGCCCAGCGATGAGCGCCGTGCCGACCCTGAGCACCCCGCGACTGCGCCTGCGCGGCTTCACCGCGCACGACCTCGACACCTGGGCCGGCGTGTGCGCCGACGCCGAGGTGATGCAGCACATCGGTGCCGGCGGCCCGGTGGGCCGCGATGCCGCCTGGCGCCACCTGGCGCTTTACCTTGGCCAGTGGGCGATGCGCGGGTATGGCGTGTGGGCCGTGGAGCTTCGCGCCGAGCGCCGCCTCATCGGCAGCGTGGGCGTGCTGCACCCCGAGGGCTGGCCGGGCATGGAGCTGAGCTGGCTGCTGGCGCGCGACGCCTGGGGCCAGGGTTATGCGCGCGAGGCCGCGCTGGCCGCGCGCAGCTTCAGCCGCGACGCGCTGGGCGTGGGCGAGCTCATCAGCCTGATCCGCCCCGACAACACACGCTCCCTCAGGCTGGCCGAAACCCTGGGTGCGGTGAACACCGGGCCCATCGAGTTCATGGGTGCGAGCGCGCTGCGTTACCTGCACCCGGCCGCAGCGCCAGTGGCCGGTCGCCTGGGCGGCTGAGCCCCCCCGGGTCTGCGGGCCCGGGGCTTGAAAGCGCGCCGGCCTGCGCCCAGATGGCCCGGTGAATGATTTGAATTCCTGGCTCGGGCCGGCGCTCTCTGCAGCGCTCTTTTTTGTCTTGCTGGCGGCCGTGGTGCTGGCCTGGCTGGCCGGGCCTGCGGCCTGGCGCGTGTGGCGCCGTGCGCGCATCCGCCGCCAGCCTTTCCCCAGCGCCTGGCGCGAGGTGCTGCGCCGGCGCATGCCGGCCTACGCGCGTTTGCCGCCGCACCTGCAGATGCAGCTGAAAAAGCACGTGCAGGTGCTGCTGGCCGAAAAGCCCTTCATCGGCTGCGCCGGCCTGGTGGTGACCGACGAGATGCGCGTGCTGGTGGCCGCGCAGGCGGCGCTGCTGCTGCTCAACCGCGGCGCGGGTTACTTCCCCAACCTGCGCCAAGTGCTGCTCTACCCGGGGGCTTTTGTCGTGCAGCGCGCCGAGCCCGGCGAGGGCGGCCTGACGCACGAAACCCGCCGCGCGCTGGCTGGCGAATCGTGGCAGCAGGGTCAGGTGCTGCTGAGTTGGGACGATGTGCTGGCTGGCGCCGCCCACCCCGACGACGGCCACAACGTCGTCATCCACGAATTTGCGCACCAGCTCGACCAGGAACGCGGCCACGCCAACGGCGCGCCCTGGCTGGGCCGGCGCGAGGGCTATGCGCGCTGGGCCGCCGTGTTGCAGCGTGAGTTCGACGCGTTGCGCGGGCGGTTGGCGCAGGGCCTGGTGGGTGTGATCGACCCTTATGCCGCCACCAACCCGGCTGAGTTCTTCGCGGTGGTCAGCGAACACTTCTTCGAACAGCCGCGTGCATTGGCCGCCGAACACCCGGCGCTTTACGCCGAGTTTGCACGGCTGTACCGCACCGACCCGCTGGCCTGGTAGGGCAAGCGCGGCCGCGCCGGCAGCGCGCGGCCCGCGCCACCAGAATGCCGCGCGATGGAGACTGTTCTCGTCTGGCTCAAGCGCGACCTGCGCCTGCACGACCACGCCCCGTTGCACGCGGCGCAAGGGGCGCGTGCGGCCGCGGCGCTCTTCGTCATCGAGCCGGCCTGGCTGCAGAGCCCCGAGTTCAGCGCCAGCCACCTGCACTTCACGCTGCAGTGCCTGGCCGAGCTTCGGCATGTGCTGGCCGCACGCGGCCTGCCGCTGCTGGTGCGCGTGGGCGAACTGCCCGCGGTGCTGCAGCAACTGCATGCCGAATGGCCGTTCCAGCACCTGCTGAGCCATGAAGAAACCGGCACCGGCTGGAGCTACCAGCGTGACATCGCGGTCGGCCGCTGGTGCCGCGGGCAAGGTGTGGCCTGGCAGGAGTTCACGCAGACCGGCGTGGTGCGCCGCCTGGCCACGCGCCAGGGTTGGGCCGGCCGCTGGGCGCAGCGCATGGATGCGCCCCTGCTGCCGGCGCCGACGCAGTTCCACGCTGCTGCTGCGCTGGCCGACCAGCCCGACCTGCCCACGCTGGCCAGCCTGGGCGTGGCCCCGCTCACGCAAACCTTGCAAGCTGCGGGCGAAACCGCCGCACGCGCCACGCTGCTGAGCTTCATCACCGGCCGCGGGCGCGACTACCGCCGTGCGCTCAGCAGCCCGCTCACGGCCGAAAGTGGCTGCAGCCGGCTCAGCCCGCACCTGGCCTTCGGCACGGTGTCGATGCGCCAGGTGCACCAGGCCACCGAAGGCGCGATGGCCAGCACGGCCGACCGCACGCTGGCCTACGCGCTGCACGGTTTTGCCGGGCGCCTGCGCTGGCACTGCCACTTCATGCAGAAGCTGGAAGACGAGCCCGCCATCGAGTCTCGCAACTTCGCGCGCGCCTACGACGGCCTGCGCCCGGGCGACGGCGTGCCCATGGACGAGTTGCACGCCGCGCGCCTGCAGGCCTGGTGCGAGGGCCGCACCGGCTTCCCGATGGTGGACGCCTGCATGCGCAGCCTGTGCGCCACCGGCTGGCTGAACTTCCGCATGCGGGCGATGCTGGTGAGTTTTGCCGCCTACCACCTGGGCCTGCACTGGCGCGAGCCGGGGCTGTTTCTCGCGCGGCAGTTCCTCGATTTCGAGCCCGGCATCCACTGGAGCCAGATGCAGATGCAAAGCGGCACCACCGGCATCAACACGCTGCGCATCTACTCGCCCAGCAAACAGGCCTTGGACCAGGATCCGCAAGGTGAATTCGTGCGCCGCTGGGTGCCCGAGTTCGGCAGCCCCGACTACCCCGCGCCCATCGTCGACGAGAAGGCGGCGCTGAAGGCCACCAAAGAGCTGATGTACGGCCAGCGTGCCAGCCCCGAAGCCCGCGCCGAGGCTGACGCCGTGCAGCAGCGCCACGGCTCGCGCAAGGCCGGCCTGCCGCCTTCGGGCATGAAACGCAGCACGGGGCGCAGCAAGGCCCCGCCAGCCCCCAGCCCGCAAGGCGAACTCTTCTGAAGGCCGCGCCATGAAACGTGAAGCGGGCTTCAAGGGCAACAAGGCCGCCCTGCCGAGCAAGCCCTGCCTGGTGTGCGGCCGGCCCATGAGCTGGCGCAAGGCCTGGGCCAAGAACTGGGACGAGGTGCGTTACTGCTCCGACGCCTGCCGACAACGCAAGAAAGCCAACCCATGAATCCATTGCGCCACCTCGTTGTCGTGCTGGGCGACCAGCTCGACCGCCAGGCCGCGGCCTTCGACGGTTTCGACCCCGCACAAGACGCGGTGTGGATGTGCGAAGCCGCCGAAGAAGCCACGCACGTCTGGTGCAGCCAGCAGCGGCTGGCGGTGTTTCTCTCGGCCATGCGCCACTTCGCGCAGGCGCTGCGCGATGAAGGCTGGCCGGTCATCTACACCGAACAGCACCCGGGCTCCCTCGCCGAGGCCTTGGCGCAGACGCTGGCCGCTCGCCCGGTGCAGGCCGTGGTGATGACCGAGCCCGGCGAGTGGCGCGTGCAGCAGTCGCTGCAGGCCGCCTGCGCGGCCGCCGGCATGCCGCTGCGCGAAGTGCAAGACCGCCACTTCCTCTGCAGCCGCGCCGAGTTCGCGGCGCATGCGCGCGGCCGCAAGCAGCTGCGCATGGAGTACTTCTACCGCGAGATGCGCCGCCGCCACCGCGTGCTGATGGATGGCGATCAACCTGCCGGCAGCGAATGGAATTACGACGCCGAGAACCGCGAAGGTTTCGGCCCCAACGGCCCAGGCTTCGTGCCGCCGCCCGTGCGCACCGCGCCCGATGCCATCACGCAGCAGGTGCTGGCGCTGGTGCGCGAGCGTTACGCCACGCACCCGGGTTCGGTGGCCGAATTCGGCTGGCCGGTCACACGCGCCGAAGCGCTGCGCGGCCTGCAAGCCTTCATTGATGAACGCCTGCCGGATTTCGGCCGCTGGCAAGACGCGATGTGGGAAGGCCAGCCCTGGCTTTACCACTCGCACATCTCGGTGGGCCTGAACCTCAAGCTGCTGCACCCGCGCGAAGTCATCTCTGCGGCCGAAGCCGCCTGGCGTGCCGGGCGTGTGCCCATCGCCGCCGCCGAGGGTTTCATCCGCCAGGTGCTGGGCTGGCGCGAGTACGTGCGCGGCATCTACTGGCAGCAGATGCCGGGCTACCTGGCACTCAACGAGCTCGGTGCCACGCAAGACTTGCCGGCCTGGTTCTGGACGGGCGACGTGCCCATGCGCTGCCTGCGCGATGCGGTTCAGCAGACGCTGCAGCACGGTTATGCGCACCACATCCAGCGCTTGATGGTCACGGGCCTGTACCTGCTGCTGCACGGCGTGGATCCGAAGCAGGTGCACGCCTGGTACCTGAGCGTGTACGTCGATGCGGTGGAGTGGGTGGAACTGCCCAACACCCTGGGCATGAGCCAGTACGCCGATGGCGGCCTGATGGCCAGCAAACCCTACGCCGCCACGGGCAAGTACATCGAACGCCAGAGCGACCACTGCCGCGGCTGCCGCTTCAAGCCGGCGGTGCGCACCGGACCGCAGGCCTGCCCCTACACCACGCTCTATTGGGATTTCCTGATGCAACATCAAACGCGTTTCGCCGGCCACCCGCGCATGGCGCTGCAGGTGAAGAACGTGGCGCGCCTGGCCGAGCCTGAGCGCGAGGCCATCCGACGCCGCGCCGCGGCCGTGCGTGCCGGGCAGTGGGACGCGGCATGAACGACCTTTTTGACAGCGACGAGTTCGAGCCGAGCACCGCCGCGGCCCACGCCCGCGTGGCCGCGGTGCGACCGGCGGCCTATGCGCGCACACGCAATGCCCTGGATGGCGAGGTCACGCGCCTGTCGCCTTATCTCACGCACGGGTTCATCACCTTGCCGGAAGCACTGGCCGGCGTGCTGCAGCGCGGGCCGCTGCCGGTGGAGCACAAGCTGGTTTATGAGTTCGCCTGGCGCGAGTATTTCCACCACGTCTGGGCGCACGAAGGCGAGGGCATCTTCGAATCGTTGCACGAAGGGGTCTTGCCCGATGCCGCTTATGCGCACGAATTGCCCGCCGACATTCGACAGGGCGCCACTGGCGTGCCGGTCATCGACCAGGCCGTGCGCACGCTTTACGCCACCGGTTACCTGCACAACCACGCGCGCATGTGGCTGGCTTCCTACGTGGTGCACCTGCGCAAGGTGTTTTGGCGGGCCGGGGCCGATTGGCTCTACGGCCATTTGCTTGACGGTGATCTCGCCAGCAACCATCTCAGTTGGCAATGGGTGGCCGGCACCGGCAGCCACAAACCTTATCTCTTCAATGCCGAGAATGTCGAGCGTTATGCACCCACGCCCTGGCACAGCCGCGGCACCGTGATCGACACCGATTACGACAGCCTCGACCGCATGGCCCGCAGCCCGCGTGCCGTGCCCGGCGGGCGCGGTGTGCCGGTGGCCGAGCCGCCCTTGAGTGCCACACCACCGCTGGCGCTGGGTGCTTTGTTCAGCGCGCCCGATGCGGGTGTGCTGCAAGGCCAGGCCGTGCGTGTGCTGCACGCTTGGGATCTGGCAGCACCCCCGCCTGCAACAGCGGGCCTGCGCAGCGTGGCGGTGTTCGATGCAGCTTTTCACCGCCGTTGGCCTTGGAACGAAAGGCGCTGGCATTTCGTCAGCGCGGGCTTGCAGGGTCTGGCGCCGGCACAACGCTGGTGGGGCGAAGCGGCCGAACTGGTGCCTGTTTTGCAGGCCGCCGCCGCTTGCAGCGGCACGCACAGCGCCCATCTCGGCAGCGCCTGGGCAGGCCTGCCGTGGCGGGCCGTGCCGCGCCTGTTTCGGGCGCCGGCGTTTCGCGCGGCTTCGTTCTCCAAATTCTTCGCCACGGCCACGCGCGGCTTGCGACAGGCGGCTGAATTAGCGGCGGGCTGATTCGGCAGCAGCGCTGCTTGCATCACGGGCAAGCCTGCAGAAATCCACGCGAGAACTGGTTTGTTTCTCTCCCATTACTTCCCCGATATTCGCTGCGGTAATGGCTGGTGGAGAAACTGTAGACGGATTGAAACAGTTGCCGGGGCCTTTGCGGCCATAATTCGGGTTACAGAGGCCCATTCCTTGGAAGGCCCGTCCTAATGTCCGACGCCGCATCGGTACTTAACAGGGAGCTCGTTTTCAGAGCACAACCATGACCAAGACCTACGCCCAGATCGTCAAGCAAATCGAAGTCCTGAAGCAGGACGCTGAAAAGCTCCGCCGCAAGGAAGTGGAAGGCGTGATCGGCCGCATTCGCGAAGCCATCACCGTTTACGGCCTGACCGCCGCCGACCTGGGCCTGGCCACCGCGCCCAAGGCCGCCAAGGCGGCCACCGCCAAGGCCGACGGCCCAGCGAAGAAGCGCGGCCGCAAGGCTGCCGCCAAGCCGGCCGCCGAAGCCAAGTTCCGCAACGAAGCCGGCCAGACCTGGGGCGGCCGCGGCAAGCGCCCGCAATGGCTGCGCGACGCGCTGGCCGCCGGCAAGACCCTGGCCGACTTCGCCGTCAAGTAAGCGCGCCGGCACGCGCCTGGCGCACCGCCGCCTCCCAGGCGGCCATTTGCGCCAGCGCCTGCGCCGGCGGCAGGCGGGGCTCGAAACGCTGGCCCGCTTGTTGGCCCTCGCGCCACAGCACGGCCAACTCGTCGGTGCTGCGGTAAACGCCCACCGCCAGCCCTGCCAGCCAGGCGGCGCCGAGTGCGGTGGTTTCAGTCACCGCCGGGCGCAGCACCGGCAGGCCCAGCAGGTCGGCCTGGTGTTGCATCAGCAGCGCATTGACGCTGGCACCGCCGTCCACGCGCAGTTCACGCGGGGCCGTGCCGCCTGAGGCCACGGCGTCTTGCGCCATGGCCTGCAGCAAGGCCGTGCTCTGGAAGGCGATGCTTTCCAGCGCAGCGCGCGCGATGTGCGCCACCGTGCTGCCGCGGCTCAGGCCCACGATGGCGCCGCGGGCGTTGGCATCCCAGTAAGGCGCACCCAGGCCGGTGAAGGCCGGCACAAAGACCACGCCGCCGGCATCGGGCACGGTTTCGGCCAGGGCCTGCACATCGCTGCTGCTGCTGATGGCTTTCAGGCCATCGCGCAGCCACTGCACCACCGCACCGCCGACAAAAACGCTGCCCTCCAGCGCATAAGCCGCCGCCGGTCCGGGCTGCGCTGCGGCCGTGGTGATCAGGCCGTGTGTGCTGGCTTGCTGCTGCGCGCCGGTGTGCATCAGCATGAAGCAGCCCGTGCCGTAGGTGTTTTTCACCAGCCCGGGCTCGAAACACGCTTGGCCGAAGAGCGCGGCCTGCTGGTCGCCGGCCACACCGGCCAAGGGCAGTGCGGCACCGAAGTGCTGCGCTTCGCATTCGCCAAACACATGGCTGGAGGCGTGCACCGCCGGCAACACCGCCGCTGGTATCTGCAACAGCGCCAGCAACTCGGGGCACCAGCGCTGGCGGCCGATGTCGAAAAGCATGGTGCGTGCGGCGTTGCTCACGTCGGTGGCGTGCACACGCCCGCCGCTCAGCTGCCAGAGCAGCCAGCTGTCGATGGTGCCGAAGGCGAGCTCGCCGGCCTCGGCCAGCGCCCGTGCACCGGGCACGTGGTCGAGCAGCCAGCGCAGCTTGGTGGCGCTGAAGTAGCTGTCCATCACCAGGCCCGTGCGTTCGCGGATCAGCGCCGCGTGACCTTGGGCACGCAGCTCGGCGCACAGCGGCTCGCCGCGGCGGTCTTGCCAGACGATGGCGCGGTGCAGCGGCTGGCCGGTGCGGCGGTGCCAGAGCACGGTGGTCTCGCGCTGGTTGGTGATGCCGATGGCGGCGATGTCGCGCGCGGCGAGCCCGGCCTTGGCCAGGGCCTCGCGCGCCGTAGCCAGCTGGTCGGCCCAGATCTGCAGCGCGTCGTGCTCCACCCAGCCCGGCTGCGGGTAGTGCTGCGGCAGTTCACGCTGCGCCTGCGCAACGAGGCGGCCGGTGTCATCGAAGACGATGCTGCGGGTGCTGCTGGTGCCTTGATCGAGGGCCAGGAGATGGGGCATGGCAAGGGGAGGCGGCCGTGGAAGGCACCGAGCCTAAGCGCGGGCAGTGCCCTCGCGGCCCCGGGGAATCACGGCGCCCGGCGCAGGTTAGATTCACCGGCTGTGCCCCGCCCCGGTGGCTGCCCCGTTCCGATCCTGCTTGCCGCATGCCCAGCCACCGCCACGCCCTGACCACCGGCACGCTCTTCGCGCTGGCCGCCGGCCTCATGTGGGGCCTGGTCTTCGTGGCGCCCACCATGCTGGCCGAGTACCCGGCGGTACTGCTGACCATGGGCCGCTACCTCGCTTTCGGGCTGATCGCGCTGCCGTTGGCCTGGTGGGACCGCGCCCGCCTGGCCGAGCTGAGCCGCGCCGATTGGGTGGAAGCCGCCAAGCTCGCTCTGGTGGGCAACGTGCTGTACTACCTGTGCCTGGCCGCGGCCATCCAGCGTGCCGGCGGGCCGCTGCCCACCATGGTCATCGGCACGCTGCCGGTGGTCATCGCCATCACCGCCAACCTGCGCAACGCCCGCGCCGGCCAGCGGCAAGAGGGGCGCCTGCCCTGGGCGCGGCTGGCGCCTTCACTGGGGCTCATCGCTGCCGGGCTGGTCTTGGTGAACCACGTCGAGGTCACGCAGCTGCCGGCCGACACCGACCTCGTGCGCTACGGCCTGGGCGCGCTGCTGGCCGTGGCGGCCGTGGCCTGCTGGACCTGGTACCCCCTCCGCAACAGCGAATGGCTGCGTCTGCACGCCGACCGCAGCCCGCGCGCCTGGGCCACCGCCCAGGGCCTGGCCACGCTGCCGATGGCGGCGCTGGGTTACGCGCTTTTCTGGGGCTGGCAGGCCACGCAGGCCCCCGCCGCGGGCGCAGCGGCCTTTGTCATGCCATTCGGCCCGCAGCCGGGCCTGTTCATCGGGCTGATGCTGGCCATCGGCCTCTTCGCCAGCTGGCTGGGCACGCTGTGCTGGAACGAAGCCAGCCAGCGCCTGCCGCCGGCGCTGGCCGGGCAGCTGATCGTCTTCGAGACGCTCGCCGCACTGGCCTACGCCTACCTGTGGCGCGCGCAGTGGCCGGGTGCGGTGACGCTGGCCGGCGTGGGGCTGCTCATCGGCGGTGTGGTGTTGGCCTTGCGCGTGCGTCCTGTAGCGCACTGACAGGGGCTGCGCAGCGGGCCAGCATGGGCCTCACCCCTGTGCACCGGAGCCCGCCCATGAACCCACGCCGCCGTTTCATCGCCCTCACCCCCTGGTGGGCCCTGGGCAGCACCGCCGTGCTGCTGGCTGCGTGCTCCGAGCGCACGCCAGCCCCCGCGCCGATGCCGGCGCCTCCACCCGCCCCCGCACCGCCCCCCGCTGCCGCCGCAGCGCCATCGCCTGTCGCCGTGGGCCCGGTGGACCCTGCCGAGCCGCAGGCCGTGGTGCTGGCTTATGTCGCGCTGGCCAGCCAGGCGGACGCGGCGAGATTCCCCAACCGCACCGCCGCGCAGCAATGCGGCAGCTGCGCGCTCTACAGCGGTGCCGCTGGCGCTGCGGCCGGGCCGTGCTCGATTTTCGGCGGCCGCGGGGTGGCTGCGGCGGGGTGGTGCAGCGCCTGGGTCAAGAAGGCCTGAGCACCCGGCGGCTCAGCCGTAGGTGTTGGCCAGCACGCCCAGGCCGGCTATCTCCACTTCCACCGCGGTGCCCGGCTTCATCGGCAGCACGCCCAGCGAGGTGCCGCAGAGGATCACGTCGCCCGGCATCAGCGGCAGGTCCTGGCTGATGCGCCAGACCAGCTCTTCCGGCGGGAAGAACATGTCGGCCAGCGCATAGTTCTGGCGCTCGCGGCCGCCCACGCGGGTGTGCAGCGTGGCGGCGGCGGGCTGGAAATCGGTGTCGACCCACGGGCCCAGGGCGCCGAAGCCGGGCAGGCTCTTGGCGCGGCTCCACTGCGCGAAGCTGGCGTCGCGGTTGAGCAGTTCCATCGCCGTCACGTCGTTGGCCACGGTACAACCGAAAAGGCAGGCCGCGGCTTCTTCGCGCTGGATGCGGTGGGCCGGGCGGCCGATCACCAGCGCCAGTTCACCTTCGTAGGCCACGCGGCCCAGCTCGGCCGGCGCGGCGGGGATGGCCTGGCCGTGGCCGGTGGCGCAGTGCGGGCTCTTCAGGAAGTACAGCGGCTCGGCCGGCGCGGCCCAGCCGTTTTTCTCGGCCGCGGCGCGGAAGTTGTTCCACAGGCCGACGATCTGGCCGGGCTGCACCGGGGGCAGCCAGGCGCCAGCGGGGATGTCGGCCAGCGCCACGCGCTCGCCCGTGGCTTCGGGCGCCGCCCAGGGTTGGCCGCGGTGCAGCAGCACTTGTTCGTCTTGCAGCAGGCCCAGGGTGGGCTGGCCCTGGTGGGTGAAACGCAGCCAACGCATGGGCAGACTCCGGGCGCATCGAGGGGGGCTCACGATAGCGCCGAACGATGGCAGGCACGCCTGGCATGACAAAGATCAAGTCTGGCCCCGGCGGCCGGGCGCACACTGACGGCCATGCCGTACCGTGTCATTCCCATCGCCAGCGCTGCGCCCGCCCTGCCGCAGGCACAGGCCCCGCAGCTCAGCGGCGAACCGGCCCGGGTGCAGCGTGTGCTGCAGGCGCTGGATGCCGCGATGGACAGCCCGGCGCTCGGTTTTTCGCTGCCACTGGAACGCTGGCTGCGCGAACTGCGTCTGGACAGCGAACACGCCGAGGCCACGCTGCACGTCACGCCGCGCCTGGGCACCGCCCCGGCCGAGCTGGCCTTCGACACGCTGCGCCGGCTGCTGCCGGACACCGACATCTACGTCGTCGCCGCCGCGGCCTGAGCGGCCGCGTCGGGCTTGGCGGCTGTGGCCCTCAGGCCAGCGCCTCGTCCACCACCTCCACCCAGTGTTTCACCGGCAGCGGCGTGCCGCTCTGCAGGTGCTGGATGCAGCCGATGTTGGCGCTGACGATGGCGTCCACCGGCTCTTGACCCGGCGCGGGCGCCAGGTGCTGCAGCTTGCGGTCGCGCAGCTGCATGGCCAGCTC
The DNA here is from genome assembly GCA_001295865.1 of beta proteobacterium AAP65. Taxonomy (GTDB): domain Bacteria; phylum Pseudomonadota; class Gammaproteobacteria; order Burkholderiales; family Burkholderiaceae_C; genus Rubrivivax. Next base: position 188,233 of record LJHW01000006.1, read on the forward strand.
GGGCTGCAGCACGCTGTAGGTGCCGGCGCTGCCGCAGCAAAGGTGGCTTTCGGCATTGGCCAGCCGCACCTCGAAGCCCAAGGCGCGCAGGTGCGTTTCCACGCCACCGCGCAGCTGCTGGCCGTGCTGCAGCGTGCAGGGCGGGTGGAAGGCCAGCGCCGGCTGGCGGCTGGCGCGCAGGCGGCCCTGCAGCTGGGGCGCGATCTCGGGCAGCAGCTCGCTCAGGTCGCGCGTGAGCGCGCTCACGCGGCGCGCCTTCTCGGCGTAGTCGGGGTCGTGGGCCAGCGCGTGGCCGTAGTCCTTCACGTGCACGCCGCAGCCGCTGGCGTTCATCACGATGGCTTCCACCTGCCCGTCGGACGTCAGCCCGTCCACCAGCGGCCACCAGGCGTCGATGTTGCGGCGTGCGTCGGCCAGGCCGCCTTCGTGGTCGTTCAGGTGGGTGCGCAGTGCGCCGCAGCAGCCGGCGCTGTCGGCCACCAGGGTCTGGATGCCCACGGCGTCGAGCACACGCGCGGTGGCGCTGTTGATGTTGGGCATCATCGCCGGCTGCACGCAGCCCAGCAGCATCAGCACCTTGCGCGGGTGGCTGCGCGTGGGCCACAGCGCGGCGCGCGGTGAGCTCTTGGCCGGCACCTTGTTCTGCAGCGTCTGCGGCAGCAGCGGGCGCAGCATCTGGCCCATCTTCATGGCCGGCGCGAACAGCGGCGAGGTCAGGCCTTCCTTCAGCAGCCAGCGCACGGCTTTTTCGCCCGCCGGGCGCTCGACCTTCTTCTCGACGATCTCACGGCCGATGTCCACCAGGTGCCCGTACTGCACGCCGCTGGGGCAGGTGGTTTCGCAGTTGCGGCAGGTCAGGCAGCGGTCCAGGTGCTCTTGCGTCTTGCGCGTCACGGGGGCGCCTTCCAGCACCTGCTTCATCAGGTAGATGCGGCCGCGCGGGCCGTCGAGCTCGTCACCCAATAGTTGGTAGGTGGGGCAGGTGGCGGTGCAGAAACCGCAGTGCACGCACTTGCGCAGGATGGCTTCGGCGGCTTCGCCTTGGCGGGTGCCCTTGAATTCGGGGGCCAGGTTGGTTTGCATCGCGGTGCCAGGGTTCGAGAAAAGAAGGTTCAGAACAGACGGGCCACGGCCGGCAGCAGCAACGCCGCCAGCAGCACCTGCAGGCCCAGGGCCAGCGCGGCGTAGGCGCCGGCATCGGGGTGCACCTGCAGCGCGCGGCTGGCGCCGATGCCGTGCGAGACCGTGCCCAGCGCAAAGCCGCGCACCGGCAGCGCCGGCACCCGCAGCAGGCCGAAGAGCGCCTTGCCCGTGAGCGCGCCGATCAGCCCCGTGAGCACCGCGAACACCGCCGCCAGCGCCGGAATGCCGCCCAGCTGCGCCGCCAGGCCCATGGCCACGGGCGCCGTCACGCTCTTGGGCGCCAGCGAGGCCAGCACGTCCACCGGCAGGCCCACGGCCCAGCCTATGGCCACCGCGCTGGCGCTGGCCGCCGCGCCGCCCAGCAGGGCCGCCAGCAGCAGCACGCCGGCGCGCGCGCGCAGCTCGGCGCGGCGCTGCCACAGCGGCCACGCCAGCGCGACCACCGCGGGCCCGAGCAGGAAGTGGATGAACTGCGCGCCCGAGAAGTACACCGGGTAAGGCGTGCCGGTGGCGGTGAGCAGCAGCGCCAGCGCCAGCACGCTCCACAGCACCGGGTTGGCCCAGGGCGGATGGCCCAGCCGGGCCGATGCGCCGCTGGCCAGCACGTACACCGCCAGCGTGGCCGTCAGGCCGAACAGCGGCGTGGCCGAGAGGTAGACCCACAGCTCGACGAAGCTGGTGTTCATGCCGCCGCCTCGCCGTCAGCGGCGGGCGCGTCTTCACGCGGCCACAACTTCTGCAGCACCAGCGCGGTGACGGCCAGGCCGATCCAGGTCGACAAGGCCAGCGCCAGCGCCATGCGCGCGCCGTATTGCGTGATGAGTCCCAGGTGCGCGATGACACCCACGCCCACTGGCACGAAAAGCAGCGAGAGGTGCTGCAAGAGCGGCGTGGCCGCGGCCTCCACCGGCCCGCGCACGGGCGCCCATCGCAGCAGCGCGGCCATCAACAAAAGGCCCAGCACGGGCCCAGGCAGCGGCAGGCCGAACAAGCGCGCCAAAGCCTCACCGGCCGATTGGCACAGCAGCAGCAGCGTCAGGCCCTTGAGTGCATCCATCGGCGGTGTGTTTCAGGCCAGCCCGTACTGCAGCACCCAGTAGTGGGTGTGGGCCGTCCACTGCGGCTGGCGCGCGCGCGGGCCCAGCATGGCGATGGCTTGTTCGGGCGTGGGGAAGTTCTTCAGCACCTCGTGCGTGCTGCCGTCGGTGAGGCGGCGCTGCTGGTAGGTGTTGCCGGCTTCGTCTGTGCGTGTCAGCGGGGTGCTGCTCGTCTGCACGTAGCTGTTGTCGAGGAAGACCACGCGCGCGCCGGGCGCCAGGCGGCTGTGCAGCAAGGCCAGCCAGGCGGCCAGGCGCTGCAGCGGTATGTGGCTCCACCAGCAGCCGGCGAAGGCCGCATCGAAAGGCGGCTCGTGCGCGATCTCGGTCAGCGTGTAGGCGTCGGCGGTAGCGAAGCGCACGCAGGGCGGCAGGGCCTTGGCCTGCAAGAGGGCCATCGTCTCGGGGTTGAGATCGGTGGCCAGCCAATCGCCCGCTTCGCGCGCGGCGTGGGGCGTCCACCAGCCGGTGCCGCAGGCGATCTCCAGCACGCGGCGGCCGGCAAAGGGCGCGGCGAGCCCGGCTTCCATCTGGCGCAAATCGGCCTGGCGCTCGGGCTTGGCGTAGACGCTCTCGTACTCGGCCGCGCGGCGCGCGTAGTAAGCCGCCATCGCGGCCACGCTGTCTTCGCCGGGGGCCAGGGTCTCGCGCATGGCCTCAGACCCTCATGCCGCCGGCAGCAGCCGGCCGGGGTTGAAGAGGCCGTCGGGGTCGAAAGAGCGCTGCAGCTCGCGCTGGATGCGCGCCGCCGCCGGGGCCAGCGGCGCGAAAGCGCCGGCGCTCTTGTCGTGCCCGCGGAAGAGCACCGCGTGCCCGCCGGCGGCCTGCGCCGCCTCGCGCAGCACGCTGGCCGGCGCGCTGGTGCAGATCCAGCGTTGCGCGCCGCCCCACTCCAGCAGTTGTTCGCCCGAGAGCTTCAGCGGCGCGGCCGTGGGCGGCACGCTCAGGCGCCACAGCGCCGCGCCGCTCTCCACGGCCTTGGCCGCGCCGATGAAAAACTCGTCGCGGTGGTCGCGCAGGCCGGCCCAGAAGGTGGCGGCCAGAGAGGCTTCCACCACCTCGCCGCCGATCTTCTCTTGCGCCGAACGCACCGCCGCAGCTGCGCCGCTCAGGCGCAGCACCAGCATGCCGTCCCACCAAGCGCTGGCGTTCAGCGGCAAGGGCTGGCCGCCCCATTCGTTGAGCCGGCGGATGGCGCTGGCCTGGTCGGCTTCCAGCCGCAGCGTCAGCATGGCCGGGGGCACGGGCAGCACCTTCAGGCTCACCTCGCAGATCACGCCCAGCACGCCCATGCTGCCGGCCAGCGCGCGCGAGACGTCGTAGCCCGCCACGTTTTTCATCACCTGGCCGCCGAAGCTCAAGGTCTCGCAGCGGCCGTTGAGCAGCGTGGCGCCGAGCACGTAGTCGCGCACGCCGCCCACGCTCACCCGCGCCGGGCCGGCCAGGCCCGCGGCGACCATGCCGCCCACCGTGCCGCCGTCGGCAAACCGGGGCGGCTCGAAGGGCAGGCACTGGCCATTTTCGGCGAGCGCCGCCTCCACCTCCGCCAGCGGCGTGCCGCCGCGCGCGGTGATGACGAGTTCACTCGGCTCGTAGCTGCTGATGCCACGCAAGCCGCGCGTGTCGAGCACCAGCCCTTGCGGCGTGCCGCCGTAGAAGGCCTTGGTGCCACCGCCGCGGATGTCGACCTGCAGCTTCTCGGTGCGGGCCGTCTGCACCTGCTCGATCAGGCGCTGCAGCGCTTCATCCATTCACGTCACTCATTCAAAAGCGCTCCAGTTCCGGAAAGGGCAGCAGCCCCTTCTTCACGTGCATCTTTCCGTACTCGGCGCAGCGCTGCAGCGTGGGAATGACCTTGCCGGGGTTCAGCGTCTGCATGGGGTCGAAGGCGCGCTTCACCGCGAACATCTGCTCGCGCTCTTCGGGCGCGAACTGCACGCACATGCTGCTGAGCTTTTCCACGCCCACGCCGTGTTCTCCGGTGACGGTGCCGCCCATCGCGACGCTGGTCTCCAGGATGTCGGCGCCGAAGAGTTCGCAGCGGTGCAGTTGGTCGGGGTCGTTGGCATCGAAGAGGATCAGCGGGTGCAGGTTGCCGTCGCCCGCGTGGAAGACGTTGCAGCACTTCAGGCCGTACTTGATCTCCATCTCGGCGATGGCCAGCAGGATGTCGGCCAGGCGCTTGCGCGGGATGGTGCTGTCCATGCACATGTAGTCGGGGCTGATGCGCCCGCTGGCCGGGAAAGCGTTCTTGCGGCCGCTCCAGAACTTCAGGCGCTGCGCTTCGTCCTTGCTCACTTCCATGCGCGTGGCGCCACAGCCGCTCAGCACGTCGAGCATGCGGTCGATTTCTTCGGCCACTTCTTCCGGCGTGCCGTCGCTCTCGCACAGCAGGATGGCGGCGGCGTCGAGGTCGTAGCCGGCGTGCACGAAGTCTTCCACCGCGGCCGTCATCGGCTTGTCCATCATCTCCAGCCCGGCGGGGATGATGCCGGCGGCGATCACCGCGGCCACCGCGTCGCCGGCTTTGCGCACGTCGTCGAAGCTGGCCATGATGCAGCGCGCCAGCTGCGGCTTGGGCGTGAGCTTGACGGTGACCTCGGTCGTCACGGCCAGCATGCCCTCGCTGCCCACGATGAGCGGCAGCAGGTCGAGCCCCGGCGTGTCCAGCGCCTCGCTGCCGAACTCCACAGGCTCGCCCTGCACGGTGTAGCCGCGCACCCGCAGCACGTTGTGCAGCGTGAGGCCGTACTTGAGGCAGTGCACGCCGCCGGAGTTTTCCGCCACGTTGCCGCCGATGGTGCAGGCGATCTGGCTGCTGGGGTCGGGCGCGTAGTACAGGCCCAGCGGCGCGGCCGCTTCGGAAATCGCGAGGTTGCGCACGCCGCACTGCACGGTGGCCGTGCGGGCCAGGCGGTCGATCTGCACGATCTTGTTGAACTTGGCCAGGCTCAGCGTCACGCCCAAGGCGTGTGGCATGGCGCCGCCGGAGAGCCCCGTGCCGGCGCCGCGCGCCACCACGGGCACGCTCAGCGCGTGGCAGGCCTTCAGCACGGCGGCCACCTGGGCTTCGGTCTCGGGGAGGGCCACACACAGCGGCAGCTGGCGGTAGGCGGTGAGGCCGTCGCACTCGTAGGGCACGGTGTCTTCGTTGTGCCACAGCAGCGCGTGGGCCGGCAGCAGCGGCGCCAGCACGGCCACCACCTGCTGCTGGCGGGCGGCGCGTTCGGCCGAGCGCGCGACATCCGCAACGGCATTCGGGGCGATGGGGGCGTTCATGGGCGGCGGCTCCGGCAGGCGCGCAGGCCCCAGGTGGGCCCGGCTGGCGCGCACAGACTGTACGCGGCCCGGCGCTGCCGGCGCCGTCAGCACGGTTTTGACCGCGGCGCAGGTGATGGACCCGCCCCGCGCCGCGCGTTCAGGCGCTTTCGGTGAAGACCGTCAGCACGCCGGTGTAGCCGTAAAGGTGGTGGCGGGCGATCTCGCCGGCGGCGAAAAAGCCCACCAGCGGCAGCTCTTCGCTGTCGCCCTTGCCGCCGCCCAGCGCGTGCTGGATGGTCTTCAGCTCGGCCGAAGGCCCGCCGAAGTGCGGGCCGCCGCGGCCGGTGCAGCTGACGTACACCGCACCCAGCAGGCGCCGCGCCGGGGCAGGCGCGCTGCCGCTGAGCGGGTCGTCCTGCGGTTCGAGTTCGTCGCGGATCTCGCTGCAGATGCGAACCAGGTCGCGCCGCGCGGCCTGCACGTCGCGCTGGCAGAAGGCCAGGCGCATGCCGGTCTGCACCAGGTCGGCCACGGCAAAGGCCTGGCGGCCGGGGTCCAGGCCCACGAGGTGGCGCACGCGCGTGTCGGCACCGAACTGGCCGTGCCGCGGCAGGCTGCCGTCGGCCGCGTCGTCCAGACCCACCAGCGTGGCGCGCAGCCGCGGCAGCGCGGCGCGCGGGTCGTCCAGCGCGTCGAGGCCCAGGTCGCACAGCAGGCAGGGCAGGGCGGGTTCGCCGTCGAGTTCGGTGACGATGTGGCGCTCGCAGGCCGTGATGGTGCGCGTGGGGCCCACCGGCTGACAGCCCTGCGTCACGCGCGAGATCAGCGACACCTCCTGCGTGAAGGCCACGCCCGAGAGCCCGCCCTGCCACACGCCCTCGGCAATGTGGTGCGTGGCCGCGCGCGAGCTGGCCAGGCCGCCGAAGAGGTAGCCGCTGTCGGTGCGGTCGCTCATCTCGGTGATGAGCTCCTGCAGGTCGGGCGTGGCCGGGTCGGCATGCACCAGCGCGGTGTAGGGCGTGATGCGCCGCAGCTTGCGTGCGCCCGAGAAGACCTCGAAGCGCCCCGCCGGCAGCGCCGCCAGCATCAGCGCCAGCGCTGGTTCGTCGATGTACTCGGCCGCGCCGGCGCACACGCCCACGCCCACGCTGCCCACCCAGGCCACGCCCGGCCAGCGGCCGCGCAGGTCGGCCAGCAGGGCGGCGGCGTGGGGGGCGTAATGGTCGGTGAAGTAGACGAAACCCAGGCTCAGCGGCCCGGCGTCGCTGTTGTCGTGCGCGGCGCGGCGGGCTTCCACCTGTGCGGCGGCCAGGGCCAGGGCGGCCCGCCAGTCGGGGTGGGTGGCGTGGCCGATGAGGAAAGCGGGCATGGGGGCGGTGCGCCTCGCAGGTCAGGGTGCAGGGGTCAGGGCTGGCGGCGGCGCGTGGCGGGCGCAGCGGCACGCGCCGTTTTCTTGGCCGCCGGCTTCTTGCCGGCCGGTGCCGCAGCGGCGGTGCTGCCACGTGGCCGCGGCGCCTTCTTCGCGGCCGGGGCGGCCGTGCCTGGAGCGCCGACCCCTGGTTCCTTGAGCGCCTGCGATGCGATGTCGGCGAACTGCTTGGTGAGCGCGCCCCACCATTGCATGGGGTCGACCGCAGGGGCTGGCGGCTCGGCGGCGGTCTGCGCAGTCTCTGCCTCCGGTGCCGGTGCCGGTGCCGGTGCCGGTGCAGGTGGCGGTGCCGGGGCCGGCGCAGCGGGTTCGGGCACCTTGGCCGAGAGCGCAGCGCGCAGGTCGGCCATCGGCAGGTTCAAGGTCTTCAAGGTGCTCAGCGTCATGCGCTGGACTTCCAGGGCCTGCACCGTGGTGCCCAGCAGCCGGGCGTTCTGCTCCAGCCAGAACTGCACGGTCTTGAGTTCCTGGATGCGCTTGTCCAGCTCTTCGGGATCGAGCGTGGGGGCCACCCACTGACCAAAACCCTGCACACCCGGCAGCGCCGCGCCGGCGCCCTTCATCAGGTTCTGCAGGAACTCGAAGCCCGGCACCATGCGGGCCAGGTCGTTGGCGGTGCTCATGCGGCGCTCTCCTCCGGGTGGTGGCGCCGATTGTGGGGCGCGTGCGGGGGCTTCAGCGGTTGAAGCGCACGCGCTCGACGCGGAAGCCCAGGTCTTCGAGCAGGCGCGGCAGCGACTGCGGGCCGGTCATGTGCAAGGCCCCCACGGCCGCGAAGACCCGCTTGCCGCTGCGGTGCTGCGCGTCGATGCCGGCGGCCAGCGGGCCGTTGCGCTCGTCGTTGAGCTTGCGCATGTAGGCCTGGTCTTCGGCGGTGTTGGCGCATTCGCACCAGCTGGCGTAGTCGTCCAGCGCGGCGAGGTCGCCACGTTCCCAGGCCGCCACCATGCGGGCCATCACGCGGCGGCTGCTGCCGTCTTCCAGTTGCGCCAGGCTTTGCGCCAGCGTGGCCAGGGCCTCGTCGGGGTCGGCGGGCACGAGCACGGCCTTCTGCTGCGCGGCAGTTTCGAGCGACACCACACGCCGGCCGCTGCCGCGCACCTGGCTCAGCAGCAACTGTTCCAGGGCCAGGCTCGGGTCCATGCCCAGCCAGCGCGCTTCCAGCACCATCAGGCTGGTGGCCTGCAGCACCGGGTGCAGCGTGGCCATCGATTCGGGCGCGATGCAGGCGCGGGCGTAGGCCTGGTTCAGGCGCTGCTGCAGCGGTTCGGGCAGCAGCCCGGGGTGCTGCAGGTCTTGCAGTGCGGCTTGCAGGGCGGGGTCGCTGGGGTCGATTTCCAGCGCCAGCACCTCGCTGTTCCGCAAGGCCGCGCTGACCTGCGGGCCCAGCCGCTTCCAGGCTGGTTTGCCGACGTGCAGCGTGCCGTAGAGCCAGCTGCTGCGGCCGTCCCGCGTGAGGCGCCAGAGCAGGCCGCGGTCACGCTCGGGGGCGGTGCTGGCGTGCACGGGCAAAGGCGGCGGGCAGGCGGCGGGGGCCACGCTGGCCGGTGGCGTGGCGGCCGGCGCGGGTGCCGCGCTCGGCTGCGCTGCGCTGCCGGCGGCCAGCACGGCACAGCCGAGTGTGGCCACCCGGCGGGCCAGAAGTGAAAGCCAGCGTTGCATGGGCTGACGATGCCACGAAAGGCCGCCCTTGTACCAGCGCGCCGGCCCCAGGGGCGCTGGTGCCATCATGCGGCTGCCTCCTTCGTCGCGATGAGCCCCCGCCACCCGCCCCTTGCGCTGCCCGCCCGCCTGGCCCGGGCAACGCTGGCCGCCGCCGGCGGCCTGGCTGCCTTGGCGTTGCAGGCGGCGCCGGCCGTGGCACCGGGCCTGCCCACGCAGACGCTCGGCGTGCCCGGGCTGGCCGCGCCGGCCGAGATCCTGCTCGACCCCTGGGGCGTGCCGCACCTCTACGCCGCCAGCCGCGACGACCTCTTTTTTGTGCAGGGTTTCAACGCCGCGCGCGACCGCCTGTTCCAGATCGACCTCTGGCGCCGCCGCGGCCTGGGCCGGCTGGCCGTGGCCCTGGGCCCGGCCTTCGTGGAGACCGACCGCGCGGCGCGGCTCTTCCTCTACCGCGGCGACATGGCCCGCGAATGGGCCGCCTACGGGCCCGAGGCGAAGGCCATCGTCACGCGCTTCGTGGCTGGCATCAATGCTTACATCGATCTCGTGGCCGCCGAGCCTTCGCGGCTGCCCTTCGAGTTCAGGCAGTTCGGCTACGTGCCCGAGAAGTGGGCCCCCGAAGACGTGCTGCGCATCCGCAGCCACGCGCTGGCCGGCAACGTCTACGGCGAGCTCTGGCGCGCCACGCTGCACTGCCGCGGCGAACTGGCCGCCGACCGCTGGCGCCAGGCGCTGACGCCCGCGCGCGAGCTGCGCCCGCCCGAGGGCCTGGACGCCTGCGTGCCGCCCGAGGCGCTGCGCGAGTACATGCTGGCCACGCAGCCGGTGCAGATGCCGGCGCTGGGCTCACCCCAGGCGGTGCCGCAGCGCAGCTCGGCCGCGCCGTCTGGCGAAGCCTTGGCGGCCCAGGTGCTGCAGGCTGCCGCCGCGATGGCCGACCGCACCGAGGGCAGCAACGCCTGGGCGATCGCCCCCAGCCGCAGCGCCACGGGCCGCCCGCTGCTGGCGGCCGACCCCCACCGGCTGCAGGCCGCGCCCGCACTGCGCTACCTGGTGCACCTGGAGGCGCCGGGCTACAGCGCCATCGGCGGCGGCGAGCCGGCGGTGCCCGGCGTCTCGATGGGCCACAACGGCCGCATCGCCTTCGGCTTGACGGTGTTCGCGGCCGACCAGGAAGACCTCTACGTCTATCAAACCCGCCCCGGCGCGCCCGACGAGTACCGCTACCGCGGCGGCTGGGAGAAGATGCGCCTGCTCACCGAGCGCATCGAGGTGCGCGGCGCGCCCGCGCAGACGGTGACGCTGCGCTTCACACGCCACGGCCCCGTCACCGGCCGCGAGGCCATGGCCCAGCGCGCCTATGCCGTGCGCTCGGTGTGGTTCGAGCCGGGCACGGCGCCCTACATGGCCAGCCTGGGCCTGATGCGCGCGGCCGACCACGCCCGCTTCCAGCGCGGCCTGGCCGCCTGGGGCACGCCGGCGGTGAACATGGTCTACGCCGACACCCGCGGCGACATCGCTTGGGCCGTGGGCGCGCGTGTGCCGCGCCGGCCGAACTGGGACGGCCTGATGCCCGTGCCCGGTGACGGCCGCTACGAATGGGCGGGCTTCCGCCCCGCCGCCGAGTTGCCCGCGCTGCGCAACCCGGCGGCCGGCTGGTTCGCCAGCGCCAACGAATACAACCTGCCGGCCCAGGGCCCCTGGCAGGCCGCGCCCTTGGGCCACGACTGGCCCAGCCGCGCGCGCCACCAGCGCCTGGCCGAGGTGCTGTCGGCCAACGCACGCTTCAGCGTCGACGACGCCGTGCGCCTGCAGAACGACGTGCTCTCGGTGCCCGCGCGCCGCGTGCAGGCCTTGCTGCGTACGCCGCGTTTTGCAACGCCGGCGGCGCAGGCCGCGCAGCGCCTGCTGAGCACCGGCTGGAACGCGCAGCTCACGGCCGAATCGGGCGCGGCGGCGCTGTTCGAACGCTGGTGGACACGCCACCTGCCGCCGGCCTTCCGCCAGGCGGTGCTGTCGCCCACGGCCGCGTTGCTGCTGCGCACCAGCGACGAAGACGCCATGCTGGCCGCGCTGGAAAACCCCGCCGCGGCTTTTGGCTCTGCCGCCGCCGTGCCGCGGCGCGATGCCGTGCTGGAAAGCAGCCTGGCCGCCGCCTGGGCCGAACTCGTGCAGCGCGCCGGCCCCGACCCCGCGCGCTGGCAATGGGGCGCCTGGCACCAGGCCGTGTTCCCGCACCCGCTGGCGCCGGGCGTGGACGCGGCCACGCAGGCGCGGCTGAACGTGGGCCCCTTTGCGAAAGCCGGCGGGCGCAGCACCGTGAACCTCTCGGTGCAGGACGGGGACACCGGCCGCCACGTGGCCGGCCCGTCGCTGCGCCTGGTGCTGGACGTGGGCGACTGGGACCGCTCACGCGCCATCAACGCACCGGGCCAGGCCGGTGACCCCGCCAGCCCGCATTACCGCGACCTGGCGCCGTTGTGGCTGAAGGGCGAGACCGTGCCGTTGCTCTACACACGCGCCGCGGTGCAGGCCGCGGCGGTGCAGCGCTGGGTGCTGCAGCCGGCGCGCGCGGCCCGCGCGCCCGCTACACCCGCAAGCGCGGCAGCTCGCGGTAGGTGAAGCCGCGCCAGAGCCATTCCACCGGCCCGTAGCGGAAGCGGGCCATCCACCAGTGGCTGAAGGCCAGCTGCGCGGCGAAGACCACCCCCACGAAGACCACCTGCCACGCGCGCGCCATGCCCCACTGCCCGAAGGCGTAGCCGTGGAAGTAGAGCGCGCAGATCAGCGACTGCGTGAGGTAGTTCGTGAGCGCCATGCGCCCCATCGGCGCCAGCACGCGGATGCGCGAGACCAGCGGCCCGCCGTGCAGCATCAGCACCACCAGGCCCACATAACCCAGGCAGGCCGGCAGGTTGCCCAGCATGACCAGGCCCTGTGCCATCAGCCAGCCGTCGTGGCGGTCGCCCGGGGTGTGGTGCATGGCGATGAGGCTGCCCGCCAGCCCGAGGCCGATGCCCAGCGGCAGGCCCCACAGCGCCAGGCGGCGGAAGAGGGGCAGGTGGTCTTGCGTGCGCTCCATCACGCCTGAGCGCACGAACCACGCGCCCAACAGGAACATGCCGATGAAGAGCACCGAGGCGCCGAAATCGCCGCCGGCCTTCTCCGGGAAGCGGCGGGCGCGGTAATCCACCGCATCGCCATAACTGCCGGTGGTGAAGGTCTTGATCTCCAGCGCCTTCTCTTCGGCCTGCTCTTTCAGGCGCTTCTCGCGTTCGGCCTTGGCTTCGGCCACACGCTCTTCACGCGATTTCTTCTTTTCGGCGCCACTGGCGGATGGGGCCGGCGGCTGGGCGACGGCCGGTGCCGAGGCCGTGGCCGCGGCGGGTGTGGCGGGCAAGGCCAGCGGGTCGGGGCCGAAGTGCTGCACCACCCCCATCAGCGTCATCGCCGTGGCGGCGAAGAGGTAGAGCGTGGCGCCCATGCGCAACGCGCGCTTTTCGGGCGGCTGGTGGTAGCGCCAGGCCAGGCCGGCCATCAGCAGCGTGAGCGGGCCGAAGACGGTGAGCGGCAGCCGCGGCTCCAGCGGGGCATCGGGCAGCAGCCACAAGGCGGTGGCGCCCAGGCTCAGGCCCAGCCCCAGCAAGAGCAGCAGGAAGGCGAAGAGCGGCACGCGCAGCGGCTTCTTCTCGCTGCGCATGAACAGCGCCAGCAGCCCCGCCAGCGCCAGGCCGGCGGCCACGCCGAAAAAGCCGTCGGCGTCCAGTGCCACGCCCAGGCCGACCGCCACGGCGATGGCCAGCAGCAGCGGCTTGGGCCGGCCGTAGAGCACCACCATCAGCATCAGCGCCGAGACGGCGTAGGTGAAGAGGATGTCGCCGTCCCAGAGAAAGATGAAGTGCGCCGCGCCGAACACGCCGAGTGCCAGCACGCGGCGCAGGTAGACGCGTTTGAATTCGCGCCCGGTCTGCTCGGCGCGCAGCAGCATCACCGCGAAGCCCATGCCGAAGACGAGCGAGAAGATCGTCCAGAACTTGCCCTGCACGAAGTAGGCGATGAACCAGCTGGCCAGCCAGTTCAGGCCCGTCAGCCCGCGTGGCATGCCTTCGCCGAAGCTGGTGAAGGGCCGGCTGAACCACTCGATGTTCATCAGGAAGATGCCCAGCAGCGCAAAGCCGCGCACCACGTCCAGCGCTTCGATGCGCTGGGCAGCGGGCAGCGGGGTCATCGGTGGGGGCGGTGGGGCGGGCGGTGCCGGGGGCTCGGCCGGGGTGGGCGTGGGCTCGGCCGGCGGGGGTGTGGTGGTCATGGCGCGAGGCCCGGTCGCAGGAGATGGGCCCATTCTGCGTGGGGCTGTGGGCGGCACCAAGCCCGTCCGTCGCACCGTTCAGGGGGGCTGTCGCATGGCGCGCCAGGGCCCCGTGTTTCAGCGCCGCGGTTCGAAGCGCAGCACGCCGTCTTGCTGCTGCCAGCGCAGGCGGCCCAGCACGTCCATGCCCAGCAAGGGTTTGTCGAGCTGGGGCAGGGCCGTCACGCGCAGGCGGTCGGCGCGCAGGCCGCCTTCGAGCTCGATGTCGGCCACCACCCGTGCGCCCTGCACCACGCCCCCCGCGGTGTTGGAGGTGACGCTGCCTTCCACCGGCAGGCCCAGCTGCTGCGCCAGCGCCAGCGGGATGGCGGTGCCGGTGGCGCCGGTGTCGACGAGGAAATCGACCTCGCGCCCGCTGATGCGCCCGGGCCAGTGGTAATGACCGTCGGCGCTGCGGCGTATCTCCACCACCTCGCCGCTGATGGCCACACGCGGCGCTGCGGCCTGGCGCTGCCAGGCCTGCACGCCGAGAAACAGCGCGCCGGCCAGCAGCAGCCAGACCGTGGTGTGCTTCAGCCAGCCGGGCAGTTCTTGCATGGTGGCGCGGCGCTCAGGTTTCGGCCGGGCCGTCGGCCCCGGCTTCGGGCGTGGGTTCAGCAGTGGCGTCGGCCACCGGTGCCGGTGCGCTGTCTGCAGCAGGCGGGTCTTGCAGCGGTGCCACACGCTGCTCGATGGCGCCGAAAACGCTGTGGCCGCCTTCGTCCAGCATCTCGATGCGGATGCTGTCGCCGTATTTCATGAAGCCGGTGCGCGGCGCGCCGTGTTCGATGGTCTCGATGGCACGTTTTTCGGCCACGCAGGCATAACCTTTGGCCCAATCCTTGTTGCTGACCGTGCCGCTGCCCACCACGCTGCCGGCGCGCAGCCGACGTGTCTTGGCCACGTGGGCGATGAGCTGGCCGAAGTGGAAGTTCATCTCCGGCCCGGCATCGCACAGGCCCACACGGCGGCCGTTCCAACGGCTTTCCAGCGCCAGGTGCACACGCCCGCCCTGCCAGGCGGGGCCGAGTTCGTCGGGCGTCACGGCCACCGGGCCGAAAGCCGTGGCCGGTTTGCTCTGCAGAAAGCCGAAACCTTTGGCCAGCTCGGCCGGGATCAGGTTGCGCAGGCTCCAGTCGTTCACGAGCATCAGCAGGCGCACGCTGTCGATGGCGGCTTCGGCGCTGGTGCCGATGTCGACGTCCCCGGTGACCACGGCCACTTCAGATTCGAAGTCGATGCCCCAGTCTTCGCTGGCGAAGCGGGCCGGCTCCATGGGGCCGAGAAAGTCGTCGCTGCCGCCCTGGTACATCAGCGGGTCTTCGTAGAAGCTGGCGGGCACTTCGGCGCCACGCGCCTTGCGCACGAGTTCGACGTGGTTGAGGTAGGCCGAGCCGTCGGCCCACTGGTGCGCGCGCGGCAGCGGCGCCATGCAGTGTTTCGGGTTGAAGGGGAAGGCGTGGCGCGCCTTGCCGCCGTTGAGCGTGGCGTACAGGTCTTCCAGCGGCGGGCTGCGGAAGTTCCAGTCGTCCAGCACCTGCTGCAGCGTGGTGGCGATGCCGGTGGCGAAGTGGGCGGTGCTGAGGTCGCGCGAGACGACGGCGAGCAGGCCGTCGCGCGAGCCGTCGTGGAGGGTGGCGAGTTTCATGCGGGTGGGCTTGTGCGCTGGGGCGCCCCGGGGCGGGGCGGCAGGGTGGCAGTATTGTGGGGTGGCACCCTTCCCCCCACCGCGCCCGCGTCGCGCCGGCGCTGCCCTCGGCGTCGGCTTGCTGGTGCTGGTGCTGCACCTGGGGCTGGCGGGTCTGTGGCCGGGGCGGCCCGGTGGCGCCGACAGCCCGCGCCCGGCGCTGCAGCTGCGCAGCCTGAGCTTGCCTGCGGCTGCCGCGCCGGTTGCGGCAGCACCGCCTGCCGCCGCAACGCCAGCCACCGATGCAGCCGCGCAGCGACCGGTTGTTGCGGCACCTCCGTTGCGCCCAGACCGTGCGGACGCAGCCCCCACCGTCAACGAAGACGCGGCCGACAGTCCCACCGCCCCCACCCCCGCTGACAACGCCGACACCAGCGACGCCGCCCTGCAAGCCGCTGCGCCGCCCGCCGGCACGCCGCTGCCCACCTACGCCACGCTGGTGCCACCGCCCGCAACGCTGCAGTACGCCGTGCGGCGCGAAGGCGCAGACCCCGCAGCCGCCACCAGCGCGCGCGCCGGCCTGCAGGCGCAGCTGCGCTGGCAGCACGCGGCCGGCAGCTACACGCTGACGCTGGGCATGGGCGCAGTGGGCTGGGCCAGCGTGGGCGGGTTTGATGTCCACGGCCTGGCCCCCGAGCGCCATGTCGAAACACGCCGCGGGCGTGAGCGGCGCGCCGCCAACTTCCAGCGCCCGGGCAGCGACGGCGTGGCACCGGGCCCCGGCCGCATCACCTTCAGCGGGCCGCGTGTGGAGCATCCGCTATGGCCCGGCGTGCAAGACCGCCTGAGCTGGATGCTGCAGCTGGCCGCGGTGATGTCGGCCGACGCCACGCTGGCCACCCCCGGCCGCGAGGTGCTGATGGTGGTGGTGGGCGTGCGCGGCGATGCCTTGCCCTGGCGCTTCGAAACCGTGGCCGTGGAAGACCTCGAACTGCCCGCCGGCACCGTGCGCGGCGCGCTGCACCTGCGGCGCGAGCCGCAGCGCCCTTGGGACAGCCGTGTCGATGTCTGGCTCGACCCTGCCCGCCACCACCTGCCCGTGCGCTTGCGCATGCGGCAAGGGCCCAACGCGCCGCTCACCGAGTTCGAACTGCTGGCCTGGTTGCCGCAGCTTTGAGCCGCGGCAGCGCGTGAGGCGCTGCCCCCCTGTTCAGCACAAAACCTCCTTCTGCTGCAGGAGTTTTGCGATCTAGGGCCCTAGATCGAGTAGCGAATTTGCTAGGGATCACCCCCCGTCGGGCCATGGGCGCGGCGCGGCCCCGTCTCGACACTGCCGCCACAGCCCGACACCCGGCAAACCTGCCCCGCGCCGACGTGCTGCCAGACACCGAGGAGTGAATCCCATGCCCCTGCTGAAACTCAAGCGCCTCGTGCGCACCCACCGCGCCGCACCCGCGGCCGGCCCGACGCTGCTGCGCCGTCTGCCCGTGGCCCTGGCCTGCACCAGTGTCTGCGTGGCCCTGGCGGGCTTCGTGGCCACCGCACCGGCCTGGGCGGCCGTGACCGTCACCGTCGTCGAACAAGGTGCCGACGTGACCGTGCTGCGCATCAAGGTCGACCCGCCCAAGTTCGAGACCGTGGAAACGCCCGCGGGCAGCTTCTCGCGCTTTTCGCTGCGCGAAGCCAATGTCGGCGGTGTGGCCAGCGACGGCCGCAGCCTGCCCGAACTGCCGGCCACGGGCGTGACGCTGGCCCTGCCCGTGGACCTGCGCGACGCGCCCATCGTCAGCGTGGTGCCCGAGGGCACGCTGCGCCGCATCACGGCGCGCATCTACCCCACGCAGGCCCCTGAAACCGGCCAGATCCAGAACCAGGCCCTGCCCGACTTCGAGTTCAACCCCGATGTCTACAAACTCGGCAAACGCGAGCCCGGTGCAGCGCTGGGCCGCAACGCGCTGTTCAAGGGCGACGCGAACCTGGAGACGCTGCGGTTTGCGCCCTATGGCTACAACCCCGACCAAACCCTGGTGAGCTGGCACGACAGCTATCTCGTCACGGTGCGCCATGCCGCAGGCGACTGCTTCCGCGTCGACAACCTGCGCGACCCGAAGCAGCTGGCCGCCTACGACGACATCGACAAGTTCATCGAACGCCTGCCGCTGCCGGGCCTGCGTTTTGCGGCCAACCAGCAGCAGCTGCAGCGCATCTGCGCGCCGAGCCTCACGCCGCAGCTGCTGGGCGGCGCGCGTTTCCTGATCATCACGCACCCGAACTTCGTGGCGGCCGCCAACACGCTGAAGGCCCACAAAGATGCGCTGGGCATCCAGACCCGCGTCGTCACCACGCTGGAGGTCACGGGCGGCAGCAGCAACACCGCCTCGGCCACGCAGATCCGCAACTGGCTCAGCAACCACTGGAACACCAGCATCGTGCGCCCGAAGTGGGTGCTGCTGATGGGCGACGCCGAGTACCTGCCCACGCACTACGACCAGCCCAACAGCTGGGACAGCGCCCGCAACGCCGGCGACATCTGGTACGGCCAGTTCCTGCCCGGGGCCACGGCCACCACGGTGCCGCCCTTCGGCATCGGTCGGTTCTCGGTGGACACGCTGGCGCAGGCCCAGACCATCGTCAGCAAGGTGGTGGCCTTCGAGACTGCGCCGCCGGTGGACGTGGCCTTCGGGCAGGACTTCTACAGCCGGCTCACCTTCGCCAGCTACTTCCAGGGCAGCGGCAACACCGACCAGCGCTGGTTCGCCGAAACCTCCGAGGTGGTGCGCAACCATGCCGTCGCCCAAGGCTACGGCGTGCAGCGCATCTACTACGCCAGTGCCAGCGCCAACCCGCTGAACTGGCGCGGCGGCGGCGCGGTGCCGGCGGCCTTGCGCAAGCCGGGCTTCGCCTGGGACGGCAAAACCAGCGACATCATCGATGCCGTCAACAAGGGCACGTCGCTGCTCTACCACCGCGGCCACGGCTGGTGGACGGGTTGGGGCGACCCGTCTTTCAGCGGTGCCAACCTCAGTTCGATCTCCGTCACCGGCAACCAGTACCCGGTGGTGTTCAGCATCAACTGCGCCAGCGGCATCTTCGACAACGAGACCGTCGATCTCCCGGGCAACGTGCTGGCGCCGGGCTACGGGCCTTCGCTCAGCGGCGTGTTCTTCGCCGAGAACTTCCTGCGCAAGCCCGACGGCGCGCTGGCTGTCATCGGCGACACCCGTTCCAGCAGCACCGTCGACAACAACCACCTCACGATGGGCTTGTTCGACGCCATCTTCCCTGGCCTGGTGCCCAGTTTCGGCGCCAACACCCCTGTGCGTCGCCTGGGCGATGTGCTGAACCACGCACGCAGCTACATCGCCGCGGTGGACGCTGGCACGGCCGTCAACCACCACCCGCTGGACGTGGGCGGCGCGCGGCCGGCGGTGCTCAACCTGCGTCAGCAGCTCAACCTCTACAACCTGCTCGGCGACCCCACGCTGAAGCTGCGCACGGCCGCGCCCTGGCGCTTTCCGGTGGTGAACATCCGCGTGACGCAGGGCTTCGCGCAGATCAACGTGCCGCAAGAGTGCCTGAACTGCCCGCCGTTCGCGCCCCGGCCCGAGCTCGTCACCGTGTTCGCTTTCGACCCCGAAACCGGGCGCACCCTCGGCCGCGGCCTGGTGGACGACAACGGCAACGCCAAGATCGACCTGCGCGGCTGGCAGGGCAACTTCTGGGTGCGCGTGGGCTCGGGCGATGGCGCCAGCCAGCAGGCGGCGCTGAGCGAAACCGACACCGACAACGACGGCGTGCCCGACAGCCGCGACAACTGCATCCGCACGAAGAACAACAACCAGCGCGACAGCGACGGTGACGGTTATGGCGACGTCTGCGACGCCGACGGCAACAACGACGGCATCGTCAACAGCCTGGACCTGGCCCTGGTGCGCAGCAACTTCGGGTTCCGGGGCGCCACCCGTGCCGACCTCAACGGTGATGGTGTCGTCAACGCGCTCGACCTCGGCCTGGTGCGCCAGCTCTTCGCCACGCGGCCCGGCCCCTCGGCCTGGCACGCGGCCGGCACGGCCACGGCGATGCGCCTGCCCGTGGGCGAAGAGGCCCAGCGTTGAAGCCCACGCCTCGAACCCTGCCCTTTCACCCCTGGCCACACCTCAAGGCCGCACTTTCAACGTCAAGGAACCACACCATGAACACGCAAACCAACCCCATCACCGCCCGCCTGCCCGCCGCAATCGGCCAGACCCTCAAGGCCGCCCTGGCCGCCACGGCCCTGGCAGGCCTGTGCGCCAGCGCGCAGGCCCAGACGGCCAACAGCGTGGGCTTCACGCCCGTGAACACCAGCACCGAGGTCGGCAACAGCTTCTCGGTGCAGGTGCGCGGCACCGGCTTTGCCGACACCGTCATCGGCGGCGGCTTCGGCTTCAGCTACAACCCCGCGGTCATCAATCTGGCGAGCATCAGCATCAACCGCACGGTGTGGGAGTTCGCCGCGGGCGCCGGCCTGCACGACCCGGCCAGCGGCACCGTCAGCGACGTCTACTTCGCCAGCTTCAACGGGGTGCCGCCGAGCGCCACGGGCTTCGACATCGCCACGCTGAACTTCGTGGCCGTGGCAGAGGGCACCAGCGCGCTGACCCTCACGCCCAGCATCGATTTCCCGTGGGTCAACACCGACGTCGAGGTGCTGTCGGTGAGCTACGGCGGCGGCACGGTGCTGGTGGGCGCGGTGCCCGAGCCCGGCACCTGGGCCAGCTTCGGCCTGGGTCTGCTGGCCTTGCTGCCGGTGATGCGCCGCCGCCTGCGCGCCGCCTGAGACCGGCATGGCGTGCCGGGCGCTGTGCCCGGCCCTTCCGGCTGGGCCCCGACGGGCTCAAGTGCCGGGGCCAGTGGTCGATAACCGCGGTGATGGGTCCCCCTGCCACCGCCACGCCCCTGTCACCCGAGCTGCTGGCCTGGGCGCTGGGCATCTGCGCCTTGCTGCTGGCGCTGGCGGTGGTGCAGGGCCTGCGCCTGCTGCGCAGCCGTTCCAGGCTGCACGCCCGGCTGGCCGCCGCCCGTGACCAGCTCGACCGCCTGCGCGGGCGCGACCTGCTCACCGGCCTGTCCACACGCACCGAGTTCGAAGCGGTGCTCAACGAGGCCACGCACAGCGCCGACCGCGGCACGGCTGCGCTGTCGCTGCTCTACGTCGGGCTCGACGATTTCCGGCCCTTGAACGACGGCTATGGCCACCGCGTGGGCGATGCCGTGCTCACCGAGGCCGGCGCGCGCCTGGGCCGCTGTGCGGGCACGCCCCTGGCTTTGTCGCGTGTGGGCGGCGACGAGTTCGCGCTGCTGCTGCCCCTGGGCGGCGACGACGCCAGCCTGGCCGCGCAGCAGGTCTTGCGAGCGCTGCAAGAGCCCTTCCGCGTGGAGGCGCTGGAGCTGCAGCTCAGCGCCTCGGTGGGCATCGCCCTCTACCCCGACCACGGTTCGCGCCCGCGGCTGCTGGCCCACGCGGCGCTGGCCATGCGCTCGGTCAAGCAGGTGGGCGGCGCCAGCCACGCTTTTTACACGCCGGCGCTGGCGGTCGACCAGCGTGAGCAGGCCGAGTTGCTGCAGGCCCTGCGCCACGCCGTGCAGCGCGGCGAGCTGCAGCTCGTCTACCAGCCCAAGGTGGATGCCCGCAGCCTGCAGATCACCGCCGCTGAAGCGCTGCTGCGTTGGCAGCACCCGCAGCGCGGCACCATCAGCCCGGCGGTGTTCATTCCACTGGCCGAGCGGCACGGGCTCATCAACACCATCGGCCGCTGGGTCATCGAAGAAGCCTGCCGCCAGGCCGCGCAGTGGCGCCAGCAGGGCCTGCGCATGCGCGTGGCGGTGAACCTCTCGGGCCACCAGCTGCGGCAGGACGACCTCGTGCCGCACATCCAGGCCACGCTGCGGCGCCACAAGATCCCGCCCGAGCGCCTGACGGTGGAGATCACCGAATCGGTGGCCATGGAAGACACGGCGCACACCCGCGCCGCCTTCGAGCGCCTGCGCCAGGCCGGGCTGCACGTCTCCATCGACGACTTCGGCACCGGGCACAGCAGCCTGGCCACGCTGCGCCGCCTGCCGGCCGCGGAGCTGAAGATCGACCGCGCTTTCATCGTCGATCTGGGCCAGAGCGAACGTGCCCGCTCCATCGTGCAGGCCGTGGTGCAGATGGCGCGCACGCTGGAACTGCGGGTGGTGGCCGAGGGCGTGGAAACCACCGCGCAGCGCGACGTGCTGATCGACCTGGGCGTCAACGAGCTGCAGGGCTACCTGTTTGCCAAGCCCATGAGCGCCACCGCGCTGGCCTTGTGGGCCGACACCGACGAGCCACCCGGCGGCGGCCATGCCGGCCATGGCTTCCGGGCCTCGCTGTTCGACGCCACCGCGCCCGCGCCGCTCAAGTGAGGGCGGCCAAGCCCCGCGCCGGCGGCGGTGCGAAGATGCGCCCCCGCACCGGCCATCGACCATGAGTGATTCCTCCAGTTCCGAGTTCTCCCTGCTGCTGTGGACGCTGGGCGTCCTGGTGGTGGCCCTGGCCCTGCACTTGAGCAACGGCTGGGTGCGCATGGCGCAGCGCGGCCCCACGCTGCGGGCGCAATGGCCGGCCGTGGCCATGGCCGGCGCCGCGCTGGGCCTGGGCGTGAACGCCGCGCTGGTGCTGGGCATGCAGGCGCAGCCGCTGAGCTTCGTGGTGGGCTACGCCTGGGGGCCGGCGCTGCTGCTCTGGGGCCTGGCCCTGGTGGTGTGCCTGCCGGTGGTGGTGCTGCCGCTGGCGGTGCGTGCAGCCTGGGCCTTGCCGGCCTCGGGGGCGCTGCTGGCCCTGTTGGTACTGGCCCTGGACGCCGGCTGGGTGTGGGCCGCCGGCTTCCGCCCGGGCGTGATCTGGCGGCGTGACCTGCTCGGTGCCGCCGCCGTGGTGCTGTTGCTCTTGCTGCCGCTGGCGCGCTGGTTGTCGTTCTGCGCCGCCGGCGAAGCGAGCCCGCGCCGCACGGTGTGGCGCTTCGTGGGCGTGGCGCTGGCGGCCGTGGGCCTGATGGCCGGCGAAGAGCTGCTGGCGCTGGCCGCGGGCCTGGGCACGCAGATCGGCACCATCCACCAGCGCCAGATACCTGGCACGGTGCTCAGCCTGCTGGCCGGGGTGTTGCTGCCGCTCTTGATGGGCGCCGCCTCGCTCGACCTCTGGCTGCGGCGCCACCAGCGCCGCAGCCGCAGCCCGGGTGATTTCCAGCCCGGCAAACGCCGCAAGCGCCGCCAGCGCATCCGCACGCTGTGAGATCCCAACGGCCCCAGCAGCGCCAGCGGTCTGGAGGCCGCCTTCCTACAATCGAGCGATGAACACCCCGTCTGTTGCCCCGCCTGCTACCCAGTTTTCTGCCCCGGCCTACACCCGCGGCGCCGCCCTGGCCGCGCTGATGCAGGAACGCATCGCCATCATCGACGGCGCCATGGGCACCATGATCCAGCGCTACAAGCTGGGCGAGGCCGATTTCCGCAGCGAACGTTTTGCGGGCCATCCCACCGACCTCAAGGGCAACAACGACCTGCTGGTGCTGACGCGGCCCGATGTCATCCGCGAGATCCACGGCCAGTACCTCGCGGCCGGCGCCGACCTCATCGAGACCAACACCTTCGGCGCCACCAGCGTGGCGCAGGAAGACTACGGCCTGGCGCACATCGCGCGTGAAATGAACGTGGCCGCGGCCCGCATCGCACGCAGCGCGGCCGACGAATACAGCACGCCCGACCGCCCGCGTTTCGTGGCCGGCGCGCTCGGCCCCACGCCGCGCACTGCCAGCATCAGCCCCGATGTCAACGACCCGGGCGCGCGCAACACCAGCTTCGACGAACTGCGCGCGGCCTACCGCGAGCAGGCCGAGGGGCTGCTGGAAGGCGGCTGCGATGTTTTCCTCATCGAGACCATCTTCGACACGCTCAATGCCAAGGCCGCGATCTTCGCGCTGGACGAGCTGATGGCAGACACCGGCGAGCGCCTGCCCGTCATCATGAGTGGCACAGTGACGGACGCCTCCGGCCGCATCCTGAGCGGTCAGACCGTGGCCGCCTTCTGGCACAGCGTGCGCCACGCGCGGCCGCTGGCCGTGGGCCTGAATTGCGCTTTGGGCGCGGCCGTGATGCGGCCCTACATCGAAGAGCTCAGCAAGGTGGCGGCCGACACCTACATCAGCTGCTACCCCAACGCCGGCCTGCCCAACCCGATGAGCGACACCGGCTTCGACGAGACGCCGCAGGTCACGGGTTCGCTGATGGAAGAGTTCGCGAAGGCGGGTTTCCTGAACATCGCCGGTGGCTGCTGCGGCACCACGCCCGAGCACATCGCCGAGATCGCGCGGCGCCTGCGCCCCTACCGGCCGCGCAGCCGGCAAGACCCGCTGTTCAGCACGCTGCTGGCGGCCTGAGCCGCGGCGGGCACTGCGCGCCCCCGCAGGCAGGGGGCGCGCGGTGCCGGGGGCGCAGTGCAGTGCCGCCTATGATGGCCTGAAAGCCCCACACGCACCGGGGCGGGAGCGGCCCTCATGAACACCTTCCTTCCGCGCCTCTCGGCGCTCAGCCTGGCCCTGGGTCTGGCTTTCGGGCTGGCCCTGCCGGCCTTGGCCCAGAGCCGCGCCGCCGCGCCGTCCAGCGACGACATCTACCAGCAGCTGGAAGCTGAAAAGAGCGTCTACAACGTCTACAAGGCCTACTACCCCAGCCGCGAGGTGGCACGCAAGGCGGCCATCACCTTCCACGCGCAGCTGCTGGAAAGCGATTACCAGGCCGGCTTTCTCATCATGCAGCTCGACGAGCGCGAGATGCGCCAGCTGCAGCGCTTCGGCTTCCGCTTCGAGCGCGCCACCGAGTTCATCGAACGCCGCAACCGCGCGCTGAGCGAGTTCCAGATCGAGCGCACGCGCCGCATCGCGGGCCAGGCCGAGCCGCTGTCCATCCCGGGTTACGCCTGCTACGAAACGGTGGAAGAGACCTTCGCCGCCGGTGATGCGCTGATCGCCGCACAACCCACGCTGGCCGGCTGGGTGACAGCCGGCAGCAGCTGGCTGAAGACGCAAGGCCAGGGCGGCTACGACATCAAGGTGCTCAAGCTCACCAACAGTGCCGTGGCGGCGCCCGAAGGCACGGCCAAGCCCAAGCTCTTCCTGAACAGCGCCATCCACGCCCGCGAATACACCACCGCGCCGCTGGTGCTGGAGTTCGCACGCTGGCTGGTCAACGGCTACGGCGTGAACGCCGACGCCACGTGGATCCTCGACCACCACGAGGTGCACCTGATGTTCCACACCAACCCCGACGGCCGCAAACGCGCCGAAACGGGCTTGAGCTGGCGCAAGAACGTCAACAACAACTTCTGCGCCAACAGCAACACACGCGGCGTCGACCTCAACCGCAACTTCAGCTTCGAGTGGAACAGCACGGCCGGCCAGGGCAGCAGCGGCAGCGCCTGCAGCCTGACCTACCGCGGCCCTTCGGCCGGCAGCGAGCCCGAGACGCAAGCGGTGCAGAACTACGCACGCAGCCTCTGGCCCGACCGCCGCGGCCCCGGCGTGAACGACGCCGCACCGGCCGACACCAGCGGCATCCACATCGACATCCACAGCTACAGCCAGCTGGTGCTCTGGCCCTGGGGCGCCACCGCCTCGCCGGCGCCCAACGGCACCGCGCTGCAGACGCTGGGCCGGCGTTTTGCGTGGTTCAACGGCTACCAGCCCACGCAGTCCATCGGCCTGTACCCCACCGACGGCACCAGCGACGGCCCGAGCTACGGCGAGCTGGGCGTGGCGGCTTTCACCTTCGAGCTCGGCACGGCGTTTTTCCAGAGCTGCTCGGTCTACGAGAACACGGTCAAGCCGGGCAACCTGCCGGCGCTGGTCTACGCCGCCAAGGTGGTGCGCACGCCCTACATCACGCCTGGCGGGCCCGAGGTGACGGCGCTGGCGCTGGAAGGCAATGCCAGCGGCAGCGGCGTGGCCGCCGGCACGGCCGTGGCCTTGACGGCCAGCGCTACCGACGCGCGCTTCAACCAGACCAACGGCACCGAGGCCACGCAGGCCGTGAGCGCGGCCGAATACACCATCGACACCCCTCCCTGGGACGCCGCGGCCGTGCCGCGTGTGCTGCAGGCCGCCGATGGGAGCTTCAACACCTCCACCGAGGCTTTGGCCGGCAGCATCAACACCGCGGGCCTGGCGCCTGGCCGCCACACGGTGTTCGTGCAGGCGCGTGACGCCGGCGGCACCTGGGGCCCGGTCTCGGCCGTCTTCCTGAACGTGACGCCGTCGGTGGTGACGCAGCTGCCCGAGGTGGAGAGCAACGGCCTGCCGCGCCTGGCGCAGGCGGTGGCGGTGTTCCCGTCGCTCATCAACGCGACCATGGACACGCCGGAGCGCAGCGAACGCAGCGACACCGACTACTTCCGCGTCGAGCTCGGTGCCGGCAAGACGCTGACGGCGGTGATGACCCCCAACGCCGGCGGCGACTACAACGCCGAGCTGCAGAACAGCACCGGCCAGCGCCTGGCCGCGAACTTCCTGGGCACCGGCCAGGTGGAGACCGTGAGCACCACCAACACCGGCAGCGCCGCGATGACGGTCTATGTGCGGGTGGGTTACGTCAGCGGTGGCAAGGGGCCGGTGGACGGCCGCTACACGCTGGGCCTGGCGCAGTAACTGGCGCCGCAGGGCGCGTCAGATCTCGATTTTGGTGCCCAGCTCGACGATGCGGTTCGTCGGCAGGTGCAAGAAATCGGCCGCGGCGGCGGCGTTGCGGTGCATGCTGGCGAAGAGTTTTTCGCGCCACAGCGGCATGCCGCCGCCGAAGCTGGGCACCACGGTGTCGCGGCTCAGGAAGTAGCTGGTCTCCATCTCTTCCAGGTTCACGCCGCGGCCGGCCAGCAGGGCCAGAGCCTCGGGCACGTCGGGCTCGTTCTTGAAGCCGAAGTGCAGCGTGACTTGCCAGCAGTCGTGGCCCAGCGGCTCGATCTGGCAGCGTTTGTCGAAGCCTATCCACGGTACCTCGTGGTGCTGCACGGTCACGAAGAGGTTCTGCTCGTGCAGCACCTTGTTGTGCTTGAGGTTGTGCAGCAGCGCAAAAGGTGTGCTGCCCTGCTCGGCGTTGAGAAACACCGCGGTGCCGGCCACGCGCGTGGGCGGGCTGATGAAGAGCGATTCGAGGAAGGGCTCCAGCTCGATGGCCTCTTCACGCAGGCGTGAGCCCAGCAGCGCACGGCCGCGCTGCCAGGTCACCATCAGCGTGAACATGGCCACGCCGATGAGCAGCGGGAACCAGCCGCCTTCCAGCACCTTCACGGCATTGGCCGCGAAGAAGGTGATGTCCACCAGGAAGAAGAAGCCCGTGGCACCCACGCACAGCGCCAGCGGCAGCTTCCAGGCGTAGCGGATGACGAAGAAGGTCATCACCGTGGTGATGCTCATGTCGATGGTGACGGCAATGCCGTAGGCGCTGGCCAGCGCGCCGCTGCTGCCGAACACCACCACCGCGAACACCACGCAACCGTACAGCGCCCAGTTCACGAAGGGCACGTAGATCTGGCCGGTTTCGCGCACGTTCGTGTGCAGGATGCGCAGCCGCGGCAGGTAGCCGAGCTGCGTGGCCTGCTTGGTGACGGAGAACGCCGCGGTG
Organism: beta proteobacterium AAP65; assembly: GCA_001295865.1. GTDB lineage: Bacteria > Pseudomonadota > Gammaproteobacteria > Burkholderiales > Burkholderiaceae_C > Rubrivivax. Next base: position 214,479 of record LJHW01000006.1, read on the forward strand.
ATCAGCGCCTGCGAAGCAATGACGGTGGCGAGCGTGGCCAGCGCAATGAGCGGGAACAGCGCCCACTGCGGCGCCATCTCGTAGAACGGGTTCTTCACGTTCTCGGGGTGCAGCAGCAACATCGCGCCTTGGCCGAAGTAGTTCAGCACCAGCGCCGGCATCACCACGCTGAACCAAGCCAGGCGGATGGGCTTGCGGCCGAAGTGCCCGAGGTCGGCGTACAGCGCTTCGGCGCCTGTGACACACAGCACCACCGCGCCCAAAGCGACGAAAGCCGTGCCCGGGTGCGCCACCATGAAGCCCAGCGCGTAATGCGGCGACAGCGCCACCAGCACCGCCGGGTTCTTGACGATGTGCACCACGCCCAGCAGCGCCAGCACGCCGAACCACACCAGCGTCACGGGCCCGAACAGCCGCCCCACCACCGCGGTGCCGAAGCGCTGGGCCCAGAACAGCAGTGTCAGCACGGCCAGCGTGATGGGCACCACGTAGCGGTGCAGCGCGGGAGCGGCCACCTCCAGCCCTTCCACCGCCGAGAGCACGCTGATGGCCGGCGTGATGACGCCGTCGCCGAAGAAGATGGCGGTGCCGAAGATGCCCAGCAGCAGCAGCCGCTCGCGCAGCTTGGGGTGCTCTTTCACGGCCTGCGATGCCAGCGCCAGCATCGCGATGAGGCCGCCTTCGCCGTGGTTGTCGGCGCGCAGGATGAGTACCACGTACTTCAGCGACACCACCACCGTGAGTGTCCAGAACACCAGCGAGAGGATGCCCAGGATGTTCTCGGGCGACAGCGGCACGCGGCCGTGCGCGAAGACTTCCTTCAGCGCGTAGAGCGGGCTGGTGCCGATGTCGCCGTAGACCACGCCGATGGCGGCGATGGTCAGCGCAGCCAGGGCGGCGGGCGTGTGGGTCTGCGGGCGTTCGCGGCTCATGGTGAGCCGCGCATTGTGCGCCCGCGGCGTGAGGCTGTGGTGCGGTGCAGCATCGCTGCGCGGACTCATCCGCACTCATGCCTTGCGGCGTGAAATCGCCGCAAGGCCTTCGCCAGCCGTGCAAGGCCTTCTGGCCTTGCACGTGCGGGCTCAGTCATAGCTCTCGGCGTCGGGGTCGGTGGCTTCCAGTTCGTAGGCCGCGGCCAGCATCGCCAGGCGGCCGATCACGCCGTACATGTAGAAGCGGTTCGGCGCGCTGGCGCCAGGCTTGCTGCCCGGCTTGGGCAGCGTGTGGCTGCCGGCAAAGGCCAGCGGCACGTAGCGCGAGCCAGGGGCGCACAGCCCTTCGTCGATGCCGCGCTCGGCGTGCACGCGGTAGAAGCCGCCGACCACGTAGCGGTCGATCATCATCACCACCGGCTCGGCCACGGCGTCGTTCATGCGCTCGTAGGTGGGCACGCCTTCCTGGATGATCACCTCGTCGGGCACCTGGCCCTCGCCGACCAGGCCTTCACGGCCGCGCATCACACGTTCGCGGTCGTCGAGTTCTTTCACGTCGCGCACGGTCAGGATGCCCTGGCCGGCCGCGTTGTCGGCCTTCACCACGACAAACGGCTTCTCGTTGATGCCGTATTCCTTGTACTTGCGGCGCACCTTGGTCAGCAGGGCGTCGACGTTGCTCTTCACACAGTCCAGCCCGCTGGGGGTGTCGAAATCGACCTTGCCGCACTGGCCGTGCATGGGGTTGATGAGCCAGGGGTCCATGCCCAGCAGCTTGGCGAACTTCTTGGCCACTTCTTCGTAGCTCTGGAAGTGCCGGCTCTTGCGGCGCACGCCCCAGCCCGCGTGCAGCGGCGGTAGCAGGTATTGCTCGTGCAGGTGCTGCAGCGCGCGCGGCACGCCGCCGGAGAGGTCGTTGTTCAGCAGGATGGTGCAGGGGTCGAAGTCCTTCAGCCCCAGGCGGCCGCGGTTGCGCAGCAGCGGCTCCAGCGTGAGTTCGCTGCCGTCGGGCAGCGTCATCGGCACGGGCGCGGTGAGTTCGGGGTCCATCGAGCCCAGGCGCACGTTCAGGCCCGCCTGGTTGAAAATCTGCACCAGCTGCGCCACGTTCTGCAGGTAGAAGCTGTTGCTGCGCTGCTCGGGGATGAGCAGCAGGTTCTTGGCCTCGGGGCAGATCTTCTCGATGGCCGCCATCGCTGCCTGCACTGCCAGCGGCAGCATCTCGGGCGTGAGGTTGTTGAAGGTGCTGGGGAAGAGGTTGGTGTCCACCGGCGCCAGCTTGAAGCCGGCGTTGCGCAGGTCGGCCGAGGTGTAGAAGGGCGGCGTGTGCTCCATCCACTCCAGCCGGAACCAGCGTTCGATGGCCGGCATCGACTCAAGGATGCGCTGCTCGAGCTCGTTGATGGGCCCGTTCAGGGCGGTGGTGAGGTGGGGAACCATGGCGCGTGCTCGGTAGGTCTGCGGCCAAAGGGCCGCAGAGAGCCGGGAATTCTGCCCGACCCCGCCAACTGGCGCTGAGCGCCACCGCGCACGAGGCAACGAAAAGGGCGCCCAGAAGGGCGCCCTTTTCGAGCCTCGCCGAGATGACGCGCGGGCGGAGCCCGTCGTGTCGATCGAGGCGAGATATTCGAGCACCCGGGCCCGCCAAGGGCCCGGGTGTCCCGAATATCACTTGTTGTACGCGGTCTCGCCGTGCGACGTGATATCCAGACCTTCGCGCTCTTCGTCTTCCGGCACGCGCAGGCCCACCGTCAGGTCGACGATCTTGTAGGCGATGAAGGCCACCACCGCCGAGATGATCACGGTGTAGATGATGCCCTGCGCCTGGATCCACAGCTGCGCGCCGATGCCGGGGAACACACCGCACTTGTTCTCGATGTAGTCGCAGGCACCCAGGCCGCCGAGGTCGGGGCTGGCAAACACACCGGTCAGCAGCGCGCCGATGATGCCGCCCACGCCGTGCACGCCGAACACGTCCAGCGAGTCGTCGGCGCCCAGCATCTTCTTCAGGCCGCTCACGCCCCACAGGCAGACCAGGCCGGAGACCAGGCCGATGACCAGCGCACCGCCCACACCGACGAAGCCGCAAGCCGGGGTGATGGCCACCAGGCCGGCCACCGCGCCCGAAGCCGCACCCAGCATCGAAGCCTTGCCCTTGAGCAGGGCCTCACCGGCCGTCCACGAGAGCGTGGCGGCGGCGGTGGCGACCACCGTGTTCACGAAGGCCAGCGAAGCGATGCCGTTGGCTTCCAGGTTGGAACCGGCGTTGAAGCCGAACCAGCCCACCCAAAGCAGCGAGGCACCCACCATGGTCAGCGGCAGGCTGTGCGGGGCCATGGCTTCCTTGCCGTAGCCCACGCGCTTGCCGATCATGTAGGCGCCCACCAGGCCCGCCACGGCGGCGTTGATGTGCACCACGGTGCCGCCGGCGAAGTCGAGCGCGCCCTTGGCCCACATGAAGCCGGCAGCGGCCGTCACCTTCTCCAGGCTGGCGGCGTCGGTGATGGCGTCAGGGCCGTCCCAGTACCAGACCATGTGCGCCACCGGCAGGTAGCTGAAGGTGAACCAGATCACCGCGAACAGCAGCACCGCGCTGAACTTGATGCGCTCGGCGAAGGCGCCGACGATCAGCGCCACCGTGATGGCCGCGAAAGTGCCCTGGAAGGCCACGAAGCTCAGCTCGGGGATGTAGACGCCCTTGCTGAAGGTGGCGGCGATGCTGTCTGGCGTGACCCCCTTCAGGAAGAGTTTGTCGAAACCGCCGAAGAAGGGGCTGCCGCCGGTGAAGGCCACGCTGTAGCCGTACACGACCCACAGCACCGAGATCAGCGAGAAGATCATGAAGACCTGCATCAGCACCGACAGCATGTTCTTGCTGCGCACCAGGCCGCCGTAGAAGAGCGCCAGGCCGGGGATGGTCATCAGGATGACCAGCATCGTGGCCATGGTCATGAAGGCGGTGTCGCCCTTGTTGGGCACGGGCGCCGCGGCGGCAGCCGGGGCGGCCTCGGCGGCCGGTGCCGCGGCTTCGGCGGCGGCAGGGGCCGACGCTGCAGCATCCATCACGGCAGAAGCCGCGGCAGCGGCCGATGCGGCGGCGTCTTGTGCCCAGGCGCTGCCGCCCAGGCCCAGGAGCGCAACGCCCAGGGTCATCAAAGCAAGGAGTTTTTTCATTTGCGTGCTCTCGTGGGGGTGCGTGCTTACAGCGCGTCCTTGCCGGTCTCGCCGGTACGGATGCGAACCACCTGTTCTAGCGTGGTGACGAAGATCTTCCCGTCGCCAATCTTGCCGGTGCGGGCCGAGGTCTCGATGGCCTCGATGACGCGGTCGACGATGCCGTCGTCCACGGCCGCTTCGATCTTCACCTTGGGCAGAAAGTCAACCACGTACTCCGCGCCGCGGTACAGCTCGGTGTGGCCCTTCTGGCGGCCGAAGCCCTTGACTTCGGTCACGGTGATGCCCTGGACGCCGATGCCGCTGAGGGCTTCGCGCACCTCGTCCAATTTGAAGGGTTTGACGATCGCAGTCACCATCTTCATGGTCGTTGCTCCTTAGATACGGTGGACAAGCCCTGGCGCTGCGCAGGTGCCGGGGCTCGGGGGTTCTGAAATTCGAAACGGGGTGGGGTCGATCGGGCAGCCCGCCTTGTGGGCCGGTCTGGCGGGCAGGTTTGCAGGTTCCATGCCACAGCGCAGGCGGCCTCGCACCACCCCGGCGGGCGGTGGCCCTCGGAAGGGTGAGCATTTGCCGCACCAATCTTGTGCGCCCACCCCCTTCGCACGCTCTTGGTGCGGATACCGGGCCGCCCAGCGGCTGCCGAGAATTTCCGCCACACAAGGGAGGTGGCGATGACGCTGGCGGTGGTGATGAGCCGGGCCCTCGACGGCCTGGAGGCGCCCGAGGTGCACGTGGAAGTGCAACTCGCCAACGGCCTGCCGAGTTTCACGCTCGTGGGCCTGGCCGACACCGAGGTGAAAGAGTCGCGTGAACGGGTGCGCGCGGCGCTGCAGCAAAGCGGCTTCAGCTTCCCGCACAACAAACGCATCACCGTGAACCTGGCGCCGGCCGACCTGCCCAAGGAGAGCGGGCGTTTCGATCTGCCCATCGCCTTGGGCATCCTCGCCGCCGCCGGCGAGCTCGACGTGGCGCGCCTGGCCGTCTGCGAGTTTGCGGGCGAACTGTCCTTGGCCGGAGAACTGCGCCCGGTGCGCGGCGCGCTGGCCCTCGGCCTGGCGGCCCTGCGCCACGGTGCCGGCCGCACCCTGGTGCTGCCCGCGTTGAGCGCCAGTGCCGCGGCGCAGGTGCCGGGGCTGGACGTGCGCTCGGCCCGCCACCTGGCCGAGGTGGTGGCCGCGCTGCGGCCGGGCGATGCCGCCGAGCCGCTGCCCCTGGCGCGGCCCGCACCCGCGTCGGCTGCGGGGGGGCCGGCGCTCCCTGATCTGCGCGAGGTCAAGGGCCAGGCCGCCGCCAAGCGCGCGCTGGAGATCGCGGCGGCCGGCGCGCACAGCCTGCTGCTGGTCGGGCCGCCGGGCACCGGCAAGAGCATGATGGCGCAGCGGCTCGCTGGCCTGCTGCCACCGCTGGCCGATGAAGAAGCGCTGGCCAGCGCGGCGCTGCGCGGCCTCACCTCGGCCGGGGCCGATGCCCAAGGGCTGGCGCAGCGCCCGGTGCGCTGCCCGCACCACACGGCCAGCGCGGTGGCGCTGGTGGGCGGGGGTTCGCCGCCGCGGCCGGGCGAAATCTCGCTGGCACACGGCGGCTTGTTGTTTCTCGATGAACTGCCTGAATTCCCAAGGGCTGCGCTGGAAGCGCTGCGCGAGCCGCTGGAGACCGGCCGCATCACCATCTCGCGCGCAGCGCGGCAGGCCAGCTTTCCGGCGCGCTTCCAATTGGTGGCGGCCATGAACCCTTGCCCCTGCGGCTGGTTGGGGGCGGCGGCCACCGGCCGCGTTTGCCGCTGCACACCCGAGGCGGTGGCGCGTTACCAGGGCAAGCTCTCGGGTCCGCTGCTCGACCGCATCGATCTGCAGGTGGATGTGCGTGCGGCACCGGCGGCCGAATTGCTGGCCCTGGCCGACGGCGAGCCCAGCGCCGCCGTGGCCGCCCGCGCTGCTGCTGCACGAGAGCGGGCGCTCACCCGCCAGGGTGAACCCAACGCGCGGCTGGAGGCCGGCGCCATCGACCGCCACTGCGCGCTGGACGAAACCGCCACGCGTTTCGTGCGCAGCGCGGCCGAGACCCTGGGCTGGAGCGGCCGCCGCCTGCACCGCAGCCTGAAGGTGGCGCGCACCATCGCCGACCTGGCCGGCGCCGAGGCCGTGGGCACCGTGCACCTGGCCGAGGCCCTGCAGCTGCAGCGGGTGCTGCCGGCCTGAAGCTGGCGCGGCGGCACCGGGCCACTGGGCCGCCTGGCCGCACCCCGCTGGGCCGCGCCTACACTGCGCCGCCCCCGCAACGCCACCCCATCGCCAGCCCGCCGCCATGTCCGCAGATTTCGACGCCGCCCGCACCCGTTTTCTGCAAGGCGCGGCAGCGCTTGAAGCGGGTGATGCGGCTGCGGCCGAAAGTCACCTGCTGGCCTCGCTGCAGCACCTGCCCGGCCGCCCGTCGACGCTGGTGAACCTGGCCGTGGCCCGCCTGCGCCTGGGGCGTCCGGCCGACGCGCTGCCCCCGCTGGACGAAGCGCTGGCCGCCAACGTCAGCCAGCCCGACGCCTGGTGCCACCGGGCGCAGGCGTGCAGCGAACTGGGCCGCAACGACGAGGCCCTGGCCGACCTGGCCCGTGCGCAGGCCCTGGCGCCGTTGCCGCCCTCGGCGCGCTGCCTGCAGGCCACGGTGCTCAACCGCAGCGGCCGCCACGCCCGGGCGCTGGCGGTGCTGCAGGCCCTGCTGGCCGAACAACCGGCGCTGGCCGATGCCGAACTGCTGCGCGGCCAGACGCTGCAGGCGCTGGGCCGCCCGGCCGAAGCCTTGGCCGCCTACCGCGCCGCCTCGGCCGCCGACCCGGCCTTGCCCGACGCCTGGCTGCACCAGGGCCTGCTGCTGGCAGAGGCCGGCCAGCCGGATGCCGCCCGCGCTTCGCTGCTGCGCGCCCGCGAAGCGGGCGGCGACGCGGCGCTGCTCGACTACCTCTCGGCCCCCTTGCTCGCGGCCGGTGCCCCCTCGCGCGTGCCGCCGGCCGCCCCTGCGAACTACCTGCGCCTGCTCTTCGACCCGTATGCAGAGCATTTCGACACGCACCTCGTGCAGCAACTGCACTACCGCGGCCACGAAGCCGTGGTGGCCGCTGCGCTGGCAGCCCGGCCCGCCAGGGCCGCGCAACCCGTGGCGCTGGCGCTGGACCTCGGCTGCGGCAGCGGCTTGTGCGGCCCGCTGCTGCGGCCGTGGGCGCAGCGCCTGGAAGGCGTGGACCTCTCACCCACCATGGTGCGCCTGGCCACCGCGCGCGGCTGCTACGACGCGGTGCACGAGGCCGAGCTGCTGCAGCACCTGCAGGCCCTGCCGGCGGCCAGTGCCGGCCTGGTGGTGGCTGCCGATGTTTTCATCTACCTCGGTGAGCTCGAAGCGGTGATGGCCGCGGTGGCGAAGGTGCTCGCGCCGCAGGGGCTGTTCGTGTTCTCCGTGGAAAGCACGGCCGACGGCGAAGACAGCACCGGCGCCGGCTACGTGCTGCGGCGCAGCCTGCGTTACGCCCACAGCGCCACCGGTCTGCACACGCGGGCCGCTGCCCAAGGCTTGCGCGTGCACGGCGTGCAGGCCGTGGTGCTGCGGCAAGAGCAGCAGCAGGCGGTGGCCGGTCAGGTGTGGGTGCTGCAGGTCGGCAGCTGAAGGCCGCGGCTCAGCGGGGCCGGGCGGCCCAGGCGCTGGCGTCAAAACCCACGGTCAGCCCGCCGTCGGCCCAGGCCACCACCGGGCGCTTGATGACGCTGGGCGCGCGGCGCATCAGCACCGCGGCGCTGACGGCATCCACCACGGCCGCTTGTTCCGTTGGGGGCAGCTGGCGCCAGGTGCTGCCCTTGCGGTTGAGCAGCGTCTCCCAGCCGGCCTCGGCCAGCCAGCGCTGCAGCGCGTCTTCGGGCAGGCCTTGTTTCTTGAAGTCGTGGAAGCTGTGGGCCACGCCTTGCTCGGTGAGCCAGGCGCGGGCGCGTTTGACGGTGTCGCAGTTCGGGATGCCGTAGAGGGTGGTGGTGCGCATGTGCCTGCTCGGGTACGGGGTGCGGGGTTCAGATGGCCAGCGGGTCGATGTCCACCGCCCAGCGCAGCAGGCCCTTGTGCGCGCCGCGCAGGCCGTTGAGCTGCGGCAGCCAGGCCGCCAGCGTGCGCTGCAGCGCCGCGCGTGAAGGCGATTCCAGCAGCATCTGCATGCGCTCCACGTCGGCCAGCTTGGCCACAAAGGGCGGCACGGGCGGGTAGACGGTGACGCCGGCTGCGGCGCTGTCGATCAAGGCCGCCGCGTCGTGCAGGAAGCCGGTGGCGGCCTCCGCCGTGCGCGCCTCGGCGCGCAGCAGCGCCAGGTGCGCGAAGGGCGGCAGGCCGGCGGCCTGGCGCTCTTCCAGCTGCGCGGCGGCGAAGCTGTCGTAGTCGTGTTTGCGCAGCGCCGTGAACAGCGGGTGTGTGGGGCTCCAGGTCTGCACCCACATCTCGCTGCGTGCGGCCTGCCCGGCATCACGCCCAGCGCGGCCGGCGGCCTGCATGAGCAGCGCAAACAGCCGCTCAGGCGCGCGGAAATCGCTGCTGAAGAGGCCGCCGTCGGCGTTGATGGCCGCCACCAGCGTGACCCGCCTGAAATCGTGCCCCTTGGCCAGCATCTGCGTGCCCACCAGCACGTCCACCTCGCCGGCGTGCACCTCGGCCAGCTGCTGCTGCAGACTGCCGGCGGCGCGGGTGGTGTCGGCGTCGAGCCGCGCCACGCGGGCCTGGGGCAGCAGCGCGGCCAGCTGCTCCTGCAGCTTCTCGGTGCCCCGCCCGATGGGCGCGATGTCGAGGTTGCCGCACTCGGGGCAGGCACGCGGTACACGTTCGCTGTAGCCGCAGTGATGGCACTTCAGCGTGCGGTCGAGCTTGTGGAAGACGCGCCAGGCGCTGCAGTGCGGGCAGCCGCTTTTCCAGGCGCAGGCGCCGCAGTGCAGCACCGGTGCGTAGCCGCGGCGGTTCAGCAGCAGCAGGCTCTGCTCGCCGGCGGCGATGCGCTTCTCGATAGCTTCCAGGAGCTGGGGCGCGAGCACCCTTTCCTGCGTGCCGCGTGGCAGGAGGTTCATGTCGACGAGCCGTACGCGCGGCATCGCACCGCCGCCGATGCGCTGCAGCATGGGCAGGCGGCGGTAGCGGCCTTCCTGCACCCGCTGCCAGCTCTCCAGCGAAGGTGTGGCCGAGCCCAGCAGCACCGGCACGCCGGCGTGGTGGGCACGCCAGACGGCGAGATCGCGCGCCGAATAGCGCGCGCCTTCCTGCTGCTTGAAGCTGGGGTCGTGCTCTTCGTCCACGACGATCAGCCCCAGCCGCGGCATCGACGCAAACACCGCCAGGCGTGTGCCCAGCACCAGATCGGCCTGGCCCAGGTGGGCCATCAACCAGTGGCGCAGCCGCTGCGCGGGCGTCAGCGCGCTGTGCAGGCTGACGAGCACCCGTCCCGGAAAACGCTCGGCGAAGCGCGCCTCCAGCTGCGGCGTGAGGTTGATCTCGGGCACCAGCACCAACGCCTGCTGGCCACGCGCCAGCGCGTCGGCGGCGGCGCGCAGGTAGACCTCGGTCTTGCCGCTGCCCGTCACCCCGTGCAGCAGCACGGGTTTGCTGCGGCCCTCGGGCGTGGCCAGCACGGCCAGGGCGGCGGCCTGTTCTTCGCTGAGCTCGGGCAGGGTCGGTGCCGCGGCCGCAGCGGCGGCGGGCCGGGCGGCCGCCAGCTTCTTCAGGCGGCGGGCCAGTTGGGTGTCGTCCAGCTTGCGCAGTTCGGGCGGCAGCACCGCCAGCGCCAGCTCGCCCAGGCCGCGCTGGTAGTAGGCCGCGGCAAAGGCCACCAGCGCGCGCCAGTCGGCGCCCAAGGGCGGCAGGGCCGTCAACGCCACGGTCACCGGGCGCAGCAACTCGGGGGGTGCTTCGGCCTCGGCGCTGCGTTCCCACACCAGGCCCGGCACGTCGCGGCGGCCCAGGGGCACGCGCACCAGGGTGCCCGGTGCGAGTGGCTGCTCACTGGTGTAGTCGAGCGAGCCGCTGACGCTGGTGTGGCGCGGTGTCTCCACCGCTACCGCCACGAGGCTGGGCAGAGGGGCTGTCATCGTGCTGTCACTTGCGGCTGAAATCTCGGCTCAACTTCAAGCAAATGCCGCAAGTCCATGATCGGCAAGGCTTTTTCAGGCTGTCCACGAAATCTGTGGATAAGTTTGTGGGGAAGCTGCGCCAAGCTGCGCCAAGTGCTTGATTCTGCGGGCCTCCGGGCTGCAGTGCCCGTTTTGGTGGCAGCGGTGTGAATTCATAAGAATCAACAACTTAGCACCAAAGTGGTCCACTTTCTCTCACTTGGATTTGTGCTGTGCACAAGCCGTGGTGCGGAACGGGAAAATGGGGATAAGTCAAGCCCTGAGCGCTCACTCACCCCGTATTTTTTGCCAGGGCGGCGCCCCGTGGGCGTGCCACGGCAGGGTGCAACGGCACGCCGGGATGAGTGCTCACTCACGCAGCCAGGGCGCTGCGGCGGGCCCGCACGGCGGCGCCCGGGGGGTGGGCTCAGGCCGGCTGGCGCTGCTGGCGCTGCTGGCGCGAGTGCGCGTGCACGGCTTCGACCAGCGCCGTCACATGTTCGGGCGGCGTGAACTGGCTGATGCCGTGGCCGAGGTTGAAGATGTGGCCGTCCCAACCACCGTCGGCGCGTTGCGGGCGGCCGAAGCTGTCGAGCACCTTCACGGCTTCGCTTGCCACGGCTTCCGGCGGCGCGAAGAGGACGTTCGGGTCGAGGTTGCCCTGCAGCGCCACGCGGTGGCCCACGCGGGCGCGTGCCGTGCCGAGGTTCATGGTCCAGTCCAGGCCCACCACGTCGGCGCCGCAGGCGGCGATTTCTTCGAGCCACAAACCGCCGCCCTTGGTGAACACGATCACCGGCACGGGGCGGCCTTCGGCCTCGCGCTTGAGGCCGGCCACCACCTGGCGCGTGTAGTTCAGGCTGAATTCCTGGAAGGCGCCGTCGGCGAGCACGCCGCCCCAGCTGTCGAAGACCATCACGGCCTGCGCGCCAGCGTCGATCTGCGCATTGAGATAAGCCGTCACGGCCTCGGCGTTCACGGCCAGGATGCGGTGCATCAGGTCGGGCCGGCTGTAGAGCATGGTCTTGATGAGCCGGTAGTCGTCGCTGCCGGCACCTTCGACCATGTAGCTGGCCAGCGTCCAGGGGCTGCCCGAGAAGCCGATCAGCGGCACCTTGCCATCAAGGGCCTTGCGGATGGACTTCACGGCGTCGAAAACGTAGCGCAGCTTGTCCAGATCGGGCGAGCGCAGTGCCATCACGGCGGCTTCGTCGCGCACCGGGTGCGCGAAGCGCGGGCCCTCGCCGGCACCGAAGCTCAGGCCCAGGCCCATGGCGTCGGGCACGGTGAGGATGTCGCTGAACAGGATGGCGGCGTCCAGCGGGTAACGCTCCAGCGGCTGCAGCGTCACCTCGGTGGCGAACTCGGGGTTGGTGGCCAGCCCCATGAAGCTGCTGCCGGCCTTCACCCGCGTGGCCTTGTACTCGGGCAGGTAACGCCCAGCCTGGCGCATCAGCCACACCGGCGTGTGCGTGGTGGGCTGGCGCAGGCAGGCGCGGAGGAAGGTGTCGTTGTGCAGGTGGGGCGAGGTCATGCGAAGCATTATCACGGCCGCGTCTGCTGCGCCCGCTGGCAGCAGCTCCGTGATTACCAGCGGGCGCGGGTCGGGCGGCTGGCAGGCAGCGCCTGGCCTTGCAGCCAGGCCTGCAGCAGCGGACGGCCGCCGCCGGGCTGGGCCCAATCCCAGATCAGTTCGGGCGCTGCCACACGCGTGCCGGGCGGGGCGGCGGGCAGCACTGCCGAGAGCTCGGCCACAAAGGCCGCCACCTTGGCGGCACGCAGGGCCTGTTCACGCGCAGGCACCATCCAGTGCATTTGTTGCAGCATGCCCTGCGCCACGCGGTTCAGCAGCGGGCCAGGGCTGCGTTCGGCGGTGGTGGCACGCGCCGGCCGCACGAAAACCACTTGCTCGAAACCCAGCTGCGCCACCGCCTGCTCGTCCAGGCTGGCCAGGCCGGCGCGCAGCGCCTGCGGCAGCAGCCCCGGCGCGTGTGGCAGCACCACCACCAGGTGCTGCACACCACAGCCCAGCAGCCAGGCGGCCAGGGCCGGCAGCTCTTCGGCCGCCGGTTGCACAAAAGCCTCTTCGCGGCCGTGCCGCGAACGGCCGCGGTCGAAGACCACGATGCCGATGTCCGCCTGCTGCAGCGCCAGCGGCGCGGTCTGCCAGCCTGGCGTCTGCCACACCTGCAGCTCGCGCAGCGCGGTGCCCATGCTCTGCCGCGCCAGCACCCCCACGGGGCTGAAGGGGCCGGCCAGCAGGTGCTCCAGCACGGCCGAACCCAAGGGGCCGGCGCCCCCGGCCACCACCACGCGGGGCTGGCGCAGCGGGAGGTCTCTGCGGGGCGACAGGCCTCCGCGCAGGGCCTCGTTCAACAGGTCGGGGGCGGGCATTGCCGGATTGTGGCTGCGGGTGCTTGATCTGCGCCCCGGCCCCCTCATCTATGCTGCCTGCGGCGGGCGAGGGGCCCGTGGTGTGGAGGACAGGCATGAACAAGACACGATCGACGGCCGCCCGCGTGGGCACCCTGCTGGCGCTGTGCGGCACCCTGCTGCTAGGCGGCTGCGGCTACAACGACTTCCAGCGCCTGGACGAGCAGGTGAAGAGCAGCTGGAGCGAGGTGCTGAACCAGTACCAGCGTCGCAGCGACCTCATCCCCAACATCGTGGCCACGGTCAAGGGCGAGGCCAACTTCGAGCAGGAAACGCTGACGAAGGTGGTGGAGGCGCGCGCCAAGGCCACCAGCGTGCAGGCCACGCCCGAGCTCGTGAACAACCCCGAGGCCTTCCAGAAGTTCCAGGCCGCGCAAGGCGAGCTGTCGGGCGCCTTGAGCCGCCTGCTGGTGGTGAGCGAGAACTACCCCAACCTCAAGGCCAACCAAGGCTTCCAAGACCTGCGCGTGCAGCTGGAAGGCACCGAGAACCGCATCACCGTGGCGCGTGGCCGCTACGTGAAGGCGGTGCAGGAGTACAACGTGCTGGCGCGCAGCTTCCCCAGCAACCTCACGGCCAAGGTGATGGGCTACGAGGTCAAGCCCAACTTCGCGGTGCAGAACGAGGCGCAGATCAGCGCGCCGCCCACGGTGAGCTTCGACAAGCCCGCGGCCCCGGCCGCGCCTGCCGCCTCGAAGTGACGGCGTGATGAAGCTGCTGCGCGCGGCCGGCCTGGCGGCGTTGCTGGCTTGGCTGGCGCTGCCCGGTACCACCGCCTGGGCGTTAGACCTGCGCCCGGTGCCGCCGCTGAGCGCGCGTGTCATCGACCAGACGGCCACGCTCACCGCGCCGCAGGCCGCGGCACTGGAAGCCAAGCTGGCCGCCTTCGAGGCCGAAGCCGGGCCGCAGATCGTGTTGCTGCTGGTGCCGGGCACGGCGCCGGAAGACATCGCCGCCTACGCGCAGCGTGTGGCCGACCAGTGGAAGATCGGCCGCCGCGAGGTGGGCGACGGCGTGCTGGTGCTGGTGGCGAAAGACGAACGCGCGGTGCGCATCGAGGTCGCCAAGGCGCTGGAAGGGGCCATCCCCGACCTGGCCGCGCGCCAGATCATCGACCAGGCCCTGCTGCCGGCCTTCCGCCAGGGCGACATGGCCGGCGGGTTGAACCTCGCCGTCGACCGCCTGGCCGCGCGCATCCGCGGCGAAGGCCTGCCGGCGCCCAGCCCGCGCGGCGGGTCGGCAGGGCGCGAGGGGGGGCTGCCGCTGCAGGAACTCGGCCTGCTCGTCTTCGGCGGCGTGCTGGCGCTGGGCGGGCTGCTCTCGGCGGTGCTGGGCCGCGGCCCGGGCTCGCTGATCACGGCCGTGGCCGCGGGGGGCGTGGCGTGGTGGCTGGGCGCCGGGCTGTTGCTGGCGATCCTGGCGGCCGTCGTGGCGCTGGTGGTGGTGGGCCTGGTGGGCGTCGGCAACGTGCTGCGTTTGCTGCTGGCGGCGCGGGGCGGTGGCGGCGGCGGCGGGCGCGGAGGCGGTGGCTTCTCGTCGGGCGGTGGCGGTGACTTCGGGGGCGGCGGCGCCTCGGGCCGGTGGTGAGGGCCAGGGCGATGCTGCAACGGATCCAAGGTCTCTTCCAACACGGCTGGTCCAGCCGCCGCGGTGTGCACACCGTGCTGGCGCCCGCGGCGCTGGCGCGGCTGCAGGCGCGCGTGGCGGGCAGCGAGACTCGGCACAGCGGCGAGATCCGCCTGAGCGTGGAGGCCGGGCTGCCGCTGTCCTACGTGGCGCAAGGCCTGCAGGCGCGCGAGCGTGCGGTCACGCTCTTCGGCAAGCTGCGCGTATGGGACACCGAGCACAACAACGGCGTGCTGATCTACCTGCTGCTGGCCGAACACGCCATCGAGATCGTGGCCGACCGCGGCCTCGTGCGCCACGTGCCGCAGGCGCAGTGGGACACGCTGGTGGCCGGCATGCGCGAGGCCTTCCGCGCCGGGCGTTTTGAGGAAGGCCTGGGGCAGGCCATCGACGCCGTGGATGCGCTGCTGGTGCAGCACTTTCCGCTGGCGCCGGGGCAGGTGAACCCGAACGAGCTGAGCGACGCGCCGGATCTACGCTGAGGGCACAGCCCTCGTCGCTTCAAGCCCTCAGGCGCTCACCCGGCACTCGGTCTGCGAGCCGCTCCAGTCGGCCAGCGGGCCGGTGAGATCGACGCCGCGGCGTGCGGCCGTCATCTCGGCCACGATGCTCATCGCGATCTCGGGCGGTGTTTTCGCGCCGAGGTTCAGGCCCACCGGGCCGCGCAGCTTGAGCAACTCGCTCTCGCTGACGTCGAAGTCCTTCAGGCGCAAACGCCGGTTGTCGTTGTTGCGGCGGCTGCCCAGAGCGCCGACATAGAAGGCCGGCGTCTTCAGCGCTTCCATAAGCGCCAGGTCGTCGAGCTTGGGGTCGTGCGTGACGGCCACCAGCGCGCTGTTGGCGTCGAGGTTCATCGCGATGACGAGGTCGTCGGGCATCAGGCGCGACAAGGTCACGCCTTCCATGTCGGCCCAGCCTTCGTGGTATTCCTCGCGTGGGTCGCACACCGTCACGCGGTAATCCAGCATCACGGCCATGCTGGCCAGGTAGCGGCTGAGTTGTCCGCCGCCAATGATCACCAGCCGCAGCCGCGGGCCGTGCACAGTTTCCAGCACCTGGCCGTCGAAACGCAAGGCATCACCGTCATCGCAAGGGCGCAGACTGACGAGCCCCGTGGCCAGTTCCAGCCGGCGGCGGATGACGCGGTGGCTTTCGATGGCCGCCAGCATGTCACGCAGCAGGCTCTGCGCCGACAGCGGCTCCAGCACGATCTGCACCGTGCCGCCGCAGGGCAGGCCGAAACGCTGCGCTTCTTCGGCCGTGACGCCGTAGGTCGTGGCCTGCGGCAGGCGCGGTGCGAGCTCGCCGCGTTTCACGCGGTCGATGAGGTCGTCTTCGATGCAGCCGCCCGAGAGGCTGCCGGCCACCTGCCCGTCGTCGCGGATGATCATCAGGCTGCCCGGCGGCCGCGGGCTGCTGCCCCAGGTGCGCACCACGGTGCCCAGCACCACGCGGTGGCCGCGGTTCATCCAGTCCATCGCGGTGCGGATGACTTCGACGTCCATGCTGTTCATGCGTCGCTCCTTCGCTGTCAGAGGGTCTAGCGTGCCACAGCTCGGTCAGACTGCGCAGTACTTGTCTTGAATCTCCTTGTCGGCCAGCAAAGCGCGCGCATCGCCCTCGTGGACGATCTGCCCTTGGTCGAGGATGTAGGCGCGGTCGCTCACGTTCAGCGCGCGCTCCACGTTCTGCTCCACGAGCAGGATGGTCGTGCCTTCGCTTTTCATGCGCTTGAAGAGCTCGAACATCTCGTCCACCAGCACCGGCATGATGCCCTCGCTGGGTTCGTCCAGCAGGATCAAACGCGGCTTGGCCATCATCGCGCGGGCGATGGCCAGCATCTGCTGCTCGCCGCCGCTCATGCTGGTGCCTTCCTGGTCCATGCGCTCGGCCAGCCGCGGGAAGGTCTTGGCGATCTCCTCGATGCGCGCAGCCTCGTGCTTCACGTCCTTGCCGGCGATCAGCCCCAGGCGCAGGTTCTCGCGCACCGTCAGGCCGGGCACGATGCGGCGGTCCTCGGGCACGTAGGCCAGGCCCAGGTGGTAACGCTTGTGTGCGGGCTGGCTGAGGATCTCTTGCCCGTCGAACTTCACGCTGCCGCCCCGGCGCGAGATCAGGCCCATGATGGTCTTCAGCGTCGTCGTCTTGCCGGCGCCGTTGCGGCCCATCAGCGTGACGATCTCGCCGGTGCGTACCTCGAAGCTCAGACCCTGCACGACGTGGCTGGTGTCGTACCAGGCGTCGAGTTGGTTCACTTTCAGCATCGTGTTCAGCCCTGCCCGAGGTAGACGCGCCGCACGTCGGCATTGGCCTTGATGTCGGCCGGCGTGCCTTCGGCGAGGAACTCGCCGTGGTGCAGCACCAAGAGGCGTTCGCAGATGCCCATCACCAGCTTCATCTTGTGTTCCACCAGGATCACGCTGCGCTCGGCGGCCAGCGCGGTGATGAGGTCCATCATCACCACCGTCTCTTCCGGGCTCATGCCGGCGGTGGGCTCGTCCATCAGCAGCAGCTCGGGCTCGGCCGCCAGCGCCATGGCCACTTCCAGCGCGCGCTGCTGGCCGTGGGCCAGGTCGGCCGCGGGGCGCTTGGCGTGGGCGGCCAGGCCCACGCGCTGCAGCAGGGCGTGGGCGCGGTCGTCCACCTCGGCCATCGCCGCGCGCGGTTTGAAGAGCTGGTAGCGCGCATGCCGCATCTGCACCGCCACGCGCACGTTCTCGTGGGCGCTGAGCTGCTTGAACACGTTCGTGATCTGGAAGCTCTTGGCAATGCCGATGCGCGCGAACTCGTGCTGTGCGAGGCCCGTGATGTCGCGGCCCTTGAACTTCAGCCGCCCGCTGCTGGGCGGGAAGGCGCCGCTCACCACGTTGAAGAAGGTGCTCTTGCCCGCGCCGTTGGGGCCGATGATGGCGCTGAGCTTGCCGGGCTGGAAACTCGCCGAGACATCGTTCAGCGCCACGAACTTGCCGAAGCGTTTGCTGACGCCTTGCACTTCCAGAATGGGGGCGGCGGCCGTCATGCGCGCTGCTCCAGCTTCTTCATGAAGGTGCCCCAGATGCCGGCGGGGAAGAAGAGCACGAAGATGATGAAGACGGTGCCGACGATGGCCATCCAGTGTTTCGTCATCGTGGTCACCACGTCTTCCAGCGTGAGGAAGACCCCGGCGCCGATGAAGGGCCCGAAGAAGGTGCCCATGCCGCCCAGCAGGCACATCATCACGGCCTGGCCCGACAGCAGGTAGTGCAGGCTCTCGATGGGCACCACGCTCAGGTGCAGCGCGCGCAAGGCGCCGGCCAGGCCGCACAGCGCGGCGCTGATCACGAAGACCAGCAGCTTGGTGCGCGCCACGTCGTAGCCGCAGGCGGCGGCGCGCTTTTCGTTCTCACGCACGGCTTCGATCACGGCGCCTAATGGCGAGGCCAGCAACCGCGAGACGAACCACAGCGCCACCGCCACGAAGGCCAGGATGACGTAGTACTTGACGTTGGGGTTGAGGAAGTCGAGCGTGACGCCGAACACCTCCATCTGTGGCACCTGGATGCCGCGCAGGCCGTTTTCACCGCCCGTCCAGCGTTCGGCCTTGTAGAAGGCGTAGTAGACGATCTGCGCCAGCGCCAGCGTCACCATGCTGAAGTAGATGCCGCGTGTGCGGATGGCGAGATACCCCATCACCACGCCCACCAGCGCTGCGCTGGCCACGCCCAGCAGCACCGCCAGGCCCCACGGGATGCCCCAGTGCACCATGCCGATGCCGGTGAGGTAGCTGCCCACGCCGAGAAAAGCCGCGTGGCCGAAGCTGAGCAGCCCGGTGTAGCCGAACAGCAGGTTGAAGCCCACCGCGAAGAGGCCGAAGATGAGGATGTTGATGGCCAGCGCCTGGTAGGGCATCAGCAGCGGAAACACCAGCAGGAAGGCGATCACCGCGGCCACGCGGTGGCGGCGGATGAAATGGATGGCGTCAGTCATCGGCGACTCAACTCATCAAGCCCGGCTTGCCGAACAGGCCCTGCGGCCGCACCAGCAGCACCAGGGCCATCAGCACGAAGATGCTCAGCTCGGCCAGGTCGGGCGCGAACAGCGAGGTCAGCGCGAACACCACGCCCACCAGCAGCCCGGCCACCACCGCACCCACCAGGCTGCCCATGCCGCCGACCACGGTGACGACGAAGCTCTCGGCCAGCACGTGCACGCCCATCTCGGGGTTCACCGCCCGCGTGGGTGCGGCCAGCACGCCACTCAGCCCCGCGATGGCGCAGCCGATGCCGAAGACCACCAGCCACACGCGCGAGATGTCGATGCCCAGCACGCGGCAGATCTCACCATCACGGCTGCCGGCGCGCACGATGAGGCCGTAGCGCGTTTTCTCCAGGAAGAGCCAGAGCGCCACCACCACCACTGCGGTGGCGAAGATGAGGAAGAGGCGGTACTTGGGGAAGTAGCCGATGCCGAGATCGACCGCGCCGCGCAGCTCGGGCGGCGTGGAAGACGGCAGGCCTTCCACGCCGAAGGCCAGGCGCATGGCCTCGATCAGCACCCAGCTCAGGCCGAAAGTCAGCAAGAGCGGGTAGTCGATGCCGCGGCCATAGAGCGGCCGCACCAGGAAACGTTCGGTCAGCAGCCCGATGCCGCCCACCACCAGCGGTGTGAGCACCAGGCTGAACCAGAAGTTGCCCGTGAGCCCCAGGAAGTACAGCCCGATGAAGGCCCCCACCATGAAAAACGCACCGTGGGCGAAGTTCACCACGGTGAGCATGCCGAAGATGAGGCTCAGGCCGATGGCCAGCAGCGCGTAGATGGCACCGAGGGCGATGCCGGTGACGAGCTGCAGGGCCAGCAGCGAGGGGGTGATCTCCATGGGGCTGCTTTCGAGCTCAGGCGGGTTTGTGACCCATCTCTTCGCAGCTGCGCAAGTTCTTCTCGTTGGCGTCTTCGATGGCCAGCACGTTGAAGACGTCGTTCTTGTCCTTCATGCCCTTGGACTTCGATTCGACGATGACCACGCTCTGCACGCTCTGGTGGTCGCACTTCCGGTAGAACTGCGGGCCCTTGTACCAGTCGTACTTCAGCTGGCGCAGCGCGATCGCCACGCGCTGCGAATCGGTGGCGTCGGCGTTTTTCACGGCCTGCAGCACGCTCAGGATGCCGGCGTAACCCAAAGCGCCGTAGTCGGACGGCACGGCGCCGTTGTAGGCCTTGCGGAAGGCGTCGTTGAACTTCTTCGCGCTGGGGATCTTGTCTTCCATGCCCCAGTAGTAGCTGGTGCCGCCGAGCACGCCCTCGAAGGCGTCGGCGCCACCGGCCACGCGGCTGGTGTACAGCAGTACGGGCGCGATGATCTTCGTGCCTTGCTTGAGGCCGAAATCGGTGGCCTGCTTAGCACTGTTCACCAGGTCACGACCGAAGTTGCAGAGGACGAGGATGTCGGGCTTCAGCGCCTGGATGCGCGGCAGGAAGGCGCTGTAGTCAGCGGCGCCCAGCGGGTGGCGGATGTCGGCCACAGTTTGCGCGCCCAGGGCCTGGCCGGCGCGCTGGAAGCCGCGCACCATCTCGTGGCCGTAGGCGTAGTCGGCCGTCAGGTAAGCGATGCGTTTGCCGAACTTCGGGAAGGCGTAACGCGCCACGGCACCGGCCGTGAGGTGCGGATTCAGCGCCTCGTGGAAGGTGTAGAGGCTCCAGTCTTTGGCCTCGTTGATGGCATCGCTCTGGCTGATGCTGTTGAACAGCACCTTGCGCTCGCGCGTGACGGCGTTGATGCTGAGCTGCGTGGCTGCGCTCAAAGATCCGACGACGAAGTTGACCTTGTCCTTCTCGATCAGCTCCAGCGTGCGCGTGGCGGCTTCGCCGGGGTTGAGCTTGTCGTCGCGCACCAGCAGCTCGGCCTTCTGGCCCTTGTGCCCGCCGGCGGCGTTCCACTCCTTCACCGCCAGTTCGGCGGCGCGCACCTGGTCTTGCGCCTCGGCGCTGAAGGGGCCGGTCAGCGGCACCGGGAAGCCGATCTTGATGGGGGCCCCCTGGGCGCGGGCGATGTTGAACAGCGCGGGGGCGGTGGCCAGGGCACCGCCTGCCAGCACCAGTTGGCGGCGGCGGGGGCTGTTCACGGGCTTGACGGGCAGGTCGTTCATCGGGCTTGTCTCCTTCGGGTTGAAAGAAAAAGGCGGGCTTCTTCAGGCGGCCAGCGCTTCGGGGGGGTAGGTGTCGAACAGGGCCGGGTCGATGGCCGTCTGCTGCATGGGGCCGCGCGGGTCGCGGTAGGGCGGTGCGCTGCCCGGGGGCAGGGCCAGTGGCGCGCCCAGCAGGCGTGCGCGCTGCACCACGGCCGCGGCGGCGGCGTGGCGTTCGGTCTCGTAGTGGCGCAGCGCCTCGGGTGTGGCGCCGTGCCGTGCGATGCAGGCCGCCAGCGAGGCGGCGTCGTCGCCGGCCTTGGCCACGCCCATGCCCACATGCGGCCGCGCCACAAAGGCGGCGTCGCCCATCAGCGCGATGCGGCCATGCGCCAGGCGCGGCGAAACCAGGTCGTAGATGGGCTGGAGGAAAGGCTGCGCGGTCTTTTCCACGATCTCCGCGAACTGCGGCGCCAGCTTCTCGCGCGCCGCCTGCCGCATGGCCGCGATGTGGCGCCAGTTCACCAGCTGCGGCGGGATGCCTTCGGCGTGGTGCACGCCATCGGCATCGGTCAGCAGCGCCTGCAGTTCGGCCGGCGTGGGCGCGGGGCGGTACCAGACGAAGTTCCAGCGGCGTTGGCCGACCGCGGTGCTGTTGCCTTGCGCGCCATGGTCGCCGGCCACGGGGTAGCCGATCATCTGTTCGCCTGCCGGCAAGCCGAAGCCGAAGTGCGGGAACAGCGTTTCGCGCGTGTGGCGCGAGAGCACGGCTTCATCGCACACGCCGCGCCAGGCCACGTAGCCGGCGTACAGCGGCTTCACCTCGGGCTGCCACTGCTGGCGCACCGTGCTGCGGATGCCGTCGGCGGCGATCAGCAAATCGGCCTGCAGCGTCTCGCCGCCTGCCAGCTGCACCTGCACGCCGTCGTTCAGCGGCGTAACGCTGTCGACGGCCGCGCCCAGGCGGTGGCGCTCGGCGGGCAGGGCCTCGCTCAGCAGCGTGTAGAGGCGCCCCCACGACGTGAGGATCTGCGGATGCGCCCAGCGGCACAGCGCCTGCCCGTCGGGGCCCAGCACCACACGTGCAGCCACGGCCACGCCCAGCGTTTCATCGACCACGGCGCCGGCCTCGCGCAGCGTCTGGCGCAGGCCTTCGTGGGTGACGATGCCGGCGCCCCGGCCTTGCAACGAGCGCGGCGAGCGCTCCAGCACCGTCACGTCATGCCCGCCGCGCAGCAGCAGGTTGGCGGCCATCAGGCCGCCCAGCGAACCACCGACGACGAGGATGCGGGCCATGGCTGCGGTCAGGCCGCCGTGGCCGCCGCGGCGTCCAGCGCGGCCTTCTCGGCTGCCGGGAAGTTCAGCTCGACGACGATGCCGTTGGGGTCGTCGACGAACACTTGGTGCAGGCCCAGCAGCGGCACCGTGCGTTCGCGCAGTTCGATGCCTTGCGACTGCAGGCGCTGCAGCATCGCCGGCAGGCCGGTGGCGAAAAAGGCCACGTGGTCGACCGCGCCGCTGCCTTGCAGGCTGACTTCTTCGCGGTCGCCCAAGTAGGCTTTCAGGCCTTCGGGATCGTTGCGGTCGATGCCGATGATGTGCACGGCGGCGTTGGCCCAGACCGCGGTGTCACCCTGGTAAAGCCAGAGCCCTGGAAAGGGAAACGGCGGCCGCGGCCCCACCTGCAGGCCGAGCAGGCCGCAATAGAAACGTTCGCACGCGGCCAGGTCGGCGGTGCGGATGGAGTAGTGGTTCAGGCTCAGCGACATGGTGTCGGTCCTTCTCCGGTTCAGGCGCGCGCGCTCGCGACCTGCGTGATGATTTCTGGGGCTTGCAAGAGCAGGCCGCGGATGCGGTCGGCGATGAAGCTGTCGGTCAGCGCGGCATCCCCCTGGCCCGTGTAGCCCTGCTGGTAGACCAGCGGCCAGATGCCCAGGTGGTAGATCAACCCGCCGTGGAAGGCCATCAGCAGGCCTTCCTCGCGCGCGCTGGCCTTGGCCTTGCTGCGGCTGCCGGCGGCGCGGCGCACTTCGCGCAGCAGGCGTGGAAAGAGCCGCTCGCGCACCAGCGCGAAGTAGCGATTGGGAATGAGCCCGTCACTCAGGCCCGAGTGCACCAGGATGCGCAGCCACTCGGGCGTGAGGATGGCGGGCAGGTACTCGCGGTAGAAGGCCTGCAGCTTGTCGGCCACGGGCCGCTGCGGGTCGTCGAGCAGGGCTTCCCAGCGCGTGTCCCAGCGGCCGGCGATGGTCTCTTCGTAGACGCGTTCGATCAGCTGCCGCTTGGTGGGGAAGTAGTGGTACAGCAGCGTGTGCGCGATGCCGAGCTCGGCAGCCAGCTCGCGCATCTGCGCCTCCAGCCCGCGGCGCGCGAAGAACTCGGTGGCGCCTTCGAGGATCTGCTGCTCGCGCTCCCGCGCGTCCAGTCGCTTGCGGCCGGCCGCAGCCGGCGTGGGCGCGCGCTCAGCCGCCGTCGCCTTGGAGGCGCCGCGCTTGGGCCGGGTTTCTGCGGTATTGACCATCTGCTCAACTCTGCTGAAATTGTTGAGCGCGTGCTCAACAAGCCCCATCCCGACAAACCCTGAAGCGCTGCGCGGGGTGGCGGGCCGGCTTCATCAGCCGCTGCGCCCCTTCAAAACGGATGGAGACACGGCCATGAAATCTCCGGCCTTCGATTACGTCCGCGCCAGCTCGCCGCAGCACGCGCTGCAGCTGATGGCTGAGCACGGCGACAACGCGCGCCTGCTGGCCGGCGGGCAGACGCTGCTGGCCACGCTGAACATGCGTTTGTCGCAACCGGCGCTGCTGGTGGACATCGGCGGGCTCACGCAGCTGGCCGGCATCGCGGTGCAGGGCGGCATGCTGCGCATAGGCGCGATGACGCGTCATGTGGAAGTGGAAGAGTCACCGCTGGTGGCCCAGCACGCGCCGCTGCTGGCGCAGGCCGCGCCGCACATCGCGCACCGCGCCATCCGCAACCTGGGCACCTTCGGCGGCGCGCTGGCCTACGCCGACCCGGCCGCCGAATGGCCGGCCTGCGTGGTGGCCTTGGGCGGCACGCTGGTGCTGCTGGGCGCCCGGGGTGAACGCCGCGTGGCCGCGGCCGACTTCTTCCAGGGTCTCTTCAGCACCGCGCTGCGCGAAGACGAGCTGCTCGCGGCCTGCGAGCTGCCCCTCATCGCCTCGGGCCAGCGCCACCACTTCAGCGAACTCGCGCGCCGCCACGGTGATTACGCCATCGCCGGCCTGGCCGCCTGCGCCACGGTGCAGGGTTCGCAGCTCAGCGATGTGCGCCTGGCCTTCCTGAGCCTGGGCGACCGCCCTGTGCGCGCCCGTGCCGCCGAGGCCGTGCTCGCCGCCGGTCCGCTGACACCGGCACGCGTGGATGAAGCCGACGCCGCGCTGCGCGCCGAGCTGCAGCCCTTTGCCGACCTCACCCATTCCGCCGCCGCCAAGACGCAGATGGCCGCCACGCTGATGCGCCGCGCGGTGAAGGCCCTGATGGAGAACCCCGCATGAACACGCCGCTCGACAACCCCAGCACGCGAGTGAGCGTGTTGGTCAACGGCCAGGCACTGGTGCGCCAGGTCGAGTGCCGCAAGCACCTGATCGACTTCCTGCGCGAAGACTGTGGCCTGAAGGGCAGCCACGTCGGCTGCGAACACGGCGTCTGCGGCGCCTGCACCGTGCGCGTGGACGGGCAGATCGTGCGCGGCTGCCTGGTGCTGGCCGCGCAGGCCGATGGCCGCCACATCGAGACGGTCGAGACGTTGACGCCCAGCCCCGCGCTGCGCGCGTTGCAAGACGCCTTCGTCGCCCACAACGCGCTGCAGTGCGGCTACTGCACGCCCGGCATGCTGATGGCGGCGCTGGACCTGGTGGAGCACAAGCCCGACGCGAACCGCGAGCAGGTGCGCGAATGGATGAGCGGCAACTACTGCCGCTGCACGGGTTACCACGCCATCGTCGACGCGGTGTGCGCGGTGCTGGAGAAACAGAAGGCCGGCGGTCTGCAGGGCAGCGAGGTGCGCGCATGAACCACCCCACCGAAAAGCCAGCGCACCGCGATCTGGGCGGCGAGTTGCCCGCCATCACCGAAGACCAGCGCCACATCGGCGTGGCGCACCCGCGCGAAGGCGTGCGCCGCCTCACGCAGGGCCGCGGGCAGTACATCGACGACATCGACCTGCCGCGTTTGGCGCACGTGGTCTTCTGGCGCAGCCCGGTGGCGCACATGCGCATCACGCGCATCGACCGCACGGCCGCGGCGGCGCTACCGGGGGTGATTGCGGTGGTGACGGGCCCCGAGATCGCGCAGGTCTGCAAACCCTGGGTGGCCACGCTGATGCACCTGGCCGGCATCAAGAGCGCGCCGCAGTACCCGCTGGCCATCGAGCGCGCCACCTGGCAGGGCGAGCCGGTGGTGGCCATCGTGGCCGAGACGCGTGCCCGCGCCGAAGACGCGCTGGCGCTGCTGCAGGTGGAGTGGGAAGACCTGCCCGCTGTGCTGGACACCGAAACCGCGCTGGACGCGGCCACGCCGCTGATCCACCCCGAGCTCGGCGACAACCTGTGTTTCCAGCGCCAGCTGGACACGGGCGGCGTGGACGAAGCCTTTGCGCGCGATGACGCGGTGGTCTTCGAGGAGACCTACGTCTTCGGGCGCCACACCGGCGTGACGCTGGAGCCACGCTGCCAGATTGCCGACTGGCAGCCCGGCCGCACGTTGGCCGAGGGCCGGCTGACCGTGTACCACTCCTTCCAGGCCCCGCACATGATGCAGGACCTGTACTGCCGCCAGTTCGAGCTGAGCGAGGCGCAGGTGCGTGTGATCTGCCGCGACGTGGGCGGCAGTTTCGGCATCAAGGTGCACGCCTACCCGGACGATTTCGCCACCGTCGCGCTGAGCCTGATGCTGGGCCGGCCCATCAAGTTCGTGGCCGACCGGCTGGAGAGCTTCGTCAGCGACATCCATGCGCGCGAGCACCGCATCCACGCGAAGATCGCGGCGAGCAAAGCCGGCGAGATCCTGGCCTTCGAGATCGACGATCTCACCGGTATTGGCCCCTTCAGCATGTTCCCGCGCACCAGCGGCATCGAGGGTAACCAGGTCGTCAACCTGACGGGTGGGCCCTACAAGCACAAGCACTACCGCGCGAAGCTGAAGGTGGTGTTCCAGAACAAGGTGCCGACTTGCCAATACCGCGGCGTGGGCCACCCGATTGCGTGTGCGGTGACCGAGGCCTTGGTGGATGGCGTGGCTGCCAAGCTGGGCCTGGACCCCATCGAATTCCGGCAGAAGAACGTCATCCCCGACGACGCCTACCCGGCCACGGGTGCCAGCGGCATCAAGCTGGAAGTGCTGTCGCACGAGGCCTGCCTGCGCGAAGCGCGCCGCGTGTGTGACTACGACTCGCTGCGCGTCGAACAGGCCGACTTGCGCAAGCGAGGCGTCTACCGTGGCATCGGCGTGGCGGCGCTGATCGAACTCACCAACCCGAGCGCGGCCTTCTACGGTGTGGGCGGTGCGCGTATCGCCAGCCAGGACGGCGCGACGATCCGGCTGGAGCCCACGGGCGTGATCACCGTCAGCAGCAGCGTGGGCGAGCAGGGCCAGGGCGCCGAGGCCATCTTCGCGCAGATCGCGGCCGACGCCGTGGGCGTGAGCCTGGATCGCGTGCGCATCAGCACCGGCGACACCGACACCACGCCCTACGGTGGCGGCACCTGGGCCAGCCGCGGCGCGGGCATCGGTGGCGAGGCCGTGCTGCAGGCCGGGCGTGTGCTGCGCGAAAACATCCTGGCCGTGGCCGAAGCCATCCTCAAGCGCGAACGCGCCGGGCTGCGCGTCTACCGCAACGCCGTGGTCGACGGCGCCAGCGGCGAGACGCTGATCGAGCTGGCCGAACTCGGCCGCATCGCCTACTTCCGCAGCGACACGCTGCCGAAAGACTTCACGCCCGAGCTGATGGTCACGCGCCACTACGCGCAGCGCGACTACCCCTTCATCTTCACCAACGGCGTGCAGATCAGCCACGTCGAGGTGGACGTCGACACCGGCTTCGTGAAGCTGCTCAAGCACTGGGCGGTGGAAGACTGCGGGCGTGTCATCAACCCCATGCTG
The DNA here is from genome assembly GCA_001295865.1 of beta proteobacterium AAP65. GTDB lineage: Bacteria > Pseudomonadota > Gammaproteobacteria > Burkholderiales > Burkholderiaceae_C > Rubrivivax. Next base: position 240,987 of record LJHW01000006.1, read on the forward strand.
GTGGACGAGCAGATGCGCGGCGCCATCGTGCAGGGCATCGGCGGCGCGCTGTTCGAAGAGTGCCTGTATGACACCGACGGCACCATGCGCAACGCCAACATGGCCGACTACCTGGTGCCCATGGCCGGCGAGATGCCCGACATCGTGGTCAGCCACGTGCAGAGCCCCACGCGCAGCAGCATGCTGGGCGCCAAGGGCGCGGGCGAGGCCGGCACGGCCGGCGCGCCCGCGGCCGTGATGAACGCGATCAACGATGCGCTGGCGCCTTTCGGGGCGCGGATGAGCTCGCAGCCGATCACGCCGGAGAAGGTCTTGCGGGCGCTGGGGAAGATCTGAGGGCCTGTCGAGGGGTGCGGCAAATGGGGTGTCGGCATTCCTGACAGTGCCCAGGAGGACCGCCAAGAGGCGGGTCTTGTCCGAGCGCTAAGCCCTTGATTGTTCTCATAAATCGGCCTGTATCGACCCTGGGGCCCGCTTCTTGCATCTGCCTGGGTATCGTGCGCTCCGCGGCGACACCAGGCAGGGTCTGGCGGCACGGAGCGTGAAATTGGTGGCTGTGCGGTCCCTCAGGTGCGGGAGCGGCACGGCCCGGTCTTCCAGGGGCCCGATCCTAAAATCGGGCGCTGGTCATCAGATAGCAGGGTCCCCACATGAACGCCGAAAACCGCGACGCAGAGCTGCCTCAAGCGCCTGGTGGTGCAACGCCGCCTTCGGCGTCGCGTCGGCGTCTGTTCCGGGGCGTGGCGGGCGGCGCAGGCGTGTTGCTGTCGGTGCATGCCAAGACGGCGCTGGGCACAGCGGTTTGCAAGAGCCCCTCGGCCATCCTCAGCGGCAACACCAGCCCACGGATCGGGCTGCCGACCTCCACCTGCTCGGGTGGGCGTTCGCCGGGGTTCTGGAAGGTGCCCCAGAAGTTCACCTATTGGCCTTCTGGCTGCAACTACGCAAGTTTTCACGTGAACGTCAACACGTGTTCCACGGGCATGCAGGGCCTGAAGCTCTCGGATGTGAAAAACCATGGCACGCGTCTGTCCGAGGTGTTTCCGGGCGCCAGCAGCACGTACGGCCTGTGGGCCATTCTGGCGTTCCCGAACGACTGCGGCGGCCAGTTGCTGCGTCACCTGACCGCGGCTTACCTCAACGCGAAGACCTTCAAGACCGCCGGCCAGCAGTACCCTCTGACCGAAGCACAGGTCATCGACATTTGGCGCCAGCTGAACAACGGTGGCATCTACTGCCCGAGTTCGATGATGGGGGCCTGCGGTTCCAGCGGCTGGACCGCGCAGCAGGTGATCAGCTACATCGAGGGCCTTTACGGCATCAACGCCGAGGTCCCCTCGGACCCGGCGCTCTGCAAGCGTTGAGACAGCGGTGTTGCAGACCGCAGCGCTGCAGCTGAGCGTTGCACCCGGCCGGCTGCTTCGTTACGCGCCGCAGTGGGATGCCGACGATGGCAGCGTCTGTTTCGATGCCCGCTCTGGCGACTATTGGGTGCTGGACGCGCGGTCACAAGCCTGCCTCCAGTGGGTCTCGAGGCAGGTCACGCCTGTAGGCTGGGCTGATCTGGCCGAGCATCTCGACGGCCTGCCTGCCGATGCGCTGATCCAGGCGCTGGTCCATGCCGGCCTGCTGACGGCATGGAAAGAAGGCCAAGCTGTGCAGCTTGGCGCGCCCGACGAACTGGCCGAAGGCGCCTGAGGGCTTAACCTCCGCGCATGCCCGGCCTCGCCGCCCCGCTCGACACCGTCCTGCACATCGCCCCCTTCCACGTTCGCCTGCGTTCTCCGCTGGCGGGCGTGCGACGCCATCTGGACATCTTCTACGCTGGCACGCCGCGGCTGGGCCCCCAGGCCTTTGTCGACTTTGACGTGCAGATCCTGCCGGCCCGGGGCTTGCGCCGCTGGTGGCATCCGCAGGCAAGGTTTCTGCTGGATGGCTTGGAACCTTTCTACCCCTTGCCCGCCGCTGAAGCCGGGCCTCTGTTCGAGTGGGGCTTGAACTGGTGCGTGGCGCAACGTGCGCTGGGCCTGCTGGTGATGCACGCAGCGGTGGTGGCGAACGCCCAGGGCGACGCGATCATGATGCCGGGCTTCCCGGGTGCCGGGAAGAGCACGCTGTGCGCCTCTCTGGTGCTGCTGCAGGGCTGGCGCTTGTTGTCCGACGAGCTGACCTTGCTGGAGCCCGCCACGGGCCTCGTGCAGGCCCATCCGCGGCCGATCAGCCTGAAGAACCGGTCCATCGAGGTGGTGCGGGGTTTTGCCGGGTCGCGGCTGGGGCCTGTCTACCTGGGTACGCGCAAGGGCGACATCACCCACGCCGCCTGTCCCGAGGATTCGGTCGCGCGCGCGGCCGAGCCGGCGCGGGTGCGCTGGGTGTTGTTCCCTCGTTTCGAGGCCGGTGCCGAACCGCGCATCGAGGAAATCGGACGGGCCGAAGCCTTCGTGCTGGTGAGCGAGCAGAGCTTCAACAATGAACGCATGGGGGAAGTCGGCTTCGAGGCGCTGTGCGCGCTGCTCGGCGGCGCGCGTTGTTATGAGCTGGTTTACGGCAGCACCGAAGAGGCCTTGTCCCTGGTGAAGCGCGCCACCGGGGGTGATGCGCCGTGAGGGCTGAGGACGCCACTCTCGCCCGCACCCCCGAAGCGCGCATGCGGGCATTGGTGAGCGCTCTGAAAGAGCCCTCGGGCACCCAGAGCCTCGCCGAGTCAGGCTGGTCGGCCTTGCTGGCCACGGCACGCAACCACAACCTCATGGGCGCGTTGGCGGCCCGTCTGCAGGCTGCAGCTGTCGTGGCGCCGCCCCGGGTGCAGCGCCATCTCGCCGGGGCTGTGCAGCTGGCGGCCCGCCAGCGCCTGTCCGTGCAGTGGGAGGCGCACCAGTTGCACCTGGCCCTGGCCGACGCCCAGGTGCCGGTGGTCTTGCTCAAAGGCGCGGCCTATGTGATGGCTACGCACGAGCCCCCGTTGGGTGACGGGCGCATGTTCGGCGACATCGATGTGCTGGTGCCGCGCCTCGCGCTCGACGCCGTGGAAGCCGCGCTCATGCTGCATGGCTGGGCCAGCGCCAAGGCCGACCCTTACGACCAGCGCTACTACCGCCAGTGGATGCACGAGATCCCGCCCATGCAGCACTTGCGCCGCGGCACGGTGATCGACGTGCACCACACCATCCTGCCGCTGACGGCGCGCAACGCACCCGATCCGGCGCAGATCATCGCCCGGGCGGCGCCAGTACCAGACTTGCCGACCCTGCGCGTGCCGGCGCCGGAAGACCTGGTGGTGCACAGCATCACCCACCTCGTGCACGAGGGTGAACTGCACAACGGGCTGCGCGACCTGTACGACATCCACTCGATGCTCACGCGTTTCGGTGCCGAGCCGGCCTTCTGGCAGCGGCTGCTGGCCAGCGGTGCCGGCAACGACCTGGCCGGCCCCTTGGTGCTGGGCCTGCGGCTGGTGATCGCGGTCTTCGAAACCGAGGTGCCTGCCGATGTGCTGGACACGCTGGATGCGCAGGCCGCACCCCACTGGCGCCGCCGCTGGTGGCCGGCTGTCTACGCCCTGGCGATGCGACCCGAGAACGACGAAGAAGCCGGCATGGCGGCGGCCCTGGCGCGGCAATGGATCTACATCCGCTCGCATGCACTGCGCATGCCGCTGCCGCTGCTGGTGCGCCACCTCTCGGTGAAGGCCTGGAAGGGCTTGTGGCCGGAAGAGCGGCCGCCGCAGGCCGAGGCCTGAGTCAGCGCACCGGGCTGCCGCCGCCGGCCTTCTGCAACCGCGCGAGATCGAAGTCCTGCGCACGCAGGCGCGCCATCAGCGCTTCCCATGTGGCTGCGTCCACCTGCGGCTGGCGCGCCAGCACCCACAGGAACTCGCGCTTGGGCTCGCTCACCACCGCCAGGGTGTAGGCCGGGTCGAGATCGATCACCCAGTAGTTGCCCCAGACCATGGGCAGCCACGACAGCCACGCCGGTGCGAAGCGCACCTCCAGCTTGGGCGAGCCGGCTTCGCCGACGCGGCGGGCTTCGCCGATGGCTTCGTCGGTTTTGCCATCGGCCTGCGGGCAGCGGTTGGTCACCTGCACGCGGCCGCCGGGCTGCAGCGCGTAGTCGGCCGTGGCCGGGCCGCTGCAGTCCTTCTGGAAGCGGTTGGGGAAACGCGCCACCTCGTACCAGCGGCCCATGTAGCGCTCCAGGTCCACGCTGGGCACGGTGGCCAGCGGGGCTGGGGCGGCGGGCTGCGCCAGCGCAGCGCCCGCGAAAAGCGCAGCGGCCAGGGCCAGGGCGGTGCCCAGGCTGCGGGCTTGCTGGGCCCGGCGGGAGGGGGCGTGCTTCTGCTGCAGCGGTGTCATGGGGCGATTGTCAGCGCCCGGCGCCATCGCCCCGGTTCACTCGCGCACATACACCAGCGCCGTGCGGGGCGGTACGCGCAGCGTGGCGGTGGCCGGGTCCCATTGCGCCTGTGCTGCGGGGCGCGGGTCGGCCGCACCCGGGCCGCGGTGCACCGGGTGCAGCACCAGCGGCCGGCCGCGCAGCGTGGGCAGGCGCAGTTCGGCGGCCTCGGGCGCCACGTTGATGGCGTAAAGCACTTCCGCGAAACGCGCGCCGCGCAGGCCGCGGCCGTTCAGGTGGCCCACGGCCACGGTGGCCACTTGGTCAGGTCCGGTGTTGAACATCGTCAGCCGGCGCTGCACCTCTTCGGCCGTGCGCAGGCGGAAGAGCGTGCTGCTGGCGCGGATGCGCAGCAGGTCGAGGAAGGCGTCGCGCGAGTAGCGCATCTCCGCCGGCGTGGGCTTGATCTCGGCGGCGCGCGCCAGCAGCGGGCGCGCGGCCGGCCACAGGCCTTCGCCCTCTCTCTTCGGTGGCAGGCCGCCGCCGAAGTAGTTGTCCTGCAGCGTCCAGTCGATGCGGTTGAACCAGTCTCCGCTGTCGTAGCTGTTGCGGTCGAGGTTCTTGCTGCGCAGCAGTTCCACGCCGGCGTGCAGGTAGGCCACGCCTTGGCTGAAGGCCGTGAGCGCGCCGCCCAGCACCTGCACACGCGCGCGGTCTTCGCGCGGCGTGTCGGGCGGCAGTTTCAAGAGGTTGATGTCCCACAGCGTCGGGTTGTCGTGGTTCTCGACGTAGTTCACCACCTCGCCGGGCTGGCTGGCGTAACCCGCGCCCTGGCCGGCGTAGTCGATCTGGTCGAGCCGCTTCACGCTGCCGTCGGCGGTCTGCAGCCGGTAGCCTTGCAGCGTGCCGGCCAGGCCGGCGCGGATGAGGTCGGCGCTGCGCAGCAACTCGGCGCGCGTGCCGGCCCCGGCGGCCTGGGCCTGCGGGTTGGGCGCGTAATGCAGGCCGTTGAGCCAGCCCTGGTGCTTCAACACCTCGGCCGGGCCGTCGCAGCAGCCGCCGCCGCGCGCGGCATCGCGGCCTCGGTCGCTGAAGGTGGCGATGCCGCTGCCGTTCAGGCTTTTCTGCGCCGCCTGCACGAAGCGCGCGCCGTCCTTCACCTCGCCGAAGTTCCAGCCTTCGCCCAGCAGGTGGATGGTTTGGCCGGCCGCGCGGTTCACCGCGCGCTGCAGCCGCTCCATCGCCGCGCGCGGCTGGTGGCCCATGAGGTCGAAACGCATGCTGTCGATGCGGTGGTCGCGCGCCCACACCACGGCCGAATCGATCATCAGCTTGGCCATCATGCGGTGCTCGGTGGCCGTGTTGTCGCAGCAGGTGCTGGTCTCCACGCCGCCTTGCGCGTTCAGCCGGTGGTAGTAGCCGGGCACGATGCGGTCGAGCACGCTCTTGGGCGTCTGGCCGCTGGCGCTGGTGTGGTTGTAGACCATGTCCATGCCCACGCGCAGGCCGGCGCGGTGCAGCGCCATCACCATGCGGCGGAACTCGAGGATGCGCGCGCCGCCGTCGTTGGCCTCGGTGGCGTAACTGCCTTCGGGGGCGGTGAAGTGCAGCGGGTCGTAGCCCCAGTTGAAGCAGTCTTGCGCCGTGGTGGCCGCCACCAGCGCCTGCTGCTCTTCGCTGTCGGGGGGCAGCGCGGCCAGGTGCGCTTCGTCAGGGCTGGTGCAGCCCTGCTCGGGCACCGTGGCGAGGTCGAAGACGGGCAGCAGGTGCACGTCGGTCAGCCCTGCGGCGGCCAGTGTGCGCAGGTGCTGCATGCCGGCCGATTGCGGGTGCGTGAAGGCGAGGTAGCTGCCGCGGTGGGCGGCGGGCACGGTGGTGTCGCGCACCGAAAAATCACGCAGGTGCAGCTCGTAGATGACGAGATCGGTGTTGTGGCGCACGGTGGCCGGGCGTTTCGTCTGCGCCCAGCCCTCGGGCAACCAGCGCGGGTCGTCGAGGCGGCCGATCCAGCTGCGCTGCGAGTTCGCGTTCAGGCTCAGTGAGTAGGGGTCGGTGACGCGGTTGCGCACCACGCCGCCGCCAGGCAGGGCCACGTCGACGAGGTAGGTGTAGTAGTGCCCGCCGTGGGTCGCCTGGGCCTGGCTCAAGTCGCCCGGCAGTTGCAGGCCCCAGGCGCCGGTGGCCTTGTCGCGCTGCAGTGTGTGCACGGCACTGGCGGGGGCGTCGGCGCCGGGGTGCAGGCACAGGTGCACGGCCTGTGCGGTGGGTGCCCAGAGGCGGAAGCCGGTGCGCCAGCCGTCGGCGTCGCCGCCGCCACGCACGCGGGTGCGGGTGATGGTGGCGCCCAGGTCGGGCAGCTGTTCGGCGCGGGCGTAGAGGTCGTCCAGCGCACCGGGGGTTTGTGCGCGCGTGGCTTGCAGCACGCGGCCTTCGGCGTCTTCCAGCGTCAGCACGAGTTGGCCGCGGAGCAGCTCGCGCAGGCGGTGCTGGTCGGCGGCGCGCACGGCCAGCGTGGCGCCCTGGCCCACCCAGCGCCAGCGTTGGTGCAACGCTGCGGGCAGCGCGGCGCTGCGCAGGTCCAGGGTCAACGCCCCATCGGCGCCGGCAACAGGTGCACCCGGCCGGGCGTTGATCTGCCCCGTGGCCGAGAAGTGCAGGCGGTAGCCCCCGCCGGCCGGCGCGGCATTCAGACCCGGCCAGCGCAGCCACTGGCGGTTCAGCCACACGGCCTGGGCCGGCAGCGGCGCGGCGGCGGCGGGCGCGGCCTGCAGCACGGTCTCGAAGCCTGCGGCGCAGGCGGCCGTGGTGGGTGCGGCGGCTTGCGCCGTTGCGGCGCAGGCCCACACACCCAGGGTGAAAACGGCAGAGAGGCGGTGGGCAGGGTGCATGCTGGGGCGGCGTTGGCAGCGGGGTGCTGGGCATCGTAGCGTAGTAAAACTACAGCCCTTCGTGCAGTGGTGCTGGCCCCAATGGCGGGGCCCAGGGCCCGCGGCAGGCGCAAGCCCGGGTTCCCCAGCAGGGCGGCCAGCCTGTAGTCGGCCTACATTTCAGCCCTGTCCCGATCACGCCGCTGCCCCGCCCATGCCCCGCAAAGCCTTGATCCTGTCGCGCCTGGCCCTGGCCTTGGCAGGCCTGCTGCCACTGGCCGCCTGGCCGTCGCCAGCCCTGGACACCGGCCCCGTGCCGCCCACGAACGCCCGCAGCGCCTTGCCCGAAGGCTGGCACCACGGCGCTTTCATGGAGATCTTCGTGCGCGGCTGGCGCGACAGCAACGGCGACGGCATCGGCGACCTGCGCGGCCTCACGCAAAGCCTCGACCACCTGCAGGAACTCGGCGTGCGCGGCCTCTGGCTGATGCCCATCACCGCCAACGCCGACGGCGACCACGGTTACGCCACCACCGACTTCCGTGCCATCGCGCCCGAGTACGGCACGCTGGAAGACTTCGACGAGTTGCTGCGCGAAGCCCACCGCCGCGGCATCGGCGTGATCATGGATTACGTGATCAACCACAGCGCCGCGCAGCACCCGATGTTCATCGAGGCGCTGAAGGGCCCCGACAACCCCTTCCGCCCCTGGTTCGTCTGGGCCGAAACGATGCCCACCGGCTGGGACATCTGGGGCAAGAACCCCTGGTACGCCGCCGAAGACCAGCCCTGGCTCTTCACGGGTGACGTGAAGCAGCTGCCGCCGCCCAGCGCCGGCGCGAAGAACTTCTACTTCGGCACCTTCGGGCCGCACATGCCCGACTTCAACTTCCGCCACCCGCCGGTGCGGCAGTACCACGAGGACAGCCTGCGCTTCTGGCTCAACCGCGGGCTCGACGGTTACCGCCTGGACGCCGTGCCGCACCTGCTGGAAGGCGATGCGGTGCGCTGGAACGACCAGCCCGAAAGCCGTGCGCTCACCAAGCACCTGCAAGACCTGATCAAGGGCTACGAGCACCGCTACGTGGTCTGCGAGGCCACGGCCGAGCCGGCGGCCTATGGCGACCCGGCCGTGTGCGGCGGCGCTTTCGCCTTCGGCTTCGTGCACCACTACGTGAAGGCGGCCTTGGGCGATGCCGAGTCGGTGCAGAAAGTGGCCACGCATTACGACATGGCCCAGGGCGGCGCCTCGCCCACCATGGCCACCTTCCTGAGCAACCACGACATCTTCGCCGGCCGCCGCCTGTGGGACCAGCTCGAAGGCAACGAGCGCGCCTACCGTGTGGCCGCGGCGGGCTACCTGCTGCAGCCCGGCACCCCCTTCATCTACTACGGTGAAGAGATCGGCCAGGCCGGCGTGCCGGGGCTGGAAGGCGACCTGCCGCTGCGCGGGCCCTACAGCTGGACGGCCGAGCCCGGCAACGCCGGCTTCAGCGCCAATGCGCCTTTCCGCCCGATGTTTCGCCCGGTTGCGCCCAACGCGGCCACGCACAACCTGCAGGCGCAGCGCGCCGACCCCGACAGCCTCTTCAACTTCTACAAGAAGCTGCTGGCGCTGCGCAACACGCTGCCCAGCCTGGCGCGGGGGCGCATGGAGCACGGCTTCGCCCAGGGCCTGGTGGCGGGCTGGCAGCGTGAGCACGAAGGCGAACGCACGCTGGTGCTGGTGAACTACGGCACCCAGCTTGCCCAGGCGCAGATGGAGAAGCTGCCGCCCCACGCGCGGTTGCTGTCGGCCCTGCCGGCCGGCGGTGCGCAGGCGGCCAAGGCCAACGCCGCGGGGCAGGCCAAGCTTTACCTGGGCCCGCAGTCGGTGCGGGTGCTGGTGGTGCGCAGCGCGCAGCAGGCCGTGAACGCGGCCAGCAAGGCCAAAAAAGCGAACAAAGCCAAGAAGGCGCCGGTGAAAAAGGGCGCGAAAGCGGCGCCGAAAAAGAAGTCGGCCGCCAAGGCCCCGGCCCGGAAAGCAGCCCCCAAAAATACAGCGCCTGCGAAAAACGCGGCGCGCTGAACGCGGCCGCGGCGGCCGGCTCAGGCCCCGGTCTTGAGCCCCGCGGGCAGCCCCGGCGCCGAGCGCAGGGCCAACGTGGTCAGCGCCATCGCGCCCATCGCGGCGGCCACGCCGGCATAAGCCAGCAGCAGCCCGCGCCCACCGCCGCCGGCGAAATCGGCCACGGTGCCTATGACGGTGGCCGAGAGCAGCGTGCCCACGCTCGTGAAGATGTTGACCAGCCCCTGCGCCGCGCCGCGCAGCGGCAGCGGCGCTTCGTCGATGGCGATGGTGCGCAGCGCACCGCCCACCACCACGCCCACGCCCAGGCCCACCGGCATGGTCGCGGCCATGTAGCCCCACAGCCCCCAGCCCGGCCAGGCGCAGGCGCCGTAGCCGCTGGCCAGCAGCACGAAGCCCACCAGCACCACACGCCGCGCGCCCAGGCGGTTGAGCAGCCGCCCCGCGCCCACCGAGCCCAGCATCGAGCTCAGCACCATGGGCAGCAGCACGAAGCCGCCGTTGTTGTGCGCCACGCCGTGTTGCAGCGTGGCGATGCTGGTCAGGAAGATGACGCTGCCCATGCCGAAGCCCGCGCCGGCCGTCAGCAGGTAGGTCAGGGCCAGCTGGCGCTGCTGCAGCAGGGCCAGCGGAATCATCGGCCGCTGGCCGCGCGCAGCGGCGCGCGTTTCCACCACCAGCAGCAGCGCCAGGCCCAGCGCCGCCGCGGCCAGCAGCGCCGGCCACAGCGTGCGCCCGAGCAGGCCGTCGAGCCCGCGCGTGATGCCCAGCACCAGGCTGGTGAGCGTGAAGAACACCAGCACCAGGCCGGCCCAGTCCAGCCGCGGCAGCGCGCCGGGGCTTGCCGACGCGGCCTGGCGCGGCAGCGCGCGCAAGCCCAGCGCCATCACCAGCGCGGCGATCGGCAGGTTCAGCAGGAAGATCCAGTGCCAGCTGGCCACCGTCATCAGCAGCCCGGCCAGCGGCGGGCCGAGTACGAAGGCCATGCCGTAGGTGGCGCCGATGAGGCCGAGCGCGCGGCCGCGCTGCGCCGGCGGCAGCGCGTCGCCGATCACGGCGCTGGCCGTGGGGATGATGCCGCCGCCGCCCACGCCCTGCAGCGCGCGGCCGGCCAGCAGCGTGGCGAAGTTCGGCGCCAGCGTGATCAGCAGCGAACCAGCCGCGAACAAGCCCACGCTGGTGAGGAACACCGGGCGGCGGCCGTGGCGGTCACCGAGGTTGGCCATCAGCGCGGTGCTGGGCAGGCTGAAGAGGATGAAGGCCACCATCAACAGCCCGGCTTCGCGGATGTCGAGCCCGAAGCTCGCGCGCAACACGGGGATGGCGGGCGCCAGCACGGCCGTGTCCAGCGCGGCCATGAAAACGCCGATGAACAGCACCGGCAGCAGCCGGGGCGGCACGGGTGCTGGGGCGGGGGAGGAGGGGGCTACCGGGGTCGACAAAACCCGGCGATTCTAGGCAGCCGGCCCGACGGCCCCGCCCGGGGTGGCCAGGCCGCTGAAGGCCGCACGCCCGGTGACCGCGGCCAGCCGCGCCAGCGTGGGCGCCAGCGCGGGGGGCACCTGGGCCCAGGTGTAGCGCCAGCTCCAGTTGCCGCGGTCGGTGCCGGGCAGGTTCATGCGGTGTTCGCTGCCCAGCGAGAGCACGTCTTGCAGGGTGAAGAGCGCCAGCGCCGCCACCGAACGGCTGGCGGCGCGCACCAGGGCCATCGGCACGTCGTGCCCGTCGCCGGTGCCGCCGGGCCCGCCGGCCTGCAGGTACTCGGCCGCGAAGGCCCGGTGCGCGGCCGGTGCGCTGTGCCACCAGCCCAAGGCCGTGTCGCTGTCGTGCGTGCTGCTGTAGGCCAGGCAGGCCGGCACGTGGTGGTGGGGCAGGAAGGGGTGGCTCGCGTCGCCGTTGAAGGCCTCTTGCACGATGCGCATGCCGGGAAAGCCGAAGTGGTCGCGCAGCGCGATGACGTCGGGCGTGATGGTGCCCAGGTCTTCGGCCACGATGGGCAGGGTGCCCAGCGCATCCTCGATGGCCTGGAACAGCGCCACACCCGGGCCCGGCGCCCAGCGGCCTTCGCGTGCGGTGGGGCAGCTGGCGGGCACTTCCCAATAGCCGGCGAAACCGCGGAAGTGGTCGATGCGGAAGACATCGGCCTGGGCCAGCGCACGCCGCACACGCGCCACCCACCAGGCGTAGCCCTCGGCGGCCATGCGGTCCCATCGGTACAGCGGGTTGCCCCAGCGCTGGCCGTCGGGGCTGTAGCCGTCGGGCGGGCAGCCAGCCACCACCGTGGGCTGGTGCTGCGCGTCCAGCCAGTAGAGGTCGGGCCGGGCCCAGACGTCGGCGCTGTCGTGGGCCACGAAGATGGGCAGGTCGCCCATCAGCCGCACGCCGCGCGTGTGGGCGTGGGCGCGCAGCGCGGCGAGTTGTTCGTCGAAGCACCACTGCACGAAGGCGTGGGTGTCGCGCGCGGCTGCCAGGCTCGTGCACGCGGCCTGCAGGGCGGCGGGTTCGCGGCGTGCGAGCTCGGGCGCCCAGGCCCACCAGGGCTGGCCGCCGTGGGCGTCTTTCAGCGCGGCGAAGAGCGTCCATTCGTCCAGCCACGCGGCCTGCGTGGCACGCCAGGTGTCGAAGCGGGCGCGGTCTTCAGCGCTGGCCTGCGTGAAGAAGCCGGCCGCGGCCTCGCGCAGCCGCGACCAGCGCCAGGGAATGACAGCGCCCCAGTCCACGCGCGCGGTGTCGAAAGCCGGCACCTCCTGCAGCGCCTCGGCCGGCAGCCAGCCGCGCTGCACCAGCGGCGCCAGCGCCACCATCAGGGCGCTGCCGGCGAAGGCCGAAGGGCATTGGTAGGGCGAATTGCCCGGGCCGATGGGGTTGACGGGCAGGGTCTGCCAGATCGTCTGCCCGGCGCTGGCCAGCCAGTCGACAAAACGGTGGGCTTCCTCGCCCAGGTCGCCGATGCCGTGCGGCCCGGGCAGCGAGGTGATGTGCAGCACGAGGCCGCTGGCGCGTTGGCGCAGGTCCATGGAGTTCGGCGCTCTCAAGTTCAGGGCAGGCTTTGCAGCACGCGCAGGCCGCGTGGCGGCAGCGGTGCGTCGGGCGTGTCGGGTGGGGGCGTGAGTTCGGGCGGCTCGCTGCACAGCAGCACCTGCCAGCGGCCTGGGGGCAGCAGCAGCGGGAGCGCCAGCGCGCTGCGGTTGAAGGCGATCAGCAGCGGCGCGGCGCCGGGAGGCTCGTCGGCGCCGTGCAGGTGGCAGAGCAGCGGCGTGGTGTCGTCGGCGTCCAGCCCTTCCCAGCGGCGCACGATCTCGTCGAAAGCACCCGGCCGCAGCAGGGGCTGCGTGCGGCGCAGCGCGATGAGTTCTGCAATGAAGCCGGCGAAGGACGCGGCCTCGGCGCTTGCCTGCGCATCGGCCGGGTCGGGCCAGGTGATCCAGCCGGTGGGGTTGTCCTGGCTCCAGGCGTTGTTGTTGCCGTGCTGGGTGTTGCCGACCTCGTCGCCGCCGCCCAGCATGGGCGTGCCGGCGGCCAGCAGCAGCGTCGCCACCAGGGCCCGGCGCACGCGCAGCCGCGTGGCGACGATGGCGGGGTCACTGCTGGGCCCTTCGACGCCGAAGTTTGCGCAGACCTCGTTGTCGCGGCCGTCGCGGTTGTTCTCGCCGTTGGCGTGGTTGTGCTTGCGCTCGTAGGCCACCAGGTCGGCGAGCGTGTAGCCGTCGTGCACGGCGAGGTAGTTCACGCCGGCTTGCGGGGCGCGCTGCTGCGCGGGGTGGCGGTCGCGGTAGGTCTCGGCGCTGCCGTCGAAACGCGCGGCGAACTCGGCGCGGCTCACCTCGCCATGCGGCGTGGGCTTGTGCAACCAGTAGCCGTTGGCGGCATCGCGGAAGCGGTCGTGCCATTCCAGCCAGCGGCCGGGAAAATCGCCCACGCGGTAGCCCTGCGGGCCGGCGTCCCAGGGCTCGGCGATGAGCAGGGCTTGTTTCAGGATGGGGTCGGCGTCCAGCGCCTGGAAGAAGGGGTGCTCGCGGTCGAAGCTGCCGTCCGTGCCGCGGCCCAGCACGGCAGCCAGGTCGAAGCGGAAACCGTCCACACCCATCGTCTGCACCCAGTGGCGCAGGCTGGCCAGCGTGAAGGCCACCACCTGCGGGTGCGCGAAGTTCAGCGTGTTGCCGCAGGCGCTCCAGTTCAGCGGGCGGCCGGCATCGTCCAGCCGGTACCAACAACGCTGGTCCAGCCCGCGGAAGCTGAGCGTGGGGCCGAAGTGGTTGCCTTCGGGTGTGTGGTTGTAGACCACGTCCAGCACCACCTCCAGCCCGTGGGCGTGCAGGGTGTCGACCATCGCGCGGAACTCGGCACTCACGGCGGCCGGGTCTTGCGGCGTGCGGCTGTAGCGCGGCGTGGGGCAGAAAAAGCCCAGGGTGTTGTAGCCCCAGTAGTTCACCAGGCCCGGCGGCAGCATCGGCTCGTTCAGCGCGTAATGCACCGGCAGCAGGCTCAGCGTGGTGATGCCCAGCTGTTTGAAGTGCGCGAGGGCCGCCGGGTGCGCCAGCGCCGCATAGGTGCCGCGCAGTTCGGGCGGGATGCCGGGGTGCTGCTGGCTGAAGCCCTTGACGTGCACTTCGTAGAGCACACGTTCGGCCACGGGGATGCGGGGCTTCCGTTGCGCGGGCGGCGGCAGCGGTGCCGGTACGCGGGCCTTCAAGGCCCAGGCCGCGTTGTCGCTGGCCTCGAAGGCCGTGTCGGGGTCTTGGCCCAGCACGTAGCCGTGGTGTTCAGGCCGCCAGGCGAAGCCGCCCACGATCACTTGCGCCGCCGGGTCCAGCAGCAGCTTGTGCGCGTTGTAGCGGTGACCCTCGGCCGGCGCCCAGGGGCCATGGGCGCGCAAACCGTACAACTGCCCCGGCGCCAGGCCCGGCACGAAGCCGTGCCACAGGCCTTCGGCGCTGGGCCCGTGAAGCTGGAAGGCACCGGTCTCGCGGCCGTCTTCGCCGAAGAGGCACAGCTGCACCGCACTCGCATGCGCAGCGAAAACGGCGAAGTTCACGCCGCCGTCGCGGGCCATCGCACCCCAGGGTTCGGGTTGGCCCGGTAGCGGTGTCGGAGGTGCGAAACTCATGTAGTTATGCTACATCCGTACTGTTGTCCTGTCATGCATGTTGATCGCAAGTTGTTGATTTTCAATAACTTGCTGTTCCAAACCTAGGGCAGTTGCGGATACGGTCTACGCTGGTGCGGCGGTATATTCGCTACATCATCGCGGGTCTGCAGCCCGTGTTCTGGAGACAAGCGCGTGGCCGAAGTCAAGCTGTCCGGGGTCGGCAAGGCCTACGGCGACGTCAAGATCCTGAAGGGCATCGACCTGCACATCCGTGACGGCGAGTTCATGGTGTTTGTCGGGCCCAGCGGCTGCGGCAAGAGCACGCTGCTGCGCACCATCGCCGGGCTGGAAGACATCACCGAAGGCGAGCTCTCCATCGGTGGCCGCGTGGTGAACGACGTGCCACCGGCCGAGCGCGGCATCAGCATGGTGTTCCAGAGCTACGCGCTCTACCCGCACATGAACCTGTTCGACAACATGGCCTTCGGGCTGAAGTTGGCGAAGGTGCCGCCCGCCGAGATCGAGGCCTCGGTGAACCAGGCGGCCAAGATCCTGCACATCGACCACCTGCTGCAGCGCAAGCCCAAAGACCTGTCGGGCGGCCAGCGCCAGCGTGTGGCCATCGGCCGCGCCATCGTGCGCAAGCCCGAGGTGTTTCTTTTCGACGAGCCGCTGTCCAACCTCGACACCGCGCTGCGCGTCAAGATGCGCTACGAGTTCGCCAAGCTGCACGAGCAGTTCAAGACGACCATGGTCTACGTCACGCACGACCAGGTGGAGGCCATGACGCTGGCCGACCGCATCGTCGTCCTGCAGGCCGGCCGCATCGAGCAGGTGGGCGCGCCCATGGAGCTGTACGAACACCCCTGCAACACCTTCGTGGCGGGTTTCATCGGCAGCCCGGGCATGAACTTCCTGAAGGCCACGGTGCTGGAAGCCAGCGCCACGCACGCGCTGGTGAAACTGGGCGGCGGCGAGCACATCCGCTGCGCCGTCGATGCCGCGCGCGCGCAGCCGGGCGATGACGTGACCCTCGGCGTGCGCCCCGAGCACCTGCGCGCTGGCGAGGCCGCCAACGCGCTGCAGACCCAGGTGACCTTCGTCGAAAGCCTGGGCAGCATGACCTACGCCTACTGCAGCAACCCGGGCCTGGAAGACGTGATCACCTGCGCGGTGGAAGGCGACCGCCCCGTGCGCATCGGCAGCGTGCTGCCGCTGGGCGTGCCGGCGCACAAGGCTTATCTTTTTGACGCGCAGGGCCGGGCGTTCACGCGCCTGAACGCGGCCGGGCCCGCCGATGCGGCTTGATCGTTTGCAGCGCGGCGTACTGGCCGCGGGCTTGCTCGCGGGCCTCGCCTGCGCCAGCTTGCCCGCCTGGGGCCAGGCGCCGCAGCGGCTGCTGGTGTGGATCAACGGCGACAAGGGCTACAACGGCCTGCAGAAGGTGGGGGATGCTTTCGAGCGACTGAGCGGCGTGCCCGTGGTCGTGCAGCATCCCGAGGCCGCGCCCGACAAGTTCACCGCAGCCGCAGCCGCCGGCAAAGGTCCCGACGTGATGTGCTGGGCCCACGACCGCGTGGGCGAGTGGGTGAAGTCGGGCCTGATCGTGCCCGTGAAGCCCGCGCGCAGCACGCGCGCCGAGATCGACGACAGCGCCTGGGCCGCCTTCACCTACCGCGGCCAGGTCTGGGGTTATCCGCTGGCCATCGAGACCATCGGCCTCATCTACAACAAGGCGCTGGTGGCCACGCCGCCGGCGAGTTTCGAAGACCTCATAGAACTCGACCGCCGCCTCAAGCCCCAGGGCAAGAGCGCCATCCTCTGGGCCTACAACAACAGCTTCTTCAGCTGGCCGCTGCTGGCCGGGCCGGGCGGCTATGTCTTCGGCCGCAACGCGCAGGGCGAGCTGAACACCGCCGACATCGGCATCAACAACACCGGTGCCGTGCAGGGTGCGCTGATGCTCGAGCGTTTGATCCGCGACGGCCACATGCCCAAGGGCGCGCGTTACGCCGAGATGGAAGGTGCTTTTGCGCGCGGCCAGGTGGCGATGATGATCAACGGCCCCTGGGCCTGGGACAACGTGCGCAAGGTCGGCATCGATTTCGGCGTGGCGCCCATCCCGTCCATCGCCGGCAAGCCGGGCAAACCGTTTGTGGGCGTGCTGGGCTGCATGGTCAGTGCCGCCAGCCGGCAGAAAGACATCGCGCTGGAGTTCATCGAACACCACCTGCTGAAGGTGCCGGCGCTGAAGACCGTGGCCGCCGACGTGCCGCTGGGCGTGCCGGCCAACAAGGCCTACTACGCCGAACTCAGCAGCGACCCGCGCATCGCTGCCACCATGGCCAACGCGCGCGCCGGCGAGCCCATTCCCAACATCCCCGAGATGGGCCGCTTTTTCCCCGCGGTGGACGCGGCGCTGGAAGCCATCACCAACGGCCGCCAGGCGCCGAAAGCGGCGATGGACGGCGCCGCTGCGCGGATGAAGACGCGATGAGCGGCGCAGCCACGTCACCTGCGGCCCGCTGGCTGGGCCCGGCCATCGCCGGCCTGGCCGCACTGGCCTTGCTGTGGTTCGTGTTCAGCCTCTGGGCCGCGGCGCAGCCGTTGGCGGCGGTGGGCGTGCTGGCACTGGGCGGCACGGCGCTGGTGGTCTACGGCACGGCCACCAGCGTGGCCTGGAAGTACCTCTTCCCCGGTGTGGCCGGCATGCTGGTGTTCGTGGCCTTTCCGCTGCTGTACACGGTGCAGATCGGCTTCACGAACTACTCGTCGAACAACCTGCTCGACTTCGAGCGCGCCCAGGCCTACCTGCTGGCGCAGAGCGTGGTCGACGAGCGCCAGGCCTACGCCTACACGCTGCACAGCGAAGGCAGCCAGCACCGCCTGCGCCTGCTGCCGCCCGAGCAGGCCGATGGCACGCGCGGGCCCGCGCTCGTCACGCCGCTGCTGGCGCTGGAAGGCGCTGCGCCCACTGGTCCTGTGGTGCTGCAGGCGGAGGGCGATGACCTGAACCTCGGCCCCGCGCTCGACCTGCGCGGGCTCATCGCCCACCGCGCGGGTTTGATGGCGCTGCAGCTGCAAGCACCGGGCCTGGCAGACCCTTTGCGCTACGCTGGCCTGCGCGAGTTCGGCGTCATCCAGCCGCTGTGGTTGGCCCAGCCCGACGGCAGCCTGCAGCAGGTGGCCACGGGCAGCGTGTTCAAGGCGAACTTCGAGGCCGGTTTCTTCGAAAGCGCGGCCGGTGAACGCATGCCGCCGGGCTTCAAGGTGGGCATCGGTTTCGCGAACTACACGCGCATGCTGCTCGACGCCGATTTCCGCGGCCCCTTCGTCAGCATCTTCGTCTGGACGGTGCTTTTCGCCGGCCTCACGGTGCTGCTCAGCACCGCCTTGGGCATGACGCTGGCGGTGATGCTGGAGTGGCAGAACCTGAAACACCGCGCGCTCTACCGCACGCTGCTTTTCCTGCCTTACGCGGTGCCGGGTTTCATCAGCATCCTGGTCTTCAAGGGCCTGTTCAACCAGAACTTCGGCGAGATCAACGCCATCCTCGACGCGCTCTTCGGCGTGCGCCCGGCGTGGTTTGCCGATCCGCTGCTGGCCAAGGTGATGATCCTCATCGTCAACACCTGGCTGGGCTACCCGTACATCATGATTTTGTGTTCGGGGCTGATCAAGGCCATCCCGAGCGACCTGTACGAGGCCAGCGCGATTGCCGGCGCTGGGCCGCTGACCAACTTCTTCAAGATCACCGCGCCGCTGATCGCCAAGCCGCTGACGCCTTTGCTCATCAGCGCCTTCGCCTTCAACTTCAACAACTTTGTGCTGATCAGCCTGCTCACCGACGGCCGGCCCGATTTCCTCAACACCAAGCTGCCGGCGGGCACCACCGACATCCTGGTGAGCTACACCTACCGCATCGCCTTCACCGACAGCGGCCAGAACTTCGGCCTGGCCGCGGCCATCAGCACGCTGATCTTCGTGATGGTGGCGGTGATGGCGCTGGTGCAGCTGAAGATCACGCAACGCAACGACGGCAAGCGATAGGGGCACACGGACATGGCCATCGTCACCGGCAAAAGCCAACGCTGGCGCGTCATCGGCACGCATGCCTTCCTGTGGGTGCTGCTCGCCTTCACGCTGTTTCCACTGCTGGCGGTGCTCAGCATCAGCCTGCGGCCGGGCAACTTCGCCACCGGCAGCCTCGTCCCCACCACCATCAGCTTCGAACACTGGCAGCTGGCGCTGGGCATCCCCTACACCCAGCCCGACGGCACGGTGGTGCAGCCGCCTTTCCCGGTGCTGCTGTGGCTGTGGAACAGCATCAAGATCGCCACGATCTCTGCGCTGCTCATCGTGGCCATCAGCACCACGGCGGCTTATGCCTTTGCCCGCATGAAGTTCGCGCGCAAGCAGCTCGTGCTCAACAGCATGCTGCTGCTGCAGATGTTCCCGGTGGCGGTGGCACTCGTCGCCATCTACGCCATCTTCGAAGGCATCGGCACCCGGGTGCCGTGGCTGGGCATCGAGACGCACGCCGGGCTCATCGTGGCCTACCTGGGCGGTGTGGCCATGCACATCTGGACCATCAAGGGCTACTTCGAAACCATCCCGGTGGAGATCGAAGAAAACGCCAAGGTCGATGGCGCCACGCATTGGCAGGCCTTCCGCCACGTGTTGCTGCCCATGGCCGTGCCCATCCTGATGGTGGTGTTCGTGCTGGCCTTCATCGGCACCATCATCGAATACCCGGTGGCCAGCATCCTGCTGCGTGAAGAACCCCATCTCACGCTGGCCGTGGGCAGCAAGTTCTACCTCTACGAGCAGAAGTACCTGTGGGGCGATTTCGCCGCCGCCGCGGTGCTGAGCGGCCTGCCCATCACCGCCGTGTTCCTGCTGGCCCAGAAATGGATCGTTTCCGGCCTCACCGCCGGCGGCGTCAAGGGATGAACATGAACCCCAAGCCCCTCCGCCTGGCGCTGGCCGCCGGCCTGGGCGCGCTGCTGAACCTGCACGCGCACGCCGGCCCTTTTGAAGACCGCGAGCGCGACTGGCGCAACGGCGGCGTGGTCTACCAGATCATCGTCGACCGCTACGTGCCGGCCGCGAACCTCGAGGCCAAACGCGCGCTCTACCCCGCGCCCAAGGTGTTGAAGCCGTGGTCGGAAGCGCCCACGCCCGGGCCCTACCTGGAGAGCGAAAAGCTCTCGGCGCACGAGCTCCACTTCTGGGGCGGCGACCTGCCCAGCGCCACCACCAAGCTCGACCACGTGCGCCAGCTGGGCGCCGATGTGCTCTACATCAACCCCATCCACCTGGCCTACACCAACCACAAATACGACGCCTTCGACTTCAAGGCCATCAGCCCCGAGTACGGCACCCGCGATGACTTCCGGCGCCTGACGGCCGAGGCCCGGCGCCTCGGGCTGAAGGTGGTGCTGGACGGTGTGTTCAACCACATGGGCCGCAACGCGCCGGTCTTCAAGCAGGCCCTGGCCAACCCGCAAGACCCCTACCGCAGCTGGTTCGCCATCGGCCCGCAGTACGTGGGCGGCGCACGCGTGTGGACGGGCTTCCAGAACCTGCCCGAGCTGAACCTGGAGAACCCCGCCGTGCGCCGCCACCTGTGGGGCGACCGCGATTCCGTGGTGCGCGGCTACCTGCGCGATGGCGTGGACGGCTGGCGCCTGGACACCGCCTACGAACTGGGCGAAACCTACCTGCGCGAGCTGACCGACGCCGCGCACCGCGAAAAGCCGGGCTCGCTGGTGGTGGGCGAGATCGTCAACTACCCCGACCGCTGGTTGCGCGCGATGGACGCGGTGATGAACTTCACGCTGCGCGAGATCATCCTGGGCCTGCACCGCGGCGAGATCAGCCCGGCCGCGGCCAACCGCATGACCGCCCGCCTGGTGCGTGACGCCGGCATCGAGCCGATGCTGAAGAGCTGGGTGGTCATCGACAACCACGACATCCCGCGCATCGCCACACAGCTGCCCGACGTGGCGCAGCGCCGCCTGGTGCAGGCCCTGCAGTTCACGTTGCCCGGTTCGCCCAACCTCTACTACGGCGCCGAAGTGGGCATGGTCGGCGGCGCCGACCCCGCCAACCGCGGTCCGATGCGCTGGGACCTGGTGCAGGACGACAACGCCGAGCTGGTGTGGGTGAAGCAGCTGATCGCCCTGCGCAAGAGCCACCGCGCGCTGCGGGTGGGCGACTTCCACGCCATCGACGGCGAGAAGCTCTATGCCTTCGAGCGCCGCACTGATCGCGTGCTCGACACGCGCATCGTCGTGGCCAACCCCAGCGACCAGACCGTGCGTGAACGCCTGCTGGTGCCCAGCGCGCACCTCATGGACGACACGCCGATGGTGGACGTGCTCGGCCTCGTGAAGCCGGCGCCGGTGGTGGGCTTCGGCCCGGGTTTCATCACTGTCGAGCTGCCCCCGCGCGGCGTGGTGGTGCTGCAGCCGCAGCCCAAGTTTCTTGGCGGCTACAGCCGCTACAAGCGCGTGCCTTGACCGGCCTTGACCAGCCCTTGCCGGCTGCATCCCCTGCCCCTTGCCGATGCCCATGAGCACCCCTGTCTCGCCCTATGCCCACCAGCACGACCGCGCACTGGCCGGCGTTTTTGAAGCCCGCGAAGCCGACTGGCGCATGGGCGCCGTGGTCTACCAGGTGCTGGTCGACCGTTTTGCGCCCAGCGCCAAGCTGGACGCCAAACGCCACCTCTACCCCGCGCCCAAGACGCTGCGCACCTGGGACGAACGGCCCGAACCCGGCCGCTACCTGGAAAGCCACAAGCTCTGGAGCCACGAGATCGATTTCTGGGGCGGCGACCTCGCCAGCACATCGGCGAACTTGCAGCACGTGCAAGACCTGGGCGCCGACGTGCTCTACCTCAACCCCATCTGCCTGGCCTACACCAACCACAAGTACGACGCGCTCGACTACAAGGCCATCAGCCCGGAGTACGGCACCTATGACGAGCTGAAAGCGCTGGCCAGCGAGGTACATGGCCGCGGCATGAAGCTGGTGCTGGACGGCGTGTTCAACCACATGGGCCGCAACGCGCCCGTCTTCCAGCACGCGCAGGCCGACCCGCACAGCCCCTGGCGCGACTGGTTCGTTTTCGGCGAGCAGTTCAGCGGCGGCGCCCGGGCCTGGTGGCGCGCCGAGAACCTGCCCGAGCTGAACCTGGAGAACCCCGCCGTGCGCCAGCACATCTTCGGCGCCGAAGACTCGGTGGTGCGCAGCTACCTGCGCGACGGCATCGACGGCTGGCGGCTCGACGTCGCTTTCGACATCGGCTTCAACTACCTGCACGAACTGACGCAGGCCGCGCACGCCGAAAAGCCCGGCTCGCTGGTGGTGGGCGAGTTGGCCAACTACCCGGCGCAGTGGTTCCCGTCGGTCGACGCCGTGATGCACTTCACCCTGCGCCACCTGACGCTGCGGCTGGCCAACCGCGAGATCAGCGCGTCGCAGTACGCGCGTCTGCTGGCCCGCATGGTGGAAGACACCGGCATCGAGAACATGCTGCGCAGCTGGATCTACCTCGACAACCACGACACGCCACGCCTGGCCACCACGGTGCCCGATCAGAAAGCGCGGCGGCTGGCGCAGGTGCTGCAGTTCACGCTGCCGGGCGCGCCCAACCTCTACTACGGCAGCGAGCTCGACATGCCCGGCGGCGGCGACCCCGAGATGCGCGCGCCCATGCGCTGGGACCTCGTCACCGAAGACAACGCGGCCCTGGCCTGGATCAAACGCCTGATCGCGCTGCGCAAGCGCCACCGCGCCCTGCGCGTGGGCAACTACCGCCCCATCGACAGCGAGCAGCTGCTGGCCTTCCAGCGCTGGACCGACCGCGCTGCCGACATGGTGGTGGTCGTTGTCAACCCGGCCGAGCAGGCCGTGACGGAAACCCTGCTCGTGCCCGACAGCAAGCTGATGGACGGCACCCGCATGCTCGACCTGCTGGGCACGCCCGACGGCCGCCCATCGGGCGACGACATCCGCGCCTCGGCCGTGCTGATGACGGTGACCGTGCCGCCGCAGTCTTGTCTGGTGCTGGGCCCCGAAGTGGCGCCCCCGGGCGGCTACACCAACTACAAGCGCGTGCAATGAAGGCTCCCGTCAAGATGATCCGCACGTCGATGCCTCACCGCCTGCTCGGCCTGGCCCTGCTGCTGGCCAGCAGCGCTGCCATGGCGCAAGAGGCCTGCCGGCCCGACCCCCTGCAAGGCCGCAGCCTCTACCTGCGCGGCACCTTCAACAGCTGGAACGCACTGGAAACGCAGCGTTTCACCTGGGCCTGCCAGCGCTGGGAGCTGGTGACGCGGCTGCAGGGCGAACACAGCTTCAAGGTGGCCGACGAAGCCTGGAGCGGCGACGCCGACTTCGGCCGCGGCACGGCCGAGGGCGGGGCAGAGAGCCTGGCGCTGCGCGGCCCCGAGCTCAAGCGCCGCTTCGACGGCGTGCACCGCTTCACGCTGACGGCGGCCTTGCCCGGTGCCGCCCCGCGCCTGCAGGTCAGCGCCTGCCCGGCGCCCGCGCCTTTCGGCGAGACCGTGCTCTTCCTGCGTGGCACGCCCAACAACTGGGCCGCGCTCGACGACTGGGCCTTCCAATACAGCTGCGACGCCTACTACCTCAACCTCAAGCTCAGCGGCCGGCACGAGTTCAAGGTGGCCGATGCCGCCTGGAAAGCTGCCACCAGCTTCGGCGAGGGCGCCGGCAACTTCGTGCACACCTTCAGCGGTGAACACACGGTGCGCCTGGCTTTCGAAGCAGGCCGCCCGCGTCTGAACGTGGGGCCCAAGACCTTTGCCGACCCTGCGGCCAAGAGCGTCACCGACCCCATCGCGCTCAGCCTGCACTACGACAGCCGCAGCCTCGCGCACAAACAACCCTTCGGCGCCGTGAAGGCCGGCACCACGGTGCGGTACACCGTGACTTCGCTGCCTGGCGTGCAGCGCCTGACGCTGGTGGTGGAAAAGCGCCGGCTCGAAGGCAACCAGGAGGTGCTCGACTACACCGAACTCGCCCGCGTGCCCATGCAGGCGCGCCGCGAGGGCGCGAATCTGCGCTGGAGTGCGCGCCACCGTTATGCCGACAAGGCCATCTACGGCCATTGGTTCGAGGCGCAGATCGGCGAGAAGACCTACGTGCTGCAGAACAACGCCGCGCCCGTGTTCTGGACGCGCGAGAAGGGCGCCGGCGGCCGTGCCGAGGTGGCCGACAAGCCCACGAGGCCAGCCGGCATCCGCCGCTTCCGCCAGACCGTCTACAGCCCCGATTTCCAGGTGCCCGCCTGGGCGCCCGACATCGTTTACTACTACGTCTTCCCCGAGCGTTTCCGCAACGGCAACCCGGCCAACGACCCGAAACCCGGCCTCACGCGTTACCACCAGCACACGGTGGAGGTGCACAAGAACTGGACAGGCCGGCCCTACCGCCCGAACAGCGGCGACGGCAGCGACGCGCACTTCAACAACGACTTCTTCGGCGGCGACCTCGAAGGCCTGATCCAGAAGCTCGACCACATCCGCGAGCTGGGCGCCAACACGATCTACATGACGCCGGTCTTCAAGGCCAGCAGCAACCACAAGTACGACACCGCCGACTACCGCGAGATCGACCCCGCCTTCGGCAGCAACGCCGATTTCGAGCGCCTGACCCAAGAGGCGGCGAAGCGCGGCATCCGCGTCATCCCCGACACCAGCTTGAACCACACCGGCGCCGATTCGCTGTACTTCAACCGCTACGGCAACTACGGACAGCAGGGCGCCTTCCAGAACAGCCAGGTCAACCCGGCTTCGCCCTGGGCCGACTGGTACAGCTTCGACACCACCCAAGCCGAGCCCGACAAGCAGTTCAAGGGCTGGGTGGGCGTGACCGACCTGCCCGAGCTCAACAAGAACAGCCAGAGCCTGCGCAACTTCTTCTACCGCGACCGCGATTCGGTCACCAAGCTCTGGCTCGACCGCGGCGCCGCAGGCTGGCGCATGGACGTGGCGCCCTGGGTGCCCGACGACTTCTGGCGCGAGTGGCGTGCCGCGCTCAAGGCCCACAAGCCCGACGCGCTGACGGTGGCCGAGACCTGGTTCGACTCGAGCAAGTACTTCCTCGGCGACATGTTCGACAGCACCATGAACTACGTCTTCCGCAACGCCGTGCTCGAGTACGCGGCCGGCGGCGACGGCGCGGCGCTGTACACGCACCTGGAGCACCTGCGCGAGGCCTACCCGCCCCAGGCCCTGTACGCGTTGATGAACCTGCTCAGCAGCCACGACCAGGCACGCTCGCTGCACTACTTCGGCTGGCACGACGACACGAAAGACGCCGCCGTCATCCAGCAGGCCAAACAGCGCCTGCGCCTGGCGGTGCTCTTCCAGATGTCGTATCCCGGCGCGCCCACCGTCTACTACGGCGACGAGGTGGGCGTGACCGGCGGCGACGACCCCTACAACCGCGCCACTTTCCCCTGGGCCGACCAGGGTGGCCAGCCCGACGAAGCCCTGCACGCCGATTTCAAGCGCTTGATCGCGATGCGGCACCAGCACGCCGTGCTGCGCCGCGGCAGCCTGGAGGCGCCGCTGCACAGCGACAAAAACGCCATCGTGTTGCTGCGCCGCCTGGGCAGCGGGGCGGCCACGCGCTGGGCCCTGGTGGGCCTGAACAACGCCACCGAGGCGCGCAGCGTGGAAGTGAAGTTGCCGCCCGGCGTGCCGGTGGCGTCCTTGAAGGATGTGCTGGACGGCGGGCCCGCGCTGCAGGCCGTGGGTGCCATGGGCGGGGCCTCAGAAGGCCGTTGGCGCCTGACGCTGCCGCCGCTCTTTGGCCGGGTGCTGGTGACCCCGGGCCGCTGAAGGCGGGGCCGTGGTGTTCAGGCGACGCCCAGGCCCAGGCCCAGCGCCACGGCGCCGGCCAGCACCAGCATCACCGGCAGCGCGCTCAGCAGCAGGCGGCCGCCGCGCAGGCCGCGCGCCGGCGCCACCGGTTCCGGGCGCACGGCGTCGGTCAGGTCTTCGGCGAAGGCTTCGCTGCGCCAGGCTTCGGGGGGCAGGAGGTGGCTTTGCATGGTCGGTCTCCAGGTCGGGCGGCGTTCGGCGGGGCAGGGGCGGTGCTGATAGGGCGTGTATCGGCAGTTTGGGCACCGGGCGTGACACCGTCGTTACGCAGCAGCGGCTGCGCCGGATGCGCCGCCGTGCAAGTTGTGACAGTCCTCACGGGACAGGAGCTCGGATGTGAACAAAAAGTTCAATGGGCGGCGGCGCTGGCTCGGCGCCCTGGCGGGCGCATGGCTGGCGCGAGGCGCGGCGCACGCCCAGGTGCCGAGCACCACGGCGGCGGTGCCCCCGGTGCCCGAGGTGCAGGTCGGGCGCATCGAGCGCCTGCCGGCCATCGCCTCGCGCCACGTCGATCCGCGCCCGGTGGACGTGTGGCTGCCGGCCGACTACAGCCCGGCCAAACGCTACAACGTGCTCTACATGCACGACGGGCAGATGCTCTTCGACGCCTCCAAGACCTGGAACCGGCAGGCCTGGGACGTGCACCTCGCCGTCGACCGCCTGGTGCGCGCCGGCCGCATCCCTGACACCCTCGTCGTGGGCGTCTGGAACAACGGCCCCTGGCGCCACAGCGAGTACCACCCGCAGAAGTTCCTGCCGCACCTGGCACCGGCCGTGCGCGAGGCCTTTGTGGCGAAGGCCCTGCGCGGCAAGCCACAGTCCGACGCCTACCTGCGTTTCCTGGTGGAAGAGCTCAAGCCCGCCATCGACGCGCGCTACGCCACGCGGCCCGGCCGCGAGGGCACTTTCGTGATGGGCAGCAGCATGGGCGGGCTGATCTCGGTCTATGCGATGAACGAGTACCCGCAGGTCTTCGGCGGCGCCGCGGGCCTGTCCACGCACTGGGTGGGCAGCCACCAGCCCAACGCGGCGCTGCCGCTGGCGGCCTTCAACTACCTGCGCGACCACCTCGCGCCGCCCGACGGCCGGCGCCTGTACATGGACCACGGCACCACCGAGCTGGATGCGATCTACGCGCCCTACCAGGCCTTCGTCAACGAGATCGTGCGTGAGCGCGGCTACACCGCGCAGGACAGCCTGCTGCGCGTGTTCGAGGGCACCGGCCACAACGAACGCGCCTGGGCGGCGCGGCTGGAGCTGCCGTTGCAGTTCTTGATGGCGCCGGCGGTCAAACGCTGAAGGGCGCCTGCTTCACGAACGCGGCCGCGGGGCCCAGCGTGAAGAGGTTGGGGCTCTGGCTGGGCGGCAGCGCGGCGCGGATGCGCTGGTGGAAGCTGAGGTAGTTGCCCTTGAAACCGCCGCCGTTCCACACGCGCAGCAGCTTCTCGGTGAAAGCGCCGTTGTGCTCGCCGTCCATGGCGGTCTGGTTGTCCTGGCAGCCGCTGATCAGCAGCACCGCGGGCTTGAAGCTGCCCACCACCGACACCGCCTGCGCCGCGGCCACCGTGTGCGCGATCTGCGCCAGCGCGGCGTCGGGATCCACCACCGCGCTCTTTGAAGCCTTGGCCACCTCGGCCTGCAGGCCGTCGTAGAAGGCCTGGTGCGCGCTGTAGACGCGCCGGCCCACGGCCTCGGGCATCAGCTTGTAGCGCTGGCCGGGCGGCGGCGGGGGCAGCGGGCCGTCGCGCGTGACGGTGCCGCTGTGGCAGCTGTCAGACAGCACCAGCACGCGCACGCCGCTGGCAAAACGGCTGAGCTCCAGGTAGAGCTCGTCGTCGATGAGCTGGCCGTCGAAGAGGCACCAGGTTTCGTCCTTGCGGTCGGCCTCGTCGCGGTTGGTGTCGGGCACCTGGCCGCCGTGGCCGCTGAAGCTGAGGAAAAAGAAGTCGCCGGCCTTCAGCGATTTCGCCGCGCCGCGCATCGCGCCCAGCACCGCCTTGCGTGTCGCCTGCTTGGTCAGCAGCACGGTGGGCTTCATGCCGCGGCTGCGCGCGATGTCGGCCATGTCGTGGGCGTCGAACTCGCAGGCCGCCAGCGGGCCTTCCCAGCCGGCGTAGGCGGCGGCGCTGACAGTGTTCAGGCCCAGGTGGAGGGACAGCGCCTTGGGCGGTTTGACAGCCAGTGCGGCGGCGGGCTTGACGGTGGGCATCGCGGTCTCCGGCAGGGTGGGGCGGCGATGATGCGCCGCTGCCCCCGGCCGGCCCAGCCCTAGTTCGGCGGGCTCAGATGTCCAGCGTGGCCAGCTCGGCCTGCGTGCGCTGCAGCCACAGCTTCAGGCGCTGGCGGTCGAGCAGGCCCAGGCCGCTGCTGGCGGCCTGCGTGGCGGCCCAGAAGCTCTGGCCCTTGGCGTCCACTTTCTGCAGCAGCGAATCGGGCAGCTTGCGCAGGCGCAGGCTGCGCGCGCCCTGGGCTTGTGCGCGCGGCACGAGGCCCGAGGCTTCGAGCTGCTCGAAGCCGTCGCCCCGCACCTCGTTGAGCACCATCACCAGTGGCATGCCGGCCGCACCGCCGGTGGCGCCATCGAGCCAGCGGCCCAGCAGGTCGGCCGAATCGCGGCCCGCGTCCATCACGTGCCAGTAGGTCATCTTCAGGCCCAGCTCCTGCGCCAGCGTGGGCACGGCGGCTTCGTCCAGCCAGCGCAGCAGCGGCGCCTGCGTCTGCGCCGCCAGGTCCACCAGCACACGGCGGCCGGGCTCGGCGGTGGCGGCTTCGATCACGGGGTCGAGGCTGTCGTGGCCGTCCAGCGGCAGCGGCGCGGCGTAGTCGGCGTAGTAACGCAGCAGCGCGCCGTGCGAGCGGTCGGTGTCGAAACCGATGAAGGGCTGGTTGCGGTCGATGAAGTGCTGTGCCAGCACACGCGCCAGCAGCGACTTGCCGACGCCGCCTTTTTCACCGCCGATGAAGTGGATGTGGCTCATGCGTGCCTTGAGGAGGTGGGTACAGGTGGGGGGTGGCCGGTGCTGCGCTCGCAGCCCGAACCGGGCGCGGACATCGTAGCGCAGGGGGTGGCGCTCAAGACGTGGGCGCGAGGCCCGGCACGACGGCTGGCGCGGTGCCCGGCCGCCAGCCGCGAACAAGCGCGCGCGCCGCCTCCATCACGGTGTCGGTGCCGGCCACGGCATCGTCCCAGCGCGGCGCCACCGCCAGCTCGGGCAGCACGCCGCGGTCGGGCAGCGGCTCTCCGTCGTCGGGCTGCACGTGGCTGGCGCGCAGCGGGATGTCGACCGCCACGCCCGAAGCTGGCAGCGTCAGCCAGGCGATCTGCCCGCTGTTCAGCCCGCGCAGGTGGCCGGCCGTAGGCTCGCCCATCAGCACCGCGGCGCCGCTGCGTTGCAGGTTGCGCGCCAGCAGGAAAGCCGCCGAGCTGTTCTGCGGCCCCACCAGCGCCACCGTGCGGCCGGGGTAGGGCGCGGCCACGGGCTCCACGCGCAGCGGCGGGCGCGGCGCCAGCAACCAGCGGCCCGCGGCGGTGCGCGTGGCCTGGCCGCTGCGGTCGAAAAAGCTGCGCTCCCAGGTGCCCAGCAGCGGCAGCAGCTCGGGCGGGGCTTTTTCATAGGCGCTCTCGCGCTGTTCGGCCGGCGCCTCGTAGGGCTGGCGCAACAGGTGCGAGAGCAGCAGCCGCGCGATGTTGTCGTCGCCGCCTTCGCATGCGCGCAGGTCGAGCACGAGGTAAGGCAGCCCGCGGATGGCCTGGAAGGTGCGCGCGAGAAAAGCATCGGCCTTGAAGCTGCTGTTCCAGAACGCGAAGGTGGTGATGCGCAGCACCGCGGTGTCGCCCTCCCGCTGCAGGCCCCAGGGCGGGGGCGTTTCGGGCAGCGTGCGCTGGCGTTCGGCCAGGGTGAGGGCGGGCAGCGCCAGCGTCTGCGTGCCGGTGCCGCTGCGCAGCGTCAGCCGCCAGCGGCCCTGCTGCGGCGGGAAGGCCAGCGGAAAGAGCCAGTCCATCGCGCTGCCGTTGGGGCCGCTGTCGAGTTGCGCCCAGCGTTTGCCCACCGCGCCGGCGTGCGTGCCGTCGGCGCGCAGCAGGGGCAGCAGCGCCGCGGCGATTTCGCCCGCCGGGCGGCCATCGATGGCCAGCAGTTCGCTGCCCGCCGCCATCCCGGGCGCGGCGCTGCCGGTGACCAGCGCACGGCCCTGCACCCAGCGCAGCGTGCACGGCAGCTTGTCGGCGCCGGTGAAGAGCTCGGCTTTCAGGTCGACGCGGGCGTTGTAGCGGCTGGCCCAGGTGTGGCCGCAGTTCACCGCCGCGGCGATGCGCGAGCACTGCAGGAACAAGGCCGCGCGGCTGCAACCGCCGGCCACGGCCGCCTCGGCCGCGGCGAAGGCGGCGTCGATCTGCGCCGGCGTGGCGCGGCGGTGCAGCCCCGCGTGCAGGCCCTCCAGGCCGCGGCGCAGCACTTGCAGATCGCTGCGGGCCTCGGCGGCGCCCAGGCGCAGCGGGCCGCTGGCACGCGCCAGGGGCAGCCCGAGGCCGGTGGCGAGGGCGGGTGCGGTCAGCAGCTGTTGCAGGGCGCGGCGGCGGTTCAGGGGCATGGCGGGTGCAGAGCAGGCGGTGTGGGGGCGCGCTGGGCGCGGTGCGCGCAATGCGCGTGTGCGGCTGGGGGGCGACAGCGGGCCGGATTCGTGATCATCCCCCGGGCCGCGCGCGAGGTTACAGCGGGGTTCCGCCCTAAGCTCGCGGCATGACCGTTTCCTCTGCGCCGGTGCCGGCCCCGCGCACCTTGACCCGCCCGCAACCGCGGCTGTTCTCTCTGGCCTGGCCGCTCTTCCTGGAGCTCTTGCTGGGCATTGCCGTGGGCGTGGTGGGCACGGCGCTGGCCGCGCGCCTGAGCGACGCGGCCGGCGCGGCCTTCGCGCTTTCGCACCACGTCTTCGGCACGCTCTTCATCCTGTTCCGCGTCATCGGCGCGGGCGTGGGCGTGGTGCTCACGCAGGCCCTGGGCGCAGGCCGGCGCGACGCCGCCGACGCCGTGGCCCGCGCCGTGCTCGGCGCCAGCACCTGGATGGGCGTGGCGGTGGCGCTGCCTGCGCTGCTCTTCCCCGGCGCGCTGCTCGGCGTGATGAACGCCCCCGCGGCGGTGCTGCCGCTGGCCGCACCGCTGCTGATGGCGCTGGCCCCGGCCATGCTGCTGGACGCTTGGAACGCCAGCATGACGGCCGTGCTGCGCGCCCACCTGCGCGCCCGCGAAACACTCGCCGTGATGGTGGCCATGCACCTGCTGCACCTGGCGCTGATGGGGCCGCTGATGTTCGGCCTGCAGCTGGGGCCCTTGCAGTTGCCGGCGTTGGGCCTGCCGGGTTTTGCGCTGGCGCTGCTGATCGCGCGCGCCGTGGCCATCGCCCTGCACCTGTGGCTGTGGCGCACGCGCCTGAACCTGCGGCCGCAACGCAGCGACTGGTGGCGCCTGCCGCGCGCCCAGCTCACCGAGGTGGCGCGCATCGGCCTGCCCGGCGCGGCCGAGAACATCGCCTGGCGCCTGGCCTTCATGGTCACGGTGGCGGTGGTGGGCAGCCTGGGCGCCGCGGCGCTGGCCACGCACGCCTATGTGCAGCAGGTGATGATGGTGGTGCTGCTTTTCGGCCTGGCCACCGGCCTCAGCGCCGAAACCGTGGTGGGCCACCTCATCGGTGCCGGCGAGTTCAAGCGCGCGCACCGCGTGGTGCGCCGCGGCCTGGCGCGTGGGCTGGCCGTCAGCGTGGTGGTGGCCTCGCTGGCGGCCCTGGCCTCGCCCTGGCTGATGCGCATCTTCACGGCCGATGCGCAGATCATCGCCACCGCCACCGTGTTGCTGTGGTGGACGGTGCTGCTGGAGCCCGGCCGCACCTTCAACCTGGTGGTCATCAACGCGCTGCGCGCCGCCGGCGACGCACGCTACCCGGTGATGGTGGGCAGCGGCAGCATGGTGCTGGTGATGGCCGGCGGCAGCTGGCTGCTGGGCGTGAAACTGGGCTGGGGTCTGGTGGGTGTGTGGATCGCCTACACCGCCGACGAATGGCTGCGCGGCCTGCTGATGTGGCGCCGCTGGGCGACGCTGGCGTGGGTGGCGCACGCGCGGGCCTCCCGCAGGCGGCTGCGGCCCGCGCCGCTCTGAAGCCGCAGGGCTTGCACGCTGAGGCGCCGCCTCACCCCTTCACGCCGCCGGCGGCCAGCCCCGCGATCATCCAGCGCTGCGCGAGCAGGAACACGGCCGTGATCGGCAGCCCCGACAAGAGCGCTGCCGCCGCGAAATCGCCCCAGCGGAAGTTGTGCTCCTGCACGAAGAGTTTGCTGCCCACGGCCAGCGTGAGCTGGTCTTGCTGGCTCAGCAGCACGCTGGCCACGGGGTACTCGATCACGGCGCCGATGAAGGCCAGCATGAAGATGACCACGAGGATGGGCACCGCCATCGGCAGCAGCACGCGCCAGAAGGCCTGCCAGGGCCGGGCGCCGTCCACACGCGCGGCTTCTTCGATCTCGGTGGGCAGGGTGTCGTAGTAGCCCTTCAGCGTCCACACGTGCATGGCGATGCCGCCCGAGTAGGCCAGCACCAGCGAGGCGTGTGTGTTCAGGCCGATGGCCGGGAAGGCGCTGCCGATGCGGTCGAAGATCGCGTAGATCGCCACCAGCGCCAGCACCGCCGGGAACATCTGCATCAGCATCAGGCCGGTCAGCAGCTGCCGGCGGCCGCGGAAGCGGATGCGGGCCAGCGCGTACGAGGCGGTGGTGGACAGCAGCAGCGTCACGGTGGCCGACATCGCGGCCACTTTCACGCTGTTCCACAGCCACAGCAGCACCGGCAGGTCGGGCTGCATGGGCTGGCCGTCGGGGCCGGTCACGTCCAGGCCCAGCACGTAGCGCCAGTGTTCGAAGCTGATGCTGCTGGGTATCAGCGAGCCGCTGGCGAAGTTGCCCGGCCGCAGCGACACCGATATCACGATCAGGAAAGGGAAGACCACCGCCGCGCACAGCGCCAGCAGGAAGGCGTGCGCGAGCAGCAGGCGCAACGTCTGGGTCTTGGGTTGCACGAGGGCCATGACCGGTTTCCTAGCGTTGTGCGTCGTCGGCCTGGCGGGTCAGGCGCAGCTGCAGCAGCGTGATGGCCGCGACGATCAGGAAGATGACGGTGGAGATGGCCGAGGCCAGGCCGAACTGCTGGCCGCTGTCCTGGAAGGCGATGCGCCAGGTGTAGCTGACGAGGATGTCGGTGGTGCCGGCGGGCAGGGTGGTGTCCAGCTGGTCGGGCCGCCCGTTGGTCAGCAGGCTGATGAGCACGAAGTTGTTGAAGTTGAAGGCAAACGCGCTGATGAGCAGCGGCGTGAGCGGCTTCAGGATCAAGGGCAGCGTGATGTGCCAGAAGTTCGCCAGCGGCCCTGCGCCGGCGATGGCGCTGGCTTCGTAGAGGTCGGCCGGGATGCTCTTGATGAGCCCCGAACACAGAATCATCATGTACGGAAAGCCGAGCCAGACGTTGACGATCAGCAGCATGGTCTTGGCCAGCAGCGGGTCGCTGAACCAGGCCGGGCGGATGCCGAACAGGCCGTGCAGGATGAAGTTGATCTCGCCCAGGTTCTGGTTGAACAGGCCCTTGAAGACCAGGATGCTGATGAAACCCGGCACCGCGTAGGGCAGGAAGAGCACCAGCCGGTAGGCGCCCTTGAAGGGCAGGGCCTCCCAGTTCAGCAGCACCGACAGCAGCAGGCCCAGGCCGGCCGCGAACACGACGCTCAAGGCCGCGAAGACGACGGTCCAGACGAACACGCCCGCGAAAGGCTCGCGGAAGCGGCCTTCGCTGAAGAGGGTGGCGTAGTGGCGCCAGCCCACCGCCACGCGGTAGCCAGGGGTCAGGCGGCTGCCGTCTTCGGCGGTGAAGTAGCCCCGG
This sequence comes from beta proteobacterium AAP65, assembly GCA_001295865.1. Classification (GTDB taxonomy): domain Bacteria; phylum Pseudomonadota; class Gammaproteobacteria; order Burkholderiales; family Burkholderiaceae_C; genus Rubrivivax. The sequence goes on from LJHW01000006.1 coordinate 274,178, forward strand.
TCGTCGTCGGCGCGGTAGACAACCCGGGTCTGGGTGTCCACCAGCGAACCATCGGGCTGCGCTGCGTAGAGCGCCTGCATCGCGGCGAACTCGCGCAGGTTGATCAGGCGCAGCGGCACGCTGGCCCCTGGCGCCAGCAGCCGCAGCTCGCGCAGGGCTGGCAGGTGTGCGATGACTTCGCGCAGCGGCAGCGCGGCCGCCGTGGCGGCCGTGGTGGTGGCGGCGTCGGCCGGCTGCAGCGGCAGCTCGCGCGTGCCGACGGGTTCGGCGGGCAGGGCCAGCGCCGGCGTCACCAGCGCTGGCCCATCGGCCGCTTCGATGCGGACGCGGAACCGCCCGCCTGCTTCGGCCAGCAGCGAGAAGTTGCGCTGCGAATCGGGCGCAGCCACCGCCGCGTCGAGCAGGTAGGCGCGTGCAGCGTCTCGGTCGAGCAGGTTCTCCGAGCTGTAGTTGGTGAAGCTGATGCCCACCGTGTAGAGCATCGGGAAGATGACGAAGATCACCGCCGCGGCGATGCCAGGGAAGAGGTAGCGCAGCGCGTTCGTGCGCGCCGAGGTGTAGGTCCACAGTGCCAGCGCAGCGACGACCAGCACCGTCAGCGCCAGCAGCGTCTGCCCGGCGGCGTGCACCACGAACACGGTGTACAGCGCCAGGGCCGTGGCGGTGGCGGCCAGGGCCCAGCCCAGCGGCGAGCTGCGGGCGCGGCTGCTCATGCGGGCGTGATGCGGCGGGCCGCGGCGTCCAGCGCCTGCTGGGGGGTCTGCCGGCCTTCGGTGAGGTTGGTCAGGGCGGACTTCATGGCAGCCCAGAAGCGGCCCATCTCGGGGATGCTGGGCGTGGGCACGCCGTCTCGGGCCGAGGCCACGATGCCTGCGATCTTGCTGCCCACCACCGGGTCGGCCAGCAGTTCGGCCAGGTAGACCTGGCTCGCCGGCGCCCCTATGGGTTCGGCGCGGTCGATGGCACGCAGGCCGGGCAGGGCCAGCAGGTGGTTCTCGATGAACTCCGCCGCCAGTTCGGGCTGGCGGCAGGCGCGGCTGAGCAGCACGCCCTTGATGCCGACGAAGGGCACGGCCGCCTTGCCCGCCACCGCCGGAATGCGGGCCACGCCGAAATCGATGCCGACGCGCCGCAGGTTCACCCACGACCACGGGCCGTTGATCATCATCGCCACGCGCCCCTGGCCCAGCGCGGCTTCCATCTCGGCGTAGCCGCTGCCGGCGGGCATCAGGCCTTCGCGCACCAGCCGCGCCAGCAGTTCGGCGCCTACCCGCGCGCCGGCGTTGTTCACGCCGGTGTCGCTGGCGTCGTAGCTGCCGTCAGGCCGTTCGCGGAAGGCATAGCCGCCATTGGCGGCGAACAGCGGCCAGCTGAAGTAGTTGTTGCTGTAGTCCCAGAGCAGGGCCTTCTTGCCCTGGGCGGCCAGTTCGCGGTCGAGCGCGAAGACCTCCTCGAAGGTCTTGGGCGGGCTCTTCACCAGGGCCTTGTTGTAGACCAGCGTGACCGCCTCCATCGCATACGGGTAGCCCCAGATGCGCCCGCGCAGCGTGAAGCCGCGCCAGGCCAGCGGGTCGATGTCGCGGCGCATGCGCCGGCCCGGCTCGACGCTGCGCAGCAGGCCGCTGGCCACCCACTCGCCGATGCGGTCGTGGGCGTAGATGTACATGTCGGGGCCTTTGCCCGCGGCCGCGGCCTGCTGGAACTTGGCGGGGCCGTCCAGCGGGTCGGGTGTCTCGACGATCACCGGCACCCCGGTGGCGGCGGTGTAAGCCTCGGCGATGCGCCGCGCCGCTTTCGAGCCTTCGACGGTGAACCACAGCACCAGCGGTGCGCGGGCGAAGGCCGGCCGCGCACCGGCCAGGCCGAGAACACTGGCCGTGCCCACGAGCAGGCGCCGGCGCACGCGCTGCACGGGGCCCGGGTTCATGGGCGCAGGCCGCTGGCCGGGGCGGCGCAATGCTGGCGGATGAACTCGGCGTGGCCGGGCATCACCTCGACGCACTTGTCGATGACACCGCTGATGCCCTGCAGGAAGCGGCCGATGTCTTCTTCGGGGTACAGGTCCACCAGTGGGTTGTAGCTGTCGGGGCGCAGGTTCTGGCCGTGCAGCACCTGCAGCCAGCTCACCTCGGTGAAGAGCTCGCTGCCCTCGCGGAACAGGCGTCCGCTGCTCTTCCACAGCGCCATGCGGTGCTTCAGCGAAGCCGGCACGGCCATCTCGCGGCACGCCGTCCAGAAAGGCGTGTCGGTGCGCTGGTTCAGGTGGTAGTGCAGGATGATGAAGTCGCGGATGCGCGTGTACTCGAAGGCCATCTGCGCGTTGAACTCGTCGATGTCCGGCTGCGCGAAGCCCCGGGTCGGGAAGAGCGTCAACAGCTTGCCGATGGCCGCCTGCACGAGGTGGATGCTCGTGCTCTCCAGCGGCTCCAGGAAGCCGCCCGCCAGGCCCACCGCCACCACGTTGCGGTTCCATTGCAGGCGGCGCATGCCGGCCTTGAAGCGCAGCAGGCGCGGCTCGGCCAGGGCCGGTGTGTCCAGGTGGGCCAGCAGGGTGGCGATGGCCTCGTCGTCACTCACGCGCTGGCTGCAGTACACGTGCCCGTTGCCGGTGCGGTGCTGCAGCGGAATGCGCCACTGCCAGCCCGCGCCGTGCGCGGTGCTGCGGGTGTAGGGCGTGATCTCCGGCAGCGCGGCCGAAGGCACCGCGGCCGCGCGGTCGCAGGGCAGCCAGTGGCTCCAGTCTTCGAAGCCCGTGCCCAGGGTCTGCTCGATCAGCAGGCCGCGGAAGCCCGAGCAGTCGATGAAAAGGTCGCCTTCGACGCGCGTGCCGTCTTTCAGCTGCAGCGACTGCACGTGCCCGTTGTGGGCGTGCAGCTGCACGTGTTCCACCTTGCCTTCGATGCGGCGCACGCCGCGGGCCTGCGCGTAGCGGCCGAGGTAGCGCGCGTACAGCGACGCATCGAAGTGGAAGGCGTAGGTGATCTGGCCCAGCGGCGAGTTGGGCATGTCGGCCGCAGGGCGGCGGAATCGGTTGGCGCGGCTGGCCATGCGGGTGATGGAGTAGCGCTCGAGGTCGGGCGCCTTGCCGGCCAGCCACATCTTCAGCCAGTACTGGTGGAAGTCCACCGTCCACAGCTGCTGGCCGAAATCGCCGAAGCCGTGCAGGTAGCGCTCGCCCTGGCGTCCCCAGTTCACGAACTCGATGCCCAGCTTGAAGCTGCCCATCGTCTCGCGCACGAACTCGTCTTCGTCGATCTCCAGGATCTTGTTGAACAGGCGGATCGGCGGGATCGTGGCTTCGCCCACGCCCACCGTGCCCACCTCGTCAGATTCGATCAGCGTGATGGCCACCTTGCCTTGCAGCACCTTGGCCAGCATGGCGGCGGTCATCCAGCCCGAGGTGCCGCCGCCGAGGATGACAACCTGCTGCAGCAGGGCAGGGCCCGGGGCGGGGGCGGCTGGGTGGGGGCTGGCGGCGTTCATGGCAGCGGGGGGCGTGGTGATGGGGACCCGAGGATGGTTGAAACCCGGCGCGCCGGGTAGACCTCTCGTAAAAAGGCCCCGCGGCCGGTGTCGGACGCGGGGCCTGCCGGGGCCTCAGGCAAGAGGCAGGCTTACAGCTTGTAGGCCAGGCCGAAGGTGTAGGACTTGCCGTACTTCACGCGCTCGACCACGTTGTTCGGGTTGCCGCTGTAGCGCTTGAACTCTGCGTTGCTCAGGTTGCGGCCCTGGGCCAGCAGCGACAAGCCCTTGAGCATGCCGCTCTGGAACTCGTAGGAGATCTGCAGGTCGCGCGTGGTTTCCGGCGCCACGAAGGTCAACTGCCGGTTGTCCTGGAAGTCGCTGATCTCGCCGAGGAACTCCGAACGCTTGCGCTGTGCCAGGCTGATGGCGAAACCGCTGCGCTCGTAGTAGATGCGCATGTTGGTCACGTTCTTCGACAGACCCGGCAGCGGCAGCTGGCTCACGCCCACGTCGTTGGTGTTCAGGCCCGAAGCCGGGATCGACACCTTGCTCGAGGTGGCCGAGTGGTTGAACTCGACACCGAAGCCGCTGAGGATGGGCAGGAACATGCCGAAGGGCACCGACGCCGTCAGTTCCACACCGCTGATGCGGCCGCCCGAGCCGTTGGCCGGCTGGGTGAACAGGCCCTGCGAGCTCACACCCGCCGGCAACTGCACGCCGTAGCGGCTGAAGTCGACGGCTTGCGACTGCTGGTAGACGTAGGTCGTCAGGTCTTTGTAGAAGCCGGCGGCGGAGAAGTAGGCGCGGTTGCCAAAGTACTTCTCGAAGGACAGGTCGAAGTTGTTGGCGCGGAAGGGCTCCAGGTAGGGGTTGCCGCCGCTGCCTTCGATGCGCGGGCCGCCCTGGGCGGTGGCGTTGACACCGAAGGTGGAGCTGGCGCGCAGGTCGGCCATGCTGGCCCGCGACATCACGCGGCCCACACCCAGGCGCAGCACCGAGTCACCCGGCAGGTCCATGGCCAGGTTCAGGGTGGGCAGCACGTCGGTGTACGAGTGCGGCACGCTCACGCGCACGGCGGGGCAGGTGGCCGGCGTGTTGCCGGTGCAGTTGGCCGGGTCGAGCACGAAGCCGCTGCCCGTCTGCTTGGTGTCCACCACCTGCACGCCGAGGTTGCCGCGTACCTGGCGGCCGAACCATTCGGTGTCGATGTTGCCCTGCACGTAGAACTGCTTGATGTCTTCCTTGACGCCCCAGTCCTTGTTCAGGATGTCGCGGTCGACCTTGGGCGGCAGGTCGTAGATCGTGCCCAGCGAACCCTGCGGGTCCCAGCTCAGGATGGGCAGGCCCACCGTGCCGGCGGTGGTGACGCTGGCGCCCGGTGCGGTGACCGAGGCGTAGGGGTCGATCACGGCGCCGGTGGTCAGGTTCACGCTGCCCTTGATGACCAGGCGGCCTTCATTGGCCGAGCGGGTCTTCTCGCGGTCGCTGAGGTTCACGCCCAGGTCGATTTCGAAGAAGGGGCCGAAAGACACGGCGCGCTTGCTCGTCAGGCGGAAGGCGTTGATCTCGTCCTTCACCGTGGGCAGGGCCACGTAGCCGGCCTGCGGCGAGCTTTCACCACCCGACCAGCCCATGGGGTCGGTCAGCTTGATGACGTTGGGGTCGCCGTAGTTCAGGCTGGTGTTGTAGCGAACCTGGTCGAAGTTGCCGCCGGTGAAGCCTTGCCAGCTGATCGTGCTGGCAGCGTGCGCAGCCGCGAACTGCGGCAGGTTGCCGTTGCCCGGCAGGCCTGCCGTCGTTTCGTAGCGGGTGCCCTTGCGGTTGACCGAGCTCTGCGAGATGTCGGCCGTGCTCTTCCAGCCGCCCAGGTTGAAGCGCAGGTTGGCGCCCCAGGCGGTGAGGTCGTCCTCGATGCGCTCGTCGTGGTTGCGCACCACACCCTTGTAGTTGTTCAGGGTGCCCGAGGTGAAGTTGCCGCTGGCGTCGCGGGTGACGTTGTAGAAAACGCCGTTGGGGTCGTAGTTGCCGGCGCTGTTGCCGCCGATGGCGCCTTCCAGGCCCTTCTTGCTGACCTTGAAGTCGCCTTCCGAGTAGAAGTAGTCGACGCTCAGCTCGAAGTCCTTGTTGGGCTTGTACTGCAGCACGGCCATGCCGCCGACACGCTCGAAGGTGGTGCGTTCGATGTCGGAGGTGAAGCCGCCCGGCGCCTTGCCCGTGACCTCGGTGCCCTGGCAGACGCCAGCGGCGTTGTAGGTGCTCGTGCAGCCGGTGACGTCAGGCGCCCAGCCGCCCCAGGAGTTGAAGCGCTGCTGGTCGGCGCCCTTGTCCTTCAGCGTGGTGAAGCCCAGCGCCACGCCCAGCTTGCGGTCGGCGAACTGGTCGATGTAGGTCAGCGTGGCCTTGTTGCCGTCGCCTTCGCCGAAGCCGCTGTCCACGCCCGTGCGGTCTTTCGTGAGACGGCCGGCGATGGTGCGCTTGGCGAAGTCCAGCGGGCGCACCGTGGACATGTTGATGGTCGAGGCCAGGCCTTGCGAGGTCAGGCTGGCTTGCGGGGTCTTGTAGACCTGCACACCGCCCAGCAGCTCGGCCGGGAACTGGTCGAACTCCACGCCGCGGCTGTCGCCGGTGGAGGCCTGCTCGCGGCCGTTCAAGGTGGCGGCGTTGAAGTCGGGCGAAAGACCGCGCACGCTGATGTTCGAGGCGCGGCCGGTCTGCTTGTTGCGCTGCGTGGCCAGGCCCGGCAGGCGCGAGATGGCTTCGGCCACCGTCACGTCGGGCAGCTTGCCCACGTCTTCGGCGGAGATGGCCTCGACGATGCTGTCGGCGCTCTTCTTGACGTTGATGGCGCTCTCGATGCCGCGGCGGATGCCGGTCACCGTGACCACCTGGGGGGCCGAGGCGCTGGCGGCCGGGGCGGCTGGGGCGGTTTGCGCCTGGGCCAGGCCGCTGCTCATCAGCAGGGCGGCTACGGCAGTGGCCACCGGGGTGGCTTGCAGCGCGGCGCGTCGGGCGCTGCTGCGGGGGCTGGAATTTTTCATGGTTTGTCTCCTGAGACTCACGGGATCACGACAACTTCCGCCCGCGCCCACCTCGGTGACTGGCGCTGTTCGGAGGGGGGAATGGGGTTCGCAGACAGAACTTTGTACCAAAACTAGATCCTGAGGCACCCTGCGGAAACCCTAGATCGGTGCGCGTTGGTGTCGAAGATGTGGCGAATATCTGGGCTATACAGAGGAGAGGCACCCTCGGTACACTGATCAGAACGCACCGTGACGGGGCTGAAGGCAGACTCTGCGGCGTGTGTTTGTAGCGAAACTACATTGCAAAAAAGCAACACCCTGAGCGTTTGTGCGCTTCGCCGCCGGCTCGGCGGCCGCCTGGCCGCGGGCCTGTTGATGGCGGCTGCCGCCGCCGCCGCTGCCATCGGTTCTGGCGGGGCCTGGGCGGGTGCGGCCGGCGGCCCGCTGCAGCTGCACAGGCCCTCGCCGGACTGGCGCGACCAGGTGCTGTACTTCGTGATGACCGATCGCTTCGCCGACGGCGACCCGGCCAACAACGACCAGGGCGCTGGCGAGTACAAGCCCGGCGACCGCACGCGTTACCAGGGTGGCGACCTGCGCGGGCTGCAGCAGCGCCTGGGCTACATCCGCGGCCTGGGCGCCACGGGTGTGTGGATCACACCGCCGGTGGCCAACCAGTGGCTGGACCCGGCCGGCCACTACAGCGGCTACCACGGCTACTGGGCCGAGAACTTCAAACGGCTCGACCCGCACCTGGGTACGCTCGCCGACTACCAGGCGCTCTCGCACGCGCTGCACAGCCAGGGCCTGGTGCTGGTGCAGGACATCGTGGTGAACCACACCGGCAATTTTTTTGGCTACAGCGGCTGGCAGCGCAGCGACCCCGCCGCCGGCTACACACCGCACGGGCATACACGCCCCGTGCCGCGCCCGAGCCAGCCGCCCTTCGACCAGAACGACCCGCGCGACCCCGTCCAGCGCGCCGCCGGCATCTACCACTGGACGCCGGACATCAGCGACTACACCGCGCCCGAGCAGGAGCGCCGCTTCCAGATGGGCGGCCTCGACGACCTGAACACCGACAACCCGGTGGTGCGGCGCGCGCTGCGCGACAGCTACGCTTACTGGGTGCGCGAAGTGGGCGTGGACGCTTTCCGCGTCGACACCGCCTTCTACGTGGCGCCCGACTTCTTCACCGATTTCCTGCGCAGCCGCGATGCGCAGGCGCCCGGCCTGGCCGAGGTGGCGCGGCGCACCGGCAGGCGCGACTTCTTTGTCTTTGGCGAGGGTTTCGGCATCGACCGGCCGGGCGCCGATGTGCAGGCGCGAAAGATCGAGAGTTACGTGCGCGGCCCGCGCGGCGAGCCCCGCCTGCCGGGCATGCTGAACTTTCCGCTCTACGGCGCTTTGGGCGATGCCTTCGCACGCGGTCGCCCGCCGGCCGAGCTGGGTGAACGCATCACCCGCATGCTCGAGGTGCACAGCGACCCGCACCGCCTGGTGAGCTTCATCGACAACCACGATGTCGACCGCTTCCTCGCCGGCGGCAGCGAAGCCGGCATGAAGCAGGCGCTGCTGGCACTGATGACGCTGCCCGGCGTGCCCGTTCTCTACTACGGCACCGAGCAGGGCTACACCGAGCCGCGCGCCTCGATGTTCGCGGCCGGGTGGGGCTCAGGCGGGCGCGACCGCTACGACACCGAGGCCCCGCTGTACCGCGCCATCGCCGCCATGACGGCGCTGCGGCGCGACCACCGCGTGCTCTCGCGCGGCTGGCCCACGGTGCTGCACGGCAATGCCGCCGCGCCCGGCGCGCTGGCCTGGCGCATGGACTGGCGCGGCGCCGAGGCCCGACGCCTGCCCCGCACCGAGCGGCAGCCGCTGTTCGTGGTTTTCAACACCGCCGAGACCGAGACCCTGCTGCCCGCGTTGCCCACCGGCCTGCCTGCGGGCACGGTGCTGGAAACGCTGCACACGCTGGACGGCCGGCCTGCCGAGGCCGTGGCGGGCGCCGGCGGCCGCCTCACGCTGCGCCTGCCGCCGCGCAGCGGATTTGTGTTGCGGGCCTCGACACGGCGTACATCGCCCGCGATGGCGGCGCTGCCCCCGGCCCGGCTGCAGCTGGCCTTGGCCGACGGCAGCGTGCAGCGCGGCGACTTCACCGTGCACGGCACGGCCGCAGGCGTGCAGCGCCTGCGTGTGGTGGTGGATGGCGACATCGCGCGTGCCGTCGAGGTGCAGCCCGATGCAGCCGGCCGCTGGCAGGCTCGCGTGGACACCGCGGCGATGGTCGACCCCGCCACGCAGCACAGCGTGGTGGCCTGGGCCGGCGGCGAGGGCGAGGGGGGGCGGCAGGGGGTCTCGGCCCCGCGCCGCTTCCGCGTTGAACGCGCCTGGCAGACCGTGGTCGACCAGCCCGACCCGGCCGGCGACGACACCGGCCCGCCCGGCGCCGCCTACACCTACCCCACCGACCCCGGCTGGGGCGAGAACCGCCAGATGGACCTGCGCCGCGTGCGGGTGGACACCGCCGGCGGCGCCTTGCGCCTGCACCTCGGCCTGCACCGCATCACCACGCCCTGGAGCCCGCCCAACGGCTTCGACCACGTCAACTTCACCGTCTACATCGAGCTGCCCGGTGTGCCCGGCGGCGCCACGGTGATGCCGCTGCAGAACGCCAGCCTGCCCGGCGGCATGCGCTGGCACCTGCGGCTGCGGGCGGGCGGGTGGTCGAACGCGCTGTTCGCGGCCGATGGCGCCAGCGCCACGCACGAGGGCACGCCGGTGACCCCGGGCGCCACGCTGGCGGTGGACCGCGAGGCGCACACCGTCAGCTTCACGCTGCCGGCGGCGGCGCTGGGCCGGCTGCCCTCGCTGCGCGGTGCACGGATCTATGTGACGACCTGGGATTACGACGGCGGCTACCGCGCACTGGGCCCCGAGGCGCGGGCCTACGCGATGGGCGGTGGCCGCGAAGACGGCCCACGCGTGATGGACGACAGCGGGGTGATCACGCTGCCCTGAGCCGCGCAGCCGGCCCCTGAAAAGCAACAAGGGCGGGAACTTGCGTTCCCGCCCTTGTCACATGGAAACCAGAAGAATTACTTCTTGGCTTCTTCCTTCTTGGCGGCCGGCTTGGCTTCTTCCTTCTTCATGTCGGCCTTCTTGGCAGCGGCGCTGGCGGCCGGCTTGGCGGCGTCGGCCTTGCCAGCGTGGGCGGCGGCTTGGGCGCCGATGGCGAAAGCGGCCAGGGCCAGGGCGCTGATGATCTTGATCATGGTGTATCTCTCTCAGAGGAAAGTCGGGTTTTCGAGAACCTCGTCAACCCGAACCATTCCGGGGCGCCGAGAGCCCGAACGCGGTGCACCGCAGCCCAGGCTGTGACCACAACGCCCCGCCGCGAGAAGGGTTGACAGGGTCGAACCAAAACTTGCGCGGGCACCCGGCCCGGCCTTCAAGCCCGGTGCTGGGTCAGGGCCTGCACGCCGCCATTCAGGGCCGCCAGGGTGTCGGTGATCAGCAGCGTCGGGATGGCCTGCAGGTAAGCCTGGAAGCGGCCCTTGGCCTCGAAGCGCTGGCGGAAGGGGCTCTGGAAGAAGCGCTCGCCCAGGCGCGGCACGATGCCGCCGCCGATGTAGACGCCGCCACGCGCGCCCATCACCAGTGCCACGTTGCCGGCGAAACTGCCGAGCAGCGCACAGAAGGCGTCGAGGGTGCGGCTGCACACCGCGCAACTGCCGTTCAGGCCGCGTTCAACGATCTGCTCGGCCGCCAGTGTCGCGGCTGGCTGGTCCTGGCCTTGACCCATGACCGCGGCCACAGCCGCGTGCAGCACCGGCAGGCCGATGCCCGACAGCAGGCGTTCGGCCGAAACGTGCGGGTGCTCGCGCCGCACGGCGGCGAGCAGGGCGGCGTCGAATTCATCGGCCGCCGAGAGGCTGGCATGGCCACCTTCGCCCGGTACGGCCACCCAGCCGCCGCCAGGCGCCGGCACCAGGCCGGCCACGCCCAGGCCGGTGCCTGGGCCGATGACGGCCAGGGCGTTGCGTCCGGGCAGTGCCGTGCGCACCGGTGCACCCGGCCAAGGCAACAGCTGCTGCGCTTGCAGGCGCGGCAGCGAGAGCGCCAGCGCTTCAAAATCGTTCAGCACCAGCAGCGCTTCGAGCCCCAGCGCGGCTTGCGCCTCGCGGCAGGAGAAGGCCCAGCCGCTGTTGGTGAAGGCGATGCGGTCGGTGCCCACGGCCGTGGCCACCGCGAAGGCGGCAGCGCGCGGCGGCCGGTAGGCGCCGCCCAGGGCCTGGGCCACGCCCGCCAGGTAGCTGGTGGCGGCATCGGCCGGCCCAGGGTGGCCGGCGGCCGGCAGTGTGGCCACGTGGCTGATGCGGTCGGCGCCTTCGGCCAACCAGCCGAAACGTGCGTTGGTGCCGCCGATGTCGGCCACCAGCCAAGGGCGGGGCGGGCCGGCCGCCACGGCGCCGGCTTCGGCAGGGCGGGCGGCGGCCGCGGGGCGGGTGAGGGCTTCAGGATCGGACATGGCGGGTGGTGATCGTCGATGGCGGGCAGTGTCGTACCACCGCCAGCCCCAAACCTGTGCACGGTAGCAAAACTACATGCGCTGAACAAGCGGCTTTGCCCGCAGCGCGGGCCTCGTTCCCTCTTAAGACCGAGACAGAGGCGGCCCCGGGTGCTGTAGTGAAGCTACAGCCTTGTTGTCTCGGCCTTACCCGCATGCAGATGCCGTGCCCGCTCGGCCACAATCGCCCGCCATGACGCCCTCGCACAGCCCGCGCCTGCTTGCCGACATCGGCGGCACCTACGCCCGCTTCACCTTGCAGGTGGCGCCATCGCGCTTCGAGCACACGGCCTCGCTGCTGTGCGCCGAGCACGCCGATTTCCACGCCGCCGTCACCGCCTACCTGGGCCGGTTGCCCGAGGGCCTGGCGCCGACCGTGGAGCACGCCGCCATCGCCATCGCCAACCCGGTGGAAGGCGATGAAGTGCGCATGACCAACTACCACTGGCAGTTCAGCATCGAGCAGATGCGCCAGCGGCTGGGCCTCTCCACGCTGGTGGTGGTGAACGACTTCACCGCGCTGGCCATGGCGCTGCCGCGCCTGGCGCCCGGCCAGCGCCGCCAGGTGGGCGGCGGGCAGGCGCGCGAGAACAGCGTCATCGGCGTCATCGGCGCTGGCAGCGGCCTGGGCGTCAGCGGCCTCATTCCCTTGAGCGACGGCTACGTGGCGCTGGGCACCGAAGGCGGCCACACCAACTTCGCGCCGCGCGACGAGCGCGAGATCGCCATCCTGCGCTACGGCATGACGCTGTACTCGCACCTGTCCTTCGAGCGCCTGCTCTCGGGGCCGGGGCTGGAGCTGATCCACCGCGCGCTCATCCACCGCGCCGGCCTGGAGCCCGAGGCCCTGTCGGCGCCCGAGATCACGCGCCGTGCGCTCGACCACGCCGACCCGCTGTGCGAAGAAACGCTGCAGGCCTTCTGCAGCATCCTGGGCACCGCCGCCGGCAACCTGGCGGTGACGCTGGGCGCCCTGGGCGGTGTGTACATCGGCGGCGGCATCGTGCCGCGGCTGGGCGAGTACTTCGACGCCAGCCCCTTCCGCGCGCGCTTCGAGGACAAGGGCCGCTTCAGCGACTACGTGAAGGTCATCCCCACCTTCGTGGTGACGGCCGAACACGCCACCTTCGACGGCGTGGCCGCCATCTTGGCCGCGCAGCTGCGCACGCTGCATGCCGAACACGGCTCGGCCATCCTGGGGCAGATCCAGCGCGCGCGCGAAGGCCTTTCGCCGGCCGAAAAACGCGTGGCCGACCACGTGCTGGCGCACCCGCGCTCGGCGCTGAACGACCCCATCGCCGAGATCGCCAAGGCGGCGGCGGTGAGCCAGCCCACCGTCATCCGCTTCTGCCGCAGCCTGGGCTGCGAGGGCCTGAGTGACTTCAAGCTGCGCCTGGCCTCGGGCCTCTCGGCCACGGTGCCGCTGACGCACACGCAGGTGACGGGTTCCGATTCGGTGCTGGAACTCGGCGTGAAGGTGCTGGGCAACACGGCCAGCGCCATCCTGCAGGTGCGCGAGCAGCTCAACCGCGACACCCTGGTGCGCGCCATCGACCTGCTGGCCGCGGCCGAGCGCATCGAGTTCTACGCGGTGGGCCACTACGGCGTGGTGGCCGACGACGCGCAGTTCAAGTTCCTGCGTTTCGGTGTGCCGAGCGCGAGCGTGACCGACCCGCGCCTGCAGTTGCTCTCGGCCAAGGTGCTGCGGCCGTCCGATGTGGTGGTGATCATCAGCAGCAGCGGCCGCGTGGACGACCTGCTCGGCGTGTGCGAGGCGGCACACGCGCGCGGCGCGCCGGTGGTGGCCATCACCGCCAGCCAGAGCCCGCTGGCGCGCAAGGCCGACGTGGCCTTGATCGTCGACCACGTGGAAGACGTGGCCACGCACGTGCCCATGGTCAGCCGCATCCTGCACCTGCTGGTGATCGACATCCTGGCCGTGGGCCTGGCCATGCGCCGGGGCGCCGAGAGTGTCTCGGCCCTGCCCGACGTGGCGGCCGTGGGCCTGGACGAAGCGCCGGCCAACGCCGTGCTGCCCACCGCGCGCCGCGCCGGGCCGGGCATCAGCACCTCGGGCCCGCTCTCGCGCCTGACTTCACACAGCCGCTGAGCCCGCGGCAGGCGCCGCCCCGCAAGCCGGGGGGTGCGCGCCTAAAATGTGCAGTTCCCGAGGAGCGTTGCGACGGCCACCGCCAGGTGCGCTGCCAGGCTCGGGGCCCGGCCCGGAGCAGCCTGCTTCGCCCCGCCGGATGCAACGGCGCTCACTCCCCCAACACGTTTTGCCGGAGTGCCGCCCATGAACCGCCAACCGCCCGCCATGCGCCTTTCGGGCCTGGAACCTGTTGCCATCGGCACGGGCAGCCTTTTCGTCAACATCGGCGAACGCACCAACGTCACGGGCAGCAAGGCCTTCGCCCGCATGATCCTCGAAGGGCGCTTCGAAGACGCGCTGAGCGTCGCGCGCCAGCAGGTGGAAAACGGCGCCCAGGTCATCGACGTGAACATGGACGAGGCCATGCTCGACAGCGCCGCAGCCATGGAGCGCTTCTTGAAGCTGATCGCCGGTGAGCCCGAGATCGCGCGTGTGCCCATCATGATCGACAGCTCGAAGTGGAGCGTCATCGAGGCCGGCCTGAAGTGCATCCAGGGCAAGGGCATCGTCAACAGCATCTCGCTGAAAGAAGGCGAGGCCGAGTTCAAGCGCCAGGCCACGCTGGTGCGCCGCTACGGCGCAGCCGCCGTGGTGATGGCTTTCGATGAAAAGGGCCAGGCCGACACCTACCAGCGCAAGATCGAGATCTGCGAACGCGCTTACCGCGTGCTGGTGGACGAGGTGGGCTTCCCGCCCGAAGACATCATCTTCGACCCCAACATCTTTGCCATCGCCACCGGCATCGAAGAACACGACAACTACGCCGTCGACTTCATCGAGGCCACGCGCTGGATCAAGCAGCACCTGCCTGGCGCTAAGGTCAGCGGTGGCGTCAGCAACGTGAGCTTCAGCTTCCGCGGCAACGACCCGGTGCGCGAGGCCATCCACACCGTCTTCCTGTACCACGCCATCCAGGCCGGGCTGGACATGGGCATCGTCAACGCCGGCATGGTGGGCGTGTACGACGACCTGGAAGCCACGCTGCGCGAGCGCGTGGAAGACGTCGTGCTGAACCGCCGCAAAGACGCCGGTGAACGCCTCATCGAAGTGGCCGAAAGCGCCAAGGGCGCGGCCAAGGACGACAGCGCGCGCCTGGCCTGGCGCGCTGCGGGCGTGAACGAGCGCCTCTCCCACGCGCTGGTGCACGGCATCACCGAGTTCATCGTCGAAGACACCGAACAAGCCTGGCAGGCCATCGCCGCCACCGGCGGCCGGCCGCTGCACGTGATCGAAGGCCCGCTGATGGCCGGCATGAACGTGGTGGGCGATCTCTTCGGCCAGGGCAAGATGTTCCTGCCGCAGGTGGTGAAGAGCGCGCGCGTGATGAAGCAGGCCGTGGCCCACCTGCTGCCCTACATCGAAGAAGAAAAGAAGCTGCTGATCGCCGGCGGCGGCGAGGCCAAGCCGAAAGGCAAGATCGTCATCGCCACCGTGAAGGGCGACGTGCACGACATCGGCAAGAACATCGTCACCGTGGTCTTGCAGTGCAACAACTTCGAAGTCGTGAACATGGGCGTGATGGTGCCCTGCCAGGACATCCTGAAGAAGGCCAAGGAAGAGGGCGCCGACATCATCGGCCTGAGCGGCCTGATCACGCCCAGCCTGGAAGAGATGCAGCACGTGGCCGCCGAGATGCAGCGCGACGACTATTTCCGTGCCCGTGGCACGCCGCTGCTGATCGGTGGCGCCACCTGCAGCCGTGTGCACACGGCGGTGAAGATCGCGCCGCACTACGAAGGCCCGGTGGTCTACGTGCCCGATGCCAGCCGCAGCGTGGGGGTGTGCAGCGACCTGCTGAGCGACGAACGCGCCGCGAAGTACATCGACGAGCTGCGCAGCGATTACGAACAAGTGCGCCAGCTGCACGCACAGAAGAAGGCCACGCCGCTGGTGACGCTGGCCGCCGCGCGCGCCAACAAACACGTGCTGGACTGGGCGGCCTACACGCCGCCGGTGCCGAAGTTCATCGGCCGCCGTGAGTTCAAGAACTACGACCTCGCCGACCTGGCCACGGCCATCGACTGGGCGCCGTTTTTCCAGACCTGGGACCTGGCGGGCAAGTTCCCCGAGATCCTGCGCGACGAGATCGTCGGCCACGAGGCGCAGCGTGTGTTCAGCGACGGCAAGCGCCTGCTGCAGCGGCTGATCGAAGGCCGCTGGCTGCAGGCCAACGGCGTGGTGGCGCTGCTGCCGGCCAACACGGTGGGCGACGACACCATCGAGATCTACACCGACGAGACGCGCAGCGAGGTGGCCCTGCGCTGGAACCCGCTGCGCCTGCAGACCGAGCGCCCGGTGGTGGAGGGTGTGAAACGCCCCAACCGCAGCCTGGCCGACTTCATTGCGCCCAAAGGCGTGAAGGCCGACTACATCGGCTGCTTCGCGGTGACGGCCGGCCTGGGCGTGGAGAAGCGCGAAAAGATCTTCAACGACGACCACGACGACTACAGCGCCATCATGTTCAAGGCCCTGGCCGACCGCCTGGCCGAAGCCTTCGCCGAGCGCCTGCACCAGCGTGTGCGCACCGACCTGTGGGGCTACGCGGCCGACGAAGCGCTGAGCCACGAGCAGCTGATCGCCGAGCAGTACCGCGGCATCCGCCCAGCGCCGGGCTACCCGGCCTGCCCCGACCACACCGTCAAGCGCGACATGTTCCGCGTGCTGCAGGCCGAGAGCATAGGCATGGGCCTGACGGACAGCCTGGCGATGACGCCGGCAGCCAGCGTCAGCGGCTTCTACCTGGCCCACCCGGCGGCGAGCTACTTCAACGTCGGCCGCATCGGTGAAGACCAGCTGGCCGATTGGGCGCAGCGCCAGGGTCTGGCCGAACACGACGCGCGGCGCGCGCTGGCACCGGCGCTGGGTTGATGCAACCAGGCGGGCCGGCAGCGCCGGCCTGCCGGCGGGTCAGGCCGCCTGCGGCGCGAGCTTGAACACGGCCACGGCGCGAACCAGCTGCTCGGCCTGCTGCTGCATGCTTTGCGCGGCGGCGGCGCTTTCTTCCACCAGCGCGGCGTTCTGCTGTGTGGCTTGGTCCATCTGCGTGACGGCTTCGCCGACCTGAGACACGCCGGTGCTCTGCTCGACGCTGGCGGCGCTGATCTCGGCCACGATGTCGCTCACGCGCTGGATGCTGCTGACGATCTCGCTCATCGTCTTGCCGGCTTCGTCGACCAGGGATGTGCCCTGCTCCACCTGCTCGACGCTGCGGCCGATCAGGCTCTTGATCTCCTTGGCCGCCTCGGCGCTGCGCTGCGCCAGGCTGCGCACTTCAGAGGCCACCACGGCGAAGCCGCGGCCCTGTTCACCTGCGCGCGCCGCTTCCACGGCGGCGTTCAGCGCCAGGATGTTGGTCTGGAAGGCGATGCCGTCAATGGTGCCGATGATGTCGCCGATCTTGCGCGAGCTCTCGTTGATGCCCTGCATGGTGGTGACGACCTTGTCCACCACCTGGCCGCCCTGGGCGGCCACCGTCGACGCACTTTGCGCCAGCTGGTTGGCCTGCCTGGCGCTGTCGGCGTTGCCGCGCACCGTGGTGCCCAGCTCTTCCATCGTGGCCGCGGTCTGCTGCAGCGCGCTGGCCTGTTGTTCGGTACGGCCGCTGAGATCGTGGTTGCCCTGGGCGATCTGCGCGCTGGCGGTGGCCACGCTCTCGGCGTTCTGGCGCACGTTGCCCACCACGCGGGCGAGGTCGCGCTGCATCAAGGCCAGCTGCGCCATCAGGCTGGTGGTGTCGCCGGCCTTCACGCGCACGGCGGTGGCCAGGTCGCCTTCGGCGATGGCCTTGGCCACGCCGGCCGCCTGACCGGGCTCGCCGCCCAGCTGGCCCAGCACCGAACGGGTCAGTGCCAGCCCCAGGCCCCCGGCCACCAGCAGCGCCAGCACCAGGCCGCCCTGCAGGGTCAGGGTCATCGTGTCACGGCTGTCTTCTGCGATCTTGGCGCGCACCACCAGCAGCTGCGCTTCGGTGTCGTAGAACTCCTTGTTCAGCGCGCGGTAGGCGTCCATGGCGGTCTTGTCGCGGCCCTTGGTGAATTCGGTGACGAAGGTTTCCATGCTGCCGTCACCCTGCTTCACCGCGCGGCGCGCCTGGATGAGCGACTGGCCCACGGCCACGAACTCGTCGCGCCGGACTTTCATGGCATCGAGCCGTTTCTGCTGCGCCGGGTTGTCGGAGGTCAGCTGCTTGGCCTCGTTCCAGGATTTCTCGAACTCCGCTTGGCCCCCGTTCCACGGCTCGAGGAAGTTGTCGGTGCCGGCCAGCAGAAAGCCGCGGGCGCCGGTCTCCATGTTCACCATGGCCGTGAGGTTCTCCTGCGCGAGCTTCAGCACCTTGTGGGTGTGGGTGTTCCAGTGTTCGGCGTCGGCCAGCCGCGCCGTGTTGAACAAGGCCACACCCACCGCAGCCACGAAGATGGCGATGATGGCGCCGAAGACGGTGGCCAGCCGCGTGGCCAGATTGAGGCTGTGGAAGCTTTGCATGACGTGACTCCTGAACACGACGAGCGTGCCGGGTGGGGCGGTTTGGTGGGGGCGCTGCGTCAGAACAGCCGGCAACGGCGCCTGCAGCGACTCTAGGCAGAGATTTCGGTGGGGGGTCCACGGAACTGAAGGGCGTTCCCCCTGCTGCCGTCATGGAGAGCGGGCGCCGATGCGCGAGGCCGGGCTGCTTCGCGCACAAACGCTTCGATCGGTAAAGGGTGTGCCAGCTGCCAAGAAGTTGGCACAAGCAGGCAGCAGCGGTGCCGAGAATGACCGGGTCAGGGCACGCGGTGCCCGGTGGGCGAACGACATGCTGACTCAACGCATCCGGCGAAGCTTCGCCGTTCTGGCCCTCGGCGGTCTGATGGCCGCGTGCGGCGGCGGCGGTGGTGGTGGTGGTGACAGTACCCCGCCAGCGCCCCCCGTGGCCGCGCCACCGCCCGCGCCCGTGGTGGAAAAGCCGGCCACGCGCTCGGAGGCCGCACGTTTCCTGGCCCAGGCCAGCTTCGGCGCCACCGATGCCAGCATCGACCGCGTGATGGCCGTGGGCTACGCGGTGTGGATCGACGAGCAGCTGGCGCTGCCGGCCACCCGGGCGCACCGGCTCCACTGGGACGCCGCCGACGCCGCGCTGAAGGCCGTGACGCCCACCGCCGCCGCCGGCCAGGACCAGGTCTTCGAGAGCTTCTGGAAGCAGGCCGTCACCGGCAACGACCAACTGCGCCAGCGGGTGGCCTACGCGCTGTCGCAGATCTTCGTCATCAGCCTGGTCGACGGCACCGTGGGCCAGAACCCGCGCGCCGTGGCGGCGTGGATGGACATGCTCGGCGACGAGGGCCTGGGCACCTACCGCAACCTGCTGGAGACGGTGTCGCGCCACCCGATGATGGGTGTGTACCTCTCGCACCTGCGCAACCAGAAGGCCGACCCGCGCACCGGCCGTGTGCCTGACGAGAACTACGCGCGCGAGGTGATGCAGCTCTTCAGCCTGGGCCTGGTCGAGCTCAACGAAGACGGCACGCCGCGCACCAGCGGCGGTGCGCCCATCGACACCTACACGCCGGCCGACATCTCCGGCATGGCCAAGGTCTTCACCGGCTGGAGCTGGGCCTGCCCCGATTGGCCCGACAACAGCTGCTTCTCGCAGGGCACGGCCAACGGCAACAGCGACCCCGACCGCGCCTTCAAGGCCATGCTGGGCTACCCGCAGTACCACAGCACCGAGGCCAAGACTTTCCTCGGCACCACCATCGCCGCGCAGTCGCAGAGCGATCCCGCCGCCAGCCTGAAGACGGCGCTGGACACGCTGGCTGGCCACGCCAACGTGGGGCCCTTCATCGGCCGCCAGCTCATCCAGCGCCTGGTGACCAGCAACCCGAGCCCGGCCTATGTGCGCGCGGTGGCGCAGGCCTTCGCCAACAACGGCAGCGGTGTGCGCGGCGACATGAAAGCCGTGGTGAAGGCGGTGCTGATGCACCCCGAGGCGCGGCAGGTGAGCGACAGCTCGGGCAAGGTGCGCGAGCCGGTGCTCAAGCTCGCTGCCTACCTGCGCGCCTTCCCGCACAGCAGCGACACCGGCAGCTGGCGCATGGGCAACACCGACAACCCGGCCACCTCGCTGGGCCAGACGCCGATGCGCTCGCCCTCGGTCTTCAACTTCTACCGCCCGGGTTATGTGGCGCCGGGCACGGCCTCGGCCACGTCCAACCTGGTGGCGCCCGAACTGCAGATCGCACACGAAACCAGCGTCGCCGCCTGGGTGAATTTCATGCGCGACAACGTGGCCAGCGGCGTGGGCCAGAACAACGGCACGGTGGGCGGCGTGGTGCTGAACCGGCGCGACATCCGCCCCGATTTCACGGCCGAGCTGGCGCTGGCCGGCGACCCTGCCGCGCTCGTGGAGCGGGTGGCCGAAAAGCTCACCTACGGCCAGGCCGGTGCGGCCTTGAAGGCCGAGATCGCCACCGGGGTGGGCAGCATCGCCATCCCGGCGTTGAACACCGCCGGCAGCAACCAGGCCGCCATCGACACCGCGCGCCGCAACCGCGTGAATGCGGCCGTGCTGCTGGTGCTGGCCGCCCCCGAATTCCAGGTTCAGCGCTGAGCGCGGAAGACACACCACCATGAACGCCACCCGCCGCCGCTTTCTTCAACACACCGGCGCCCTCGGCGCCTTGGCCGGCGCCGGTGCGCCGATGGCGCTGAACCTGCTGGCCGCCGGCTCGGCCGCGGCGCAGACCGCGCCCGACTACAAGGCCATCGTCTGCCTCTTCCTCTTCGGCGGCAACGACAGCTTCAACATGGTGCTGCCCACAGATGCCGCCAGCTGGCAGGCCTACAGCAGCACGCGCAACCAGGCGCCCGATTCCATCGCGCTGCTGGCGCCCGGGGTGGTGCCCAACACCGGCGCGGCCGTGGGCTCGCCCGCGCGCCTGGGCGGTGTGCTGGCGCTGAACCCGCTCAACGCCAACGGCCTGAACACCGGCCGCACGCTGGCCCTGCACCCGCTGATGGGCGGTGTGCAGCAGCTCTTCGACACCGATCGCCGCCTGGCCATCGTGCCCAACGTGGGCCCGCTGATCCGCCCCACCACCAAGGCGCAGTACGGCCAGAGCACGCACCCCAAACCGGCCAGCCTGTTCTCGCACAACGACCAGCAGAACACCTGGCAGGCACTGGCCGCCGAAGGCGCCACGCGCGGCTGGGGCGGGCGTATGGGGGATGCCCTGGCCTCGATGAACTCGCGCACGGTCTTCACCAGCATCTCGGCCAGCGGCAACGCGGTGTGGCTGGCGGGGCAGACGGTGCAGCAGTACCAGGTCAGCACCAACGGCGCCATCCGCATGGGCGCCGACAGCAACGGCCGTGTCTACGGCAGCACCGACGTGGCGGCGGCCCTGCAGCGCATCGCGGGCACCGCCCGCGGCAACCACGTCTTCGAGCGCGACCTGGCCGCCATCAGCCAGCGCAGCATCGACGCCGAGACCACCTTGCGCACGGCCCTGCGCCCGCCCAGCGACGCTGCCTTCGGCACCGCCCCGACCAGCGGCAACTACAACGTCGCCAACGACCCCAAGCTGCGTTACCTGAACCCGCTGACCGGCCAGCAGACCGCCAACGGCCTGGCGCAGCAGCTGCAGGTGGTGGCGCGCTTGATCGATGCCGGCATCTCGGGCGCCACGGGTGCGCGCCGCCAGGTGTTTTTCGTGAGCATGGGCGGTTTCGACACCCACGACCTGCAGAACCGCAACCACGCCGACCTGATGGCGCGGCTGAGCCAGGCGCTCACCTATTTCGACGGCGCGCTGGGGGCGCTGAACGCACGCAACAACGTCACGCTGTTCACGGCCAGCGACTTCGGCCGCACCTTCACCAGCAACGGCGATGGCACCGACCACGGCTGGGGCAGCCACCATTTCGTGATGGGCGGTGCGGTGCGCGGCGGTGATGTCTACGGCCGCCTGCCGACGCTGGGCGTGAAAAACGGCAACAACAACAACTTCGACAGCAGCACCGACCAGCTGGGCAACGGCTCGCTGCTGCCCGAGGTGTCGGTGGACCAGCTGGGCGCCACGCTGGGCCGCTGGTTCGGCGTGAGCGACAGCACGCTGCTGGACATCTTCCCGAACCTCAGCAACTTCGACACGGCCCGGCGCAACCTCGGTTTCATGGCCTGACGGCACCACGCCAGCCGCGTCAGCGCCGCGCCGGGGGGCGCTGGCTATCATCGCGCCCCTCATGAACGCCCCGGCCCCCGCCTCGCTCAACAACGCCCAGATGGAGGCCGTGCACCACCTGCACGGGCCTTGTCTGGTGCTGGCCGGCGCCGGCTCGGGCAAAACGCGCGTGATCGTTCACAAGATCGCGCGGCTGCTGGGCAGCGGGCTGGAGGCGAAACAGATCGCCGCCATCACCTTCACCAACAAGGCCGCGGCCGAGATGCGCGAGCGCGCCAAGCAGCTCATCGGCGGCAAGGCCGCGCGCGAGCTGGCGGTGAGCACCTTCCACTCGCTGGGCGTTCGCATGCTGCGCACGGATGGCACGCGCATCGGGCTGAAGGCCAACTTCAGCATCCTCGACAGCGACGACGTGCTGGGCGTGATGCGCGAGGCCGGCGGCACCACCGACGCGGCCCTGGCGCGCCGCTGGCAGTGGGCCATCAGCCTGTGGAAGAACCAGGGCCTGAACGCCGAGACCGCCGAGGCCGCCGCCACCACGGCTGACGAGCAAGTGGCTGCGCGCGTGATGCGCCTGTACCAGGAGCGCCTGGCGGCCTTCCAGGCGGTGGACTTCGACGACCTCATCACGCTGCCGCTGGCGCTGCTGCAACGCGACGCCGAGGCGCGCGCCAAGTGGCAGGCCACCTTCCGCCACGTGCTGGTGGACGAATACCAGGACACCAACGCCGTGCAGTACGAACTGCTCAAGGCCCTGGTGGGCGAGCGTGCGATGTTCACCGCCGTGGGCGACGACGATCAGAGCATCTACGGTTGGCGCGGCGCCACCATCGAGAACCTGAAAAAGTTGCCGCAGGACTTTCCGCAGCTGAAAGTGATCCCGCTGGAGCAGAACTACCGCAGCACCGGCCACATCCTGCGCGCGGCCAACGCGGTGATCGCGAAGAACCCCAAGATCTTCGAGAAGAAGCTGTGGAGCGAGTTCGGCGACGGTGAACCCGTGCGCCTGCAAGAGAACGACAGCGAAGAGCACGAGGCCGAGCGTGCGGTTTCGCGCATCCAATCGCTCAGGGGCAATGACGGGCGCAACAAGTTCTCTGACTTCGCCATCCTCTACCGCGCCAACCACCAGGCGCGTGTGATCGAGCAGAAGCTGCGCGCGGCGCAGATCCCCTACAAGGTGAGCGGCGGCCAGAGCTATTTCGACCGTGCCGAGATCAAGGACCTCTGCGCCTGGCTGCGCCTGCTGGTGAACCAGGACGACGACCCCGCCTTCCTGCGCGCGGCCACCACGCCCAAACGCGGCATCGGCCACACCACGCTGGCGGCGCTGGGTGAGTTCGCGTCGAAGTGGAAGATCAGCCTCTTCGAGGCGCTGTTCTCGCCCAGCCTGAACACCGTGCTCAAGGGCAAGGCGGTGGAAGCGCTGCAGCAGTTCGGCCGCGAGGTCAGCGACCTGGAGCACCGCGCGCGCCACACGCAGGGCGCTGAAGAAGCCAAGGCGCTGCTGATGGGCTGGCTCAAGGACATCCAGTACGAGCAGCACCTCTTCGATGGCGAAGACAGCGAAAAACTCGCCGCCGCGCGCTGGGGCAACGTGCTCGATTTCGTCGACTGGATCGCCAAGCGCTGCGGCGGGCAGATCAACCAGGAAGCCGGCGCCACCTTCGAGACCGAGCGCCAGACGGTGCTGCAGGTGGCGCAGACCATCGCCGTCATCATCAGCCTGGCCGAACGCGAAGGCGACCAGGACGTGGTGACGCTCTCCACCCTGCACGCCAGCAAGGGCCTGGAGTGGCCGCACGTGGTGCTGGTGGGCGTGAACGAGGGGCTGCTGCCCTTCCAGAGCGGCAGCGAGAACGCCGAAGCGATGACGCCCGAGCGTCTGGAAGAAGAACGCCGGCTGATGTACGTGGGCATCACACGTGCGCGCAGCACGCTGGTGGTGAGCACGCTGCGCCGCCGCAAGAAGGGCCGCGAGATGGTGCAGGCCGTGCCCAGCCGCTTCATCGCAGAGATGAAGCTCAGCGAGCAGGTGAGCAAGGAAGACCCGCGCGAGCGGCTGAAGAAGCTGCGCGATGCGATGGCGGCGAAGAACGCAGCCACCCCGCCCCCGGCGGCGTGATCCAGTGAGGCACGCCGCCGCCAGCGGCGTGGAGGCGCCGTTACAGTGGCGGGACACAGCCGGAGCTCACGCCATGGTCCACCCCTCGCCTGCCCACGCGGGTTCGTCACGGTTCCGCCGCGGGCGGCTGGTTGCGTTTGCGGGCGCACTCGCCCTGCTGGCCAGCGCGGCCGCGGCACAGACGCCCCTGCACACCTGGCCCGAGGCCGACCTCGCGCTGGGCGAGAAGCTGATCCGTGAAAACGCCTGCTCGGCCTGCCACGCGCGCAAGGTGGGCGGTGACGGCTCGGCCATCTACCGGCCGCAGGGCCGCATCAGCCGGCCTGCTGCGCTGCTGAGCATGGTGGAGATGTGCAGCACCGAGCTGAAGCTCGGCCTGTTTCCTGAAGACGTGATGGCCGTGGCCGCCGTGCTGCAGCGCGACCACTACCGTTTCCCCAGCGCCAGCGCCAAACGCTGAGCGGGTGCGCGCCGGGCCTGGGGCCCAGCGCGACTGGCTTCAGGACGGCAGGAAGTCCACCGGCCAGGTGACGACCATCTGGTCGACGTCTTTTGCGCCGAAGTCGAACTGGCGGATGCGCGCCAGCAGCTTCTTCTCCAGGTCTTCGGCCTTCAGCTCGCTGCTGACGATACGCAGGCCTTCCACCGCGCCACTCGGAGCGATCTTCAGCTCCAGCACCACCTTGCCCTGCAGCGCCGGATCGTCGCGCAGCGCGCGGTTGTAGATGGCGTAGATGGCGCCCTTGTTGCGTTCGAAGACGAGCTTGATGTCCTCGATGCTGCGTGTGGCCTTGCCGCTGCTGCCCTTGGTGAGGGTGCCACCCTTGCCACTGCCACCACCACCGCCGACCGAACTGCCGGTGCCCTTGCCGTCGCGCGCACCGCCACCGCCCGGGCCGCCGCCACCGCCACCGCCACCGCCGGCCACACCTTCCACCAGCGTGGTGGCGCGGCCGGCCAGGCCGCCGCCGCCGGTGTCGCGGCTGTAGGCGGCGGTGTTGATGCCGCCGCTGCCGGTGGTGGCGTTGCTCGTGATGAGCGCACGCACCGGCACACCCGGGTCGCGCCCGGCGCCCACGCCGACACCCACGCCCGTGCCCACGCCGGGCCCGGGCTTGATGTCCTGCTTGAGCTGCACAGCGGCGGGTGTGCCGCTCAGCTCGGCCAGCTCGCTCTTCATCGCCAGCAGGCCCACGCCGCTGGCCTTGCGGCGGGCGTTGTCCAGCGCCACCTCGCCAGGCGGTTTGCCTTCGACGGGCTGCCGCGCTTCGGGCACCGGGGCGCCCTTCTTCGGCGGCACCGGCGGGGCGGGCTTGGCCGCGGCTTCTTTCGGGGCTTCGGGCTTCGTGGCCTGGGCCACTTCGGTGGCGTCGGGCTTCACCGCCGGCGGGGGCGGGGCGGGTGGCGCCACGGGCCGCTCCAGCAGCAGCTTGGCCATGGGCGGCGGCAGCGCGGGCGCGGCGCTGCGTTCGGGCGTGCGCAGCGGCACAAAGGGCAGCGCGATGGCCAGCAGCAGCACCACGGCCAAGAGCGTGCGCAGGATGCGCCGGAAACGCTGCTCGTCGGCGGCCGACACCGCCCAGGGCAGCATCGCCGCGGCCTTGACGCGCTGCAGCTGTTCTAGCGCGGCCAGCGCGCCCGGCGGCAGCGCCGGGTGCGGGGCGGCAGGGAGTGCGAAGCTCGTCATCACCCCTCCACGCGCTGACGCACCGCGAAGGACACGTCGCTGAAGTTGGCGCGTGCGCAGGTGGCCATCACCTTGCGCAGCAATTGGTAGGGCACGGTCTTGTCGGCCATGATGGTGACGGCTTGCCCCTCGGCGGCCAGCCTTTCGCGGTTTTCGGCGCGCACGGCCTGGCGGCTGGCCAGCACGTCGAGCTCGGCCTTCAGGCCCGGGATCAGATCGTCGGCGCTGGCCATCGCCTCGCTGACCAGGGCCACGCGCCGGCCGTCGGCCAGGATTTCGTCACCCGCGATCACCAGCACCACGGTGTCTTTCGGCGCCTGGATGCTGTTGGCCAGCGGCAGCTCCACCGCCTTGGGGCTGACCAGCGTTTCCACGCCCGAGGCGCTGCTCAGCAGAAAGAAGATGAGGATGGTGAACACGTCGATCAGCGCCACCAGGTTCATGTCCATGGCGGTGCTGTTGCGCGCCTTGCGCTGGGCGCGTTTTTCCAGCGGGGAGAGCGTGGCCATCAGCTGCGGCCTTTCGCGGGGTTGGCGGTGTTCGCGGTGTTGACGGGGGCCGCGGCTCCGCGCACCGGGGCATCGCCCACCGAGATGTTCGGGAAGAGCTCGGCCCGCACCAGCTGCTTGCCCTGGGGCGTGACGGTGCCGCGCACGGCGTCCATCACCTGCACCAACTGGTCGTAGCTGGTGTCGGGCTCGGCCAGCAGCGTGGCTTCACGCTGCGTGGGGAACTTGCCCTTGACCATCACCATCAGCTGTTGCAAGGCCTGCACGTCGTGCTCGGCCCCTTTGATGTCGATGCGCTGGATGAGCCCGCCGACACGGTCGCCGACCTCCAGCGCGTCTTTGCGGATGACGATTTCGAGCTGCAGGTTGTCGACCTTCAACTGGTCCACCGCCGACTGTTGCGCCGGCAGTTGCAGGTCCATCACCGCCAGCCGCGTGAAGACGGCGGTGGACAGCAGGAAGGGCACCAGCACGACGATCAGGTTGATGAAGGCCGTGATCTCCAGGTGCGGCACTTCCTTGCGCAAGCGGCGCGTTCTCATGGCGCTGCTGCCGGCTCAGTCGGCCAGGTTGGCAGAGGCGCGTTGGTCGCGCGGCTGCTCACCGGCCAGGCGCTGCACCAGGTTCAGGAAGGTGATCTTGGCGGCCTCCAGGCTGTCGACGATCTCGCTGGCGCGGGCCTGCAGGAAGGCGTGGATCAGCAGGAAGGGGATGGCCACCATCAGCGCAAAGGCCGTGTTGTTCATGGCCACCGAGATGGATGCGCTCAGCAACTCGGCCTTCTCGGCCGGGTTCACCTGCGCCACGGCCGTGAAGCCCTTGATCAGGCCGATGATGGTGCCCAGCAGGCCCACCAGGGTGATGGTGTTGGCGAAGGTGGCGATGTAGTGCGTGCGCTTCTCCAGGCGCGGCACGATTTCCATCATGCCTTCTTCCATGGCGTGGTCGATGTCCTCGCGGCGGCGGGCGCTGGCCATGCGCGCCAGGCCGTGCGAGACGATCTTGCCGATGGCGGCTTCGCTGTTGGCCACCATGCCCGCGGCTTCCTTGAAGCGGCCGGCCTGCAGCGTGGGCAGCAGCTGGTCCCAGAGCTTGCGGTTTTCGCTGCGCGCGCGGCGCAGGAAGATGAAACGCTCGATGGCAATCGCCAGGCCGATGGTCATCATCGTCAGGCTGGGGTAGAGGAAGGGGCCGCAGTCGACGAAGAACTTGACGACGGTGTTGAAGGTGTTCATCGGGAGGCTCCGGCAGGGGCGGGGGTGTTGGCAGGGGAAGGGGTGGGAACGGGGGCAGAGACGGGCGCGGCGGTGCTGGCCGCAGCAGGCTGCGCACGCAGCTGCGCGCTGTAGATCACCTCGCGGCGGAAGACCTCGCGGTCCACGGGCGCCAGGGCCTCGTCGAGCACGCTCTGCACCGGGCGGCCGCTGAGCGTGCCGGGCAGCGGTTTTTTCCACGGCACGATGTACAGCACCTTGGGCAGCTCGCGGTTGCCGATGATCTGCGTGCGGTCGATGTCGGCGCGGTCTTGGGCGGCTGCGGCGCCGGCCAGCAGACAGGCCGTGGTGAAGCTCAGGATGGTTTTCATCGCGTCTCCTGGGCGGTGGTGGCGGGCTTGGGTGCGGCGGTGGCGGCGGCCGGTGCTGCCGCCAGCTTGGCGGGCTTGCGTGTTCTCAGCTCGGCCAGCCAACGGTTGAGGGTGGGCGCCTCGGCCGGGGCCAGCTCCAGGCAGCGCTGGTAGAGCGCCTGCGCGCGGGCCGCGTCGCCGAGGTAGAGGTCGTGCAGGATGGCGAGGTTGAACACCGGGGCCAGCGCGTCCTTGTCGGCGGCGATGGCGTCTTCATACGACTGCTTGGCGTCGTCGAAGCGGCCTTGCTGGCGCTGCAGCAAACCCTGCTGGTTCAGCAGCGGCGCACGCGCCAGGCCTTGCAAAGGCGCCAGCGCCGCCTGCACGGCCGGCAGGTCGTTCTGCAGCGCCACGGGCACGGCCGGGTCGTTGCGCTCGGCCTTGGCGTAGCGCACGGGCTTCAACTTCGCCAGCGCGGCCAGGCTGGCCTGCACCCAGCGGTCGTACAGGCCCTGCGTGGTGCGGCGCGCGTTGGTCTCGTAGAGCTCGATGGCTTTTTCCTCAAAGGGGAAAGCCTGCTCTTCCAGCATCACGTTGTACTGCTCGAGCTCGTCTTTCTTCAGCTTCTTGGGCCGCGCCGAATCGAGCATGGCCTTGCCGAAATCTTGGTAGACGCTGGCGGTGTGGAAGGTGGCGGCGGTGGTCACCTCGGCGATGCCCACCTCGCTGGCCGCGGCGTAGGCGCGCAGCGCCTCTTCCAGACGCGCCTTCTTCAGCTTGAGCTGCTGCGCCAGCGGCTCCACCAGCGCCACCTGCTGGTAGGCGGCGCGCACCGGCTCGGCCAGGGCCAAGGTGGCCTGGCCGCCCAGCGTGCGCGTGCGCGCGGTGCGGGCTTCGCCGGCGTTGGCGTCGGCCTCTTGCACACGGCGTTGCCAGGCCAGGGCGCGCGCGGGCTGCTGGTCGGCGCGCAGCAACTCGGCGATGCGCCAGCGGGCTTCCACCGCGGTTTCCAGCGGCAGCGGGTGGCGCTGCAGGTAGTTCTCGTAGGCCTTCAGGGCCGTGGTCAGCAGCGGGGTGCTGCCGGCCAGCGGCGGTTCCACCGGCGCGGCCGGGGCCGCGCGCGCGTTGCGCTTCTTGGCAGCCGGGGCGGGCGCGGGTTTGCGTGCGGCCGGCTTGCGTGCCGGGGTGGCCGCAGCCACCACGGGCGCGGGGGGCGGGGCCTCGCGGGCGGCCCTCTCGTGCAGTTCGGCGGCCTGCCAGAGCGCGCCGCGTGCGAGCTCGGGCTCGGTGCTGGCGGCGCTGACCTTCTCGAACTCGGCCGCGGCCAGGCTGTGGCGCTTCTGTTCCAGGTAGGCCAGCGCCAGGCGCGGCGCCACCTCGGCCTGCAGCGGGTGGCCGGGCTGCTCGCGGCGGAAGTTCTCCAGCGCCGTGGCGGCACGCGGCCAGTCTTTCAGCTGGATGAGCGCAGCGGCCACGTCGAACTGCGCGCTGGCGCGCACCGCCGAGGTGGCGGCCAGCAGCCCGCCCGTGCTGGCGCCCAAGGCAGCCACACGTTCGAAGTGGCCCACGGCCGCGCGTGCATCGCCTGCGCCGCGCGCGGCTTCGCCTTGCTTGTAGATGCTGGCGGCCAGGCGCTCGGCGGCCTCGTTGCGGCCCGGCGTGCCAGCGGGTGAGAGCGCCAGCACTTCGCCGTAAGCCGCTTCGGCCTCGGCATGCCGGCCTTGTTCAAAAGCGTGGTGGGCGATCACGGTCCAGGCCGTGCGGCGCTGCGCTTCGGCGGGCGGTGGCTGCAGCGCCAACGCCTGACGCGCCACGCCCGCGGCGGCCGCGGTGTCGTTCAGCGCGAAGAGCTGCTCCGCCGCGCGCGTGAGCACCGGGCCGCCGCGCGCATCGGCGCGGTAGGCCTGCGCAAAACGCAGGGCGCTGGCCACCGAGGCGCGCTGCAGCGCCTCACGCGCGGGCTTGTCGGCCGCGGGCTTCTCCTGCTCGGCATACGCCAGCAGCGCCGAGTAGCCAGCATCGGCGCCGCGCGGGTGCTGGGCATGCCGGTAGGCCACGGTCTCGTACTCGGCGGCCGCGGCGGCCCATTGGCGGTCTTCGAACAGCAGCTCGGCCAGCAGGAAACGCTGCGCCGGCGCTTCCGCGCTCTGCGGGAATGACGTCAGCAGCGTTCGGTACCAGCGCACGGCCTCCTGCACATCGGCCGGGGCACGCGTGCGCTGCGCCAGGGCGTGGTGGTGGCGCGCCAATTGCGTGAGGTGCGTCTGCACCAGCGGCTGCACACGCTGCCAGCCCGTGGGGTTGGCGCGGCGGAACTCGGCGCCTTCACCTTCGGCGCCGTAGCGGCGCACGTGATCCTTCTTGGCCTGCAACGCCAGGGTGTCGAAGCCGTTGGTCTCGTAGAGCTCGATCACACGCGCCTGCAGCAGCGGCGCCTGCACGTGCAGTGGCTGGCGACGCACGAAGAGCGCGTAGGTGTCGGCGGCGTCCTTGATGCGTTCTTGCTTCGAGTACAGCTCGCCCAGGGCGCCGTACACACGGAACTGGTAGGCCTCGCGCACGGGGCTGTCGATGTAGCGCCACACGCTCTCGGCGCCTTGCAGGCTGGCCAGGCTGATGCTCATCACGCGGAAGCTGTCTTCCACGAGTTCGCGGTCGGCGCGGGTCAGCTGGGGGATCGCGGCGAGGTCGGCTTCGTCCTGCATCAGGCCCTTCAGGCCGCCGAGCTTGATGTCGAGCACGCCGAAAAAGGGCTTGAGCGCCTCTTCGGCCTTGCCTTGCTTGAAGAGCGACCAGCCCTGCATGTAAAGCGCACGCTCCTGGAAGGCCGTGCCCGGCCCGGCCTGCAGCACCGCGGCGTAGGCGCCTTCGGCCAGCGCGTAGTTGCGCATGGCGAAGAGCAGCTCGCCGCGGCGGAACTGGGCTTCTTCGGCGTGCACGGTGCCCGGGTAGGTGGTGACGAGTTTCGTCAGCGTGGCGAGTGCTGCTTCGAGCTGGCCGCCCTGCTCTTGTGCGCGCGCCAGCTGGTAGAGCACGCGGTGGTTGCCGGGGTCTTGCGGGTAGAGCTTGAGGAACTCTTCGTAGCGCGCCACCGCGGCCTTGTAGTCGGGCTCGGCACCGGCGGCGGCCGTGCTGTCGGCGGCCACGCGGTCGGCGCGGTCCATCTCCAGATCGCCCAGGCGGCGCAGCGCTTCGGCGCGCTGCGGGGCCTGCGCCGGCTGTGGCGTGGTGGCCAGGAAGTCGCGGTAGGCGGCGATGGTCTGGTCTTCGGCCAGCACCGGCAGGTTGTCGGGCGCCACCTTGATCTCGCGCTGCGCCAGGCTGGCCAGTGTGGGCTGGTTGTCGCCGGGCAGGGTCTTGGGGCCGGCGCAGGCGGCCAGCAGCAGCACGGCGGCGGTGGCCGTGGCGGCCAGGGCGAACGGCGCTCGCGGGGTGTAGGGCGGGCGCTTCATCGCGCGTTGCTTTCTGCGGCGGGCGCGGCGGTATCGGTGCGGCGCGCGAACTGCGCCTGGTCGTGGATCTGCGCGATGGCCAGCCGCGCTTGAGCCGCGTAGACGCCCAGACGCTCCTGCTGCGCTTGCAGCTCGGCCACGGCGATGTCTTGCAGCCGCGCCTGCGCCAGCTGCGCCGCGCCGGCCAGCTGCGGCTGCATGGCGGCGATGCGCGCCGACAGCTGCGCGATGCGCTCTGCGAACAGCGCGTGGCGCGCCGGCTCTTCCTGCTGAGCGCGCACCAGCGCGGCTTCGCGTTCACGCGCCTCGGTCAGCGTGGCCTCGGCGCCGCGCAGGGCCTTGGTGGCTTCCCAGCGACGCTCGGAGTAGGTCTGCGACAACTGCCACTGCAGCGCGCCCGCAGCGCGGCGCAGGCGCTCTGCGGCTTCGGCCAGCGTGGCGGCGTCCATCACTTCGCTGCCTTCGGCGGCTTTCAGCGTGCTGCGGCTGCGTGCGATGCGCTGCTGCAGCGCCTGCTCGGCCGGGTTGGCGAACGCCCCGACATCAACTTCGGACTGCGTGCGGTCGAGCTCGGCCACCAGCGCGCCGCGGCGTTCGGCCAGCGCTGCCAGCTCGGCCGCGCCGCGGCTGTTGCGCGCGGCGGGCAGGCGCGCCTCGAAGGCGCGGCGGCGGTTGTCCAGCATGTCGGCGTAGGTGCCCAGGTTGTTCTGCCACTGCTGCACGTTGTGCTGCAGGAACTGCAGGTCGCGCAGCTGCTTGAAAGCCTCCTGGAAGCCGTGACCGGCCAGCAGCGGCGCCAGGTGGGCGGCGTGCGGCAGCGGTGGCAGCTGCCCGATGCCCGGCGAGACACCCAGGCCCGGCGCGCTGCCCTCGGGGTTGGCGTCGAGCAGGCGGTTCACGAACTCACCACCGCGCACCGCGGCGATGCTCTCGGTGAGGGCGCGCTGCTCGTCCTCGAAACCCTGCGCGGCCTGGCGGTAGCCCTGCAGCGCGCTCTGGTAGGCGCGCAGCTCGGCCATGGCGTAGGGCAGTGCGATGCGCGCTTCCAGCACGGCGGCGTCGGCACCGCCTTGCGCGCCGCGGCCGGCGAGTTCTGTCCACGGGGCCAGCGCCAGCTGCGGGTCTTTCAGTTCGGCCGCGGCCCAGCCGAAGCCCAGCAGCGCCTTGTTCGATTGCGGGCCCTGCAGGCGCACACGCTGCAGCACGGCGCGCGCGTCGCGCGGCTTCTTGGCCGACAGCGCAGCGAAGCCGAGCGCGACGTTGGCGCGGTCGCGCAGGCTGCGCACTTCTTCGTCGGGGCCGGGGGTCTGGCCCACGCTGTCCAGCAAGGCCTGGCCTTCGGTTTGATCGCCGGCTTTCACCAGCGCCACGCCCAGGTTGTAGCGCGCATAGAGCAGCGCGGTGCTGGGCGGCGGGGCGTCCTTTTTCGGCGCTTCGGGTTGCAGCGCGCGCAGCACGGCGGCGGCGCCGCGGTAGTCGCGTGCGTCCAGCAGCAGCTGTGCACGCAGCAGCTGGTGGTCTTCTTCCAGCGTGCCCGGCAGCCGGCCCACCACGCGCGAGAGCGCGAGCGCTGCAGCCTCGGGCAGGCCACGCTGGTGGCGCAGCTTGGCGAGGTAGAACCAGGCGCGGTTCTGCACCTCCGGCGGCGCCTGGCGCTCGATGAGGCGCGCGAACACGGCCTCGGCTTCGTCATGCAGGCCGTAACCCAGCAGCAGGCCGCCGCGCAGCACCTCGGCTTCGTCGTCGTGCGGGCTCACGCGCTCGAAGTGCTGCGAGACCATGAGCCCCGTGATGGCCGCGAAGCTGCGCCCCTGGTAGAAGTGGAAAAGCGTGTCGCCGTAGTGCGGCGCCGAGATCACCTGCGGCGCACCGGGCACGGGCGTCTGCGCCGCGGCGGTGCAAACACCGGTCGCGAGCAAAAGGCTGATCAAGCGACCGCCGCGGAACCGGCTTTGCCGGGCCGCTGGCGGTGCCCCCCTGGGGGGGAGCGACGCAGTCGCTTCGGGGGGGAGCCTGTTCACCAGACTTTCACCTCGAACTCGGGCTGCAGCTTGGCAGCGGTGTCCTTGATGCGCAGCTCGATGTAGCGCGGTTCGGTGCCCTTCTCGAACTCCAGCGTGGTGGCGCGTTTGTAGTCGCGCTCGTGCGGGCCGCGGCCGGTGAAAAAGGCGTCGACACGGTGTTTGCCGCTGCGCAGGTTGCCCACGAACACCCGCTGCACGCCGCCGCGGTGCAGGGCCTGCACCTCCAGCGGCGTGTACAGGTGCGTGGCCACGAGCTTGTCGTCGAGCTTGATCTGCACCGATTCCAGTTCGAAGAGCTTGCCCACGTCCATGCTCACGAACAGCGCCACCTGTGTGCCGGCGGGGAACAGCAGCTCTTCCTCCAGCACCAGCAGGTCGCGGTTCAGGCGGATGACATCGGCCTTGAGCTGCTGCACGCGGGTGTCCAGCGCCGCGGGTGTGGGGGCG
This sequence comes from beta proteobacterium AAP65, assembly GCA_001295865.1. Taxonomy (GTDB): domain Bacteria; phylum Pseudomonadota; class Gammaproteobacteria; order Burkholderiales; family Burkholderiaceae_C; genus Rubrivivax. The sequence goes on from LJHW01000006.1 coordinate 307,355, forward strand.
GGTGCCGACGCGGCCGCAGCGGGTGCCGAGGCCGCGTCGGCGGGCGCAGCTGCTGCCGGTGCGGTGGGCACTGTGGGTGCGGAGTTCTGGGCCGAGGCCGGCAGCGCCGCCACGAGCGTGAAGACAAGGGCGAGCGCACCGGCCCACAGCAGGGCCAGCAGGGACAGCAGGCGCGGGGTCATGGCGGGCGTCTTTCTCAGAAGGTGGCTTGCACGGTCAGCTGCAGCACGTTGGCGCTGTAGGCATAGGGCTGGCCGTTGCGCAGGTCGGTGAAATCGGCGAACTTGAAGCTCTTGCGCTCGTAGGCGCCGATGAACTTGACGTCGTAGCCCGGCGGCAGTCCGGGCCAGGTGTAGCTGGCGCGCAGGCCCAGGGCCGTGCTCTTGAAGGTGCTGAGCTGGCGGTTGCGCGAGACGTAGACGGTCTCGGCCTGCGCGTTGTCGCTGTAGAAAAGCGCCTTGCCTTGCGAGTACCAGCGGAACGAGGCGTCCACCAGCCAGCCGCGCGCCACGTGCTGGGCCCAGCCGAGTTCGGTGGTGCTGGCGCGGATGTCCCAGTTGTCCCAGAAGCGGCGGTACTCGGCGCGCAGCGAACTGCCGGCGACGAGCTGGCCCATGTCGTAGAGGCTGCGCAGCTTCACCGCGCGGCTGCTGCGCGTGCGCGGGTTGCGCTCGGGCACGGCGGCGCCGAACACGCGCGCGGCGCGGTAGGGGCTGCCCAGGTAGCCGCTGTCGGCCACGGCCTCGGCGTTCACGCTCACCAGCCAGCGCGGCGTGAGGATCTGCGTCACGCCGGCGCGGTATTGCCAGTGGCTGGCCTGGTCGATCCAGCCCTGCTCGCCCTTCTTGCCCACCAGGTCGCGGCTGCGCGTGGTGCCCAGGCTGATGGTGGTCATGCCGCCGAAGACCTCGTGCGAAACGTCCACGCCCACACCTTCGGCGATGTAGTCGGGCTCGCTGCTGCGCGAGACGCTGAGCGACACCGTGGAATCGCGCACCACGGTGTCGGCGCTGAAGTCCCAGGCGGTGCGCTTTTCCTTGAAGGGGCTGGCGGTGGTGACGACGTCGATGCTGGCGTTGCTCACCGCGTCCACGTAGTACTGCGCCGAGAGCGAGACGCGATCCGCAATGCTCTTGCGCACCAGCAGCGCCGGGCCGGTGGCCTTGACGCCGCCGCCGTCGTACACGTGGTACATCGCCTCGGCCTTGTTCTCGGGCAGCGTGGCGGCTTGCGCGGCGCCCGTGGCGACAGCGCCGCCGAGGGCGGCTTTCAGCAGCCCGCGCAGCGCGGTGATCAGGCGGCGCAGCATCTCAGTTGCAGCCACAGCCACCACCTTGAACACCGGTGGCGCCGCGCGCGCCTTCGCGCACCGAGTGGATGTGTTCGCGGTGTTTGTCGGCCAAAGACTGGCGCGACCACTGCATCACCGGGTCGGCGAGCTTTTCGCGTTCATAGGGCTTCACCCAGGGCTGCGGGGCGGCGCAGCCTTGCAGCACGGCCAGGGTCAGCAGGGCGGGAATGAGGAAGAGGGTGCGCAGCATGGGCTTCACTCTTTGACCAGTTCGCGGATCTGCTGCTCGTACGCCACTTCCATGCCCTCGCGGTAACCGCGGTGCAGGTAGCGCACCTTGCCGTCGCGGTCGATGAGCACGGTGGCCGGCATGCTGCCCAGGTCGTAGCGTTTGCTCACGGCCTTGTCGGTGTCCAGCAGCACGGGGAAACGCAGGCCCATCTTGGCGGCCGTGGCCGCGGCGGTGCGCGGGTCGTCGTCGATGTTCACGGCCAGCAGCGTGAAGCCGCCGCTGCGGTACTTGTCGTACAGGCGGTTCAGGTGCGGCATCTCCTGGCGGCAGGGGCCGCACCAGGTGGCCCAGAAGTTCACCAGCACCACCTGCCCGCGCTGCTCTTGCAGGCGCAGGTTGCGGCCGTCTGTGCCCTTGAGCGTGAAGTCCGGGGCGGGGCTCTGCGGCGTGGGCGTGGCGGTTGCCGGTACGGCCGGTGCGGCCAGGGCGGCGCCCACAAGCAGCGCAGACAACAAGGCGTTCAAGCGCATGGCGCGGGCCTTCAGAAGTAGACCGTGAGGCCGGCAGTGACCTCCAGGTTGTTCGTGTTGCGGCGCTTGCCCAGCAGGTCGAGCGAGTAGATGTGGTCGCGCACGTCGGCCTGCACCGCGAACCAGTCGGTGAAGAGCACGCGCAGGCCGAAGCCGGCGGTGATGGTCTGGCGCTTCTGGCCCGCGAAATCGGTGCTGCCCACGCCGGCCAGCAGGTAGCCCTGCGAGAGCTTGGCGTGGCGGCGCCCGAAGAACACCTCGCCCGGCAGCACGTTGTAGCCGGCCACCACGTTGTAGTAAGTCAAACGCTGCGTGGGCGTGGGGAAGATGCCGCCGTTGGGGAAGATCTGGCGGAAGTCTTCGTCACTTACCTTCGTGCTGGCGTAGGTGGCCTCGACGAAGATGTCTTCGGTGACGTGGTAACCCAGGCGCAGGCCGCTCACCGAGCTGGTGCCGAAGTTCTGCGTGGCGTAGGTGCCGGTGAACAGACCCAGCGAGATGTCGCGCGAGGCGAACGTGGGCAGGCGCACGTCACGCCGCTCGACCTGCGGCACGATCACCTGGCCAGGGTTCTCGGGCGGGGCCGTGTTGGTTTGTGCGCTGGCGCCGCTGGTGGCCAACAGGGCCGCGGCAAGAAGGACGGAGGTGCGGTGCATGGTGGGGGTGCGCCAGGGTGCGCCGTTCAGAAGTAGAAGCCCAGGCCCGCGGTGAGGCTGCGGTACTCGGTGCTGCGGGTGTCGGAGACGAAGGCGGTGTGCAGCGTCCAGTCGAGCCGCGCGACGAAGCGTTCGCTGATGTGCCAGCGCAGGCCCAGGCTGGCCTGGGCGAGGTTGGCGTCCACCGGCGTGGCGTCCACCAGGCTGCTGTTGGGGATGTTGCGGAACTTGCCCAGGCCGACCGAGAAATACGGCGACCAGCGGCGGTCGCTCCAGGGCTCGGAGACCAGGCTCACGTGCCAGAAGTCGGTGCCCGAGAACAGGCCCTGCACCTGGCCGACGACGAGTTCCACGCCCACGGTGTCGGCCACTCGCGCCTGCAGGCCCAGGCGCAGCATGGGCTCGCCGCGGAATTGGCCCCAGCCGCCGCTGAACTCGACGCGGCGCTTGAGGTAATCGTCGAGCAGCAGGTCGCGGAAGGTCTTGGTGCTGCCGGCGGCTGTGAGCGTGCTGGCCAGCGCCTGGCGCGGCACCCAGCCCACCTGCCCGCCTTCGGCGCGCACGCGGTACCAGTCGGTGCGGCGCAGTTCCACCACCACCCACTGCGCCTTCTCGACGACGAAAAACACCGGGTAGCCGCGGCCCGGGCCGGTGTGCATCTCCAGGAAGGGCTCGGCGACCTGCAGGCGCTCGGCCAGCAGGGGGTCGCCGGGGCGCGGGGCGGGGCTGGCAGTGGCTGGGGCTGGGGCTGGGGCTGTCAGTGCACTTGGCGGGGCAGTGGCCGGGGCGCCGGTCTGCGCAGCCAGGGGCGCCGCGGCCCCCAGGCCAGCCAGCAGCAAGGCAGCCGCGCGCAGCACAGCGCGGCGCAACGGGTTCAAGTCGACAAGAAGCAAGGCGCGGCTTTCATTCTGTGTTGCAGGCGCCGGTGGCGGGGTCGGGCGGCGTGAACATGGTGTTGGCGGCGGCGCTGAACTCGTCCTGGCCCTGCGGCATGGGCCGGCTGATCCAGTAGCGGATGAGCTGGGCTTCGCGGCTGTCGGTGTTCTCGAAGATCAGCCCGCCGCCGTGCAGCACACCGCGCACCAGCGGCTTGTTGAGCATACGGCTCTGGTCGGGCGCGCCGACCACGCTTTCGCCCAGCGATGAGTAGTAGTTCTTGTACATGTCGCTGGCGCGGATGGCGTCGGCACTCAGCGTCGCCGGGTCCACCGCGGTGGCCTGGCCCAGCAGGCGCAAGGCGCCGCCGGTGCCGGTGGTGTTGTCATGGCAGCCGCCAGAAGCACAGGTGTTGATCGAGGTGCTGCCGTTCAAGGTGACGGGCAGGGGCTGGTTCAGCACCGGGTTCACACAACGCTGGAAGTACGCGAAGGACAGCTTCTGCCCGGTGGCGCCGGGCGGGTTGGCCAGGGTGGGCGGATTGTCCAGCGCGCCGCCCCCGCCGCAGGCCGCCAGCAGGGCCGCCAGCGCAGCCACCGAGTGCGCCCGTGCGTTCATCGGCGACCCTGGCCTGCAGCGGCAGGGGTCGCGCTGCAGCCTTGGGCTATCCAGTTCGCGATCTGCGTGTAGGCCGTGCTGCCCACCGGCAGCAGCGCGGTGGTCTGCGTCAGCTCGCCGGCCGGGTGCGGCACGGTGGCGGGCCGGCTCAGCAGCGGGTTGTTCGCGGGGGTGCAGGTGTCGTTCACCATGGTCAGCGTCACGTTGAAATCGCCCTCTTCGCTGCCGGTCAGCACGAAGCGGTTGCGCGGGTTGCCCAGGCCCGCCTGGTGGCAGCCGGCGCAGCTGGCGCGGAGCACGGGTTGTACCTGCTGCAGGAAGGTGGCCTGGCTCAGCGGTGCCACGCTGCGCACGCCGTTGTTGGCATCGAAGGGATCGTTGTAGTACTGACCGCCCAGGTCCATCCACTCGGCAAGCAGGCGTTTTTCGGCCTTGTTCAGCAAGGTGGCGTGGTCGGGGATGGTGACGGTGACAGCCGTCTCGCCCGTGCCGGTGGTGACGGTGGCCGGCGGGTTGGGGTGGGCGGTGCGGGCGGCGCCGCCAGCCAGCAAGTTCTGACCCCACAGGATCTCGGTCAGGCGGCTCTTGCGGGCCTGGCCGGCGCTGTTTGCCGCACCCGAGCTCGTCTCGACCAGCGGCGCACCGCGCACGAGTTCGGGCACGCCCTCGCGCACACGCACCACGGGCCGGCCGTCGGCGCCGATGACGGGGTCGCCGATCAAGAGCTCTTCGTAAGACGTGAGCCGGCCGCTGCCGCCCACGGTGCCGCGCAGGTCGAGCTTGGTGGCGTCGGCATGGCAGGCGGTGCAGGTGTGCTCGCCGGCCGTGCCGCGCGCGCGGGTCCACAGCGGCTGGATGTGCTCGGGGTAGTTGATGACGCCGTTGACCGGGGCCGGCGTGGCCAGGTCGTCGGTGGCCGTGGGGTTGCCGGTGTAGCGCAGGCTGACGGCCGGCAGCGCGGTGACGCCGGCGCGGGCGGTGTCGGCCCAGGTGTCGGTGAACACGGCGTCGGCCTGCAGGCTGAGCGCGGCCGGGTTCAGCCGCGTGCGCAGGCTGGCCAGGGTTTCGCCGCTCTGGTGCTGGGCCGCGAGGGCACGCACCAGGCCTTCCGGCAGCGTGTTGACCACGGTGCCCGAGTTGAGCGCGGCGCCGCGGCGCGGGCTGTGGCAGCCGTCGCAGGTGCGGCGTTCGCCCGGGCGCACCTGGATCCAGTTGGTGTGCGTCTGGATGGCGCGGCCTTCGCTGTCGACGATGCTCAGCGCCAGCGGCACGTCGGCTGGCACCTGCAGCTTGAAGCTGCCATCCGGCTCCACGGGCGCGTAGCCCAGGATCTGCTGCTGCTCGAAGTCGGTCTCGCCGATGGCCAGGCGCAGGCCCATCGAGCCCGAGGGCGGCGCCACCGCGCGGATCGCGCGCACCCAGCGTGCCGGCGCGCAGCGGTAGGCGGCGTCGGCGGGGTTCTTCATGCGGCCGAGGTCGGCCACCTGGGCGCGCGTGTCCATGGGGTCGGCCGGGCGCGTGAGCGGGATGCTGGTGGTGCAGCCCTCGGGGCGGTCGGCGGCGGTGAACATCTGTTCGGCCATGCGGTTCAGGCCGTCGGTGTCGTAGACGCTGCGCACCTCGATGAGCGCCAGGTCTTGAGCCGCCAGTGTCGGGTCGACGGTGGTGGGCTCCACCACGTTGGGCTCGGGCCGGGCCTGCAGCGCGATGGGGTCGGTGTACATGTAGCCGGCCGGCGGCGCGGCCACGATGAGCCAGGTGCGCTGCGTCGGGTCGTACATCCAGATGCCGTAGGCCGCCGGTGCGTTGTCGCGCACGCTGTCGGTGGCGCGCACGGTCATCGTGCGGTTGGTGTCGGCGAGCATCGCCTTCTCGTCGTCGGTGAGCGTGGTGCAAGACACGACCACGCCGTTGCGCGTGACGGCACACGGCCGCCAGGCCACCAGCACACGCTCGGTGCCGTCCCACAGCGGGTAGGGCGTGGTGGCGCGGCCACCCAGGGCCAGTGCGCGGCCGTCGCTGAGCGCGTTGCCGGTGATCTCCACCTGCCCGCCCGCGGCCGCCACCGTGGTGTTGGCCGGGGTGTTGAACTCGCTGTAGCTGGCGGCGTTGATGAGGTGCATGGAGCCGCCCTCTTGCGTGCCGGAGAGAGGCATCAGCGAGCTCAGCACCTGGCCCTTGTTGGCGCCGCGCGGGTCCATGTCGCGCGGGTGCAGGTAGCTGTTGCCGGGGCTGTGCGCGCCGTAGAGCACAAAGAGGTCGGTGCCGTCGGGCTTGGCCTTGAACACCGCGAAGCGGTTGCGATCGCCCACGTGTTCCCAGCGGCTGAACATGATGGTGCCGTCGGGCCGGATGACGGGGTTGCGGTCGTGGCTCTGGTTGAAGGTGATCTGCTGCACGTTGGCGCCGGCGGCGCTCATGCTGTGCAGGTTGAGCACCCGCTCGCGCTCGTACTCGTCGGCGGCGAAGTAGGCGCGGCCCAGGGCCTGGTTGCGGCTGCTCTTGGCCTGGCGGTTGCTGGCGAAGATGACGCCGCGGCCTGCGGGCAGGTAGACCGGGTCGACGTCGTCGTCGCTGGTGCTGGCCGTCAGGCGGCGGAACACACCTTCGTTGAGCTTGCCGGCCGGGGCCGCGCTCATGTCGTATTCCCAGATGTTCCAGCGGCCGGTGCAGGCCCTGGCGCCGCCGGGGGTGCCGTCGATGGTGGCGGTGTTGGCCGTGGGGCATTTCAGCGCGAAGACCACCTTCTTTCCGTCGTAGCTGACCTCGGGGTCGCTGGCATCGCCCACGCCGGCGGTGAAGCGCGCGGTGAGGTTGTGCTCGGTGGCCGTGGGGCTGCTCTTGTCACGCAGCATGAGGTCGCCGCCGGCGGCGCTGTTGGTGCCGTCGGTGGGGTTCATGCCCAGCGTGGTGGCGCGCTTCACGTAGACCAGCGGCACATCGCCGTTGACGGTGAGGGTGTCGGCGCTGTCGCCGCTGCCGCCGCCGCCCGAGCAGGCGGCCAGCAGCGTGGCCAGGGCGGCGCAGAGCAAGGTCTTGGTGTTCATCGTGGGTTCCTCCCCCTTCGGTGGATGCGCTGGTTGCGGCCGCGGCGGGCCGCCAGGCTCATTGATGGGTGATGCCGGCTGCCGGTGCCGCTTCGCCGCCGTGCAGCAGGCCGGCCGAGGCGTGCAGCGCGCCTGACGCGTCCACCACCACGGCGTCCACGCCCGGCTGGCTGTGGATAAGCGCCAGCCCGCGCTGCACGCCCATCACGAACACGGCCTTGGACAAGGCCTCGCTCGTCAGGCCGTCGGTTGCGATCACGGTGACGCTGTGCACGTGCTGCGGGCTCAGGCCGGTGGCGGGGTCGAGCAGGTGGTGCACGCGCTCGGCGCCGTCGTCGAAATAACGTTCGTAGTCGCCCGAGGTCGAGACCGAGCAGTCTTCCAGCGGCAGCACCGCCACCACCTCGCCGGCACGGCGCGGGTCGCGGATGGCCACCGTCCAGGGGCGTTGTTCGGTCACGCCCTGCGCGTTGGTGAACCGGCGGCTGCCGATGACGCGGCTGTCGCCGCCGGCGGCCACGTAGGCGTGCTGCACGCCACGCTGGCGCAAAGCCGCGGCGGCGCGGTCGACCGCATGGCCCTTGGCAAAACCGCCGAGGTCGATGCACATGCCTGGGCGGCCGAAGCGCAGCGTGCGGGCGTTGGCGTCCAGCTGCAGGTGCTGCCAGCCCACGGCGGCGCGCGCAGCGGCCAGGGCCTCGGGCGTGGGGCGCTGGCGCTGGCGGTAGTCGTACAGGCGGCCGGCCGCGGCGTAGCTGATGTCGAAGGCGCCGTCGGTCAGGCGCGAGAAGGCCAGGGCACGTTCGACCAGGCCGAAGGTTTCTTCAGACAGCGGCACGGCACGTGTGCCCGCCTCGCGGTTGATGCGGCTCAGCTCGCTGCTGGCCTTGTGCGGGCTGTAGCTGCGGTCGATGCGGTGCATCTCGTCCATCACTGCGGCTGCGGCGGCTTCGCCCTGGCGGCGGTCTTCGGCCCACAGCTCCACGCGGATGGCGGTGCCCATGATGGCTTCTTCGCGCACCACCCAGCCGGCAGTGCTGCGGCCGAAGGTGCGGCGGGCGAAATCGAAGCGCATCTGGGCGGGTTGGGTGGCAGCAAGAAGCATGGTCGCAGCGGCAGGCAAAGGGGGCAAGGCGTTGCGGTGCCATCAGACCTGGGGCGTGGCGCCACCGCTGCGTCAGAAGTTACCGGGGCATGCGGCGTTTCCCCGTGACAGCGGGTGGCTGTTTGCGAGCAGATGCTTCAGATGTGTCGCCGCGCGTCACAGCTCGCGGCCCGGCGCACGGCCGCCCGGCGGTGCTGGCGGCCACACCTGGTGACCTTCCCGTGCTGCGCTGCAGCCCGGGCCGTGCAAAAGCGCACGCAAACAGCGGCCTGGCCCCCGTGCTTGTGGGGTTCAGCCTGGCCGGCTGCTGCCGGGGCGCGCGCGCGCCCTGCCGGGCGGCGCGCTGCGGGAATTCACATTCCCTTGAAGAGCCCTGTGTAGCTGCGGCTGACTTCCAGCTTCTCGCCGTGGCCCTTGACGCTGACGATCTGGCGCCCGCGGAAGTCGCGCGTGACGCCCGAAATCGCCTTCACGTTCACCAGCGTGCTGCGGTGGATCTGCCAGAACACACGCGGGTCGACCTCGTCCACCAGCTCCTTGATGGGCTTGCGGATCAAGGCCTCCACCTGCGCCGTCTGCACGCGCGTGTACTTCTCGTCGCTGATGAAAAACAGCACCTCGTCCACCGGGATCATCTGGATGGCCTGGCCCACGGTGGCCTGGATCCACTGCAGGTAGTTGGGCGTGCCGCCGGGGTTCAGGCGCGCGCTGAGCTGGTGCAGCAGCTGCTGCATGTTCGGCCCCGGCGGCGCTTCCACCGTGCCGGCCGGCGCGTTGCGCGCGGCCAGGCGCTGCTGGATGCGCTGCACCGTCACCTGCAGGCGCTCGCGCTCGGCGGGCTTGAGCACATAGTCGGCCACGCCTTGTTCGAAGGCTTCCACGGCGTACTGGTCGTAGGCGGTGATGAAGACGATCTCGGGCAGCAGCTCGTCGTCGCCCTCGTCGCCTGCGCCCTCGCGGGGCGGCAGCTGCGTGATCTGGCGCGCGGCTTCCACGCCCGTCAGCCCAGGCATGCGGATGTCGAGGAAGACGATCTCGGGCCGGTGTTCGTCCACCAGCTGCACGGCCTCCAGGCCGTTGCGGGCTTCGCCCACGATCTGCAGCGCCGGCCACACCTCGGCCAGGCGGGCGCGCAGCTGTTCGCGCATCAGGCGTTCGTCGTCGGCCAGCACCGCGCGCGGTGCGTTCGTCAGGGGCGTGGGGGTGTTCATGCGGGCATCCTAGCGGGGGGCGGCCGGGGCCGGGCGGCTCGGGCGCAGCAGCAGCCACAAGAGCAGCAGCGGCAGCCACAGCGGCAGCAACAGCGCCACCAGCCCGGCCAGCGCCGCGAGCATGGCCGCCGCCACGCCCAGGGCGGCCACGAGCAGGCCGATGGCCAGGCCCAAGGGCACCAGCAGCAGCACCGCAAGCAGGCCCACTACCGTGGCCAGCACCGCGGCCGTGCCGCCGGCGAACAGCGCGCCCAGCACCAGCAGCAGCGTGCCCAGGCCGTCGTTCTCGGTATCGGCGTGGCCGACATACCAGACCGCCGGCCCCCAGGGCTCGACCAGGTTGTCCAGCACCAGCACCGCGCCGGTCAGCAGCAGGCCGGCCATCAGCGCCAGGCCCAGCAGCAGCCAGGGCCAGACGCGGCGCCGGGCCGGGCCCGTCTCGGCGCCCACACCGGGCCCGCTGCGGCGCGCCGGCGCCGGGGTGAAGGCGTGGATGGCGTCGTCGTCGAGCGCGCCGAAGGCGCCTGCTGGGCTGGTGGGGTTCATGCAAAGCTCCCTTCCACGGCCTTGTAGGGCACGGTGATGGTGACGACGGTGCCGCTGGGTTGGTTGGCGGCGACGGTGAGGCTGGCCTTGGGGCCATAGAGCAGCTGCAGGCGCTCGCGGATGTTGGCCAGGCCCACGCCGGTGCCGGCGGTGGCGGCCTTGCCGAAGCCCAGGCCGGTGTCGGCCACCGTCACCTGCAGCCGGCCGTGCACGATCTCGGCCTTGAGCAGCAGCGCGCCGCCTTCGGCCTTGGGTTCCAGGCCGTGCTTGATGGCGTTTTCCACCAGGGTCTGGATCATCATCGGCGGGAACTCGGCCGAGAGCAGGCCGTCGGGCACCTGGATGTCGGTGGCCAGGCGCTCTTCCATGCGCACTTTCAAGATTTCCAGGTAGGGGCGGATCACCGCCAGCTCGCGGCCCAGGTCGCGCACGCCGCCCATGCCGTCGCCGTTGGCTTCGCGCATGGTGGGCATGCTGGCGCGCAGCAGCGCGATCAGGTTCTTCTGCATCTGGCTGGCGCGGGCCGGGTCGGTTTCGATCAGGTGGTCGATGCTGGCCAGCGTGTTGAAGAGGAAGTGCGGTTCCACCTGCGCCTGCATGGCGGCCATGCGGGCTTCCACCACCTGGCGCTTGAGCGCCTCGGCCTCGGCCGTCTCGGTGGCCTGCGCGGCCTTCACCTCTGCTTGCATGCGGCCCTTGTAGGTGAACTTCATCACCGCCGAGGCCAGCACCCACAGCAGCGTGAACTGCATCAGGAAGTCGCCGATGCCCACACGTGTTTCGTGCTCCTCGAAGCGCGGGCCGCTGCGCTCGCGCACCAGGTCCTTGATCGCGGCCTCGGCGTCGCGCCGGGCCTCTTCGGCGTCACGTTCGGCCTGCTCGGCTTCTTCTCGTGCCTCGCGGGCGGCCTCTTCGAGTTCGCGGCGTGCGTCTTCGACGGCTTCACGGATGGCGTCGCTGATCTGCCCTGGCGGGATGCGGATGTCGACGGTGGCGCCGGCAGCGCCGGAAGCGCCAGCCGGGGCGGCCGATGCCGACGAGGCTGCGGCCGCCGGTGCCGTGGGCCGGCGCGAGATGCGCACACCGTCTTCGCCGATGTGGATCTGCACGTCGCCGATGCTGTCGGGTAGCTTGGGCTCGCTCGGTTTCGGCGCGGCCTTGACCCGCGGCGGGGCTGGCGGCATCACCACCACGCGCGGCGCCCGCACTTCCACCGTGCGCGTGAAGCGCCAGGTGAAGGGCGGTGAGTCGTGCACGATCGCCATCACGACGATGAGCGCCAGCGCCAGCAGGATGAAGCGCCGCCAGCTGATGCCCACCAGCCAGGTGCCGTAGGCGTGGAAGGCGCGCACCGAGCCGGAGGAAAAGCGCTGCCAGCGTGAAGTCCAGGGGGAAGGGGGGGTCATGGTGGGGGCGGCGGTGTGCTCGGATGCTGTGCACTGTACGCAGCGCCCGCGCCCCGACCAGCGGCGCACGACGCGGCGCAGCGCCAGCGGGACAGGGTGCACACCGCGCCGATGGGCCGGCGCAGGCCGGAAATGCAAGCGGCCCCGAACGGGGCCGCGGTGCGGGCAGCGGGGCCGGGCCTCGCTGCGGGGGGGGGGGCGGCGGGGCCGCAGCCCG
>LJHW01000060.1 GCA_001295865.1 beta proteobacterium AAP65
CCGGGCTTACGCCACCTGCCTCCGCGGTCGGGGTTAGCTCGAACGTTAGGCCTCACAAACTCAGCTCGTCACGCTTGCTCGACCGCATGAAATGGGTACGCCTATGAAGACTATCGACCCTACTAGCCAATCTGCCTTCACGACGCAGAGGCCGCGTTTCCTTCACGGGCTGAAGCATCGTCTCATTTGCTCGGTCCCTGCGGCTGCGCTGAGCTTGATACTCGGCTACGCAGGCTTCACGCTCGGCAGCGCCGTGGACCTTTTTCCCGCGCTCGCACTCTCGATAGCCGGCGTAGTAGCCTTCACCTCGCCAATCATCTTGACCGAGGGCTGGAACAAACCGTTCCCCCCGGCTTCGCATCTGGCACTCATCAGTGTTCGCACGCAACGCGTGCTCTGGTACCTGGCGGGTTCGTGTTTTGTGCTTCCGGCGCTCCTCCGAATCGTCAGCAAACTGTGAGGCCTAACCCCTCGCTCAGCCCCCGACCCGCTACGGCAGGTCGTCTTGCCCGTGCGGCGCGCTGGTCTATGCTGCACCACACGGGCAAGCCGCCCTGCCTCCGCGGTCGGGGTTAGCTCGAACGTTAGGCGTCACAAAATGCGCTTTTCGCGCTCTCAAACACTTCTCATCGCAGCCGCACTTGCCGCTGTAGCGCTTGCCACATACAAGCTGTCCGCAGCTATACAACAAGTTCTTGCTGACGGAACGCTTATGATTCTCGACCCCAGGCCTCCAAGTTCACGAAGAGGAGAACCAGACGCTTTCGCGGTGCCTTGGCAAGACGCATGGACTTATCTTGCTGCGTGGGCAGCACTTGCATCCAGTGGCATCTCGCTTTTTGCCGCAGTTTGGCAGAGCAGCACTCGACTTTTCAAAACATCCGCTTTCTTAGCTTATCTATGGTTTGTGCTTTGGGCTGGAGCGCTCGTGCTTTCTAACTTGGCTGGCGCGCTAATGTTCGTCGCGACAAGCGCAACTGGGGCTGCGCTGCATATACTGTTCCAACTGTCCCAACACATTCGAGAGAGGCAGCGAGTAAAGAAGCTGCTTCGCGGCCTGCCCAGTCCATCAGAGATGCTAAAAAAGTGACGCCTAACCCCTCGCTCAGCCCCCGACCCGCTACGGCAGGACGCCTTGCCCGCGCGGCG
>LJHW01000061.1 GCA_001295865.1 beta proteobacterium AAP65
CCGGCGCGCTTGCTCGCGTTCGAAGTAGGCCAGCATCTCGCCGACGGTCACGGGGATCCAGGGCAGGCGCCTGCCCTTGCTGATCACCGCACATTCTCTGAACGTGGGCCACCCCTGGAACGACGGTGTGCTGTCGCCCTCGAGGTAGCTCACGAGCTGATCATCGTGCTCCCACCGGTTCAGCGTCGCGGTCGGCACGTTGAAGAAGAACGAGATGCCGGCGCGTGGCCCCAGCCGGTCGGCCTGCGGGATCACTTCGCACGGCCCGCGGCCCCAGGCCTTGGGCCCGAAACCATGGGCATGGATGACCGCCGACAGCGGCAGGCCCTGCCCGTCGGGTACGTGGAGCACCTCTCGACGCAGACGCAGGCGCACCTCGGGCAGCGCGAGCAGCCCGGGGTTGGGCCGCGCCATCGCCTCTGCCGTGTCCATCGCCGCGAAGAGTGGCCGCAGCGCGGCCCGTTGGGCCGGCCCTTCCACGCCATACAGCGGCTCGGCCACGTTGGCGGCCCAGCAGTTCGGCTCGGCCGAGGTGGCGCCGGCCATCAGCGGCAGCAGCGGGAACATCGCGATGAGCAAGGTCCGCATCGCTGCCTCACTGCGGCTTGAGCGACCAGCGCAGCCGCGATGTGCCGGACACGCCCGTGAACTCGCGATGGCTTTCGGGCACGACCCACTCGGCCCCATCACGCGCAGACATCTGCACCGGCAACAGCCGCTCTTCCCCGAACGACCGACGGCCGGCCAACGTGTACTCGGCGATGCGGAAGGACAGGCCGCTGAGCTGCTCATCCATCACGCTCGGCACGCCCTGGAAGGTGCGCAGATGCCGCGCCGACACCGGCACCTGGCCCAAGAACTGCAGCTTGCAGGTGGCCAGATCGACGAAGACACGCAGCCGCGGCGGGTGTGCCGGGTCGTAGAAGGGCGCGCCATCGGCCGACACCTCGATGGTGTCCTGCGCGTGGGCGCTGCTGTAGAACTGCTCGACGCGGATGTGGCCGGTTTCGGCGCTGCCCGCAAACCAGACCGACCCGACCGGCGACAGGGGGTCGCGCTGCAACCGGCCGCTGACGCGGGCGCGGTGCGCGTAACGGGCTGAGCCGATGTCGTCGCCACCGGCCCACTGGTAGTCCTGCTCGAGATCGGTCACGAGGGTGTTGACGCCCTTCAGCCAGTCGCACCCGGCCTGGGGGTCGATCACAGTCAGGTTTGCGACCAGCTGCACCGGGCCATCGACGTTGTCGAACGGGTCGCGGTAGCTCACCGACACGGCCACCGGGTTCTGCGCCGGCAGCGCCGCTGGCGCGCGGTAGTTGCGCCTGGCCGGGCCCAGCGTGTCCTCGCCGCTCAGCGTGCCGACAGCGGCGTTGCCGGCCACCGTGCCGTTCACGGCCCAGGCCCCGGTGCCGAGCACCGCGCTGCCATCGGCCTGGCACGCGAAGTGCACCTCTTCGCCCGGCAGCGCCGCATCGTCGCCGCGGCCGCAGATCACCACGGCCAGTTCCTGCGTCTGCTGCAAGCCCACATCGGCCGCGCTGGGCCGCAGCTGCGCGCCGGCCACCAGCGCCCAGTCGCTGAAGTGCGTGGTGCGGGTGCGCACGATGCCATCGCTGTCACTGCCGGCCTTGGCGCTGCGCCAGATGCCGTCAGCGCCCTGGGTGGCGATGCGCAGGTGCCGCGCGCCGTTGCGTTCATTGGCGCTGGCCTGCCACTCCAGCGTGATCGGCTGCTGGGCGACCACACCTTCGGGCTGGATGCGCCAGGCCGGCCCCCGCGCGCCAGGGGCCTTGTTTTCGATGGGCTGCAGGCTGACGAGTTGTTCGGAGGTGAAGGCGCCGGGCGGCACGACCACGGCCAGGCCGTAGTCGGGGGCCACCAGGCGGCCACCGGCCGCGCCGATGCGCACGCTGGCGACCACCGGACCGAGCGGCGTGCCGACTTCAGTGACGGCGGCTGCAGGAGGCGGTGCGGGTGCAGGGCCAGGGGCAGGAGCCGGCCCGGGGGCGGGCGCCGGGCCCGGCCCCGGGCCCACGATAGGTTGCTCTCCGCCGGTACCGCCGCCGCCGCAGGCGGGCAACAAGGAAACGGCGAGCAAGGCGCTGATCAGCGCAAGACGGGTGTGCTTCATGGAGATCTCCAGCAAAAAAGGTGAGGCATGGCTCCGCCCGTTCCGAGCCTTCACGGCTTCGGTTGGCGGTGCTTTCGAGGTGGGGCCGGCTTGCTGCCGGCATGGGCCTCACTGTGCGCGGAGCGCGCGCGGCTCGCTGCTAGATTTCGGCTAAGCGCTCGTTAAGTGTTTGCTAGGGAATTGCCTATGATTTGCCGACCGCGCATGCGCGACGGCATCAGCGTCAGCGCCGTTTTTCTGGAGTCACGAGCTCGATGGCCCGCCTTCCCGAACCCTGGATCGAACACCTCCGCCAAGGGCCGACGCTGCGTGTCGGCACCAGCACCCCCGAGGGCCAACCCGAGCTCGCGAGGGCCCACACGGCCCGCGTGCTGGACGACGGGCGCGTCGAGCTGCTGCTGCTCGTCGAGCAGGCGGCGGAACTGCTCGACGCCATCCGTGCCACCGGCCGCGTTGCCGTGTCCGCCGGGCTGCCCAGCACGACCCGCGTGCTGCACATCAAGGGCACTGACGCTGAGGTAATGCCCGCACAAGAGGAACACGCCCCGGTGTTCGCCGCCTACTTCGAAGCCTGGTTGCGCCAGATCGAGGCCTTTGGCGCCAACCGCCAGCAGGTGCACGCGATGCTCGGCGACATCACGCTCAACCGGCTGGGCTGCGTGCGCTTCACGCCCCTGGGCGCCTGGGACCAGACCCCCGGCCCCGGCGCGGGCCAGGTGGTCGAGCTGCTGCCTGAGCGCGCCGGGCCGCTCCCAAGCGCTCATCCCGGAGGGCGCAGCGCGGAAGGTCGACCCCTGAGCGGTGCTCTGCCCACCGACCGACCTGCCCTTGCGCTGCGCGATGTGCGCCGCCTGCTCGACGGTGTCATCCCGCCGGCCATGTGCACGGTGGCCGCCGACGGCATGCCGCACGTCAACTTCCTGTCGCACGCGGAGTACATCGATGACGCGCATGTCGCGCTGACCTATCAGTTCCTGAACCGCGCCCGTGCCAACGTGCTGGCCACCGGCCGCGTGGCGCTCAGCGTGGAAGATCCCGTCGGCGGCGGCTCGGTGCTGCTGCAGTTGCGCTACCTGCGCACCGACACCGAGGGCCCGGTGTTCGAACGCCTGCGCGCCAAGCTCGCCGGCATCGCCGCGCAGACCGGCATGGAAAAAATCTTCCATCTCCGCGGGGCCGATCTGTACCGTGTCGAGGCGCTGCGCAAGCTGAACCCCGTGCACCCCTTGCCCAGCCTGGCGCCGCGCTGCGACCTGGCTCTCGGGTTGCGCCGCATGAGCGAAGAGCTGGCCGAGGCGACCGATCTGCACAGCCTGCTCGCCGCGTTCACGGGCGGTCTGCAGCGCGAATTGCGCCTCGGCCACGCCATCGTCTGGCTGCTCGAGGAGCAGCGCCAGGGCCTGTACACGCTGGCCAGCATCGGCTACGAACTCGGCGGCACTGGGGCGGAGATGCCGCTGGCCGAAGCGGGCCTCGCAGGCGTGGCGCTGCGCGAGAACGTGCCCATCCGTATCGGCCACATGAGCCAGGCCTATGCCTATGGCATGAGCTGGCGCCGCAAGGCCGAGCAACTCGGTTTGCAGGCCGCCATGGCCGACACCATCCCGCTGCCGGGACTGGCCCGCCCGGGCAGCCAGCTGGCTGTGCCGCTGCGTGCGCGCGGGCGCAGCGTGGGTGTGCTGCTGGTTGAAAGCGAGCACGACCAGTTCTTCAGCTACGACGACGAAGATGCGCTGACCGCGATAGGCGCACAGCTGGCGCAGGGCCTGGCCATGCTGCGCGCGGAAGAGATGGGGGAAGACGGGCCGACGGCAGCTGCCACGGGCGGCAACACACCGGCGGGCGTGGCGCCCTTGCGCATCCGCCACTACGCGCGCGACCACAGCGTCTTCGTCAACGACGAGTACCTGATCAAGGGCGTGGCCGGCGCCATCGTCGCCAAGCTGGTGCGCGACCAGATAGACAGCGGACGCGATGCCTTCAGCACGCGCGAGCTGCGCCTGGCAGGCGGCGACCTGCGCTTGCCCGAAGTGCAGGACAACCTGGGTGTGCGTCTGCTGATGCTGGAGCGCCGGCTGGCCGAGCGCAACTTCGGCCTGCGCATCGAACGTTGCGGACGCGGCCAGTACCGGCTGATCGCAGGCGGACCGCTGGAGCTCGTGACCCCGGCCTGAGCCCAGCGGCTGGCCGGCGA
>LJHW01000062.1 GCA_001295865.1 beta proteobacterium AAP65
CAAACAGAGATCTGATCCAGCAGACCGCTGGCCAACCACGCAAGGCGGACGCGGTCAGGCGCCGATTCCGACACGCACAATGCCGGTGCGCAGCGTTACAGAGAGATCCCAGCTTTCGCTGAGGTGCACGCGCTCTGAGCCCCTCTCGAGTGCTCAGGCCGGCACGGTTTTGAAGACGGCGATCGCCTCGGCCAGGCGCTGCGCCTGCGTCTGCAGGCTGGTCGCCGATTCGGAACTCTGCTGCACGAGGCTGGCGTTCGCCTGAGTGGCGTCATCCAGCCGGGAAACGGCAGTGTTCACCTGATCGATGCCCGTGGACTGTTCATTGGAGGCGTGGCTGATGTGGCCGATGAGATCGGTCACTTGCGCAACCTTGCTGACGATGTCGCCCATGGCACGGCCAGCGTCGTCCACCAGCGCGGTGCCGGCTTCCACCGTCTCGACACTTGCCTGGATGAGTTGCTTGATCTCCCTGGCCGCATCGGCGCTGCGCTGAGCCAGGCTGCGCACCTCGCTGGCGACGACAGCGAAGCCACGGCCTTGCTCGCCGGCCCTCGCGGCCTCTACCGCGGCATTGAGCGCCAGGATGTTGGTCTGGAACGCGATCCCGTCGATCGTGCCGATGATGTCGCCGATGCGGCGTGAACTGCCACTGATCTCGGACATAGTCTGTACGACACTGCTTACGACCTGGCCTCCGCGGCTCGCCGCTGCGCTGGCCTCGCTGGCCAGTCGAGTGGCGCTGTTCGCAGTCTCCGTGTTGGTGCGCACGGTGGCGGTCATCTGCGACATCGACGAGGCCGTCTGCTGCAACTGCGCGGCTGCCTGCTCGGTGCGGGCACTGAGATCGCTGTTGCCGTTGGCAATCTCGTCGCTGGCGCGCCGCACGCCTCCCACTTGCTCCCCCACGTCGTCGACGAGCGACTTGAGGTTGAGCCCCGCCTGATTCACCGCCCTCATCAGCATGCCGATTTCGTCGACGCGATTGAAGTGCAGGTTTTGCCCCGCCTGCCCGGCGGCGACGCTCTGCGCCTGCGCCAGAACCTGCCTGAGCGGGCGCACGATCTGTTCGTTAAGCACCCAGATTTTCAGGGCCGTGCCTACGGCCAGGACGCCAGCCAAGCCCAGCATGCCACCACTGTCCAGGCCAAATGCGTGTGCTGCCGCCAGCGCCAGCGAAGAGATGACCATCAGCGGCAACGCCAATCGCCAGCCGATTGGCAAGGTCTGCCCAATAGAACGCCAGGCCATAGCACCCTTGTGCACGATGAGCCCGCGGTGGAAGGCGAGGTTGCTGGCGCGGCCTTCGCGGAATTCGCGGTACGTGGTCTCGGCCTGCTGCACTTCTTCCGGCGTGGGCTTGGTGCGCACCGACATGTAACCGACCATCCGGCCACCGCGCACAACGGGCGTTGCATTCGCTCTCACCCAATAATGATCGCCGTCCTTGCGACGGTTCTTGACGAGTGCTGTCCAGGATTGGCCGGACTTCAGCGTCTCCCACATGTCCGCGAAGGCTTCGCGAGGCATGTCAGGGTGGCGCACCATGTTGTGGGGCTGGCCGAGGATCTCGTCGCGCTCGAAGCCGCTGACCTTGATGAAGGCTTCGTTGGCGTACGTAATGTGACTGTCGATGTCGGTGCTCGACATCAGGGTGGCATCAGCCGGGAAGTCGTACTGGCGTTGGGTGACGGGCAGGTTCTGGCGCATGACATCTACTCCTATGTCTTGGACAGAGTGGTTTTCGACCGGATTCCTGGCCCACTTGATGAGAACTGATGCCCATGCAGGCCGTCGGGGCATCTAGATGTGAACTTCTCCGCGGGATCAACTGTGCACGTGTCCGCGCAAAGCCGGCCGCGACCAGTCTGATGTCCGATCACGCGGCGCAGGCCAGAACCTTCGCCACATGGATGGGCAGGCGCCAATGGTCCGCCAGCGGCCGCTTCCGAGCGCCGAATCTCGGACGTCAGCTTTCCGGCGGTGAGTCCGAGCGGCCGGCCGTCTTAGCCCGACCCCGAGCCGATACTCGCTCCGTTGAGATGATCGCCCTGGAGCTGCCGGTCAAAGCGAAGCGTCGTGACCGAAGGTGATCCTGAGGCGCAGCGCACACACCGGTACTTGCCCGCCAGGGCGGTTGGCTGCTACTGGGTGGTGGCTGGCGCCCTCAGTCTGGGGTGGCCAGTGCTTGCTGCACCGCAGGCAGCAGGCGCTCCAGCAACTCTTCCTTGGGCAGCACCTCGGGGATGCCCAACTGGTCAACGCGCTGCTGCAGTTCGTCAGTGACCAGACCGCTGACCAGAATGACGCCTGTGCCCGGCAAGGCCTGCTGTACCCATTCGGCCACAGCCAGGCCTGACAGGCCTGGCATATTGAAGTCGGTGACGACGAGGTCGGCGTGCTGGCCTGTCGCGCGCAGGGCGGCCAGAGCCTCCAAAGCCGCTTCACCGGTCTTCGCGATATGCACCTCGTGGCCAGCGCGCTGCAGCAAGGCCAGTGCCGTGAGGGCCACCACCTCGTCGTCGTCCACGTAGAGGATGCGTGCGCGGCGCACGTGGGCCACCGCTGCGTGCGCGGTTGCGGCCGGCCTGGCGGGCGTCTGCGACAGCGTGTCGTCTGCCTTAGGGGCCGGGGCGCTGGCCAGCGGCAGGTAGACGCTGAAGTGCGTGCCGCGGCCGACCTCGCTGTCCACGCGGATGGCGCCAGCGTGTTCCGTCACTACACCGTGCACCACCGCCAGGCCCAGGCCCGTGCCACGGCCCGCTGGCTTGGTGGTGAAGAAGGGCTCGAAGATGCGGGCGCGCACCGTGGCGTCCATGCCATGGCCGTCGTCGTCAACGTGCAGGCAGGCGTAGTCGCCTGCCGCCAGGCCCAGCAGGCGTGCTTCGGGCTCGGCCAGGGTGCAGCCTTCCAGCGCCACGCGCACTTCGCCTTCCTCATTGGGCAGGGCCTGCCAGGCGTTGGTGCAAAGGTTCAGCAGCAGTTGCTGGATCTGCGCGCCGTCGGCCCGCGCCCACAGCGGCACCGGCGATGGCCGCACCTGCAGGCGCACCGTGGGGGGCAGTGTCGAGCGCAACAGGGCCAGGGCCTCGTCGACCAGCGGCTGCAGCAGCTGCACGACCTGTTCACGCGGCGCCCGTCGGCTGAAGGTGAGGATCTGCCGCACCAGCTGGCGCGCACGGCTGCCCGCCTGGTGCACCAGGTTCAGCCGCGCCTGGGCCGGCGAATCCGGCGCAATGTCCAGCTTGGCCAAACCGACGTTGCCCAGGATGGCCGCTAGTATGTTGTTGAAGTCGTGTGCCACGCCGCCGGCCAAGGTGCCGATAGCTTCCAGGCGCTGCTTTTCTTGCAGCCTTTCGGCCAGCCGCTGGCGCTCGGTGACGTCGCGGATGATCATGCTGGTGGCCTGCTCGCCATCGCTGTCGATGTAGATGTTCGACGACAGCTCGGCCTCGAACAGGCTGCCATCGACGCGGCGCATGCGCAGCGCGCCGGCTGCGCGGCCACTGCGGCGGCGTTCCTCCAGCAGCACGGCCAGCCTCGGGTCGGACAGGTCGACCAGGCGCCCACGCGACAATCCCTGCAGCATTTCGACGCTGCCGCCGAACAGGCTGCATGCCGACGCATTGGCTGCGAGCACGCGGCCGTCGGGGCGGGTGCGCAGCACGGCATCGAAGCTGTGCTCGAAGAGCATGCGAAAGCGCGCTTCCGACAGCTGCAGCTGGTCGCGTTCTCTGACGATGACCTGAGTGGCGGCGCCCAGCTGCGCCTCGGCCTTCAGGTTGGCCTGTGCCAGCGTGCGCGTCAGCGCGGCCAGCGCCAGCGAGAGCCCGGCGCCGAAAAGCACCAGGATTGCCGTGCTCTCCTGCCCAGCCCAGGCACCGCCTTGGGGATAGGCCTTGAGCGTCCACTCACGGTCGGCCACGGTGATGCGCCCGCGCCAGAACGGCGCTGAGGCCAGGGCCTGGCGGTCGGGGGCTGAATCGAAGAGCAGACCCTTGACCGCACCGGTCAGCGCCTGCTCGTCGACGACGCGCAGCCGCATGGCCTGTGCCAGATGCGGCGGAAGCACCGAACTCAGCAGCGGCTGCACACGAAAGCCGATGCCGACCACGCCCATGGCGCGCGCGCGCCGCTCGACCTCGGTGGGTGGTGTGGGGCCGCCGCGGTACACGGCCGCGCGCACGACGATGCTGGTCAGCGCCGGTTCCAGCGGCTTGTTGCGGTCGCGCGCCAGCTGCAGCGGCCCGGTCGCCACGTAGCGCCCTGTGGCCAGGGCCAATTCGACCGCGGCGCGGTAGCCCTGGCTGGGGTCGTAGAGGTCATAGCCGAAGGCCGGGGGATCTTCGGGGTAGAGGTGGCGCAACACCATGTAGTCGGCGCGTGGCCCGGGCGGACGCACGGCGAAGTCGGGGTGGCCCTGCGCCAGCACGCTGCGGTCTGCACGGACCCGTGCCTCAAAGGCGGCGCGCCTGTCTTCAGACACGATCTCGGCGATGAAGCTCAGGCCCAGGCCGGGGTAACGCTCCTGCAGCGACAGCGCCTGCACGTACTGCAGGAACTCGGCGTCGGTGGGGGACTCCTGCCGCATGAAGTAGGCGCGCAGGCCCGGCAGGGTATCGAGGTAGCTCCGTACCTTGTTCTCAAGTGCCCGGGCGACTTCGCGGGCCTCGCGCTCCAGCACCGCGAGGCGCTGGTCGTTCTGGCGCTGAAAGGACCAGACTCCCAGCGCCGCCGTCAGCGCCAGCCCGACGATGAGCACCCAAGCAGGTAGCCAGCGCAGCCGGGCAGAGGCATCAATCGGGCGAGTTGGCAGGCTATGCATCGAGAAGGAGCGCCTTTCGGGCGCACACTACACGCGATTGTGCGTTCAAGCGACATCGGCAAAATCGGAGACCCCCCCCTTCGATCGTCCTCTGCTCCACCCCCACGACACAGCAACAAGCGCGAAACTGCTCGATTGCGGCCAATGCGCCGTTCACCGCAGCATGGCTGACGCGCTGCGGGTTCCCGGCATCACTGGTATGCCCCAGGCCGCTGACGATGAGATCAGCCGCGCACCGCTTTGGCGGAGAGCAGGCGCGAGCGCACCAGACTTCAAGCCCTTCGCGGCGCGCAACTTTTTTATCCAGCGAGCCAGCGCGGGCACGCTGAGAAGAGCTTCCGGGCAGTGGTCGTTCGTTGGTGTCAGCTGGTGGCCGGCAGTGTGAGTAGCTGCCGTGGCCAGAAAGCG
>LJHW01000063.1 GCA_001295865.1 beta proteobacterium AAP65
GAACCGGGCTTACAACACCTGCCTCCGCGGTCGGGGTTAGCTCGAACGTTAGGCCTCATGAGACCAACCATTCCACTCGCGAACTGGCGAATCGCCGTGAACCTTTCGGCGACCCAATCCGTCCAGAATCAGCCCGGACAGCCTGCGTATGGTTGCAAGTGTCAGTGGTGCGAAAACTGGTCGCGCGGCTGGACGACCGCGTTCCCCGCCGACATTCACGAACAGTTGGAGCGACTATGCATCGATATCGCTCATCCATCAGAACTCTACGCATTTGAAGACGCGCCAGGAGGCGCACACTGCAGGGTGATCTATCACGTCGCAGGAAAGCTACTGTCAGGGCCGGCCGTATGGCATGAAGACACGAATCTCGGAAGAACACTCGTCTACCATCCTATTGAAGAGGCTAGAACTTCCATCGGGTTGGCAGTCATTCCCTGCTCGCAAACTTGGGAAGTGCACCCAAACTCTGAACAAGTGTCTCGCAGTGAATTGCTTCAAATCGACTTTCGGCTCTATGTGGCACTCAGCAAAGAGCTTGCACCCTCTTCGGCGCCCGAATGAGGCCTAACCCCTCGCTCAGCCCCCGACCCGCTACGGCAGGCGTTGTAAGCCCGGTCCGTGCCAGCGGTAGCATCGTCACACACCGGGCTTACAACACCTACCTCCGCGGTCGGGGTTAGCTCGAACGTTAGGCGTCGCCAAGCCACTCACCACACTCGGACCAAGATGAATCGCTGGAAGATCCCTGCTGAACTGGAAGCACTGGTTGCCGCCCGAGACCAGAACTGCATTTACTGCCAGCGTACTTTCGGAGATGCAAGAAGCCCAAGAGGGCATCGTCGATCGTGGGAGCACATCATCAATGACGAAACAATCATCACAGAGCACAATATCGCTTTGTGCTGCATCTCATGTAACGCAAGCAAAGGCACTAAATCGCTCCGCGTCTGGCTGAGTTCAAACTTTTGCAAACGTCGCGGCATCACTGCGGCAACCATATCCGATGTTGCGCAAAGCGCGTTGCGCAACGAACCCTAGTCGTCACCGGGAAAGTGCCGCAACTTAAGCCCAAGTCAACGTTCGCGCACGTCAGCCAGGCGACGCCTAACCCCTCGCTCAGCCCCCGACCCGCT
>LJHW01000064.1 GCA_001295865.1 beta proteobacterium AAP65
AAAAGCAAAAAGCCCCGATCTTTCGATCGGGGCTAGTGCTTTATAAATAGCCTGACGATGTCCTACTTTCACACGGGAACCCGCACTATCATCGGCGCAAAGGCGTTTCACTGTCCTGTTCGGGATGGGAAGGAGTGGGACCACCTTGCTATGGTCATCAGGCTTGACTGGTAACCCTGCTGCGCATGCGCAACAAGGCAAAATTCATAGAGTGAAATCAGCTTTTTGATTGCGTCTTGGCATAACGCCTATCTCGAACCTATCGCTTGTTGGCGATCGTCAAAGTTATAGGGTCAAGCCTCACGAGCAATTAGTACCGGTCAGCTTAACGCATTACTGCGCTTCCACACCCGGCCTATCAACGTCCTGGTCTCGAACGACTCTTCAGGGGGCTCAAGGCCCCGGCAAGACTCATCTTGAGACGAGTTTCCCGCTTAGATGCTTTCAGCGGTTATCTCTTCCGCACTTAGCTACTCGGCTATGCCACTGGCGTGACAACCGATGCACCAGAGGTGCGTCCACTCCGGTCCTCTCGTACTAGGAGCAGGCTCTCTCAATCTTGCAGCGCCCACGGAAGATAGGGACCAAACTGTCTCACGACGTTTTAAACCCAGCTCACGTACCTCTTTAAATGGCGAACAGCCATACCCTTGGGACCGGCTACAGCCCCAGGATGAGATGAGCCGACATCGAGGTGCCAAACACCGCCGTCGATATGAACTCTTGGGCGGTATCAGCCTGTTATCCCCAGAGTACCTTTTATCCGTTGAGCGATGGCCCTTCCATACAGAACCACCGGATCACTTAGTCCTACTTTCGTACCTGCTCGACTTGTCAGTCTCGCAGTCAAGCACGCTTATGCCTATGCACTATCAGCACGATTTCCGACCGTGCCTAGCGTACCTTCGAACTCCTCCGTTACACTTTGGGAGGAGACCGCCCCAGTCAAACTGCCCACCATACACTGTCCCCAACCCGGATAACGGGCCAAGGTTAGAACCTCAAACACACCAGGGTGGTATTTCAACGTTGGCTCCACGACACCTAGCGGCACCGCTTCAAAGCCTCCCACCTATCCTACACAGATCTGTTCAAAGTCCAATGTAAAGCTACAGTAAAGGTTCATGGGGTCTTTCCGTCTTTCCGCGGGGAGATTGCATCATCACAAACATTTCAACTTCGCTGAGTCTCTGGAGGAGACAGTGTGGCCATCGTTACGCCATTCGTGCAGGTCGGAACTTACCCGACAAGGAATTTCGCTACCTTAGGACCGTTATAGTTACGGCCGCCGTTTACTGGGACTTCAATCAAGAGCTTGCACCCCATCATTTAATCTTCCAGCACCGGGCAGGCGTCACACCCTATACGTCGACTTTCGTCTTTGCAGAGTGCTGTGTTTTTAGTAAACAGTCGCAGCCACCGATTCTCTGCGGCCTCATTGGGCTCCATCTGTACGACTTCACCTACTAAAGGCACACCTTCTTCCGAAGTTACGGTGTCAATTTGCCGAGTTCCTTCTCCAGAGTTCTCTCAAGCGCCTTAGAATACTCATCTCGCGCACCAGTGTCGGTTTGCGGTACGGTCGTATGTAGCTGAAGCTTAGTGGCTTTTCTTGGAAGCTGGGTATCACTCACTTCAGCGGCAAGCCGCCTCGTTATCACACCTCATCTAAGACCCCCGGATTTGCCTAAGGGCCACGACTACATGCTTGAACCAACATATCCAACAGTTGGCTGAGTTAACCTTCTCCGTCCCCACATCGCACTACATATCGGTACAGGAATATTGACCTGTTTCCCATCAGCTACGCATCTCTGCCTCGCCTTAGGGGCCGACTCACCCTACGCCGATGAACGTTGCGTAGGAAACCTTGCGCTTTCGGCGAGGGGGCTTTTCACCCCCTTTAACGCTACTCATGTCAGCATTCGCACTTCTGATACCTCCAGCAGCCTTCACAAGCCACCTTCACAGGCGTACAGAACGCTCTCCTACCACTTGCACTTGCGTGCAAATCCGCAGCTTCGGTAACTGGCTTAGCCCCGTTACATCTTCCGCGCAGGACGACTCGATCAGTGAGCTATTACGCTTTCTTTAAATGATGGCTGCTTCTAAGCCAACATCCTGACTGTTTTAGCCTTCCCACTTCGTTTCCCACTTAGCCAATTTTGGGGACCTTAGCTGGCGGTCTGGGTTGTTTCCCTCTTGTGTCCGGACGTTAGCACCCGGTGCACTGTCTCCCAAGCTGTACTCATCGGTATTCGGAGTTTGCAATGGTTTGGTAAGTCGCCATGACCCCCTAGCCATAACAGTGCTCTACCCCCGACGGTAATACTTGAGGCGCTACCTAAATAGCTTTCGGAGAGAACCAGCTATCTCCAAGTTTGTTTAGCCTTTCACCCCTATCCACAGCTCATCCGCTAGTTTTGCAACACTAGTCGGTTCGGACCTCCAGCACCTGTTACGGTACCTTCATCCTGGCCATGGATAGATCACTTGGTTTCGGGTCTACACCCAGCGACTGAACGCCCTATTCGGACTCGGTTTCCCTGCGCCTTCCCTATTCGGTTAAGCTTGCCACTGAATGTAAGTCGCTGACCCATTATACAAAAGGTACGCCGTCACCCCTTGCGAGGCTCCGACTTTTTGTATGCATGCGGTTTCAGGATCTATTTCACTCCCCTCCCGGGGTTCTTTTCGCCTTTCCCTCACGGTACTAGTTCGCTATCGGTCGATTACGAGTATTTAGCCTTGGAGGATGGTCCCCCCATATTCAGACAGGATTACACGTGTCCCGCCCTACTTGTCGCATGCCTAGTTCCACACCATGATTTTTTCATACGGGGCTATCACCCGCTATGGCCAGCCTTTCCAGACTGTTCTGATAATCTCGATGCTAAAACATGCAGGCTTCTCCGATTTCGCTCGCCACTACTTTCGGAATCTCGGTTGATGTCTGTTCCTCGAGCTACTGAGATGTTTCAGTTCACTCGGTTCGCCTCGCATACCTATGTATTCAGTATGCGATACCCTTGCGGGTGGGTTTCCCCATTCGGAAATCTCCGGATCAAAGCTTATTTGCCAGCTCCCCGAAGCTTATCGCAGGCTACCACGTCCTTCATCGCCTGTAATCGCCAAGGCATCCACCACATGCACTTAGTCACTTGACCCTATAACTTTGACGCCGGCTGACGGCCGGGTCGGTCAATGACTGGTTTGAGTATTTACGCGTTATGCCGAACTTCAATCTCTGAATTGAAGTTGTTTTGACGCAATCATTAAGTTGCCGACGGCACGGTGCACCATGAAGTGCTTTCCGCCGACAACACTGATTTCAACTCTATGAATTTTTAAAGAACGACAGCCGATCTTGCAATCGAACCGGCCAGGGCGCACAACACGCACTGGCCGCTTCGATCAGAATCGATGGTGGAGGTGAACGGGATCGAACCGATGACCCCCTGCTTGCAAAGCAGGTGCTCTCCCAGCTGAGCTACACCCCCATGTCTGGATGGTGGGTCTGGTTGGATTCGAACCAACGACCCCCGCCTTATCAAGACGGTGCTCTAACCGACTGAGCTACAGACCCGTACCCGGGTAGTCTGTCGTCAACAACAGCCGATAAGTGTGAGCGCTTGAATTGAGTGCTTTATTTCCAGAAAGGAGGTGATCCAGCCGCACCTTCCGATACGGCTACCTTGTTACGACTTCACCCCAGTCACGAACCCTGCCGTGGTAATCGCCCTCCTTGCGGTTAGGCTAACTACTTCTGGCAGAACCCGCTCCCATGGTGTGACGGGCGGTGTGTACAAGACCCGGGAACGTATTCACCGCGGCAAGCTGATCCGCGATTACTAGCGATTCCGACTTCACGCAGTCGAGTTGCAGACTGCGATCCGGACTACGACCGGTTTTCTGGGATTGGCTCCCCCTCGCGGGTTGGCAGCCCTCTGTACCGGCCATTGTATGACGTGTGTAGCCCTACCCATAAGGGCCATGATGACCTGACGTCATCCCCACCTTCCTCCGGTTTGTCACCGGCAGTCTCATTAGAGTGCCCTTTCGTAGCAACTAATGACAAGGGTTGCGCTCGTTGCGGGACTTAACCCAACATCTCACGACACGAGCTGACGACGGCCATGCAGCACCTGTGTTCTGGCTCTCTTTCGAGCACTCCCAAATCTCTTCAGGATTCCAGACATGTCAAGGGTAGGTAAGGTTTTTCGCGTTGCGTCGAATTAAACCACATCATCCACCGCTTGTGCGGGTCCCCGTCAATTCCTTTGAGTTTCAACCTTGCGGCCGTACTCCCCAGGCGGTCAACTTCACGCGTTAGCTACGTTACTGAGAAGGAACCTTCCCAACAACCAGTTGACATCGTTTAGGGCGTGGACTACCAGGGTATCTAATCCTGTTTGCTCCCCACGCTTTCGTGCATGAGCGTCAGTACAGGTCCAGGGGATTGCCTTCGCCATCGGTGTTCCTCCGCATATCTACGCATTTCACTGCTACACGCGGAATTCCATCCCCCTCTACCGTACTCTAGCCTTGCAGTCACAAATGCAGTTCCCAGGTTGAGCCCGGGGATTTCACATCTGTCTTGCAAGACCGCCTGCGCACGCTTTACGCCCAGTAATTCCGATTAACGCTTGCACCCTACGTATTACCGCGGCTGCTGGCACGTAGTTAGCCGGTGCTTATTCTTCAGGTACCGTCATTACCCCGAGGTATTAACCCAGAGCGTTTCTTCCCTGACAAAAGCGGTTTACAACCCGAAGGCCTTCTTCCCGCACGCGGCATGGCTGGATCAGGCTTGCGCCCATTGTCCAAAATTCCCCACTGCTGCCTCCCGTAGGAGTCTGGGCCGTGTCTCAGTCCCAGTGTGGCTGGTCGTCCTCTCAGACCAGCTACAGATCGCAGGCTTGGTAGGCTTTTACCCCACCAACTACCTAATCTGATATCGGCCGCTCCAATAGCGCGAGGTCTTGCGATCCCCCGCTTTCACCCTTAGGTCGTATGCGGTATTAATCCGGCTTTCGCCGGGCTATCCCCCACTACTGGGCACGTTCCGATATATTACTCACCCGTTCGCCACTCGTCGCCAGGTTGCCCCGCGTTACCGTTCGACTTGCATGTGTAAGGCATGCCGCCAGCGTTCAATCTGAGCCAGGATCAAACTCTTCAGTTCGATCTTGAATTTACTCATTGGAATCGAAGTGAACTTCACTTCATTTCCATGAGCGTTTAAGGTCCATGAGACCTGATGCAATGTCACCACTGCATCTGGCACTCGCCTCAAACGCCCACGCTTATCGGCTGTATGTTGTTAAAGAACAGTCGCTTTGCTTTCGCATCGCGTCGCTGATGTTTAATCAGCGAAGCCTTGCATTATGACTTGGTTTTTATTCCCGTGTCAAGCGCTAGGCTTTTATTTTTGCCAACCAGCGTTTTGAGAATCTTTCGACACCGCAAAACAAACCCGGTCAGCAGAGCCAGAAATTATGACACGCTTTTCAGCGAACCGTCAACCACTTCCAACACCCTCCACTCATCTCGCTCTGCAACCGTTGCCAGCTGCTGCGCGATCAGCGAAGCCC
>LJHW01000065.1 GCA_001295865.1 beta proteobacterium AAP65
TCGATGATCTTGGCCACGACGCCGGCGCCGACGGTGCGGCCGCCTTCACGGATGGCGAAGCGCAGACCTTCTTCCATCGCGATCGGGTTGATCAGCTTCACCGTGATGCTGACGTTGTCGCCAGGCATCACCATTTCCTTGTCCTTCGGCAGCTCCACCGCACCCGTCACGTCCGTCGTGCGGAAGTAGAACTGCGGGCGGTAGTTGTTGAAGAACGGCGTGTGACGACCGCCCTCTTCCTTGCTCAGCACGTAGATCTCGGCCGTGAAGTGCGTGTGCGGCTTCACGCTGTTCGGCTTGCACAGCACCTGGCCGCGCTCGACGTCTTCACGCTTGGTGCCGCGCAGCAGGATGCCGACGTTGTCGCCCGCCTGGCCCTGGTCCAGCAGCTTGCGGAACATCTCCACGCCCGTGCAGGTCGTCTTCTGCGTGGCCTTGATGCCCACGATCTCGATTTCCTCGCCGACCTTGATGATGCCGCGCTCGACGCGACCGGTCACCACGGTGCCGCGGCCCGAGATCGAGAACACGTCTTCCACCGGCATCAGGAAAGCACCGTCCACCGCACGCTCGGGCGTGGGGATGTAGCTGTCCAGCGCTTCAGCCAGGCGCATGATGGCCTGCTCGCCCAGATCGCCCGTGTCGCCTTCCATGGCCAGCTTGGCGCTGCCCTTGACGATGGGGGTGTCGTCACCGGGGAAGTCGTACTTGCTCAGCAGCTCGCGCACTTCCATCTCGACGAGCTCCAGCAGCTCGGCGTCGTCCACCATGTCGCACTTGTTCAGGAACACGATGATGTAAGGCACGCCCACCTGGCGGGCCAGCAGGATGTGCTCGCGGGTCTGGGGCATCGGGCCGTCAGCGGCCGAGCACACCAGGATCGCGCCGTCCATCTGCGCAGCACCCGTGATCATGTTCTTCACGTAGTCGGCGTGGCCCGGGCAGTCCACATGCGCGTAGTGACGGTTGGCCGTCTCGTACTCGACGTGCGCGGTGTTGATCGTGATGCCGCGCGCCTTCTCTTCCGGCGCCGCGTCGATCTGGTCGTAGGCCTTGGCCTCGCCACCGAACTTCTTCGCCAGAATCGTCGTGATCGCCGCCGTCAGCGTCGTCTTGCCATGGTCCACGTGACCAATCGTGCCCACGTTCACGTGCGGCTTCGTGCGTTCAAATTTACCTTTTGCCATTTC
>LJHW01000066.1 GCA_001295865.1 beta proteobacterium AAP65
GTTGAGGTAGATCATCGGCTCGCCGCCGCGGGCCGGGTCGCACGCCGGGCTGCGCGCGATGGCGTCGGCCGCCTTCGCGCACTCCATCACCCAGAAGGGTTCGATCTTTGCCAGCCGGCTGGCGGTGCGCAGGGCGGTGGGCATGCCGGCGTGAGGCGCGCTCAGCGGCGCGCGTTGCGCGCTTCGTTCGGGCGCAGCTCGGCGGCGCACTTGTCGAGCACGCCGTTGACGTACTTGTGGCCGTCGGTGCCGCCGAAAGACTTGGCCAGTTCCACGGCCTCGTTGATGGCCACGCGGTAGGGGATGTCGAGGCAGTGCATCAGCTCGTACACGCCAATCATCAGCACCGCATGCTCGATGGGGCTGAGCATCGTCGTCTTGCGGTCGACGTGGCGCGAGAGCACGGCGTCCAGCGCCGCGGCCTGCTCGATGCCGCCGTGCAGCAGCGCGTCGAAGTGCGCGCGGTCCATCTTGTCGAAGCCGTCTTGCTCACGCACGTCGTCCTCGGCGGCGGCGCCGTCGCCACCGGCGATCAGCCAGCGGTACAGGCCCTGCAGCGCCAGTTCGCGCGAGCGGCGGCGGGCCGATTTCGGCGCGGCGCGTTTGGCCGCAGGTTTGCCCGCGGGTTTGTCGCCCACCGCCGCTGAGGCTTCGGCTTGGGTTTCAGGGGCTGGGTGGGCCTGGGGGGTGTTCATGACAGGTCTTCCAGCAGGTTGGCCATCTCCACCGCCACGCGGGCGGCATCGCGGCCCTTGTCTTCGGCGCGGGCCCAGGCCTGGGCTTCGTTTTCGACAGTGAGGATGGCGTTGGCGATGGGGAGCTGGTGATCGAGGCTGACGCGCGTGACGCCGGCGCCGCTTTCGTTGGCCACCAGTTCGAAGTGGTAGGTTTCGCCGCGGATGATGCAGCCCAGGGCCACGAGCGCGTCGAACTCGCCGCTCTCGGCCATGGCCTTCAGCGCCACCGGAATCTCCAGCGCGCCGGGCACGGTGACGTGCGTGATGTCGCCGCTGTCGACCTCCAGCCGTTCCAGCTCGGCCAGGCAGGCCTGGGCCAGCTTGCGCGTCAGTGCGTCGTTGAAGCGGGCCTGCACGATGCCGATGCGCAGGCCTTCGCCCAGCAGCTCACCGGCATCGCCTTGATCGGCGTCTTTCATGGGGTGTGTCCTTGGGGTCGTTCCAGGCGAAGTGGGGGGACCCGGGTGGGTGTGGGGCCGTCGGTCAGGCCGGCGCCGAGGTGAAGCCGGTGATCTCCAGGCCGTAGCCCGTCATGCTGGGCATGCGGCGCGGGTTGCCCAGCAGGCGCATGCGCTGCACACCGAGCTGGCGCAGGATCTGCGCGCCCACGCCGTAGGTGCGCAGGTCCATCTGCGCGCGGGCCGGTGCGGCGGCGCGGCGTTCCGGCAGCACCTGCGGCAACAGGCTGGCGGCGTCGCCCGAGCAGTTCAGCAGCACGGCCACGCCGCAAGGCTGGGCCTTCAGCGCAGCCAGGGCGGCGGGCAGCGGCCAGGAGTGTTGGCCACCGCCAGCATCGAGCAGGTCGAGCGCGGTGAAGGGCTCGTGCACACGCACGGGCACTTCGGTGCCGGGCTCCCAGCGGCCGTGGGTCAGCGCCAGGTGCAGGCCGCCGCCCTTGTCGTGGAAGGCGCTGCACTGGAACTCGCCGTGGGGTGTGGCCAGGGTGCGCGAGCCGATGCGCTCGATGAGGGTTTCGTTGCGGCTGCGGTAGCCGATGAGGTCGGCGATGGTGCCGATCTTCAGGCCGTGTTGCTGCGCGAAAACCTGCAGGTCGGGCAGGCGCGCCATCGTGCCGTCATCTTTCATGATCTCGCAGATCACGGCTGCCGGCGTCAGGCCGGCCATGCCGGCGAGGTCGCAGCCGGCTTCGGTGTGGCCAGCGCGCATGAGCACGCCGCCATCTTGGGCCTGCAGCGGGAAGATGTGGCCGGGCTGCACGAGGTCGGCCGCGGTGGTGTTGCGCGCCACGGCCACCTGCACCGTGCGGGCGCGGTCGGCGGCCGAGATGCCGGTGGTGACACCGGTGGCGGCCTCGATCGACACCGTGAAGGCGGTGCCGTGTTTGGTGCCGTTGCGGCTGGCCATGGGCGGCAGCTGCAGGAGTTCACAGCGCTCGCGTGTGAGCGTCAGGCAGATCAAGCCACGCGCAAAACGCGCCATGAAGTTGATGGCCTCGGGCGTGACGTGCTCGGCCGCGAGCACCAGATCACCTTCGTTTTCACGGTCTTCCTCGTCGACGAGGATGACCATGCGGCCCGCGGCCAGCTCGGCGACGAGCTCGGGAATGGGGGAAATCGGCATGGCGCGATTGTAGGTGGGGCCAAGAAAAAAGCCGGCCACGGGGGCCGGCTTGATCGGGGCGCGGGGCGCCTGGGTGGGTTTCAGGCCTTGCGGCGACGCATCAGGCCGGCCGCGGCAAGGGCCAGGCCGACGAGGGCGAGGGAGCCGGGTTCGGGGGCAGGCGTGGGTGCGACCAGCTGCCCGGCGTCGGCAGCCCAGAAATCGTCGAAGCCAAAAACGTCGTTACCGTCTGTGCTCTTGGTGCGGAAGACAATCTTGTTGTAAGCCACGTCCGGCGATGCGAAGCCGTAGAAGAGCAGTTCGTTGCCGTTCATGGAGGGCTTGTCGCCCCCTCGCACGGTGAGTTCCGTCTGTTTCACATCGTCGAGGAACATTTCCATGATCAGGCTGCCATCGAAGTCGCCGATGTCGGTGCCGAAGAAAGCAAAAGCCGAAATCGCTTTCGAGAAGCTGATCGTGAATTGGGCCGTGGGGGCCAGGACCGAGGCGCTACCGCTGGCGGCCTGCGCCACCGGCGCGACGGTCTGCACCTCCAGATACTGGCGCGGCGTGGGGCTTGCAGCCGTCGGAGCGGTTGTGTTGTAACGGCCGAGCAGGGTCTCGCTGCGCACCACGCCACCCGTCATGGTCGCGAGGATGTTGGTGCCGCCCGAGCCAGCGAAAACATACTCCAGCGCGCTGGTAGAGCCCGGGGGAGCAATTTCGAAGTCGAAGGGCTTGACCTCCGGAATCAGTCGGCTCTTGAAGGCATCAAGCTTCGCGTTGATGTCGTCGCCATAGACGACGTAGCCATTCGCAAAGCTGGGCGTCAGATTCTCTGCCGTGAAAATCTGTTGCGCGGTGGGCGCAGGGCCTGCCGTCGCGGCCGAGGCAACGACCAGGGATGCAAAAGCCAGCGTGAGAGAGGTGAATCGGTGACGCATGAACATTGGAGGGGCCCCAGCGAGTTTTCAGCAGATGGTTGCAAGGCGCGTGCCACACGCCGACAAGGCTTTGCAATCAAGCACTTGCTGTGCTTTCACTGGCCCCGTGCGGGGGGCGTGTAAAGGTGGTCGACAAGCCCGTCCGCCGCATGCGCAGGCGCAGGTCGGATCCGATGGTCGTGCTGTCGATCCAGGTGTAGCGCCTGGCGTCTTCAAGGCAGGCCAGTCGAGGCAGGTGGGCTGCGGGTTTGCCCTCGCCCAGCATCATGGGGGCCATGTAGATCAGCCATTCATCGACGAGATCGGCTGCCGCCATGGCGCCTGTCAGGGTGGGGCCGGCTTCGAGGTGGAGTTCGTTGACACTCCGTCGGTGTGCCAAGGCGCGCAGGAGCGCGGTGAGATCGAGAGCACCGTCGCGCAGCGAGATATCGGTCCAGATCTCTGTGCCTGGCAACGGGGGGCCTGCTGAGGTCGGTGAGGCCACGATCAAAGCCGCACCGGGCGGCGTCAGGATGGCAGCGTCAACCGGCGTTCTCCGCTGCGAGTCGAGCACCACGCGCAGGGGTTGCACTGCGGTGGTCACGGCGCGGACGTCGAGCCGAGGGTTGTCCGCCAACACGGTGCCGATGCCCGTCATGATGGCCGAGGCCCGACGGCGCCAGTGGTGCCCGTCAGCGCGCGCGGCCTCTCCCGTGATCCACTTCGAGCGCCCGTCTGCGAGGGCCACTTTGCCGTCGGCGCTGCAGGCGATCTTGGCGCGCACCCAGGGGCGCCCGCGTTCGAAGCGTGAGAAGAAACCGGGGTTGAGCTCGCGCGCCGTGGAAACCAAAGGGTCCTCGGTGTCCAGCACGTCGACCTGCATCCCGCCCTGCCGCATCTGCGCCACGCCGCCACCCGATACAAGCGGGTTGGGGTCGATTTGTGCAATTACGCAGCGGGCTATGCCGGCCTCCAGCAGGGCCAGGCTGCAGGGGGGTGTGCGTCCGTGGTGTGCACACGGTTCCAGGGTCACCCAAGCCGTGGCGCCACGGATGCTCTGCCCTTGGGACTGCGCGTCGCGCATGGCCATCACCTCGGCATGGCCCTCGCCGGCGCGCTGGGTGTATCCACGGCCGAGCACACGCCCGTCAGAGCTTCCGATAACGCAGCCAACCCGCGGGTTGGGGTCGCTCAGACCGATGGCGTGGCTTGCCAATTCAAGCGCTTCGCCCAGGCGGAGCCTGTCCAGAGGCGTGGGCGCAGGCTTGGTAGGGGGGCTGGTCAAGAGCCGGATACTCGTGGCTGGTGTTGCCAAACCTGGGGCACTGCCGTGCCCGGGCAGTTGTAGCGGGTGGTGCCGTTGCCCGCTTGGATGATGACGAAGTTCTGGTTCAGCAGCGTCGCGGAGACGTTGAAGTAGCGCGCCGCTGCATGGTATCGGCACACCCGGTACTCGTCAGGCTCATCGCTGGTGTTGTCCTCGGCCAGTTCGAGCGGTTCGGTGAACTCGATGCGTCCACCCCACTTCGGCTGGTCGATCGTGATGGGAACTGCGCAATAGTAAGGGCGCTGCGTGTCCACCACTTCGCCCAGGAAGCAGGTGACCTGCGTTGCGCCATCGTCGCCCTCGACGCCGGGTTCGGCGAAGCGGAAGACCTGCAGCGCAAAGTCGACGGGCGTGCCGCTCGGGTTGGCCAGCGCCGAGGTCGAAGACGCAGGATCGATGCCCGTGGCATAGCGGACCACGCCACCCAGCAACAACGCTTTCTGGGTGCCGCAGTTCGGTGCCCCGCTGTCGAACAGCAAGCCGGCCGAACTGGTGGCGCTGGTCGAGCAGATGGTGATGACGCCATCTGCGTTGTTGAACACCCAAGCCACGCGCGGGCCGTTGCCGGTCTGACCGGGTGGCACGAAGCCGCTGCGCCCCACACCGGGCAGCGCTACCGCGCCCTGTGGCACTGCGCGGTTGCGTGCCCGGGGTGTCAGAACGGGGTCGGGGTTGGCGGCGAGCACAAGGCTCGCCGTGAGCGAAGGTTCGACGCCGGCCAGGGTGCTGCCCAATCGCACCATCTGCGTCTGGTCGTTGCGGTCCCGCCAGGTGACGTCAACGACCAGCGTGCGCAGTGGCGGCGTGATCGTGCCGCTGACTGCGCTGAGGTCGTTGGCTCGCCGGGTGACCGTGTAGGTCGCATTGGTGCCGGTCACGGTGGTGTCAGTGGCCGTCGCCACGTCGGCATAGGCGGTTCGTGACGTCGTGGCGTCGAGCGTTGTGAAGGCCCTCCAAGTCTCGACCGCGTCCTGCGCAATGCGCACGGCTTCGGCCCGCTGTCGCGCCAAGTCGCCATTGGTGCGCAAGGTGCCTTGCATACCCACAACCGCGAGCATGCCGAAGGCCATGATCGCAAACGCGACCAGTGCCTCAACGAGAGAAACGCCGCGCTGGCGGTGCAGTCTGCGGTTCATCAGAAGTCCTTCCAACTGCCGGGCACGCGCACGAAGCTGCCTTGAGCAAGACGCAGATGGCGCAGGCGCGCGGCGTCGTAGGTGACGGTCATGTTGCTGCTGCCGCCGCTGATCGTGAGGGCGCCTTCCGCGATCACCGCGCCGTTGATGGTCGGTGAACCCGTGACCGCCCAAGCCCAGTTGGCCTTGCGACCATAGATGAGGCCGTTGAGCGTGCCGCCGCTGCCAAGAACCACATCGCCTTCGACGATCAGCAGCAACGGAGCGGTTGAAGTGCCCACAGTGGCGTCGATGGTGACCGTGCCGCCGGCACCTGTCAGCCACAAAGGCCGGCCCGGGTTGCGAAGAGCCAGGCTGTTGATGGCAGCCGCGTTGCAACCGCCACTGCAGTCCAATTGGGGCAGCCCGGGCTGGCGCTGGTAGGTGGCCGGCGTGATGCCGAAGAACTGGACGAACTTGCGATCCTCGGCGGTGAAGCCTGTGACGCCAGCGGGAGACAGCGTCGCATCGTCGGTCACCGTCGTGCCCGAAGGCGCAACCCCGGGCAGGCCCGTCAAGCTCAAGCCCGTGGCGGGCAGCGCAGTCGCGGCCGTGTGAACCGTGATCCCGCTGCTGGCGGCGTCCGAATTGCGCAGTTGAAGCGAGGCGCCGCTGTCCAACGAGAAGGTGTTTCCGAGCACAGTCAAGGGGGCGGTGGGCAGCCGGTTGATGGCACCACGCAGGGCCAGGGTGACCTGGACCGACGCCACACCATCGCCCGTGCCGCCCCGATCGTTGAGGAAGTTCAGGCAGTTGGCGTCGAGACGGGTGCAGCTGTTGGACTGAAGCACGACGAGATCGGCCCGCGGGCCGGTCAGCAAGCGCAGGATGAAGGCCGGGGCGATGGCCGTTCCCGGGTCGGTCAAGGCCGTGGTGGCGGTGTCTCGCAAGGGGCAATGGCAGTTCCACTGCCAATTTCCCGAGCTCGGGTTGCCGGTGTTCAGGACACATTGCGGCGTCACCGACCCACCCGAACCGAGCACGGCACTCCGGGGCGAAACGGCGCCAGTCCCGGCATCGATGGTCAGATACCGCTCACGAAAACTCAGATCGGTACCGCTGGTGCTTTGCACACACGCGCTGGTCAACCGGCCTGCATTCAACTGAGCCAGCGCCCAGTCCACGCCGGCATCGGCAGCCTCCAGCGCCTGCGTGCTGCGGTACTGGTTGGTGGAGGTGCGCTGCTCGAAAATCAGATTGCGACTGGTGTAGGCAGCGACCAGCGACATGATGAAAAAGAGCAGCATCACGACCACCAAGGCCGCTGCCCCTGTTTGCCGGCGTGGGCCATTGCTCATGTCGAACCGCGCGTGCTTTCGGGGGATGGTGTGCATGTACGTCTCCCGTCCCTTCAACTGACAGGACAGGCCTGGTTCACGGCGGCCTCGGTGGAGAGTTCGACGCGGTCATTGCGAACGCGTACCCCGACCCTCAGCGTGCGCGTGACAGTCGGGTCTGACGCCGAAGTGCCCGTGAGTGTGATGACGAACTCGCGCACGGCAACCCTGGGCCAGCAGTTGGTGGTGCTGTCGCTGCACAGGTTCGGGCAGGGCAGGATCAGGCTTT
Organism: beta proteobacterium AAP65; assembly: GCA_001295865.1. GTDB lineage: Bacteria > Pseudomonadota > Gammaproteobacteria > Burkholderiales > Burkholderiaceae_C > Rubrivivax. Next base: position 7,289 of record LJHW01000066.1, read on the forward strand.
CATCGTTGCTGGGCGACGCGGTGCGCTCCTGCGTCACGGTGAAAGCGGTGATCGTCACGGATTTCGGGTCGGTCAGCTCCTGGTAGTCGCCGCTGCAAAGGCCGTCCGAGTTGGGCTCGCCCTGGCAAGACTTGATCGCACCGCTTTCGAGTTTGAAGCCGAAGGCCGACGCGCCGGAGACCCGCGAGTAGCGGTAGTTCACGGTGTTGGACGCGCTCACATAGCTGAGTGCCATGCTCGGGTTGGCTACCACCGTGCCCGTGGCAGGCGCAGGCACGGTCCCGGCGTGACCAGCCCAGTAGCTGCTGCGGCGCAGCTCCCTGGTGATGATGTCGGCGGTGGCCCGAAGGTCCTGCTGCAGTTGCGTTTCGAGCAGCAGGCGGCGGTTGTCGGTCATCTGGGTGCTCATCAGCAGGGTTGCGGCCGCCACGATGAAGAGGCTTACCACCACGCCGACCATCAGCTCGACCAGCGACAGGCCACGTTGCTGCCCGCGGCTCCTCAGTGCGGGGTGTCTCAACTGCATGCAGGTGCTCCGGAAATCTCGCCAAGCGGCGAGCAGACACTGGGGCGGCCGGTGGGCGAAACGCTGGTTCGCAACCCACCGACGCTGCTGTTGCGTACGTCGATCAGGAAGTCGCCTGTGGCTTCTACGGGCACGTCAAGGGGCGCGATCAGAAGCCTGCCCGTGGCCGGGTCGAAGCCCATGGTGGTCTGTGTGACCCCGCTGGGCAGTGAGACTGTGAGACCGAGCGAGCGGTCGACCTGAACCGTGCGGATCTCCTTGATGTCGGCCGGACCCGTGCAGGCGGTGCCCGGCGGGCGCTTGCAATCGCAAAAACTGGGACTGGCACCCTCCAGCACGACATAACAGGTGAGGGTGCTGCCTGTGTTGTCGAAACGCAGGAAAACACGGCGGTTGCGGCTGGCCGCTTCGCTGCGCGCAAACTGGAGGTCCGTCACGAGTGCCGCGTTGACGCTGCGTACCCGCTGCGTATCGATCATGCGCTTGAATGACGGTGCCACCAACATCACGAGCGTGGCGACCACAGCAATCACAACCATCAGCTCAATGAGAGTGAAGCCGCGCTGCTGCGCGCTGGTTCGCTCGCGGTTCAACGTTTGAAGCATGGGTTCGACACCGCGTAGGTGAAGGTGGTGCAGCTCTCGCATGCGCCATAGCTCAGGTTGCCATTGATCATGCGCACGCTCATGCGTTTGCAAGCACGGTCATTGACCTGGGCCCCAGTCGCTTCGGCAACGATGATGTAACCCGCATTCAAGGTGCCGCTGTCCGGTGCCGCAAGGCTCATCGTGTAGAGCCCGGAGGGAAACGAGCCCAACAGGCTCAGCGTGGTGGTGTAGCTCGGGTTGTTGCTGCGCCAGCGCTCCTGTGCCTGTTGAATGTTGCCGAAGGCTGTCATGGCGTCTGCGCGTCGCCCCTTCTGCACCGAATCGCGGTAGGAGGGCAGTGCCACCGCCAGCAGAAGGGCGACGATCGCCACGGCGATCATCAACTCGATCAGCGTGAAGCCGTGCGCTGTGCGCTGGGAACGGGTTGGACCAATGGCGAGCATGGACGGAGTCTGTTGGCAGCTTCGGAGGTCGGCAAACCGCTTGTCTGCGCCGATCGCCCACTCGTCGCACCGGGTGGCCCCGCGAACGAGGGGGGTGGTCGGTCATCTGCCGAACGGCGTGCGTGACGGTGCAGCTTCGTCGCTGGGCTCAGCAGGCTGGGTAGCCTGCGACCGCGGCGGCCGGGCTGCACTTGCGCACCCGCCCCATGATGTTCACGATCAGGTGGATGCCGCGCCCGTCCGCTGCCTGCAGGCGCCAGGTGCCTGTTGGAGACACCGTGCCCTTGCTGCCGTCGAGCACCATCGATCCGACATTGCTCTGCAGTGTGGGCAGGCCCGGGCCAAAGTGCTGGCTGCGCAAGGCTTGCGCGCCGTCAGCGCAGATGGGGACGCCTGCAACGCCGCAGGTGCAACTGCCTGCATCGCCGGTGTGCACGACGTAGCAGGCGCTTCCTGGCTCGCTCACAAGGCTCAGGCGCAGCGTGCGGTTCTGCGCAGCAGCCGCGCTGCGTGCCAGTTGCAGATCGGTGTGCAACTGCGCCGCAGCACCCTCCAGCCGGCGCACTTCCAAGGCGTCGCGGAAGCCGGGCAAGGTGGCCCCGGTGGCCACTGCGACGATGGCTACAGCAATCAGCGATTCAATGAGCGAAAGGCCGCGGCCGTGATGGCGCTGCGGTGCGGTGCGGCGGGGGTGTGTCATGGCGGCTCCAGGGTGTTTGGGCATGCCGCGCACTCTAAAAACCGCCGCGCCATCGCGCGTCCCCATGCGGTGTGCAGCGCCCGAGCCCCTGGGGTGGGCCCCCTGCCGCGTCACCCCCGGCCGGGGGTGTCCTCTCAGATGTCGCGGATCAACTGCCGGAACGCGTCCACATCCTCGAACTCCCGGTACACCGAGGCGAAGCGCACGTAGGCCACCTTGTCGATGCGCTTGAGCTCGCGCATCACCAACTCCCCCAACCGGGTGCTGGGCAGTTCGCGTGCGCCGCTGGCCAGCAGCTTGTCCTGGATGCGCTCCAGCGCTGCGTCCACCTGCTCCACGCTCACCGGGCGCTTGCGCAGCGCCAGCATCATGCTGGCGCGCACCTTCGCGGGGTCGAACTCGACACGGGCGCCGTCTTTCTTCACCACCGCTGGCAGCGCGATCTCGCTGCGCTCGTAGGTGGTGAAGCGCTTTTCACACGCCAGACAGCGGCGGCGACGACGGATGACGTCGCCTTCGTCGCTTTCACGCGTTTCGACGACCTGGGTCTCGTCGTGGCTGCAGAAGGGGCAGCGCATGGGGGCTCAGGCGCTGCCGGGTTTCAGCGGTACACCGGGAAATCGCGCGCCAGCGCTGCCACCTTGGCGCGCACGGTGGCGAGGTTGGCCTCGTCGTGCGGCTTGTCGAGCACATCGGCGATCAGGTGCGCGGTCAGGCGCGCCTGCTCTTCCTTGAAGCCGCGCGTGGTCATCGCCGGCGTGCCCAGGCGGATGCCGCTGGTCACCATGGGCTTCTGCGGGTCGTTGGGGATGCCGTTCTTGTTGCACGTCATGTGCGCGCTGCCCAGGATGGCTTCGGCTTCTTTGCCGGTCAGGCCCTTGGGGCGCAGGTCGACCAGCATCACGTGGCTTTCCGTGCGGCCGCTGACGATGCGCAGGCCGCGCTCGATCAGCGTCTCGGCCAGCACCTTGGCGTTGGCCACCACCTGCGCCTGGTAGGCCTTGAACTCGGGCGTCAGCGCTTCCTTGAAGGCCACCGCCTTGCCGGCGATCACGTGCATCAGCGGGCCGCCCTGGATGCCGGGGAAGATGGCACTGTTGATCTTTTTGGCGATGGCCTCGTCGTTCATCACGATGATGCCGCCGCGCGGGCCGCGCAGGCTCTTGTGCGTGGTGCTGGTGACCACGTCGGCGTGCGGCACCGGGTTGGGGTAGACGCCCGCAGCGATGAGGCCGGCGTAGTGCGCCATGTCGACCATGAAGTAGGCGCCGATGGCCTTGGCCACCTTGGCGAAACGCTCGAAGTCGATGTGCAGGCTGTAGGCGCTGGCACCGGCGACGATGAGCTTGGGCTTGTGCTCGTGGGCCAGTCGTTCCATCGCGTCGTAGTCGATGGCTTCGTTGGCATCCAGGCCGTAGCTCACCACCTTGAACCACTTGCCGCTCATGTTCAGCGGCATGCCGTGCGTGAGGTGGCCGCCTTCGGCCAGGCTCATGCCCATGATGGTGTCGCCCGGCTGCAGCAGCGCGAAAAACACCGCTTGGTTGGCCTGGCTGCCGCTGTTGGCCTGCACGTTGGCGAAGTTGGCGCCGAAGAGCTGCTTGGCGCGTTCGATGGCCAGGGTCTCGGCAACGTCGACGTTCTCGCAGCCGCCGTAGTAGCGCTTGCCCGGGTAGCCCTCGGCGTACTTGTTGGTGAGCTGGCTGCCCTGCGCCTGCATGACGGCCGGGCTGGTGTAGTTCTCGCTGGCGATGAGCTCGATGTGCTCTTCCTGGCGCTGGTTCTCGGCCTGGACGGCAGCCCAGAGTTCGGGGTCGACGAGGGCGAGGGTGGAGGTGGAACGGTCGAACATGGCAGTCCTGTCGCGGGAGGTCCCGGGTTGGTGGGCCTTCGACAGCCACAGGCGGCACCCGGGTCGGCCGGGTTCGCTGCGGTCGAGGGCTGCCCAGGCGCACGGCGTGCACTGCGGCACGGGGCCAGCAGCCTGCGCTTCCCGGTGGTCGTCCACCTCAGCCGCCAGCACCTCGCCGCAGCCTATCGCCAGTCGCGCAGAGCCCGAAGTGTAGCTTCGGGCGGGAAAACCAGGGTCACTCATCGCAGCAGCGCCACCTGCTCGTCGGCCACGGGTTTCTCGGTGGGCGTGGCCACATCGTTGTCCGTGGGCGCCGGGGCGGCCGGTGCGTTGCTGATGCCCACGGGCACGCTGCGGCCTTCCACCACGCCGCGCATGTGCGCCTGCTCCATCAGCACGCGGCCGACGTAGCCACCGTCGGTCTCCAGCAACGCAGCGCCGACGTAAAAGCGCAGTCCATCCTGCAAGCTGCCGGCGCGCCGGATGCACTCCTGCAGCACCTGCACGCCCACACGCAGGTTGGTGATGGGGTCGAAGGCGGCGTGCTTGCCGCCGAAGCTCTCGTACTTGTCGTCGTGCACGCGGGTCAGCACCTGCATCAGGCCCTGGGCGCCCACCGAGCTCTGCGCGAAGGGGTTGAAGCTGGATTCCACCGCCATGATGGCCAGGATGAGCGTCGGGTCCAGGCCGGCGCGCTGGCCGATCTGCCAAGCCTCTTGCACCAGGGCGCCGATGGGCTCGGGTGCCACCTTGTAGCGGCGCGAGATCCAGGTGGCCAGCGTGGCCTGCTGGCGCGTCAGCGCGCTCAGGTCGGCCGCGGTGGCCCGGCTCACGGCCCCCGGCTCGGCCACGGCGGCCAGCAGGTTGCCGCTGGCGTGTTCGCGGGCTTCCTGGCGGGTCTGCAGCCACTCCAGGGCCAGCACCTCCAGCTGGCCGCGCACGTCGGCGCGGCCCAGGGCGAACACCGCGGCGGCGATGGCGACCAGGCCCACCAGCGCCAAGGTGTTGTGGCTGATCTCCAGCAGGCCGCGGCCCACATCGCCAGCGAACACACCCACCGATCGGCCTGCGGCGCGCGGCGCCTGGCGCAGCATGTCAAAAGCTCGCATCGTCATATCTCCTCGCAGCCGGGTGCCATAGACCCGCAGCATGGGCAGGCGGGGGCCCCAGTGAATAATCAGCCGCCCCGGAGTTCGGGCCCGGCAGGCAGCGACGACAGGCGTCGGCAAGGGCTGCCAGGCGGGGGCGGGGCGGTGTCAACGCGCGGGCTGTATGCGCTGGGCAAGCGCCGCGGGTTAACCCTTAAGGATCGAATCTGAGCGGATTCTAGGAACGCCCTCATACCCGGTCAAGAATATGAAACAGGTCTCTAATAGCTGAACACCATGAAATACCGAGACCTGCGCGACTTCATCCACCAGCTCGAACGCCTGGGCGAGCTGCGAAAACTGGCCGAACCGGTGTCTCCGCACCTGGAAATGACGGCTATTGGCGACAAGCTGCTGCGCGCCGGCGGCCCCGCCGTGCTGTGCACCCAGCCCGCCGGTTACAAGATTCCTTGCCTCATCAACCTCTTCGGCACCCCCCGAAGGGTGGCTTTGGGCATGGGCGCCGAGAGCCTGGCCGACCTGCGTGACGTGGGCCGGCTGCTGGCCGGGCTGAAGGAGCCCGAGCCGCCCAAAGGCCTGAAGGACGCCGGCAAGCTGCTGGCCATGGGCAAGGCGCTGTGGGACATGAAGCCCTCGGTGCAGCGCAGCGCGCCCTGCCAGGAAGTGGTGCTGGAAGGCAGCGACGTCAACCTGGCCACCTTGCCCGTGCAGACCTGCTGGCCGGGTGACGCCGGCCCGCTGATCACCTGGGGCCTGGTGGTCACGCGTGGGCCTCAAGGCGTGGCCAACCCGCGCGGCCGCCAGAACCTGGGCATCTACCGCCAGCAGGTGATCGGCAAGCGCGAAGTCATCATGCGCTGGCTGGCCCACCGCGGCGGCGCGCTCGATTTCCGCGAGTTCGCGCGGGCCAACCCCGGCCAGCCTTTCCCAATGGCGGTGGCACTGGGCGCCGACCCGGCCACCATCCTGGGCGCGGTGACGCCCGTGCCCGACACCCTGGGTGAGTACCAGTTCGCCGGCCTGCTGCGCGGCAGCCGCACCGAGCTGGTGGCCACCGGCGTGGGCGAGGGCGCGCTCAAGTTGAACGTGCCGGCCAGCGCCGAGATCGTGTTCGAGGGCCACATCCCGCCCGCGCCGGCCGGCTTCGAAGGCGTGTCCGACCTGGGCGTGAAGCTGAAGGAAAAGGGCGGCTATCTGCACGCGCTGGAGGGCCCTTTCGGCGACCACACGGGCTACTACAACGAGCAGGACTGGTTCCCCGTGTTCCGCATCGACCGCATCACGCACCGCCGCGACCCGATCTACCACTCCACCTACACCGGCAAGCCGCCTGACGAACCGGCCATCCTGGGCGTGGCGCTGAACGAGGTCTTCGTGCCCATCCTGCAGAAGCAGTTTCCGGAGATCGTCGATTTCTACCTGCCGCCCGAGGGCTGCAGCTACCGCATGGCGATCATTTCCATCAAGAAGGCCTACCCGGGCCACGCCAAGCGCGTGATGTTCGGGCTGTGGAGCTTCCTGCGGCAGTTCATGTACACGAAGTTCATCGTGGTGACCGACGACGATGTCGACATCCGCAACTGGCAGGAAGTGATCTGGGCGATCACCACGCGCATGGACCCGGTGCGCGACACCACGCTGGTGGAGCACACGCCCATCGATTACCTCGATTTCGCCAGCCCCGTCAGCGGCCTGGGCGGCAAGATGGGGCTGGACGCCACCAACAAGTGGCCGGGCGAAACCCCGCGCGAGTGGGGCCGCACCATCACGATGGACGCCGCCGTCACGCAGCGGGTGGAGCAGATCGTCGCCGGGCTGATGCCCGCGGCCTGAGCACGGCGAGCTTGTTCGCGGCGGCGCCGCGCTTCAGGCCGAGGCGAATTCGCGCGCGAGCAGCGCGTACGAATGGCGGCGCACCTCGGGCTCGTGCGCCCAGGTGTTGACCACCAGGTGCGACAGCCCCAGTGACGCCGTCAAGTGGCGCAGCCCTGTGCCCACCTGCGCGGCCGTGCCCACCAAGGCACGTTGGCGCAAGGCTCCGACCGCGGGCCACTCCTCGGCCGTGTAGCCGGCCGTGGCCACCGTGTCGGGGTGCTGCAGCGGGCCCAGCACACCCCGCTGGCGGTCCAGGCGCCAACGCTCGCGGCTCATCGCATGATGGCGGGCCTCGCGCTCGGTGTCGGCGGCCAGCGCCCACACGCAGATGGTGGCCTCGGGTGTGGGGTGGCGCTCGCTCGGGCGGTAGAGCGTTCGGTACAGATGCAGCGCCTGCTCCACGCCCTGGCCATCCATGAAGAAGTAGGCGAAGGCATAGGGCAGGCCCAGGTGCGCGGCAAGCTGCGCGCCGTAGTCGGAGCTGCCCAGCACCCAGAGCTCGGGCGGGCTGCCGCCGGCCGCTGGCAGCGGGTGCGCCAGCAAGCCCTGGTGGCGCTGGCCGCGGGTCCAGGCCTGCAGGTCCAGCACCTGCTGCGGAAAGTGGTCGGCCGCCTGCGCGGCGTTCACGGCGCTCGGGTTCAGCGCCCGCGCGGTGCGCGCATCGCTGCCCGGCGCGCGGCCCACGCCCAGGTCGATGCGTCCGGGCGCCAGCGCGTCCAGCACGCGGAACTGCTCGGCCACCTTCAGGGCCGCGTAGTGCGGCAGCATCACGCCGGCGCTGCCGATGCGGATGCGCGAGGTGCGCGCCGCGATGGCGGCCATCAGCACCTCGGGCGCGCTGCCCACGATGGTGGGCATGCCGTGGTGCTCACTCACCCAGAAACGCTCGTAACCGAGGGCCTCGCAGTGCACGGCGAGATCGAGCGTGTCACGCAGGGCGTGGCCCTCGTCGCGGCCCGTGCAGGCCACCGACTGGTCCAGCACCGACAGGCGCATCGCCTTCAGGCGGCCGCCTTGATGAGGTCGGCGGCCTTCTCGGCAATCATCACCGTGGGCGCCGTGGTGTTGCCCGAGACGATGCGCGGCATGATGGACGCGTCCACCACGCGCAGGCCCTGCAGGCCGTGCACACGCAGCTGGTGGTCCACCACGTCGTCGGGCCCGGCGCCCATGCGGCAGCTGCCCACCGGGTGGTAGATGGTGTCGGCGTGCTGGCGCACGAACTGCTCGATCTGCGCATCGGTCTGCGCCGCGGCGCTGGCCGGCAACTCGCGCCCGCCCAGGGACGCCAGCGCTGGCTGCGCGAGGATGCCGCGCATCAGCTTGAAGCCGCGCACCAGGCGCTCGACATCGTCGCGCTCGGTCAGGAAACCCAGGTCGATGGCGGGCGCGGCGTGCACATCGGCGCTGGCCAGCGTCACGCGGCCGCGGCTGACGGGGCGCAGCAGGCACACGTGGCACGAGAAGCCGTGGCCGAACACCGTCTTGCGGCCGTGGTCGACCAGCTTGCCGATGACGAAGTGGAACTGCAGATCGGGCGTGGCTTCGTCGGGGCTGCTCTTGATGAAGCCGCCAGCCTCGCCGAAGTTGGTGGTGAGGATGCCGCGGCGTGCCGCGCGCCACTGCCACACGCCCTGCAGCGCGTGCCACGCGCCGGTGAGTGACAGCCCGAACAGGTCTTTGGCGCGCGGTGCGGCGTGCACCTGCGTCACGTCGATGTGGTCGTGCAGGTGGCGGCCCACGCCCGGCAAGTGGTGCAGGGTGGGGATGCCGTGTGGCTGCAGTTCGGCACCATCGCCCACGCCCGAACGCAGCAGGATCTGCGGGCTCTGCAGCGCGCCGGCGCACAGCAGCACCTCGCGCCGCGCCTGCAAGCTGCGCGTGGCCGCGCCCTGCACGAGCTCGACGCCGGTGGCGCGGCGGCCTTCGAAGGTGACCCGTGCCACCGTGGCGTCGGTGATGACCTGCAGGTTGCTGCGGCCCAGTGCGGGCGTGAGGTAGGCCTTGGCCGCGCTCATGCGCTCGCCGCCTTTCTGCATCACCTGGTACAGGCCCACACCTTCCTGGTTGTCGGCGTTGAAGTCGGGGTTGGTCGTGTAGCCGGCTTGCTGGCCCGCCCGCACGAAGAGCGAGGAGACGCGGTTGGGCTGCAGCAGGTCGGCCACGTTCAGCGGGCCGCCGCGGCCGTGCCAGGCGTCGGCGCCGCGTTCGTTGTTCTCTGCGCGTTTGAAGTAGGGCAGCACCTCGTTCCAGCCCCAGCCGGGGTTGCCGAGCTCGGCCCAGTGGTCGAAGTCTTGTTGCTGGCCGCGGATGTAGATCATCGCGTTGATCGAGCTCGAACCGCCCAGCACCTTGCCGCGCGGCTGGTAGCCGCGGCGGCCGTTCAGGCCGGGCTGCGGCACGCTCTCGAAGGACCAGTTGGCCACGCCCGTCTGCGCCATCAGCGCGAAGCCGGCCGGGCAGTGGATGAAGGCGCTGCGGTCCACGGGGCCCGCTTCCACGAGGCAGACGCTGGTCTGCGGGTCTTCGCTCAGCCGGGCGGCGAGCACCGAGCCGGCGGCGCCGCCGCCGACGATGATGTAGTCGTACATGGGGTCTGGGGGTCTCCTCGATTCATCATAGCCAGCGGTCATCGCTCGAATTGGTGGGGTGCCTCTAGCCCGGCCCCACCTCGATAATCCGCCGCTTTGCGCCGGCGCCCTGCCGCGCCTGGGAGCCTTCACCCGTGTTCGGACGATTCGAGAAGCTCGTGCATCCCTACCCGGATGCCTTGCCGCCACCGCCGCCGCAGACCTTCTTCGCCTTCCTCTGGACGTGCTCGAAGGGCGTGAGGCCGTGGCTGCTGATGGTGACGTTGTTCACCGCGGCCATCGGCGCCTTCGAGGCACTGCTCTTCAGCATGATGGCGCACGTGGTGGACCTGCTCGCCAAGGTGCAGCCCACGCAGTTGTGGGCCGAGCACGGCCACACGCTCACGCTGCTGTCGGTGGTGCTGGTGGCCAGCGTGGCCTTCGCGGCACTGCAGGCCTTGTTCAAGTACCAGGGTGTGTTCGGCAACTTCCCGATGCGCCTGCGCTGGAACTTCCACCGCCTGATGCTCGAGCAGAGCATGGGCTTCTACCAGGACGAGTTCGCCGGCCGCATCGCCACCAAGGTGATGCAGACCTCGCTGGCCGTGCGTGACACCTGGCTGATCGTCACCGACATCATGGTCTACGTGGTGATCTACTTCTTCACGCTGCTGGCGGTGGTGGGGGCCTTCGATCTCTGGCTGGTGGCGCCCTTCCTGGGTTGGCTGGTGCTCTACATCGCGGCCTTGCGCTACTTCGTGCCGCGCCTGGGCCAGGTGGCGCAAGCCCAGGCCGACGCGCGCAGCCTGATGACGGGCCGCATCACCGACGCCTACACCAACATCGCCACCGTCAAGCTCTTCAGCCACGCGCAGCGCGAGGCGCACTTCGCGCGTGGCGCGATGCAGGAGTTCATGAGCACGGCCTATGCGCAGATGCGCCTGGTGACGGCCTTCGAGACCGTCAACCAGATCCTCAGCGTGGGCCTGATCGCGGCCACGGCCTTTGTCAGCCTGGCGCTGTGGTCGGGCTCGCTGGTGGGCGTGGGCGCGGTGGCGGCGGCCACGGCCATGGCCTTCCGCCTGAACGGCATCTCGCATTGGGTGATGTGGGAGATGGCCACGCTCTTCGAGCACATCGGCACCGTGCAGGACGGCATGGCCACGCTCTCACGCGTGCAGAGCGTGGTCGACAAGCCCGACGCGAAGGCGCTGGAGGTGCCGCGCGGCGAGGTGGTGTTCGAGAACGTGGTGTTTGCCTACGGCGGCAAGAAGCGCGTGGTCGATGGCCTGAACCTGCACATCCGTCCGGGCGAGAAGATCGGCCTGGTGGGCCGCTCGGGCGCGGGCAAGAGCACGGTGGTGAACCTGCTGCTGCGCCTGTATGACCTGGAATCGGGCCGCATCCTGGTGGACGGCCAGGACATCGCCGGTGTCACCCAGGCCAGCCTGCGTCGCCACGTGGGCATGGTGACGCAAGACACCTCGCTGCTGCACCGCAGCGTGCGCGACAACATCGTCTACGGCCGCCCCGATGCCACCGAGGCCGAGATGATCCGCGCCGCCGAGCGTGCCGAAGCCGCCGATTTCATCGCCGGCCTGAGCGATGCCAAGGGCCGCAAGGGTTATGACGCCCACGTGGGTGAGCGCGGCGTCAAGCTCAGCGGCGGCCAGCGCCAGCGCATCGCCATCGCCCGGGTGATGCTGAAAGACGCGCCCATCCTGCTGCTGGACGAAGCCACCAGCGCACTCGACAGCGAGGTGGAAGCCGCCATCCAGGAAAGCCTGTACCGCCTGATGGAAGGCAAGACGGTGGTGGCGATTGCGCACCGGCTGAGCACCATCGCAGCCATGGACCGGCTGGTGGTGATGGACCAGGGCCGCATCGTCGAGGTGGGCGACCACGCCTCGCTGTTGGCCGCCGGCGGCATCTACGCCCGGCTGTGGGAGCACCAGAGCGGCGGTTTTCTCGGCGAGGACCTCGACGAGGCCGGCACGCCCAGCCCGGTCACGGCGGGCTGACCACCTTGGCCTCGGCCTGAGGCGTCGCGGCCGGGCTCAGCACCATGGGTTCGGTCTCGATCCAGGCACTGGCGTCGGCGCTGCGCTCGGCGGCAGCGGGCGGGTGGGCCATGCGCTGCAGAGCGCCGTCCAGCGCGGCCTGGCGTCTGGCGGTATCACCAGGCGGCGGCGCCGTCAGCGTGTCCAGCGGCACGTCCACCGTCACCGCGCGCGGGGGCGCTGTTTCGGGCGGGGCTGCGGGTCGGCGAGCGTTGCGCACGAGGTGTTCCCACCACGCGACCACCACCGCCACGGCCAAGAGCGCACCCAGGGCGGCGCCAACCCAACTGAAGAAGGCTTCCATCACGGGGTTTTCGGCCAGGCCGCCCTGTGCTTGAGCCCGCCAGGGCCGACAATTGCGGGTTGTTCGGCCCAGCCGACGCCTCAACGAGACGGAGCGCCCCGTGCCCGCCCTGGCCCCCACACCCACCCGCCCTGCCGACAAGGCCTCCGCCGAGGCCAAGCCCCTGGCCAGCTACCGGCCCTTCTGGGCCAAGCGTTTCGGCACCGCGCCTTTCCTGCCCATGAGTCGCGCCGAGATGGAGCAGCTCGGCTGGGACAGCTGCGACATCGTCATCGTCACGGGCGACGCCTACGTCGACCACCCCAGCTTCGGCATGGCCGTGATCGGCCGCACGCTGGAGGCGCAGGGCTTCCGTGTCGGCATCATCGCCCAGCCCGACTGGCAGAGCGCCGACGCTTTCAAGGCCTTGGGCAAACCGAACCTGTTCTTCGGCGTGGCCGCCGGGAACATGGATTCGATGATCAACCGCTACACGGCCGACCGGAAGATCCGCAGCGACGACGCCTACACGCCCGGCGGCGCAGGCGGCAAGCGCCCCGACCGCGCCACGCTGGTCTACACGCAGCGCTGCAAGGAAGCCTGGAGCGAGGTGCCGGTGATCATCGGCGGCATCGAAGCCAGCCTGCGCCGCATCGCGCACTACGACTACTGGCAGGACAAGGTGCGCCGCAGCATCCTCGTCGACAGCAAGGCCGACCTGCTGCTCTACGGCAACGCCGAGCGCGCCATCATCGAGGTGGCGCACCGCCTCGCGCAACGCAAGCCGGTCGAGAGCCTGACCGACATCCGCGGCACCGCCTTCATGGTGCGCACCACGCCCGATGCGGCGGGCCAGCGCTTCGGCGCCGAGTGGTTCGAGCTCGACAGCACCGAGGTCGACCGCCCTGGCCGTGTCGACGAGCACATCAACCCCTACCTGACGACCGAAGAGGCCGCGGCCTCGGTGGGTGAAACCTGCACCAAGCAGGAAGGCAGTGGCGAAGTGGCTGCGGCAGCGCCTGCCGTGCCCGCGGTGGCCACCATCGCCATGCCCGTCAGCCGCAAGACGGGCAACCTCAAGCTGCCACCGCGCGAGAAGACCGTGGTGCGCCTGCCCTCGTACGAGCAGGTCAAGAGCGACCCTGTTCTCTACGCCCACGCCAACCGCGTGCTGCACCTGGAAACCAACCCCGGCAACGCGCGCGCGCTGGTGCAGCAGCACGGCGACCGCGACGTGTGGGTCAACCCGCCGCCCATCCCGCTGAGCACCAGCGAGATGGACCTCGTCTTCGACCTGCCCTACGCGCGCAGCCCGCACCCAGCCTACGCCGACGAAAACGGCGGGCACGACGGCCCGACCAAGATCCCGGCCTGGGAGATGATCCGCTTCAGCGTGAACATCATGCGGGGCTGCTTCGGCGGCTGCACCTTCTGCAGCATCACCGAGCACGAAGGCCGCATCATCCAGAGCCGCAGTGAAGACAGCGTGATCCGCGAGATCGAGGAGATCCGCGACAAGGTCAAGGGCTTCACCGGCGTCATCAGCGACCTGGGCGGCCCCACGGCCAACATGTACCGCATCGGGTGCAAGAGCCGCGAGATCGAAGCCGCCTGCCGCAAGCCGAGCTGCGTGTACCCCGGCATCTGCCCGAACCTGAACACCGACCACGGCCCGCTGGTGAAGATGTACCGCCGCGCGCGGCAGCTGCGCGGCATCAAGAAGATCTTGATCGGCAGCGGCCTGCGCTACGACCTGGCGGTGCAGAGCCCCGAGTACGTGAAGGAGCTGGTGCAGCACCACGTCGGCGGTTATCTCAAGATCGCGCCTGAGCACACCGAAGGCGGGCCGCTGTCCAAGATGATGAAGCCCGGCATCGGCAGCTACGACCGCTTCAAGCAGATGTTCGAGCAGTACAGCGCCGAGGCGGGCAAGAAGCAGTACCTCATCCCGTACTTCATCGCAGCGCACCCGGGCACCAGCGACGAAGACATGATGAACCTCGCGATCTGGTTGAAGCGCAACGGCTTCAAGGCCGACCAGGTGCAGACCTTCTACCCTTCGCCCATGGCCACGGCCACGGCGATGTACCACACCGACCTGAACCCGCTGAGGGGCATCAGCCGCCACACCGAAGGCCCCGGCGCGCGCGCCGAGAAGGTGGACATCGTGCGCGGCGAAAAACGCCGCCGGCTGCACAAGGCCTTCCTGCGTTACCACGACCCCAACAACTGGCCGCTGCTGCGTGAGACGCTGAAGAAGATGGGCCGTGCCGACCTCATCGGCAACGGCAAGCACCACCTCATCCCCAGTTTCCAGCCGGCGGCCGGCACCGGTTACGTGAGCGCACGCCGCAAGAACAGCACGCCGGCTGGCGCGCGCACCTCGGCCGTCACGCAGGGTCGGCTGCTCACGCAGCACACGGGCCTGCCACCGCGCGAGACCGGGGCCGCCCCGACCACCAAAGCCAGCGGCCCCACCGGCCCCCGCCGCAAGCCACGCTGAGCCCGCGGGCTGCGGGTTCCTGCGGCCCCGCACTCGTGGGGAGAACGTGCCCGACCCCGGGCATCCCGCGATGGCTGGCCGCGGGCGTGGTGTTAATTTCTCGGCCCCCGATATGCATGAGTTGAAGGTGCCTGCCGTGAACACACGCCGTTTCCCCGCCCTGCTGGCCCTGGCCGCCCTCGTCACCGCGGCCGCCGCCCCTGCAATGGCCCAGACCAGCGCCGGCGTTCCCGTGCCCAACCCGTTCTCGGCCGTTTACCTGTTCGGTGACAGCCTCTCCGACGGCGGCAACAACAACCTCGTTTTCGGCGGCCTCACTGGCCCCAACCCCAGCAGCGCCACTTTCATCCCTTCACTGCCCTACGCGGCGGCTGCGGGACAGCGCCCCACCTACAGCAACGGACCGGTGTGGTTCAACAGCTTTGCAGCCGGTCTGGGCCTGGCGAGCTACGCCCAACCTTCGCTGGCGGGTGGCGGCAACTACGCCTTCGGCGGCGCGCGCACCACGGTCGATGGCGCGGGAGTGCCGCCCTTCATCCCCGCGCCTTTCCCGGCCAGCCTGCAGACGCAACTGAACGGCCATCTGGCCACAACGCCGGTGTCTTCCAGCGCGCTGTACGTGATTGCTGGCGGCGGCAACGACGCCCGTGACACTGCAGAGGCCGTGGCCGCCAATCCCGCCAACATCGTGGCCCTGACCACCGCGGGTGCCACGGCCTACGCCACGGCCACGGCCCAGATGGTGGGCACGCTGCGCGCCGCCGGCGCCAGCAACATCGTGGTCTGGAACGTGCCAGATCTGGGCAAGTCGCCTGCGGCCCTGGCCGGCGGCGCCTCGGCCGCCGGTGCGGCCAGCTTCATCTCCGGCGCCTTCAACAGCGCGCTGAGCACCGCCCTCGCTGGCAGCGGCGCGCAGATCTTCGACCTGTTCGGCCTGGTGGGCAGCTACGTGGCCAACCCGGCAGCTTTCGGTTTCACCAACGTCACCCAGGCTTGCGGTTTCGCCGGCAACGCTTGCGATGCGTCGACTGCGCTGTTCTGGGACGGCATCCACCCTACGGCCTACACGCAGAGCCTGGTGTCCACGGCCATGCTCGCTGCCGTGCCTGAAGCCGGTACCGTGTGGATGTTCATGGCCGGCCTGCTGGCCCTGGGCCTGATGATGAAGCGCCGCCGCGCCTGACGACGCGCCGCTTCGTCACACCGCTGGCCGCGCCGGGTTAAACACCCGCCGCGGCCAGCGCGTTTTCCAGGGCCTGCAGTTCGCGGTCCAGCGTGTACGCCTGCACCGACACGCGCACGAACACGCGGCCGGTGTGTTGTGTCACCGGCACCTCGATGCGGTGCTGCTCGAAGAGCCGGGCGCGCAGGCCTTCGGGGTCGGTGCTGCGCACGGGGATGGGCACCATCTGGCCGAAATCCGCGTCGCGGGCGATGGGCGGCAGCCCGTTGCGCGCCAGCACGCGCGCCTGCAACGCCAGCGCGCGCTGGTGGCTGGTGGCGCGGTGCGCCGGCCAGCCGTGCGTGGCGAGGAAGTCCAGCGCCGCGGGCACGCTGAGCCAGGCCGCGATGTCGCGCGTGCCCTGCCATTGCAGGCGGCGCTCCAGCAGCGTGCGGCCGGCGTAGGCGTCGAAACCCGTGTGGCCGCCCGCTGATGCGCTGGTGTTGGCCGCGCCGTCTTCACCGGCCACATAACCCCAGCTCACCACCGGCGCGTGCACCTCGCGCTGGCGCTCGGGCCGCACGTGCAGGAAGGCCGCGCCCTTGGGCGCGCACAGCCACTTGTGGCAGTTGCCGGTGTAGAAGTCGGCGCCCAGCGCGTCGAGATCGAGGTCGATCTGCCCCGGCGCGTGTGCGCCGTCCACCAGCGTGGCGATGCCGCGTTCGCGCGCCGCCGCACACAGCGCCGCCAGCGGGAAGATCAGCGCCGTGGTCGAGGTGAGGTGGCTCACGAAGATCAGCCGCGTGCGCGGCGTCACCGCGGCCAGCAGCCGATCGGCGAACTCGCCTGCTTCGAAAGGCAGCGGGATCTCCACGCGCCGGTAGATCGCGCCCGTGCGCTGACAGACGTGGCGCCAGGTGGCGTCACAGGCGCCGTACTCGTGGTCGGTGGTGAGGATCTCGTCGCCCGGCTGCAGCGCCAGCGACTGCGCCACCGTGTTCACGCCCGTGGTGGCGTTGGGCACGAAGACCAGGTCGTCGGCGTTCGCGCCCAGGTGGGCCGCCAGCCGCTCGCGCGCCGCGCGCAGCAGCGCGGCCGAACGCCGGCCGAGAAACTCGACCGGGTTGCGTTCCATCGCCAACTGCCAGTGCTGCAGCGCCTCGAACACCGGCTTCGGGCAGGCGCCGAAACTGCCGTGGTTGAGGAAGTGGATGTCGGGGTCGAGCAAGAAGTGGTCGCGCATGGTGTGTCCATCTTCTCACTGGGGCTGTTCATGCAGAATCCCCGCCATGGCCAGCAGTCTTCTCGCACTCCTCGACGACATCGCCACCGTGCTGGACGATGTCGCCATCCTCAGCAAGGTGGCGGCCAAGAAGTCGGCCGGGGTTCTTGGCGACGACCTCGCGCTCAACGCGCAGCAGGTCACGGGCGTCAGCGCCGACCGCGAACTGCCCGTGGTGTGGGCCGTGGCCAAGGGGTCCTTCGTCAACAAGGCCATCCTCGTGCCCGCGGCGCTGGCCATCGGTGCCTTTGCGCCCTGGTTGATCACGCCGCTTTTGATGCTGGGCGGCGCCTTCCTCTGTTTTGAAGGTTTCGAGAAGCTGGCGCACCGTTTCCTGCACAGCAAGCAAGAAGACGCCGCCCACCGCGCAGCGCTCAGCGCCGCGCTGCAGGACCCGCAGGTCGATCTGGTGGCCTTCGAGCGCGACAAGATCAAGGGCGCCGTGCGCACCGACTTCATTCTCTCGGCCGAGATCATCGCCATCACGCTCGGCGCCGCAGCAGCAGCGCCCTTCACCACGCAGGCACTGGTGCTCAGCAGCGTGGCCATCGCCATCACCGCCGGTGTCTACGGCCTGGTGGCCGGCATCGTGAAGCTGGACGACCTGGGCCTGTGGCTCAGCCGCCGCCCGGGCGGCGCAGCGCAAGCCGTGGGCCGCGGGGTGCTGGCCGCCGCGCCGCTGCTGATGAAGACGCTGGGCGTGGTCGGCACGGCGGCGATGTTTCTCGTGGGCGGCGGCATCCTGGTGCACGGCGTGCCGCCGCTGCACCACGGCATCGAACACGCCATCGCCGGCCTGCCGGGCGCGGTGAAGTGGCTGGCCGGCACGCTGGCCGAAGGTGCCACGGGCGTGGTGGCCGGGGGTGTGATCGTGGCCGTGTTCACGGCCTTCCAGAAGCTGCGCGGCAAGCAAGCGGCCGCCGCCTGAAGAGGCTGGCGGCGCGGCCTGCGGATCTTTACTGGCCGTTGATGCCCAGCAGTTCCACTTCGAACACCAGCGTGGCGCCGCCCGGGATCGGGCCGCGGCCGTTCGGGCCGTAAGCGATGGCCGAAGGGCAGGTGAGCTTGGCCTTGCCGCCCACCTTGAGCTTCTGCACGCCTTCGGTCCAGCACTTGATGACGCGGTTCAGCGGGAAGCTGGCGGGCTCGCCGCGCGAGTAGCTGCTGTCGAACTCGCGCCCATCGGTGAAGGTGCCGCGGTAGTGCACCTTCACGGTGTCGGTGGCTGCCGGGCTGGCGCCCTGGCCGTCACGCAGCGCAAGGTAGATCAGGCCGCTGTCACTGACCACGGCCCCCTTTTCGGCCGCGGCTTTCTTCAGCGGGTCGGCGGTCTGGGCGCTCGCGCCCGGGCCGAAGGCCAGGCTGGCGGCCAGGGCGGTGGTGGCGCCCAGCAGGCGCAAGGCGAGGGGGGTGGTCGGCAAGGCAGGTTCTCCAGGGTGGGCGGAAGAGCAAGGCGCGCTGCGCTCAGCGCTCGGTGAAAGTGGCGTCGAACCAGCGCCGCACCAGCCGGCCTTCGTAGGCCATCTCGGTGCCGGGCCGGTCGCGCAATTGCAGCGTGTGGAGGTAGTTCATGTCGGTGAGCCGCTCTTCGCCGCTCTTGAGCGTGCGCTCACCTTCCTGCAGCGTGTAGCGCAGCCGCAAGGTGGGCCAGTCGACATTGCCGCGCATCACGCGCAACTCGTGCCAGCCCCAGGGGCTGATCTCGCCGGCCAGGTCGACATCGGTGACCTCGATGCGCAGCGTCTGCCCCTCGGGCAAGCGTGCGGCCAGGGCGGCGAACTGGCCGCTCAGCGTCTTCAGCGTGCGTTCGCGGTCCCAGCTGCTGCGGCCGATGTCGGCGAACTGCTCGGGCTGCTGGTAGTTCACCACCACCTGGCCGGCGGCCTGTGCGGCCGGGGCGGCCCACGCCGCCACGGCCAGCAGCGCGGCGGCGCAGGTCGCACGTGTTGTCGTCGAGAAGGTGCTTGCAGGCATGTGTGGCTCCATCGTGGTGACGATGGCGTTCACTCTACGCCGCCCAGCTGTCCCTGAGCGTGGTGATGCGATTGAAGACCGGCGCCCCGGCGCGGTGCTCGACGCGGTCGCTGATGAAGTAGCCGTGGCGCTCGAACTGGTAACGCGCCTCGGCCGGCGCGCCGGCCAGCGAAGGTTCGAGCCAGCCCTGCGTGACCACCTTGCTCTTCGGGTTCAGCACCGTCAGGTGGTCGCGGCCGCCGGCTTCGGGCTGGGGCTCGCTGTAGAGGCGGTCGTAGAGGTTCAGCGTGGTCGGCACGCCGTCGGCGGCGGCCACCCAGGTGATGGTGCCCTTGACCTTCACTGCATCGGCGCCCGGGGTGCCGCTGCGGGTGTCGGGCACCACGCGGGCCAGTACCTTCTCGACGGCACCCGTGGCCGGGTTCGTCTCGCAGCCCGTGCATTCGACCACCAGGCCGTACTTCAGGCGCACCTTGTTGCCTGGGAAGAGACGGAAGAAGCCCTTGGGCGGCTCCGCCTCGAAATCATCGCGCTCGATCCAGAGTTCCCGGCCCAGCATGAAGCGGCGCTCGCCCAGTTCCGGCCGGGCCGGGTGGGCGGGGGCGCTGCAGGGCTCCAGGTGGTCGTCGCTGCCGTAGATCTCGGCCCAGTTGGTGAGCTCCAGCTTGAGCGGGTCGAGCACGGCCATCGCGCGCGGCGCCTGGCCTTCCAGGTCGTTGCGCAGGCAGCCGTCGAGCACGCTGTAGTCGAGCCAGATGTTGCTCTTGCTGGCACCGCTGCCGTCGGCCATGGCGCGGATGGCCGCCGGCGTGTAGCCGCGTCGGCGCATGCCGAAGAGCGTGGGCATGCGCGGGTCGTCCCAGCCGGCCACGTGCCCTTCTTCCACCAGCTGGCGCAGCTTGCGTTTGCTGGTGACCACGTAGCTCAGGTTCAGGCGCCCGAACTCGTGCTGCTTGGGCAGCGGGTGGGCCAGCAGGCCTAGCGTGGCCAGGTTCTCCAGCAGCCAGTCGTAGAAGGGGCGCTGGTCTTCGAACTCCAGCGTGCAGATGCTGTGGGTGATCTGCTCCAGCGCGTCTTCGATGGGGTGTGCGTAGGTGTACATCGGGTAGATGCACCAACGGTCGCCGGTGTTGTGGTGGGTGGCGCGCTTGATGCGGTAGAGCGTCGGGTCGCGCAGGTTGATGTTGGGCGAGGCCAGGTCGATCTTGGCGCGCAGCACGGCGGCACCATCAGCCAGCTCGCCATCGCGCATCTGGCGCAGGCGGGCCAGGTTCTCTTCGGGGGTGCGGCTCCGGTAGGCGCTGGGCGTGCCGGGCGTGGTGAAGTCGCCGCGGTTCGCGCGCATCTCTTCGGCGCTCTGCTCGTCCACATAGGCCAGGCCGGCCGTCACCAGCGCCTCGGCGGCCCGGTACATGAAATCGAAATAGTGGCTGGCGTAGAAGAGGTGGCTGGTGGTCTGTCCGCCGACCTCGGCGTTCCAGTCAAAGCCCAGCCAGTGCACGGCTTCCTTGATGGCGTCGACGTACTCCTGCTCTTCCTTCTCGGGGTTGGTGTCGTCGAAGCGCAGGTGGCAGACGCCGCCGTAGTCACGCGCCAGGCCGAAGTTCAGGCAGATGCTCTTGGCGTGGCCCACGTGCAGGTAGCCGTTGGGCTCGGGCGGGAATCGGGTGCGGATCTTCGCCGCATCCAGCGGGCCAGCGGCGTGGTGGGCCGCATCACCCGGCGTGCCGGCGAAATGGCGGCCTTGGTAGGTGCCCGCTTCCAGATCGCGCTCGATGATGCCGCGCAGGAAGTTGCTGGGCTTGGGCGCCGCAGTGGCGCCGGGCGAGGATTTTTTCGGGTCGGAGGCCATGCGTTCGCCGGGGCAACGGAGGCGGCAGATTCTATCGGGCGCCCCGCGCTGGAACTTGAGGGCTCCAAGCCGGCAGAACGCCACGGAAACCAGGGTGTCCTCCGCAGCGGCGGTATCTCTGCTCAAGCGGCCGGGCAGGCTGCCGAAAAGAAATCATCGGGGCTGCGGCTCGCGCCCAGTGGGTCCGGGCCGTGGCACACGAAGCCGGGGTCCTGCCCACCCGGGTGCAGGGCCGCCGCCGTCTTTACGAGAAACCTCGCATGAATGCCTTGAACAACCTGAACCTCGGCCCGCGCCTCGGCGTGGCCTTCGCCGTCGTCATCGCCATTGCGGCGATGGTGGTGGGCATCGGCATCAACCGCCTGGCCTCGATCACCTCGGAAATCGTGCTCATCGGCGAGGACCGGGTGCCCAAGGTCGTGAAGGCCTCGGCCATCGCCGACGACGTGAACCTCGTGGCGCGCGAACTGCGCAATGCGCTCATCTTCAGTGACGACCAGAAGGTCAACGCTGCGATCGAAGCGGCGCAGGGCGCGCGCGACCGCATCACCAAGACGCTGGAGGACATCGCCCCCACCGTCACGACGGAACATGGCCGCAAGGCTCTGGCCGAAGTGACCGAGGCCCGCGCCGCCTACGCCCCGGTGCAGCAGCGTTTCATCGACATGGTGAACGCCGGTGAAAAGGCCACGGCCGGCACGCTGCTTGAAACCCAGTTGCGCCCAGCCCAACTGGCCTACATCGGCGCGCTGACGAAGTTCAAGGCACTGGAGATCGACCTCATCACCCAGGCCGCCAAGGATGGACAAAGCCGCTACGAGGCAGCGCGTGTGCTCATGTTCTCGCTGCTGCTGGCCATGGCCGCGGCCGGCGGTTTGCTGGGTTGGTGGATCACACGTTCCATCACCGGCCCCATCCTGGCCGCCGTGAATGTGGCGGAACGCGTGGCCGAGGGCGACCTGGGTTCGCGCATCGAGGTGCAAGGCAAGGACGAAACCGCCCGCCTGCTGGTCGCCTTGAAGCGCATGAACGAAGCGCTGGTGCGCATCGTCAGCACCGTGCGCAACAGCAGCGACAGCATCGCCACCGGCAGCGCCGAGATCGCCAGCGGCAACGCCGATCTCAGCCAGCGCACCGAAGAGCAGGCCAGCGCGCTGGAAGAAACCGCGGCCTCGATGGAACAGCTGGGCAGCACCGTCAAGCAGAACGCCGACAACGCCCGCCAGGCCAACCAACTGGCCATGAGCGCCAGCACCGTGGCCCTCCAGGGCGGTGAGGTGGTGGGCCAGGTCGTCGACACGATGAAGGGCATCAACGACAGCAGCCGCAAGATCGCCGACATCATCAGCGTCATCGACGGCATCGCCTTCCAGACCAACATCCTGGCGCTGAACGCCGCGGTGGAAGCCGCGCGCGCCGGTGAACAGGGCCGCGGCTTCGCGGTAGTGGCCTCTGAGGTGCGCAGCCTGGCGCAGCGCAGCGCCGATGCGGCCAAGGAGATCAAGAGCCTGATCACCGCCAGCGTCGAGCGCGTGGAACAGGGCACGGCGCTGGTCGACCGCGCCGGCAGCACGATGGAAGAGGTGGTGACCGCCATCCGCCGCGTGACCGACATCATGGGCGAGATCAGCAGCGCCAGCACCGAGCAGAGCCAGGGCGTCAGCCAGGTGGGCGAAGCCGTGAGCCAGATGGACCAGGTGACGCAGCAGAACGCTGCGCTGGTGGAGCAGAGCGCCGCCGCTGCCGACAGCCTGAAGCAGCAGGCGCAGCAGCTCGTGTCGGCGGTGGCCGTGTTCAAGCTCGGCCAGGACGGCCACGTCCCGGCCGTGCACGGGGCCCCGCCGGTGGAGTCGTCCCACACGCCTGCGGCCACCCGGCCGGCCGGTATGCCCGCCCCGAAGGCCAAGGCCGTGACGGTGGAACGCCGCGGCCCGAACCGCGCCACCAACGTGACACGCCCCGACTTCAGCAGCCGCAAGCCGAGTGCACCCGCCGCGGCACCCAGCCCGGCACCGGCGGCCGAGCCGGCGGCACGCACGGGTACCACCGACGAGTGGGAATCTTTCTGAGCCCGACGCGCTGAGGCGCGCAACCGGACAAGAAAAAGGCGGCCCGCGGGCCGCCTTTTCCGTTCAGGGCCCGCAGGCCCCGGAACGCTGCAAGCTCAGCAGCTGGCGGCCGGCGCCACCGAGCGCGCGGTTTCCGCGTACTCCTCGATCTGGTCGAAGTTCATGTAGCGGTAGACGCGGTCGCCGTCCTTGTTGATCACGCCCATGTCGGCGTGGTACTCGGCCACCGTGGGCAGCCGGCCCAGCTTGGAGGCGATGGCCGCCAGTTCGGCCGATGCCAGGAACACGTTGGTGTTCTTGCCCAGGCGGTTGGGGAAGTTGCGCGTGCTGGTGCTCACCACGGTGGCGCCTTCACGCACCTGGGCCTGGTTGCCCATGCACAGGCTGCAGCCCGGCATTTCGGTGCGCGCACCGGCGGCGCCGAAGTTGGCGTAGTGGCCTTCCTTGATGAGCTCGCTCTCGTCCATCTTGGTGGGCGGGGCCACCCACAGCTTCACCGGGATGTCGCGCTTGCCATCCAGCAGCTTGGCCGCGGCGCGGAAGTGGCCGATGTTGGTCATGCAGCTGCCGATGAAGGCCTCGTCGATCTTGGTGCCCGCCACTTCCGACAGGAACTTGGCGTCGTCGGGGTCGTTCGGGCAGCAGAGGATGGGCTCCTTGATGGTGTCCATGTCGATCTCGACCACGTGCGCGTACTCGGCATCGGCATCGGCTTCCAGCAGCGTGGGCGCGGCCAGCCACTCTTCCATCTTGGCGATGCGGCGCTCGATGCTGCGCTTGTCGGCGTAGCCGTTGGCGATCATGTTCTTCAGCAGCACGATGTTGCTGTTGAGGTACTCGATGATCGGTTCCTTGTTCAGCTTGATGGTGCAGCCGGCGGCGCTGCGCTCGGCGCTGGCATCGCTGAGCTCGAAGGCCTGTTCCACCTTCAGGTTGGGCAGGCCCTCGATCTCCAGGATGCGACCCGAGAACTCGTTGACCTTGCCGCTCTTGGCCACCGTCAGCAGGCCCTGCTTGATCGCGAACAGCGGAATGGCGTGCACCAGGTCGCGCAGCGTCACGCCCGGCTGCATGGTGCCCTTGAAGCGCACCAGCACGCTCTCGGGCATGTCCAGCGGCATCACGCCGGTGGCGGCACCGAAGGCCACCAGGCCCGAGCCGGCCGGGAAGCTGATGCCGATGGGGAAACGCGTGTGGCTGTCGCCGCCGGTGCCCACGGTGTCGGGCAGCAGCATGCGGTTGAGCCAGCTGTGGATGATGCCGTCGCCTGGCTTCAGGCTGATGCCGCCGCGGTTGCTGATGAAGGCCGGCAGCTCGCGGTGCGTCTTCACGTCCACGGGCTTCGGGTAGGCCGCGGTGTGGCAGAAGCTCTGCATCACCAGGTCGGCGCTGAAGCCCAGGCAGGCCAGGTCTTTCAGCTCGTCGCGGGTCATCGGGCCCGTGGTGTCCTGGCTGCCCACGCTGGTCATGCGCGGCTCGCAGTAGGTGCCCGGGCGCATGCCGGTGCCTTCGGGCAGGCCGCAGGCGCGGCCCACCATCTTCTGCGCCAGCGTGTAGCCAGCCTTCGTGGCCACGGGCGGCGTGGGCAGGCGGAAGATGGTGCTGGCCGGCAGGCCCAGGAACTCGCGCGCCTTGGCCGTGAGGCTGCGGCCGATGATCAGGTTGATGCGGCCGCCGGCGCGCACTTCGTCGAACAGCACATCGCTGCGCAGCTTGAACTCGGTGACGGTGCTGCCCGCCTTGGTGATCTTGCCGGCGTAGGGGTGGATGTCGATGACATCGCCCATCTCCAGCTGGCTCACGTCCAGCTCGATGGGCAGCGCGCCGCTGTCTTCCTGGGTGTTGAAGAAGATCGGGGCGATCTTGCCGCCCAGCGTGACGCCGCCAAAGCGCTTGTTCGGCACGAAGGGAATGTCTTGCCCCGTGGCCCAGATCACGCTGTTGGTGGCGCTCTTGCGGCTGGAGCCCGTGCCCACCACGTCGCCCACGTAGGCCACGAGATGGCCGTTTTTCTTCAGGTCTTCGATGAACTGCATCGGCCCGCGCTTGCCGTCTTCTTCAGGCTTGAAGGCCGCGCCGGCGCGCGTGTTCTTCAGCATCGCCAGGTAGTGCAGCGGGATGTCGGGGCGGCTCCAGGCGTCGGGCGCGGGGCTCAGGTCGTCGGTGTTGGTTTCGCCGGGCACCTTGAAGACGGTGACGGTGATGGTCTGCGGCACCTCGGGGCGGGTGGTGAACCACTCGGCCTCGGCCCAGCTCTTCATCACCTCTTGCGCCTTGGCGTTGCCGGCCTTGGCCTTCACGGCCACGTCGTTGAAGAAGTCGAACATCAAGAGCGTCTTCTTCAGGCCTTCGGCCGCGACACCGGCCACTTCGGTGTCTTCCAGCAGCTCGATGAGCGGGTGCACGTTGTAGCCGCCGACCATGGTGCCCAGCAGCTCGGTGGCCTTGGCCTTGCTCACCAGTGCCACGGCGATGTCGCCGTGCGCCACGGCGGCCAGGAAGCTGGCCTTGACCTTGGCCGCGTCGTCCACGCCCGGGGGCACGCGGTGCGTGAGCAGGTCCAGCAGGAAGGCTTCTTCACCGGCGGGCGGGGCCTTGATCAGCTCGATCAGCGCAGCGACCTGCTTCGCATCGAGCGGCAGCGGCGGGATGCCGAGCGCAGCGCGTTCGGCGACATGTTGGCGGTAGGCTTGCAGCATGGGGTGCTCCTGGGAAAAACGGGGGTGAATGTGCGGGCTCAGGCTGACGGAACGATGACCTTCAGGCCCTTGAAGTAATCACGGAAGAAGCCCGCGTCGAAGGTGATGAGGCCGTCGCACTGCAGCAGGGCGTGCGCGCCGACCAGGAAATCAGGGATGGTGCGCTCGCGCCGGCCGCCCCGCTGGCGGTAGCGCCTTTGCATCTCGCCAGCGCGCAGCGCGGCCTTGGCTTCGATGGGCAGGTAGACCAGGCCCGCGTCTTCAAGAAACTGCAGCACGTCGCTGCCCTGCTTGAGCGCGGTGCACACCTCGGCCAGCACCACGTCGCACAGCACCACCGGGCCGGCGTGCAGAGCGTCGCGCAGCGCGTCGGCCGAGGCTGCGGTGCGCGGGCCATCGCCCAGCAACTCGATCAGCGCGGAAGAGTCGACAGCGATCAAGCCGGCTCGTCCTCGGGCGGCAGGTAGGGGTCGCCGGGGGCGCGGCCGCGGATGGCGCGCAGCGCTTCGTCGGTGCTGGCGAAGCCGTCGAGCTTGAAACGGCCGCGCAGGCGCGAGATGGCGTCGTCGACGTTCTTGCGCAGGATGATGCGGCTGCCGTCGAGCTCGACCTTCAGCTGCGTGCCCTTGGTCAGGCCCAGGGCATCACGCACGGCCTTGGGCAGGGTGATCTGCCCGCGTTCGGCAACGGTGGCTTCCATGGATGGCCTTTCTCGGTGAGCCCCGGCTTGTCTGACAAAGTCGGTATGCATGAACTATACATACTTGGGGTGGTCGTCACAAGGCGCGGCCCTGCTGGCAGGCGGGCCGCGTAGCATGCGCCGGCGCCACCCGCCTGCCCTTGCCTGAAGGCCGCCATGCCAGCTTCCGGGTCTGACAAACACGCTGCCGAAGACCCCGACGCCACCGTCGTGCGGCCGCGTGCGGGCAACACCGTCACGCGCACGCAGGCGCTGCCTTCCCGCGCCGAGTTGGGGCCCGAGCCCAGCCTCGACCCCGACGCCACGGTGGTCAAGCCGCGCACGGTGACGCTGGACCCCGACGCCACCGTCATCCTGCGCCCCGGCGCCGCGCCCGCGATGCGCCTGCCCGAGCCGCGCCGCCTGCCGCTGGCGCTGGCGCCCGGCTTCCGGCTGCACGAGTACCGCATCGAGCGTGTGCTGGGCCAGGGCGGCTTCGGCATCACCTACCTGGCCACCGACGTGCACCTGAACAGCCAGGTCGCGATCAAGGAGTACCTGCCGGAGGAGATTGCCTTCCGCACCGGCGACCGCAGCATCAGCCCCAACGCCACCCAGCACCGCGACCGCTACCGCGAGGGCTTGGAGAGTTTTCTGGTCGAGGCGCGCACGCTGGCCACTTTCCGCCACCCGGCCATCGTGCGCGTGGCGCGTTTTTTCGAGGCCCACCGCACCGCCTACATGGTGCTGGAGTACGAGCAGGGCCAGCCCTTCAAGACCTGGTGGCCCGAAAACCGCCACCTCGGCGAAGCCGGGCTGATCGAACTGTTGCTGCCGCTGCTGGACGGCCTGGCCGCGGTGCACGAGGCCGGCTTCCTGCACCGCGACATCAAGCCCGACAACATCCAGGTGCGCGCCGCCGACGGCCGCCTCGTGCTGCTGGATTTCGGCAGCGCGGGCCAGACCGTGGCGGTGGCCGGGCAGGGTGCCGTGGTGGTGACGCCGGGTTATGCGCCGCTGGAGCAGTACGGCTTCGGCCGCCAGGGCGCGTGGACCGACCTTTATGCGCTGGGCGCCACGCTCTACTGGGCCGTGACGGGCCACAAGCCGCCCGATGCCGAGCTGCGCACGGCCAACCCGCGCAGCTTCGTGCCGGCGGTGCAAGCCGGCTTGCAGGCCGCTGGCGGCGTGGTCTACGGCCAGGCTTTCCTGCAGGCCATCGACTGGGCCTTGACGGTGGAGGTGGCCGAGCGCCCGCAGAGCGTGGCCGCGCTGCGCCGCGCGCTGTGCACCGACCACGTGGCCAGCCTCGACCTGCAAGAGGCCTTGCGCGACGGCGACACCCAGCCCGACGAAGCCCACCGCCCGCTGCGCGAACGCCTGGGCGCGAGGTTGCGGCGCTTTGTCGACACGCTGCTGCACCCGCCCTCGTGGCCGTTGGCGCTGAAGATGACCTTGGCCATGGTGGCCACGGCGCTGCTGCCCATGGGCGTGACAGCCGTCTACAACCTGCGCGCCGCCCAAGACGCGCTGACGGCGGGTGAACTGCGTTTTGTCGAGCAGATCGCGCTGAGCTCGGCAGGGCGCATCTCGCAGTTCATCACCGACCACCGCCAGCTGGCACGCATGCTCGCCAGCGAGGGTGTGCTGCTGCAGGCGGTGGCGGCCGTGCCTGCCGCTTCGTCGCCCGCCGCACCGGCCCTGGCCGACAAGTTCAGCCGCTTCGTGCAAGCCAACCCCGACCTGGAGCGCGTGTGGCTGGCCGATGGGCGCGGCGTGGTGCGGGCCAGCAGCGACACCGCGTTGCACGGCGCCGATGTCGCACAAGCGCCCTGGTTCCGCGAGGCCGTGCAAGGCCGCGCCCACACGGGCGACCTGGCCCTGGGCCGCGACGAGTATTTCCCGGGCCTGGTGCTGGCCCAGCCGGTGGCGGCGGCCGACGGCACGGTGGCCGGGGTGCTGGCGCTGCGTGTGCGCGGCAGCTCGCTGGCCACCATCGTGGACGAGGTGCGCAACGACGCTTCGCTCACGCCCTTCCTCATCGACCGCGACGGCGTGGTGCTGCACCACCTGCAGGAAGACCTGGTCTACAGCAGCCTCGTGCCGCTGCCGCCCGAGCGCCAGGCGGCGCTGGCGGCCGAGCAGCGTTTCCGCCGCGAACGCATCGACAGCCTGAACGAAACCGCGCTGGCCGCCGCACTGGTGGGCGCGCAGCGCACCGGCCACGTGGCCTACCGCTCGGCCGTGCACGGGCGCGACGAGATCGCCGGCTACGCGCCCGTGGCCGCGCACGACTGGGTGGTGGGCGTGGCCAAGAGCCGCACCGATTTCGAAGCGCCGCTCAAGCCGTTGAACACCCAGCTGCTGTGGAGCGTGCTGTTGGTGGGCCTGCTCTTCACCGGGCTGGCGCTGCGTTTTGCGCGCAGCATCGTGCGCCCGGTGCGCGCGCTGACGCAGGCCGCCGCGGCGCTGAAAGAAGGCCAGTACGACGCCGCGGGCGTGGAAGTGAAACGCCGTGACGAGCTGGGCCAGCTCGGCCGCACCTTCAACGTGATGATCGACGTGCTGCGCCAGCGCGACCGCGAGCGCCGCCGCGAAGGTGGCTGAAAAGGGCCGAGCGGTGGCGGCTCAGCCCGGCGGTGGCGGCGCGCCGGCGTCGCTGGCCTGCAGCATGCGGTGCAGCAGCTCGTCGAAACGTGCCAGGTCCAGCGGTTTGGCGAGGTAGCCGTCGAAGCCCGCGGCCAGCACGCGCTTGACGTCGTCGGCCATGGCCTGCGCCGTGACGGCCACCACCGGCAGCTTGCGCGTGGCCTCGTCGGCACGCAGCCGTGCCAGCACCTGGAAACCGTCGATGTCGGGCAGGTGGATGTCGAGCAGCAGCAGGTCGGGCTGGTGCGAACGGGCGAGGTCGAGGCCCAGGCTGCCCGAGGGCGCCATCAGCAGCTCCACGCCGGCATGGCGCGCCACGATCTGCTCCACCAGCTTGAGGTTGGCCGGGTTGTCTTCGACGTAGAGCACCCGCCCGCGGCGGCCCGGGCGGGGCGGCGGTGCGGCCGCCACGCTGGGTGTCAAGGTCGGCGGTGGCGGGTCGGCGAGCTGGTCGCTGGGCAGTTCCACCCAGAACTCGCTGCCCACGCCCGGCGTGCTGGTGACGCCAATGCGCCCGCCCATCATCGCCACCAGGCGCTGGCTGATGCTCAAGCCGATGCCCGTGCCTTCGGCGGTGGTGCCGCTGACGCGGCTGAAGGGCTGGAAGAGCTGCGGCAGGCTGTGGGCCGCGATGCCGATGCCGGTGTCGCGCACGCGGATGCGCACGGTGAACATGTCCAGCGTGTGCGCTTCCACCTGCACCGTGCCGCCGGGGCGGTTGTACTTGACGGCGTTGCTCAGCAGGTTCAGCAGCACCTGCTTCAGGCGCA
This sequence comes from beta proteobacterium AAP65, assembly GCA_001295865.1. Classification (GTDB taxonomy): domain Bacteria; phylum Pseudomonadota; class Gammaproteobacteria; order Burkholderiales; family Burkholderiaceae_C; genus Rubrivivax. Next base: position 36,954 of record LJHW01000066.1, read on the forward strand.
GGCGGTCGGCGCGCACCACCAGGCCTTGCAGCGGCGCCACGCTGAGCGTGACCTCACGCTGCTGCGCCAGCGGCTGCACCAGGGCGTGCGTCTCGCGCACCAGGTCGGCCAGCGGCAAGGGCTCGGGCGACAGGCTCAGGCGGCCTGATTCGATGCGCGCGAGGTCGAGCACCTCGTTGATCAGCGCCAGCAGGTGGTGGCCGGCGCGCAGGATCTCGTGCACATAGCCGGCGCTGCGGGCATCGAGCGTGCGGTCGAGCTGCAGCAGCTGCGAGAAGCCGAGGATGGCGTTCATCGGCGTGCGCAGCTCGTGGCTCATGCTGCTGAGGAAATCGCCCTTGGCGCGGCTGGCCTGCTCGGCCAGATCCCGCGCGGCGATGAGCTCGTGCGTGCGCTCTTCCACCAGGCGTTCGAGCTCGTCGCGGTGGCGTTGCAGCTCTTGTTCGGCGGCCACGCGCTCGGTCACGTCGAGCAGCGTGCCCACCATGCTCAGCGCCAGGCCGGTGGCGGGGTCGCGCACGAGCTCGGCGCGCGCGTGCAGCGTGCGCACCTGCCCGTCGCGCGTGAGGGCGCGGTATTGCACGTCGTAGGGGCCTGCGCCCTGCAGCGCCTCGAGGTGGTGCTGCATCACCGAGTCGGCGTCTTCCGGGTGCACGAACTGCATGAAGTCTGCGTCGTCCACCAGGTTGTGGCGCGGGTCCACGCCGAAGAGCCGGCAGGTTTCGTCCGACCACAGGCTGCGGCGGCTGGCTGCATCCCAGCGCCAGCTGCCCAGCTTGGCCAGGCGTTGCGCCTGCAGCAGCACGGTGTCGCGTTCGCGCAGCTGGTGCTCGGCCTGCTTGCGCTCGGTGATGTCGCTGACAAACCCGTACCAGACGGTGCTGCCGTCGGACTGGCGCACCGGCTGGGCGCGGCCCTGCACCCACTTCATGGGCCGGCCCGGTACCGTCACGCGGTACTCGCAGTCCCAGAGCTGCAGGCTGGCGCCCGAGGCAGCGATGCTGGCCTGCACACGCTCGACATCCTCGGGGTGCAGCACGGTGCGCACCACAGCACTGCTCTCGCTCACCTGCTCGGGGCTCAGACCGTAGAGGTCGAGGATGCCCTCGCTGGCGTAGGCGAAACGCCGGCTGCCATCGGGCCGTTCTTGGAACTGGAACAGCAGGCCCGGCACCTGCGCGGCGATGCGGGTCAGGCGCTGTTCACGCTCGGCCAGCGCCTCTTGCAGCGCCAGTTGTGCCGCCAGGTCGGCCGTGCGCTGGGCCACGGTCTGCTGCAGCTCGCGCCGCTGGCGGCGCAGCTCCAGCTGCGTCATCACCTGGCGCGACAGGGCCGCCAGCCCGTGGGCCTGGGCGGGCGAGATGTGCCGCGGCGTGCGGTCGAGCACACACAGCGTGCCCAGGGCGAGACCTTCGGGGCTGAGCAGCGGCGCGCCGGCGTAGAAGCGGATGTGCTCGGCGCCCTGCACCAGCTGGTTGTCCGTGAAGCGAGGGTCGGTGCTGGCATCGCTGACCACCATCACCTCACCCGGCCGGTGCAGGGCGTGGTCGCAGAAGGCCTCGCTGCGCGGCGTGCTCTGCAGGGTGGTGCCGACGCGCGCCTTGAACCACTGCCGGCCTGCGTCGACCAGGCTCACCAGGGCGATGGGCGTGCCCAGCAGCGCAGCGGCCAGCTGCACGATGTCGTCGAAGTCCTGCTCGGGGGCGGTGTCCAGCACCTCGTAGCGCTGCAGGGCGGCGAGGCGTTCGGTTTCGTTCGGAGGCGGGGGGAGGGCGGCCACGGTGTCCAGCGTTCAGCGCTGCCAATGTACCCGAGCCCCCGTGTCTTTCAGGCCGGCCAGAGGCCCTGCAGCGCACCCCGGCATCGCTCGGCCGCCTCGGGGGGCGCCGTGCGGCGGCGGCCAGCGCTGTAGACGGCCGCGAAGGGCCGCTGGGGCGACGCGAAGACCGTGGCATCCAGCAGCCGTGCCGCGGGCAGGCCGGTGAGCGCGGCATCGGCGGTGTCCAGCACCAGGAAGTCGGCCCGCGCGCCGACCTGCAGGCCCCATGTCGCCAGCCCGGCCGCGGCCGCGCCGCCGCCGCGCACGGCTTCAAAAAGACGCGCCGCGGTGGCGGGCTGCCGGCCTGGCGAGGCCGCCACGTTGCGCTGGCGCAGCACCAGGCGCTGGCCATATTCCAGCCAGCGCAGCTCTTCGGGCCAGGTGCGCGTGACCTGGCTGTCGCTGCCCAGGCTCAGCGGCACGCCGGCGGCCAGCCAGCGCGGCAGGTCGCACAGGCCGTCGCCGAGGTTGGCCTCGGTGCCGGGGCACAGCACCACGCCGGCGCCGCTGGCGGCCACGCCGTCGATCTCGGCCGGTGTGGTGTGTGTGGCGTGCACCAGCTGCCAGCGGGCGTCGAGCAGGCCTTGGTGCAGCAGCCAGGCGATGGGGCGGTGGCCGGTGTGGGCGAGGCAGTCATCGACCTCGGCCGTCTGCTCCGCCACGTGGATGTGCAGCGGGCCGGGGTCGCCCGCGTTCAGCGCGGCCAGTTCACGCAGCGACTCGGGCCGCACCGCGCGCAGCGAGTGCAGCGCCAGGCCGGCTGTCACCTGCGGCAGCGCCCAGCCGCGCACCTGTTCGCGCCAGCGCAGGACGGTGTTCAGGTCGGTGGCAAAACGGCGCTGGTCTTCGCGCAGTTGCGGCTGCGTGAAACCCGCGCGTTCGTACAGCACCGGCAGCAGCGTCAGGCCCATGCCGGTGGCCTGCGCGGCTTCGGCCAGGGCGCGGGCCATGGCCAGGTCGTGCCCGCCGTGCGCGCTGTAGGGTCGGCCGTCGGACGCGTGGTGCAGGTAGTGGAACTCGCAGGTGTGCGTGTAGCCGCCGGCCAGCAGCTCGGTGTAGAGGTGCTGCGCCACGTCGAACAACTGCTCGGGCGTGATGCGCAGCGCCACGCCGTACATGCGGTCGCGCCAGCTCCAGAAATCGTCGCGTTCGCTGTCGCGATGTTCGGCCAGGCCGATGAAGGCGCGCTGGAAGGCGTGGCTGTGGGCGTTGACGAGCGCCGGCAGCACCGGGCCGGTCAGGCGCTCGGCATCGGGCGGGGCCGGTGTGCCGGGCTGCACCGCGGCCCAGTGGCCTTGGGCGTCGGCCTGCAGCAGCACGTCGGCCGCCCAGGCGCCATGGACCCAGGCCTGTTGCGCCCACCAGCGCCCGGATACCGGACTCATGGGCTCGGCCGCCAGGCGATCAGCGCCTGCACCAGCGCCTGCAGCAGCGGGCGCACCTCGGCGGCGCGGGCGTCGTTCCAGGCCGGCGGGGTTTCGTCCATGTAGGCGCGCCAGCACATCTCCAGCTGCACGGCGTGCACACCTGCGGCGGGGCGGCCGTGTTCACGCGTGATGTGGCCGCCCTTGAAGCGGCCGTCCATCACGTGGCTGTAGCGGTCTTGCGCCGCGAACACGGCCTGCACCTGCGCACGCAGTGAAGGCGCACAACTCGCGCCGTTCACCGTGCCGATGTTCATGTGCGGCAGCGTGCCCTCGAAGAGCCAGGGCAGCTCGCTCTTGATGCTGTGCGCGTCCAGCAGCACCGCGTGGCCGTGGGCAGCGCGCAGGCGCGCCAGCTCGTCTTGCAGCGCCTGGTGGTAGGGCTGCCAGTAGGCGAAGACACGCCGGCGCACCTCGGCCTCATCGGGCGCCTGGCTTTCCCGGTACAGCGGCTCGCCCGTGAAGTGGCGCGTGGGGCAGAGCTCGGTGTTGTTCTGGCCCGGGTACATGGGCCGGTTGTCGCTGGCGCGGTTCAGGTCGATGAGGTAGCGGCTGTGCACCGGCACCAGCACGCTGGCACCCATCGGCTCGGCGAAAGCGTAGAGCCGGTCGAGGAACCAGTCGGTGTCTTCGACCTGCAGCGCACGGTCGGTGTAACGCGCGCGCTGCTGCGGCGGGATCACCGTGCCCACGTGCGGCATGCTGATCAGCAGCGGCTGCGTGCCGCGGTGCAGGGTGTGGGTGGTGGTGCTCATGGGTGGATGATCTCGCGGCCGGCCTGCACCACGCGGCGGCAGGGGCGGTGGCCGAAGCGGTAGGCCAGTTCGCGCGGGTGCTCGGCGTCCCACACGGCGAAGTCGGCGCGAAGGCCGGTGGCCAGCACGCCGCGGTCGGGCAGGCCGAGGGCGCGTGCGGCGTTGACGGTGACGCCGCGCCAGGCTTCTTCCGGCGTCAGGCGGAAGAACGTGCAGGCCATGTTCAGCATCAGCAGCAGGCTCAGGCAGGGTGAACTGCCGGGGTTGTGGTCGGTGGCGATGGCCATCGGCACGCCGGCCTCGCGCAGCGCAGGCACGGGCGGCAGCTTCGTCTCGCGCAGGAAGTAGTAGGCGCCGGGCAGCAGCACCGCCACGGTGCCCGCCTGGGCCATGGCGGCGATGCCGGCGGGGCTGAGGTGCTCCAGGTGGTCGCAGCTCAAGGCGCCGTGGCGCGCGGCGAGGGCCGCACCGCCCTGGTCAGACAACTGCTCGGCGTGCAGCTTCACCGGCAGGCCCAGGGCACGCGCGGCCTGGAAGATGCGCTCGGTCTGTGCGGTGGTGAAGCCGATGGTGTCGCAGAAAGCGTCCACCGCGTCCACCAGGCCGGCGGCCTGCTGGCCGGCCAGCCAGGTGATGGCTGCATCGATGTAGTCGTCGGCGCGGCCGGTGTACTCCGGCGGCAGCGCGTGCGCTGCCAGCGAGGTCGTGCGCACGGTGAGCGGCAGCTCGCGGCCCAGGCGCCGCGCCACGGCCAGGCAGCGCGCCTCGTCGCCTTGCGTGAGGCCATAGCCCGACTTGATCTCGAGGGTGGTGACGCCCTCGTCCATGAGCGTGCTGGCGCGGCCGGCGGCGGCCAGGAAGAGCGTTTCGTCGCTGGCCGCGCGTGTGGCCACCACGGTGCTGCGGATGCCACCGCCAGCGCGGGCGATGTCTTCGTAGCTCGCGCCCAGCAGCCGTTGTTCGAACTCGGCCGCGCGGTCGCCGCCGTAGACGAGGTGGGTGTGGGCGTCGATGAGGCCCGGCGTGACCAGCGCGCCCTGCAGGTCGTGTTCTTGCAGGCCGGGAGGAAGCTCCCGAGGCAGGCTGCTTTCGGGCCCTACCCAGCGCAGCGTACCGCCTTCGATCCACAGCGCCGCGTTTTCGATCCAGCCCCAGGGCACGCCCGGCTGGAAGCTGGCCAGGCGCGCGTGACGCCACAGCGTGCCGGGCGGTGCGGCGATATTCATCGTTCGAAGTGCGTCAGCGGTTCGAAGCCCAGCCACCAGCCGCTGTCATCGGCGCCTGCCAGCGTCCAGGGCCCGGTGTCGGCGCTGTCGCTCCACCACAGGCTGCCCGGCGGCAAGGGCTGTGCGGCGGCCTCACCGCACACCAGCGTGGCGCCCTTCAGCGTGAAGCAGGCCCGCAGCGGCGCGCGCGAGACCCAGGGCACCCCCGCCACCGCGCGGCCCATCTCGGCGCGGCCGGCGTCTTGCCGCGCCATCAGGTTGAGGTCCAGCGTGGCGCCGGCCAGCAGCGTGCAGCCAGGCGCCAGCGCGCCGTCGAAGTGCAGCGGCGGGTTGTCGGGCGTGAGCACACGCGGGCCATCCGGGAAGCCGAGTTCCACGCCCGCGCCCTGCAGCACGCAGAACCAGCGCGCGATGCCAGGGTAGGCGCTGAAGGGGCCGCTGCGCGTGATCTCGGCCACGCTGATGCGCAGCTGCCAATCTGTCGGTGTCGAGGCTGGCGGCCACAGCAGCAGTTCACGCGTGAGCCCGCCGCCGTTTTTCCAGGGCAGGGCGGGCACCTCGGCCAGTGGCACCAGCGCCTTCATGGCTGGAACTCGCCCTGCAGGCTGTAGAGCGCGCCCGGGTGCACCAGCCGCGCCAGCGTGATGGGCCCGCGGCGGCTGAAGGTGCGGCGCAGCATCACGAGACAGGGCGCGTCTTGCGCGATGCCGAGCAGCTGCGCCTCTTGCGCCGTGGCACGCGCCGCCTCCACCGTGTACTGCGCGCGCCACAGCGCGGTGTGCTGGAAGAGGTAGTGCGTGGGCGTGATGGCGCTGAAATCGGCCTGCAGGTAGCCGGGCGCTTCGGCCGGGTTGACGTAGCGGTCTTCGCACTGCAGCGGCCGGCCGTTCTCGAGATGCACGATGAGGGTGTGGAAGACCTCGGCCCCTGGCGCCACGCCCAGCTGTGCGGCCAGCGCTTCGGGCGCGGGCTCGGCCCGCTGCAGGTGCACCACGGCGCGGTGCACGTGGCCGCGCGCGACGATCTCGTCGTGCAGGTCGTGGATGGTGAGCGTGCTGCTCACGCGGTGCAGCGGCGCGGCGAAGGTGCCCACGCCCTGGCTGCGCTGCACCAGGCCCTCGGCCTGCAGCTCGCGCAAGGCACGGTTCACCGTCATGCGGCTGACGCCGAACTCGGCCACCAGCTCGGCCTCGGAAGGCATCAGCGCGCCCGGCGGCCAGCGCCCGCTGGCCAGGCCGCTCTTCAGGTGCTGCTTCACCCGCGCATAGGGCGCGGCCGCGGCGGGGCTGGCGGTGCGGGGCTTGGTGGCGCTGGAAACCATCGCCGCATGCTACTTGCCTAGGCTTGTCTAGACAAGTACAGTGCACCCACTTCCTGCCCTGGATCTGCGAGGCCCGCCATGACCGACCTGTCGAACCAAGCCCATCTTGCCGGTCATGCCGGTGGCGCCCCGGCCGGGCCGCGCACCGTGCGCGCCCCGCGCGGCAGCGAGATCAGCTGCGCCAACTGGCTGATCGAAGCCGCGCTGCGCATGCTGCAGAACAACCTCGACCCCGAGGTGGCCGAGAACCCCGACGCGCTGGTGGTCTACGGCGGCATCGGCAAGGCGGCGCGCAACTGGGCTTGTTTCGACGCCATCGTCGAAAGCCTGAAGAAGCTCCAGCCCGACGAGACCCTCCTCATCCAGAGCGGCAAGCCGGTGGGCGTGTTCCGCACCCACGAGAACGCGCCGCGTGTGCTGCTGGCCAACAGCAATCTCGTGCCCAAGTGGGCCACGTGGGAGCACTTCAGCGAGCTCGACCGCAAGGGTTTGATGATGTACGGCCAGATGACGGCCGGCAGCTGGATCTACATCGGCAGCCAGGGCATCGTGCAGGGCACCTACGAGACCTTCGTCGAGGCCGGTGTGCAGCACTATGGCGGCAGCCTGGCGGGCCGCTGGATCCTCACCGCCGGCCTGGGCGGCATGGGCGGTGCGCAGCCGCTGGCGGCCAGCTTCGCCGGGGCCAGCAGCCTCACCATCGAGTGCCAGCAAAGCCGCATCGATTTCCGCCTGCGCAGCCGTTATGTCGACGAGCAGGCCACCGATCTGGACGACGCACTGGCCCGCATGGCGCGTTACAGCGCCGAGAAGAAGGCCGTCAGCGTGGCGCTGCTGGGCAATGCGGCCGAACTGCTGCCCGAACTCGTCAAGCGCGCCCGGGCCGGCGGGTGCAGGCCCGACCTCGTCACCGACCAGACCAGCGCGCACGACCTCGTCAACGGCTACCTGCCCGCCGGCTGGAGCGCCGAACAATGGAAGGCCGCTGCGGCCGACCCCGCCCAGCACGCCGCGCTGCGCGCCGCCGCGGCCCAGGGCTGCGCCGTGCACGTGCAGGCCATGCTCGATTTCCAGGCGATGGGCGTGCCCACGGTCGACTACGGCAACAACATCCGCCAGGTGGCGCTGGACGCCGGCGTGCAGAACGCTTTCAACTTCCCCGGCTTCGTGCCGGCCTACGTGCGGCCGCTCTTCTGCCGCGGCAAGGGTCCCTTCCGCTGGGTGGCGCTGAGCGGTGACCCGGAAGACATCCGCAAGACCGACGCGAAGATGAAGGAGCTCTTCCCGCAAGACGCTCATCTGCACCGCTGGCTGGACATGGCTGGCGAGCGCATCGCTTTCCAGGGCCTGCCGGCGCGCATCTGCTGGATAGGCCTGGGCGAGCGCCACCGCGCCGGCCTGGCCTTCAATGAGATGGTGAAGAGCGGCGAGCTGAAGGCGCCCATCGTCATCGGCCGCGACCACCTGGACAGCGGCAGCGTCGCCAGCCCCAACCGCGAGACCGAGGCCATGCAGGACGGCAGCGACGCCGTGAGCGACTGGCCGCTGCTCAACGCCTTGCTCAACACCGCGGGCGGCGCCACCTGGGTGAGCCTGCACCACGGCGGCGGCGTGGGCATGGGCTACAGCCAGCACAGCGGCGTGGTCATCGTCTGCGACGGCACCGACGAAGCCGCGCAGCGGATCGAACGTGTGCTGTGGAACGACCCCGCCACGGGCGTGATGCGCCATGCCGACGCCGGCTATCAGAGCGCGATCGCCTGCGCCCAAGAACAAGGCTTGAACCTGCCGATGATCACCAAGGCCTGAACACCATGCTGCTGCGCCCCGGACAACTCTCGCTTGAAGAACTGCAGGCCATCCACGGCCTCGGCCACGATCGCCCGCAACCGCTGTTGATGGATCCCGCAGCCTTGCCCGCCATCCAGGCCAGCGCCGCCGTGGTGCGCCGTGCCGCCGAAGGCAGCGAGGCCGTGTACGGCGTCAACACCGGCTTCGGCAAGCTGGCCAGCACGCGCATCAGCGAGGCCGACCTCGCCACGCTGCAGTGGAACCTGATCCGCAGCCACAGCGTGGGCGTGGGCGAGCCCCTGGCCGCGCCGGTGCTGCGCCTGATGCTGGCGATGAAAGCAGCAAGCTTGGCGCGGGGGCACAGCGGTGTGCGGCCGGTGGTCATCGACACGCTGCTGGCCGTGCACAACGCGGGCTTGGTGCCTTACGTGCCGAGTCAAGGCAGCGTCGGCGCCAGCGGCGATCTGGCGCCGTTGTCACACATGACGCTGGCGTTGATGGGCGAAGGCGAGTTCGTGGTCGGCAACACACGCCGCCCGGCCGCCGAAGTGCTGCGTGAACACGGCATTGCGCCGCTGCAGTTGCAGGCCAAGGAAGGCCTGGCGCTGATCAACGGCACGCAGACCAGCGCGGCGCTGGCGCTGCACGCGCTCTTCAGCTTCGAGCCGGTGCTGGAAGCCGCGTTGGTGGTGGGTGCGCTGACGGTGGACGCCGCGCGCGGCAGCGACGGCCCCTTCGACCCGCGCATTCACGCGCTGCGTGGCCAGCCGGGGCAGATCGACGTGGCGCAGTACTACCGCCAGCTGCTGGCCGGCAGTGCCATCCGCAAGAGCCACGAAGAGGGCGACGACCGTGTGCAGGACCCGTATTGCCTGCGCTGCCAGCCGCAGGTGGTGGGCGCCTGCCTCGACCAGCTGCGCCATGCGGCGCTGGTGCTGCTGCGGGAAGCCAACGCGGTGACGGACAACCCGCTCGTGTTCTTCCCGACGGGCGAAGGCCCGTCTTCGACGGACCGCGGCGCGATGATCAGCGGCGGTAACTTCCACGCCGAGCCCGTGGCGCTGGCTGCGGATGCGATGGCCAATGCCATCGCCGAGGTGGGCGCGATTGCCGAGCGCCGCATCGCGATGCTGATCGACAGCGGCGTCTCGCGCCTGCCGCCTTTCCTCACGCCCAACGCGGGGCTGAACAGCGGTTTCATGATCGCGCACGTCACGGCGGCCAGCCTGGCGAGTGAGAACAAGAGCCTGGCCCACCCGGCCAGCGTGGACAGCCTGCCCACCAGCGCCAACCAGGAAGACCACGTCAGCATGGCCACCTTCGCGGCGCGGCGGCTGCAGCCCATGATCGAAAACGTGGTGCACATCCTTGGCATCGAGCTGCTGGCCGCAGCCCAGGGCGTGGATTTCCTGCGCCCGCTGCGGAGCTCGCCGCCGCTGGAGCAGGCGCACGCGATGCTGCGCGCCACCTGCCCGCCGATGATGGAAGACCGCTACCTCGCGCCCGACATCGCCACCGCGAGCGCGCTGGTGCGCAGCGGGCGGCTGGCGGGTGTGCTGCGCGGGCTGGAGGGCCTGCCGGTGCTGTGGACGCCGGTGTGAGCCCTGGCGCGCTGCGCCTGGGCTTGAAACAGCTGCTGACTTTTGCCGGCGCTGCCGGGGCCGGCCCATCGCCTAGCATGGGCGCATGACGAAACCGACCGCCTTCCCGCGCCGCCGCTTTCTTCACGCCTGCGCCGCTGCAGGGGCCTGGCCGGTACTGGCGGCCTGTGCCGGCGGCCCGCC
>LJHW01000067.1 GCA_001295865.1 beta proteobacterium AAP65
CCCCTGGCCCCGCCACTGCGCCTGCAGGCGGGCGAGGCGGCCGCGCCGCTGCACGCGGTGGCGCGTTTCCATGCGCGCGGTTGGGCCCAGGGCCTGGCTGAACCGATTGAAGCGCCGGGGGCTGCGGCCGTGCCCGAGGCCAGCACCCCGGTGCAGAGCCTGGAAGCGCTGACCAGCGCCGCCGTGCACCAGGCCCTGGCCCAGGCTGGCGGCAACGTCACGCAGGCCGCGCGGCTGCTGGGCATCAGCCGCAGCACGCTCTACCGCAAGCTGCGCGACACACCGGCTGTTTGATCAGGGCGGCGTTTTGGCGCCGCGGGCGTTCAAGCGGGCGATGCCCGAGGTGTTGCGCTGCACCACAGGGCTGCCGTAGTAATCCACCGTGCCCACGCCCGACACCGTGACGGCCAGCTCCTGCACCGCCCACACCTTCACGTCGGCCAGGCCGCTGACCCGCACGCGGGCCCGCTGGGCCATCAGCTCGGCGCCGCGGAAATCGCTGCGGCCCGAGACACGCACCTCCAGCTGATCCACCTGGCCGGCCATCTGCCCGTCGCCCGAGCCCGAGACGTGGAAGTTCAGCTGCTCGGCCTTGAGCTGGTCGAAACGCGCCAGGCCCGAGCCCGAGATGCTGATCTGCAGCCGCCCCAGCGCCACCGGCAGCGTGGCCAGCAGGTCGGCAGCGCCCGAGATGTTCACGCGCTTCAGATCGCGCGCGGTGACGTTGACGTTGATGCGGCGCGTGTTCCAGAACTTCCAGCTGCCGGCCGGGCGGATGTAGAGCTGGCCGCTGCGCACTTCCAGCGTCAGCGCCTTCTGCGTCGCTTCGTCGCCTTCGACAAACACGCTTTCGCTCTCGCCCTGGCGGAAGCGCACGTGCGCGGCACCGCTGATCTCGATGGTGTCGAACTCGCCGGGCGCGTAGCTGCGGCCCTCGACGGCGGGCGGCTCGGGCGGCTGTGCCGGCAGGGCGGGCGCGGCAGGTGCTGCCGATGCCGGCGGCGCCACGGGCACGGGTTGGGCCCAGGCCGGCAGCTGCACCAGCAGCAGCGGGCCCAGCAGGCAAACCGCAAGGCGGTGCGTGTTCATATCGAATCGGCCCTCAGTTGTTTGCTCACCTCGCGGCTGGCGGTGACGCGGGTGCCATCGCGCAGCTGCACGATGAACTGCGAGCTCTCGTCGGGCGTCATGGTCTCGACGAAATCGAGGTTCACGATGCACGAACGGTTCACCTTCAGGAAGCGGCTGGCGTCCAGGCGCTTCTCGAAGCTGGTGATGGGCAGCCGCACCAGGTAGCTCCGGCCCTTGCTGGTGATGGCGGTGTACTTGGTGTCGGAGCGCAGGTGCTCGATGGCGTCGACATGCAGCGGAAAGATCTTGCCCTGGTCGCGCACCAACACGCGCGTGAGTGGCTCGTTGCTGCCGGGCTCGGCGGCCTGGGCCGCGTCTTCCACGGGCGGCACGTCGCCGCCGCCGAGCAGGCCGATGGCGTGCTCCACCGCCTCGACAAATCGCTCGTGCGCGAAGGGCTTGAGCAGGTAGTCCACCGCGTGCAGCTCGAAGGCCGCGAGCGCGTGTTCGTCGTAGGCGGTGGTGAAGATGACGGCGGGCATCGCGGTGCGTTCGGTGCCGCGTTCGGCCGACAGCGCGCGCAGCACCTGCAGGCCGGTGAGGCCGGGCATCTGGATGTCCATCAGCACCAGCGCGGGCGCGTGCTCGCGGATGCCGGCCAGCGCGCTGTCACCATCGGCACAGCAGGCCACCAGCTCCAGCTGCGGCAGCGCGCGCACCCAGTCGGCTAGGCCCTCGCGGGCCAGCGGTTCGTCTTCGGCGATGAGGGTCTTGTGACGTTTCATCGGTCAGGGTCTTCGTGGAAGGAGCAGCGGCCGCTTCAGGCGTGCAACTCGCTGCAGGGGATGAGGATCTCGACGCGGAAGCCCGCGCCCGGCGCCGACTGCACGGCCAGGCGGGCGCGGCCGCTGAAGTCGAGCTCGAACCGGCGGCGCAACGCGCTCAGGCCCACGCCGCTGCGCGGCACGCTGCCCGGTTGCGGTGGCCAGGTGCAGCCGGCGCCGTCGTCGGCCACGCGCAGCGCGAGCTGCGCTTCGGCACCGGCGGTGGCCGGCACACGCTGCGCCTCGATCCGCACCGTGCCCCCGGCGCGCTGCGGTGCGATGCCGTGAACGATGCAGTTTTCCACCAGCGGCTGCAGCGTCAGCGGCGGGATGGGCTCGTGCAACAGCGCGGCGTCGACCTGCCAGTCCACCTGCAGGCGCTCGCCCAGGCGCAGGGCTTCGAGTTCGAGGTAGTCGCGCACGAAGTCCAGCTCTTCCTGCAGCGTCACGCGGTCGGCGGCGCCGCGGTGGGTTTCCAGCACGTAACGCATCATGCGGCTGAAGCGCAGCAGGGTCTGCTCAGCCGCCGCGGCATCGCGCCGCGTCAGCATCAGCAGCGAGTTCAGCGTGTTGAAGAGGAAGTGCGGGTTGAGCTTGCCGCTGATGGCCGCGAGCTCGGCGCGCACCAGCGCCGCCTCCGCCCGCGCCGCGGCCAGCGCCGCGCGGTGCGCGCTGCGCGCGGCCAGCGCGCCGCCAAACCCCAGCACCAGCGCCACGTAGATGAACACGCCCCAGGCCGCGCGCCAGAGCACCCTTTGCTCGAAGGTGGCCTGCGCGTGGTCGATGCCGAAAAAGAGCCAGGCGCCGCCAAAGTCGAGCAGCTGCCAGCCCATCACGAAACACAGGGCCCCCAGCGTGTGCCAGCCCAGCGCTGCCAGCGGCCCGGCGCGGCGCGCCGCCAGCCAGCGCGCCCAGGGCAGCCCGGCCAGGCCCAGCACCATGGGGGGCCCGAGGTTCCAGGTGGCCTCGTAGGCGCCTTCCAGCCAGCGCCAATCGCCACGCTGGGCCTCGCCGCCAGCCACGGCGTACAGCAGCCAGCTCAGCAGACACAGGCCGGCATAACCCCACCACAGCCGGCCCTCCCCCGAAACGACACCGGCGTCGACACCTCGGCCCGGGCGGGGTGCGCCGGCGGGCAGGGCAGACGGGGTCGGGGCAGCAGCCATGGCCGGCATGCTAGGCCCGGGCGCACCCCGCCCGGGTGCCGAGGTGACGAACTGCGGCCGCGGCGCCGCGAAGTGCCGCCCTGCCGCCAAGGCGCTGGAACCCCTCGCCGCCGCACGGTTGCACCAAAACGCGACAGTCGGCAGCGGGGCCCGGCCCGAATGGCGCATCCAACCGGGCCCAGAACGCCCGCAGCTACGGGAAAGTTCCTAGGTGTTTGCGGCAGCGCGCCAAAGCGGGCGCGGCTGCCTAGCATGCGCCGTTCTCAGCTTGTTTCTGCTGTGCATGCGGGCGCTGCCGGCGCCACGCCAACAACCTCGAAGGAGACTCCATGCCCACCATCACCCTGAAGGTCAACGGCAGCGCGGTGTCGCGCGATGTGGCGCCGCAGACCTTGCTGGTCGAATTCATCCGCGAAGGCCTGCGCCTGACCGGCACCCACCAGGGCTGCGACACCGGCCAGTGCGGCGCCTGCACGGTGCACCTGAACGGCCGCGCGGTGAAAGCCTGCTCGGTGCTGGCCGTTTCGGCCGCCGGCATGGAACTCACCACCATCGAGGGCCTGGCCGATGCCGACGGCACCATGCACCCCATGCAGACCGCCTTCAACCAGTGCCACGGCCTGCAGTGCGGTTTCTGCACTCCCGGCATGGTGATGAGCGCGGTGGACCTGGTGAAGCACCACGACCACAGCAGCGAAGCCAAGATCCGCGAAGGCCTGGAAGGCAACCTCTGCCGTTGCACCGGCTACCAGAACATCGTCAAGGCCGTGCAGCAGGGTGCTGCCGCCATGACCACCACCGCCTGAGCCCGGAGACACACGCATGAACGCAAGACAAGGTTTCATCGGCCAGAGCGTGGTCCGTCGTGAAGACGGGCGTTTCCTCACCGGCCGCGGCCAGTACACCGACGACATCACGCTGCAGGGCCAGACCTACGGCGTCTTCCTGCGCAGCCCGCACGCGCACGCCACGATCAAGAGCCTGGACACCAGCGCCGCGGCCCAGGCGCCGGGCGTGCTGGGCATCTTCACGGGCGAGCACTTCAAGGCCGTGGGCGGCCTGCCCTGCGGCTGGCTGATCAACAACATCGACGGCACGCCGATGAAGGAGCCCAAGCACCCGGTGCTGGCCGATGGCAAGGTGCGTTATGTCGGTGACCGCGTGGCCCTCGTCGTGGCCGAAACGCAGGCCCAGGCCGAAGCGGCGATGGCGCTGATCGAGGTCGACTACGACGTGCTGCCGGCCTACATCGACATGGCCCAGCCCGCCGCGGCCGCCGCCGCGCTGCACGCCGAGGCGCCCGACAACCGCTGCTACCAGTGGCACATCGGCGACGCCGTCGGCACCGAAGAAGCGCTGAAAAACGCGGCGCACGTGGTGACCCTGAGCTTCCGCAACAACCGCCTCGTGCCCAACGCCATCGAGCCGCGTGCCGCCAACGCCAGCTACAACCCGAGCAGCGAGGAGTACACGCTCTACGTCAGCAACCAGAACCCGCACGTCGAGCGGCTGCTGATGTGCGCCTTCGTGCTGGGCATCCCCGAGCACAAGATGCGCGTGGTCGCGCCCGACGTGGGCGGCGGCTTCGGCAGCAAGATCTTCCTGTACGGCGAAGAGACGGCGCTGGTGTGGGCCAGCAAGCAGATCAAGCGCCCCATCAAGTGGACGGCCAGCCGTTCCGAGGCCTTCCTGTCCGACGCCCACGGCCGCGACCACCTCACCACCGCCAAGCTCGCGCTGGACAAGGACTACAAGTTCATCGGCTTCAAGATCGACACCACGGCCAACCTGGGCGCCTACCTGTCGACCTTCGCTTCGGCGGTGCCCACCATCCTCTACGCCACGCTGCTGGCCGGCCAATACGCCACGCCCAAGATCAGCTGCACGGTGACGGCGATGTTCACCAACACCGCGCCGGTGGACGCCTACCGCGGCGCTGGCCGCCCCGAGGCCACCTACACGGTGGAGCGCATCGTCGAGACCGCCGCGCGTGAACTCGGCATCGACCCGGGCGAGCTGCGCCGCAAGAACTTCATCCGCAGCTTCCCGTATGCCACGCCCGTGGGCCTGACCTACGACATCGGCGACTACGACGCCACGATGAACCGCGCCGAAGAGCTGGCCGATGTGCAAGGCTTCGCGGCGCGCAAGGCGGCGAGCGAGGCCAAGGGCTTGAAGCGCGGCATCGGCTACAGCGCCTACATCGAGGCCTGCGGCATCGCGCCGTCTTCGGTGGCGGGTGCCCTGGGCGCCCGTGCGGGCTTGTTCGAAGCCGGCGAGGTGCGTGTGCACCCCACCGGCAAGGTGACGGTGTTCACCGGCAGCCACAGCCACGGCCAGGGCCACGAGACCACCTTCGCGCAGGTGGTGGCCGACAAGCTGGGCATCCCGCTGGAAGACGTGAACATCGAGCACGGCGACACCGGCAAGGTGCTCTTCGGCATGGGCACCTACGGTTCACGTTCACTCGCGGTCGGTGGCACCGCCATCGTCAAGGCGCTGGACAAGGTCATCGCCAAGGGCAAGAAGATCGCCGCCCACCTGATGGAAGCGGCCGACACCGACGTGGTCTTCGAGAACGGCGTGTTCAAGGTGGAAGGCACCGACAAGAGCGTGCCCTTCGCCAGCGTGTCGCTCACGGCCTACGTGCCGCACAACTTCCCGCACGACAAGCTGGAGCCGGGCCTCAACGAAAACGCCTTCTACGACCCGAGCAACTTCACCTACCCCGCCGGCACCTACATCTGCGAGGTGGAGGTCGACCCCGCCACCGGCGTGGTGCGCGTGGACCGCTTCACCGCGTGTGACGACTTCGGCAACGTCATCAACCCGATGATCGTCGAGGGCCAGGTGCACGGCGGGCTGGCGCAGGGCATCGGCCAGGCGCTGCGCGAAGACTGCGTCTACGACCCCGAAAGCGGCCAGCTGCTTACCGGCAGCTACATGGACTACGCCATGCCGCGCGCCGACGATTTCTGCCAGTTCACGGTGGAAACCGTGAAAGGCACGCCCTGCACGCACAACCCGCTGGGCGTGAAGGGCTGCGGCGAGGCCGGCGCCATCGGCAGCCCGCCGGCGCTGATCAACGCCATCTGCCACGCCATCGGCGTGAAAGACGTGCCCATGCCGGCCAGCCCGCACAATGTGTGGAAAGCCATCCAGGCCAGCCGCTGATCGAGGAGAAGACACCATGCAAGCTTTCGCCTACAACACCCCCGGCAGCGTGGCCGATGCCGTCAAGGCCGCGGCCCTGGAAGACAGCAAGTACATCGCCGGCGGCCAGACGCTGCTGCAGTCGATGAAGCTCGGGCTGATCGCGCCTTCGGCACTGATCGACCTGGGCGCCATCGCCGAGATGAAGGGCATCTGCCGCGACGGCAACAACATCGTCATCGGCGCGGCCACCACACACGCCGAGGTGGCGGCCTCCAAAGACGTGCAGCAGGCCATCCCGGCCCTGGCCGAACTGGCCGGCCACATCGGCGACCGCCAGGTGCGCAACCGCGGCACGCTGGGCGGCAGCCTGGCCAACAACGACCCGGCGGCCTGCTACCCCGCGGCCGTGATGGGCCTGGGCGCCACGGTGCACACCAACCAGCGCAAGATCGCGGCCGACGACTTCTTCGTGGGCGTCTACACCACGGCGCTCAACGAAGGCGAGGTCATCACCGGCGTGAGCTTCCCCATCCCCGAAAAAGCGGGCTGGCAGAAGTTCAAGCAGCCGGCCAGCCGCTTCAGCCTGGTGGGCGTGTTCACGGCCAAGACGGCCGGTGGCGTGCGCGTGGCCGTGACGGGCGCCGGTGCCAACGGCGTGTTCCGCGCGACGGGCCTGGAAGCGCTGCTGGCCGCGAACTACAGCGCCTCGGCCCTGGCGGGCGCTACCGTGTCGGCCGACGAGCTGAACAGCGACCTGCACGGCAGCGCCGAATACCGCGCCGCGCTGATCCCGGTGCTGGCGGCCCGCGCCGTCGGCTGAGGCGCCCCCAGCGCCGCGAACGCCGCACCACCGCGTGCGGCGTTCCTGTTTCTAGCCTGCCCCTTCCCGCTTTTTCGGACGCGCCCCTTGAGCACCACCGACCTGCCCACCAGCATCGACGACACCGCGGCGCGCCTGCTGGCGCTGGACTACGTGCCCGAGCGCGCGCTGGCCACCACCGTCTTCCTCTCGCTGAAGCTTCAGCGCCCGCTTTTCCTGGAAGGTGAACCCGGCACCGGCAAGACCGAGATCGCCAAGACGCTGGCGGCGATGCTGGGCCGGCCGCTCATCCGCCTGCAGTGCCACGAGGGGCTGGACCTGGCCGGCGCGGCCTACGAGTGGAACTACGCGCGGCAGATGCTGGAGATCCGCATGGCCGAAGGCACGGGCGCGCAGCGTGATGAACTCGCGCAGCAGCTCTTCAGCGACCGTTTCCTGATCCGCCGCGCGCTGCTGCAGGCCATCGACCCGGCACAGCCCGTGCCGCCCGTCTTGCTGATCGACGAACTCGACCGCGCCGACGAGCCCTTCGAGGCTTTCCTGCTGGAAGTGCTGAGCGACTTCCAGATCACCATCCCCGAGTACGGGACGGTGAAGGCCGTGCAGCCGCCCATCGTGGTGCTGACCAGCAACCGCACCCGCGAGATCCACGATGCCGTGAAGCGGCGCTGCCTCTACCACTGGGTGGGCTTTCCGGACACGAAACGCGAGGCCGAGATCCTGGCGCGGCGCGTGCCCGGCGCGCCGCAGAAGCTTTCGGCCGAGATCGTGGCTTTCGTGCAGAAGCTGCGCGCGCTGGAGCTCTACAAGCTGCCCGGCATTGCCGAGACCATCGAGTGGACGCGCGCGCTGATGGAACTCGACGCGCTGGTGCTCGACCCCGAGACCATCAACCACACCTTGGGCGTGCTGCTGAAGTACCAGGACGACATCGCCAAGGTGCAGGGCAGCGAAGCCGGGCGCCTGCTGGCGCAGATCCGCAGCGAAGCGCCGCCTTCGCAAGGCTGAGCCGCCGATGTTCGGCGCCCGCCACGCCCCCCTTCTTGGCACTGATGGCGGCCTGCCGGAACTGCCGGGCCGCCTGGCCGAAAACGTGATGCACTTCGGCCGCGTGCTGCGCACCGCCGGCATGCCGGTGCCCACCGACCGCATCCAGCTCGCGCTGAACGCGCTGCAGGTGGGCGGGCTGGAAAGCCGCACCGATTTCCACGCCACGCTGATGGCCTGCCTGCTCGACCGCATCGAACACCGCGAGCTCTTCGACCAGGCCTTCACGCTCTTCTGGCGCGACCCCGACATCACCGGCCGCATGATGGCCATGCTGCTGCCGCGCGTGCAGACCAAGACCGAGCAGCCCTCGGTGCCCGAGAACCGGCGCCTGGGCGAGGCCCTCTTCCCGCACCAGCCCAACCAACCGAACCCGCCCCCGCCGCCCGAGAAGATCGAGGTCGACGCCACGCTCACCTGGAACGAGCGCGAGCTGTTGCAGAAGGCCGATTTCGAGACCATGACGGCCGACGAGTGGCGTGCCGCGCAGCGCCTGCTGCGGCAGATGGCGCCGCTCTTCGAGCCCATCACGACACGCCGCACCGAACGCGCCAGCGGCCCCGGCGCCGGCGCGCGCGTGGACGGCCGCGCCACGCTGCAGGCGCTGGCGCGCACCGGCGGCGAACTGCTGCAGCTGCGCTGGCGCCGCCCGCGTGTGCAGCCGGCGCCGCTGGTGGTGCTGGCCGACATCTCGGGCAGCATGAGCCGCTACTCGCGCATGCTGCTGCACTTCACGCACGCGCTGGGCCATGCCGATGCGCGCGTGGAGAGCTTCGTCTTCGGCACGCGCCTCACGCGCACCACGCGCGCGCTGCGCCAGCGCGACCCCGATCTCGCCGTCTCCCGCGTGGTGCAGGCGGTGCAGGACTGGTCGGGCGGCACCCGCATCAGCGCCTGCCTGCACCAGTTCAACCAGCACTGGGCGCGGCGCGTGTTGAGCGGCCGTGCCACCGTGCTGCTGATCAGCGACGGCCTGGAACACGGCACCCCCGACGACCCGCGCTGCGAGACGCTGCGCTTCGAGATGGAGCGCCTGCACAAGAGCTGCCGGCGGCTGATCTGGCTGAACCCGCTCTTGCGCTTCGAGCAGTTCCAGCCGCGCGCGGCGGGCATCCGCGCGATGCTGCCTTCGGTGGACGAGTTTTTGCCCGCGCACAACCTGCAGAGCCTGGCCGAGCTGGCGCAGGTGCTGGCCGGCGCGGGCCGGCCGCGGCCCCTGCGGCCGCAGCAGCCCGGCTGAACCCCGCTGCGCTTTACTGCGGCAGCGCCAGCGACACGCTGCGGCCCTGCAGCCCGCGCCACACGGTCTCGGCCGTCAGCGGCATCTGCAGCGCCTCGGCGCCGCGGCCCTGGCCGGCACACGCCAAGGCATCCACCACCGCGTTCACCACGGCCGGCGTCGCGCCGATGGTCCCCAGCTCGCCCACGCCCTTGGCGCCCAGGCTGTTGGTGAGGCAGGGCATGCGTTCGTCGAAGGCGGTCTTGAAGCCGAGGAAACCGTCCACCTTGGGCAGCGCGTAGTCCATGAAACTCGCGCTGAGCAGCTGGCCTTCGGGGTCGTAGACCACCTGCTCGCACAAAGCCTGGCCGATGCCCTGCACCGCGCCGCCTTCGATCTGCCCGCGCACGATGACGGGGCTGACGATGCGGCCGATGTCGTTGACGCTGGCGTAGGCCACCACGGCGGTGTGGCCGGTGGCGGGGTCGACCTCCACTTCGCAAATGTGGCAGCCGTTGGGCCAGCTCGGCGCGCTGGCCTTGGCGCCGCCCTCGGCGCGCAGCACGGCGCCGGGCTGGCGCTGCGCCAGCTCGAAGAGGCCGATGCCGAGGTCGGTGCCGGCCACGGTGTAGCGGCCGGCGGCGTACTCGATGTCGCCCACGCCGGCTTCCAGCGCTTCGGCGGCCAGCGGCTTGCCCATCTCCACCGCACGCTGGGCCGCGACGAAGGCCGCCGCGCCGCCCGTGAACAGGCTGCGGCTGCCGGCGCTGCCGAAGCCGTTGGCGCGGTCGGTGTCGCCCTGCAGGATGCGAATGCGTTCGATGGGCACGCCGAACACGTCCACCGCCAGCTGCGCGTAGCTGGTGGCGATGCCCTGGCCCATGGGCATGGTGGCGCTGGTGATCTCGATGAACCCATCGCCGGTGATGCGCACCTGCGCGTTTTCTTCCAGCGCGTTGCCGCCCGTCCATTCCAGGAAGGTGGCGATGCCGCGGCCGCGCAGCCGGCCGCGTGCGGCGCTCTCGGCGCGGCGGGCCTCGAAGCCGGCCCAGTCGGCCAGCGCCAGGCCCTGGTCGAGGATCTGCTCGAAATGACCGCTGTCGTAGGTCTGCCCCATGGGGTTGCTGTAGGGCAGCTGCGCGGGCTGGATCATGTTGCGGCGGCGGATCTCGGCCGGGTCCATGCGCAGTTCACGCGCGGCGGCGTCGAAGAGGCGCTCCAGCGTGTAGATGGCCTCGGGCCGGCCCGCGCCGCGGTAGGCGCCGGTGGCCGCGGTGTGCGTGAGCACGGCACTCAGCTGCAGGTGGATGGTGCGGATGTCGTAGATGCTCGTCGTCACCCACGGCCCCACCAGCAGCTGGATGGCCACGCCCGCGCCGGTGGGCAGCGCGCCCACGTTGGCCCAGGAACGGATGCGCAGCGCGAGCACCTTGCCGTCGGCGTCCAGCGCCATCTCGGCCCGGCTCAGCAGGTCGCGGCCGTGCACGGCGGTGAGGAACTCTTCCACGCGCTCGGCCTGCCACTTCACGGGGCGGCCCAGCGCCAGCGCGGCGTAGGCCGTGGCCACGTCTTCGGGGTAGAGCGCGGTTTTCATGCCGAAGCCGCCGCCCACGTCACCCACCAGCACACGCACGTTGTCGTTGGTGCGCGAGGCTGGCGCGTCGGCCAAGGCGCCCAGGCAGTGCACCAGGCCGCCGCGCACGCCGGTGGGCATTTGGCTGCTCAGGCGCACGCTGAGGCGGCCCTCTTCCATCTGCGCCAGCACCGAACGCGGCTCCAGCGGGCTGGGGGCCAGGCGCTGGTTCCCGATCGGCAGGCTGATGCGGTGCGCGGCAGCAGCGAAGGCGGCTTCTGTGGCCGCCGCGTTGCCGTGCTGCATCTCGGCCAGCACGTTGCCGGGGGCGCCTTCCCAGACCAGCGGCGCGCCTTCGGCCAGCGCGGCCACGGCGTCGGCCACGGCGGGCAGGGGCTCGATGTCGGCCAGCACCGCATCGGCGGCGGCGCGCGCGGCTTCGCGGCTCTCGGCCACCACGGCGGCCACGGCTTCACCGACGAAGCGCACCACGTCCACCGCCAGCGGGTGCTTGGGCGGCGGGCTCATGGGCTGGCCGTCGGGCCGCTTGAAGCCACCAGCCGGGGCCAGCGGCTTGACGCCCGCGGCCACCAACTCGGCCCCGGTGTAGACCGCCACCACACCCGGCATCGCACGCGCAGCCGCGGTGTCGATGCTGGTGATGCGGCCGTGCGCATAAGGGCTGCGCACGAAGCGGATGAAGAGCTGGCCGGTGGGCTGCACGTCGTCGGTGAACCGGCCCTGGCCTTGCACCAGCGCCGGGTCTTCGATGCGGCGCACGGCGTGGCCGCTGCCGAAACGGGCGGCGGCGAAGGGCGAATCGGGCGCGTTCATGCGGCCTCCTGCTGGAGCGTGCGGGCCGCGTGCTGCACGGCCGCGACGATGTTGACGTAGCCGGTGCAGCGGCAGAGGTTGCCTTCCAGCGCGTGCACGATCTCGGCCTCGGTGGGCGCCGGGTTCTCGGCCAGCAGCGCGGTGGCGCTCATCACCATGCCGGGCGTGCAGAAGCCGCACTGCAGGCCGTGGCAAGCGATGAAGGCGTCTTGCACCGCGTGCAGCACGCCGCTGGGCGCGGCCAGGCCTTCGACGGTGGTGACGTTGTGGCCCGCAGCCTGCACGGCCAGCACGCTGCAGCTCTTGACGGCCTGGCCGTCGATCAGCACGGTGCAGGCGCCGCACTGTGCGGTGTCGCAGCCGACATGGGTGCCGGTCAGGCCCAGCTCATCGCGCAGCCAGTGCACGAGCAGGGTGGAAGGCGTTGACGGCGGCGTCTGGGTGCGGCCGTTGACTTGGGTGTCGGGCATGGGGCGGGGCAGGCAGTGGACTCGAGACCCGATGATGCCTGCGCCGCCGCACCGGCGTGCGCCCGGGCTCTGCCCGGACCGCGCCTAGAGGTCGCAGGCCACGGGAAGCGTGGCCTTCGGCCAGGTGTCGCGCTGCGCCACGCCGCCCGCGCGCAAGGCCTGCACCTGCACCTTCACTGCTTCGGGCGCCAGGCGGGCCGGGCTGTGCAGCACCCAGTCCACATCCATCACCCAGCGCCGCGGCGTGGCGCTCGGCGGCAGCAGTCCGCCGGGCGAGAACCACAGGCTCAGGTTCAGTGACATCGCCTCCACCGGCAGGTGCCGGCCCGTGTGGGTGGCGATGAGCCGGCCGTCGAGGTACTGGCGCACAACGCCCGGCTCGCTCTGCACCACCAGCACGCGCCAGCCGGCGTGGCCACCGGGCTCGGCGTGGGCGCTGTTCCAGGCCTGCCAGGGCTCCAGCCGCACGGTCTGCCAGCTGATGGCGTACAGGCGCGTCTCGGGGCTGCCCCAGCCGCCGTTGGGCAGGTACTCGATGTCGACCTCGCTGAACTGCGGGTCGAGGTCGTGGCGCAGTTCGCCGATGGCGTAGAAGGCCTGGACGACAGGGTCGCCGTCGGCGCCCTGCAGTGGCGCATCGGTGAAGCGCACGCGCGCGGCCCAGGTGCCGTGCAGCAGCCGGCGCTGGTGGCAAGCCTGGGCCTGCACGGTGCCCTCGGGCGTGCCGTCGGTCTGCGCCTGCAGGCGCAGCAGGCCGTTGCCGGGCTGGGCCGGATCGGGCTGCAGGCTCAAGCCCTCGGGCGCCCAGCGCGCTTTGGGCACGCCGGGGTGGCCGGCGCGGTCGCGCAGCGTCCAGCCCTGGGCGCGAAGCGTGGCGGTGTCGGGCTGCGAGAAGTCGTCGAAGAAGAACGGCTCGGTCGGCTGCGCTGCCGTGGCCGCCAGCGTTGCCGTCAGCAGTGCCGCCGCGGCGACATGCTTCACGACTGCACGGCCGCGTCGGCCGCCGGCCAGCGCACCCACCACAGCAGCAAGAGCACGGGCAGGCCCGCCACCACGGTCCAGAAGAAGAAGCCGCTGTAGCCCATCTGCAGCTGCAGGCTGCCACTGATGAACTTGCTGAAGATAAAACCCAGCTGCATCACGCCCGTGCCCAGGGCGTAGTGCGCGGTCTGGAAGGGCCCGGGCGCCACCACCTGCATGATGAAGAGGATCATGCCGACGAAGCCGAAGCCGTAGAAAAACGACTCCAGCGCGATGGCCGCGCCCACGGTCCACAGGCTCTCGGGCAGGTGCACGCTGAGCTGCCAGAACACGAGGTTGGGCACCACCATGGCCGCGATCAGCAGCGGCATCGCGCGCTTCAGCCCCAGCCAGGCCGTGAAGCTGCCGCCGAGGATGCTGCCCACCAGGAAAGCCGCGGTGCCGGCGATGCCGTAGAGATCGCCCACCTGCCCCGTCGTCAGCCCCAGGCCACCCTGCGCGCGCGGCTCGATGAGGAAGAGCGGGCCGATGGTCTGCACCTGGCCTTCGCCGAAACGGAAGAGCACGATGAAGGCCACCGCCAGTGCGATTTGCGGCTTGGCCAGAAAGCCCAGCAGCACGGCCTTCTGCGTGGCCGCCACCTCGCGCCAGGGGCTGCCGGCGGCGGTGGTGGGCAGCGGCGAGACAGGGTCGGGCAAGGCGCGCGCGTTCCACGTCGCCAGCGCGGCCAGCAGGCCGCCCAGCAGCAGGAAGATCAGCGTCCAGGCTTGCGTGACACCCACGCCCACCTCCAGCCAGCCGGCCAGCTTCATCAGCCCGCCCAGCGCGAGGAACTTCGAAGCGTTGAAAAACGCGCCCTGCCAGCCGACATAAAGCGCCTGCGCACGGCTGTCGAGTGCGGCCATGTAGAGGCCGTCGCAGGCGATGTCGTGCGTGGCCGAGGTGAAGGCGAAGACGAACATCGCGCCCATCAGCAGCGCAAACCAGAAAGGGAACTGCAGCGCCAGCGCCGCCAGCGCCAGCAGCGCCGCGCCGGTGTACTGCATGGCCACCACCACGGCCTTCTTGCGCCGCGCCAGCTCCAGGAAGGGGCTCCACAGCGGCTTGAAGGCCCAGGCCAGGCCGAGCGCCGCCGTCCACGCCGCGATGCGGTCGTTGGCCACGCCCTGGTTCTTCAGCATCAGCGCCAGGATCAGGTTGACGATGAAGAACTGCAGGCCCTGCACGAAGTAGAGCGTGGGCACCCAGCGCAGCGGGCGCAGGGCCGGCACGGCAGCCGGGGCGGCGGTGGTGGCGGTGTTCATGGCCTGCGGCGCTCCGCGGCTTGCGGCTGCAGGCTGGCCGGCGCGCGGCCCGTGGCCACCACGCGGCCTTCCAGCCAGGCGCGCACCGCGGCCAAGGCGCCGGCGGCGTGGCCCCAGGCCAGCAGCGTGGGCGCGGAGATGTCCAGCGCCTGGAAAGGGTTCCACAGCAGCAGCAGCAAATCGGGCTGCCAGCCGCCGGGCAGCGGGCCGTGGCGGTCGCGCCGGGTGGAGACCAGCACGTTCAGGCGGCCGTCGGCGGGCAGCGCGTGGCCGTCGAAGCTGGCGAGGTCGGGCACCACCAGCGCCTGCACGTCGGCAAAAGCTTCGAAGAGCGCGAGCACGGCCGCGGCCTCGGGGCCGGCTTCAGACACCTGGTCGGTGGGCACCGCGGCCTGCACCACCACCCGCAGCGGCTGCGTGCGTGCGGGCGCCGTAGCGCCGCGCAGCGTGCTGAGGCCTGCGGTCCAGGCCTGCTGCATGAGGCTGTCGTCGGCCTGGCGCCGGGCCGGGTCGTAGGCGTGGGCGGTGGCCGGCAGCACAGCGGGGTAACGCACGGCCAGCCGGTTCAGCCGCGCCGCCGATCGCGCGCCGGCAGCCAGGGCCAGGCGGCCGTCGGCGAAGGCGGCCTGCAGCGCATCCAGCGTGGCCTGCTGCTCCTCGCGGCTGCCCTGGGCCAGCACGAGGTCGGCGCCGGCCTGCAGCGCCATCACGGCGGCCCTGGCGTGGCCCCAGCGCGCGGCCACGGCCTGCATCATCAGCGCGTCGGTGATGACCACGCCGTCGTAGCCCCACTCGTCGCGCAAGATGCCCTGCAGGATGGCGGGCGACAGCGTCGCCGGGCGCTCGGCGTCGAGCTGCGGGTAGACGATGTGGGCCGTCATCACCGCCGGCGCTTCGGGGCACAGCGCGCGGAAGGGCGCGAGTTCCAGCGCGTCGAGTTCGGCGCGGCTCTTATGCACCACCGGCAGCGCGTGGTGCGAATCGGTCTGCGTGTCGCCGTGCCCGGGGAAATGTTTGACGCAGCAGGCCACGCCTTCGGCCAGGGCGCCGCGCATCCAGGCGCCGGCCAGGCGTTCGACGCTGGCCGCGTCGTCGCCGAAGGCCCGCTCGGCGATCACCGGGTTGGCCGCGTTGCTGTTGATGTCGAGCACCGGCGCGAAATTCCAGTTGATGCCCAGGCTCTTCAAGCCGCGCGCCACGGCGCCGCCCACGGCCTGCGCCAACGCCGGGCTGTCGGCCGCGCCCAGGGCCATGGCCGCTGGCGGCGGTGGCAGGAAGGTGGCACGCACCACGGCGCCGCCTTCCTGGTCGATGCCGATCAGCGCGCCCGGACCCATCACCTCGCGCAGCGCGGCGGTGAGCGTGCGCACCTCGGCCTCGGTGCCCAGGTTCTTGCGGAAGAGGCACACACCGCCGATGCGGTGGCGCGCCAGGAAATCGGCGGTGTCGGCATCGAGCCGCGTGCCGGGGATGTCCACCATCACCAGGCGGCCGGGGGGGAAAGAACTCATGGGGGCGGCGGTCGGCAAAGCGGGCTCAGTGGGTGCGGGTGACCTTGGCCAGGTAGGGCGGCTGGTCGGGGTTGCGGCCCCGCGCGCGCGCGAGTGCTTCCACCAGCGGGTAGAAGCTCTGCACGGCGGCGATGGCATCGAGGTCTTCGTGGCCGGTCAGGGCCAGCGGCAGCGTCAGCAGGCCCGGGGCAGCGGCCTCGGCGGCGGCGCGCTGCGTTTCCGGCACGGCCAGCATCACGTGCGCGCCACGCGCCTGCAGGCGCGTGGCCAGGTCCATCAAACCGGCCTGCGCCGGCCCGCGCGGTGCCAGCACCAGCACCGGCCAGCCGGCACCCACCAGGGCCATGGGGCCGTGCTGCACCTCGGCGCCCGAGAAGGCCTCGGCCTGCATGCCGCAGGTTTCCTTGAACTTCAGCGCCGCTTCCTGTGCCACCGCCAGGCCGGGGCCGCGGCCGATGACAAACAGCTGCTCGGCCGCCTGCAGCACCGGCAGCGCGGCCTGCCAACCCAGCGCTGCGGCCTGCGCCAGCGCAGAAGGAAGATCGGCCACAGCGGCCTGCATAGCGCGGTCTTGCTGCCAGTGCGCCACCAGGCGCGCACCGGCCACCAGCTGCGCGATGTAGCTCTTGGTGGCGGCCACGCTGCGCTCGGCGCCGGCGTGCAGCGGCAAGACGAACTCGGCCGCAGCGGCCAGCGGCGAGGCGGTGTCGTTGACCAGCGCCACGGTGCCGGCGCCGCCCGCGCGCAGCGCGCGCGTGGGCTCCACCAGATCGGGGCTCTGGCCCGATTGCGAAAACGCGAAGCTGTGCAGCGCCGCTGCCGGGAGCTTGGCGCCGTAGAGCGTGAGCAGCGACATCGGCAGCGAGGTCACCAGCCGTCCCAGCCGCGCCATCACCAGGTAGGCCAGGTGCTGCGCGGCGTGGTCGGAGCTGCCGCGCGCCAGCGTCAGCAGCGCGTCGCCCGGGCGGGCGCGCAGGCGGGCCGCCAGGGTCTCGTAGACCGCGGCATCGTGGTCGAGCAGCACGGCCACGCGCTCGGGCGCGGACAGGGCTTCATCGAGCATCAGGGTACGGGCTTCGGTCATGGTGTCACTCCCTGCGCATCTCGGCGACGAAGTCGTAGTAATCGCTGCGGCAATAGGAATGCGTGAGCTCCACCGCCTTGCCGCTGGCGGCATAACCCACGCGCGTGATGTAGAGCACCGCGGCGCCGGTGGGCACTTCCAGCAGGCCGGCGAGCTTGGCGTCGGTGTTCAATGCGCGGATGTGCTGCAACGCGCGCACCGGCGCGTGGCCGTGTGTGCCCAGGTGGCTGTAGAGCGAGGCGCTCACGGCCTCGGGGTCGGGCAGCACCGAGGCGGGCAGCACGCTCAGTTCGTAGGCCATCACCGTGGTGTCGGCCAGGCGCAGGCGCTCCAGGCGCGCCACACGCTCGCCGCTCTTGAGTTCGAGCGAGAGCTGCTCGTCGGGCGCCGCGGTGGCGAAGCCGCGCGACAACCAGCGTGAACCGGGGATGAAACCGCGCTGGTGCAGTTCTTCCGAGAAGCCCGACAGGCGCGTCAGCGGCTGCTCCAGCCGCGGCGCGATGTAGTTGCCCGAGCCGCGCTTGCGGATGATCAGGCCCTGCTCCACCAGCCTTTCGATGGCGTTGCGCGCCGTCACGCGCGAGACCTGCAGCGCTTCGGCCAGAACGCGTTCCGAAGGCAGCGCCTCGTCGGCCTGGTAGAGGCCTTCGGCGATGGCTTTCGACAGGGCCTGCGCCAGTTGCAGGTACAGCGGCGAAGCGGCCGTGGTGTCGGGCTTGAAGCTGAAGGGCAGCGCTGGAGTGGGGCTCATCGCGGGCTCGGGCTGGAAGGGGCGTGAAGGGGGAAGGCAGCGCGCAGCCATTGCAGCGCGCCAGCGGGGGCATCGGCCAGCGCAGGCTGGCAACGCGCCCGAGTGTCGCCGCGCAGCCGCGGCTGCAGGCGCTGCGCCACGCTGCCGGCCAGCACCACGGGCAGGCGGCCGCTGGGGTCGGCGGCGTGAACCAGCGCGTCCAGTTCCTGCGCTGCCTGCGCGAGCAGCGCTTCGGCGGCAGGGTCGCCTTGCACGGCGGCCTGGGTGACACAAGGGGCCAGCGCGGCGAAAGCGCTTTGCTGCGCGCGGTCGCCATAGGCCTGGAGGGCTGCCGCGGCCGCCTCGTCGCCCAAGGTGGCTGCGCTGCAGTCGCCAGCCGCTTGCACCGAGGCCCAAACGGCCCGCGCCAGCGCAGCGCGCGCCGCACGCCCGTCCAGCGCGCGCTGCGTGTGCACCAGCGCCTGCCGGCCCAACCAGGCGCCGCTGCCCTCGTCGCCACAACGCCAGCCCCAGCCGCCGACGGTGGCCCGCTGGCCGTCGGCGCGGCGCACCTCGCAGACCGAGCCGGTGCCCGCGATCAGCAGCACACCCGGCCCGCCCGCAAAGGCGGCGTCCAGCGCGGCTTCGCCATCGCTGGCCAACAGCAAGGCAGCGCAGCCGGGGTCGGCATCGCGAAAGGCCTCGGCCCAACGCCCAACCCCCGCGCCAGAAAGCCCGGCCGCCAGCGCGCAATCGGCCCAGGCCGGCTTCGGCAGGCCGGCTTTCGCGGCGGCCGCTGCCAGCGCCGTGTCGATGGCCAACCAAGCGGCCGCGGCGCCCTGCCCCAGCGCAGACGGGCCGGCCAGGCCTTCACCCACGACAAGCCCGCCGGCTGCGGCCAGGCGCAGGCGGGTGTGGGTGCCGCCGCCGTCCACGCCCAGCCACCAGCGCGGGGCCGGGGCGCCGGGCCTCAGAATCGGCCCAGGCGCTGCCGCCGCCGGCATCAGCCCGCCAGCCGTCCCACGAGGGAGGGCCTCTGAAGCAGGGGCAGCGGCAAGCGCCAGGGGTGTGTCGATCGGCATGACGAATACCACTCTAAGACCACGAAAGCCCAACGTCAATTGGTATTAGAGTGGAGAGATACCAATTGAAGCCCCAGCCCTGCAGCACCGCATGAAGCCGCCCTCCCCGCCCCCCGCCGCCCCTTGCAGCGACAGGCTGGCCGCCGTGCTGGCGCGCCTGCACCAGGTGGCCGCGCGCCACCCGGCCGTGGCCGAGCGCCAGCTGCTGGCGCTGGAAACCCAGCTGCAGGCCCAGGGCCACACCGCCGCCGCGCTGGACACGCTGGCACAGCGCTTCCGCCTGCTGGAGCGCAGCGGCCGTGCGCTAGCGCTGCGCGACACCTTGCTGGCCGCCGCGCGCCAGGCCGAAGCTGCGGCCTTGCCCGCCCAGGCAGCGCAGATGGCCGAGGCGCTGGGCCGCATCGCCTACCAGCAGGGCCTGTACCTGGAGGCCACCGAACAGTGGTCACGCGCGCTCGACCGCGCCGAGGCCGCCGGCGCCACGCGCGAAGGCGTGGCCGCGCGCATCGGCCTGGGCCAGATCCACTACGCCATGGGCGCCTGGACGACCGGGCTGCGTTTCCACCGCGATGCGCTGGCCCGTCTGGGCCCGCAGGGCGACAGCTACCTGGCGGCCAAGGTGGCGCTGAACATCGGCGTCGGCCATTTCGAGAGCGGCCAGCTGGAAGACGCCGAACGCCACTTCGCCCACGGCCTGGCCGCAGCGCGGCGCGGCGGCCACCGCGAGTTCGAGGCCGAGGCGCACTGGCACCTGGCGCGCGCCGCACTGGCCCGGGGCCAGCTGCCCTGGGCCACGGCCGATTGCCGGCTGGCGCTGGGCCTGGCGGCGCGCCTGGGCCACCACTGGCTGGAAGCCGCGGCCAGCCGCACCTGGACCGAGATCGCGCTGGCGCGGGGCGACGAAGCGGGCGCCGTGCGCAGCACCCTGCACGGCCTGGCGCTGGCCGAGCGCATCCAGTCGCGCCCGCAGCAGAGCCAGGCGCACCGCCAGCTGGCGCAGCTGCTGGAACAGCAGGGCGACCTGCGCGGCGCGCTGGCCCACCTGTGGCGCCACGTGGCGCTGCAGGCCGAGGTGGAGCGCCAGACGCCCACCGGGCCCACTGGCCCGAACACGCTCTACGCCGCGCCCGAGCCCGGCGAGCCGGCCGAAGCACGGCCGCGCACGCTGAGCCCCAGCGCACGCTGAGCCGGTGGCGCCCGGCGAGGCGTGGCACCGCCGCTGCGTGGCCTGTCCAAATTCAGACCAATCAAATACCAATCAAAGACACTGTCGCATTTTTGCGAAGCCCTTCGAACACCCTCTGTTCACGGGGAAAGTGCACTGTCCACCCAGGTAAACAGACCCGGAATCCGAGCGCGCCCCGGGAAAGCACCAAGACAAGTGGTATTTCATTGGTTCCTCAGCTGGCATAAAGTGGTTTGCATGGCGGGTGCTGGTGCCGAACTGGTCTGCACCCAACACCTGCCAAGGCCCACCCACACGACCCGCTGCCCCTTCCGAGGAACCGCCATGAAGCTCCACACCACCCCGGTTGCCCGCGCCGTTTCGGCGCTGCTCTTCGGCGCCGCCGCCGCCGTGGGCAGCGCGCCCGCGCTGGCCCAGACCGCCCCGGCGGCCAAGCCTGCCGCCGCCCCGGCCGAAGCCCAGCGCATCGTCGTCACCGGCATCCGCGCCTCGCTGGAATCGGCGCTGCGCCAGAAGCGTGATCTGGACAGCGTGGCCGAGGTCATCACCGCCGAAGACATCGGCAAGATGCCCGACAAGAACATCGCCGATTCGCTGCAGCGTGTGCCCGGCGTGGCCATCAGCTCGGCCAGCGCCAGCGAGGGCGGCTTCGACGAAAACGACCGCGTCAGCCTGCGCGGCACCAACCCCAGCCTGACGCAGACGCTGATCAACGGCCACGGCATCGGATCGGGCGACTGGTTCGTGCTCAACCAGACCGGCACCGTGGGCCGCAGCGTCAGCTACTCGCTGCTGCCGAGTGAACTGGTGAAACAGGTGGTGGTGCGCAAGAGCGCACAGGCCGACCTGGTGGAAGGCGGCGTGGCCGGCGCGGTGGACATCCAGACGCGCAAGCCGCTGGAATTCCGCCAGGCGCTGACGCTGGAAGCCAGCGTGGGCGCGGTGTATGCCGACCTGCCGCGCAAGACCGACCCCCAGCTGAGCGCGCTGATCAACTGGAAGGGCGAGACCGTGGGCGTGATGGCGCAGGTGTTCTCGCAGAAGCGCAGCCTGCGCCGCGACGGCATCGAGACCCTGGGCTACAGCCGCATCGCGGCCACCAGCCCCATCGCGCAGAGCAACCCCGATCTGGCCGGCGTGGCCTACCCCAATGCCGTGGGCTCGGCGCTCTTCGAGCAGACGCGTGAACGCACCGGCGGCCTCATCACCGTGCAGGTGCAGCCGACCAAGGAGCTGGGCTTCGACCTCACGGCCTTCACCTCCGAGATGAAGGCGCGCAACTACAACCGCAACTACCTGGTGTGGGGCAGCCGCATCCTGGGCGGCGGCGGCAACCAGGCGCCGCAGGCGCCCGACGCCGGCTACGTGGTGAAAGACGGCACGCTGGTGCAGGCGAGCTTCACGCCCATCCCGGGCAACCAGTACGTCATCGTCGACAACATCCTGCGCCCCGACGCGCGTTCGGAAACCGGCTTCGTCAACCTCGACGGCCAGTTCAAGACCGGCAACCTGACGGTGAGCGGCAAGCTCGGCAGCAGCCGCGGCAAGGGCGAAACGCCCAGCCAGGCCGTCTTCGAAGGCGACGTCTTCAACACCGGTGCGAGCTGGACGCTCAATGGCGTGGACCGCGCGCCCGATTCCGGCGTGCGCGCCGGCAACCCGGCGGTGTTCACCGGCACGCGGCTGGACTGGATCTTCGGCGCCAGCCCTGCGCGCACGAAAGACAACGAAGACTGGGCGCAGCTCGATGGCGAGTGGCGCTTCACCGAGGGCCTGTTCAGCAGCGTGAAGACCGGCCTGCGCAGCACGAAACACGAGCGCGACAGCCAGTTCGTGGCCCAGGGCCCGAAGTGGAGCGAAGACCCCTTCAACGTGGCCAACCTGCCGGCCTGGAACGGGCAGACCTACCCGTCGGATTTCGGCAAGGGTCTGAGCGGCAACTTCCTGCGCAACGTGTGGCAGCTCGACCCCGGTGTGCTGGAAGCCTGGGGCAACAAGTTCTCCAACCGCGACGCCCTGGAACGCCAGTACTTCCCCGGCGAGTTCGCGATGGAAGAGAAGAACCTGGCCGCCTACGTGATGGGCAACCTGGTCGGCGAAAGCTGGTCGGGCAACGTGGGCGTGCGCTTCGTGCAGAGCAAGGTCTCGGTGCTGACCAACGTCGCCATCCCCGGCAGCGTGTGCGCAGTGCTGGCGCCTTGTGCGGTACCGGGGGCCATCACCACCTCGGCCTTCGGTTCTTTCTACCGCAAGACGGTGGACAACACGCACAACGACGTGCTGCCCAGCCTGAACCTGAAGTGGGACATCAGCAAGAACCTGGTGGGCCGCTTCGCGCTGGCCAAGACCCTGGCACGGCCCGACTACAGCGCCCTGGGCGGCTCGGTGAGCCTGGACGACACCAACCGCACCGGCAGCGGCGGCAACCCCAACCTGGAGCCCATCCGCTCGACCAACATCGACGCCTCGCTGGAGTGGTACTTCGCGCCACGCTCGGTGCTCTCGGCCGGGCTCTTCGTGATGGACCTGAAAAACTACGTCGGCTTCGGCATCAGCGACGGCGTCTACTTCAACGAACAGACCGACCGTTTCGAGACCTACCGCATCAGCTCGCCCATCAACAGCAAGGGCCGCGTGAAGGGGCTGGAACTGGGCTGGCAGCAGAGCTTCGGCGCGGGTTTCGGCGCCAACCTGAACTACACCTACGCCGACGGTGAAGAACAGGGCGGCCGCCCGCTGGTGGGCAACAGCAAGCACACCTGGAACGCCGGCGCCTGGTTCGAGAACGACACCTTCAACGCGCGGGTGGCCTACAACTTCCGCTCGAAGTTCTTCAACGGCCTGGACCGGGCCTCGGCGCAGAACCAGGACGACACGGCCACGCTCTCGGCCAGCCTGGGCTGGAAGATCAACGAACGTTTCACGCTCAGCCTGGACGGCATGAACCTCAACAACCCGGTGCTGAAGTACTACGCCGAGAACACCAGCCAGCCCACGGCCGTCTACAACAACGGGCGCCAGTACTACCTGACGCTGCGCGTGAAGCTGTGAGCGGGCACGGGGCGCTGCGCCTGGGGCTGACGGCCGCGCTGCTGGCCGCCAGCGCAGCGGCCGCGGCACCGCCGTCGGCGCCCCCGCCAACGCCTTGGGCCGGGCCCTATCAAGACCTGAGCCAGGGCCCCGCCCCGGCCTGGCGCCTGCCGCCGGCGCCGGGGCGCGTGATCACCTGGGCTTTCGCCACGGGCGAGTGCGGGCAGGAACGCTGGAACCTGCAGGCCGATGCGGCCGAAGAAGCACGCGAGATGCAGCGTCGCATCAACGAAGCCGTGGCCGAGGGCCGCGACCACGCCATCTCCACCGGCGGCGAGGTCGGCATCTTCACCTGCAGCACGCCAGCCGGCATGCGGCGTTTCGTCGAACGCCACCTCTCACCGCGCCTGGTGGGCCTGGACTTCGACATCGAAGGCAAACAGACCCCGGCGCAGATCGACGCGCTGGTGCAGCAGGTGGCCTGGGCCGGCCGGCAGTGGCCGCAGCTGCGCCTGAGCTTCACCCTGGCCACCCACGCCAGCGCCGACGGCCGCGGCCTCAACGCCACCGGCGAGAACGTGATGCGCGCGTTGGCCGCGCACGGCCTGCGCGGGCGTGCGGTGATCAACCTGATGGTGATGAACTACGGCCCGGCCGATGCGCGCTGGTGCGTGCTGCAAGACGGCCGCTGCGACATGGCCGCCTCGGCGCTGCAGGCCGCGCACAACCTGCACCGCGCGCACGGCGTGCCTTACGCCCAGATCGCGCTGACGCTGATGGCCGGCGAAAACGACGTGGCCGGCAACCTCAGCACGCCCGCCGATGCCGCCGCCGTGGCCGCCGCGGCGCAGCGGCTGGGCCTGGCGGGGGTGCACCACTGGTCGCTGCACCGCGACCAGCCCTGTGCCGCCGGCAGCCCGCGTGTTTCACCGCGCTGCCACGCGCTGCCGGGCGTGCCGGCCGGGCGCTACGGCGAGCTGCTGGATACCGCCCGCCCGCGCTGAAGCGGCGCGGCCGCCCGGCGCGCTACAGCGCGCAGCTGCGAAAACCGCAGAACAGCGTGTCGTCGGCGGCAGGCGCAAAACGCCGCGCCTTCGGGTGCCGCCAGCGGGCGCGTGTGACGAAGCTCGCGCCGCGCAGCACGCCGTCACCGGCCACCGGCGCCGCATCGGGCGAACCCGGCGCGGGCTCGCCGGCCCCAGGCCACAAACGTGCGCTGCCGGCCACCCATTCCCAGACCTCGCCCCAGACAAAACCGCGGCCGGCGCCTTGGCTGGCCGCGATCTCCCACTCGGGTTCGGTGGGCAGGCGGCGGCCGGCCCAGCGGCACCAGGCTTCGGCCTCGAAGCGGCTGACGTGCATCACCGGCTGGTGCAGCGCCACGCGGCGCAGGCCGGCGCTGGCGCCATGCCCGCGTGCCACGAGCACGCCGTCGTGCATCTGCTCCACCTGGCCGGGCGCGCGGCGACCGTCTTGCTGCAGCCAGTTCCAGCCGGCTTCGCTCCAGAGCTCGGGGCGGTCGTAGCCCCCGTCGCCGGCGAACTCCAGGTAGGCCGCCCAATCCACGGCCTGGGCGTCGATCTCGAACTCGGGCACCAAAACCTCGTGCGCCCAGCGCTCGGGGTGGGGCACAAAACCGCCGGGCGGTGAACCCAGCTGCCAGCGCTGCGCCGGCTGCCACAGCGCCGGCCGCGTGG
Source organism: beta proteobacterium AAP65 (assembly GCA_001295865.1). Classification (GTDB taxonomy): domain Bacteria; phylum Pseudomonadota; class Gammaproteobacteria; order Burkholderiales; family Burkholderiaceae_C; genus Rubrivivax. Next base: position 24,786 of record LJHW01000067.1, read on the forward strand.
CGCGCGCGGCCGGGGCGCCGGGGCGCAGGCGCTGCGCCAGGGTTTCGGCCAGGCGGTCTTCGTGCTGCAGGCTGCAGCGGTAGAAGTGCAGCGCAGCGTCGTCGTCAGCGGCGTCGCCCGGCGCGGCCAGCAGTTCGAGCGTGAGCTCCAGCGTGTCGGCGAGGTAGGCCCGCACGGTGTCGGGCGCGGGCGGCGGGCCTTCGTTGGCCAGCCAGCCATCCACGCGCGGCTCGATGCCTGCCAGGCGCAGGCCCGCCGGGTCGCAGGCCTCGCCGCGCGCGCGCTGCACGTGGCGCGAGAGCCAGTATTCCTGGTACCAGCCGGCGCGCAGTGCCAGGCGCAGGGCCTCGGGGCTCTCGTCCATGGCCAGGCGCTGCAGCAGGTGGTTGCGGCTGTCCAGCAGCGCCAGCGAGAGCAGCTCGCGCCCGGCGCGGCGCATGCCGATCGGGGCGTCCAGCGCCTTTTCGGGGCCGGGGGCGCTGCGCGCGCCACCGCCCAGCGGGCTATTCCCCGACGAGCCCGTTGCGGATGGCATAAACCGTGAGCTCGGCGTTGTTGGCCAGGGCCAGCTTCTCCAGCACGCGAGCGCGGTAGACCGACACCGTCTTCGGGCTCAGCGTCAGCTCTTCGGCGATGTCGGCCAGGCGTTTGCCGCTGGCGATCATCACCAGCGTCTGCAGCTCGCGGTCGCTCAGCTTGTTGTGCGGGTTCTCGGTGCTGGGCGCGGTCAGGCTTTCCACCAGCATCTGCGCGATCTCGGGCGTGACGTACTTGCGGCCCTGCGAGACGGTGCGCACGGCCTGCACCAGCAGCTGCGGATCGCCGCCCTTGTTGACATAACCGTAGGCCCCGGCGCGCAGCGCGCGGATGGCGTACTGGTCTTCGGGGTACATGCTGACCACCAGCACCTTCACCGCGCTGCCCTCTTCCTTCAGCGCGTGCAGCGCGTCCAGGCCGCTGCGGCCGGGCAGGTTGATATCGAGCACCAGCACATCGCAGGCCTTGCCGCTGTCGCGCCCCGGCTCCTGGCCCAGGGTGCGCATCAGGCCGCGCAGCTCGCCGTAATCGCCGGCCTCGCCGATGACGCGGATGTCGGGCGCATCGCTGAGCGTGTCGCGGATGCCGCGCCGGATGAGCGCATGGTCGTCGCAAAGGATCACTTCGATCATGTCAGAGCACAGTCCAGGCTGAGTTTTCGGCGTCGTCGGGGTCGGTGTCGTCGCGGCCCCGCGCGGCGGGCGCGCTGCCCGGCGGGGTGAGCGGCACCGACAGGATGAGCGAGGTGCCCGTGGGCCCGCTGCTGAGGTCGACCCAGCCGCCCACGGTGGAAGCGCGTTCGTGCAGGCCGCGGATGCCGAAGCTGCGCGCCTTGGCCAGGTCGGCCTGGCCCAGGCCACGGCCGTTGTCGCTGACCTCCAGGCTGAGCACGCCGCCGGTGAGCGACAGGTCGACCACCACACGCGTAGCCTCGGAGTGTTTGCTCACATTCGTGAGCGCCTCCTGGGCGGTGCGGTAGGCCACCAGGGGCACGCCCGCCGGCAAGGCCGGCGGCTCGCGCGTGTCGCCGGCAGGGGTGCGGAACTCGCACTCGATGCCCAGGCGCTTCTCGAACTGGCTCGTCATCCACTGCAGCGCGGCCACCAGGCCCTGCTCCAGGATGGCCGGGCGCAGGTTCTGCATGATGCGCTGGCTGCTTTCGATGGCGTGCGTCACTGTCTCCAGTGCCGACAGCGCGCGCTGCTGCATCGCCGGGTTCTCGGCGTGGCGGCGGATCCAGTCGAGCTCGAACTTCAGCGCTGTCAGCGAACCGCCCACGTCGTCGTGGATCTCGCGCGCGATGGCCTGGCGCTCGGCCTCCACGCTCGTCTGCAGGTGCTGCGCCAGTTCCGACAGGCGCCGGCGCGAGGCCTCGAGCTCGCGGTCGGCAGCCTCGCGCGCGCGCCGCATGCGGGCGCCGGCCACGGCGTGTTCCACCGCGGGCGCCAGGCGGGCCAGGTTGTTCTTCAGCAGGTAGTCGGCCGCGCCGTTGCGCATGGCCTCCACCGCGGTGTCTTCGCCGATCTGGCCCGACACCAGGATGAAAGGTACCGGCGGCGCGCCCGGGCTGCCGCGTGCACACAGCATCTGCAGCGCGTCCAGCCCGGTGAAGCCCGGCAGGTGGTAATCGGACAGCACCAGGTCCCAGGGCTCGTCGAGCGCGGCCAGGAACTCGGCCCGGGTCTCCACGCGGCGCGCACGCACGCGCGTGCCGCCGCGCTGCAGGCTGGCCATGGCCAGGGCGTGGTCGGGCTCGCTGTCTTCCAGGTGCAGCACACGGTAAGGGCGTGTTTCGCCCAGCTGGGCGCGGGCCGGTGGGGCGCCGGCTTCGGCGCCGTGGGGGTGGCCCGCAGGCGTGCCATTCATGGCTTCCAGTATCGCAAACGCGCCCAGGGTCCCGTTCTGGCGCTGCGCGCGAGCGGCCGCAATGCTCAGAAATGACGCCATTGCCCCGTCATCTTCCACTCAATGTTCTGCCACCTGCTGCCGAAAATGGGTTGGAAGCCTTGCAGCTCGACGCGCCTCCTGCCCTGCAACCCGCAGCGCCGGGCGCCCGTCAGGCGGGGCACCGCCCGACACCGAACAACCTCTTGGAGCCCCGATGCTCGCTCAGGACGCCCCGACGCCGTCGAACGCCCCGCCCGATGCCTTGCAGGCCGCCGGCACCATGCCCTTGCTGGCCGCCGCCGACTTGCAAGATCACCTGATGGTGGCCAGCAACGACATGGACCGCTTGCAGCGCCTGCTGGGTGACGCATGTGAGTCTTTGCTCACACATTTCTACGGCGCCACCGGCGAGCTCAAGCAGCTGCTGCACCGCGTGGCCGAGCACCCCGAGATCGAAGCGCCCGAGCTGCACAACGCGATGCAGCACATGGCCGGCGCCATCACGGCAATGCAGTTCCAGGACATGGCCTCGCAGCTGGTGGACCACACCACACGCCGCCTGCGCAACTGCGCCGATCGGCTGGCCCGCGACACCATGGGCGACGACGAGGACGGCGAAGCCCTGGTGGCCGAAGCCCCGCTGCGCCCGAACCCCGTGACCCAGGACGAGATGGACGCTGGCTCCGTCGAGCTGTTCTGACCCGCCCGCCCCCCTCACACCTGCACTTTCAAAAAGCACCTCCGGAGAGCCTTCCATGCACTCGATCCTTGCCGTTGACGACAGCGCCTCCATGCGCCAGATGGTTTCCTTCACCCTGAAGAACGCGGGCTTCAACGTCGTCGAGGCCGTGGACGGGCAAGACGCCTTCGAAAAGGCCAACAGCCGCGACTTCAACCTCGTGCTGACCGACCAGAACATGCCCCGCATGGACGGCATCAGCCTGACCAAGAAGCTGCGCGAGAACCCGAAGTTCAAGAGCACGCCCATCCTGATCCTGACCACCGAGAGCAGCGACCAGATGAAGCAGGCCGGCCGCGCCGCGGGCGCCACCGGCTGGCTGGTCAAGCCTTTCGATCCCGCCAAGCTGGTGGAAGTCATCGGCAAGGTGATCCGCTGAAACCGCGGCGGCCCTTCCTCACGAATCTGCAGGAGTCACCGCGATGGGTGAAATGACCAACGACGCCAGCGCCACCGCTGGCATCGACCTCAGCCAGTTTTTCCAGGTCTTTTTCGAAGAAGCCGGCGAGAACCTCGACACCATGGAGCAGATGCTGCTCGCGCTGGACATCGAGAACCCCGACGACGAAGAGCTCAACGCCATCTTCCGCTGCGCGCACTCGGTCAAGGGCGGCGCGGCCACCTTCGGCTTCTCCGACGTGGCCGAACTCACCCACCAGATGGAGACGCTGCTGGACAAGCTGCGCCGCCACGAGCTGCAGCCCAACGCCGCGATGGTGGACGTGCTGCTGGCATCGGGCGATGCGCTGAAGGCGCAGCTGGCGCGTCACCAGGGCAACGGCGCCGCCCCCATCGACACCACCGAACTGCTTTTCACCATCCGCCGCCATGTGGAAGGCGAGGTCGTGGCCGCCGCCGTGCCGCGCCCGGTGGCCGCGCCGGCCCCGGTGGCCGCACCGGCCCCGGTAGCCGCGGCAGCCCCGGCCAGCACCAAGCCCGGGCAGCGCGTGCTGGAGCTGACGGTGGGCCCGCTGCCCGACCCGGCCGCCGCCGAGAACCTGGTGGAGCTGTTCAAGGAAATCACCGACCTCGGCAGCATCGAGCCGCTGGACGCCGGCCGCGCCGCCGACGGCATGCGCCGCTTCAAGGTGACCACCAGCTCCAACGACAACGACCTCATCGACCTCTTTGGCTTCCACATCGCGCGTGAGCACATCGCGCTGAAGCCGCTGAGCTCGGGCTACGGTTTCCACGAGGGTGCCCCCGGCGCCCCGGCGGCCGAAGCCGCACCGGCCGCCGACCTGGGCTACGGCTTCTTCGACGACGCCCCCGGCGCCCCGAACGCCGGCGCACCGGAAGCAGCCGCCAGCGCACCGGCCGCCGCTGCGCCCGTGGCCGTCACGCCGGCCAAGGTGGCGGCGCCCAAGGCCGAAAAAGCGGCCTCGGCGGAGAGCAGCACACTGCGCGTCAGCGTCGACAAGGTCGACCAGCTCATCAACCTGGTGGGCGAACTCGTCATCACGCAGGCCATGCTGGCGCAGAACGGCAAGGGCGTGGACGCCGCGCTCTACCAGCAGCTCGCCGCCGGGCTGGCCGACCTGGAACGCAACACGCGTGACCTGCAGGAAGCGGTGATGTCGATCCGGATGATTCCGATGTCGATGGTCTTCAACCGCTTCCCGCGCATGCTGCGCGACCTGGCGGCCAAGCTGGGCAAGAAGGTCGAGATGGTGCAGGTGGGCGAGGCCACCGAACTCGACAAGGGCCTGGTGGAGAAGATCACCGACCCGCTCACCCACCTGGTGCGCAACAGCTGCGACCACGGCATCGAGATGCCCGCCGAGCGCCTGGCCAAGGGCAAGCCCGAGCACGGCACGATTTCGCTGATCGCCAGCCACCAGGGCGGCAGCATCGTCATCGAGGTGCGCGACGACGGCAAGGGCCTGAACCGCGCCAAGCTGATGGCCAAGGCCCGCGAGCGCGGCATCGACGCGCCCGACACCATGAGCGACAGCGAGGTCTACGGCCTCATCTTCGCGCCGGGCTTCAGCACGGCCGAGGTCGTCACCGACGTCTCGGGCCGCGGTGTCGGCATGGACGTGGTGAAGAAGAACATCACCGCGCTCGGCGGCACGGTGGAGATCGACAGCGCCGAGGGCTACGGCATGACGGTGCGTGTGCGCCTGCCGCTCACGCTGGCCATCATGGACGGCATGAGCGTGGGTGTGGGCGAAGAGGTCTACATCCTGCCGCTGTCCAGCGTGGTGGAGAGCTTCCAGGTGCAGGCCAACACCATCAAGACCATCGGCGGCAGCGGCCGCGTGGTGGAGGTGCGTGACGAGTACATGCCGGTCGTCGACCTCGAGCGTGTGTTCCAGGTGCCGCGCTTCGATTTCGAGCACGTCAGCAACATCATGGTGGTGGTGGAGGCCGAAGGCGGCCGCGTCGCCCTGCTGGTGGACGAACTGCTCGGCCAGCAGCAGGTGGTGGTGAAGAACCTCGAGAGCAACTACCGCAAGGTGGACGACGTCTCGGGTGCCACGATCATGGGCGACGGCCGCGTCGCGCTGATTCTCGACATCGGTTCGCTGGTGCGCCGCTCGCGCCACTGATGCGAGGACCCAGGCCATGAAGCTCGTCCTCCAGTTGCTGCGGCAGTTTTCCATCCGCACCCGCATGTGGGGCGCCATCGCGATGGTGCTGGGCATGTTCGCCTTCATCGGCCTGGTGGGCACCGCCGGCGGCTGGAAGATCAAGTCGCTCAACGAAGACTTCATGGCGCACTCGATCCACGAGGTCGAGACGGTGAGTGAGCTGCGCCAGCGCATCGCCGGTGTCCGGCTGCTGGAAAAGCAGATGGTCATCGACTACGAAGACCCGGCGGCCGTGGAGCGCCACCTCGCGGCCTGGCGTACCGAAGTGGCGAGCACACGCAAGACCATGGCCGCGCTGCTGGAAGGCGAAGAAGACGAGGACAACGCCCTGGCCCGTGAAGCGCTGGAACGCCTGGCCGCCTACGCCGAACGCAGCGAGCCCGTGCTGAAGAACATCCAGGGCGGTGGCTACGACACCGGTCGCGTGGCCGACCGCATGCTCGAACGCGCCAAGGCCGAGGTGGCCGTGGTCGAGAAGAACATCGAGGCCATCAGCGAGATCACGCACAACGAAGCGGCCGCGACACAGGCTGTGTTCAGGCAGACGATGCAGCATGTGCTGTGGGCCTTCCTGGGCTCGCTGGCCATCGTGGTGCTGGTGGTGTGGCCGCTGACGCTGCTGAACTCGCACTCCATCACCAGCCCCATCGCCTACGCGGCCACCGTGGCGCAGGCCATCGCCGAAGGCGACCTGCGGCGGCCCATACGCCTGGAAGGGAAGGACGAAGCCAGCGACCTGCTGATGGCCCTCAGCCGCATGCAGGAGAGCCTGCGCACGGTGGTCAGCCAGGTGCACGTCTCGTCGCAGATCATCCAGCAGGCCAGTGCCGAGGTGGCCAGCGGCAACGGCGATCTCAGCCAGCGCACGGAAAACGCCGCCGGTTCGCTGCAGCAGACCGCCAGCAGCATGGAGCAGCTCACCGCCACCGTGCGCCAGAGCGCCGACGCGGCACGCCAGGCCAGCGAGCTGGCGCAATCGGCCACCAGCGTGGCGCAGCACGGCGGGCAAGCCGTGGCGCAGGTGGTGGCCACGATGGACGACATCAACACCAGCAGCCGGCGCATCGGCGACATCATCGGCGTCATCGACGGCATCGCCTTCCAGACCAACATCCTGGCGCTGAATGCCGCCGTGGAAGCGGCACGCGCCGGCGAGCAGGGCCGCGGCTTCGCCGTGGTGGCCGCCGAGGTGCGCAGCCTCGCACAACGCAGCGCCGAAGCCGCCCGCGAGATCAAGAGCCTGATCGGCGCCAGCGTCGAACGCGTGGAAACCGGCAGCCGGCAGGTGGCCGACGCCGGCCGCACGATGAGCGACATCGTCGACAGCGTGCACCGTGTGAACCAGATCATTGGCGAGATCAGCGCCGCGGCGGCCGACCAGAGCCAGGGCATCGGCCAGGTCAATGGCGCGGTGACGCAGCTCGACCAATCGACACAGCAGAACGCGGCGCTGGTGGAACAGAGCGCCGCCGCTGCGGAATCGCTGCGCGAGGAGGCTGGGCGCCTGGCAGAACTTGTCGCCACCTTCAAGTTGGAAGCCCCGGCCGGGGCCTGAGCTTCAGCTGGCACGCCCCCACGGGGGCGTGCGGCTTTTCAAGAACAACAAGAGTTCCAGGGATTTCCCAGCAGTCGCCAGGTGCGCCAGAGAGCAAGAGAGACGAACATGTTCAAGTTGAATCACCTTTCCATCGGCCCGCGCCTGGCGCTGGCTTTCGGCTCGGTCGTGGCCCTGATGGCCCTGTTGGTGGTGCTGATGGTCGGGCGGCTGCACCTGCTCAGCGCCGACAACGCCGCCGTGGTCGTGCTGCAGCAGCGTGCGGCCAACGCCGACGAGTGGCGCGGGCTCGTGAACCTCAACGCCGCCCGCGCGCTGGCCATCGCCAAGTCGGGCGGCATGCCCGAGGTCGACGGCTTTCTCGCGCCCCAGATGAAGGGCACCAGCGACCGCATCTCGGTGCTGCAGAAAGACCTCACCGAGGCCATCGACAGCGAGGCCGGCAAAGCGCTGCTGGGCACCATCGCCGAAAAACGGAAGATCTACGTCGAGGCGCGCGCCGAGGTGCTGAAACACACCAAGAACGCCGACCCGCTGGCCGCGCAGAACACACTCGACGCGAAGATGCTGCCGGCCTCGGAAGCCTATGTGGCCGCCATCGAAGCGCTGGCGAAGTACCAGCAAGAGCTGGTGACGCGCGCCATCGCCACGGTGGAGGCCGACGTCAGCGGCGCCGTGCGCCTGCAGCTGGCAGCGCTGGCCATCGCGGCCGGCCTGAGCGCCCTCTTCGGCTGGGCCATCACGCGTTCGATCACACGCCCGCTGCGCAGCACCGTGCTGGCCACGGAACGCATCGCCAGCGGCGACCTCTCGGGGCAGATCACGGCGCACGGCCGTGACGAGATGGCGGTGATGCAGCGCTCGCTGCTGACGATGCAGGAGTCACTGCGCCGCCTGGTCGGTGAGGTGCAGCTGGGCAGCGAATCGATCAGCACCGCCAGCACGCAGATCGCCACCGGCAACCAGGACCTCAGCAGCCGCACCGAGCAGACCGCCGGCAACCTGCAGCAGGCCGCCAGCAGCCTGGAAGAGCTCACCGGCACGGTCGGCCAGACGGCCGAGAGCGCCCGCACCGCCAACCAGCTGGCTGTAGCCGCCAGCACCGCCGCGCAGCGCGGCGGCAGCGTGGTGGCGCAGGTGGTGAGCACCATGGACGAGATCAACACCAGCAGCAAGAAGATCGCCGACATCATCGGCACCATCGACGGCATCGCCTTCCAGACCAACATCCTGGCGCTGAACGCCGCGGTGGAAGCCGCCCGCGCCGGCGAACAGGGCCGCGGCTTCGCGGTGGTGGCCTCCGAAGTGCGCAGCCTGGCGCAGCGCTCGGCCCAGGCCGCACGCGAGATCAAGAGCCTGATCCAGAACAGCGTCGAGAAGGTGGACACCGGCGCCCGCCTCGTGCAAGACGCCGGCGCCGCCATGACCGACATCGTCGGCGGCGTGCAGCGTGTCACCGACGTGATCGGCGAAATCAGCGCCGCCACCACCGAACAGACCGCGGGCCTGCGCCTGGTGAACGAGGCGGTGGCCGGGCTCGAACAGATGACCCAGCAGAACGCTGCGCTCGTCGAAGAAAGCGCTGCCGCGGCCGAGAGCCTCAACGACCAGGTCACGCGCCTGGGCGGGCTGGTGGGCACCTTCCGCCTGCAGGCCACCTGACCCCGGGGCTGCCGACCGGCAGCCTCCATGGACCGAGACAACAACGATGAACACTTTCAACGACGACGACAAGAGCATGTTGGGGGCCATCACGGCGCTCTTCATCGCAGCCCTGGCCTACGGTGCGGCCAATGCGGGCGTGGGGGCACCGCTGGTGATCGGCGGGCTGCTGCTGGCGGCCAGCGTGGGCGTGGCCCTGCTGGGCCGCGGGGGTGGCTTGAGCCGCGTCGGCCTGCCCGCGCTGGGCATGGCGATGGTGGGCCTGCTGATCCATGCGGCGCGCGGCCACGCCGAGGCGCACTTCGCGGTCTTCGCCTTCCTCGCCTGCACCGTGGTCTACCGCGATGCGCTGCCGGTCATCGTGGCCGCGGCCACCATCGCCGTGCACCACCTGAGCTTCAACTACTTTCAGCAATGGGGCTGGGGGCCGGTGTGCTTCACCGAGCCCAGCCTGGGCAAGGTGCTCGAACACGCCGCCTACGTGGTGGCCGAAGCGGTGCTGCTGGTGCTGCTGGCGCTGCGCGCCCGCCGTGACTTTGCCGCCGGCGAGCTGCTGGCCGGCATGGCCGAAAAGCTGGTGCGTGCCGATGGCACGGTCGACTTCAGCGCCGTGCACGTGCAGACCCACAACGCGCGCGCGCAGAAGCTCATCAGCGCGCTGCAACAGGTCGAGCGCTCGATCGGTGAGGTGCGGCTCAGCGCCGAGTCCATCGGCACGGCGGCCCAGGAAATCGCTGCCGGCAACACCGACCTCAGCCACCGCACCGAACAGGGCGCGGGCGCGCTGCAGCAGACCGCGAGCTCGATGGTGCAGATCAGCGCCACCGTGCGGCAGACCGCCGAATCGGCACGCACCGCCGACCAGCTGGCCAACTCGGCGGCCAGCGTGGCCCAGCGCGGCGGCGCGGTGGTGGCCCAGGTGGTCAGCACGATGGAAGACATCAACACCAGCAGCCGCAAGATCAGCGACATCATCGGCACCATCGA
>LJHW01000068.1 GCA_001295865.1 beta proteobacterium AAP65
GCAGCGCCGAAGCCGCCAAGGAGATCAAGAGCCTGATCGGCGCCAGCGTCGACAAGGTCGAGTCAGGCACACGCCTGGTGGCCGATGCCGGCAACACCATGACCGAGATCGTGGCCAGCGTGCAGCGTGTCAACGACATCATCAGCGAGATCAGCGCCGCCGCCGCCGAGCAGAGCAGCGGCCTGGGCCAGGTCAACGGCGCCGTGGCCGACCTCGACCGCATGACGCAGCAGAACGCGGCGCTGGTGGAAGAAAGCGCCGCCGCGGCCGAAAGCCTGAAAGACCAGGCCGGCCGCCTGAGCGGCCTGGTGGCCACTTTCAGGCTGCGTGCCGCATAAATCACCGTTTCGGTACGCCGGTGGGCCTACAGGTCCGGCGGCAGCCACCGATAACCCAGTACAGCCCTCACACCCTTAGGAAACGCCATGGAGATGATTGCCGAAGCCAGCCACGTCGCCCGCCACGAAGCAGAACGCGCCAGCGCCACCGCGGTGGCCAGCGCAGCCATCGCTGCGGCACGCAATGCACAAGGGGGTGAGTTCCTCACCTTCCGCCTGGGCGCCGAGGAGTACGGCATCGACATCCTGCGTGTGCAGGAGATCCGCTCCTACGAGCAACCCACGCGCATCGCGAACTCGCCGTCCTTCATCAAGGGCGTGGTGAACCTGCGCGGTGTCATCGTTCCCATCATCGACCTGCGCCTGAAGCTGGGCTGCGACACGGCCGAGTACAACACCTTCACCGTGGTGGTGGTGCTGAACGTGCGCGGCCGCGTGGTGGGTGCGGTGGTGGACTCGGTGTCGGACGTGCTGGAACTCAAGAAAGACGAGATCAAGCCCGCGCCCGAACTCAGCTCCAGCATCGACGCCAGCTTCATCACCGGCATCGGCACGGTGAAAAACGGCCACGGTGAAAAGGAAGTCGACCGCATGCTCATCCTGATGGACATCGAAGGCCTGATGAGCAGCGCCGACATGGGCCTGATCAACGACTGAGGCGCCAAGCCGCCGCCACACCCCTCACGGAGACAAACACCATGCGCAAGTTTCTCGCCCCCACGCTGCTGGCCCTGTGCCTGGCCCCCGGTTTTGCCCACGCCGACAACGCCACCAAGGCCGAGGCCGTGGCGATGGTCAAGAAGGGCATCGCCTTCATCAAGGCCAACGGCACTGAGAAGGGCTATGCCGAGATCAGCAACAAGAAGGGCCAGTTCGTCGACCGCGACCTCTACCTCGTGGTCTACGGCCTGGACGGCAAGTGCCTGGCGCACGGCGCCAACGAGAAGCAGATCGGCCGCGACCTCATCGACCTGACCGACATCGACGGCAAGTACTTCGTCAAGGAACGTGTGGCCATGGTCAAGGCCAAGCCCGCCGGTGCCTGGCAGGAATACAAGTTCACCAACCCGGTGAGCAAGAAGGTCGAGCCCAAGGTGATGTACTGCGAAAAGCTCGGCGAGACGGCCGTCTGCGGCGGCGTGTACCCCTGACCCTGCTGCGAGCACGAGGCCTGCATGAAACTGGGACCGAAGTTACTGCTTGCGCCGCTGGTCACCGCCATCGTGGCGCTGGGCGCCGGTGGCCTGTACGCCGCCCTCGACTGGCGGCAGGGTGAAGCGCTGCGCCAGGCCGGCCTCACCGACATCGACAACTTCAAGACCGTGGCCCAAGCCACGGAACAACTGACGCAGGTGCGGGCAGAAGTTTTCCGCACGCTGGCCTTGATCGCTTCGATGAGCGAGGCCGAGGTCAAGGCCAAACGTGCCGAACTGGCCCAGCAGGTCAACGGCGTGCAGCGGGTCATCGAGGCCATGCCCGCCAACGATGGCAGCGATGCCACGCTGGCCGAGGCCGTGAAGACCGCCGCGCCGCTGCTGCAGCAGTTCTTGCAGCAGACCGACAAGGCCATCGACCTCAGCGGGGTCGACCCCAATGTCGGCATCGGCGCCATGCGCGCCGCCGAAAACACCTACGCCGAACTCGGCAAGCTGATGCAGACGCTGGTGGCGCGCAACGAAGCGCAGCAGGCGGCACGCAGCGAAGCGGCGCAGGCCGCCAGCCTGCAGCTCACGCTGGGCCTGGGCCTGCTGATGCTGCTGGCCACCGGCGGCGCGCTGTTCGCCGCCTGGCGGCTGCAGCGCCGCGTGGTGGGCGAGCTCGCCAGCGCCGTGCGCCTGAGCGAGCGCGTGGCCGCAGGTCGGCTCGACACCCATGTGCACAGCGACGCCAGCGACGAGATCGGTGATCTGGTGCGCAGCCTGGGCCAGATGGTCGACAAGTTGCGCGGTTCGCTGCTGACGGTGCGCACCGCCACCGACCACATCAGCAACGCCGCGCGCGAGATCGCCAGCGGCAACACCGATCTCAGCCACCGCACCGAACAGGCCGCGAGCCGCGTGCAGCAAAGCGCGAGCTCGATGGAGCAGCTCACCGGCACCGTGCGCCAGACCGCCGACGCCTCGCGCACCGCCAACCAGCTGGCAGGTTCGGCCAGCACAGTGGCGCAGCGTGGTGGCGACGTGGTGGCGCAGGTGGTGTCGACGATGGAAGACATCAACACCAGCAGCCGCAAGATCAGCGACATCATCGGCACCATCGACGGCATCGCCTTCCAGACCAACATCCTGGCGCTGAACGCCGCAGTGGAAGCCGCACGCGCCGGTGAGCAGGGCCGCGGCTTCGCCGTGGTGGCCGCCGAGGTGCGCAGCCTCGCGCAACGCAGCGCCGAAGCCGCCAAGGAGATCAAGAGCCTGATCGGCGCCAGCGTCGACAAGG
>LJHW01000069.1 GCA_001295865.1 beta proteobacterium AAP65
ATCATCGGCACCATCGACGGCATCGCCTTCCAGACCAACATCCTGGCGCTGAACGCCGCGGTGGAAGCCGCGCGCGCCGGTGAACAGGGCCGTGGTTTTGCGGTGGTGGCGTCAGAAGTGCGCAGCCTGGCGCAACGCAGCGCCGCGGCGGCGCGCGAGATCAAGAGCCTGATCGGCGCGTCGTCGGAGAAGGTCGAATCGGGTTCGCGCCTGGTGCAGGACGCCGGCGGCGCGATGTCGGAGATCGTCAGTGGCGTCAAGCGTGTCACCGACGTCATCGGCGAGATCAGCGGTGCGGCCTCCGAGCAGAGCCACGGCATCAGCGAGGTCAACACCGCCGTCACCGAACTGGACCACATGACGCAGCAGAACGCGGCGCTGGTGGAACAGAGCGCTGCGGCCGCGGCCAGCATGCGCGAGCAGTCGGCCCGGCTGGCGCAGGCCGTGGCGGCCTTCAGGCTGGCCCAGCCGGCCTGAAGCCCCCCGCGCACCCTGGACACACGGCCCCACCTGGGGCCGTGTTAACTTGGCGGGCCGCCAGCCGACGCCCGCCCCATGCCCGCCCCGCCGACCTTCCCGTCTGCCCTGCCCTCGCTGCCCCTGCCCGGCGCCGGCACGGCCCTGCGCGGCGACGAGGCCCACCGGCTGACCATCGCGCAGTCGCACGCGCGCAGTGCGGCGCTCGGCGTGCGCGCCACCGAGCGCCCCGAGCACACGCCCGTCCCGGCGGCCGACCTGGCCATCGCGCGCGAGCGCAACCGCCGCCTTTTCGACCACGCCGCGCCGGTGATGGAGATGCTCTACGAACACGTGGTGCACTCCGAAAGCATGGTGGTGCTCACCGACGCCGCAGGCGTGGTCATCCACTCCATCGGCGACGGCCGCTTCCTGCAGCGCGCCGCGCGCGTGGCGCTGCAGCCCGGCGCGCTGTGGTCAGAAGCCGCCAAGGGCACCAACGCCATCGGCACGGCGCTGGTGGAAGAAACGCCGGTGCTGGTGCACGCGCACGAGCACTACGTGCGCGCCAATCACTTCCTGACCTGTTCGGCCGCACCCATCCTCGACGCGCGCGGCCAGGTGCTGGGGGTGCTCGATTGTTCGGGCGAACACCGCAGCTACCACCCGCACACCATGGCGCTGGTGAAGATGTCGGCGCGCATGGTGGAGAACGCCTGGCTCGCCGACGACCCACGCCACGTGCTGCGCCTGCACCTGCACCCGCGCGCCGAGCTCATCGGCAGCCTGATGGAAGGCATCGTGGCGGTGGCGGCCGATGGCCGCATCGCCGGGGCCAACCGCGCCGCGCTGGAACTGCTGCACCTCAGCGGCCCGGCGCTGCGCCGCCACACGCTGGCCACGCTGTTCAGCTGCACGCTGGGGCAGTTGGCCGACCACTTCCGCTCGCCCCTGGCCCCGCCACTGCGCCTGCAGGCGGGCGAGGCGGCCGCGCCGCTGCAC
>LJHW01000007.1 GCA_001295865.1 beta proteobacterium AAP65
AGCGTGCCGCCGGTGACGATGACGAGGTCGGTGCCGCTGGCGAGATCGGCCCCCGTGGCCAGGTTGAGGCTGCCGCCGTTCTGCACGTTGACGGTGCCGTTGCCCTTGGCGGCGCGCAGCGTGGCGCTGCCGGCCACGTTCAGGGTGCCGGTGCCCAGGGCCAGGCTCACGTCGGCGTTGTTGTTCAGCGTGTAGCTGTTGGCCGTGAGCGTGCCGCTGCCGTTCAGCGTGCCGGACAAGGCGAGGCTGGCAGCCGTGACGGTGTTGTTGATGGTGAGCGTGCGCCCGGTGTTGACGGTGAGCGCCGTGTTGCTGCCCAGCGCGTTGGACACGGTCATGTTGCCGCCGGACAGCAGCACGTTGTCGGTGCCCAGGGTGCCCGTCATCACCAGGCTTGCACCGTTGGCGTTCTGGAAGGTGCCGGCACCCGTGTAGTTGTCGTCCAGCGTGATGCTGCCGCTGGCGCGGTCATAGGCCAGGGTGGCCGTGGCCGCGATGCTGATCGTGCCGACGCCCGTGACGTTCAGGGCGCCGTTCGACGCGCCGTTCCCCACGGTGAGGGTGCCCGAGTTCACCAGCACGGCGCCGGAGACCGAGGCCACGCCATGGATGCGGGAGCTGCCGTCGCTGATCAGGCTGCCGGCGCTGAAGTTGTTGTTGCGCGTCTGGTTGTTGAGCCTGACGACGTCGACCAGGAGCTGGAAGCCGTTGTCCACGACCTCGCCCTCGCCTTGAAGTTCGCCGATGGTCTCGGCACCGCCCAGTGTCAGGAAGCCGGTCGTGTTGATGTCGACCGTGGCGGTGTTGCTCAGGCGCTCGGCCGCACCGGTGCGGAGATTGCCCGCGCTGCCGATGTTCACGGTGCTGTGGGTCGACACGCCGTTGAGCGTGGCATCGCCCGTCACCGTCAGCGTGCCGCCACCGAGCGTGGTGCCCGTGGCGACCACAGCGTTGGTCAGGAGCTGCGAGCCGCCGCTCGCTGTCAAGGTGAAGTTGCCCTGCAGCGTGCCTGCCAATGTCAGGTCGTCGATGGTCTCGTTGCGCCCAAGCACCAACGTGCCCAGATCGCCGACGGTGATGTCGCGGCCGTTGGCGATGCTGCTGGCCGCCCCCAGCGTGAGCTGGGCGCCAGCGCTGATGCTGACCGGCGCGTCGAGGTTGCCGGTGAGCGTGGCGGTGGCACTGGCCGGGATGTTGGCGGCCGATGCCGTCAGCGTGCCGCTGCCGGCCAGTGTGCCGCTGAGGTTGAGCGTGGCGACCGTGTCGTCCGTCGAGCCCATGGTGAAGACCGAGCCGTTGCCCACGGTGACCGTGGCCAGCGGGCTCAGGTTGCTGCCGGTGGTCAGCGTCAGTCCACCGCTGCCGGTGCTTTCGATCAGCCGCAGGCCGGTGACGTTTTTGTCGAGCGTGAAGGTGCCGGTGCCGGCCTGGCGCAGCGTGCGCACGCCCGCGCCGGCGTCGCCGATGTTGTTGCCGCCGCCCAGCAGAGTGGAGGCCAACACCGCGGTGTCGCGGTCGATGACCAGCGTGCCGCCCAAGGTCAGGGTGCCGCCCACGGGCAGTGCCCCGGCCGAAGCACCGCTGCCGCCGAGCGTCAGCGTCACGCCGTTGGACACGGTGGCGTTGTTGGTGACGCTGACGGTGGTTTCAATGAGCGGCATGCTGCCGTTGAGCGTGGCATTGAAGGTCTGCACGCTCAAGGTGTTCGTGCCGCTGACCGTGCCGCGCAAGGCCAGCGTGTCGACGTCGGCCGTGCCGTTCATCAGCAGCGTGGCACTGCTGTCCACGGTGAGGTTGGCGTTGCTGGGCAGCAGGCCGTTGGCGGTGAGGTTGAGCGTGCCGCCGTTGATGTTGATGCCCGTGATGCCGTTGAGCGCCTGTTGCAGCGCGACGGTGCCCGGGCCGGCCACGTTGACCGTGGTGCCACCCAGGCGCGCGTTCACGGTGGCGCCGCCTTGCAGGTTGTGCGTGGTGGCGGCCAGGGTGCGCGTGGCGCCGCCCGAAAGCGTGCCGCCGAGGTCCAGCGTCTGCACGGTGTCGGTGTTCACGCCCAGGGCCAGCGTGGCCGTGGCCGGCACCGTCACCGTGGCGTTGGCGGCGAGGTTGGCATTGCTGCCGAGTTGCAGCGTCTGCCCGGCGGCCACCGACACGTTGGCGTTGACCGCGCTGTTGATCGTGGCATTGCCCTGCACCGAGAGGTTGCCCGCGCCCAGGCCGCCCAAGACCTCGGCGTTGGTGTTCAGCGTGTAGCTGCCGGCCGTCAGCACCCCCGTGGTGGCGCCCAGCACGCCACCCAGCGTCAGCGAACCCACGGACTCGGCGTTGCTGCCCAGCGTGAACGTGGCGCCGGTGGCCACGCTGATGGCGAGGTTGCTGCCCAGCTGGGCAGCGCCCCCTGCCAGCAAGGCGCTGCCACCCGTGATCGTGAGCCCCGTGAGACCGGCGGCGTTGCCGTTGATCGTCAGCGCCCCTTTGCTCACGGCGATGCTGCCGGTGCCGGCCACGGCGCCCAGCACAAAGGGTCCGTCTGCGTTGTAGGCCAAGGCGCCGGTGCCGGTGAGCGTGACGGTGCCGGTGGGCACGAGGTTGCCCGTGGTGCCGCTGCCCACCGTGAGCGTGCCGCCCGTGGCCACGTTGCTCAGTCCAGTGACGTTGACCGTGGTGGTGAGCAGCGAACTGCCGCTGGCAGCCAGGTTGCCCTGCACCGTGAGGGCGGCCGCGCCCGCGACGGTGCCGCCGTTGAGCGTGAGCGCGCCGATGGTTTCGGCGCTGTCGCCCAAGCTGAGCGTGGTGCCGGCCGCGAGGCTGACGCTGGCGCTGTTGTTGATGCGGTTGCTCTCGCCATTGGCCAGGCTCAGGCTGCCGCCGTTGACTGCCACCGCGGCCAGGGCGGGCAACGTGCCGTCGAGGGTGACGGCGCCGTTGGTGATCTGCAGTTCACCGCCGCCCAGCACATTGTTCAAACTCACCGCCCCGGTGCGGTTGATGACGAGCGCGGCGCCCGGGGCCACCGTCAAGGCGCCGCTGGGCGTGAGCTCGCCGAC
The DNA here is from genome assembly GCA_001295865.1 of beta proteobacterium AAP65. Taxonomy (GTDB): domain Bacteria; phylum Pseudomonadota; class Gammaproteobacteria; order Burkholderiales; family Burkholderiaceae_C; genus Rubrivivax. Next base: position 3,045 of record LJHW01000007.1, read on the forward strand.
ACCGCCCCCATTGCCGATGGCGAGGCTGCCGCCGTTGACGTTGACGTTCACCGCCGACACCACCGCCTGCAGCACCGAGGCGCCACTGCTCGTGAGGTCGCCGGTCACCGTGAGTGCTGCGCCCACGGTGCTCGCGGTGAGCTCCGCGGTGCCCGTGGTGAGCCTGCCGGCCCCCGTGAGCGTGCCTGCCAGCGACAGGCTGGTGATCTCGTCGTCGGCCGCCAGTGTCAGCACGCCACCGCTGTTGACGGTGACGGTGGCGCCTGCATCCAGATCGCCCGTGGCGCTGCGTGTGAGCGTCGCGCCATTGCTCACGGTGACTGTCGTGGCCGCGCTGGCGGCGTTGAGCGTGGCATTGCCCTGTGCGTTCAGCGTGCCCGCACCCAGCGGTGCATTGACCGTGGCACCGGTGAGCAGGTTGTAGGTGGTCGCAGTGAGCGTCTGCGCCGAGGTGCTCAGCGTGCCGCCGAGCGCCAGCGTTCCGACAGCCTCGCCGCTGTCGCCCAGGGTGAGCGTGCCGCCAGCGGCCACGCTGAGCGTGGCTGCGTTGTTGATGCGGTTGTCGGAGCCGTCGTCGAGCAGCAGCGTGCCGCCGTTGAGCACGCTGACCGTCGTGACGTCGGGCAGCGTGGCCGTCAGGCGCAGCGTGCCGCCGTCGACCCGCACGGTGCCTGCGCCTGCAACGGCGCCCAGGTCGGTGGTGCCGCTGCGGTTGAAGGCGAGCACGCCGCCCGTGCCCACGCCCAGGCTCACTGTCGCGGTGAGGCTGCCGGTGGCGCCACCGTTGCCCACCTGCAAGGTGCTGCCGTTGTTGACCAGGATGTTGTTCGCGTTCAAGTCGGCCAGCACCGTGCTCGTGCCGGCGCCGGTGACCGTGACATCACCGCTGGCGGTGAGGTTGCTGTTCACCGTGCCACCGCTGAGGGTGGCGCTGGTGGCGTTGAGCGCGGCGGCACCGCCCAGAGTGCCTGTCAGGCCCAGCGTGCCCACGGTCTCGGCCACGCCCAAGCTCAAGGTGGCACCACCGGCCACCGTGACAGCGGCGGTGTCGGCAATGCGGTCGGCCACGGCGGCCAGCGTCAGCGTGCCGCTGTTCACCGTCAGCGTGGCCACGTCGGCCACGGCGGTGAGGCTGGTGCTGCCTTTGAGATTCAGCCCGCTGGCGGTGACGTTGGCCGCCAAGGTGTGTGTGCCACTGCCGCCGTTGTTGTCGAGTTCGAGCACGCCGGCGCCCGTCAGCGTGATGGCCTGGTTGACCGCCACCGAGGCGGTGGACAAAGGTGCCGTGGCACCGGGCGTGTTGGCCGACAAGGTGACCGAGCCCGCCGTGCTGATCGGTGCGTTGACGACGATGCCGTGGCCCGCCTGCAGCGTGAGGCTGTTCGTTGCCGCCGGTGCCGAAATGGCGGCGCTCACGGTGATCAGTTCGTTGGCCTGCAGCACGACGTTGCCCAGGCCCAACTGGGTCTGCACCGCGCCGGCGGTGATGCGGCTGTTGTCCCCGGGCGCGGCAAACAGCAGGGTCAGCGACGTGAGGTCGTTGGTGGCCGGGCTGGCGCTGCCGTCGATATCGGGCGTGTCGGCCGCGATTTCTAGGTTGGTCGGGTCCAGCAGCAGTTGCCCGCCGATGCCCAAGGGCGCGCTGCGGTCCGAGGTACCGCGGAAGTCGAGGAAGTGCTTGCCAGAGATCTCGACGAAGCCCCCATGGCCACCAGCGATACCACCGCGCGCATCGGCGGCGCCCAGGAAGCGCGTGGCGTCATCCGACCACACGATGAGTTCGCCGCCGTCCCCCAGTTGCAGCGCGTTGGCCGACAGGCGGGCGCCCCGCGTGACGCTCACCATCGACGCATTGCGCACCGTGTCGTCACGGCCCTGGAAGCCTCCCCCCACCCGCAGGCGGCCGCCGCCGGCCGTGCCGGACACGTCCAGTCGCGCGTTGTCGGTCAGCAGGATCTTGTCGCCCTGCACCAGCACATCACCACCACGGCCCTGCGCGCTGGTGGCATCGATGCTGCCGCCGACTTGCGTGATGCCGGCTGCGCCGCCATCCACGACCACCCGGCCCATCAGCTGCCCCAGCGAACGGGCCTGCACCACGCCATCGAGGTTGAGCACGGTGTCGGCAAAACCGGCGCGTGCCGCGGCACGGAACTCGGCGCTGCCGCCGTCGGCGCGCACGCTGCCCAACATCTGCAAGCGGGTGTCCAGCGCCTGGTTCTTGACGTTGAACAAGACCAGGCCGTCGCCTTCCACGTCCACCAGCACTTCGCTGGCCGCGGCCAGGGCCACACGCCGGGCCTCGATCTGCCCGCTGTGGAAGAGCTGCGGCGCCACCAGCGCCACGGTGCCGTCGATCGCGGTGATCTGGCCTTCGCTGCGCAGTTCGCCGGCGCCGCCGGCACCCACGCCGAACTGCAGGCGGCCTGAAAGCAGGGCTTCATCGCTGATGGTGAGGGTGCTGGCCACCAGGCCCCCCACGTCCACGCGCGAGTTCGCGCCGAAGACGATGCCGCGCGGGTTGATCAGCCAAACGCTGCCGTTGCTCTGCAGCGCGCCGTAGATCAGCGAGGGGTTGTCGCCCAGCACGCGGTTCAGCAGCACCGAGCTGCGGTCGGGCTGCAGCACCTGCACACGTTCGCCGGCGGCGATGGAGAAGTTGGTCCAGTCGAGCCCGGCGCGCGCCGTGCTCTGCTGGATGAGCATCTGCCCCGGGGCCGTCGTCTGCACCGTCACCTGGCCGTGTGTGGGCGTGGCGCCCTCGGGCAGGGCAAAGCCCAGCGGCGAGGCCCCCAGCAGGCACACCGCCAAGCTGACTGGGCGCAGCGCGTGGCGGCCGCGCCGGCGGGGTGCTGCCGTGGCTCGGACCAGGGCGAGGCCTTGCGTGGCGGTGGTGGCGGGAAACTGCGGGCGGGCGACGCTCATCGGGGGTGGCCTTGGGGGGTGTTGCGCCGGTGCTTGCGCTCAGTTGAAGAGCATGGTGGCCTGCACATAGGCCCGCAGCTTGTCGATCTTCTCGCCGCTGCGTGTGCCGCCGCCGGTGGGTTGGGCCACCGACAGGCGCAGCGCGTAGCCGCCCGGGCGAACCCAACTCAGGCCGAGGCCCACACCGCTGAACACGCCGCTGTTCTTGGCCGCGTTGGTTTCGGACACCACGCGCTGCCGATAGCGGTACTGCACATAACCACCGTCGACAAAAACGCTGAACACCATCTCGCGGGCGGTGCGGCCGAACCAGCTTTCCGGCGGCAGCAGCCGCAGTTCCAGGCTGCCGACCACGCCGATGTCGCCCGTGCCTTCGCCCGTGGAGAAAGCGCGCACACCATCGGGCCCGCCAAGGCGGAACTGTTCCGTGGTGTCGAGGTTGTTGACGGTGTACTGGCCGCGCAGGTTCAGGTAGACCAAAGCGCGCCCGGTGACCCAGTCCTGCAGGCGCGAAGCGCCATAGGTGAGCTTGGTGTAACGCTCGTCGTCGTCCAGCGCCGGGTTGCGGCCGCTGGGGTACTTCAGCTGCCCGCTGCTGAGGTTGAGCTCAAACGTGTTGACGGCGCCGCCGAGCAGGCTGTCGCGGAAATCGCCGGTCAGGCCCAGGCCTACCGCATCGACGTTCTTGCGCGACTGGCCGCCCACCTGGCCTTGCCGGTCGGTGTAGGTCTTGTGCTCCAGCGAGGCCAGCGTGAAGAGGTTGAGGTTGCGCGAGCGCACCACCGGGTACAGCGCAAAGGCATTGAAGGTGGCCGCCGTGCCGTTGAGGTCGAGCGGGAATTCGTCCTTGTCGAGCTGGTAGCGCACCGCCGAGATCGAGGCGCCGGCCTTGAAGCCATCGCTGCCTATCGGTGTGTTGTAGCCCAGCAGTGCAAAGCCCAGACCACCGGTGGTGCTGGCCAGTGCGTTGGCGGTGATGCCATCGCCACGCCCGAACGGGCTGTTCATCTGCGCCAGGCCACCGATGCGGAACTCACCCAGCGCCTTGGCGCCGTTGGCGTCGAGGTCGACCTTGCCGGTGTAGACCTTCTCCGGGCTCGGGGTCACCACCAGCGTGGCCGTGCCGGGCACCGAACCCGCCCGCACCTCGAAGCGGGCCGTCATGCCGCGCAAGTCGTTGACGAGGAAGACCACCCGCTCCACATCACGCACCTTCAGCACCGAGCCGGGCTTCAGGCGGGCGAGGTAAGCCTCGACGACCTCGCGGTCCACGGCGATGCCGTTGCGCCAGTTCAGCACCACACGGTCGAGCCGGCCTTCCAGCACCGCGATGCGGATGGTGCTGCCGCCGGGCGTGGCCTGGGGCGACTGCTCGGGAATGTAGGCGTAGCCCAGGTAGTAGCCGAGATCGCGCTGCAGGAAACGGGTGACCTCGGCGGCAGCGTTGACCAGATCTTCGAAGCTGCGCTCGCGCCCCGTGAAGGGGGCGGTCAGCCGCGTCAGCGCCGCGCGCAGTTCGGGCGGTGCCTGCTCGTCGACACTGTAGGCGGCGATGTCCAGCCGAAGGTCGTCGTCGGGTTTGCCCAGCTCACGCGGCGGGGTGGGGCTGGCGGGCAGCTCTGCGGGTTTGGCCGGGGACGTGGCTGGCGGCGCCAACTCGGAACTCGGCGGCACGATGGTGGGTGTGCGCACCGGTGCCGCGGGGGTAGGTGGTGTGGGGGCCGCGGGTGTCTGGGCCCGGGCCGAGCCGGCAACGGCAAAACACAGGGCCAGCAGCACCGCAACAACGCCGGCTTGCCCAGGGCTGCTTCGCACTGCACTGGGGCCCCGCGTCGACCAGGCCGGCGGCCCGACCTCGGGCTTGCGGCTGCACCTCTGGATCCCCATCGCGGCCTCGCTTTTTTTATGCGTCAGCAAAGGCGGCGGATGCTAACGCGCGGTCTGCGTGCACGCCATCGAGACGGCTCCCCCGGTGTGGGGACAGGGCCTCAGCGGATTGGCTGCAACATCGGCGTATGCGACATGCCTTCAACCCCCCTTGGGCCCTTCGTGTGCCTACGGGCTTGCTAGGGGTTTGCAGTCGCGGCGCTTCGCGCGAAACTCACGGACCCCGGGCCCCGCGCTGTCGGGCGCCGCAGGGTGGGGCGTCCGCTGTTGCACGCCAGCATTCTTTTGCAAGATGAGCGACATCGAAGACCTCCAGGCCCAGGTGGCCGCATGGCTGCAACCGCTGCCTGACGAAGCGGCCCCCTGTGGCCCTGACCTCGAGTACGACAACGACTTCCTCGCCTTGTCGCAGGCTGTTGCAGGCAAGCCCGAGTCGCAGTTCGGGCCCGCCGAGCCGCCTGACTGGCGCAAGGCCGAAGAAGTGGCTGCTGGCCTGATGGAACGCACGCGCGATCTGCGCGTGGCCATCGAGTGGGGTCGCAGCGTCCTGGTGCTTCGAGGCTTCGCCGCCATGCGGCCGGCCATGACACTCATCAACGGTCTCGTCGAGAACCTCTGGGATCACGTGCATCCCATGCCCGACCCCGACGATGGCGACCCCTACGGCCGTGTCAACGCCTTGACGCTGCTGCGCGAACCGGCGGGGCTGCTGGGGGCTCTGCGTGACGCGCGTGTCATCGAAGACCGTGCCATCGGCCTGGTGCTGATGCGCGACGTCGAAGCCGCGCTGGGCCTGGCACCCGTGAGCCCCGGCCACAGCGAGATGAGCAAGGAACAGGTCGCGCGCATGCTCGCGGCCACGCTCGAAAAGACCCCGGCCTTGCGTGCCTGTCTGGAAGAGCCCGTCGATCTCGTGCGTCGCACCACGGCGCTGGTCAACGACCGCCTGGGCAGCGATGCCCCCGATCTGCGCCCCGTCTACGCCCTGGTCAACGGCGCGGCGAGCCTCTTGCCTGCCGAAGCCGACGCGCTCGATGCCGAAGCCGAAGGAGGCGGCGAAGGCGAAGGGGCCTCAGCCGGCGCCCGCGGCAGTGCCCGAGGCCTCTCGGGCAGCGTCACGTCGCGCGAAGAGGCCATGCGCGCCATCGACCTCGTGATCGCTTATCTGGAGCGTGCCGAACCCACGAACCCGGCGCCGCTGTTTCTGCGCCGGGCGCGCCAACTCGTCAGCCACAATTTCTTGCAGTTGATGAAGGTGTTGGCGCCCGATGCGCTGGCAGAAGTTGCACGGGTGGTGGGGGTCGACCCTGATTCTGTGGAAGACCCCGACGCACCCACTTGACGAACGTCCCCACATAGAAGAAAACCTGCCACTCTTTCCGTCCTACCCCCCTCGCCGCACAGGAGCCTCTTGATGAGCAGCAGCCAGAAATTCATCGCCCGCAACCGCGCACCGCGGGTCCAGATTGAATACGACGTCGAAGTCTACGGGGCCGAAAAGAAGGTGCAATTGCCTTTCGTCATGGGCGTGCTGGCAGATCTGTCGGGCAAGCCGGCCGACCCGCTGGCCCCGGTGGCCGACCGCAAGTTCCTCGAGGTCGACGTCGACAATTTCGACGCGCGCATGAAAGCCATGAAGCCGCGCGTGGCTTTCCCGGTGCCGAATGCGTTGACGGGCGAGGGCAATCTCAGTGTCGACATCACCTTCGAAAGCATGGATGACTTCTCGCCCGATGCCGTGGCGCGCAAGGTCGACTCGCTGAACAAGCTGCTCGAGGCGCGCCAACAGTTGCAGAACCTCGTCACCTACATGGACGGCAAGGGCGGCGCCGAAGAGCTGATCGGCAAGCTGATGAACGACCCGGCCCTGCTGGGTGCTTTGGCCACCTCCGCCAAGCCGGCCGACGCCTGAAGCAAACCGCTTCCTACCAAAACTCCAAACGTTGACGAGGAGCCTTACATGGCCGAAACCCAAGCCTCAGCCGCCCTGGCGGGCGTGACGATGGAAGGCAGCGACCTGGCGTCGCTGCTGCAGAAGGAATTCAAGCCCAAGTCCGACGATGCCAAGAGCGCCGTCGAGCAGGCCGTTCAGACCCTGGCCCAGCAGGCGCTGGCGCAGACGCAGCTGATTGGCAGCGATGTCGTCGCTTCCATCGAGGCCATGATCGCCGCCATCGACAAGAAGCTGTCCGATCAGGTCAACCTGATCCTGCACCACGAAGATTTCCAGAAGCTCGAAGGGGCCTGGCGCGGTCTGCACTACATGGTGAACAACACCGAGACCGACGAGCAGCTCAAGATCCGCGTGATGAACGTGTCCAAGCAGGAGCTGGGCAAGACGCTCAAGCGCTACAAGGGCACCAGCTGGGACCAGAGCCCCATCTTCAAGAAGATCTACGCCGAAGAGTTCAGCCAGTTCGGTGGCGAGCCTTTCGGCTGCCTGGTGGGTGACTACCACTTCGACCAGAGCGCACCCGATGTTGAACTGCTGGCCGAGATGGCCAAGATCGCTGCCGCTTCGCACGCGCCCTTCATCACGGGTGCCGCGCCCACGCTGATGCAGATGGACAGCTGGCAGGAACTGGCCAACCCCCGCGACCTGACCAAGATCTTCACCACGCCCGAATACGCGGCCTGGCGTTCGCTGCGCGATTCGGAAGACAGCAAGTACATCGGCCTGGCGATGCCGCGTTTCCTGTCGCGCATGCCCTATGGCAGCAAGACCAACCCGGTGGAGGCCTTCAACTTCGAAGAAGACACCGGTTCGGCCGACCACGGCAAGTACACCTGGGCCAACGCGGCCTACGCCATGGCGACGAACATCAACCGGTCCTTCAAGGAATACGGCTGGTGCACGCGCATCCGCGGCATCGAAAGCGGTGGCGCGGTGCAGAACCTGCCCACGCACAGCTTCCCCACCGACGACGGCGGCGTGGACATGAAGTGCCCCACAGAGATCGCCATCGAAGACCGCCGCGAGGCCGAACTTGCGAAGAACGGCTTCATGCCGCTGGTGCACCGCAAGAACAGCGACTTCGCGGCCTTCATCGGCGCGCAGAGCCTGCACAAGCCGGCCGAGTATGACGACCCGGATGCCAGCGCGAACGCCAACCTGGCCGCGCGCCTGCCGTACCTCTTCGCCACCTGCCGTTTTGCGCACTACCTGAAGTGCATCGTGCGCGACAAGATCGGCTCCTTCAAGGAGCGCGACGAAGTGCAGCGCTGGTTGGCGAAGTGGATCTCCCAGTACGTCGACGGAGATCCGGCGCGTTCGTCCGAGGCCTACAAGGCCAGTCACCCGCTGGCAGCGGCCGAGGTGGTGGTGGAAGAGGATCCGGCCAACCCGGGTTATTACAGCTCGAAGTTCTTCCTTCGGCCGCACTACCAACTCGAAGGTCTCACGGTTTCTTTGCGCCTGGTTTCGAAGCTCCCCTCGGCGAAGGCTGGTTGAGGCTTCGGGCGCCAGGCATCCTTTCATTTCCTTCACTGGCTGCGCAGCGGAGGGCGTCCGCGACACCGGACGTTGATCGCAGTGTGAACCGCCCGTATCCGGGCACATAGGAGTCCATCATGGCCGTAGACATGTTTCTGAAGATCGACACGATCAAGGGCGAAGCCGTCGACAAGAGTTTCAAGGACCAGGTCGACGTTCTCGCGTGGAGTTGGGGTGTCTCCAACTCCGGCACCACGCACATGGGCGGTGGCGGTGGTTCGGGCAAGGCCAACTTCCAGGACATCAGCGTCACCAAGTACATCGACGCCTCGTCGCACGCGCTGCTGGGTGCTTGCGCAACGGGTGAGCACTTCAAGACTGCGTCGCTGCACGTTCGCAAGGCTGGCAAGACCCAGAACGAGTACCTCACCATCGAGATGAAAGAAGTGCTCATCACTTCGGTTTCCACCGGTGGTTCGGGTGGCGAAGACCGCCTCACCGAGAACATCTCGCTGAACTTCGCCGAAGTGAAGTTCATCTACAAGCCGCAGAAGCCCGACGGTTCCCTGGGTGACGCGCTGCCCTTCACCTACAACATCGCCGAGAACACGGTCTGAGTCTGGGTGTTTCGGCAGGCCCTCAAGGTCTGCCGGCCTGATGGTGACGACGGTTGCGCGGCCTTCGGGCGCGCGCTCCGTCTGCCATGTCTTCTTGGCAGCGCGAAGGATGTAGCGTGGCGCGTTCAGACATGTTCTTGAAGCTCACCGGGCAGAGAACCGGGGCTATCGTTGGTGAATCCAACGACAAGATCTTTGCCAACCAGATCGACATCGCCGACTGGTCTTGGGGCATGACCGCGCCTTCCACCACCAGCGGCCAGCGCAGCGGGCGCGTGGCGCTGCAAGAACTCAAGCTGGTGAAGGCCGTCGACAAGGCGTCCACCGCCTTGATGTCGGTGATGAACACCAACGACGTGCTGTCCAGCGTGGAACTGACAGTGCGCAAGTCGGGTGGCGCCGGGCAGTCGCTGGTTTACTTCGTGTTGAAGCTGACCGGCGCGCGCGTCAACAGCTATGACGTGAGTTCCACTGTGGGTGAAGACGGCAGCCCTGTGCTGATGGAGCACATCGGCATGTCCTTCAAGTCGATCACCATCGACTACACGCCCCAGTCCGCCACTGGGGGTGCTGTGGGCACTTCCAGTTTCACCGGCACCGCCGGCCCTGAAGCCTGAAATCGCCCAACCCCGGAGCCTGCATGTCCAACCCGAGTGCCGCCCAGCTTGCGTTGAAGGAGGGCGATGTGCCTCGCGCGCTGAAGCTCCTGACCGACCAGGTTCGGGCCCAGCCGCAAGACGCGAAGCTGCGTGTCTTCATGTTCCAGTTGCTCTGTGTCCTGGGTCAATGGGACCGGGCACTCAACCAGCTCAACGTCTCGCTCGAACTGGACGCAGGCACCCTGCCCATGGTGCAGACCTACCGCGAAGCCATCGCCTGCGAGACGCTGCGCTTGCAAGTGTTTGCCGGTCAGAAGGTGCCCATGCTCTTCGGCGAGCCCGAGCCGTGGATCGCCCTGCTGATCGAGGCCTTGCTGCGCGAGGGTCGCGGTGACCACGAGGCCGCCGCCACCTTGCGCGAACAGGCGCTGGGCGAAGCACCCGCCACCTCTGGGCAGATCGACGGCCAGCCTTTTGCCTGGATCGCCGACGCCGACAGCCGGCTCGGCCCCACGTTGGAAGCCGTCATCAACGGCCGCTACTACTGGCTGCCCTGGAGCCGGCTGAGCAAGGTCGAGATCGACCCCCCGCAAGACTTGCGGGACGCCATCTGGATGCCGGCCCATTTCGAGTTCACCAACGGTGGCGAGGTGGTGGGCCTGATCCCGACCCGCTACCCCGACACGGCCCTGGCCGCCGGCGATGCGCTGGCCCTGTCGCGCCGCACCGATTGGCGCGAAGGCGCCGCGGGTGTGCACGTCGGGCTGGGCCAGCGCCTGCTCGTCACCGACAGCGCCGAACTCGGTCTGATGGACGTTCGCACCGTCACGCTCGACGAAGCCCCCGCCCCAGCTGCGGTGGCCTGAGCGCGGGTCATCGCCGGCGGGCTTGGCAATGTCCACCTTGCGCGCCCAAGACCGGCTGCAGCCTGCGCTGCTGGACCGCCTGACCGACGACGACGTCGATGCCAAAAAGGAGTCGCCCGAATCGCGCGTGATCAGCCGCGGCCGGTTGCGTGAACTGGTGTTGCGCGATCTCGCGTGGCTCTTCAACGCAACCTCGCCGGGTTTGATCGACTGGTCGCGTGCGCCGCACGCCCGCAACTCGGTGCTGAACTACGGGCTGCCGCCCCTGTCGGGCCAGACGGCCAGCACCATCGACCCGCTGGTGCTGGCTGCTCGCGTCAAGCAGGCCATCCTCGATCACGAGCCCCGCATCCTGCCCGCCTCCTTGAGCGTGGAGGTTGTGCTCTCCGAAGCGCAGATGGACCACCACAACCAGATCGGCTTTCGCATCTCGGGCCAGCTCTGGGCGCAGCCGGTGCCACTTGAATTGCTGCTGCACACCGACATCGACCTCGAAACAGGTCGTGTGGCCGTGCGTGAGCTGAACCGCTGACCACGCCATGGACCCCCGCCTGCTGCGCTACTACAACGAAGAGCTGCGCCATCTGCGCGAGATGGGCGGTGAGTTCGCGCAGCAGTTCCCGAAGATCGCCTCGCGCCTGGGGATGGAAGGCCTGGAAGTCACCGACCCCTACGTCGAGCGGCTGCTGGAAGGTTTTGCTTTCCTGGCTGGGCGCATCCAGCTCAAGCTGGACGCCGAGTTCCCGCGCTTCACGCAGCGCCTGCTGGAGATCGTCTACCCCCAGTTCCTGTCGCCCACGCCCTCGATGCTGATTGCGCAGGTGCAACCCGACCTGGGCGACCCCAGCCTGGCCGGTGGCCTGAAGCTGGCGCGCGGCAGCACCATGAACAGCCAGCCGGGCAAGGCAGGCGCCACCACCTGCGAGTTCAGAACGGCGCACGAGCTCACGATGTGGCCACTGGAGTTGACGCAGCTGGAGTACTTCACGCACGCGGCCGATCTGCCCATGGGCGCTGTGCCCGAATGGCGCAAGTACCGCTCGGGCTTGCGTTTGCGCCTGCGCACCACGGCCGGCGTCGACTTTTCGCAGCTGGCCCTGGAAGACCTGAGGCTGCATTGCGCCGGCGTCGACGATGTCGCTTACCGGCTGCACGAGCTGGCGTGCGGGCACACCATGGGCGTGCTCGTGCTGCCTGCCCGCAGGCCTGCGGCCTGGCACGAAGTGCTGGACGGCGAAATCGTCGAAGCGGTGGGTTATGCCGACGACGAAGCCCTGCTGCCCGAGACCCTGCAAGGTTTGCAGGGCTACCGCCTGCTGCAAGAGTACTTCGCGTTCCCGCAGCGCTTCCTGTTCTTCGATCTCTGCGGCATCGGACCGGCGCTTCGTGCCCACGCCGGCAACGAGGTCGACATCGTGCTGCTGTTCTCGCGCGCCGATAACGCGCTGCTGCAGGCGGTGGATGCCAGCAGCCTGGCGCTGCACTGCGTGCCCGCCATCAACCTGCTTGACAAACGCTGCGACCGCATCCACATCTCGGCAGAAACGGCCGATTTCCATGTCGTGCCCGACCGCACCCGGCCGATGGACTACGAGGTGCACAGCATCCAGGAAGTGCTGGGCTACGGCACGGGCGTGAACAGCGAATGGCGCTTCCTGCCCTTCTACAACGCCTTCCACGCCGAAGACCGGCAGCACAAGGCCTACTACACCGTGCAGCGCGAGCCCCGGCTGATGTCGCAGCTTCAGCAGCGTGAAGGCCCGCGCACCTCGTACATCGGCACCGAGCTTTACCTGTCGCTGGTGGACGCCCACGAAACACCTTTTCCGGCAGAGCTGCGGCAGCTCGGCGTGCGCGCCCTGTGCACCAACCGCGATCTGCCGGTGCTGATGCCGCTGGGCGGTGCCAAGGGCGACCTCACGCTCACGCAGACGGCGCCCGTCAAGAGCATCTCGGTCATCAAGGGGCCCTCGCGCCCGCAGTCGGCCTTGCGCGAGGGCAGCGTGGCCTGGAAGCTGATCAACCAGCTCTCCCTGAACCACCTCTCGCTCAGCGATGGTGATGCCGAGCAAGGTGCGGCAGCGCTGCGGCAGATCTTGCGCTTGTACGCGCAGGGCGGCGATGCAGGCGCGCAGCGGCAGATCGATGGCGTGCGTTCGGTGCAGCTGCAGCAGGTGGTGCGCCGCCTGCCGATGCCGGGGCCCATCACCTTCGGCCGCGGGGTCGAGGTCAAGATCGAGGTCGACGACCTGTCCTTCGAAGGGGCCAGCGCTTTCCTCCTGGGCTGCGTGCTGGAGCGTTTCGTCGCGCGCCATGTCTCGATGAACGGTTTCACGCAGCTGCGCCTGCATTCCACGGGGCGCGGCGACATCTTCTCCGGGCGCCCGCAATGCGGGCTGCGCCCCATCGCATGAGCGCGCCCGACACCAGCGCTGCACCGACAGCCGGTGGTGCCGTGAACGGCCCCGAGGCCCCTGCGGCCCTCGACGCCGCCGACGCGCTGGCCTCGCGGCGTGCAAAAGCGCTGCGCGCACTCAGCGAAGCGCCGCACCGCCATGATTTTTTCCAGGCGATGCGTCTGATCGAGGCCTTGCACCCGCAGCAGCCGCGTTTGGGCAGCGCGCGCCGGCCCGTCGACGAACCGGTGCGTCTGGGGCAGGCGGCCGATCTTTCTTTCGCGCCTTCGAGCATTTCCAAGGTCGATCTGAACGACCGCAGCGGCAAACCGCGCATCGAGGTGCGCTTTTTCGGGCTCTTCGGCCCCAATGGCCCGCTGCCCCTGCACATGACCTCGTACGCGCGCGAGCGCCGCATGCACAAGGGCGACGAGGCCTTCGGTCGTTTCGCCGACCTGTTCCACCACCGCTTGCTGCTGCTGTTCTACCGGGCGTGGTCGCAGGCGCAGCCGGCCGTCAGCATGGACCGGTCGGGTGAAGACCGTTTTGCCGATTACGTGGGCTCGCTGCTGGGCACGGGCAGCCCCGAGTGGCGCGGCCGCGATGCCGCTCCTGACCACGCCCGGCTGGCCTTTGCCGGCCTGCTCTCTCGCCAGGTGCGCAACGCCGACGGCCTGGCGCAGCTGCTCGGCGGCTTCCTGGGCATGAAGGTACGCGTCGAACAGTTTGCCGGCCGCTGGATGCCTTTGCCCCAGGCCGAACGCAGCCGCATCGGCAAGCGGGCGGCGTCTCGGCGCATGTCCACCTCGCAACTGGGCGTCAGCGCGGTGCTGGGGGCTGCCGTCTTCGACCGCCAGCACCACTTCCGCATCCACATCGGGCCGCTGTCCTTGCCGGCCTTCGAGGCCTTGCTGCCCGTTGGCAGTGCGCTGCCGGCCCTGCGGGCGCTGGTCCGCCAGTACGTGGGCGACGAATTCGGCTGGGACCTGCGCCTCGTGCTGAAGCCCGAAGAGCGCCCGCCCTGCCGGCCCGGCCTGCAAGGCCGCCTCGGCTGGACTACCTGGCTGGGTGCGCCGCCGCGCGGCCAGGCGCCGACCCTGAATCTCGTGCCGAACCTGGCCAGCCCCTGAGGCCGGGCCAGCGCGCGAAGCATCCCTCAGAACCATCAGAACCCGTCAAGAAGGAAGCACCATGGCAGAAATCAACCGCGTCACACTCTTCGGCAAGCTCAACCAACCCACCTACAAGGCGGTGGAGGGCGCCACGGTCTTCTGCAAGCTGCGCGGCAACCCCTACGTGGAGCTGGAGCACTTCCTCGCGCAGCTGCTGCAGGCGCAAGACAGCGACTGGCACCGTGTCATCAAGCACACGCAGCTCGACATGTCGGCCCTGGCCAAAGACCTGACGGCCGCGCTCGACCGCCTGCCGCGCGGCGCCACCAGCATCAGCGGCATTGCCGAGAACATCGCCGACGCCATCGAGCGCGGCTGGGTCTACGGCACGCTGCTCTACGGCGACAGCGTGGTGCGCAGCGGCTACATGCTCATCGGCATGCTGAAGACCAAGAACCTGCGCAACGCGCTGGTGGCCATCAGCCGGCAGTTCGAGAAACTCAAGGTCGACGACCTGTCCGACCAGCTCGCCAAGATCATCGGCGGCAGCCCCGAAGACGGGCAGGGCGCCAGCGATGGCTCGGGCGGCGCCGGCGGTGCCGCACCGGGCGAAGCCAGCGGTGCCATCGCGCCCGCGGCCATGGGCAAACAGGAGGCGCTGAAAAAGTTCACGGTGGACCTCACCGCGCAGGCGCGCGACGGCAAGATGGACCCCATCGTCGGCCGCGACGACGAGATCCGCCAGGTGGTCGACATCCTGATGCGCCGCCGCCAGAACAACCCCATCCTCGTGGGCGAGGCCGGCGTCGGCAAGACGGCGGTGGTGGAAGGCTTCGCGCAGCGCATTGCGCGCGGCGATGTGCCGCCTTCGCTGAAGGAGGTGGAACTGCGCGCGCTGGATGTCGGCCTGCTGCAGGCCGGCGCCAGCATGAAGGGCGAGTTCGAACAGCGCCTGCGCAGCGTCATCGACGAAGTGCAGGCCAGTGCCAAGCCCATCATCCTGTTCATCGACGAGACGCACACGCTGGTCGGTGCGGGCGGTGCTGCTGGCACGGGCGACGCGGCCAACCTGCTGAAACCGGCCCTGGCGCGCGGCACGCTGCGCACCATCGGTGCCACCACCTTCGCCGAGTACAAGAAACATATCGAAAAAGACCCGGCGCTCACGCGCCGTTTCCAGACCGTGCAGGTCGACGAGCCCGACGAGCCCAAGGCCATCCTGATGATGCGCGGCGTGGCCAGCACGATGGAAAAGCACCACCAGGTGCAGATCCTCGACGAAGCGCTGGAAGCCGCCGTGAAGCTGAGCCACCGCTACATTCCGGCGCGCCAGCTGCCCGACAAGAGCGTGAGCCTGCTCGACACCGCCTGCGCGCGAGTGGCGGTGAGCCTGCACGCCACGCCGGCCGAGGTGGACGACTGCCGCAAGCGCATCGAAGCGCTCGAAACCGAGCTGCAGATCATCGGCCGCGAGAAGGCCATCGGTGTCGACATCGGCAAGCGCGAAGTGGAAGCCAGCGAACTGCTGGCGGGCGAACGTGCACGCCTGGCGGCGCTGGACACCCGCTGGGCCGAAGAGAAGACGCTGGTCGACGAACTGCTGGCCTTGCGCAGCAAGCTGCGCGCCGGCATCCAGCCCGTGGAAGGCACGGGCAGCAACCTGGAGGCCGAAGCCAATGCAGCCGTGACCCCGCCCATGAGCGACGGCGAACGTGCCGACCTGCAGGCGCAGTTGCGCGCGGTGCAAGAGAAGCTGGCCACGCTGCAAGGCGAAAGCCCGCTGATCCTGCCCACGGTCGACTACCAGGCGGTTGCTGCCGTGGTGGGCGACTGGACGGGCATCCCCGTGGGTCGCATGGCCCGCAACGAGATCGAGACCATCCTGAAGGTGGCCGAGCACCTGGCACAGCGCGTGATCGGCCAAGACCACGCGATGGAGATGATCGCCAAGCGCATCCAGACCAGCCGCGCCGGCCTGGACAACCCGAGCAAGCCCATCGGCGTGTTCATGCTGGCGGGCACCTCGGGCGTGGGCAAGACCGAAACGGCGCTGGCCCTGGCCGAGGCCATGTATGGCGGTGAGCAGAACGTCATCACCATCAACATGAGCGAGTACCAGGAAGCGCACACCGTGAGCACGCTGAAGGGCGCGCCCCCGGGCTATGTGGGCTATGGCGAAGGCGGCGTGCTGACGGAGGCCGTGCGCCGCAAGCCCTACAGCGTGGTGCTGCTCGACGAGGTGGAAAAAGCCCACCCCGATGTGCACGAGATGTTCTTCCAGGTCTTCGACAAGGGTTTCATGGAAGACGGTGAAGGCCGTTTCATCGACTTCAAGAACACGCTGATCCTGCTGACCACCAACGCAGGCACCGACCTCATCGCCAGCCTGTGCAAAGACCCCGAGCTGATGCCCGACCCCGAGGGTATGGCCAAGGCGCTGCGCGAGCCGCTGCTGAAGATCTTCCCGCCCGCGCTGCTGGGCCGGCTGGTGACGATTCCGTACTACCCGCTGTCCGATGAGATGCTGGGGAAGATCGTGAAGCTGCAGCTCAACCGCATCAAGAAACGGGTGGAAGCGCGCTACAAGATTCCGTTCGAATATGGCGACGATGTCGTCAAGCTCGTCGTCAGCCGCTGCACCGAAAGCGAATCGGGCGGCCGGATGATCGACGCCATCCTGACCAACACGATGCTGCCTGACATCAGCCGCGAGTTTTTGACGCGGATGATGGAGGGCAAGCCTATCGAGCGCGTCGAGGTCAGCGTGAGCGATGGCGCGTTCATCTACGAATTCTGAAGACCCGCTGCGGCGCCATCAGCGGCAGCCAAAGGAGCATTCCGATGTCGATCAAGTTCAAGAAGTCCACCGGTGGCGAACTCAAGTTCGCGGGCAAGGCCGATTCGACTGGCACGGTTCATTTCCCTGCCGGCACGAAGCAGCAGAAATGGACCGACACCATCAAGATCCTCAGCCCGGGTCTGATGATCGGTTACCGAGAGCGGCCAGGCGAGAAGTACCCCACCACCGCGCAGCGCGAACTGTTGCTCAATGCCGCATCGTCGGCGCGCGAGATCATGCGGACTGCTGTGCGCGAGATGGACCGCGTGGTGTTCTTCCGCCGCCCCGAGGGGCAGGCGTTCACGAACATCATGAACTACCACTTCGGCCTAGCTACCGGGCGGTCCCCCGGCCTTCCGGCCACCAACGTGGTGGACAAGTCGTTCAGTCTTGGCGATCTGGGTAAGACCGATCGTCGATGGGCGCTGAACAAGATCCGCCAAGGCATGCTGAGCATCAGCTTCCACCTCAACACCGGCATGTATCTGATCGACATCGACAACAGCCGGCGCACGCTGAAGTCGGGCGTGGCCGGCACCCCCGGTGCCAACGAGGAAGGTTATGCCACGTGGGCAGACTTTGGCGGGTTTGATAAGGGCGCGCTCTCGGCCTGGCGCAACGGCGAGATTCATGTCGCCTTTGAGATGATGCACAGCGGAGGTTACTCGGCCGAACATGTTGCACGTGTGATCATCCACGAGGCTGCGCACAAGTACCTGGGCGTGACCGACAAGCTCTACTGCTGGCAGGGCGGCTACGACGCCCTACCTTTCACCGACTGTATTGACAACGCAGACAGCTATGCGTGGGCGGCCTTGTCGTTGAACATGGGCTTCTTGCTGCGCGGGATCGATTCGCACGACAACAAGGCGTATCCGGGCAACATCGCATGAAGCCGCAGGACCGCGGCGGCGCGCCTGCAATGCACCCGGGAACTCGGGTTTAGGTCTTCCACTTCCCAAACTTCGCGCACAGTTGGCGAAGCAACCGCCCTTGCGCAGCGAGTGTCCCTCTGCTGTTTATCCCTGCACGCCGCGCAGCGCCAGGCGCGACATGGTCTGCAGCGACGAAGACGATGGGGTTCGGTTGTACGCCTGTTAAGCTTGAACATGCTTGAACCTAGGCCCGCCCAAACCGCCGTCGGCAACGAGACCGACATGGCCAGGCTGCGACAGCAGGTGCAGCAGGCTTACCCGGCCGATCTCTGGTGGCATTGCGACGACCACCAGGTGCTGACAGGCGCCGCCTTGCTGGCACGTTGGAATGCCGCGTCGGGCACTGAGGTGGGCCTCCAGATGAAGCCACTGGCGCTCACACGGCTGGCGCCGGCACCGGCCGCGACACCGCCGGCTCCGAGCCCGGCTGCAGCCGCCCGCCGCGCGGCCCCGGCCGCAGCGCCTGCGCCCGGCACCTTTGAAATCGAACTCGACGTGGCCGCCATGGTGGCGGTGTTGCAGCAAGCCGCGCGCGACGGCGTGCCCTTCTGCGAAGAATGCGCCCGGGCGGCGCAAGAGGCCTGAGCGTGGCGACCGCGGGCTCCTCAGAAAGGCAGCAGGCGCTGTGGCCAGCTGCGGCGGCGTCGCGCGCTGGCAGCGTGTGGGCTGTGCTCGACTGCGCCCGTGACCCGGCTGTCTACGGTGTGCTCATCGAGTCACGACTGGAGTTCCGCAGCCTCTACAGCGGGACGGTGCCCCGGGCCTTGGAGATGAACGCCCCGCAGCTGGTGGAACTGCTGCCCGGGCACCGGTTGACCGAGCGCCTGCTCGGCGCCGCCTGGGGGCAGGCCTGGGGCATCTTCCTGCGCATCGACGATGCCGCCAACCTGCGGCACCACCTGCGCAAGTTCCTCAAGGTGCGTGACGAGCAGGGCCGCCGGCTGCTGTTCCGCTACTACGACCCGCGCGTGCTGCGCAGCTACCTGCCCACCTGCACGCCGGAGGAGCTGGCGCAGGTGTTCGGGCCCATCCACAGCTTCGTGATGGAAGATGCCGAGGGCGCCTGCATCGAGTTCAGCCGGGTGGCGGGGGTGTTGCGCCACCGGGTGCTGGTGCCGGCCTTGGCGACCACGCCGCCGGCGCCCGCAGACACCGCTTCAGCGGCGGGCTGAACCCACCGACAGCGGCTGCGCCGGCTCGGCGATCGACTGGAAGCGCATCACCGTCACCGCATTGCGGTGCTTGTGGCTCAGCACCGGCATCAGGCCGGCAGCGAGCAAGGCCTGCCCGGCTTGTTCGCCCAGGTAGGCCTCGGCGCAAGCCTGCATCTCGGCTTCGCCATCCTGCGTGTAGTGGTAGGCGGGCAGGTCGCCGATCTCGCGTTCATCGCCAGGCTCGAACTGCCAGCCCTTGTGCGTGAAGGCGCGCCCGAGCAGCAGCGCCACCGCGAGCGAACCCGGACCCCAGAGCAGGGCTTCGTGCACGGGGCTGCCGCCTGGAAACTCTTCGAAAGCGAAGGCGCTGCACGGGTCGCTGCGTTTGCCGTAGGGCAGGCGCAGCAACACCCTTGGCGCTGCCAGGCCCAGCCAGGGCGCGGCTTCGCTGCGGCGCAGCGCCGCCCAGCCGGCCAGTGCTGCGGGCTCTGCGAGCGCCAGCGCGGTGTCGGCGCCGGCCAGCCACGGGCCACCGCACTGGCTCGCGATGAGGCCCAGGGCCGCCAGCAAGCCGATGTCGGCATCGGCAGGGCCGAAGTGCTGCAGGCCGGTGATGAGCGTCCAGCCGCGGCCGTCGGGCACGTTGCGCCAGCGGTCGGCCAGCGCGCGGTGCAGGCCCGTCTCGGCCAGGCGCCCCTGGCTGGCGACGACATCGGCCGTGAGTTCGTCGCGCGCGGCGTCGAAGAGGTGCAGCTCCAGCGTCTCGTCAAGTTCAAGGTTCGAGATCAACCACTGCACGCCGCGCCAGGCCGATTCCAGCGCCTGGAAAGCCGGTGCATGCAGCACGGCACGCATCTCGGCGGCCGTGGCCGTGTCCACCGAGGCCAGCAAGGCCGCCTGCTGCTGGCGGTGGTCGGGCTGGATGTGGGGAGCGATCAGCTGGCGGATGAAAGCGTCCATGCCGGCCGCTGCGCCTGCGGGCCCAGAAGGTGCGGAAGGCGCTGAAGATGCGGCAGGCGCCACGCCCGCAGGCCGCCCGCCGAGCAGGCCGGCGAGCAGGTCGCCGCTGTCGGCCGCGGGTGCCGCAGCCGGCGCCGGGGTGTGGGCTGCAGCGCCCAGCTCGGCCGCTGCTTGCGCGAACTGCGCCGGGTCCATCAGGCGGTGTCTCATCTGACGCAAGGACGCAAACACCGGCAGCTGCGCGAACAATGCATCGGGATGGAAATCATCGAGCGACCCGAAGCCGACCTCGCTGCCGGCCACCACCAGACGGGGGGCCAGCTTTTGCATCACGGCATCGAGCGTGTCGACATCGACCCGGTGGGTGGGCCGCTCGGCCAGCGGACGCTTCTCGCTGGCAGGCCGGGCACTGAAGTCGCCCACCACCAGCAGCCGCATCGGGCCTGCGCTGCTGCGTGGGGCGGGGCGGGCTTGGGGCGAAAACTCGAACTGCAGGCGAGCAGGCATCCGGGGCTCCATGAGGCTGAGGCCGGCAAGGGTTGGCCGGAGCGGCGGGCAGGGGGCATCTCAGCTTGCCGCTCCGGGTACTTTGCTTCAGAGTCCGCACCCGACGCAACCGTTATCCGCATGACGCCACCACCGCCCCTGCACGCAGCGCCCGGTTACCGGGCGCCCGAGGGCCGCCGCTATAGTCGTTCACGGGCCGGTAGGGACGAAGCGCTGCGCAGCTTCTCGTTGCGACGCCTGGCCGCGCAGCAGCGCCTGCGCTCCGCGGCGTCTGGCCGGCCCTGAACCTCGAACCCAAGAGCAGCCATGTCCCAAGCCTCGCCCCTGCAGATGGCACTCACCGCCAGCGCCGCACCGTCGCTGAAGTTCCGCAGCATGGTGGCCGACGAAGAGGTGTCGCGGCTGTTCGAGTTCCAGGTGCTCGCCATCGACGAGAGCGAGACCGTGGCCGCCGACGATCTGCTCGGCACCAACGCGGCCGTTTCGCTGGAGGTGAGCGACAGCGCCAAGCGCTGGTTCCACGGCGTGGTGGCCGGCTTCGGCATCGACGGCGTGGATGGCCGGCACGTGCGCTACCGCCTCACGCTGCGCCCCTGGCTGTGGCTGCTGACGCGGCGCTCGAACATCCGCATCTTTCAGGAGATGACGGCGCCCGACATCATCAAAGCCATCTTCGGCGAGTACACCAGCACCTTCGTCGACGAACTCGGCGGCACCTACGGCACGCGCACCTACTGCGTGCAGTACCGCGAATCCGACTTCAACTTCGTCAGCCGCCTGATGGAGGAAGAAGGCATCTTCTATTTCTTCCGCCACACCGCCGACAAACACGAACTCGTGCTGGCGGATGCCTCGAGTTCGCACCAGCCCTTCGAGCCTTTCGCCACCGTGCCCTTCGACGACGATCCCGAGCAGATCGTCGGTGAGCCCGTCATCAGCCAGTGGCGCATGCGGCACGAGATCCAGACGGGCAAGAGCACGCTGCGCGATTACGACTACCTGTCGCCGTCTTCCGACCTCACCAGCACCACCGCAGCGTCCAGCCGCAGCCACGCCGAGAATGCCTACGAGGCCTACGACTACCCGGGCCTTTACCAGGTCAAGGCCGATGGCGATGCGCGGGCCACCATCCGCCTGAACGAAGCCGAGAGCCGCTTCGCCCGGTTCACGGGCGAGGGCAACACACCGGGCCTCATGGCCGGGGGCAAGTTCACATTTGCGCAGCACCCGCGGGCCGACCAGAACACCGATTACGTGGTGCTCGCCACGCACATCGAGATGCAGCAGACCGGCTACGAGGCCGGCGCTGCCGGCGACACGCTTTTCGCCTGCCGCTTCACGGCACAGCCCTATGCCGAGCCCTACCGGCCCGCGCGCATCACGCGCAAGCCTTCGGTAGCCGGTCCGCAGACGGCTGTGGTGGTGGGTGATGGCGACGCCGGCGACATCTACACCGATGAACACGCCCGCGTGAAGGTGCAGTTCCACTGGGACCGGCTCGGCGAGAAGAACGCCAGCAGCTCTTGCTGGGTGCGCGTGGCCAGCCCGCTGGCCGGCAACGGCTGGGGCATGATTTCGCTGCCGCGCCTGGGTCAGGAAGTGGTGGTGGACTTCCTGGAGGGCGACCCCGACCAGCCCCTCATCACCGGCCGCGTCTACAACGCGACGCAGAAGCCGCCCTACGTGCTGCCCGACAACGCCACGGTCAGCACCTTCAAGAGCCGCAGCAAACTGGGCGAAGCGGCCGAGTTCAACGAACTGCGCTTCGAAGACAAGGCTGGCGAAGAATACGTGCTGCTGCACGCGCAGAAAGACCGGCTCGAATTTGTCGAGGGCACCTTCAAGTCGCACATTGGCATCGGTGATGGTGAAGGCGACGAACACCGCACGGTCAAGAAAGACCGCAAGGAAAAGATCGAGGGCGAGCAGCACCTGAAGGTGCTGAAGGACGTGCGCCACCAGTACGACGCCAAGTACAGCGTGAAGGTGGCCCAGGGCATGCTCTTCGATGGCGGCGACATCTGGAGCCTGAAGACGTCCGGCGATGTCACCACCGAATCGGGCGCTTCGATCTCGCTGAAGTCGAGCTCCGACATGCACCTGAAGATCGGCTCCAACCTGGGCGCCGACGCCGGGCAGAACGTGCATATCAAGGGCGGCATGAACGTCGTCATCGAGGCCGGTATGCAGATCAGCATCAAGGCCGGTGGCTCGTCCATCGTGCTGGGACCTGACGGCGTTTCGATCACGGGGGCCATGGTCAAGGTCAACTCCGGCGGTTCGCCCGGCAGTGGCAGCGGGGCGAGCCCGGTGGCCCCCACGGCGCCCGACGAAGCCGTCGAGCCCGACCTGCCCGAAGACCCACTCGCGCACCGTTGACCGTGAGCCGCCCGCCCGACACCGAGGCCCGGGAAGCGGCTGCCTGGGCAGCCTTCGTGCAGCAACTCGCCGAACACCTGGTGGCGCAATGGCCCGCCATGCAGGAACGTCTGGGCGACAAGCACCTCACCTTCGTCGAACTGGCCGCGCAGCAGGCCTTGAAGCTGGGCCTCTCGCGGGCCGCGAGCGTGGCGCGTTTTGCCAACCTCAGCTTCGTCTGGGGCCCGAGCTTCCACGAGCGCGCGGGCTTCGAGTGGGCCCAGGGCCTGCTCGCGGCCCCGCGCGAGCGTGAATGGGCCACGCTGCACCAGCTGATGCGCCGCTCGCTGCAGGAACTCGAGCGCCTGCCCGAGGCCCGTATCCAGCCGCAGGCCCTGCAGGCGGCCGACGAACGCCTCATGGCCCGCTTCGGCGCTTTGGGCGTGTGGGGCGCCTTGCACCCGCCCGAGCCTGTGCCCTTGCCGCTGCACGCCTGCGATGTGGAGGCGGTGGAGATCCGCCTGCTGGAAGCGGCCGTCGGCGAGCATTACCAGTGGCAGGCCGGCCAGTGGCAGCGTGTGCCCTTGGCCAGCCCGGCACCAGTGCGCGTGGACGCCGCCAACCCCATGCCGGGCCTCGTGGGGGTGCTGGCCCACCCGCCGGGCGTGCGGCCCCAGGCGCGCGTGCAACTGCGTTCACGCAGCCATGCGGTTTGCCAGGGTGATGTGCACCCGGCCCTGAACTTCGGCGGCACCCACGGCCTGTGGCGCTGGGCCGGGCATGAAACACGGGCCGTGAGCTGGCCGGTCAGCAGCCTGGCGCAACCCGGGCCAACGGCGGGGCCGGGCACGGCCATTGCCGAAGAGACCTCGCCCGACATCTTCAAGCTCGAGCTGCAGGTCTGCGGCCTGCGTGACGAGGGCGATGCGCTCGGTGCGCAGCGCTCGCTGCTCTGGGCCTGGCCGGCCGCGCAGTGGTTCTGTGACATCGAACGCCAGGCGCCTGCGGCGCAACCAGTGGTGGCCGCGCAGGCGCCAGCCTTGAGGCCCGCCACGCGCTGCCGCGTGGAGTGCGACGGCGTGGGTCAGGACGCGCAGCCCCTGCGCCGCGGCTTTGAGCAGGGGCTCGATGCCGCCACCTGGGCCGCGCAGCAGCAGTTGCTGAAGTTGCTGGGCGCCATCGAAGGCTGCAGCCAGGTGCGGCTGGAAGGCGTGCTGGCGCTGCTGGTCGGCCGTGCCGCGCTGACCTGGGGCTGGTGCCAGGGGCCTTCGGGCCTGGACGGCCGGGCCTTCATGCGGGTGCTCGGCGCTCTGGAGATGCAGGCCTGTCAGGCCGATCTGCAAGCCGAGGCCGAGCTGGCGCTGGACGGCGCGCGCGCGCGCCTGGTGCTGCGCTGTGTCGGCAGCGCCGCGCTGCAGCTGCAGCTGCGCCGTGAAGCCGCCGAGCCGCCCCTGCTGCCGACCATGCTGCCGGCGCGTTTGTCGCTGCGCCTGCCCTTCACCGCCGAGCTCACGCCTATGGCCACCGACACAGGCAGCCTGCTGCAGATGGCCGGGCCCTGCACGGGCGCCCTGGTGGGCGAAGTGGGCCTGCGGCCGCGCACGGCTGGCGGCAGCGGCTGGGAGTGGTTTGCACAGCTGCGCCTGGAAGCGGCGGCGCTGAAGCTGGCGCTGGTCGACCCCGTGCTCGGCCAACGGCACTTCACGCACGCCCTGTGGGCTGCAGCGCCGCTGCTCGACTGGAGCCTCAGCTGATGGAACGCCTGCTCGTCCTGCGCCTGGACAGCATCGGCGTGATCGCCGAAGCGCAGCTCAATGGCGTGCCGCTCGCGCGCAGCGGCCCGACGGCGGGCGCGGTGACCGTGCCCATCCACGAGTACACGCTCTCCGGGGCCAACGAGTTGCAGCTGGTCATCCAGCCGCCGCCGCCGGGCCAGGCGGGCGCCCCGGCGCCTTTGCTCAGCGACGGCCAGCGCGGTGCCAGCTTGCGCCTGCTGCTGCCGCGCATCGGCCAGCTGGCGCACCCGGAGAACGCACGCACGCTGGCGCAGATCGATTGGGCGCCAGTGGCGGGCGAGGTCACCGAAGTACCGGCCACCTTGCGCCAGACGGTGGATCTGCCCATCGCTTTTCCGCGTTGGCGCTGGTTCGATGCGCCTGTGGTGCCCGAGCCCCAGGCGCTGGTGGCCCAGGCGGCCAGCTACCTGCAGGGCCTGGCGCTGGGCCTGGCGCGCGGCGACCCCGAACCGCTGGTGCTGGCCGCACGCCTGCGTTTCGAAGAGCTGGCGCAGGCCTACCAGCGCAACCTGGCCGACGATGTCGGCCGTCTGCGCGTGCAGGTGCTGCGCTTGCATGCCCAGGCGCCGCTGCAGCCGCCCATGCCCAAGGCGGATGCGCTGCTGCTGCGGCCGCTGGCCGGCGGGCGGCTGCTCGAGTGCCTGACGCCCGATGGCCAGCTGCCCGCCCTGCACAGCCCCGTGGCCGGTGGGGGCCGCATCGCCTGGCCGGTGCGGCTGGCGGTGATCGAAGGGCGCTTTTATGTCATCCGCTGAGCCGGCGGCAGGTGTTCGCTGGCCCGCTATGCTGCGCGCCTTGCTCAAGCTCGGAGTCGCCACATGATCGTGCTGAGGGTGCTCAGCTACAACGGTAGCCCCGCCGACGGGCCCGCAGCGCAGTTCGACGAACTGGGCGGCACCATCGGCCGCGCCGACAACAACCAGCTCGTGCTGCCCGACCCCGAGCGCACCATCTCGCGGGTGCACGCGCGTGTGGTGTTCCGCGCCGGGGGTTATGGCGTGGTGGACAACGGCAGCAACCCCATCAGCGTCAACGGCCAGGTCATCGGCGCGGGGCGTGAACACCCGCTGAAGGTGGGCGACGAGCTGATGATCGGCGGCTACCTGCTCGCGGCCGAGGCGCCCGGCGCTTTGAAGAGCGACGACCCTTTTGCCGATCTGTTCGGCGATGCCCCGATGGGCCTGGCTGCCCCGGCCGCACCCAAGACCGCACCCGGCGTGTCGCAGCGCACCGCGATGCCCAGCGCCGGCGCCTGGCCCGCACCCGCGCCGGCCTCAGCCGCGACGCCGGCCTGGGCCGCCGCACCGCCCCCGCCCGCCTGGGCACCTGCCCCGGCCGCCGCCGCGTGGCCCTCGCCCCCGACGCCTGCGCGCGCCGCTGCGGCGGGCCCGGCGGCCATCCCCGACGACTGGGACCCCTTTGCGCCCGACACGGCCGAGGCGCCAGCGCCTGCGGCTGCCCTGGGCGGCGGCGACGCGTTTGCCAGCTTGCCGGCCGGCGGCGGTGATTCGCTCGACGACCTCTTCGGCCTGAGCGGCGCGCCCCTCAGCGGTGATCCGCTGGGCGGCGCACCGCAGCAGGCGCTGCTGGCCCAGCCCAACACGGCACAGCATGGCGATGCCCTGCAGTCTTTGGCGCGCACGGCCACCTTGATGCCCGCGAGCCGCAGCGACCACGCCTCGGAGCTCAACACGCCGATGTCGCTGCCGCCGGTGCAGGCACCGGCTGCGGGCCCCGCGCCCGCGCCGCTGCCGCAGGGGGCCATCTTTTCCTGGAACGACCCGCCGCGGGATGGCCGCGTGGTCACCCTGCCGGGGCTGCGCCGGCCCGAGGCGCCACCGGCGCGGCCTGCCGAGCGCGCGGCCGCGCCCCTGCCGGCCCCGGCTGCCGCGGTGCGCGCCGAAGCAGCGAGACCCTTGCCCGCCACTGCGGCGCCGGCGGTGTCAGGCGCAGCCGAGGCCGAACTGCTGCAAGCCTTGTTGCGCGGCCTGGGTGTGCCCGGCCTGCGCCTGGACGCGCTGACCCCGCAGACGATGGAGCTCGTTGGGCAACTGCTGCGCGAATCCACGCGCGGCGCTGTCGAGTTGCTGGTGGCGCGCGCAGCGCTCAAGCGCGAGATGCGCGCCGAGATGACCATGATCGTCTCGCGCGAGAACAACCCGCTGAAGTTCTCGCCCACGGTCGAGGTGGCCCTGCAGCACCTGCTGGGGCCGCCGGCCCCCGGCTTCATGCCCTCGGCCACGGCCATGCGCGATGCCTTCGACGACCTGCGCGCGCACCAGCTGGGCGTGATGGCCGGCATGCGGGCCGCGCTGGAAGGTGTGCTGCTGCGCTTCGACCCCAAGCAGCTGGAGGGCAAGCTGAGCAAACGCTCGGCCATCGACAGCATCATCCCGGCCACGCGCAAAGCGCGCCTGTGGGAAGCCTTCAACGAGCTTTTTGCGCAGTTGCAGACCGAGGCGCAGGACGACTTCGACGAGCTCTTCGGCAAGGCCTTCCTGAAGGCCTACGAAGACCAGCTCGACCGGCTGCACAACGAAGCCGGGCCGCGCTAGCATGTGGCGCACAGGCAGGAGGGGGCCCGCATGCTTGCACTCGAAGTAGCCTTGCTCAGCGACCGCGGCGGCCGCAAGTACAACGAAGACGCCTGCGGCCATTGGCACTCGGGGCGCCACCTCTGCTGCGTGCTGGCCGATGGCGCCGGCGGCCACGGCGGTGGCGACATCGCCTCGCGCCTGGCCGTGCAGGAACTCATCGCCCGCTTCTCGCAGCAACCCTCAGAACGGGCCGCAGAGCTGGAGCGCCTGCTGCGCGTGACCAACGACGTGCTCATCAGCGAACGTGAGCCCGGCACCGCGAAGCAGGACATGCACAGCACGGTGGTCTGCCTCGTTGTCGATTTTGTGCAGCACACGGCACACTGGGCGCACTCCGGTGATTCGCGCATGTACTGGTTCCGCGAGGGCCGGGTTCTCGACCGCACGCGCGACCACAGCCTGGTGCAGGGCCTGGTCGATTCCGGGGTGCTGACCTTGGAGCAGATCCGCACCCACCCCAAACGCAGCGAGTTGCGCAGCGCCCTGGGCCTGGCGCCCGAGATGCTGGAGGTGAGCGCTCGCGAGGCGGCGCAAGAAGTGCAGGCCGGCGATGTCTTTCTGCTGTGCACCGACGGGCTCTGGGAGTATCTGGACGACGCCGTGCTCGAAAGCACCCTGGCCGCCGCCCCCAACCCCGGCGCGTGGATCGGTGAGCTGGCCACGGCCGTGCGTGCAGCCGCAGCGCACAAGACCAGCCACGACAACTTCAGTGCACTGACGGTCTGGACACGGGCGGCGCCAGCCGCCTGATCTTCCGACCCCCGACGGACCCCACCCAGGAGCGCGCGGCCATGGCCAAGCAAGTCTGCATGGGCGCGATGATGCAGTGCTCGATGGGCATGGCCCCGAGCTCGCTTGCGCCCACCCCCAAGACCGTGATGACCAGCAGCGTGATGGCTGCCAACATCATGGACAACATCCCGATCGTCAACATACCGCCCTTCGGGATGTGCCAGAGCCCGTCCAACCCCGTGGTGGCCGCGGCCACGGCGGCCGCGTTGGGTGTGCTGACACCCATGCCCTGCGTGCCCGCCACGCCGGCGCCCTGGACCCCGGGCGCGCCGACGGTGCTGGTCTGCGGCATGCCTGCGCTCAACGACAGCTCGAAGCTGACCTGCATCTGGGGCGGCAGCATCAGCATCAACTTCGCGGGCCAGGCCACGCACGACATCCCCTGAAAAACAACAAGCCCGCACGAGGCGGGCTTGTTCGAGAGGGGTGCTGTGCAGGGCCCTTGCCCGGCCGCAGCGCAATGCTGTCAGGACGGTGGTGTGGCGCGACCGATCTCGACGCGGCGGTTTTCGGGAGCGAAAGGATCTTTCGCGTTCTTGGGGGCTGCAGCGCCCACGCCCACGGGGGCGATCATCGTGGGATCGGCGCCCAGTTCGACCAGGAAATCACGCACGGCGTCGGCACGGCGCTGCGACAACTGCAGGTTGGCGGCAGCGGCGCCAGAAGCGTCGGCGTGGCCTTCGATGCGCACCACCTTGCCGCTGCCGCGTTTGGACTTGAGCACCTCGGCAAACACTTCCAGTTGGCGCTTCAGGGCGTCGGGCAATTCGGCCGAGCCGAGGCGGAAAGAAGCCGCTGGCAGCGAGTAGCGAACGGCAGGCTTGAAGCCCATGCACTTGAAGCCGGCGGCCTTGAGCTGTTCACAGGCGTCTTCGGGGAAGAGGCCTTCAGCCACGGCCTTGGCATCGGGCACGCTCTGGCCCATGTCGATGGCATCGGAAGCCACAGCGGGCAGGGCCGCCGTGGCGGCCACGGCCAACACGCAGTGGGCCAGGAAATGGTGTTGCTTCATCAGAGGCTCCTTGACGGCAAGACGAAGGTGGTGCGGCGGTCGGCAGGCCCCGGTGAGGGGCAGCCGTCACAGGGCTGCTTGCACGACCATGCGCGACGGTGAGCGCTGGCCGAAATGATACTCCCCGAGCACCGGCGAACCTATCCCCACATGAGAGGGCGTGGCACCCGCTGGGCTGAGGCAGGCTACGGCTTCTGCGCACGGTCTGTGCGGCAGGGTGACGGCCCTGGCGTGGCCGTGTATCGTTGACAGCCCCGGCCCGCACACGACCCGCATTCAGCGTGCCTCGCAGCGCCCGAACAAGACGCAAGGACCGCAGCTCCCGATGACTTGGCACAACAAGGTGATGTGGACGGAGGGCATGTTCCTCCAGCCGCAGCACTTCCAGCAGCAAGACCGATTTGTCGCCCGGCAGCTTGACGGCCGCATCACGGCAGGCCTGCCTTGGGCTTGGGGTTTCCTGTCGCTGCAGGTCGACGATGCCGCGCTGCTGCAGGGCCGCATCCAGATCACCGGCGCCCGGGGCGTGCTGCCCGACGGCCTGGCTTTTTCTATCCCCAACGACGAGCCCGCGCCCCCGGCGCTGGAAGTGCCGGGCGACGCCCGCGACGAGATCGTGGTGCTGGCCGTGCCGATGTCGCGGCCGGGCGTGACCGAGAGTGATGTCGAGTCGGGCGAGAGCTCGATGCCCCCACGCTGGCGCGCGGCCGACCTTGGCGTGGCCGACATCCACGCGGCCAGCCTGCGCGAGGCGCCGCTGCAGGTGGGGCGCCTGAACCTGCGACTGATGCTGCAGCGTGACCTCAACGACGGTTACGTGGCGGTGGGCGCGGTGCGTGTCATCGAGCGCCGCGCCGATGCGCGCGTGGTGCTCGACACCCAGTACATACCGCCGATGTTGCACGCACCCGCGCAACTCATTCTCGATGGCTACCTGCGTGAAGTGCACGGCATGCTGCAGCAGCGCGGCGAAGCGCTCGGCGCCCGCCTGGCGCAGCCGGGCCGCTCTGGCACGGGCGAGATCGTCGATTTCCTGCTGCTGCAGGCCATCAACCGTTTCCAGCCCATGTTCGCGCACCTGCAACGTCTGCCGGTGCTGCACCCGGAACGCCTGTACCACCTGTGCCTGGGGCTGGCCGGCGAGCTCTCCACCTTCCGGGAACAGCGCCGGCCGCCGGCCTACCCCGAGTACCGGCACGACGACCTGGCGAGCTGCTTCCGCGCGGTGATGGCCGACTTGCGGCAATCGCTGTCGCAGGTTCTGGAACAGACGGCACTGCCCATCGACCTGCAAGAGCGCAAACACGGCATCCGCGTGGCGGTGATTGGCGACGCTGAGCTGCTGCGTACGGCCATGTTTGTGCTCGCCGTCAACGCGCAGATGCCCGGCGAGGCACTGCGCATGCGTTTCCCGACGCAGGTCAAGATCGGGCCTGCCGAGCGCATCCGCGATCTTGTCAACCTGCAGTTGCCCGGCGTCACGCTGCGCGCCTTGCCGGTTGCGCCGCGACAGATTCCGTACCACGCCGGCTTCACCTATTTCGAACTCGAAACACGCGGCAACGAACTCTGGAAGCAACTGGAGAGTTCGGGCGGCCTGGCGATGCACATCGCTGGCGAGTTCCCTGGCCTGGCCCTCGAGTTCTGGGCCATCCGCGGCTGAACGCCCGAGCGCGCGTCGGCCGCCCCCACTGAGGCTCTTTCCGGATGAGTGACAACGACAGCCCGAAGGACCCCTTCGCCGCCTTCGAGTCCGACCGCACGGTGATCAAGCCCAGCGCCGGCCGTGGGGCCCGGCCTGCAGCAGCAGCGCCCACAACGTCCGCAGGCGCCGCACCGGCCGCCGGCCCCGCGCTCGCCCAGGTGCCGCTGCCCGAACTGCCGGCACACGCCAGCCTCAACCCGCTGGTGCAGGCCGCCGCACCGCTGCTCAGTGCCGCGCCACGACTGCGGGCCACCTTGCGCCATCCCGACCCGGCCGGTCTGCGCGTGCAGTTGGTTGAATCGGTCAAACGTTTCGAGTCGGTGGCGCGCGCGCAGGGTCTGCCCAACGACCAGGTGGTGGCGGCGCGCTACATCCTGTGCACGCTGCTCGACGAATCGGCCTCCAGCACGCCTTGGGGGGGCTCGGGGGCGTGGTCGTCGCAAAGCCTGCTCGTGCACTTCCACAACGAGGCCTGGGGCGGCGAGAAGGTCTTCCAGCTGCTCTCGCGCCTGGTCGAAAACCCCAGCCAGCACCGCAACCTGCTGGAGCTGGTGTACGCCGTGCTCTCGCTGGGCTTCGAGGGCCGCTACAAGGTGCTCAACGACGGCAAGGCACAGCTCGAGAGCGTGCGTGAGCGCCTGGCCGGCAAGCTGCGTGAACTGGCCGGGCCCGCCGAGCGCGAGCTGTCGCCGCAATGGCAGGGCGTGGCCGCCGCGCCGGCGCGCCTGAGCGACGGTGTACCGCTGTGGGCCGTGGCCGCGGTGCTGGCGGGCGTGCTGCTGGCGCTCTTCCTCGTGCTGCGCCTGACGCTGAACGCGCAGACCGACGCCACCTTCACGGCGCTGCAGGCCATCGACACCAAGGTGCTGGCGGCCCCGCCCGCGCCGCCGCCGGCCGAGCCGCCGCCGCCCCGTCTGGCGCAGTTGCTGAAGAGCGATATCGACGCCGGTGCGGTGGAGGTGAGGGACCTTGCCGATCGCTCCGTCGTCACGCTGCGCGGTGACGGCGTCTTCGACCCCGGCAGTGCCGATCTGTCTAGCAAGGTGCGGCCGCTGTTCGAGCGCATCGGTGCGGCCCTGAACCAGGTGCCGGGCCAGGTGCAGATCGCCGGCCACACCGACAACCAGCCCATCCGCTCGCTGCGTTTTCCCTCGAACTGGCACCTTTCGAAAGACCGCGCCAACAGCGTCAAGGTGCTGCTCGGCGCCTTCGTGAAGCCCGAGCGCCTTGGCGCCGAAGGCCGCGCCGACACCGAGCCGCTGGCCGACAACGGCAGCGCCGACGGGCGTGCCAAGAACCGCCGCGTCGAGATCACGCTGTTCGCCACGGCGCCGAACTGACATGAAGAACTTCCTGCGCAAGGTTTTCAGCCCGCTGGTGCTGGGCATCCTCGGCCTGCTGGCCCTCTCGGCCATCGTCTGGTTCGTCTTCCCGCTGATCCCGCTGGGGGAGTCACGCCCGCTCGGCACGCTGTGGCTGCGCCTGCTGGTGCTGGTGTTGATCTGGGGCACGTGGGGCGGTGTGATGGCCTGGAAGGCGCACCAGCGCCGCAAGACCAACGCCGCGCTGCTGCAGGGCCTGGGTGCCGGGCCCTCGGCCAGCGACAAAGAGGCGCAGGTCCTGGCCGCCCGCTTCAACGAGGCCGTGCAGCGCCTGAAGGCTGCCAAGGGCAAGGGCGCGTTCGGCGGCGGGCAGTACCTCTACGAACTGCCCTGGTATGTGTTCGTGGGCGCGCCGGGCTCGGGCAAGACCACGGCGCTGATGAACGCCGGGCTGCAGTTCCTGCTGGGCGATGGCAAGGACGGCAAGGGTTCGGTGCAGGGTGTCGGCGGCACGCGCAACTGCGAGTGGTGGTTCACGCAGGACGCAGTGCTCATCGACACCGCCGGCCGCTACGCCACGCAGGAAAGCGACAAGGACGTCGACGCCAGCGCCTGGGACAACTTCCTCGCGCTGCTCAAGCGCACGCGGCCGCGCCAGCCCATCAACGGCGTGCTGCTCACCGTCAACATCCAAGACCTGCTGCAGCAGGGCGCGCCCGAGCGCAAGGAGCACGCTGCCAAGCTGCGCGCGCGTCTGAACGAGTTGCAGACGAAGCTGGGCGTGCGCGCGCCGGTGTACGTGCTGGTGACCAAGGCCGACCTGATCGGCGGCTTCAACGAGAGTTTCGAGGCCCTGGCCAAGGAAGAACGCGACCAGGTCTGGGGCTTCACTTTCCCGCACGATCTGGCGGCCGGCGAAGACCCGATGGCGCAGTTCCCGGCGCTCTACCAGCAATTGCAGCAGCGCCTGGTGTCGCAGCTGGTCGACCGCCTGGAAGCTGAGCGCGACGTGCTGAAGAAGAGCGCCATTTTCGCCTTCCCGCAGGAGTTCGCGGCGCTGCAGGGGGTGCTGGCCGATTTCCTGCGCCAGGTGTTCTCGGGTGGTGGGGCGGTGGAAGCTGCGCCGCGCGTGCGCGGCGTCTACTTCACCAGCGGCACGCAGGAAGGTTCGCCCATCGACCGCGTGATGGGTGCGTTGGCTTCTTCTTTCGGCATGGGCGGTCGCAACGCCGCCGTGGCGCCGGGTCGCGGCAAGAGTTTTTTCCTCCACCGCCTGCTGAAAGACCTGGTCTTCGCCGAGCGCGGCCTCGGGGCGTTGAACCCGGTGGCCGAACGCCGCCGCCACACGCTGCGCCTAGGCGTGATGGGCACGCTGGCGGTGTGCACGGTGATGGTGGCCGTGGGCTGGGCGGTCAGTCGCGCCCGCAACCTCGACCACGCCGCGCAGGTGGCCGAGCGCCTGCCGGCATTGCGCCAGGCCATCGAGAGCCTGCCACCGGCCACCAGCGCTGACGTGGCCCCGCTGACCACGCCGCTGGCCGCACTGCGCGACGCCGCGAAGATCGAGGGCTTCTCGCTCGATGCGCCGCCCATGCTGCACGGCCTCGGCTTGTACCAGGGCGACAAGCTCGATGCCGGCGCACAGATCGCCTACCACCGCGTGCTGCAGAAGGCGCTGATGCCGCGTGTGGCCGGCCGGCTCGAAGAGCGCCTGCGTGCGGCCAACAAGGACAACCTCGAGGCCGCCTACGAGGCGCTGAAGAGCTACCTGATGCTGCACCAGCCCGAGCGCTTCGATGCCGAAGCGCTTCAGGCCTGGATCGGGGTCGACTGGGACGTGAACTACGGGCGTATGGCGCCTGAAGAACGCGCGCAGCTCGACGCGCACCTGGCCGCACTGCTGGCGCTGGGCCCGCCGCGCGCGGCCATCGCCAAGGACGACAACCTCGTGGCCAGCGTGCGCGAGATGCTTTCGGCCTACCCGCTGGAGTACCGCGTCTACAGCCGCGTGAAGCGCCAGTACAAGCCCGGCAGCGCCAACGACTTCAGCGTCGCGGGTGCGGCCGGCCCGAACGCGGCGCAGGTTTTCCAGCGCACCAGCGCCGAGCCCTTGAGCAAGGGCATCAGCGGCCTGTACACCAAGGACGCCTACCGCCGCCTGGTGCTGCCGGCCATCAAGGAAGCCACCCCGCGCCTGGCGCAGGAGGAAGGCTGGGTGCTGGGCCTGCGTGTGGACGCTGCGCGCCTGCGGGATGCCACGCTGGGCGACGCCGTCACCGACAAGGTGCGGCGCCTGTACTTCGAGGACTACATCAAGACCTGGGACGCCTACCTGGCCGATGTGAAGCTCGTGAAGCTCAACGACCCCGAGCGGGCGCTCGCGGTCTCGCGCATCCTGGCCGCGGTGGATTCGCCGCTCGCGGCCTACGTGCGGGGCATCACCGAGCAGACCAAGCTGGTGCAGGCCGCCGCGCCGCCCAGCGCCCTGGAGAAGGCAGCCAACCAGGCCAAGGCCGATGCTGCCCGCCTCGCGGGTGCCGCGCCGGCAGCGGCTGGTGGGGCGGGGGGGCCGCTGGAGCGCATGGTCGACGACCACTTCGCCGGCTACCACCGCCTGGTGACAGGCGACCCGCCGCCCATCAACGACACGCTCAAGCTCTTTGGCGAGCTCTATGCGCAACTTGCGGCCGTGGACGCCGCCAAGAAGAGCAAATCACCGCCGCCGCCGGCCGGCGGCGCCGAGCGCGTGAAGGTGGCCGCCGCCGGCCAGCCGGACTTTGTGCGCGGGCTGGTCGAACAGCTGGCCGACGCTACCGCCGGCCAAAGCCGCGGTGCCGAGCGCGAGGGCCTCACGGCCGAGCTGCAGCCCATCGCCGAGATCTGCAACCGCAGCATCACCAACCGCTACCCGTTTGCCAGCGGCAGCAAGGCCGATGTGCTGCCGGAAGACTTCGGCCAGCTGTTCGGCCAGGGCGGGCTCTTCGACGAGTTTTTCAAGGCGCGTTTGGCCACCATCGTTGACACCAGCACGCCCACCTGGACCTACCGCCCGCTGGCCGATGGCACGAAGCCGGTGTCGCCGGCCTCGCTGGCCGAATTCCAGCGCGCGCAGCGCATCCGCGAGGTGTTCTTCCGCAGCGGCGGCAGGACGCCGGCCATCCGCATCGAGATGCGCCTGTCGGAGCTGGAGCCCACGCTGAAGGAGCTGAGTTTCGACATCGACGGCCAGGTGCAGAAGCTCACCACCACCTCGCCGTCCATCAGCATCGCCTGGCCCAGCCCGCGCCTGGCCTCGGTCATCAAGATGAGCACGGGCCTGGGCAACGCCGGGCCGCTGGTGCAGACCGAAGGTTCGTGGGCGCTGTTCCGCCTGTTCGAACGTTTCCAGATCGAGCCCGGCGGTGTGCCCGAGAAGTTCAGTGTCATCATGAACCTCGACGGCAAGCGTGCGCGCCTGGAGGTCATCGCCGCCAGCGTCTTCAATCCTTTCCAGCTGCGCGAGATCAAACAGTTCCGCTGCCCGGCGGCGCTCTGAACGCGCGCCCGGCATGCCGCACACGGCCCCCGCCCCCAGCGCCAGTCCGCCCCCGGGCTGGCACGGCAAGCTGCCCTCGCTGGGCGACTTCGCGTCGCGCCGCCTGGGCAGCGGGTTCATCGAGCCTTGGGACGGCTGGCTGGCCGCCGGCCTGCTTTGGCTGCGCGAGCAGCGGCCCGAAGCCTGGCTGGAAGACTACTTGGGCTCACCGAGCTGGCGCTTCCTGCTGATGCCGGGCGTCTTGCCGGGTGAGGCCGGCCGGCAGGGCTGGGCGGGTGTGCTGATGCCTTCGGTCGACCGCGTGGGCCGCTATTTCCCGCTGACGCTTGTGCTGCCGCTCGGCCTGGCGCCAGCCCACACGCAAGAGATGAACGGCCTGTGGGCCTGGCTGTCGCGCCTGGACGAACTGGCCCGCGACGCCCTGTTTGAAGACTGGACGGCCGACAGGCTGGAAGACGAGTTGGCGCGCATGGCACTGCCATCGCTCAGCGCGCCACCGGCCGCCAGCGTAGGGTTGCCAGCTGCTGCCGGCGCGCTGCTGGCACCTGCGGGCTCAGGGCCGGCTGATGCCGCGCTGTGCATCGGCACACAGGCGCAGGCAGCCTGGGCCGCTGGCGCGCGCGGCCAGGCTTGGTGGTACGCGTGCCCCGACGAACAAGCGCCCCGCTTGTGGATGTCGCAGGGCTTGCCCGCTGCTTCGGCGATGTCCCGGCTCTTCGGCCCGGCTGCGACAATCTGAGCTCCCGAACCCCGCACAGCCCCGACCCGGACATGACACCCGACGCCCCCGACGACGACCGCACCGTCATCCGGCCGCCCGGCGCCACGCCGCCCACGGGCTTCCAGCCCACGCAATGGTCGGCCGCCAACGCCGGCGCGGGTGCTGCCTCCCCGCCGCCAGACGCCACGCAACTGGTGGCGCCGCCGCCGGCCGATGGCGGGCACCTGCCGGTGGGCACGATGCTGGCCGAGTTCCGCCTCACCGAACTGATAGGCGAGGGCGGTTTCGGCGTCGTCTACAAGGCCTTCGACACCTCGCTGGAACGCGAAGTGGCGCTGAAGGAGTACATGCCTTCCTCGCTGGCGCAGCGCATCGGCGGTGGCACGCAGGTGCAGGTCAAGAGCGAGCGTTACCGCGAGACCTTCGAAGCCGGCCGCGAGAGCTTCGTGAAAGAAGCGAAGATGCTCGCCAGCTTCGACCACCCGTCGCTGGTGAAGGTCTACCGCTTCTGGGAGGCCAACGGCACCGCCTACATGGTGATGCCGCTGCTCAAGGGCACCACGCTGAAAGACGTGCTGCGCGACATGAAGCGCGGCGGTCAGCCCGTTGACGAACCCTGGCTGCGCGGTGTGCTGGGCCAGATCACCGAGGCGCTGCTGGTCATCCACGCCGAGCAGGTCTACCACCGCGACATCGCGCCGGACAACGTGATGTTCCTGCCCGAGAAGGGCCGCTGGCTGCTGCTCGATTTCGGCGCGGCGCGGCGTGTCATCAGCGAGCAGACGCAGGCGCTGACGGTGATTCTCAAGCCTGGCTACGCGCCCGTGGAGCAGTATGCCGAGATCCCGGGCATGAAGCAGGGCCCGTGGACCGATGTCTACGCGCTGGCGGCGGTGCTGTACTTCGCCATCGTCGGCCGCACGCCGCCGCCCAGCGTGGGCCGCATCCTCAACGACACCTACCAGCCGCTGGTCGAAAGCGCCGCCGGCCGCTTCAGCGAACGTTTCCTCGGCGCCATCGACCGCGCGCTGGCCGTGCGCCCCGAACACCGCACCCAGAGCATCGGTGAACTGCGGCAGGACATCGGCCTGGGCGACATGGCGCCTGTGGAGCAGAACTACGCCACGCAGCCGCTGCCGCCCGGCACCGAGATGCCGGCGCGCTACCCGGCCGAGGCCACGCAGGCCTATGCGCCCACCGCACGCGGTGCGGCCCCGGCCCCAGCGCAGACGCTGATGCCGGCGGTCGGTGGCCGTAGCAGCCCGGTTGCTCCGCCGCCTGCCGCAGCGTCGGCAGCCCAGCCCCAGCCCGCCAAGGGCAAGGGCGCTCTCGTCGGCACAGGCCTGGGCGCGCTGGTGGCGGTGGCCGTCGGGCTCTATTTCGTGCTGGCCCCCAAGCCCCGCCCCGCGCCGGCCGAGCAGGCGACGGCGCCCGCCCCGGCCCCTGCCGAGGTGGCAGCGGCGTCAGCGCCTGTCTTGGTGGCGCCGCCTGCCGCCGCGCCGGCGCAGCCCGCCAGCTTCGAGCCCTCGGCCGAGTTCGACCGTGTCGTGAAGGCCCAGACCGCTGGTTTCGGTGTACGCCTCCTCACCAACAAGACCAGCTACCGCATCGGCCGCGACGACCTCACCATGACGGTGCAGGCCGAGCGCGATGGCTACCTGTACCTCTTCGTCTACGGCGCAGACAAGTCGCTGCTGCAACTGGTGCCGAGCTTCACCTCGGGGTCGGTGACGGTGAAAAAGGGCCAGATCCTGAAGCTGCCGCTGCCGGGAGAAACGGCGTGGGAAACCAGCGGCCCGCCCGGTCCGACCGATCTGCTCGTGATGGTGTCGCCGCGCCAGCGCGACCACAGCGCGCTCAAGCCCAAGAAAGACGGTTCGATCCGTGTCTTCCCCACGGGCGCCGAGGCCACCGCGCTCGCCGCCAGTTTCGACGGCAGTGGCCCGGTGATGGCCGGCAAGCCGCTGTGCACCCCCAACCAGCCCTGCGAAGACGAGTTCGGCGCGGCGCTGGTGCGCGTCGAGATCGTGCCCTGAACAAGGCCTTCGTCAAGGAGTCCGACGGGGACGACGATGAAGACGGTCCGGGCCTGCCGCCGCTGCCGGCGGGCGTGCGCAACTACATCACCCCGGCGGGCTACCAGCGCCTGCGGGCCGAGTTGATGACGCTGCTGGATGCCGAGCGGCCCAAGATCGTCGAGATCGTGTCCTGGGCCGCCAAGAACGGCGATCGCAGCGAAAACGGCGACTACCTCTACGGCAAGAAGCGGCTGCGCGAGATCGACCGCCGCATCCGGTTTCTCACCAAGCGGCTGGACATCGCCGAGGTGGCCGACCCCTCGGCGCACCATGGCAGCGACCAGATCTTCTTCGGCGCCACCGTCACCTACGCCACCGCCACGGGCGAAGAGCGCACCATCACCATCAAAGGCATTGACGAGGCCGAGAGCCTGCAGGGCGAGGTGAGCTGGATCGCACCCATCGCCCGTGCGCTGCTGAAGGCGCGCGAGGGCGACGAGGTGGCTCTCGTCACGCCGGGTGGCGTGGAGAAGATCGAAGTCTTGGCGGTGCGCTACCCGGCACCCTGAGGCGCCGCGCGCCGGCTCAGTGCAGCCGCGTGCGCGAGACCTTCAGCACCACTGGCGAACGCCGCATCGTGCGCAGCACCTCGGCCAGGTGCACACGGTCGCGCACGCTGATGAGCAGGCGCAGTTCCGTGGTTTCCTGGGCCGGGTGGCCTGCACGAGCGGCGCTGCCGCTGCCGGAGTCCATGTCGAGGTGGGTGATGTCGGCTTCGGCGCTGCTCACGGCCGAGGCTACCTGGGCCAGCACGCCCTTGCCGTTTTGCACCAGTACGTGCAGCTGGGTCTCGAAGGCGCGCGTCATTTCCTCGGCCCAGTCCACGCGCATCCAGCGCTCGCTGTCGCGTTCGAGCAGGCGCTTGGCGGTGGGGCAGTCGGCGGTGTGCACCATCAGGCCTTCGCCGCGGCCGAGGTAGCCGACGATGTGGTCGCCGGGGATGGGGCGGCAACAGCTGGCGAACTGGATGGACGCGCCCTCGCTGCCGTCCACCAGCACCTCGCCTTGCGTGAAGGCGTTGTCGTCCTGGCCGTAGCGGCCCAGGGTCAGCGTCACGGCGTCGGGCTTGATGCCGCGCTCGCCCATCATCTGCGCCAGGCGCTTGGCCACGATGATGGCGATCTTGCGGCCCAGGCCGATGTCCACCAGCAACTCG
The DNA here is from genome assembly GCA_001295865.1 of beta proteobacterium AAP65. Classification (GTDB taxonomy): domain Bacteria; phylum Pseudomonadota; class Gammaproteobacteria; order Burkholderiales; family Burkholderiaceae_C; genus Rubrivivax. The sequence continues at coordinate 42,347 of LJHW01000007.1, forward strand.
CCGCGGTTGCGGTTGCCGCTCCAGCGCGCGAGTTGATGCCACAAGGCCGCGGCGGTGGTGTCGGTGGGGTCGGCCGAGGGCGGCTGCAGGCCTTCGGCGCGCAGCGCCTGGGCCAGCAGCTTCTCACCGAGCGCGCGCGATTCTTCCGCCTCCATGTTCTTGAGGTGGTGGCGGATCTTGCTGCGGGCCCGCCCCGTGCGCACCATGCTCAGCCAGGCCGGGTTGGGCTTGGCGCCGGGTGCGGTGATGATCTCCACCACATCGCCACTCTTGAGCTCGGTGCGCAAAGCCACGGGCTCGCCGTTGACCCTGGCGGCCACGGTGTGCTGGCCCACGTCGCTGTGGATGGCGTAGGCGAAATCCACCGGCGTGGCGCCACGCGGCAGCGCCAGGATCTTGCTGCGCGGCGTGAACACGTAGACCGCATCGGGATGCAGGTCGATCTTCACGTGTTCCAGGAACTCGGCGGCGTCGCGCGTCTCGTTCTGGATGTCGAGCAGGCTCTGCAGCCACATCGCACTGAGCTGCTGCGCATCGGCGGTGGCGTTGCGGCGGTCGTTGGTCTTGTAGATCCAGTGCGCGGCGATGCCCTTCTCGGCCACCGCATGCATGGCCTCGGTGCGCACCTGGAACTCCACCGCCGTGCCCAACGGGCTCACCAGCGTGGTGTGCAGGCTCTGGTAGCCGTTGGCCTTGGGGATGGCGATGTAATCCTTGAAGCGCCCCGGCACCGGCTTGAACAGCTGGTGCAGCACGCCCAGAGCGATGTAGCACTCGGTGAGCGTGGGCACGACGATGCGGAAGCCGAAGATGTCGTTGACCTGCGCGAAGCCGGCGTGTTTCTCGCGCATCTTTTCGTAGATGGACGAGACGGTTTTTTCGCGGCCGCTGACCTGCACCTTCATCTTCTGCTGGCCGAAGGCGGTGAGCACCTCTTTTTGCACGCGCTCGACGATGTCGCGCCTGTGGCCCCGTGCGCGTTGCACGGCCTTGGACAGCGCGCCGTGCCGCCACGGGTGCAGCATCTCGAAGCACAACTCCTGCAGTTCGCGGTAGGCCTGGTTCAGGCCCAGGCGGTGGGCGATGGGGGCGTAGATGTCGAGCGTTTCGCGCGCGATGCGCTGTCGCTTGTTGGGCGCCATGGCCCCCATGGTGCGCATGTTGTGCATGCGGTCGGCCAGTTTGATGAGGATGACGCGCACATCGCGCGCCATCGCCAGCAGCATCTTGCGGAAACTCTCGGCCTGGCTCTCTTCGCGCGTGTTGAACTGCAGCTTGTCGAGCTTGGTCAGGCCGTCCACGAGGTCGGCCGTGGGCGCGCCGAACTTCTCGATCAGCTCGGTCTTGGTGACACCCTGGTCTTCAATGGTGTCGTGCATCAGCGCGGCCATGATGGCCTGCGCATCGAGCTTCCAGTCTGCACAAAGCCCGGCCACCGCGATGGGGTGGGTGATGTAGGGCAAGCCACTGGCGCGGTACTGGCCCAGGTGCGCCGCATCGGCAAACTTGTAGGCCTCACGCACCTGCTTGAGTTCGGCCTTGGAGAGGTAGCTCAGCTTGTCGTTCAGCGCCGCGAAGGAGGTGACCTCCACCGAGGGCTCGGCCGGGCTCTGGGCCATGGGCCCGCGCTGCAGACCTTGCAAGGCTGCAGGCAGCAGTTCAGCGGCGAGGGAACGCAGGCTCATGGCCCGAATTTAGCCTGCTTTGTGCACGCGAGCGGTGCGCCTGGGCAAAGCGCTGCACACCGGTGTGGCCCTGTGCGCAGGCGCAAACGAAAGGGGCCCGGCCGTCAGGCGGGGCCCCTTGTCGGGACAGGCGGTTTCAGCAGCGCGTCAGACCGGCACCTTGCGCAGCATTTCCACGCCCACTTCGCCGGCAGCGATCTCGCGCAGCGCGGTCACGCCGGGCTTGTTCTTGGTTTCGATCTTGGGGGCGTGGCCCTGGCTCAGCATGCGCGCGCGGTAGGTGGCGGCCAGCACGAGCTGGAAGCGGTTCGGGATCTTGACGAGGCAGTCTTCGACGGTGATGCGGGCCATGGGTGCCTTCGGGGTGTTTCAGGTGTGAGGCCGGCCTGTTTTCAGGCCAAGCCCAGCGCAGCAAAAACCTGCGAGCGGTTGCGCTGCTGCGCGGCGTACTTCAGGCGCTGAGAGTGCACGACCGTTTTCAGGTCGAACAGCGCCGTCTCGAACAAGCTGTTGATGATAACAAAGTCGAAGTGCCGGGCCTGGGCCACCTCGGTGCGGGCATTGGCCATGCGGGTGGCGATGACCTCGGGGGTGTCCTCACCGCGCCGGTCCAGGCGCTGCATGAGCTCGCCCCAGCTCGGGGGCAGGATGAAGATCAGCACCGCGTGCGGGAACAGACGCTTGATCTGCAGCGCACCTTGCCAGTCGATCTCCAGCACCACGTCCTGGCCGTCGGCCAGGCGCGCTTCGATGGCCTTGCGGCTGGTGCCGTAGAGGTTGCCGTGCACCTCGGCGTGTTCAAAAAAGTCGCCATGGGCGACCATGGCGCGGAACTCGGGCTCGGCGATGAAGTGGTACTCGCGCCCGTCCACCTCCTGACCGCGCGGCTTGCGCGTGGTGTGGCTGACCGAGACGGCCAGGCGCGAATCGAGTTCGAGCAAGGCCTTCACGAGGCTGGATTTGCCGGTGCCGCTGGGCGCCGCGACGCAGAAGAGGTTGCCTGGGGTTTCCATCCGCGGATTTTCCACCAGCTTCCACCCGGGCCGGTGCGCCTGGGGGTCAGGCGCTCATGCGCAGCGGCCGGCCTAACGCCGGCGCCACGTGGCCGACCACCGCGGCGGGCTCGAAGCCGTGCGCGCGGAAGGGGGCCGGCACGACATCCTCGGCCGAGGCCTTGCATGAGACCAAGAGGACGCCGCTGGTCTGCGGGCCGGCCAGCAGGGCCTGGTCTTCGGCCGCAAGACCCGCCGGCAGGCCGACCTCGCCGCCATGGGCGGCCCAGTTGCGGCCCGAAGCGCGGGTGACGAAACCGCGGGTGGCCAGCCAGCGCGTGCCCGGGCGTGTTCAGCTTCGTGGGGGTGGCAAGCATGTGCGCATCGCCCGCGGCGCTCAGCTGCTCCTGCTTCTGCGCCGCGCTCATCACGCCCACGTCCATCGGCTTGCCCAGCACCAGCGCCAGAATGGGTTTGCCGCCCCTCGCGTAGACATCGCTGATGGCGTTGGTGGCCGCGTTGCGCCCGAAACCGTGCCCTTCGGGACTCCCGAGCGCAGGCCTGGGGCGATCTTGCAGCCACAGATGCCGCCGTGCGGCAGCGAGGTGAGGCGGGGTTCGGTCGGGGCTGTGGTTATTCGACGTTCTGCACCTGTTCGCGCATCTGCTCGATGGCCACCTTCATCTCCACCGAGAGGTTGGTGAGTTCCAGCGCCGCGCTCTTGCTGCCCAGGGTATTGGCCTCACGCTGCAGTTCCTGGATGAGGAACTCCAGCCGCTTGCCGAGTTCGCCACCGGTTTTCAGCAGGCGTTCGATCTCGTCGAGGTGAGAACCCAGGCGGCCGAGTTCTTCCGCCACGTCGATGCGGATGGCAAAAGCCGCGGCTTCCGCCATGGCCCGTTCATGCAGGCTCTGCGCCGGGATGGCCGCACCGGCCTGCACCGCGGCCAGGGCCTCGTTCCAGCGTTCGAGAAACCGCGCCTGCTGGCGCTGCACCACCTGCGGCAGCAGCGGCGCGGCCTGGGCGGCCAGCTCGCGCAGCCGCGCCACACGTTCCAGCAGGATGGTGGCCAGACGTGCACCTTCGCGCGCCCGCGCTTCGCGCAAACCCTGGATGCAGCGGCGGGCGGCGTCGAGCGCTGGCTCGTCGAGCTTGGCCGTGGTGCTGCCGCCCTTGCACCAGTGCAGCACCTCGTTGACGCTCAGCGGCCGCGCGCTGGGCAGCCAGCCCTGCACGTTGCCCTGGTGGTGAGACAGCCGGTTGAGCTGCTCGCTGGTGGGCGCGGGCACCGCACTGTCGGTCTCGCGGCTGGTGGCCACGCGCAGCTCGATCTTGCCGCGGCGGAAGGCGCCGGTGAGCAGCTCGCGCAGCGCCGGCTCCAGGCCGCGCAGCTCGTCGGGCAGGCGCAGGGCTAGGTCGAGGAAGCGGCCGTTGACCGAACGCGCCTCCACCGTCACCGATGCGGTGGAGGCCGGTGCGGTCTCGCCCGTTTCGCCGCCACTTGCCGCCGCGTTGGCGTAACCCGTCATGCTATAAACAGCCACTCTTTTCGCCTCAAAAGTCACACCCGATTATGTCCAAGCCCAAACCAGCGCCGTTGCCTTCGGGCACCGTGGTAGGGGGCTACACGATCGTCAAAAAGCTGGCCGCGGGCGGCTTTGGCGTGGTCTACCTCGCCGAGGGTGACAACAAGCAGCTGGTCGCCATCAAAGAGTACCTGCCGGCCAGCCTGGCCGAGCGCTCTGCCGGTGAGCTGACGCCGCGCGTCAAGCCCGACAAGCAGCCCCTGTACCGCCTGGGTCTGAAGAGCTTCTTCGAAGAAGGCCGCAGTCTCGCGCAGATCAGCCACCCCAGCGTGGTCAGCGTGCTGAACTTCTTCCGCGAGAACGAAACCGTCTACATGGTGATGAACTACCTGCAGGGCGACACCCTGCAGGACTTCATCGTCACCGCGCGCGACCTGAAGCGCGACAAGGTCTTCCGCGAAAGCACCATCCGCAGTCTCTTCGACGAGATCCTGCGCGGCTTGCGTATCGTGCACCAGCACAAGATGCTGCACCTGGACATCAAGCCGGCCAACATCTTCGTCACCAACGACAACAAGGCCGTGATGCTCGACTTCGGCGCCGCGCGCGAGGTGCTGAGCAAAGAGGGCAACTTCATCCGGCCGATGTACACACCGGGCTTCGCGGCGCCCGAGATGTACCGCCGCGACGGCACGCTCGGCCCCTGGACCGACATCTACGCCATCGGCGCCTGCATCTACGCCTGCATGCAGGGCTACCCGCCCAACGACGCGCCGCAGCGCATCGAAAAAGACCGCCTGGCGCTCAGCCTGAGCCGCCTGCGCAATGTGTACTCCGACAACCTCATCGAGGTGACCGAGTGGTGCATGAGCCTCGATCCGCTGAGCCGGCCGCAGAGCGTGTTCGCACTGCAGAAAGAGCTGGCGCGCGAAACCGAGCGCCGTTACACCAAGCTGAGTTTCGGTGAACGGCTGAAGCTGCAGATCGAGACCCTGAAAACCGGCCAGAAGGCCTGAGCGCGGAGGCGCGCGAGATGCAGTTTTCGGTGTACCAGGTCAGCCGCAAGGGCGGCCGCGAGAAGAACGAAGACCGCATGGGCTACTGCTACACGCGGGATGCCGGGCTCTTCGCGCTGGCCGACGGCATGGGCGGCCACCCCGAAGGCGAGGTGGCCAGCCAGTTGGCGTTGCAGACCATGTCGGCGATGTTCCAGCGCGAGGCCAAGCCCAAGCTGGCCGACCCGCTGCGTTTCCTGCAAGAAGCCATCATCGCCGGCCACCACCAGCTGTTGCGCTACGCCACCGAGCGCGGTTTGATGGACACGCCGCGCACCACCATCGTGGCCTGCGTGCTGCAGGGCCGGCAGGCCTTCTGGGCGCACTGCGGTGATTCGCGCCTGTACCTCGTGCGCGGCGACAAGCTCGTGGCGCGCACGCGCGACCACAGCTACTCCGAGCTGCAGGAAACGCTTTCGCACGTGGTGCCCATGGGCGACCGCGTCAACCGCAACGTGCTCTTCACCTGCCTGGGCAGCCCGGGCAAGCCGGTGGTGGATACCGCCGGCCCGCTGGTGGTGCACCCCGGCGACCGCGTGATGCTGTGCAGCGATGGCCTGTGGGGCAGCCTGCCCGACAACCAGATCACCGAGATCCTGGCCAAGCACCAGATCGGCGATGCCGTGCCCGAGCTGGTGGAACGTGCGCTGCGTGTGGCCGGAGAGAAGAGCGACAACGTCACCGTGCTGGCCGTCGAATGGGAATCGGCCGAAGACATGGACAGCAAGGGCGCCATCAGCACGCTTTCGCTGGGCGACGAGGTGTTCGCCTCCACCATCCAGGCCAGCCTGGGCGCCGACGCGAACGCCGACGACCTGGACGAGGCGGAGATCGAGCGCAGCATTCGCGAGATCAACGAAGCTATCCAGCGGTCCTCAGCGCGCAAGCGCTGAGGACCGCTGGATAGCTGGCGCTGTCCGTTCGGCTCCCCCCGGCCCCCTCCGGGAGGGGGCTCCAGTCAGAAGGACGACAATCGCGCGCCCAGCACTTAGTCGATCCTCCATGAGCTTTTCCCGTTCTTCCGGCCGCGCGGCCGACGCGCTGCGCCCGGTGCGCATCCAGCGCCACTTCACCAAACACGCCGAAGGCTCGGTGCTGGTGTGTTTCGGCGACACCCAGGTGCTGTGCACCGCTTCGGTGGAAGAGAAGGTGCCGCCCTTCAAGCGCGGCAGTGGCGAGGGCTGGCTCACGGCCGAGTACGGCATGCTGCCGCGCGCCACGCACACGCGCAGCGACCGTGAAGCCGCCAAGGGCAAGCAGAGCGGCCGCACGCAGGAAATCCAGCGCCTGATCGGCCGCAGCCTGCGCAGCGTCTTCGATCTGCAAGCCCTGGGCGAGCGCACCATCAGCCTCGATTGCGACGTGCTGCAGGCCGATGGCGGTACGCGCACGGCGGCCATCACCGGCGCTTTTGTCGCCGCGCACGACGCGATCTCGGTGCTGCTGGCGCAAGGCAAGCTGGCCGCCAGCCCGATGCGCGATTTTGTTGCCGCGGTTTCGGTGGGCGTGGTGCAGGGCGTACCCCTGCTCGACCTGGAATACACCGAAGACTCGGCCTGCGACACCGACATGAACGTGGTGATGACGGGCAGCGGCGGTTTCGTGGAAGTGCAGGGCACGGCCGAAGGCGCGCCGTTCTCGCGCGCCGAGATGGACGAGCTGCTGGCGCTGGCCACCAAGGGCATCGCCGAGCTGAACGCGCTGCAGCGCCAGGCCCTTGGGGTGGCTTGATGGCCGGCGCTGCTGGTGCACCCGGCACGGCCCCGCTGCGCCTGGTGCTGGCGTCCAACAACGCCAAGAAGCTGAAGGAGTTGCGCGCGCTGCTGCACGACCTGCCGCTGGCGCTGGTGGCCCAGGGTGAACTCGGCATCGCCGAAGCCGAAGAGCCGCACCTGACCTTCATCGAAAACGCGCTCGCCAAGGCGCGGCACGCGGCCGCGGCCTGCGGCGGCGCGGCCATCGCCGACGACTCCGGCCTGTGCGTGGATGCGCTGGGCGGCGCGCCGGGCGTCGTCTCGTCGCACTACGCGGGCGAGCTGCCCGCCAGCGCGGCGGCCGACCGCGAGGCCCGCCGCGCGCTGCAGGATGCCGCCAACAACACCCGCCTGCTGCAGGCGCTGCAGGGCCACCCCGAGCCAGCATCGCGGCGTGCGGCTTTCGTCAGCACGCTGGTGGCGGTGCGCCACGCGCAAGACCCGCAGCCGCTGGTGGCGGTGGGGCGCTGGCCGGGGCAGATCCTGGCCGCGCCGCGCGGCGCTGAGGGTTTCGGCTACGACCCGCTGATGTTCATCCCCGAACTCGGGCACACCGTGGCCGAACTGCCGGCTGAGGTGAAAAACGTGCACAGCCACCGCGCCCGCGCCGTGGCGCAGCTGCGCACGCTGCTGCAAGAGGCCTGGGGGCTGTGATTCCCATCGCGCCGCAGGTGGAAGGTCCCGGTGTCGCCCCGCGCGACATGCAGCATTACCTGCGCCCCGGCACGCTGAGCTTGGGCGCGCTGCCGCCGCTGGCGCTCTACGTGCACCTGCCCTGGTGCCTGAAGAAGTGCCCTTACTGCGACTTCAACAGCCACGAGCTGCAACGCAGCGCCAGCGGCGCCGCGGTGCTGGACGACGCGCTGCAGCAGCGTTACATCGACGCCCTGATGGCCGACCTGGAAGGCGCGCTGCCGCTGGTATGGGGCCGACGCGTGCACAGCGTCTTCATCGGCGGCGGTACGCCCAGCCTCTTTACGCCCGAACGCATCGACACGCTGATCGCCGGCCTGCGCGCGCGCCTGCCGCTGGAAGCCGGTGCCGAGATCACGCTGGAGGCCAACCCCGGCACCTTCGAGCGCGAGCGTTTCCGCGCCTACCGCGCCGCCGGCGTGACGCGCCTGTCCATCGGCGTGCAGAGCTTCGACGACACCGCGCTGCAGCGCATCGGGCGTGTGCACGACGCCGCGATGGCCCGCGCCGCGGTGGAGGAAGCGCGCGAGGCCTTCGAGACCTTCAACCTCGACCTGATGTACGCGCTGCCCGGGCAGACGCTGGCGCAGCTGGCGCAAGAGCTCGACACCGCGCTCGGCTACGCGCCGCCGCACCTGAGCATCTACCACCTGACGGTGGAGCCGAACACCGCCTTCGCGAACCGCCCGCCGGAGCACCTGCCCGACGACGATCTCGCCAGCGACATGCTCGACCTCATCACCGAGCGCACCGCGGCCGTGGGCCTGGAGCGCTACGAGGTCAGCGCCTTTGCGAAGAACGGCCACCGTTGCTCGCACAACCTGAACTACTGGCAGTTCGGTGATTACCTGGGCATCGGCGCCGGGGCGCACGGCAAGCTGAGTTTTCCGCACCGCGTGCTGCGCCAGGTGCGCTGGCGCGAGCCGCAGCTGTACATGCAGCACGCGCTCGCCGGCCGTGCCGTGAGCAACGAACACGAGGTGGCGCGGCGCGACCTGCCCTTCGAGTTCATGATGAACGCGCTGCGTCTGCGTGAAGGCTTCGAGCTCGCGCGCTACACCGAGCGCACCGGGCTGCCGCTGTCCAGCATCGCCACCGCGCTGCAGCAGGCGCAGGCGCGTGGGCTGCTGGAGCCTGTGCCCACCGCCCCGGCGCCCGCCGGCGCGCCGGCCCTGGCCGCCGCGCTGCGGCCCACGGCGCGCGGCTTCGATTTCCTCTCTGACCTGCAGGCGCTCTTCCTCGCCGAGCCGGCACGCGGAGGCTGATCCCGAACTCGCGGGTGCGCAGCCGGCGCTGCGCTGCATACACTCCGGCGGTCATTTGTCACACCCTGCGCGGCCCGCGGCCGCCAGGGGCCGCAACCCCCACCTGCGACCGCCGTCGCCGCATCCATGAGCTCCAACGCTTCCCACCGCTGGCAGTTTTTCCGCCGTGGCGGTTTCGACCAGGTCGAGCTGAAAACCGCCGAAGACCTGCGGCAACTGCACACGCTCGACCCCAAGCTGTGGACGGCGCTGGCCTGCCCCACGCAAGGGCTGGAGTTCGACGCCACCACGCTCCGGCTGATCGACAGCAATGGCGACGGCAACATCCGCGTGCCCGAGATCCTGGCTGCCGTGCAGTTCGCCTGCCAGCGCCTGCTCGACCCGGGCGTGCTCTTCGGCGGCGGGCCGTTGCAACTGGCCTCGCTGCGCGCCGATGACGACGAGGGCCGCCAACTGCTGGCCGCCGCCCACCACGTGCTGGAACGCCTGGGCCAGCGTGAAGCCGCAGCGCTGACGGCGGCCGACTTCGCCGACATGACGCGCCTGTTCGCCGCCGACCAGCCCAACGGCGACGGTGTCGTGCCGGCAGCGCTGGCCCAGGTGCATGGCGGCGAAGCGAGTGGCCCGCTGCTGGCCAGCCTGGTGGCCGACATCGTGGCCACGCAAGGCGCGGTGGCCGACCGCAGCGGTGAACCCGGTGTCAACGCCGAGACCACGGCCGCCTTCTTCGCGCAGGCCGCGGCGGTGCTGGCCTGGCACCAGCAGGCACAAGACGCTGCAGAAGCCGTGATGCCGCTGGGCGATGCGACCGCGGCTGCCGCCGATGCCGTGGCCGCCGTGCAGGCCAAGGTGGACGACTTCTTCACCCGCTGCCGCCTGGCCGCCTACGACGCGCGTGCCGCCGAGCCGCTCAACCCCGCGGCCACGGCTTACGGCGCGCTGGCCGGCACCACGCTGGGCGCGGGCGATGCCGCCGTGGCCGCGTTGCCGCTGGCCACCGTGGCCGCCGGTGCCGCCTTGCCCTTGCTCGAAGGCTTGAACCCGGCCTGGGCCGCGGCCATCGCCGCCTTGCGCAGCACCGCCGTCGTGCCGCTGCTGGGCGAACGCGCGGAGCTCAGCGCCGACGACTGGGCCGCGCTCACCACGCGCCTGGCCGCCCACCAGGCCTGGCGCGCCGCGCGCCCGGCCGGCGCCGTGGCCACGCTGGAGCGTGCGCGGCTGCAGGCGCTGGCCGGCGGCGACGCCCAGACCCAGCTGCTGGCCGTGGTGGCGGCTGACGCCGCCTCGGACACCTCGGCCACCACCATCGACAGCCTGCAGCGCCTGACGCACCTGCACCGCGACCTGGTGACGCTGCTGCGCAACTTCGTCAGCCTGGCCGACTTTTACGACCCGCAGCAGCTCGCCGTCTTCCAGGCCGGCACGCTCTACCTCGACCAGCGCAGCTGTGTGTTGGTGCTGCGCGTGGCCGATGCCGGTGCGCACGCGAAGATGGCGCCGTTTTCGGGCTGTTACCTCGTCTATTGCCAGTGCGAACGGGCCGGTGAAGCGCCCATCACCATCGCGGCCGCGCTCACCGGCGGCAGCGTCGACGAGTTGATGGTGCCCGGCCGCCACGGCGTGTTCTACGACCGCGAGGGCCGCGACTGGGCGGCCACCGTCACCAAGGTGGTCGACCAGCCGGTCAGCGTGCGCCAGGCCTTTTTTGCGCCTTACCGCCGCGCCGGGCAGTTCATCGAGAACCAGATCCGCAACTTCGCCTCCGCGCGTGAGAAGGCGGCCGATGCCGGCCTGCAGGGCGGCATTGCCGCCACCGGGCAGGCGGCTGCGGCACCAGCCCCGGCCGCGCCGGCGGCCCCCACGCCGCCCTTCGATATCGCCCGGTTTGCCGGCATCTTCGCGGCCCTGGGCCTGGCGGTGGGGGCCATCGGCACGGCGCTGACGGCGGCGCTCTCGGGCCTGTTCACGCTGGCCTGGTGGCAGCTGCCGCTGGTGCTGGCGGGCGTGTTGCTGGCGATTTCGGGCCCGTCGATGCTGCTGGCGGTGCTGACGCTGCGCCGGCGCAACCTGGGCCCCTTGCTCGACGCCAACGGCTGGGCGGTGAACGCGCGGGCGCGCATCAACATCCCGTTTGGCAGCTCGCTCACGGCGCTGGCCGAACTGCCGGCCGGCGCCAGCCGCTCGACGGTGGACCCGTTTGCCGAAGCCCCCAGCCGCTGGCCGCTGGTGCTGGGCCTGGCGGCCGTGGCTGCAGCGGTGTGGGGCGCCTGGCGCGCTGGCTGGCTGGCCGGCCTGGTCTAGGCGCAGCCGGGGATGGGGCGCTGGATCAGACGCGGGTGGCCACACCCGCGTGCTGGCGCAGCCACTCCACCAGCTTGGGTGCGATCTGCGTCAGCGGCAGCACTTCGCTGGCCGCGCCCTGGTTGATGGCCTCGCGCGGCATGCCGAAGACGACGCAGCTCTGCTCGTCCTGCACCAGGTTGTGGCTGCCCGCATCGCGCATGGTGCGCATGGCGCGGGCGCCGTCGCCACCCATGCCGGTGAGCATCACGCCCAGGGCGTTGCGGCCCACCACGCGGGCAGCACTGTCGAAGAGCACTTCCACGCTGGGCTTGTGGCGGTTGACGGGTTCACCGTCCTGCACACGGGCGATGTAGTTCGCGCCCGAGCGCTCCACGCTGAGGTGGAAGCCGCCCGGCGCGATGTAGGCATGACCGGGCAGCACACGCTCACCGTCTTGCGCTTCGGCCACGCGGATGCGGCACAGGCTGTTCAGCCGCGCCGCATAGCTCTTGGTGAAGCCTGGCGGCATGTGCTGCGTGATCATCACCGCCGGGCAGTCGGCCGGCAGGTTCACCAGCACCTCGCGCGTGGCTTCGGTGCCGCCGGTGGAGGCGCCGATGAAGATGATCTTCTCGGTGCTCAGCCGGCCCAGCGAGGCCATGGTCACGGGCTTGGCCGGCGGTGCACCCGGCGCTGTGGCCGCGGGGGCTGCGAGGCGGTGCACACGCGCCTTGGCGGCGGTGCGGATCTTCTCGGTGATGTCGGCGCCCAGCTGCCGCAGGCCGTCGGCCACACCGATCTTGGGTTTGGCCACGAAGTCGACCGCGCCGAGCTCCAGCGCCTTCAGCGTGACATCGGCGCCGCGCTCGGTCAGCGTGCTCACCATCACCACGGGCATGGGGCGCAGGCGCATCAGGCGGCTCAAGAAGTCGATGCCGTCCATGCGCGGCATCTCGACATCGAGCGTGATGACGTCGGGGTTGAGGTTGCGGATCATCTCGCGCGCCACCAAGGGGTCGGCGGCGGCGCCGATGCAGGTCATGTCGGGCTGGCGGTCGATGATCTCGGCCAGCAGGCCGCGGACGAGGGCCGAGTCGTCGACGACCACGACGCGGGTCTTGGTGCTCATGCGGAGGTCTCCCTGTTCTTGTTGCGGGGGCGTCAGAAGAGGTCGACGCTGCCGCCGGTGCTGACGGCGGGCGCGGCCTTGGTGGCGGCGGCGCGTTCTTGCGCCAGCAGGGCCTCGGTGTTGGCCGAGGCCAGGCGCTTGACCATGGCCTTGCCGCTGGCCGGCAGGAAACACACCTTGCGCGGGTAAATGTCCAGCACGTCCTTGCTCACGACGGTGATGCGCTCGGTGCGCAGGTAGTCGAGCACGAAGGCGGTGTTGCGCTCGCCCACGTTGATGGTGTTCATGCCGCTGATCACGGCGCCACCACCGAAGACCTTGGCTTCCATGGTGCTGCGCGTGGCGCCGCGCTTGACCATCTCGCCGATCAGCAGGTCCATCGCGAAGCTGCCGTAGCGGCCGCTGTCGGCGCCGCCGCTCTGGCCAGTGTCGGGCAGCAGGAAGTGGTTCATGCCGCCGACTCGTTTTTCACGGTCCCACAGGCAGGCGGCGATGCACGAGCCCAGGGTCGTCATCACCAGCAGGTCTTCGTCGGCGACAAAAAACTCGCCGGGCAGCACCTTCACCGCTTCGTTCTTGAAGTGGGCGTCATAGAAAAAAAACGAGGCCTCGCCCGACTTGCGCGGTGCGGCCTTCAGGCGGTCCAGCCGGCTCGCGGCTGGGCGCCCAGGCAGAGCGGCGGACGAGGGAGCGGCATAAGAGGTGAAGGCCATGATTTGTGATATCGGCTCGCGGCGGCTTGCGCTTGAGGGCTGGCGTGTCCGGGCGCGTCCGCGCCGCTCAGACGCGTTCGTAGATGGTCTTGCCGCGCAGGCGGAAAAGATCGCGCGAATCGGTGAAGTTCTCCGAGTGGCCCACGTAGAGCAGCGCGCCGGGCTTCATCTGCGCGTGCATGCGCTCGAGCACCTTGCGCTGGGTCGGGTTGTCGAAATAGATCATCACGTTGCGGCAGAACACGATGTCGAAGGGCTCGCCCAGGGCCGACCAGCTGGCGCTCATCAGGTTGAAGGCGCGGAACTCGATCAGCCGGGCGAGCTCGGGCTTGATGCGGATGTGCCCGGCATTGGCCCCCGTGCCGCGCATGAAGTGCTTGCGCAGACGCTCGGGGCTCAGGCCGCGGGCGTCGGCGCTGTAGACGCCGCGCTGTGCCGTGGCCAGCACCTTGGTGTCGATGTCGCTGCACACCAGCTTCACCTGGGCCGAGCTGCCCAGCGTCTCCACCACCGTCATGGCCAGCGAGTAGGGCTCCTCGCCGGTGGAAGCGGCGTTGCACCAGATGCGCAGCGGCCGCGCCGCGCGGGCGCGCAGGTCTTCCACCAGGGCATGGAAGTGATGGTCTTCACGGAAAAAGGCCGTGAGGTTGGTGGTCAGGCAGTTCACGAACTCCTGCCACTCGCTCTCGGCCTCGGGGCCGGTGGCGCGTTCCAGCCATTGCAGGTATTCACCGAAGCCGCCGTGGCGGGTCTCGCGCAGGCGGCGCGAGAGGCGGCTGTACACCATGGCTTGTTTGCCGGCGTGCAGGCTGATGCCGGCGCGCTGGTAGATGAGCTGGCGCACCCGCTCGAAGTCGGCAGGCGTCAGCGTGAACTCCTGGTCGGAGACCGGTGACACCGGGGGCATGACGGCAGCGGGCATGGGCAACTCGGGTGGATGTTCGGCGCCAAGCGCGTCGCGATGGGTTCGCCCGCGTCGGGGTGCACGAAGTTCGTGTTTTCAGTGTGGTCTGCACTTCCCGCAGCGGTAGCGAAGAAATGCGGCCGGTGAGCTGCTTATTTCGACGCTTCCTGGCGCTTCTGAAGGGCGGGCTTGCAGGTGCTGCGCTGCTAGACTGATTGCAACGCGGTCCGACCCGTCTGCCGACGGCGCCACCGGTCTTGCGCCTGCCCTCACTCCACGCCTGCCACCGCCCCCTTTTGGACGCTTTGCCGCCACCGCTGTCCCCTGCTCCGGCCGCTGCCGCCGTGCCCGAGCCGGCCCTGCGCCTGGACAGCGCGCTGCAACTGCTGGCGCACTCGGGCGTGGCCTTGCCCGAGGGCGAGCCCGGCAGCACGCCCTGGCTGCAGGGCCTGGTCGACGCGCTGGTGGAAATCTCCAGCCGCGACGCCCTCACCGGCCTGGCCAACCGCCGGGCTTTCGAGTTGGCGCTTTCGCGCGAGATCGACCGCGTGGCGCGCAGCGGTGAACCCGCGCTGCTGCTGACGCTGGACATCGACCACTTCAAGCGCGTCAACGACACCTGGGGCCATGGCGCCGGCGACCAGGTGCTGCGCGCCGTGGCCGCCGCGCTGGTGGACAGCGTGCGCCCCATGGACCTGGTGGCGCGCATCGGCGGCGAAGAGTTCGCCATCATCCTGCCGAACTGCGCCAGCGCCTTTGGCGAAACCGTGGCCGAACGGGTGCGCCGCCGTGTCGAGCGCATGCCGGTGGCGGTGGCGCCGGGGCAGCAGATCAGCTGCACCGTCAGCATCGGTGGCGCCTTCGCGCCGCAGTGGGTGCGTTCCACCGCCGCGCTGTGGGTGGAGCGCGCCGACCAGCAGCTCTACCTCTCCAAGGCCCAGGGCCGCAACCTCGTGCGGCTGGAGCCCACGGCCGTTTCGGTGGTCAGCAACGAAGAGCGCCGCCTGCTCTTCGAGACCTTCCAGTTCCAGGACCACGAATGACGATCACCGCCATCACCAGCGGCAAGGGCGGCGTGGGCAAGACCTTCGTCTCGGCCAACCTCGCCTCGGCCCTGGCACGCAACGGCCGCAAGGTGCTGGTGCTCGACGCCGACCTCGGCCTGGCCAACCTCGACGTGCTGCTCAATCTGTACCCCAAGATCACGCTGCACGACGTGTTCACCGGCAAACACTCGCTGCCCGAGGCCATCGTGCCGGTGTCCAGCGGCTTCTGGGTGCTGCTGGCGGGCTCGGGCATGGTCGAGTACTCGCGCATGACGCCCGAGATCCGCGAACAGCTGCAGAAGGTCATCGCCGAGCTCGAGCCGCGTTTCGACCACGTGCTGCTCGACACCGGCGCCGGCATCAGCGACGTGGTGCTCTACACCGTGAGCCTGGCGCGCGATGTGCTCGTGGTCGTCACGCCCGAGCCCACCTCGCTGACCGATGCCTACGCCACCATCAAGGTGCTGGCGCAGTCGCAGGGGCGGCGGCGCTTCGACCTCGTCGTCAACCAGGTGCGCAAGCCCGGCGAAGGCCGCGCGGTGCGCCAGCAGCTGCAGCAAGTGGTGGACCGCTACGTCAACCCGGGCCTCGAGGCGCCCGTGCGCCTGGATCTGCTGGGCGAGGTACCGCTGGACAGCGCCGTGCGCGAATCCATCCTGCGCCGCCAGCTGCTGATGGAAATGCTGCCCGGCACGCCGGCGGCGGTGGGCTTGTCGGCCGTGGCCGGCAAGGTGATGGACCTGTGAGCGAGGCCGCTGGCGCGTCGGCGGCACCGGCCGCCGCCACACCTTATGAACGCGTGGGCGGCGAGCCCGGCGTGCGCGCGCTGGTCGACCGTTTCTACGACCTGATGGATCTGGAGCCGCACTACGCCGAGCTGCGTGCCATCCACCCGGCCACGCTGGACGGCTCGCGCGACAAGCTGCACTGGTTCCTGTGCGGCTGGCTGGGCGGGCCCGACCTCTACATCCAGCGCTACGGCCACCCGCGGCTGCGCGCGCGCCACCTGCCCTACCGCATCACCGTGCTGGAACGCGACCAGTGGATGGCCTGCATGATCCAGGCGATGCAGGAGCGCGAGCTGGAAGCCGCGCTGGCGCAGCGCCTGGCCGAGGCCTTCTTCGGCACGGCCGACTGGATGGTGAACCAGGCGGGGCCTGCCACGGGTTAGTCGGCCCGCACGCCGGTGGGCGCCCGTCTTCGCAGGGAGGCCGGGGCGCCTTGGCACCGCCTACACTCCGGCTCAAGACAGCAGCCACAGCGGCAGACCCGCCGGCGATGCAGGCAGGAGCGAGCGTGAACCCCAACCCCCACACCCCTTGGCGTCGCCTCGGCCTGGCCCTCAGCGCGGGCTTGCTGAGCGCTTGCGTGGTGGTGCCGCATACGCGTGAGGTCTACGACGCCGAGTGCAAGGTGATGAAGCGCCAGATGACGCTGCAGACGGCGCAGCTCGGCGGTTTCCAGAGCTGCGGCGACGACGCCTGCAAGGCGCTGCTGGTGGCCGCGGGCGCGGTCACGGCGGCCTCGGCCGTGGTCTCGGGCAGCGTGGCGCTGGTGGGCAACATGCTGTTCTGGTTCGAGCGGCAGGGCAACTGTGCGCGGGTGGCTGCGCCACCGGCTGCGGCGCCTGCAGCGCCAGCCGCCACCGGTGCGATGGCGGCCCCGCAGTCTGAAGGCGCCGCCTCCGCGCCCGGTCTGCCGAACTGAAGGCGCTGCTGCTGGCGCCACGGCCCGGTGGCTGCCTCAGCCCACGGTGCCGGCCAGCAGCACGATCAGCGCGCCGGCGCCGCCCTGCGGGCCGCTGGCCTGGGCGAAGGCGATGACCTCGTTGCGCTGGCCCAGCCAGCGCTGCACCTTGCCCTTGAGCACCGGCTGGCGGCCGGGCGAACCGTGGCCCTTGCCATGCACCACCCGCAGGCAGCGGTGGCCGCGCATCACCGCCGTGCGCACGAAGGCCGAGAGCGATTCACGCGCTTCTTCGCGGCGCAGGCCGTGCAGGTCGAGCTCGGCCTGGATGGCCCAGTGCCCGCGCCGCAGCCGCGTGACGACATCGGGCCCCACGCCGCTGCGGCGGAAGCTCAGCCCGTCGTCGGTGAGCAGCAGCGATTCGATGTCCACCTCGTCCGACAGCGCCTCCTGCAGCGCGGCCTGCTCGTCCAGCAGGCGCTGGCGGGGCTCAGGGGCGGGGCGGGGCAGGGTGGTGGGCGCCAGGTCGGTGGGGGGCAGCGGCGTCACCGGTCCCACGGCGTCGGCAAACAGCCGGCGCGCCCGTTCGGCGGCCAGGCGGGCGGCCTTTTCCTGGGCCGCGCGTTCGGCAGCCAGGCGTTCGCGTTCGCGCAGCGCGGCGCGCACGTCCTTCAGCGCCTCCAGGCCGCGGCGGCGGGCCATCGCTTTTCCATCCGCCTTCACACCAGCCCCCGTTCGGCCATCGACACCACCTGCCCACGCCCCACCACCACGTGGTCGAGCACACGCACGTCCACCAGCTGCAGCGCGCTCTTCAGCGTCTGCGTGAGGTACTCGTCGGCGCGTGAAGGCTCGGCCACGCCCGAGGGGTGGTTGTGCGCCAGCACCACGGCGCCGGCATTGAGCTGCAGCGCGCGTTTGACCACCTCGCGCGGGTAGACGCTGGTCTGCGTGAGCGTGCCGCGGAAGAGCTCTTCCAGCTGCAGCAGGCGGTGCTGGGCATCCAGAAAAAGCACCGAGAACACCTCGTGCGGACGGCCGGCCAGGTTCAGCGCCAGGTAGTCCTTCACACGGGCAGGGCTGTCGAACACGGGTGCTGCAGCCAACTGCTGGGCCAGCGCACGGCGTGCCATCTCCATCACCGCCAGCAACTCGGCGCGTTTGGCCGGGCCCAGGCCCTTCACGCTCTTCAGCGTCTCGGGGCTGGCGTTCAGCAGGCCGGCGTAGCCGCCGCAGTGCAGCAGCACGTCGTCGGCCATGGCCATCACGGGGCGGCCGCTGTAGCCGGTGCGCAGCAGCAAGGCCAGCAGCTCGGCATCGCCCAAAGCGGCAGCGCCGCGAGCGAGCAATTTCTCGCGCGGGCGCTGGTCGGCGGGCAGGTGCTTCATGGGCGGGCCGGGTGGGGTGTGCCGGGGTGGGCGGG
>LJHW01000070.1 GCA_001295865.1 beta proteobacterium AAP65
CGCGCGGGCAAGCCGTCCCGCCTCCGCGGTCGGGGTTAGCTCGAACGTTAGGCCTCACATGAGAAGTCTTCCGGCGCTCGCCGTAGCACTCTTCGCAATCGTTCTTGCTCCGCAGGCAAGCGCAGCTCCGACCATCGAACAGATCGAGGTACGTCTCTTCTTGCGCCACACAGGATCGTTTTCGGAGCCGATAGATGAAGGCGCGGTCCTATGGAACGCGGTGACTGGAGAGGCTGGCCTAAAAGAGCCCTCCTCGTCAACGCTGATCAAGATCCTCGTATCCGCAAACCCCAAGGCCCACGACCTAAAAGCCGTAGTGCAGTTGAGTGTTCGCGAGAAGACGAGCAGATTTAAGAACACCATGGTCCAAGGCCTCGGAGTTTTTGGCGCCGATGGCAGGCAGTACGTGGCGTTCTGGCTGCCACAGACCGGCTGCGACGAGTTGTTCCTTGAGGCGTCCGTTCGTGGGTCAAAGAAAACAGTCAAACGCACGCTCCCGTTCCGGTGCGGCGAATGAGGCCTAACCACTCGTTGCACCCCGGACCCGCTACGGCAGGCGGTGTAAGCCTGGCTCGTGCCAGCTGTAGCATCATCACGAGCCAGGCTTACACCGCCCGCCTCCGCGGGCCGGGTGAACTCGAACGTTAGGCCGCGCAGAACAAGCTCTTTGCATGCCCAAAGCACAGAAGTCCCCATCACTCCGCCACCGCTTGCTTGGGCGCATTCCGCCAGCTGTCGCAGTCGCGGCCGGACTGGCTCTTGCAGTCGGCATCATGTTTGCCGCTGGCGCCCTACTTCCGAGCTCGGCAGAGCTCTTGGCTGCCTGCGAGGCAAGCTGCGCACCGCGCACAGGAAAAATGGTCTCAACGGTGCCTGAGACCATGGTCGCTCAGGGAAAACAAGCGCCAAAACAATGCGAGTGCATATAAGGCCACTCCAGAGCAATCAGGCCGCAGTAGCGCTCTACTCGGCGCTGAGAGCGTCTGAACGGGCGACTCAAGCAGTTTACGCAGAACGCAAGAAACTACACGCTGTCTTCGCTTCAAGCGTCGTCACCCGCCAGTCCGTAGCGGCAGCAAGCCTAGGGACAGTCTGCAAAACCTCTCGTCATTCCGACTGGCGCGCGGCTTGACGGCGTTG
>LJHW01000071.1 GCA_001295865.1 beta proteobacterium AAP65
GCGTACCCCAGGCCGGGCCAAGACGGCCCGCCGTAGCGGGTCCGGTGGTTCAGCGAGGGGTTAGGCCGCACCGAGCTCCTCCCATTCGAAGTACCCTTTTGGGAAGACTTGGGATAAATCGATCTGGTTCTGAGGATTGATGAAGTTCCGGGGCAAGTTCTTGACCATCTTGAAATCGATCATCAATCCATCTGACCACCAGCGTTGACCAATGGGGCACAGGCTATTCAGCAGCAGTAAGGCCTGCTCGTGCGTTGATAGCTGCGCTCGGACAGTCTTGACGTAATCGTAATGATCGATCTCTAGGGTCTGTCGCTGAACGTATCGTACGGTCTGGTACAGGTGGCGGTAGTAGTGGCCAAGTCTGGACTGGTGCCCTTCAAAGGGTTCGTAGACTAGGTTCATCTGCTCCACTACATCCTGGCGCGTTTCCTCATCCTGAAGCCATTTGTCGATCTCATCGATCAAGTCGGGGTCATACTCTGGTAATGCAGTTCTCAGCATTCGAGATGAACCCGGGCCGGTTCCATAGAATATTGCGTAATAGGCAATATGGATTTTTTGTTTCGGCGTTAGTGGCGGACTATAGTCGCTTGCGCAGTTCTCGACTATTTTCCTTGCTGCCCATAGTTCTCTCAGGATGGCCTGGAACACTCGTCGGCCTTCAAGTTCCTGCAACCGCATTTCGGTCACGTTGTCTCTGTGCAGCTTTATTAGCTCAAAATATCGTGCCTCAAAGAGCTGGAGTGCCGAAGTTTCACGTTGCGAGCGAAGTGTTCTGTAGAGGAGCAGAACGCTTAGAAGCACGAACGCCGAACCAACGTAGCCGCCGACAAAATCTCCAAGCTGACCAGCCGTCGAGGGGTTGATGCTCTTGGTTTCCCAGTAGGCATCAGCTATCAGAATTGCATTCATGGCTAGCAACCCGATAACGCTGAAGATAATCTCGACCGCATATCGCTTCCACCAGGGGGTTTGACGAGAGCTTGATTGCATATGTGGGGGTGCTGAGTCGCCGTGCCTGTTCGGGGAGTTGTGCACGTTGAGTGGATTGTGCGGCCTAACGTTCGAGCTAACCCCGACCGCGGAGGCAGGACGGCTTGCCCGTG
>LJHW01000072.1 GCA_001295865.1 beta proteobacterium AAP65
CCTGCCGTAGCGGGTCGGGGGCTGAGCGAGGGGTTAGGCGTCACTGGTCTGCAGTGAAGAGGACGTAGCGACCCTCTGATGCGGCACGGCTGTAGAGCTCTCGAACACCTTGTAGCGAGTCCCAGGTGTACTGAAAGTCCTCTTCACTCAATTCACCTTGATACGTGGGTGTGTCGATACGGTTGTATCGGTCACGGAACTCCGATTCAGAAATCTCTGTGAGTGCCTGAGCGATGGACTCAACGTCTTTGGGACTCTTTAGGCTCATGATGTAGTCGTCACCGGTGTAGAGCAACTTACCGGCTAGGACAGTGTGGTTCAGCGGGTAGACGCCACCGTTCAAGTCGAGGGTCCCGTCAGCCAAAGATCGGTGCATTGCGTCCCATGCGTGATCGCTCTCCGCGATGTACTCTCTTTGGTTCTCAAAGTACTGTTCCTCAATAACTTCCTGAAGATGGAACAGGCGATCCTGTTCATCATCAAGATGCTCAATGGCACTGGCTTCTTCGGCCGTGATTGCGAAGTGGACACCGAGACAGCTCATGGTTGTGTGATGAAGTAGGGGTGGTGGTTGTGACGCCTAACGTTCGAGCTAACCCCGACCGCGGAGGCAGGGTGTGCCCGCCGCGAAGTGGA
>LJHW01000073.1 GCA_001295865.1 beta proteobacterium AAP65
ATTTGGGCTGGTGAGGCCTAACGTTCGAGCTAACCCCGACCGCGGAGGCAGGGTGTGCCCGCCGCGAAGTGGAGCATAAATAAGCCCGCTTCGCGGCGGGCACGGCCTGCCGTAGTGGGTCGGGGGCTGAGCGAGGGGTTAGGCCTCGCTTTTGGCCTCGAACTCAATGCCGCCGATGAAGCGAAACATGGCATTGTAGACCCAGCAGCCGATTGCGACACTGATGTACCCCATTACGAGGTAGATGATGGGAAACAGCAGAAAGATCCAGCTTGGGGGTGCACTCGGGTCTGTTGGAGCAAACAAGAATATTGCACTGAATGGAACGAGAAAAACTAAAGAGACCAGTGCCATAAGCACGCCAAAAACCTTGCCGTTCTGATGTGGAGATAGACGTGCTACTTGCTGCTTCATGGACTGAACTCCCTGTTGAATATTTTTGCAAGCAGGACCATACCAGCTGTACTTGTACGCGCTCAACCTGAGGCTGAGGGGTTGCGTCTGGTGTTGTCATGGAGAGTAGGTTGTGCCTGTGTGGGCTCTGGCTTGCGAGGCCTAACGTTCGAGCTAACCCCGACCGCGGAGGCAGGACGGCTTGCCCTCGCGGTGCAGCATAAACCAGCGCGCCGCGCGGGCAAGCTGGCGTGCCGTAGCGGGTCGGGGGCTGAGCGAGGGGTTAGGCGGCACTGCGGGTAGTGGCGAAGAACAAGAT
>LJHW01000074.1 GCA_001295865.1 beta proteobacterium AAP65
GCGGGCAAGCTGGCCTGCCGTAGCGGGTCGGGGGCTGAGCGAGGGGTTAGGCCGCACTTGGAAACGCCGCGAGGAGACGAAGGGTGGCTTGGTCCTGCTTGCCGGCGTAGAAAGCGTGGAGAGCCTGCGCGAAGCAGGGTTCTTGTGGCGCGACGGATGCGAACAGCGTGAGACACGATTGAAACTTGAGCGCGTCGACTTCGCCGAGTATGGTGGTGGCCGACATGGTGCTGTGGCTCAAAGCGGCTTCGACGCACTGAGCTAAACGTGTTCCAAGTACTGGATGCATGTAGTACGCAAGTGCCTCAGCACGATTCTTGATTCCGTAAACGTATGACATCTCGCTCTGACCCAGGCCTCTAAGCTGAGGAAGGACGAACCACATCCAATGTGTCCGTTTGCGGCCAGCCCGTAGCTCGGACAGGGCCTGTTCATAGCTGCTCGCTTGGGCCTCGACGAAGTGGCTGAGGTCGCTGTGTTCTTCTGACATTGCGAGTGCTGAAGATCTCAGTCTGTGCGGCCTAACGTTCGAGCTAACCCCGACCGCGGAGGCAGGTGTTGTAAGCCCGGTGCGTGACGATGCTACCGCTGGCACGCGCCGGGCTTACAACGCCTGCCGTAGTGGGTCGGGAGTTG
Organism: beta proteobacterium AAP65; assembly: GCA_001295865.1. GTDB lineage: Bacteria > Pseudomonadota > Gammaproteobacteria > Burkholderiales > Burkholderiaceae_C > Rubrivivax. Next base: position 637 of record LJHW01000074.1, read on the forward strand.
AGCGAGGGGTTAGGCCTCAGCGCGGGCGGATACCTTCTGATGACGACGCAGCCAATGGCCCAGAAGAAGTAGACCGGCCGTGAACATAGCAATTGAACTCGCCTCCGGAACTGGGGTTAACTGCACGTTCGCGGTTAGCACAGAAGTCGCGGTAAGGGGCGTACTCGGAAGGCTGATGAACACAGAGTTTGAGTCGAATGAAAGGGCGACTGAAGAACTGTTGACAGTCGTAGACGGGTCCAGCGTCACACCTGTGATTTGCGTGAAGGACGGACCACTAAAGTTGAATACGTAGCCGTTGAATCCGCCACTCGCGGTTGTGATGCTCTGCAAATAGCTGATCGAAATCTGCGTAGCGGAGATGTTTACATTTGCGTCAGCCACCACAAACCCTGGCAATGCTAGGTTTGCAATGCTTTGGAACTCTACGCCGGGTCCAACGGTCCCGTTGACGCTCTGCGAGATCGGACTGCTGCTCGTTGGAAAGTAGACTCCAAAATCAACGGTTGAGCCTTCAAGGCCGGCACCGTATGTTGACCCCACAGTAAGTGTTGCCAAGGCCAAGATGGTGCTTCTAAATGATGACTTCATGAATCCCTCCTAGGTGCGAGCAGTACTGCTCCAGCTAAGTATGAGAGCACCAGCATGGTCAGGCAAGCTGCATTTAGCGGAGCACGCAAACGTCCCTTGGCATGTAGCGAGTCTGTCTCTGAGGCCTAACGTTCGAGCTAACCCCGACCGCGGAGGCAGGACGGCTTGCCCGTGCGG
>LJHW01000075.1 GCA_001295865.1 beta proteobacterium AAP65
CTAACCCCGACCGCGGAGGCAGGACGGCTTGCTCGTGCGGTGCAGCATAAACCAGCGCACCGCGCGGGCAAGCTGGCCTGCCGTAGCGGGTCGGGGGCTGAGCGAGGGGTTAGGCGTCACTGTGTGGCCCTCGGGCAGGATAGCCTTGCAAGACGATCTGTACTGAATGTCGCGACGACCAACTCTGGGGACCCCTTCTCCGCCTGCCACCTTGCTTCGTTTTGTTGGACCTGGTCCGGGTCTCCCAGCTGGAAGTAAACCTCCGCGCGGTGGGCGCCAATTTTGAGTTGGTTGCAGCGTTCGGCTGGATACGCCCATTTGCCGCAGTTCCCGGACTCAAAGCATGAGCTGGTAACGCATACCTCCTGCGCTGAGTCCCAGCGACCACCAGTTGCTTTGCAGCTCTGTTCGGGTCCAATCGGCAGAACAGTGGCCGTGAGTAGAAGCGCTAGCCCTGTTATGAAGGCGGCGGTGAGTAACGCGTTCGTTGCGCGCATAGTCCGGCGAGCAGCAGACTGAGTGTATTCGTGACGCCTAACGTTCGAGCTAACCCCGACCGCTACGGCAGGACGGTTTGCCCGTGCGGTGCAGCATAAACCAGCGCGCCGCACGGGCAAGACGGCCTGCCGTAGCGGGTCGGGGGCTGAGCGAGGGGTTAGGCCTCGCTGGGAATTCCGGCGCATTTGTACTGACGGAGCGATGGTTCACTCTCATTCGTCCTTGCCCATTTCGCTAACAAATGCAGCGAATGAGGGTGCAACTTCGACTAGTTCTTCGGGCGACATTCCGATGGCGGGGATCATATAGACCGGCCGTTGCTCGTCGGTTACTTCGATGTTGATTATGAATAGCTCACCACTTCCGTTGCTGCCAAAAGCGAAGTATCCCGGTACGTATTGGGCAACTTCATACTCGTCTGACGCTGTGAACGCATCCTCTGGCGACCAAACTACGAACCAGCCTGGGTCAACTCCCAGCTGTCCCTCTGCGCCGCCTGATTCCGCGAGGAAGTTTATGTATGCACGAGGCAAGCATGGGTACTTCCGCAGCAAAGCCAGGACGGCTGCAGGAAGTTTCTTCTCTGAGGGGCGACGACTTTGCGGCATTTGCGAGGCCTAACGTTTGAGCTAACCGCGACCCGCGCGGTGAGGCGCTTGGGCGGCGCGGT
>LJHW01000076.1 GCA_001295865.1 beta proteobacterium AAP65
TCCGTTCCCCGGCGCTTTAGCGCCGGCTGGGACAGCGGCCAGAGGTTGATGAGCGCCGCGGCATTCCCAGAGCGGCCCGGCCTTAGACGGACAGCGATGACGGGCAGCGGAGAGGAGCCCAGGCGCGCGGTGATGCAGGCCGAAGAAGCCGCGAAGAGACACCCGGAGCCCGCGCCTCTGCGGCGGATGCCGCAAGCGAGGTAGTGACGAGCCGACGGCATTGCTCGTGCTGCCTAACGTTCGAGCTAACCGGACCGCTACGGCAGGACGCCAGGCCCGGGCTGGCGAAAATGTACCGCGTACCGCCAGGCCGGGCCTGGTGGCCTGCCGTAGTGGGTCCGGTGGTTCAGCGAGGGGTTAGGCCTCATCGCGGCATAGCAACAAGCGCGGATGCGAGATGCATGTCCATGTTCTGAGCCTGTTCAAGTGCGTACTTCTGCTCCAAGAACCTGACGATGCCGTGCGGATTGGCGCGGTCAAGGTCGGTGTCCGCGATGTATGCATCGCCGGCAGCTTCTTCAGCAACAGGGTCTATGAGCCCAAGCTTGAAGTTAGCTGCAAAGACCGAGTCGCGGAGCGCTTCCCAACCGGCTGCGTATGGGTTGAGGCACAGCTTGACCGTTACCTGGTCGCCTTTCAAGTACGCGACAACAGCTCCGTCAAGTTGATCCTTGAACCTGTAGAAGTCTGCGTTGCGGAAGAAGTAGCAGTCCTTCAGCCCGGGACGATTCAGTTCGAATATCTTCGTGGAGCCGTACAGCGTAGCCATGAACTGGTAGTGCTTCGCTTCAGCGTCAAATCCCGTTCCGGTGAACCACACAACTCGGCAATGATGATCGATGTCTGAAGCGGTAGACGCGAGCTGCTTGGCCGCCTTGCGAACAATGCCGGATAGGCGGTTGTTGTGAACCAGTGGGAGAGTTGACCCATGAACCTCGCCGCGCGCCAGTTTCTCTCGCCTCTCGAGGTCAGCCTGCTCGTTCTCAATCTTCGTTTTTTCCTCCACGAGTAGGCGGAAGTCTCCGAACGTGGCCAGCCAATCCGATTCATCCTTGTCGGACGTGCGGATCGGCGTCACGTGAGCGCCCCATTGCTGAAGCACTTGTGCAGCGATAGAAAAGGTATCGGTCATGAGGCCTAACGTTCGAGCTAACCCCGACCGCGGAGGCGGGACGGCTTGCCCGTGCGG
>LJHW01000077.1 GCA_001295865.1 beta proteobacterium AAP65
CACCGGCCGATGAGCGCACCTCCTCGATCACCGCCGCCAGCTTCTCGCAGCCCTCGTTGGCATCGCGCTTGACCTGGTCGAAGGTGCCTTCGGCCTCCCGCGTGATGCGTTGCGTCAGGTCGCCGTTGGCCATGCCCGAGAAGACGCGGCCGACGTCCTCGATGATGGCAGCCAGCTTCTCGCTGGTGGCGTTGGCGTCCTGCTTGACCTGGCCGAAGGTGCCGCCGTAGTCGCGCGTCACGCGCTGGCTCAGGTCGCCGGCGGCCAGGGCGCTGAAGACGCGGCCAACGTCGTCGAAGATCACCGAGGTGGTCTCCATCAGCGTGTTGACGCCCGCGCACAGCTGCTCGATCGGGCCGCTCTTGCCCTGCAGCGGAATGCGCTGCATCAGGTCGCCCTGACGCGCCGCGTGGGTCACCTCCTGGGCCTGCTCCACCGCTTCGCGCAGCATGCGGTTGGCCTGCACGTCGGCGGTGATGTCGGTGGCGTACTTGACCACCTTGAACGGCTTGCCGTTGAGGTCGAGGATGGGGTTGTAGCTGGCCTGGATCCACACCTCGCGCCCGCCCTTGGCCAGGCGCCGGTACTGGCCCGCGTCGAACTCGCCACGGCCGAGCTTCTCCCAGAAATGGCGGTACTCGGGGCTGTTCGCCACACCCGGCTCCGCAAACATGCTGTGGTGGCGGCCTTTGACCTCCTCCAGGGCGTAGCCCAGCGTCTTGAGGAAGTTCTCGTTGGCATGGAGGATCGTGCCGTCGAGCTTGAACTCGATCACCGCCTGCGATTTGGACACCGCGTTCAGCTGGCCTTCGTGGTCGGCGCTGCGCAGCTTGGCCTCGGTGATGTCGGTGGCGTACTTGACCACCTTCACGGTCTTGCCGCCGGCATCGAGCACGGGGTTGTAGCTGGCCTGGATCCACACCTCGCGCCCGTCCTTGCCGAAGCGCTTGAACTGGCCGCTGTGGAAGTGGCCTTGGGCCAGCCGCTCCCAGAACAGGCGGTACTCGGTGCCTTGCACCTGGGCGGGCTCGACGAAGAGGCTGTGGTGGCGCCCCTGGATGTGCTCGAGGCCGTAGCCGACCACGCGCAGGAAGTTCTCGTTCGCGCTCAGGATGGTGCCGTCGGGTTTGAACTCGATCACCGCCTGCGAGCGGCCCAGCGCGCTCAGCTCGCTGCGCGCTTGCGCGAGTTCCTCGCGCAGCTGCAGGGCTTCCTGTTCGGCACGCTCGATTTCGGCCTGGGCGGCTTGCAATGCCGCGCCTGCGAACACGCGGGTCAGCCAGGGTTGGGTGGTCGGGTTCATGACGCTTGTCCTTCGGTGGAGGTTGGGCTGCGGGCGGTGCGGGAGCGGGGTGGGTCCGTGGCCAGCTGGCACAGGGAATGCACGTCGAAGATCAGCGCGACTTCGCCGTTGCCCAGGATGGAAGAGCCCGACATGCCGCGCAGGCTGCGGAACATGCGGCCCATGGGCTTGATGACGGTCTGGTGCTGGCCGAGCAGCGCGTCGACCTGCACGCCGTAGCGCCGGCCGGCGGACTGCAGCACCACGATGCTGGTGCGTTCGGGTTCGGGCGGCGCCAGGCCGTACAGCGCGCGCAGGCCCACCACCGGCAACACCTGGCCGCGCAGCTCGACGGTGCCGCGGCCGCGTGCATCCACGGCGCTGATGGCGGGGCGGTTCTCGATGACTTCCACCACCGCGTCGAGCGGGAAGATGAACTTCGAGTTGCCGACGCCGATGAGGAAGCCGTCGATGATGGCCAGCGTGAGCGGCAGCCGGATCTCGATGCGGCTGCCCTGGCCCTGGGTGCTGTGCACCTGCACATTGCCGCGCAGCGCCTCGATGTTGCTGCGCACCACGTCCATGCCGACGCCGCGGCCCGACAGGTTGGTGATCTTCTCGGCCGTGGAGAACCCCGGGGCGAAGATCAGCCGCAGGATCTCGGCATCCGAGGGCACGGTGCCCGGTTCGACCAGCCCGCGGTCCCACGCGCGCTGCAGCACCTTGTCGCGGTGGATGCCGCGGCCGTCGTCGTCGATGCGGATCAGGATGCCCCCCGCCTCGTGGCAGGCCGACAGCGTCAGCCGGCCCTGCGCGGGTTTGCCCGCGGCCACGCGCTCGGCCGGTGTCTCCAGGCCGTGGTCCAGGCCGTTGCGCACCAGGTGCATCAGCGGGTCGGCGATGCGCTCCACCACCGACTTGTCCAGCTCGGTGTCACCGCCGACGATCTCCAGCGCCACGTCCTTGCCCAGTTCGGTCGCGGTGTCGCGCACCACGCGGCGGAAGCGCGCGAAGGTCTCGCCGATCGGCACCATGCGCAGCTGCAGCGTGTTGTTGCGGATCTCCTCGACCAGCTGGCCGATCTGGGCGTTGGCCTCGACGAGCGTGGACTGCCGCGTCTGGCGCGCCAGCATCGCGGCGCCCGCACTGGCGATCACCAGCTCGCCCAGCAGGTTGATGACCTGGTCGAGCCGGTCGGCCTGCACGCGGATGAAGCGCTGTTCTTCGGCCGCGGGCGCAGACGCAGCGGTGCTGCCGTTGACCACGGCAACTTCCGCCCTGGGCGCCGGTGCGGGCGCCGCAGCTGAAGCGGCCGCGCGCTCAGTGCATGGCGCCGCATCGGCCGTGCCCGACTCCGGGGTCGGCGCTGCGGCGATGGCTTGCAGATCGAGCTCGCAATCGTCACGCACGAAGCTGAAGGCCGCCTCGACCGCCGCGCGGTCGGCGTTGCCTTGGAGCTGGAACTCGAAACCCAGGTGGCAGGCCTCGGCGTCCAGCGCCTCCAGCGCAGGCACGGCGTCGACGTCGCAGCGCAGGTCGACGATGGTGCCCAGGCCGCGCAGGTAGTTCAGCAGGGCCAGCGGGTCCATGCCGTTGCGGAAGACTTCGGTGCCGAAGCGAACGCGCAAGTGCCAGCCCGGCGTGCCCGCTGGGTCTGCGGCGAGGCCGGGCGCAGGCGCCTGGGTTGCTGCTGCGCTTGGCGCCACGCCGGCTTGCGCCTGCAGGGCCTGCACCAGCGCTGCACGTGCGGCGGCTGCGGCGGGCGCATCGATCGCCTGGCCCTGCGCTTCGGCGATCAGCAGGCGCACCTGGTCGTTGCTCTGCAGCAGCAGGGTGCTCAAGGCGGCCGTGAGCTGCACATGCCCGTCGCGCAGCCGATCGAGCAGGGTTTCGACGTGGTGCGTGAAGGCCACCACCTCGTCCAGGCCGAACACGCCGGCCGCGCCCTTGATCGTGTGGGCGCAGCGGAACAGCGCGTCGAGCAGCTGCCGGTTGCCAGCATCGTCTTCGAGCTGCAGCAGCAGTTGCTCGAGCGCTTCGAGCTGCTCTTGCGCTTCGCTGATGAAGACGGGCAGTGCTTCGGCGATGAAGCTGGCGTCCTGGTCTTGGTGGTTCATGCCTGCGGCTCCGTCGCGTGGTCATCCTGGACAAGCTGGGCCTGCACCCCCAGCGCCTGCGCCGCTGCACGCAGCGCCGGGCTCGGCCGCTCCAGTTGCAGCGTCTGGCCTTGCAGCACCGCATGGCGGCGCAGCGCCAGCAGCAGTTGCAGGCCGGCGGCGTCGATCTCCGACACGGCACTCGCGTCCACCGTCAGCGGGGCCTCCAGCGTCGGCAGGCCCGAGAGCCATTGGCGGTGCAGGTCGCTGGCGGTGTAGATCGTCAGCTCGGCAGGCAGGGGGGGCAGCGTGTTCATGGCCCGGCGCTCAGTTCAGCACCAGCTTGGACACGGCGTCCAGCAGCTGCGGCGGGTTGAAGGGCTTGACCAGCCAGGCTTTCGCGCCGGCAGCGCGGCCCTCGTCCTTCTTCTGGTCGCCGGTCTCGGTGGTGAGCATGATCACGGGCGTGAAGCGGTGGTTCGGGTGCGCCTTGACCTGCTTGACGAAGGTGATGCCGTCCATGTTGGGCATGTTCACGTCGCTCAGGATCAGGTTCACCTTGCCGGCCTTGTCGAGTTCGGCCAGCCCTTGCACGCCGTCGCCGGCTTCAAGAACCTCGTAGCCCGCGCGTTGCAGCGCGAGCCGCACCACCATGCGCAAGGAACCGGAGTCATCGACGATCAGGATGCGTTTGCTCATGGCGGCACTGCGGTTGGGGGTTCAGAAGAAAGTGACGGCGGCGGCAGGGCTGGCGGCGGCGGGGCTGCCGTCGCGGGCCGTCTGGCGCTGCTCTTCGGTGGTGTAGCCGGCGGTCAGCAGTGCATCCCATTCCTGCGCGTCGGGCGCGTGGCCGGCGTGCAGGGCCTGCTGCAGGCGGGCGCTGCCGGCAGTGATCGACTGCACCACCTGGGCCAGGATCTGCTGCACGCGGTCCTGGAACTGGAAGGCGACCATCAGCGCCTCGACCTGGGCGCGCACGGCTGCGCCGCGCTGGGCGAGTTCGCTCGCGCGCGCCTGCAGGGAGGTGACCGTGTCCCCGACCTGCGCGACGACCGTTTGGATGGTGTGTTCCGACGCGGCGATGACCTCGTGGTCGCGCTCATGGCCGCGCGCCGCGCTGGTGAGCGTGTGTTCCATGCGCTCGGACAGGCCTGTCACCTGGGAGGCGATGCGCCGCCCGGTCTCGCCCGATTCGGTGGACAGGCGGCGCACCTCGGTGGCCACCACCGCGAAGCTGCGTCCGCTGTCGCCGGCACGCGCAGCCTCGATGGCGGCGTTGATCGACAGCAGGTTGGTCTGGCGGGCCAGCTTGGCCACCTCGCCGGCCATCTCTTGCAGCAGCACCGAGCTGCCGGCCAGGGAGCGCACTTCCTGCAGCACCGCATCGCGGGACTGCACGAAGCCGTGGAAGTTCTGCACCAGCGCCTGCAGCTGTTGTTCGCAGCGGGCCAGCATGGCGGTGCGTTCGTCCAGGCCTTGCGCGGTGGGGGTCGAGCCGACCGATTGCTCGGTGATGGCATCGAGGTGATCGAGGATTTGCGCGAAGCCCAGCAAGGCGGCCTCTGTGGCGTCCTGCATCTGCTGCTGCGCGGTGCCGAGATGTGTGCACCACAAGCCGGCGGCGTGCTGCAGACGCTCGCCGCACAGGGCGGCAGCCGGCAGCGCGGCGTCGTCGCTGCCACGGCCTTCGTGTCCCCCACGGCTGCCGCCATCGTGCGGGCGGCGCCAAGGCCCGAGGCGCCGCTGCAGCCAGCCGGCCGCGCTGCGCAAGGCCGTGCCAGCGTTGCCGGGCTTGGCAAGTGCGGGTCGGTTCATGGAGCGGCCCCGTCGCAAGCCCGGCTGCAGACGGCCGGTGGGCGAAACGCGGTCCTCAGGAGGGCGGGGAAGCTGGGTGTCGACATGCCTCCATTAAATGATACAAAAGGCTTTAGTGATAACAAAGGGATGCCAAAAATGCCACATGCTTATCAATTGGGCTCTCCGGATACCTGCCTTGGGCCAGCGGCAGGATGGGGCCGAGATCGGATCGCGGACTGACCGGCTCCGCCGTCGCGCGGACGCCGGCGTAGCGACTGACCGCTCAAGGACTGACGGGGCGGGCGGTTCGCACCGCCGCGCGCCGTGGCGCCCGCCATGCCGCCGGTGGCTTGGGCTCCCCCACTGCGAGACGGGTCCGAGTGGTGGTGCAATGGCGCGCAGCATGAGCCCGCCACCTGCCGCAAAGCCACCTTCAGCCGGGCTCACCCCTGCCCGCATGGCCGCCGTGCCCGAAGGCCGCACCCGCCGCCTGCTGCACTTCGGCCGCGCCGTGGGCGAGATGGCCGCGGGCGCGGCCGCCGAAGGCGTGGTGCAGCTGGCACGCGGGCAGCGGCCGGCGCTGGCGCAGCTGATGCTCACGCCGGCCAACGCGCGGCGGCTGGCCGAGCGCCTGTCGCAGATGCGCGGCGCGGTGATGAAGGTGGGCCAGCTGCTCTCGATGGACGGCCACGGCGTGCTGCCGCCGCACTTCGCCGAGCTGCTGGGCGGCCTGCGCGACCAAGCCCATGTGATGCCCGCCACACAGCTGGCCGAGGTGCTGGAGCGTGAGTACGGCCCCGCCTGGCACCGCCGCTTCAAGCGCCTGAGTTTCGAGCCCGTGGCCGCGGCCTCCATCGGCCAGGTGCACCGGGCGGAGACGCACGATGGCCGCGTGCTGGCGCTGAAGATCCAGTACCCCGGCGTGCGCCGCAGCATCGCCAGCGACATGGCCAACCTGGCGCTGCTGCTGCGCACGCCCGGCCTGGTGCCCCCGGGTCTGGACCCGGGCGCCCTCCCCGCGCTGCTGGCGCGTGTGCAGGCGCAGCTGGAACACGAAACCGACTACCGCGCCGAGGTGCGCGCCGCCCTGGCCTACCGCGAGAAGCTGGGCGACGACCCGGTGCTCACCGTGCCCGCGGTGGACGAAGAACACTGCACCGAGCACATCATCGCCACCGCCTTCGCGCCCGGTGTGCCGGTGGACCGCCTGGCCGCGCCCGGCGTGCCTCAGGACCAGCGCGACCACGTGGCGATGGCGCTCAGCCGGTTGGCGGTGCACGAGTTCTTCCGCATGCGCCTGGTGCAGACCGACCCGAACTTCGGCAACTACCTCTTCGATGCCGCGACAGGGCGCATCGCCTTGATCGACTTCGGCGCCACCGAGGCCGTCACCGACGCACGGGTGGAGCAGCTGCGTGAACTCGGCCGCGCGCTGCGCGCCGACGACCTGCCGCGCTTGCAGGCCGCGGCGATGGCCGCCGGCTTCACCGCGGCGCTGGACCCGCCCGCGCAGACCGCTGGCGTCATCGGCCTGATGCGCCTGGCGGGCGAGCCGCTGCGCCACGCAGGCGCCTACGACTTCGGCGTCTCCACGCTCTTCTCGCGCAGCTTCGAGCAGGGCCGCGCGCAGTTCTTCGGCGAGGGTTACGCGCGCACGCCGCCGCCCGACCTGCTCTTCCTGCAGCGCAAGTTCGCCGGCACTTTCATGCTGTGCACGCGGCTGCGGGCACGGATCGATCTGGGCGAGGTGTTCGGCGCCGAGCTCTGAGCCCGGCGCCGCGGCATCAGTTCTTGGGCGCCGGCAAGCCGGGCAGCGCCATGGGCTTGCCGTTGAGCAGCGTGGTGCCTTCGCGCAGCTCGAACCTGGCGCTGATGCTGTCGCCTGTGCGCACGATGAAACCCTGGCCTTCGGCCTGCGCCAGCTGCTGGTCGATCAGCTCGGGCGGCATGGGCTGGCCCATGGCCTCGCCCAGCTTGGGCAGCAGCGCCACCGGCGCCTCGACGCCCATGCTCAGCGCCATCTTCTTCATCAGCACCGGCATCAGCGCCGCACCCTGCGCCTCTTCGGCCGTGATGCCGTTGAAGCCCAGCTGGTAATTCATCTTCGCGGTCTGGCCGCCCAGGGTGACGCTGAGTTCGTCCATGCCGATCTGCGGGTTCTGCGGCAGCAGCTCCTTCAGCGGCGCCAGCATCGGCGCCAGGGCGGCCATGGGGTCGGCGGCCGCGTCCTGGGTGGGGCAGCCGGTGTTCATCGCCGCGTTCACCAAGGCGGCGTAGCTCTGCGCGTGCAGCTGCTTCACGCTGAACTTCATCGTCATCGCGTCGAGCGGCAGGCTGCCGATCTGGCCCTGGGCCTGCATCGTGCCGCTGGCCTGGTAGAGGCCGCCGGTGACACCGCCGTCCTGCGTGTAGCTCAGGTTCTTCAGCATGAACATGGGCTTGCGCTGGCCGTCGGCGGCCACGGTCTCGAAGTTCAGCGCGGCCATGCTGCCGCTGCTCTTGCCGCTGAGCACCCACCACAGCGGCGCGTGGCCTTCGCCCGCCATCTTGGCGTCGGTCATGACGAAGCGCATGCCCGGTGCAGGGCCCTGGCCCGGTGCGCTGACGGCGTAGCTGGGCAGCGTGGCCTCGTAACGCGCGCTGCCATCGGCGCGCACCTGCGCCCAGGCGCTGGCGCCCTTGAACTCGAACTCGCCGCCCTCGGGCGACTTGAAGCGCAGCGCCGGCATGTCGATCTGCGTCTTGTAGCCGCCGTCGTAGGCCACCAGCGTGCGCAGGCTCAGCTGCGCCTGGGTGTCGCCGAGCAGCTTCTTCAACTGCGCTTGCTGTTCGGCGCTGAGCACCAGGCCGCTGTCGATGCGCGCTGCGCCGAAGCCGGCAAAACCCGGCAGCGGGCCGTGGCGGATGTCGTCGCGCCAGGTCACGGTGGTGGCCTCGGCCTCGCAGCCGATGGCCAGCGTGAGCGTGCGCGTGGAGCGCAGCAGGCCGCGCTCGTACTTCACCTCGGTCACGCGGAAGGCGCGCGGCGCCTGCCCGTCGGGTGTTTTCATGCCTTCGGCCTGGGCCACCAGCGCTGTCTGCAGCTTGCCTGCGGTGACCACCGTGCCGCCCGCCCACGCGGCCACCAGCGCCGCGCCCACGGCCCCCAGGGCCAGTTTCTTGTTCATTCGATGCTCCCTGCTTGTGACCGCTGGCAACGCGCCGCGGCGGCGCATTGTGGGCGGGGCGCAGGGGGGCGCCGGCCCCCGCTTGAGGGGGAATCGAAACGGCCTGTTGCGCGCTCAGCCCTGGGGTTTGATCTTCGCCAGCAGCGCGCGCGCTTCTTCACGCCGGCCGGTGTCGGCGATCTGGCGGCCCGGGCGGCCCGGTGCGGTGAGCACCTTCTCCAGGTAGGGTGCGGCTTCGTCGGCGTGGTCGGTTTCGACCAGGAACTCGCCGTAGAAGTAGTTGGCGTCGATGCCCTGCGGGTTGATCGCCAGCGCCTTCTGCAGCAGCGCCTGGGCCTTGGTCTTGTCGCCGAAGGCCAGCGGCCAGCCCGGCACCTTGTAGTAGAGAACGCCCAGGCTGTTGTAGGCGCTGCCGTCCAGGGCCTTGGCGTCGATCTGCAGCGCCTGCTCGTACAGCACCTTGGCCTGCTTCACCAGGCCCAGGGCGCCCAGGCCGCCCTTCTCGCCGGCCAGCGAGCTGATCACGATGCCCTCCCAGATCAGCGGCTCGCTGCGGCCCGGGTAGGCCTCGGTGGTCTTGTGCGCCTGGGCCACCAGCGCCTCGAAGCGCTTTTCTCGTTCGGCGGCGGGGGTCTGGTAACGCACCACCTCCCAGCCGCGTTGCAGTTCTTGCACGGCGTCGTCCACGGGCGCGGCGGTGGCAGTGAGGGCGCCCAGCGGCAGCAGGGCGGCCGCCGTCAAAAGGTGGGCCAGGGTGCGGGTGATGGGGCTGGTCATGTCGGTCTCCTCAAGGGGTGGAAGGTGTGGTCGCCGTCGCCGCCACGGCGGCGTGCGTGGCCGTGCCGGCAGGCCCCGGCAGGCTGCGGCGGTGGGCCGCGAAGCTGCCGTCGAGCAGCGCGCCGAGCAGGCCGTTCAGGCGCACGGCCAGGCGTTCGGGCGCGCCGATGTAACGCTCGGCCGCGCCGCTTTCGATCAGGCCCAGCAGCGCGCGGGCCACGGTCTCGGGGCTGTCGCTGGCGGTGCCGGTGGCGGCGTGGTGGGCCAGCACTTCGGCGCTGTTGAAGGCGGTGCGCGTGGCGCGCGGGGCCAGGGTCTGCACGTGCACCGGGCCACCGGCCAGTTCACGCCGCAGCGCTTCGGCAAAACCGTGCAGGCCGGCCTTGCTGGCGCCGTAGACGCTGTAGCCCGGCACGCCGATGCGGCCCAGGGCCGAGCCCACGAAGACGATCTGCGCTGCCGGCAGCCGCTGCAGCTGTGGCAGGAGCGCCTGCACCAGCAGCAGGGGCGCCAGCAGGTTGCTGTGCAGCACGGCGGCGGCCTCGGCCGCAGGCGTTTGTGCGAAGGCGCCGAAACACGGCTGGCCGGCCGCCAGCACCACCACGTTGCTGCGGTGCGTGGCCGCGGCCTGGGCCACGGCCAGCACGCCTTCGGGCGTGTTCAGGTCGGCCTGCACCCAGCCGTCGACCAACACGCCCGCGGGGGCCTGGGCGCCGCGGCCCACGCCCACCACCTGGGCGCCGGCGGCGCGCAGTTCCGTGGCCGCAGCGCGGCCGATGCCGCCGCTGGCCCCCGTCATCAACACCCGGGCGGCGGCGGCCTTCATGCCAGGGCCTCGGCGGGCTGCTGGTTCACCGCGGGGCTGGCGGCCGGCTGGGGCAGCGGCAGGCCGCGGAACACATCGCCATACAGCCTGAAGAAGGCGCGCGCGGCATGCACGATGTCGGCCTGGTCTTGCGGGCTGTCGAGCGTGTCCATCAGCGTGGCGAAGTGCGCCGTGTGCTCCACATCCAGCGTGCCGTGCGAACGCAGGTAGCTGAAGGCGCTGTCGGGCAGCTGCAGCGGCTTCTGGATGGCATCGGCCGCCATCAGCGCCAGCGAGACGCTGGTGCCTTCCAGCACGTGCACCATGCCGAAGAAGCCCAGCGGGTTGCCACGCGCGATGGTGTCGTAGGCATAGGCCACCATCACCTCGGTGGCGTGGCTGGGGCGGCCGTGGCGCACGGCTTCGACATCACCGCCGCAGGCGGCGATGTCGTTGAGGATCCACTCGTCGTGGCCGGCTTCTTCTTCGATGTACTCGTCCACCGCCGGGGCCAGGGCCGCGTGGTGGGTCGGCAGCGCGGCGCGCAGCGCCTGCAGCAGCGGCACGGTGTGGCGCACGTGGTGGTAGGCCTCGGTGAGGAAGGCGATGTAGCTGGGCAGTGACACCTGGCCGCGCAGCGCGCCCTGGATGATGGGCGTGGCCAGCAGGCCCTGGCGGGCGGCGGCGGTGTCGTTGAGCAGGCGTTGGTGGAAGGACATGGGCAACTCCAGAGGTGTGAGGGCGTCGCAGTGGGCGGCGAAGATGGCGGCGCGCTGGGGCCGGCCGTTGGCCGTGGCCAGGCCGGTGCTGGCGCTGAAGGCGGCACGGCCGCGCACCCAGCGCTGCACGCGGGCGTAGTCGGGCAAGGTGCTGTTGGCAGCGTCCACGGCTTCTTGCAGCGCGGTGTCGGGCAGGCCGGCTTGCGTGGGCCAGAGCACGGCCGAGAGCGCCGGCTCGCCATCGCCGAACACCACCGCCTGCAGCACGGCGGGGTGGTTTTGCAGCGTGGTCTCCACCCACTCGGGGCTGAGGTTGCGGCCGTAGGCGGTGATCAGCACGTGTTTCTTGCGGCCTTGGATGAAGACGCGGCCGGCGTTGTCGATGCGGCCGAGGTCGCCGCTGGGCCACCAGGCGGGCACGGGCGTGGGGTCGCCGAGGTAGCCGCTGAAGAGCGCGCCGGCCACCAGGATCTCGCCGTCGTCGGCCAGGCGCAGCCGGGCGTGCGGCAGTGCGCGGCCCACGCTGCCGGCGCTGTCGTCGGCGGCCTGCACCAGGCGGCCGTTGGCGTCCAGCGCCGGGAGGTTCAGCGTCTGCACCGAGCCGCCTTCCGAGAGGCCGTAACCCTCGGCCACCGGCAGCCCCAGCGCCCAGGCCGCGCGCACCAGGGGCGCGCCGGCGGCGGCGCCGCCCACGGCCACGAGCTTCAGGCTGGCCGGTGCACGCTGGCCGCTGGCCATCAGGTGGCCCACCCAGGCGCGCAGCATCTGGGGCAGCAGGATCAGGCTGTGCGGTGCGTGCTCGCGCACCACGGCGTCGAAACGCGCGGCGTCGAAGCGTGAAGAGCCCTGCAGCCCCAGCTCGGCCAGCGGCAGCGCGATGACGGTGGCGCCCTGCTGGCGCGGCGCCATCAGGCCGGCGATGTTCTCCAGCAGCACCGCAAAAGGCAGCGCGTTGAGGTGGCGCTCGATCTGCAGCGGCGCCAGGGCCTGCACCAGCGAGCCGGCCACCGCCTGAAGCGCCGCGCCGCTCAGGCACACGCCCTTGGGCGTGCCGGTGGTGCCCGAGGTGAAGGTGATCTTGGCCGTGCCCGCGGGCAGCGCCACGGTGGCGTGCGGCAGGCGGGCCTGCATCAGCGGGGCTTCGAGCAGCCCGGGCTCGGCCAGCGCCAGGGCCGTGAAGTGCAGGCCGGGCGCGGCCTGCGCCATCAGCGTGGCCAGGGGCGCTGCCACGACCAGCGTGTCCACGCCCGCGGCCTGCAGCGCGTGCTGCATCTGCGCCGGCGTGAAAAACGGCGGCAGCGGCACGTGCACCAGGCCGGCCGCGCTGGCGGCTTCGTCGAGCACGACAAAAGCCGCGCCGTTGTCCAGCACGGTGGCCAGCACGCGCGTGCCCTGGGCGTGCAGGTGGCGGGCCATCGCGGCCACGGCCTGCGCCAGTTGTGCGCTGCTCCAGGCCTGGCGGCCATCGAACAGCGCTGCCGCGGTGGGGCTCCTCAAGGCGTTCATGCCTGCGCCCTCGGCGCCAGGCCGCGGCGCGCCAGGGCCTTGAGCGCGAGCTCGATCTGCCCGGCCAGCACCACCGGGTGGTGGGCGTAGTAGCTGCCCCAGTGCGTGGCGTCGTCGCCCAGCAGCGCGGGGTCGGCCGCGCCCAGGCTCAGCGGCGCGATGCCCAGGCGCAGAAAAAGGTGACGCAGCTCTTCGGTGAGCGTGCTCACCACCCAGCGGTAGCCCTCGGCCGCCAGGTGCGGGCCCAGCAGCAGGATGAGGCGGCGTCCTTCGCCGGCCCGCGCGGCGGCGAGGTGGCCGACTTCGGCGATGTGGGCGCGAGCCGGTGCAGCGCTGCCGGTGGCGCCGAGCAGTTGTTCGGCGGGCGCGCCGAGGTAACGCTCCAGGAAGAGCGGACCGTCTGCGGCGCAGCGGTAGCCGGCGGCGGCGACGAGGTCGCCATCGGCATCGCGCAGGCTCACCAGCGCGGGCGCGAAGCTGCGCACGTCGGCGCCGTAGCGCTCGCGGAAAACGGCGTGGATGAAGGCTTCGACACCGGCGCGCCCGGCGTCGCCGGGGCCGTGCACTTGCAGGCGGGGCGCCGCGCCCGCGCGCTGCGGCGGGGCGGTGGTGGGCGGGCAAGTCGTCGTCAGGCTCAGCATCGGGGCATCCATCCAGGCCCGTGAGCGGGCCGTCATGGAGGGTGATGCTGGGCGCGGCCGATTAAGCGCGCCTTAAGGGCGCAACGCACAAGGCGCAAGATGGGTTGCTCTGGCGCATGAGGACCGGCAAGCACTTGGCCAGGGCCGCCCCACAGGGTCGGTCGATGGTGTACGGGCGTTGTTGCGACTGGCCCGCGCGCGCGCCAGGTTCATTGCCCGCGCGCGGACTGTTCCATCGCGACTGGTTTGCCAGGAAGCGGCCTTTCCTCAGTATCGGCTCGCGGCCAGGAGCTGTCACTTGCCAGTGACAGCTGTGGTCACTCCGACTTCAAGCTCCCCAGCGCGATCCGTGTGACGACCTGCGCCGTGTTCTTGGCCACTCCTCGCCACTCCAACTTCGTGAAGCCAAACCGCCGCTACAGCGCTCGGACCGGTTTGCCAGCAGTGCGACCAAAAGCTGGCGCCGCCGCAGCCAGGCGGGGTGCTTACAAAGGGCAAGCAAGATGCCCAAAGACGCGGCTCAGCGCCGGCCGCCCTGCTTTTCGGCAAAGGCCGCGATCTGTTCCAGGCTGACGGAGCCCGTCTTCTCGGCATCGATGGCGTCGAAGTTGCGATGGATCCTGGGCATGCCTCGCTTGGCCTCGTCGCGGCTGAGTCGGCCGTCGGCATTGGTGTCTGCAGCGGTGAAGCGCTTCTGCAAGTCGGCCCGCATTTTTTCCTGGCGTGCCGAATCGGCACCCTGCGCGGACACCATGGAGGTGAAGCCGGCGGCACACAGCAGCACGACCGCAAAACCAAGGGTGGTGGGGAAGGACAGTTTGGGTTTCATCAGATTCTTTCGTTGGCTTGTGATTCGGGCCGATGCACCGCGGGCCTGCAAGCGCAGCCATCCGGGTGATGGACAAGTCGTTCGGGATCAGGGCGTGACGGTCATCGTGCGCTTGCGGTCCGGCCGTTGCGGTTGGCGACCGTCGCTGTCGTGACTGCGCTACCGCGCTCGATGCCGCATACGGCAGTCTTGCCGTCGGAGTCGGTCACTGTGCGGTTCATGCCATTCATGAGTCGCTCCTGCAGCCCTTCTTCACCTGCACCGCAGTCGTCGGGTTGGGTTGGTTCAAGGGGTCAAAGAAGTAACCTGCGGCAACCTCGACGCGTTCGGCCACGACGCCTGCGGGAAGATGGAGTTCCAGGTAGTTGTCACCATCGCCGAGATCGTCGAACGCCAGTGGCGTGTGGGCATTGCCGTTGCAGTCGATGATGCGGATGGCATTCAGTTGCTCGGTGCCAACCTCGACTCCGTTGGGTCCGGTCACGCCACCTTGCCAGACCATCTGGATGACGCGCCGCGAACTCCCAGGAGGACCGTCGGGCCTGTTCAAGACGAAGGCATGCACCAGAGAGGGTCCACTCCTGATGCCGATGGTGACGGGCGGAGAAACCGCGCCCTCCAGCACGTTGCCCCTGACATCTTCGACGGGACCGACGATCACGACATAAGCAGGCAAGTCGGCGGGATCGGCAATCGGCCCCGCCAGCAGGATGGTGTGGCGTTCGTTGGTCTCATCGGCTGGACGCAGGGTGGCGCAGTTGGGCGTGGATTCGACGCCGGCTCTGCTGATCACGCGAAACCTGTCTGGACGCAGCGACGATGCCTTGATGGGCACGGACATGACCAGGGGCATGCCGTCGTCACCGATCCACTGCGCACAACCCGTGATGGGCGAAAAGAACTGAGGCGGCACGTTGATCCCGCCGAGATAAGCGGAAGAGATGGCAGGCTTCTTGGCCGTTGCCGATGTGATGCCCGCCGCGCCGTTCCCCGCATGGGTGCCGGTTGTGGCCACTGCCAATGAAGCAGCGATGGCGAAGAGGCTGGCGGCGCGTTTCATGGATTCAGCCAGCGGGGCGGCTGTGATGGGGCGTTGCGGCGGTTGTGTGGGGACGGTCATGGTTTCTCCTCTGGCTTGGATGGGTGTTTGGAAGGGTCTCGGCTGAAGTGTTTCGAGGCGCATGGGTATTCAGGCTGAGCCCTCCCTGGCCTTCGTCGGGCGCTCGCGTGCTGCCGGCGGTGCGAACAGCGCGCGCCAGATGTCTCTGGCGCCGCGTGCGTCTCGCAGATCACGCGCCAGGTTCATCCACTCGTGGAAGGCGATGCGCAGCGGGTTGTGGGTCCGCAGTGGCGTGGTCAGGCCGTAACGCGGCGGCAGGTCGGCGCGCTCTTCCACGTAAGTGCCGAAGAGGCGGTCGAACAGCATCAAGACGCCGCCGTAGTTGCAATCCAGATACGCCGGGTTGCTGCCGTGGTGCACACGGTGGTTCGACGGCGTGTTGAACCAGCGTTCGAAGGTCCTGCCCAGCTTCGGGATCCAGGTCGTGTGCAGCCAGAACTGGTAAAGCAGGTTCGCCGACATCGCCAGCGCCACGGCCACGGGTGAGAAACCCAGCCACAACAGCGGCGAGAAGAACAGCGCCGTGCCGGTGAGCTTTCCCGTCCAGCCCAGCCGCAACGCGGTGGCCAGCGTGAGCTGGTTGGGCGAATGGTGCACCGCGTGCGTCGCCCAGAACCAGCGCACGCGGTGCGCGCTGCGGTGGTACCAGTAGTAGCAGAACTCATTGCCCACGAACAGCAGCGCCAGGCCCCACCCCGAATCCGCTTCGATGGTGAACAGGCGGTGTTGGTAAACCCAGCCGAGCAGGGGCACTGCCAACGCCAGGCCGAGCCCGGTGGCGGCCACGTCGGTGACGCGCCGCCCCACGGCATCGCCGATCGAGGCCGCGAAGGCCCACCAGTCATAGCTGCCCGGGGCGCGGCGCGACATGACGATGCCTTCGATGGCAGCGATGCCCAGCAGGGCGACGATCAAGGCACCCAGCCAGGGCCTCAGGTCGGAGGCCAGGAGATCGTTGAGGGCGACGTGGTCCATGACGGGTCAGGCCTCAGGGCAAGTTCCTGGTGGTTTCGCGCGTGACCGTCCCGCCGTTGGCGCGCGTGATCGTGGTTGAGCCCTTGCCTTCGCCGTCGCGCGTCGAGTGGCGGCTGCGCGTGCGGCCGTTGGGCCCGGTGGTGGTGGTCGAGCCCCCTTCAGCGGAACGGTTCGCAGCGCGCGTCGCCGTCTGCCCGTCTGGGCCGACGACCGTGGCTTGGGTGCCGTCGGTGCTGCGATCGACGTTGCGGCTCCTGGTCTTGCCATTCACCCCTGTCGAGCTGCTGGACACATCGCCGCCGGCGCGCTGCACGTTGCGCGTGGCGCTGTTGCCGTTGGAGTTGCTGATGTGGGTCTGGCGCTCGCGCGCCTGGGCCGGCGTGGTGACCAAGACCGTGGAAGCGGCCAGGGCCAGGAGGACAGCGCCAACGGCTGAAAAGGCTGGCAGTGAGTGGAGTTGGTGCATGGTGGATCTCTGGGAAGACGGGTGAAGGAATGAACACATCACACTTGCTTGTATGACGTCATTTCACGCCGTCCGGCCACTCCACGCGCTGACGATGCACGACGAATTGCGACAGTGCTGTCGCACAGGCCCGAGAGGGTTCAGCTTGGCGCCGGTCGCCAAAGTGTCACTTCGGCCTGTTACGGAGCCGACGGTGTCGCATGCGGGAAGCTTGCGCCGCCGCCACGCCATTTCTTGACGCGAATGCTCCCCGAAGCTGTCCAGCCAACAACGCCGAGCCTGAGCGTGGGTCAGTTGTTGCGCCTGCATGGCGAAGCGTCGGCCGCCGTGCTGCTCTTGATCGTGTCTTTGCTGAGCTTGACGCCCTTGCTGGGGGTGAGCCTGCTCATCCTGCTCATTGCATCGCGTTGGCACAGGTCGGACGGGGCGGTGCCGATTCCTGCGTGGCGCGCGACGGGCTCGCGCTGGCCGTATCCGCAGCGCTTGGCGGCGCCGGCCTCGGCTATGGGCTTCTCTTGAGCCATATCTTGCTGGTTGCGGCGCAAGACGGCCTGAAGTGGCTGCTGTCTGCCTTGGCGCGACTTGTGCCGGGCTGAAGCGCAGAGGAAGGCCAAGGCACGCCTCGGCTGGCGACCCAAATGCAACCCGCGGCTGGCAGCTCTCGATGCCGAGAAGCCGACATCCAGGATGTCGGCGATCATGAGGCCCTGCAAATTCTCGCGAAAGCCAGTGAGCGACCGACTTGCTCTTCAAGATCCCGTCCTTCTGCGCCGGCTGCTGCGGGCGAAGGATCGGATGGACGCCGCATCGCACGAGGAGTGGCCCGTGCGTCGTTTGGCGCAGGTCAGCGGTGTTTCCGAGGCGCACTTTGCGCGCTCGTTCAAGCAAGCCTTCGGGACCCCGCCGCACCGCTACCACTTGACGCGGCGTATCGAGCGCGCCACCGCGCTGCTGCACGAGACCGATTGGCCGATCACCGAGATCGCCTTCGCCACAGGTTGGCAGAGTCTGGGAACCTTCGGCAGGACGTTCCGAGACATCACCGGCGCCAGCCCGAGCGAAACCAGAGCGAGCGCGAAGTCGGTGGCGCATCCGCAGGGTCGTGTCCCGGTCTGCTTCGTCAAGGCCGCGCAGCGGCCTGACCTCACCATCGCAGTTTCGGAGAAGCGCCGGCTCGAAAGCGAGGCTACAAACGAACTTCTTCAGCGAAAGGAGTGCCCATGAGTCAAGGTGTTGGAGTGGTCGGGCTGTACGTGCGGGACCAGCAGGAAGCGCTCGCTTTCTACGTCGGGAAACTTGGGTTCCGCGTTCACACGGACGTCGGCAACGGCGACTACCGTTGGCTGACGGTGCAGCATCCGGACCAGCCCTCGTTCCAACTGGGCCTCTTTGTGCCGGGGCCGCCGGCACTCGATGCCGAGACGGCGCTGGTGATGCGCGCGATGGTCGCCAAAGGAGCGATGCCACCGTTGGTGTTGACGGTCACGGACTGCCGAGCCGCGTATGACACGCTGCTCGCAGTGGGAGTGGAATTCACTCAGGAGCCGGTTGACCGCTACGGCACCGTGGATGCCGGATTCCGCGATCCATCGGGTAACGGCTGGAAGATGATCCAGTCGAAGGACTGACGGGGTCGCCATGCACTGGAACCACTGGACCCGGCAGAGCCACAGATGGCTGTCTGTTGTCTTCACGCTCACTGTCATGGCCACAGGGCAGGCGCCCGCCATCTGAGTTCTACGCCCGCCCTGTGCGCTGGAAGTCAACGTGTGTTTGGCCCAGATGCAGCAGCCCGTCCACAGCGGGCTGGGCCTCGCCGTGGTGGCCACCATCGCCCGTCCGTACGGGGGACAAGCGCTGTGCCGGGACTCGGACGCTGGCGGCCCAGCCACCGAGGTGGCTTGGCAGAATCGTTCGCCTGGGCATCCGCCGCACGCAGCCCCGGCTTACCGAGGGCGGCGCATTGAACCAGACAGAGGACGAAACCTTGAGACACGACATCGAAGGCTGCGGCGTGGCGCTGGCGCCGTTGGGGCCGAACGATCGGCTCTCGTTCATGCGGGATGTGCAGGAAGCCTTCATGACCGGCGTGCGGGAGCAACTGCCGATGACCCCGGACGAAGGCCCGATCCCTGCGGACGCGGACATCGCCGCCTCCCTGGAGAGGCCGGGCGGCGTCGCGTTCCACATCCTGCTCGATGGCCAGCGGGTGGGGGGTGCGGTGCTGGAGATCGACACGGCAACGCATCGCAACGCGCTCGCCTTCTTCTTCGTGAAGCCGGGTGTGCACGGCCGGGGCATCGGCCAACTGGCCTGGAAGCTCATTGAAGAGCGCTTTCCGGAGACGCTCAGCTGGGAAACCCACACGCCGTACTTCGAGAAGCGCAACATCCACTTCTACGTGAACAAGTGCGGATTCAAGATCGTCGAGTTCTTCCATGAACGGCATCCCGATCCCCACGATGCCCATGCCGGTGGCGAGTCCTTCGAGGATGGGATGTTCCGGTTCGAGAAGTCGATGCGGGCAACGGCCTGATCGAGGCAGAAAAGCCGACCGTCGCGACCGACGACTCCTGGCCGTTCGCGTGAGTTCAATCAGGCGCGGACCCAGGAGGCACCTATCAGGCGTGGCGCTTGGGTCTCAACAGCAGGGCAGTGAACACAGGCACGAAGGCCACGGCCAGCACGGTGGACGCCAACATGCCCGACAGCACGGTGATGCCGATCGAGATGCGTGCCGCAGCACCCGCGCCGCTGCTCAGCACCAGCGGCACTACACCCAGGATGAAGGTCAGCGAGGTCATCAGGATGGGGCGCAGGCGCCGCCGCGAGGCTTCGAGCGCGGCCTCGCCCACCGCGTGACCTTGGTGGATGAGCTCGGAGGCGACCTCCACGATCAGGATGGCGTTCTTCGCCGACAGCGCGATGAGCAGCACGAGGCCGATCTGCACGTAGATGTTGTTCGGCAAGCCCACCGCCAGCAGCGCGCCCACAGTGCCCACCAGGGCCAGCGGCACCGACAGCAAGACCGGCAGCGGGGTGCACCAGCTTTCGTACTGGCCTGCCAGCACGAGGTACACCAGCACCAGCGCCAGGCCGAACACCAGCACGACCGTGTTGCCCACGAGCTTTTCCTGGTAGGACATGGCGGTCCACTCGTAGCCCACGCCGGGGGGCAGCAGTTCGGTGGCAAACGCTTCGAGTGCCGCCATGGCCTCGCCGCTGGCCACGCCAGGTGCAGCAGCGCCCAAC
Organism: beta proteobacterium AAP65; assembly: GCA_001295865.1. Classification (GTDB taxonomy): domain Bacteria; phylum Pseudomonadota; class Gammaproteobacteria; order Burkholderiales; family Burkholderiaceae_C; genus Rubrivivax. The sequence goes on from LJHW01000077.1 coordinate 19,433, forward strand.
AAGGTGGCGGTGGGATAAAGGTTGTACTGCGAGGCCACCGCGGGCCCGCTGGTCGCCGTGAACTGCACAAAGGCCCCGAGCGGCACCATCTCGCCACCCTTGCCGCGTACCGTCAACTCGCCAATGGCGGCCAGGTCGCGCCGCGCGTCGGGGTCGGCCTGCACGTAGACGGTGTAGTTCTGCCCCAGGGCTGAGAACAGGTTGACGAAGGACGCGCCCAGGTAGGTCTGCACGGTGTCGTAGGCGTCGCTCACAGAAACACCCAGCGCCTCGGCGCGCGAACGGTTGAGTTCCATGCGCAGCTGCGGCACGTTCACACGCAGAGGGGTGAACGCCTCCTGAAAGCGAGGGTCTCCCCTGGCGCGTTCAACCATCGCCCGCGCGGCCGCGGCGAGCTTGTCCCAGTCGTTGCTGCCGTCCGTCAGCACCAGTTGCATCTGGAAGCCACCCGAGAGGCCCAGGCCGTTGATGGGCGGCGGCAGCAGCACCCGGCTTTGCGCCTGGGGAATCTCGGCCAGCAAGGCGCTCAGTTTCACGTACAGGCTGCGCAGGTCCTGGCCCTCACCCGTGCGTTCCTTCCAGTCGTGCAGCGTCACGTATACCAGTCCGGCGCTGGGCAGCGGGGTGTTGCCCTCGGTGGCTGACACCCCCGCCACCGCGATGGCATGCTTCACGCCCGGGACACGGCGAACGCGTTGGGAGATGTCATCCAGCACCGCCTGCGTGCGGCCCAGCGCGGCAGCATCCGGCAACTGCACCGACAACAGCAAGTAGCCCTGGTCCTCCGTGGGGATGAAGCCGGTGGGGATGCGGATGAAGCCCACCAGCGCCAGGGCCATCAGGCCTACGGCCACGGCGGCGCTGGGCCACTTGAACCGGACAAGCCCGCCGATCAGTCGCATGTAGGCCGCCTCCAGCGCGCCATAGCCGCGGTTGAAGCCCCGGATGTAGGCGCCTGCCAGGACGCCCGGCTTCTTGTCGGGATCGGCCACCCGCAGAAACTGCGCCGACTGCGTGGGTTTCAAGGTGATGGCGTTGATGCCCGAGAGCACGGCGGTGGCGGCAATGACCAGCGCGAACTGTCGGTACATCTGCCCGGTGATGCCGGGCAGGAAGGCCGCTGGCAGGAACACAGCACAAAGCACCAGGGTGATGCCGATGATGGGGCCCAGCAACTCCTTCATGGCCG
>LJHW01000078.1 GCA_001295865.1 beta proteobacterium AAP65
GGAAGCTCTGCACAACGCATCGCGAAGTGGCAGTTGAGGTGAGTTGATGCAGCGTGAGCGGTTCTGCGAGCACGGCGAGCGTCCGACGCCTGCGTTTGCCACTCGCAGCGAGCGCTCGTTGCGTCCCGCGCAGCCATTTCGGCAGCTGCGGACGCACTCATCCCCTGATGTCCATCAATCGCCGCCGTGCCATCCACAGGTTGGACAGTGCGAACAGCGTGACGATCTGCGCGGTGTTCTTCGCCAGCCCCCGGTAGCGGACCTTGGTGTAGCCGAACTGGCGCTTGAGCACGCGGAACGGGTGCTCGACCTTGGCCCGTACGCTTGCCTTGAACTGCTCGGCCTGCTCGGCGATGAACTCGGGTTCTATGAACGGGTTGAGCTTGCGCCGCAGACCGGGGCGCATGGCCACGTGCCAAGTCGGCCCTGCAGCTTCCGAGCGCTTGTGCACTCCCTGGTAGCCCGCATCACCGAAGGCCACGTCTTCCTGCCCATGCAGCAGGGCGCCTGCCTGCGTCACGTCGTTGACGTTGGCCGCCGTGCCCACCACGCTGTGCACCAGCCCGGAGTGCGCGTCCACGCCAATGTGGGCCTTCATGCCGAAGTACCACTGGTTCCCCTTCTTGGTCTGGTGCATCTCCGGGTCGCGCTCGCCTTCAGCGTTCTTGGTCGAACTCGGCGCGGCGATCAGCGTGGCATCGACCACCGTACCCTTCTTCATCGTCAGTCCCTTGGCTTGCAGGATGTCGTTGACCACCCTGAGCATGTCGGTGGCCAGGTCGTGCTTCTCCAGCAGGTGGCGGAACCTGAGGATCGTGGTCTCGTCGGGCAGTCGCTCAGCCCCATCCCCGAGCTTGGCGAACTCGCGGAACACCGGCATGTCGTGCAACGCCTCTTCCATCGCCGGATCCGACAGCGCAAACCACTGCTGCAGGTAGTGGATGCGCAGCATCGTCTCGATGCCAAACGGCGGGCGGCCAGTCTTGGCGCGCGGGTAGTACGGCTCGACCACCTGCACCAGAGCCGACCAAGGAACCACGCGCTCCATCTCTTCGAGGAACTCGCGCTTGCGCGTCCTCTTGGTCGACAGGTTCAGCCCAAGTCCGAGTTGCTTCATGGGCTTGATCGTCGCTTGCGCAAGGCGCTCAGGCTATTCGGACTGGCACGGAGTTATGCAGACCTTCC
>LJHW01000079.1 GCA_001295865.1 beta proteobacterium AAP65
TCCACTTCGCGGCGGGCACACCCTGCCTCCGCGGTCGGGGTTAGCTCGAACGTTAGGCCTCGCGAAACACTGCCATATGCCATTCCGTCTAATCGCACTGCTTCTCTTTAGCTGCTGTCAGTCGGTCTATTCAGACCCAATTGACATCCCAGACCCGATTGACGTCGAGTTGCCTAGTTTTTCTTGCATAGGCATGAAGGAGAGCATTCGCCTACCCAAGAAACTCCCACTGTTGCTTCAGCTTGGCAAGCTGCACGACGAGAAAACCGTCCAAGTTACTGAGTGGGATGCTTTCAAGACTATCGAGAAGCTATACAGCTTCAAAGGTCTGCACCTCCAAGTCATCACATTCACAAACGATCCTGACCGCTACCTGCTTGGAACCGCTTTCATCGAGTCATCGGAGTGGAATGTAAGTCCCCTACGCGTGGGCAGTCCCGTAGCGTCGCTTATCCCCCTAGGTGTAAAGAACCCGAGCCCAAACGGCACTTGGCACTTCTACGGTGAGGCGGACTCTCTTTACGTAAAGGTGCGAGCGGGGAAAGTCACCCGCGTGGTATATCAGTGCTACACAGGGTAGCCGCAACCCGGCGAGGCCTAACCCCTCGCTCAGCCCCCGACCCACTCCGGCAGGCGTTGTAAGCCCGGTCCGTGCCAGCGGTAGCATCATCACGAACCGGGCTTACAACACCTGTCTCCGCGGTCGGGGTTAGCTCGAACGTTAGGCCGCACACAGCGGGCATGCGAAATCGAACCACCTCGGCGAGCCAAGATGCCCGCCGCGTTCAAATCCAGCCGTTGGCTTCTGCGCGCTCCGGCCAGCGCTCAGCGCGCAGAACCTACGCAAGCCAAAGTCGTCAGGCGCTCCGCGGCGAGCGACCGAGAACTCCATCGTTCAAGTCAGCGCTGCGCCGGAACCTTCCTCTGCTCGTCACCCCCTTGCGTCAGCCAGTTCGTCGTCTCGCCGCCGGGGACTGAACTGTGCCGCCAACGAACGCCGTCAGCGGCGGCGAAGGAGTCTTCAGGCTTCGCAGTTGCGCAACGCTGAGGGTTCAGCCAAGGTCACGGGTCACGGCCATCGCAGCGTCCGGCGTTCGGCCTAACCCTTCGCTCAGCCGCGACCCCACACGGCAAGCCGCTTGGGCGTCGTGGC
>LJHW01000008.1 GCA_001295865.1 beta proteobacterium AAP65
CCACCCACCCCCGCCCTGCCGGCCGCAGCCGCCCCTTGCGTCTACTTCGACGGCGCCTGCCCGCTGTGCTCGCGCGAGATCGCCACCTACCAGCGCGCGCAGGGCGGCGACCAGCTGCAGTGGGTGGACGCCGCCGTCTGCCCCGCGCCCGCACTGGGCGCGGCACTGCCGCGTGAAGACGCGCTGGCCCGCTTGCACGTGCGCCTGCCCGATGGCCGCCTGCTCAGCGGTGCGGCGGCCTTCGTGGCCATCTGGCAGCGGCTGCCGGCCTTCCGCGGCCTCGCTCTGCTGGCGCGCGTGCCGGGCGCGGTGTGGGCGATGGAAATGCTCTACCGCGGTTTCCTCGCCGTGCGCCCGCTGTGGCGGCCGCGGCCCTTGCCGGCGGCGTGGTTGGCGCTGCCGCTGGCCCTGCGCCAGGAGCTGCGCACCGACCACGCTGGCGAAGCTGGCGCCGTGATGATCTACCGCGGCGTGCTGGCGCTGGCGCGCGACGCCGACCTGCGCGCCTTCGCCCAGCACCACCTGCAGACCGAGCAGCAGCACCTGGCGCTCATCGAAGGCGTGGTGCCGCGTGCGCAACGCAGCCGGCTGCTGCCGCTGTGGCGCGCAGCCGGCTGGCTGACGGGCGCGCTGCCGGCGCTCTTCGGCCCACGCGCGGTCTACGCCACGATCGAGGCGGTGGAGACCTTCGTCGACACGCACTACGCGGCGCAGGTGGTGATGATCGATGCGCTGCCGCCGGGTGAGGTCCCGTCCGCTGCGCAGGTGCCCGCGTTGCGCGACCTGCTCGAAACCTGCCGCCTCGACGAGGTGGCCCACCGCGACGACGCGCGCACACGCCGCGGTGCTGCGCCGGTCGGTGTCGTGGCGCGCCTGTGGGCCGCGGTGGTGGGCAGTGGTTCGGCCGCGGCCGTGCGCGTCAGCCGCCACATCTGAGGCCCGGGTGATGGCGCTCATGCAGACCGCAAGCCTGCTGCTCACCGCCGGCCTCTTCGGCGGCATGCTGCTATTCGCGGGCGGCTTCGCGGCCTTCCTGTTCACGGCCCTGCCGGTGGCGCAGGCGCGCATGCTCATCCGACTAGCCTTCCCGCACTTCTACTTGTTCGTCATCGCTGCGGCGCTGCTCGCGGCCGGTGCGGCGGCCTTTGTCGACACGCTGGCTGCCGCCATCCTCGCCGCCGTGGCCCTGAGCACCGTGCCCACGCGCCAACTGCTCATGCCGGCCATCAACCGCGCCACCGACGCCGGCCAGAAGGCCCGCTTCGCGCGGCTGCACGGCCTGTCGGTGGGGGTGACGCTGCTGCACATCGCGGTGGCGGGCTGGGCCCTGGTGCGCCTGGCCGCCTGAAGCGCGGGCGCGTCCGAGGCGCCGCCGGGCGCCGACACAATCCCCCCATGCAACTGCTCGGCGTCGATTTCAGCAGCGCGCCCACGCGCCGCAAACCCATCACCGTGGCCCGCGGCCAGCTCGTGGGCGCGGTGCTGCGCTTGAACGCCCTGGACGAACTGCCCACCCTGGCCGGCTTCGAGGCCCTGCTGGCCGAAGCCGGCCCCTGGTGCGGCGGTTTTGATTTCCCTTTTGGCCTGCCGCGTGCGTTTGTCGACGCGCAGGCACTGGGCAGCACCACGGCCGAGGTCATCACCGAGCTGCAGCGCCGCTGCCCCACGCGCATGGATTTCCGCGCGCTGGTGGACGCCTGGGGCAACACCCGGCCCGCCGGCCAGCGCCTGCTGCACCGCGTGTGCGACGGTGCCATGCCCGGCATCAGCAGCAGCAGCCCGCTGCAGACGCGGTATGTGCCGGTGGGGTTCATGTACTACGAGGGCCTGTCGCGTTTGATCCAGGCCGGCGTGACCCTGCCGCGCCAGCACGAAGGCGATGCCCAGCGGGTGGCACTGGAGGCCTACCCCGGGCTGCTGGCTTTCGAGCTGATCGGCCGCCGTTCCTACAAGAACAGCGAAGAGGCCGACCGGCTCATCGCGCGCAAGGACATCGTCGAGGCGCTGGAGCAAGGCCGCACGCGCCTGGGCCTGCGCCTGAAGCTCACGCACGCGCAGCGTGAGTCGCTCGTCGACGACGCCAGCGGCGACCGGCTCGATGCGGCCTTGTGCCTGGCGCAGGCCGCCTGGGCGCTGCAGCAGCCGGGTTACGGCCTGCCGGCGCAGCTGGACGCGGTGGAAGGCTGGATCGCCACCGCGCCCGCATGAACGCGCCGGCCGAGGCCTGGTTCGCCGCACGCGGCTGGGCGCCCTTCGCTTTCCAGCGCGAGGTGTGGGCCGCCATGGCCGCCGGCCGCAGCGGCCTGCTGCACGCCACCACCGGCAGTGGCAAGACCTACGCGGTGTGGATGGGCGCGCTGCAGCGCGCGCGGCCGGTCAAAACATCGCCCGGCCTGCAGGTGCTGTGGATCACCCCAATGCGGGCCTTGGCCGCCGACACTGCACGCGCCCTGCAGCAACCCCTGCCCGAGATGGCCCCGGCCTGGGCCGTGGGCACGCGCAGCGGTGACACGCCGAGCGCCGAACGCGCGCGCCAAGACCGCCGTCTGCCCCAGGCCTTGGTGACGACGCCCGAATCACTGAGCCTGATGCTGACGCGTGAGCGCGCCTTCGAAGAACTGGGCGGCGTGCACACCGTGGTGGTGGACGAATGGCACGAGCTCATCGCCAACAAACGCGGCGTGCAGGTGCAGCTGGCGCTGGCGCGCCTGAAACGCTGGAACCCGGCGCTGGTGGTGTGGGGTTTGTCGGCCACGCTGGGCAATGTCGACGAGGCCATGGCCACGCTGTGTGGCGATGGCGGCCAGCGTGTGCAGGGCCGTGTCGACAAGGCCTTGCGCATCGACACCCTGCTGCCGCAGGACCCCGGCCGTTTCAGCTGGGGCGGGCACCTGGGCGCGCAGATGCTGCAGCCGGTGGTGGACGAGATCGAGCGTTGCAGCACCGCGCTGGTGTTCACCAACACGCGCAGCCAGGCCGAGATCTGGTACCAGCTGCTGCTGCAGGCGCGGCCCGATTGGGCCGGCATCGTGGCCCTGCACCACGGCAGCCTCGACAAGGAGGTGCGCGCCTGGGTCGAAGCGGGGCTCAAGGCCGGGCAGCTGAAGGCCGTGGTGGCCACGTCCAGCCTCGACCTCGGCGTCGATTTCCTGCCGGTGGAGCGTGTGCTGCAGATCGGCAGTGCCAAGGGCGTGGCGCGGCTGCTGCAGCGCGCCGGCCGCAGCGGCCACGCGCCGGGCCGCGAGAGCCGCGTGACGCTGGTGCCCACCAACACGCTGGAGCTGGTGGAAGCCGCCGCCGCGCGCGCCGCCGCGCTGGCCGGCCAGGTGGAAGCGCGCACGGGCCTGGACAAGCCGCTGGACGTGCTGGTGCAGCACCTGGTCACGGTGGCCCTGGGCGGCGACGTCGACGCCCAAGGCGCGCCGACCACCGGCTACACCGCCGACGCGCTGTACGCCGAGGTTCGCAGCACGCACGCTTACCGAACGCTGAGCCGCGAAGAATTCGACTGGGCCCTGGCCTTCGTCGAACGCGGCGGCGAGAGCCTGACGGCCTACCCCGAGTACCACCGCGTGCAGCTCGTGGACGGCCGCTGGCGCGTGCCCGACCGCGGCATCGCGCGCCGCCACCGGCTGCAGGTGGGCACCATCGTCAGCGACGCGGCGATGGCGGTGAAGTGGCTCAGCGGCGGCACGATAGGCACCATCGAAGAAGGTTTCATCGCGCGCCTGAACAAGGGCGACCACTTCGTCTTCGCCGGCCGCGTGCTGGAGTACGTGCGCACGCAAGACATGGCCGCCTACGTGCGTGCTGGCAGCAAGAAGAAGGGCGTGGTGCCTGCTTGGGCCGGCGGCAAGATGCCGCTGAGCAGCGAGCTGGCTGCTGCCGTGCAGCAATTGCTGGACACCAGCGCGCAGGCCTTGCAGGGCGCGGGCGAGGCGCCTGCTTTCGCCGACCCTGAGATGCAGGCCGCCCGCCCCATGCTGCAAGCCCAGGCGCAGATGTCGCGCCTGCCCGAGCGCGGCGCGCTGCTGCTGGAGCAGCTGCACTCGCGCGAAGGCCACCACCTGTTTTTCTACCCCTTCGCCGGGCGCAACGTGCACATCGGCCTGGCGCAGCTGCTGGCCTGGCGGCTGGCGAAACACGCGCCCAACACCTTCTCGCTGAGCGTCAACGACTACGGCCTGGAGATCCTGGCCGCGCAGCCTGTGGACGAAGCCGCACTCGACCCGGCAGCGCTCTTCAGCGGTGAAGATCTGCTGGCCGACGTGTTGGCCAGCCTGAATTCGGGTGAACTCGCGCAGCGGCGTTTCCGCGAGATCGCGCGTGTGGCCGGCCTTGTTTTCGGCGGCTACCCCGGCGCGCCGAAAAGCATGCGCCAGCTGCAGGCCAGCAGCAGCCTCTTCTTCGAGGTCTTTCGCAAGTACGACGCCGGCAACCGCCTGCTGGGCCAGGCCGAGCGCGAGGTGCTCTCGCAAGAGCTGGAGGTCGGCCGCTTGCAGGCCACGCTGCAGCGCCTGGCCGCGCTGCCGCTGCAGCGCGTGGTGCTGCAGGCGCCCAGCCCCTTTGCGCTGCCGCTGCTGGTGGAGCGTTTGCGTGAACAGCTCAGCACCGAGAAGCTGAAGGATCGGCTCGACCGGCTGCTGGCGGCGTCTGAGGCTGTGCTGGCACCACGGCCGGCGCGGCGGCGGCCGGCTGGCTGAGTCTGTCGGCGGCCAGCATCCCGGCGAAGCAGCGGCGTCGCCGGCACGAACGCAGGCCGCGCCGGCTGCACGCTTGCGGCCTGCTCACCCGCGGGCAAGAGCCTCACAGCCAGCAGCAGCAAGGCCAGCAAGCCGGCCAGACCCCAGCGCCAGCGCAGCTTGTGCGCGCGGCTCGGTGCAGGCGGCGGTGTGGAGCTCGGCAAGCTGGGGCCGGGCGGCGTTGCGATGGTTGTGAGCTCAACCGCCAGCCGGTGCACAGGCCCGCTACGATGGCGGCCATGCGCAGCCTGCCCGCCTTCGTTCTGACCTTGCTGCTGGCCGCCGGCAGCCCCGCCACCCTGGCCGCCAAGCCGGCCGCACCGGTGCCTTTGCAGGGTGCGGTGACGCAGGTGATCGACGGCGACACCGTGCGCTTCAGCGTGCCGGGCCAGCCGGCCATCGACGTGCGCCTGGCCAGCATCGACGCGCCCGAGCTCTGCCAGCCCTGGGGCCCCGATGCGCGCAAGGCGCTCATCGAGCTGGCGCTGAACAAACCCGCCACGCTGCGCAGCACCGGCCGCAGCGGCGCGCTCACCGTGGGTGTGCTCACGGTCGAGGGCCTGAACATCAGCCAGCGCCTGGTGGAAGAAGGCCACGCCTGGAGCGTGCGCGGCCGCAACGGCCGCGGCCCCTACGTGAAGCAGGAACGCATGGCGAAATCGCTCACACGCGGGCTGCACGCCGAAGGTGGGGCGGTGTATCCGGCCGACTTCAGGCGCGACCGCGGGCCCTGCCGGTGATGCACGTGGTGCGCGAGGGCCGTGTGCTGCAGACCGTCACCGGCTGGCCGCGCGAAGGCCGCGCGGCCGAGTTGCTGGCGGCCGTGCGGGCGGCCGATGTGGAAGGGGCTTGCAGGGCGCCTTGACCCTGCGGCCCTAGCCCTTCACGGCGCGCGCCGCGGCCAGAAAGTCTTGCAGCAGCGGCCGGTCGTCCAGCGTGTGCGGATGGGCCGGGTCGTGGAACTCGGGGTGCCACTGCACACCCGCCACGAAGCTGTCGCCCAGCCAGCGCACGGCCTCGATCACACCGTCTTCGGGGCAGCGCGCTTCGACCACAAAACCCGGTGCCAGGTCTTTGATGGCCTGGTGGTGGATGCTGTTGGTGGTGGCGCGCGCCACCCCCGGGAACAGCGCTGCCAGCCGCGTGCCGGGCACGAAGTCCACCGCGTGGTGGTGCTGCTCGTAGCGGCCCAGCACGCGGTGCACGTGGGCCTGTGGGTGCTGGTGCTCGATGTCCTGCATCAGCGTGCCGCCGAAATGCACGTTCAGCAGCTGCAGGCCGCGGCAGATGCCCAGCACGGGCTTGCCGGCATCGACGAAGGCCTGGATGAGGTCGCGCTCGTAGCGGTCGCGCACGGGGTCGCCGCGCCAGTCTTCGTGCAGCGGGCTTTCGCCGTAGCTCTCGGGCGCCACGTCGTTGCCGCCCTGCAGCACCAGGCCGTCCAGCGCGGCGGCGTAGTCGTTCAAGTGCAGCTCGCTTCGCTGCACGAGGCTTTGCGCGTCCACCGCCGGCACCATCACCGCGCAGGCGCCGCCGGCCAGCAGCCAGTGCGCCATGCTCTGCTCGAGGTAGTGCACCGTTTTGCCCCACACGCCACCGGCCGGCATGCCGGCGCTGCCGGGGTAGTGGATGCGCGCCGAGACGCCGATCAACAGCGGCTGCTGGCGCTGCAGGGGCTGGAGCGCCCTGTTCACTTCGCCCCCGCCGTGCCCACGCGCGCCCAGCGCAGCTCCACCGCGTCGCTGGGCCACTGCACCAGGCTGACGTTGCGTGCCATGGCCCAGGTCAGCGTGCGGCGGTACAGCGGGATCAGTGGCAGGTCGTCGGCGGCCAGGCGCAGCGCGGTGGTCACCATCGCGCGGCGGCGCGTGAGGTCGGGCTCCACGCGCAGGTCGTCGATCAGCTTGTCGAGCTGCGGGTTGCTGTAGCGCCCGGCGTTGAAGGTGCCCTGGCCTTCGCGGCTGTAGCTGCGCATCAGGCCGTTGAGAGAGTTCCAGGCGTCGGGCAGCGGCGTCCAGCCCACCTCGAAAAACGGCGTGTTGCCGCCCGTCAGGCGCGGGAAAAACTGTGTGCTGGGTGCGCTGCGCAGCTGCGTGCGTATGCCCACCTGCGTGAGCATGGCCGCCACCGCCTGGCAGACGTTTTCGCGCCAGGCCACGTTCACACAATCGAGAGGCACCGAAAAGCCGTTGGGGTAGCCGGCTTCGCCCAGCAGCTGGCGTGCGCGCGCCGGGTCGTAGCGCAGGCGTTTGTCGAGTTCGGCCGGGCTGCCGTCCACCAGCGGCGAGAGGAAGGCGCCGGTGGCCTGCGCCTGGCCGCGCAGCACCTTGTCGACGATCAGCGGCACGTTGATGGCGTGGTAGACGGCCTGGCGCACACGCAGGTCTTTGAAGGGGTTGCGGCCTTTGATGTCGCTGCCTTCCAGCTCGGGGCGGCTCTGGTCGAAGCCCAGGTACTGCTGGCCGATGTCGGCCGTCTGCTTCAGCGTGATGCGCGGGTCGGCCTGCAGGCGGCGGATGTCCTGGTAGGGCGGGTCGAGCACCACATCCACCTCGCCCGAGGCGAGGGCGGCCAGGCGCGTGGCGTCGCTCTTGATGACGATGAAGCTCACCTGCTGCACGTTGCCGCTGCGTTTGTCGGCCCAGCCCCACCAGCCGGCGTGGCGGCGCAGCACGGTGCGCACATCGGGCTCGTAGCGTTCCAGGCGGTAGGGGCCGGTGCCGTTGGCGTTGCGCACGGCAAAGGTCTCTTGTTTGGCGTTGAAGTCTTGTGCGCGCTGCAGGCCGTGTTTGTCGGCCCAGGCCTTGCTCATCATGCCGACGAAGCTGAGCTTCTCGGGCAGCACGGCATCGGGCGTCTGCAGCTGCACGTCGACGGTGAGCGCGTCGATCTTCTTCACCGCGGCGATGCCGCTCAACTGGAAGGCGCGTTGCGAAGGCGGCGTGGTGGCGCGCTGCAGCGAGAACACCACGTCTTCGGCGCTGAAGGGTGTGCCGTCGTGGAAGGTGACGTTCGGGCGCAGCTTGAAGCGCCAGTTGGTCGGCGAAGTCATCTGCCACGACAGCGCCAGCGCGGGCTCGAGCTTGTACTGCTCGTCGCGGTTGACCAGGCCTTCGTAGAGCTGCGTGCTCACGCGCGAGTGGTACAGCAGCGCCACGGCGTGCGGGTCCATGGTCTGCGCGTCGAAGGCGCTGGCCACGCGCAGCTGCGGCCCGGCGCCGGCGGCCTGGGCGGCCGCGTTCTGCACGGCCACGCACAGGGCCAGGGTCATGAAAAGCGATAGCAGGTCGCTCAGGCGCATGGTTTTTGGGCTCTTGTCGTTCGGGGTAGCGTGTATTGTCCGGCGGGCGCAGCTCCTGGGCCTGACCAGGGGTGGTCGTGATCGCAGGCGGTCGGACTTCCAGCACGGAGACACAGATGGCAGACATCATCCACCGGCACCATGTGGTGCAGCGCGGCCAGGGGCAGCGCCCCCTGGTCTTCGCGCACGGTTTCGGTTGCGACCAACAGATGTGGCGCTTCGTCGCGCCGGCCTTCGAGGCCGACCACCGGGTGATCGTCTTCGACCACATCGGCTGCGGCCGCGCCGACATCACGGCCTACGACGAGGTGCGCCACGCCCGCATCGAAGGTTATGCCGAAGACGTCAACAACGTGCTCGATGCCCTCGACCTGCAGGACGTGGTCTTCGTCGGCCATTCGGTCAGCGCCATGATCGGCGTGCTGGCGGCCATCGCCCAGCCGCAGCGGTTTTCGCAGCTGGTGCTGATCTGCCCCTCGCCGCGCTACCTCGACGACCCGCCCGCCTACACCGGTGGCTTCAGCCGCGCCGACATCGACGGCCTGTTCGACCTGATGGAAAGCAGCCCGGAAGGCTGGGCCAGTTTTCTGGCGCCGGTGGTGATGGGCGAAGAAAGCCCGGAAGCGCTGACGGGCGAGCTCAAGGCCAGCTTCTGCGCCACCGACCCCTACATCACGCGGCGTTTTGCGCAGGCCGTCTTCCTCGCCGACCACCGCCACGTGCTGCCGCAGTGCCCGGTGCCCAGCCTCATCCTGCAGGCCGGCACCGACGCCATCGCGCCTCCGGCGGTGGGTGCGTTCATGCACCGGCATCTGCCCAACAGCACCCTGGTCGTCACCGACACCGTGGGCCACTGCCCGCATCTCACCGACCCGGCCGTGACGGTGGATGTGCTGCGCCGCCACCTGGGTGGCTGAAGCCAGCCCCCGCCCCTTGCGACGCCGCGCCGCCCCCGCCCGCTAGCTTCGTGGTGCCACTGGCCTCCCTGCTGCCTGCCACCGAACAGCTGCCCTGCGCGGTGCTGCGGCTGGACTCGGGCGGCCGGGTGGCGGCGGCCAACGCCCTGCTGGCCGAATGGCTGGGCCGGCCGGCCGAGACCCTGCTGGGCCAGGCGGCCGATGCGCTGCTCACCGTGCCTTCGCGCGTGATCCTGCAAACCCGGGTGCTGCCGCTGCTGCGTCTGCACGGCCATGCTGACGAGGTGGCGCTGGCGCTGCTCGACGACAAGGGCAGCGCCGTGCATGTGCTGATGTACGCGCGCCGCCGCGAGGGCGACACCGGCGTGGCCTGCGACGCCGTCCTGGTGCCGGTGCGCCAGCGCCGCCAGCTCGAAGAAGAGACGCTCCGCGTGCGGCGTGCTGCCGACCTGGCGCCCTACATGATCTTCCAGCTGTGGGTGCCGGCCGACGTGCGGCAGGCCCGTTTCCCGTATGCCAGCGAAGCCATACGCGCGCTCTACGGGGTGTCGGCCGAGGCTGCCGCGCTGAGCGCCGAGGCCGTGTTCCAGCACGTGCATGCCGAAGACCGCCCGCGCCTGCAGGCCACGCTGGCCGCGGCGGTGGCCAGCATGAGCCCCTGGCAGGTGCGTTTTCGGGTGCTGCTGCCGGGCAGCCCAGCTCCCGTGTGGCACGAGCTGCACGCCAGCCCGCGCGGCCTCGCCGGCGCCCAGACGCTGTGGCACGGGCACGTGGGCGACATCACCGCGCGTGTGGCGCTGGAAGAGGCGATGGCGCAGCGGCACGAGGCCGAAGGCGCCGCGCGGGCGCGCAGCGCCTTTCTGGCCCGCGTCAGCCACGAGCTGCGCACGCCGCTGAACGGCATCCTGGGCTTTGCGCAGTTGCTCGGGCGTGACGAGGTCGAGCGCCTGAGCGAAGAGCAGCGCCGCCGCGTGCAGACCATCGAGGCGGCCGGCCGCACCTTGCTGGACCTGGTGGACGAGGTGCTCGACCTCAACGCCATCGACAGCGGGCAGTTCAAGGTGACGCTGGCCCCGGTGGGGGCGCTGCAGGTGGCCACGCAGGCGCTGGCCATGGCCGGGCCGGGGGCAGACGCAGCCGGCCTGGCCTTGATCGGGCCCGTGCTGCAGGCCGCAGCCCCTGGGGCCGCACCCGCGCCCGCACCGGCCGCCGAGCGCCTGCCCGAAGCCGAGGTGCAGGCCGATGCCCGCCGGCTGCTGCAGGTGCTGGGTGCGCTGCTGTCCAACGCCGTGAAGTACACGCCGGCCGGCGGCAGTGTGTCGCTGCAGCTGGCGGCGCTGGAAGGCGGCGTGGCCTTCACCGTCACCGACACCGGCATCGGCCTCAGCCCGGCGCAGCAGGCCGGCCTCTTCGAGCCCTTCAACCGGCTGGGTGCCGAGCGCACGGCCACGCCAGGCTCGGGCCTGGGGCTGGTGATCGCGCGCGGCCTCGTGGCCTTGATGGGCGGGCACCTCGGCGTGCGCAGTGCTGCAGGCGAGGGTTCGGCCTTCACGGTGTGGTTGCCGGCGGCCCGGCGTGAGCCGGCGCTCGTGGCTGCAGGTCCGCAGGTCGCGGCCCTGGAGCACGCGCCAGCGGCCCCGGCCGACACCCCGGCCGGCCGCCTGCTCTACGTGGAAGACAACGAAGTCAACGCGCTGCTGATGCAGGCCATCGTGGCGCTGCGCCCGGCGCTGCAGCTGCAGGTGGTGCCCGACATGGCCAGCGCGCTGGTGGCCGCCCGCAGCACCCCGCCCGACCTGCTGCTGGTGGACCTGCACCTGCCCGACGGCGACGGCTACACGTTGCTGCGCGCCTTGCGCGGCCTGCCCGGCCTGCAGCAGGTGCCGGCGGTGGTGGTGTCGGCCTCGGCCCATGCCGAAGAGCGGGAGCGCGCGCTGGCCGCGGGTTTTGTCGGCTACTGGACCAAACCGCTCGACCTGGCGCTGACCCTGGCCGACATCGACCGCCTCTTGCGCTGCGCGGTGCAGGCGCGGCAGGCGGCCGGCTGAGCCGCTGCCGGCGCCTTCAGTCTTCTTCGTCGGCCGAGCCGGCTTCGTCCTCGTCTTTTTTGGCCTCGGCCACACGCGCGGCCAGCTGGCCAGCCAGCGGGGCCATCTCGTCCACCAGCGTGGCGCTGGGCACGGTGCCGGCCATGCGCAAAGCCGGGATCGGCAGCGTGCTCATGTAGGGCAGGGCCACGAGGCTGTCGTGGCTGCGCCAGGTCAGCGCGGTGGTGAAGCCGGCACCCGTGAGGGCCATCGCTGCCACGGCCACCGTCACGGCGCGCTGGTGCAGCGGCAGCGTGTGGCGCAGGTGGGCGTGCAGCATCAGCACCAGCAGCAGGCTCTGCAGCGCCGAGCCGACCATCCACAGCGTGGGCCAGGCCAGCGCGGCCATCAGCTGGGGCCAGAGCTGGTCGACCAGCGTCGCAGCCAGCAGCCAGGGCAGGGCGATGCGCAGGTGCCCGTTGAAATCGAAACGGTGCTGGAAGAGCTTGGACAGCAGCGCCCAGGCCCCGCACCACAGGGCCAGCGCCACGGGCAGGCCCAGCAGCAAGGGCAACCAGGCGCTGTAGTCGGCGCCGGGGTCCAGGCCCAGCCAGGCTTCACCCAGCGTCAGCGCCAGCAGGGCCGCGGCCGCAGCCCAGGTGCGGCGGGCCGAGGCCGGGCGTGTGCGCGGCAGCGGGCGTTCTGGGGCCAGCGCGGTGGCGGCCGTGGCTGTGCGCAGGCGCAGGTGGGTGGCACCCAGCAGCAGATCGGCCGCGGCGTCTGGCAGCGCCGCGCTGCCGGTGACGGCGCGGCCACCGAGCTGCACACCGTTGAGCGAGGGCAGGGCCTGCAGATGCAGACGGCCTTCGGCATCCAGGTCCACCGTGGCGTGGTGCGCGGCCACGTGCGGGTCGTCGAGCACCACGGTGTTGTCGAGCGCGCGCCCCAGGTGCAGCGGCCAGCGCTGCACGTCGGCGCTGCGCTGCACGTGGCCGTCGCGGTCGAGCCACTCGATCAGCGCGACGCGTTCTTCGGGGCGTTCCATGCGTAGCCGTCCAGGTAGTGTTGCGCCAGGCGCTGGGCGCTGGCGGCGCTGATGCCGTAGGCATCGAGCCGGCCCTGCACGCCTTGCACGCTGCCGTCGAGCGTGGCCACGAGCACCGACAGGTCGTGCAGACCTTCGAGCTTCTTGTAAGCGCGCAGGCAGATCACGGCTTTCAGCGGCAGCGGGCCGGCCTGGTCGCTGCCGGCCGGGCCGGGCGCACCGCTGTGCACCTGGCGCTCGACGCAGCGCGGCGCGGTGCGCTGGCGGTCGTCGCGGCCCATGAACTCGTTGCGGAAGCTGCCGCTGTAGCGCTCGGCGAATCGCAGCGCGCCGAGCTTGCTGCCATCGTAGGCCTCGTGGCGCACGGTGAGAAAACCCGTGAGCAGCGCGCCGTTGACGAAGATGCGGTTGTCCATCTCGCAGTCGCTGCGCTCGAACTGCAGCCCGCGCACGGCCTGCGGCGAACCGCGGCCCCAGCAGCGCAAGAAGGTCTCTTGCGGCACCGGGATGGTGTAACGCGGGTGGCCGGCGTTGCGCCAGGGCTGGGCGATGAAACGTTCGGTCAGCCGCGCTTCGTGGGCGAGCAGCTGCTGGGTGACTTCGGCCCAGGCCGGCGTGGTGATGGGCGTGGCGCCACGGCCGCGTTCGATCAGCACACGCACCGGGGCGGCGGGCACGAGAAAACTCACCTGCTCACCATCGCGCCGCGCAGCGACGTTCACGCCCACCAGGCGGCCCTGGTCGTCGAGCGCCGGGCCGCCGCTCATGCCACCGCTGAGGCTGCCGCCGAAGAAGAGCGTCTCGAGGAAGCTGCGCTCCACCGGGCCGTTGTAGCTGCCCTCGGCCACCGCAAAGCCGACATCGAGCGGGTTGCCCATCGAGTAGATGCGCGCGCCGCGCGGCAGCGGCTCATTCGCTGGCCGCAGCAACACGCTGCCGCGACCGGCCAGCGGCGTGGCGTCCACGGGCTTGAGCAGCGCGAGGTCGTTCACCACGTCGAAGGCCAGCAGCTGCAGCGCGCCCTGGCGGCCATCGACCGTGGCGTACACCAGCCGGTGGCGCGTGGGCTGCAGCGCGTACTGGCTGACCACGTGGTAGTTGGTGACGAGGTGGCCAGCGTCGTCGACGAGGAAGCCCGAGCCGACCGATGACTGGCTGTCCTGCGTCTTCAGCAGCGTGCGCACCTGCAGCAGCTGCGGGCGTATGCGCTCGTAGATGCGCTGGCCGGCGCCGGTGGGGGCGGTGGCCGCCGCAGCGCTGGCCGCCGCCGCCGGGGCGGGCGGCGCGTTGCTGGTGCTGGTGCTGGCCGCGCCAGCCGTGCCCCAGGCCGAAAGGCAAACCGCAGCCAAGAAAACGGCCCCGCGGGGCCAAGGTAAGGCCCAGGGGCCGGCATGTCGCATCGCTGCATCTTATGCCGGCCCCGCTTGGCCCTGTTGGGCGGTGCTAGCCTCGGGCGCATGTCCTCCCCCACATCCGGGCCTGGGTTCCCGGCCCGTCCTGCGCTGCAGCGCTGGCTCGGGCCGTGGGTGGCCGAGGTGAACGCGGCCACCCTGCGCAGCGACGCCCTGGCCGCCGTCCTGGCCGCGGTGCTGGTGCTGCCGCAGGGCATCGCCTTCGCCGCGCTGGCCGGCCTGCCGCCGGCCTGGGGCCTGTACGCCGCGGTGGTGCCCACGGCGGTGGCGGCGCTGGCCGGCTCCAGCCGCCAGGTGCTGACGGGGCCGACCAACGCGCTCTCGCTGGCACTCGGCGCCGCGCTGGCGCCGCTGGCCGTGGCCGGCAGCGCCGAGTACCTGCGCTTGGCCCTGGTGCTGACGTTGATGGTGGGCGCGCTGCAGCTGGCCGTGGCGCTGCTGCGCCTGGGCGTGCTGACGCACTTCATTTCGCCTTCGGTGATGCTGGGGTTCACCACCGGTGCGGCGGCCTTGATCGCCGGGCATGCGGGGCTGTCTCTCGTGCAAGCGCCGGCCGGCGCCGCACCGGCGCTGGCCGTGGGTGCGGGCACGCTGGCCGTGGCGGTGCTGCTGCGCTGGCGCTGGCCGCGCGCGCCGGGGCTGCTGCTGGCGCTGCTGGTGGGCACGGCGCTGGCGGTGGCCCTGGGCCAGGCCGGGCCACTGGGGGCCCGGCACCTGGGCCTGCCGTGGACCGACGCCCAGGCCTGGCAGACCGCCCGCATCGGCACGCTGCCGCAGCCCTGGCCGGCCTGGGCACCGCCGGCCCTGGCCTGGGCCGATGTGCCGCGGCTGGCCACCATCGCGCTGGCGCTCACGCTGGTGGCGCTGGGCCAGAGCATCGCCATCGCCAAGGCCCTGGCGGCGCGCACGGGGCAGGCGCTGGACGTCAACCGCGAGTGCCTGGGCCAGGGCCTGGGCAACCTGGCCGGCGGGTGTTTTTCGGCCTTCGTCAGCTGCGGCTCGCTCAACCGCTCGGTGCCGCACCTGGAGGCCGGCGCGCGCACGCCGCTGGCCGCGGTGATGGCCGCGGGCCTGGTGCTGCTGCTCGTGGCCGGGGCCGCGCCACTGCTGGCCGTGGTGCCCATGGCCGCCATCGACGCCTTGCTGCTGCTGGTGGCCTGGACGCTGGTAGACACCGCGCAGTGGCGCGAGCTGTGGCGCCTTGACAAGCGCGAGGCCGCCGTGGCCGGCGGCACGCTGGCCGCCACGCTGCTGCTGCCGCTGCAGGTGGCGGTGCTGGCGGGTGTGGCGGCCTCGCTGGTGGTGTACCTGCACCGCACCGCGCACCCGGCGCTGCGCAGCATGGGTTTTGCCGGCCCGCCACAGCCGGGGCACGACCGGCGTTTTGTCGTGCTGCCGCCCGCGGCCCCCGAGTGCCCGCAGCTGAAGCTGCTGCGCATGGAAGGCCCGGTGTGGTTCGGTGCCGAGGCCCACGTGGCCGATGCGTTGCGGGCCCTGCGCGAGCAGCCCGAGCCGCCGGCCCACCTGCTGGTGATGAGCAAGAGCATGAACTTCATCGACCCCGCCGGCGCCACGCTGTGGGAGCGTGAACGTGGCTTGCGCAGCGGGCCCGGCCAGGGCCTGTACTTCCACCGCCCGCGGCCCGAGGTGCTGGCCACCTGGCGCGACAGCGGCTTTCTGCAGCGCCTGGGCGAAGACCACGTCTTCCCCGACAAACGCAGCGCCATCGCCGCCATCGTGCCGCGCCTGGACCCGGCGGTGTGCGCACGCTGCACGGCGCGGGTGTTCGAAGAATGCGCCGGCCAGCCCGGCCCGCCGCCGGCGGGCTGAACCGCCGCGGCTCAGCGCGTTTTCAGGAAGTCTTCCAGGCCCAGGCGCACGGCCTGCGCCAGCCGCGCGCGGAAGGCGGGGTCGAGCAGCTGTGCTTCGTCACCCGGGTGCGACATGAAGGCCTGCTCCACCAGCAGCGCCGGGGCCCAGGTGCTCAGGCGCACCGGCGTGTAGTTGAAGTTGCCCACGAGCCCGAAATCGGGCAGCCCCGTGGCCGCCAGCACCCGCTGGTGCACGGCCGCGGCCAGTGCGTGGTGCGGGGCGTGTTTGTAGAAATGCGAGGTGCCCGAAACACGCAGGAAGCCTGCGCCCGTGTCGGTGGCGTTCGCGTGCACGCTGACGAAAAGGTGCGCCTGCGATGCCTCCACGCGGCGCGCACGTTCGCGCAGCGGCGGGTTCTGATCGCCCTCGCGGATCACCACCACCTGCGCGCCCGCGGCCTGCAGCTCGGCCTGCAGGGCTTCGGCCGTCCAGCGGTTGATGTCTTTTTCGGGCACGCCGGTGGCGCCCACCGCGCCCAGGTTGGCGCTGCTGCCGTGGCCGGCTTCCACCGCCACGCGCAGGCCGGCCAGGGGCGAGGCGGCGTTGGCGTCGATGCGCGGCGCCGCGCGCAGCAACACCCGCAGCCCGGTGGGTGTGCGTTCCGCGCGCCAGCCCCACAGCCGCGCCGCATGCGGCAGCAGGCGCAGGCGCACGCGGCCCGGGCCCACCTGTTCGGCCAGCACCTGGCGCACCAGCTTCGCGCTGGCGCGGTGGCTCACCCAGGTGGTGGCAAGCTGGGCGTTGTAGATCTCGATGTCCAGCACCTCGCGGCCCTCGGGCCCTGCGCTGGCAAACACGCGGTAAGGCACACGCGCGGCCAGCGGCACGCTGAGCAGGTCGTGTTCAGCTTCGCCGCTGAGCGAGACGCTCGTGAACACGGCCTGCGGTGCCGGCGTGCCGGGCTCGGCGGGCTGCAGGTTTTTTTCCTGCACCCAGGCGCTGGTGTCGGGTGCCAGCTGCACACGCAGGAAATCGCCCCGCCGGCCGGTGGCGGCCAGCAGCGTACCGGCGGGCAGCTCGGCCAGGAAGGGCCCGCCCAGGCGCACCTCGTGCAGGCCGTGCAGCAGTTCGGCGCCGTCGGCACCCACCGCGTAGAGGCGTTCGGGGTCTTCGCGCCACTGGCCCACGGTGCCGGGGGCTGCCGTCGTGAGGGCGCGGTTCGGCTTTGCGCGGGCCTTGCCCTTGCCGGCTTGCACCGCCGGCGCAGCACCGGCGGCCAACACGCGCAGCTGAACGGGCCCCTCGGTGATGTCGCCACCGGCTTCAAAGGCCAGCAGCGCGCGGTAGCGGCCGTTGCCGCGGTCGGTCAAGGGCTGCCAGGCCTTCTGGCCGGGCAGCCGCGCCTCCACACGTGCACCGGGCGTGGCACGCACGGCCACTTCCACGCCCTCGCCGGGGGCCAGCATCACGGGCTCGGCAGGGCGCAGGCTGCTGCCGTCCAGCCACAGCGCGGCCGTGGGCCAGGCCACCGGCACGGGCGGTGCGCTGCGCTCTACCTGCAGCGGCAGGCGCTGCCATTCGCTGCTGCCCGGCGCGCGGGCCTCGATCTCGATGGTGTTCGCCCCCGGTTGCAGCGGCACGCGGTCGCGCGCGAAGACGCCGGTGCTGAACACCGTGACGGCCTCGCCACCCACACGCACCGTGCTGCCGGGTGCGGTACGGCCGAGCACGTTGACGAATTCGCGCACGGTGCTGGCGGGCTCGCCAGGGCGGGGCGACAGCACTTCCAGCGGGGGTGCCGCAGGTTGCGCCGCTGCGGCCAGCGGCAGCAGGAGCAACACCGCCAGACGGCGTGGCCAGGTCAGGAGCTTGAGCGTGAGGACAGGGCGTGCAGACATGCCGCCGATGCTATCGGCTGCCTGCGGGCACTCAGGCGAGCTTGAACACCGCCACGGCCTGCACGAGCTGCCGCGATTGCTGGCTCAGGCTTTCGGCTGCGGCCGCGCTCTCTTCCACCAATGCGGCGTTCTGCTGGGTGCTGCGGTCCATCTGCGTCACGGCGCTGACCACCTGCTGCACGCCCTGGCTCTGCTCGCCGCTGGCGTTGGTGATCTCGCCGACGATGTCGCTGACCCGCTGGATCGAGCTCACGATGTCGAGCATCGTTGCACCGGCCTGGTCGACAAGCTGGCTGCCCTGCTCGGTGCGGCCCACGCTCTCTTCGATGAGCGCCTTGATCTCGCGCGCCGCCGTGGCCGAACGCTGCGCCAGTGCGCGCACCTCGCCGGCCACCACCGCGAAGCCGCGACCTTGCTCACCGGCGCGTGCCGCCTCCACCGCCGCGTTCAGCGCGAGGATGTTGGTCTGGAAGGCGATGCCGTCGATGGCGCCGATGATGTCGGCGATCTTGCGGCTGCTGTCGTTGATGCCCTTCATCGTCGCCACGACTTCGCGCACGGCTTCGCCGCCGCGCTGCGCCACGTCGGAGGCGCTGCGGGCCAAGGCGTCGGCCTGGCGCGCGTTGTCGGCGGTGCGGCGCACCGTGGTGCCCAGCTCTTCCATCGAAGCCGCCGTCTGCTGCAGCGCGCTGGCCTGCTGTTCGGTGCGCGCCGACAGGTCGGCATTGCCACCGGCAATCTGCGCGCTGGCCGTGGCCACCGAGTCGGCGTTCTGGCGCACCGCCTGCACCGTCAGCAGCAGCCGGGCCGTCATGGCTTGCAATGACGCCATAACGCTGCCAGTGTCGCCCGGGCGCAGCACGATCTGCACGCCCAGGTCGCCCGCAGCCACCGCATCGGCTGCGCGCTTGAGTTCCTCGGGCTCTGCGCCGAGCTGGCGCATCACGCTCACGAGGTAGGCGGAGTAGCCCAGCAGCCCCAGCGCCACCAGCACCACCGCACCGGCCACGATGGCGCTGGCGCGGCTGGCGTCCTGGGCCACGGCCTGCAGTTCGCTGACCAGCGCGGTGCTCTGGCGCTTTTTCTCCGCGCCCAGCGGGGCCAGCAGCGCATTGCGCGCTGGGATGGTCTTGTCCACGAGGAAGGCGAAGGCCTCGTCCTTCTTGTCGGCCTCGATGAGCTGCACGTTCTCTGCACCGACGCGCCAGAAGGTGGCCATCAGACCCTGAAGGGGCTCAGCCGCCTGGCGGCCGGCCTGGTCGCGCATGCCGGTGGTGAACTCGCTCAACCGGGCTTCCAACAGGCGCTTGCGCTCCATCACGTCGGCCAGCGCGGTGCTGCGTTCTTCCGGGGTGCGCGCCAGGATGGCGTGGCGCAGTTGCAGCGAAGCGCGAGTGACGTTGAGTTCCAGCTCGGCAATGCGCTCAAGCTGAGGCTCGGTGTTGAGCTGCACGTCCTCGGCATGGGCCGAGACCTGGTTCATCATCGACCAGACCAACACGGCCACGACCAGCAGGGCGGCTATGAGCAGGCCGCTGCCGAGGTAGAGACGCTGGGCCAGGCTGAGGCCACCACTTGCTCGCATGCTTCGACTCCGTAAAGACGCAGGCTGCCGGCCCTGTCTAGGACAGCAGGACTGTCGGCTTTATCGGAGCAAAGAGCTTGTTACTTGAGCGGTCATTTATTACCCTGAGGGCTTCAAGCCCGCATCAGCGTGCTCTTGCCGAACAGGCTCTCGATGAGGTCCACCGCCAGCTCGGCCGTCTTGTTGCGGATGTCGAGCGCCGGGTTCAGCTCCATCACGTCCAGGCTGGCCAGGCGGCCCGTGTCGGCGATCATCTCCATGCAGAGCTGCGCTTCGCGGTAGGTGGGGCCACCGGGCACGGTGGTGCCCACGCCGGGGGCGATGTCGGGGTCGAGGAAATCGACGTCGAAGCTCACGTGCAGGTGGGTGTTGGCGTCCAGCGTGGCCAGGGCCAGTTCCATGGTGTGGCGCATGCCCATCTCGTCGATGTAGCGCATGTCGAAGACCTCCAGGCCCATCTCGTGCACGAAGCGTTTTTCGCCGGGGTCGACGCTGCGGATGCCGATCTGGCGCACCACCTTCGGGCTGATGGCCGGCACCGTGCCGCCGATCTCGATGAGCGCCTGCGGCCCGTGCCCGCACAGGCAAGCCACCGGCATGCCATGGATGTTGCCGCTGGGTGTGAGCACGCTGGTGTTGAAGTCGGCATGCGCGTCGAGCCAGAGCACGCGCAGCTTCTTGCCCGTTTCGCGGCAGTGGCGGGCCACGGCGCTGATGCTGCCCAGGCCCAGGCAGTGGTCGCCGCCCAGCAGGATGGGCAGGCGGCCCAGGGCCAACTCGGCGTACATGGCTTCGTGCACGGCGCGGTTCCAGGCCACCACCTCGTTGAGGTGGCGGTAGCCGTCCACCGGCGGCAGCCAGGGGTTGGCCGGGCCGCTGAGGTTGCCGCGGTCGGCCACTTCCAGGCCGTGCGCTTCCAGCGTGCTCTGGATCTTGGCCACGCGCAGGGCCTCGGGCCCCATGCTCGCGCCGCGCGCGCCGGCGCCGATGTCGGTGGGGGCGCCGATGAGGCTGACTTGTCGGTTCATCGCGGTTCCTTCAGATGTCTTCTGCGAAACGGCCGGTTTCGGTTTCCGGCAGGTCGAAGCCGTAGTGCTCGGCCAGCACGGCCCAGGCTTCTTCGGCGGTCTCGACGAAGTTGAAGAGGCCGATGTCGCCAGGGCTGATCATCCCGGTGTCGACCAGGTGCTCGAAGTTCAGCAGCTTCTCCCAGAAGGCACGCCCGAACAGCAGGATGGGGCGGCGGCGGCTCTTGCCGGTCTGCACCAGCGTGACGGTCTCGAAGAGTTCGTCCAGCGTGCCGAAGCCGCCCGGGAAACACACCAGCGCGATGCTGCGCATCAGGAAGTGCATCTTGCGCAGCGCGAAGTAGTGGAACTGGAAACACAGCTCCGGCGTGATGTAGGCGTTGGGCGCCTGCTCGTGCGGGAGCACGATGTTCAGGCCGATGCTCTTGCCGCCCACATCGAAAGCGCCGCGGTTGCCCGCTTCCATGATGCCGGGGCCGCCGCCGGTGACGACGTAGATCGGCGTTTCCAGCGCCTTCGAGCGTTCGGTGACGATGGCGGCGAAGCGCCGCGCTTCTTCGTAGAAATGGCTCATGGCCAGCGCGGTTTCGGCGCGCTTCAGCGCCTGGCGGTCGTCGCCCGCGCGGGCTTCTTCAAGCAGCTGTTGCGCCACCTCGGGCGGCTTGATGCGCGCGCTGCCGAAGATGACGATGGTGGAGGTGATACCCAGCTCTTGCTGCACGAGTTCGGGCTTGAGCAGCTCCAGCTGCATGCGCACCGGGCGCAGCTCTTCGCGCAGCAGGAAATCGGTGTCGGTGAAGGCCAGCCGGTAGGCGCTTTCGGGCCCGGCGTAGCGTTCGATGCGGGCCAGGGTGCTGGCTTCTTCTTCGGCGCTGGGGAAGTTGCGGCCGGTCAGCGGCGCGCTGGGGGTGTTGGGGCTGGTCTTTTCGGTCATCCGTGGAGCTTAGCCTGCCGGCGCGACATGCCCGTGGCTGCTGCTGTTCTGCAGCCGACACCGCCGCGCGGTTTCAGCCGCCGCCGTGCCCCGGCTGCCCGCACACGCGGCACTGCGGCTGGCGCTGCAGCGTGATGCTGTCGAAGGCCATGCGGCGCGCGTCCAGCATCAGCAGCCGGCCGGCCAGCGGCTCGCCGCTGTGGGCCAGCAGCTTGAGGGCCTCGGCGGCCTGCAGGCTGCCGATCAGGCCCACCAGCGGCGCCAGCACGCCCATGGTGTTGCAGGCCACGTCTTCGTGCGCCGCCTCGGGCGGAAAGAGGCAGGCGTAGCAGGGCCCGGCGGGCGTGCCGTCGGCGCGCGGGCGCGTGTCGTAGACGCTGACCTGGGCGTCCCAGCCCACCGCCGCGCCCGACACCAGCGGCTTGCCCGCCGCCACGCAGGCCCTGTTGACGGCCTGGCGGGTGCGGAAGTTGTCGCTGCAGTCCAGCACCACATCGGCCTGCGGCACCCACTCGGCCAGCAGCGCCGCATCGGCACGCTGCGTGATCGCGTGGATCTGCACCCCGGGGTTCAGCGCCCGGGCGCTGTGGCGCAGCGAATCGGCCTTGGGCTGGCCCAGGCGCGCGGTGCCGTGGCCGATCTGGCGCTGCAGGTTGCTGAGCTCCACCGTGTCGTGGTCGACCACCGTGATGCGCCCCACGCCCGAGGCCGCCAGGTAGAGCACCGCCGGGCAGCCCAGGCCGCCGGCGCCGATGACCAGCGCGTGTGCGTCCAGCAGCGCCTGCTGGCCTTCGATGCCCAGGCCGTCGAGCAGGATGTGACGGGCGTAGCGCAGCAGGTGGGCGTCGTCCATGGCGTCGGTGGGTGCAGGGCTTTGGAAATGAAGAAGCCCGCCAGCGGCGGGCTTCGCGGGGGGCGATCGGCCCTACTTCTTCTCGGCCGGCGCTTCGGCGCGCTGCTCGGCCGGGGCCGTCTTGCTGGCCAGCACCGGCAGGCCGCGCAGCTGGTTCAGCGCCTGCTGCAGCGGGAAGTCTTCCGGCGTGCCGAACTCGGGCAGCGGCTTGGGCGGCTCTTTGGTCTTGGCCTGCTGCTCCTCGAGCTTCTTGCGCGCTTCTTCGCGGGCCTTCTCGCGCTCGGCGTCTTTCTTCTCGTCGGCGCCGGTCAGGTGGCGCTCGAGGTCGGCTTCGCGCATGCGCAGCGCGGCGTAGACGTTGCCTTCGGCGGTTTCATCGAGCCAGACATCGGGCACGATGCCCTTGGCTTGGATGCTGCGGCCTGCCGGCGTGTAGTAACGCGCGGTGGTGATCTTCAGCGCCGTGTCAGACGGCAGCGGGCGGATGGTCTGCACCGAGCCCTTGCCGAAGGTCTGCGCGCCCATGATGGTGGCGCGTTTGTGGTCTTGCAGCGCGCCGGCGACGATCTCGCTGGCCGAGGCCGAACCTTCGTTCACCAGCACCACCAGCGGGACGTTTTTCATCGCGGCCGGCAGCTTGCGCAGCGGGTCGGCGGCGCCGCGGCGGGCGTAGTACTCGGGGCTGGCGCGGAAGGTGGCGCGGCTTTCCGGCAGTTGGCCGTTGGTGGTGACCACCACCACGTCTTCAGGCAGGAAGGCGGCCGACAGCGCCACGGCGCCATCGAGCAGGCCGCCCGGGTCGTTGCGCAGGTCGAGCACCAGGCCCTTGAGCTTGGGGTCTTGTTTGTAGAGCTCTTCGGCCTTGCGCACGAAGTCTTCGACGGTGCGTTCCTGGAACTGGCTCACGCGGATCCAGCCGTAGCCCGGCTCGACCATCTTCGCGCGCACGCTCTGCATGCGGATCTCTTCGCGCACGATGGTCACGGGGAAGCTGCGGCTCTCGGCCTTGCGGAAGACCGTCAGCACCACCTTGGTGTTGGGCTCGCCGCGCATCTTCTTCACGGCCTGGTCGACGGTGAGGCCCTTGACCGGGCTGTCGTCGATGCGGGTGATGAGGTCGCCGGGCTTCAGGCCGACGCGGAAGGCCGGGCTGCCTTCGATGGGCGAAACCACCTTCACGAGGCCTTCTTCCATCGCCATCTCGATGCCGATGCCGACGAACTTGCCGCCGGTGTTCTCACGGAAATCCTTGAAGCTCTTCTTGTCGAAGTACTGGCTGTGCGGGTCGAGGCCGGCCACCATGCCGGCGATGGCGTCGGAGATCAGCTTCTTCTCGTCCACCGGCTCGACGTACTCGGCCTTGACGCGGTCGAAGACGGCGGCGAGCTGCTGCACCTCTTCCAGCGGCAGCGGCGCCAGCGCGTTGCGGGCCACGGCCTGCAACTGCATGGTGGTGAGAGCACCGGCCACCGCGCCAACGGCCAGGATGCCGACCAGCTTCATCTTCGAACCCATGGGACACACCTTTCATGGAGCGCACGCGAGGCGTGCGGTCACCAACCCAGTATAGGTCTGGCCCTGGTTCTGAGCACGCCACCCCCGGGAAAGTTGCACCCCGGGCAGGCCCGGGTGTGTGCAGCTGTGCGCGCGGGGCGGTTCAACCGGCGGCAGCCACGCGCGGGAAGGTGACCACGTGGTCCACCTCGGCACGGATGCCTATCCACTCGCCCACGTGGTGGTCGTGGTGCGAGGGCACGTGGGCCAGCACCTGCTCGCCGCTTTCCAGGCGCAGCGTGTAAAGAAACTCGCTGCCGCGGAAAGCCTTGCGCTCGATGCGTGCGCGCACGGTGCTGGCGTCGTCGTGCACGATGTCGTCAGCGCGCAGCAAAACATCGCACTCGCCGAGCGGAAAGGCCTCGGGCAGCGGGCAGTTGTCCATGTCGTGCAGCTCGCCCAGCGGCGTTTGCACGCAAGGGCCGGCGGCGCAGGCCACGATCTGTGCGGGCGCGAACACGCCGTGCCCGATGAAACCCGCCACGAAGCGGCTGGCCGGGCGGTGGTAGAGCGTGTAGGCGTCGTCCCACTGTTCCAGGTGGCCCTGGTTCATCACGCCGATGACGTCGCCCACGGCAAAGGCTTCCAGCTGGTCGTGCGTCACCAGCAGCGCCGTGGTGCCGCTTTCCTTGAGGATGCTGCGCACCTCTTGCGCCAGGCGTTCGCGCAGGTCGACGTCCAGACTGCTGAAGGGTTCGTCCAGCAGCAACAGGCGCGGCTTGGGCGCCAGCGCGCGGGCCAGCGCCACACGCTGCTGCTGGCCGCCCGAGAGCTGGTGCGGCGCGCGCTTGGCGGCGTGGCCCAGGCCCACGAGATCGAGCATCTGCTGCACGCGCGCCTGGCGCTCGGCGCGCGGCAGAGCGCTGATGCCGAAGGCGATGTTGTCGGCCACGCTCAGGTGCGGGAAGAGTGCGTAGTCTTGAAACACCATGCCGATGCGCCGCTGCTCGGGGGCCAGGTGCAGGCCGCTGGCGGCGTCGGACAACACATCGCCAGCGATCAGCACGCGCCCGGCGGCGCAGCGTTCCAGCCCGGCCACGGCGCGCAGCAGCGAGGTCTTGCCGCAGCCGGAAGGGCCGATCAGCACGCCCACCTGGCCGGCGGCCAGGCCCAGCGTGACGCCGTCCACCGCGGCGCGGGCCCCGCTGGCGCGCGTGTAGCGCACCCCCACCGACTCCAGGCTCAGAAACATGAAGCGAATGATAATCGCCGGCCCTGAATGAGCATTGTTCGCATTTCCTTCTTTCCTCGGGTTGATGCCTCTCCATGCGCGGTGCCCTGAACCTGTTGTTGACACCGCTGTGCCTGCTGCTGGCGCTGCCCGTGCTGGGCGTGCTGGGTGCCTGGGCGACGCTGGACGAAGCCGCGCTGGCCGTGCTGGCGCACCAGTGGCAGACGGTGCTGCCCGAATACGCCTTGCAATCGGCCGGCCTGGCGCTGTGCGTGGGCCTGGGCGTGATGGTGCTGGGCTCGGCCACGGCGGCCTTGGTCACGCTCTTCGACTTCCGCGGCCGGCGCGTCTTCGAGTGGGCTTTGCTGCTGCCGCTGGCCATGCCGGCCTACGTGCTGGCCTACGCCTGGACCGACGCGCTGCAGTTCAGCGGCCCGCTGCAGACGGCGCTGCGCGAAGCCTTCGGCTGGCGTGGCGCGCTGTGGCCCGATGTGCGCAGCTTCTGGGGCGCGGTGGTGCTCTTCGTGCTGTGCCTCTACCCCTACGTCTACCTGCTGGTGCGCGCCGCCTTGGGCGAACGTGCGGTGCGGCTGATGGAGGCGGCGCGTCTGCTCGGCGCGCCCATGCGACGGCGTGTCTTGCAGGTGGCCTTGCCGATGGCGCGACCTGCGCTGGCCGCCGGCGTGGCGCTGGCGCTCATGGAGACGCTGGCCGACTACGGCGTGGGGGCCTACTTCGGCCTGTCCACCTTCAGCACCGGCATCTACAAGGCCTGGCTGGTGATGAACGACCGCATCGCCGCGGCGCAACTGGCCGCGGTGCTGCTGCTGGTGGTGGGCGGTTTGCTGCTGGCCGAACGTGCGGCACAGCGCCAGCTGCGTTTTGCCACCAGCCGCGCCGGCATCACCAGCGCCGAGGCACGGCCCGCGGTGCTGCGCGGCGGCTCGGAAGTGGCGGCCTGGGCGGTGTGCGGCGTGCCGGTGCTGCTGGGTTTTGTGCTGCCGGTGCTGTGGTTGGGCCGCATGCTGTGGGACGAAGCGAACCACAGCGATTTCGGCCTGCCGTTGGCGCGTTTTGCCGAATGGGCCTGGGCCAGCTTCCGCCTGGCAGGCAGCGCGGCGTTGGCGGCCACGCTGCTGGCGCTGGCCTTGGGTTTTGCGCTGCGCCAGCGCGGCGGCCTGGGCGCGGCGCTGCTCCAGCCGGCGGCGCGGGTGCTGTCGCTGGGTTATGCGGTGCCGGGGGCCGTGATCGCGGTGGGCATCCTCATCCCGGCGGGTTGGGTGCAGGCGCACTTTCCTGAAGCGGGGGTGGCGGCGCTGGTCACCGGCACCGCCTTCGGGCTGCTCTACGCCTACCTCGTGCGTTTTTCTGCGGTGGCGCTGCAGTCGGTGGAAGCGGGTTATGCGCGTGTGCCGGCGGCCATCGATGAAACCGCCCGCATGCTGGGCAGCGGGCCGCTGCGCCTCTTCACACGCCTGCACCTGCCGCTGCTGCAGCGCTCGGCGCTGGCCGCGGCTTTGCTGGTGTTCGTGGACGTGATGAAGGAACTGCCCGCCACGCTGGTGCTGCGCCCCTTCGGCAGCGACACGCTGGCCGTGGTGGCCTACAACTTCGCGCGTGACGAGCGCCTGGCCGAAGCCGCGCTGCCCTCGCTGGCCATCGTGGCCGTGGGGCTCATCCCGGTGGTGATGCTGAGCCGGGCGCTGCGGGCGCCGGCGGAGGGCTGAGGCCTCGGCTGGGTTCGTGCTTGCAGTCCGTGTTGGCCTGCATCCGCTTCGCGCTTGCAAGCGCGAAGCTCCACCCGCCGCCCTTGAGGCCGCAGGGCCTCAAGGGTCCCACGGCGGGTGGTCCCTCCGACAGGAATCGAACCTGTATCTGGCGCTTAGGAGGCGCCCGTTCTATCCATTGAACTACGGCGGGGTGACCGTGGATTTTCTCATGCCGGCATCGGCCGGCGTTTCCTGCATGCGCCAGGTCCAGATGATGTCCAGCGCGCTCTCTTCGCCGCTCTGCGCACGCAGCGTGAAACGCTGCGCAATGCGGTAGATCAGCTGCCAGGTGCCGGTGGTGGCGTTCACGCCGCGTTCGTAGCCGAGGTACCAGCGGCGGCTCAACTGCTTGCCCACCGTGATGACGGTCTCGCGCACCTCGCCGTCGCTTTGGCGCAGGCTCACCTCGTCGATGCCCAGGTTGCGCATCAGCGCGTCGGTGGGCGCTTCGCCTTCGCCCGAGAGCAGCGCCACCGCGGCGCGCTGCAGCAGCGCGGTGTCGTTGCGGCCCAGGCCGTCGGAGGCACGGCCCAGCACCAGCCACGAGAGTTTTTCCGAATCGCTCAGCTCGGGCTCGGCATACAGGCGCACACGCGGCGTCAGCACGTTGCCGGTGATGGCCACGCCCACACGCTGGTCGATGTTCGGGCGCAGCGCCAGCACGTCCAGGCGCGGGTTGTCGTAGCCGCCGCTGAAGGCCAGGATGCCGCGTTCGATGTCGAGCTTCTGGCCGTAGGCCGCGTAGGTGCCGCCTTCGGTGGTGATGGTGCCGTTGACCGCCAGGCGCCCGCCCGGCGTCGTCAGGCGCAGCTGGCCGCGCAAGCCGGTGTCCAGGCCGCGGCCGCGCACACGCAGCTTGTCGCCGAGGTCGAGGTCGACACCGAGCGCGAAGTTGCGCCGCACCGGCAGGTCTTCGGCGGCGGTGCGGCTTTCTTCGGGCGCGTCGGCGCGGCGGATGGTGACGTCGTCGTCGAGCGAAGGCGCGTCGCTGCGGCTCAGGTCGAAGAGGCCCTCGTCGATGCGGAACTTGCCGTCGAGCTGGATGCGTTCGCCTTCCATCGTGGCCGCGGCCTCGCCGCTGGCGATGAGCTGGCGGTCCACGCGGCCCAGCACACGCAGGCGTTCGGCCTTGAGCTTCAGGCCCGCCCGCAGCACCTTGAAGCTGCTGCCCAGCGTGGCACCGCCGGTGATGGTGGCGGTACCGTCGCCGGCCTTGAGCGTGAAACGTTCGATGGTGGCGGCGTCGCCGGCCAGCTTCACGCGCACCTGGCCCTCGCTCACATTCACGCCGGCCAGCAGGTTGCGCACCGCCAGGCCCTGGGCCGTGAGTTCACCGTCGTAGCTCGGCCGGCCCACCGTGCCGCCCAGCTTGGCCGTGCTGTCGATCTGGCCGGCCAGGCGCCAGCCCGGCGGCACCCATGCGCCCCAGATGCCGACATCGGCCACGCGCGCGCGCAGCTCGCCACCGAGCAGGGCTTCGGGCCCCGGCCAGCGCGCCTGCGGCGTGGTGGAGGCGGTGACGCGGCCCGAGAGTTCACCCAGGCTGCGGCCCTTGAAGACCGGCACCAGCTGCCATTGCCCGTCGTGCGCGCTGAGCGAGACGCGGAAGTCGGTGAGACCGAGCAGCTGCGTGCCCTCGCTGCCGGCCAGGTGCAGGTCGCCCTCGCTGCGCTCGAACACGAGGTCGGCGTCCATCTGCTCGGCGGCGCGGATGTTCACGCGCGCACCGAGTTTCAGGTCACCCTGCCAGCCCATCGTGGGCTGCAGGCGCGCCAGCAAGGGGGCCAGCGTGAAGGGCTCGATGTCGGCGCGCAGCTGCACCTGTGGCAACGCGCCGCGCAGGTCGGCACGCACCTCGTCCCAGCGCAGCGCCACGCTGTCGCCCAGGCGCACGCGGCCCGGGCTGAGCATCACCGTCACCAGGCTGCCGCCCGGCGCAAAACCGAGTTCGGCGCGCAGGTTGCCGGTGTCGAGCCAGGGCGTTGTGGCGCTGCCGGCGGTGGGCGCGGTGGTGCCTGTGGCGGTCTGTTGCGGCTGGCCGTCCCAGGCGCCGAGCGTCAGCTTGTCGAGCCGGCCGCGCCAGGTGCCGCCGCCTTCGGCCGCTGGCGCCCATTGCCCGCTGCCCTGCAGCTGCGCCTGCGTGCCCTGGCGCTGGGGCAGGGCCAGCATCTGCTCGGCCCAGCGCGGCGGCATCAGCGGCACCGCGCCCAAGACCTGCAGCTTGTGCTCGGCCAGCGTGCCGCTGAGGGTGGCGCGCAGCAGCTCGGCCCGCTGGCTGCCCTGGCGGATGTCGGCCAGCTCGGCCTGCAGCGACAGCGCCTGCGAGCCCTCGGAGGCCAGCTGCCAGCGCGCTGCGCCGCGTGCCACCGACAGCGTCCCCAGCTGCAGCTGCTGCAGGCTGGCGCTGCCCTCGGTGCGCATGGCCGGCCAGCGGCCTTCGGCCGATGCTTGCGCTTTGAGGCTGCCGCCCGCGGGGGCCCAAGCGGCCAGCGCCGGCACCAGGCGTGCCAGCGGGCCCAGCGTGCCCATCGTCGCAGCGTCGATCTCGGCGTTCCAGCGGTCGCTGGTGCCGGCGCCGAGCGGGTCGCCGCGCGCCTCCAGGCCCACCGTGTTGCCGCCCAGCTCCAGTTCGGCGCGCAGCACAGCGGGCGTGGGCGCGGCGGCCTGGGTGTAGCCCAGGCTCACGTCGGCCGACAAGGCCACGCCGGCCAGCATCGATTCACGCAGGCGCAGCGCGCCATTGCCCGCCAGGCGCTGTGCCAGCACCAGCGGCTTGAGCGATTCGGCCTTGCGCGGCAGGCGCACATCGAACTGCCAGCCTCCCGACAAGCGGTGCGGCCCCTGGCGCCACGCGCTGCCGGCTTCGCCGGGCCACCAGGGCACGGGGTCGAAATCGGTGACGCTGCCGCTGGTGGCGATCTGCCAGTCGCCGGCCGGCAGGCGCTGCAGCGTGGCCGTGAGCGAAGCTTCGGCGCGGCCGGCCTGCGCGGTGGCGCGGCGCAGCTCGAGACGCTGGTCGTCGGCGCTGCCTTCCAGTTGCAGTTGCACGGGCTGCGGCGCGCCATCGAGCCGGCCCTGCAGATCGAGCTTCCAGTCAAGGCTGGGCCCTGTGGTTTTGTCGCTGGGTGCGGCCGCACGCGGATCGGGCGAAGGCAGGCCGCGCAGCGTGAGCGCCAGCGGGCCGGTCAGCGTCATCGCGGCGGCGCGGCCGTCGATGCGCTGCGGCGCCAGGTTCTGCAGCTGCGATTCCAGCGTCAGCGTGCGGCCCTGCCACACCGCGCTGCCGCTGTAGCGGCCGGCGCTGCCGGTGGCATCGGCCAGCAGGAGCTCGAAACGCTGCAGGGCCACACGCTCGGGCTGCTGCAACGAACCCGCGGCTTCCAGCTGCAGCTGGCGCAGCGGCAGGCGCCCTTCGTTCCAGCGGCCGGGCAGGTTGTTGTCGAGCTTCACACGCGCCTGCAGCGGCTGCCCAGCGGCGCCACCCTGCAGCGTGGCGCTGCCGCTCAGGCGCGTGGCGGGGGCTTGCGGGGTGATGGCGGCGAGGTCGAGGGCCTCGGTGCGCAGGTCCAGCCCGGCCAGCGGCCAGGCCTGCAGCGGCCGCAGCTGCGCCTGCAGGTCCACCGCCGGTGCCTCGCCACGCGGCGGCGCGCGGCCGCGCAGCGTGGCGCGCACGGCCAGCTGCTCCAGCGGGCCTTCGGCCTGCGCCACGGCGGCCCAGGCCGGGCTGTTGTCACCGAAGACCGGCCGCGCGGTGGCGCGCGCCTGCAGCGCGTAGGGCTGGGCGTTGGCCAGCGTGGCGCTGGCCTGCAGCGCTACGCCCTGGCTTTGCAGCTGCAGGCTGTCTATGGCGTGCAACGCGCCGGGCTCGGGGCGGAAGTGCAGGCCGGTGGCCAGCAGGTCTTGCAGCAAGGGCGGCTGTTCGGCGTTGGCAGTGGCGGCCGTGGCGGTGGTGGCGCCCAGCATGAAGCGCTGCAGCGCGAGCCGCTCCACCTGCAGCTGCAAAGGCTGCTGCAGCGCCGCGGGCAGCGTCGGCGGTGGGCTGTCGGGCTGCTTGGGGCCGGTGTCCAGCGTCACGCTGCGCGCGGCGAGCGAGCCCACACGCAGGCCCACCCAGGCGTGCGGCTGCGGGCGCCATTGCCACTGCAGGCCTTCGGCCTTCAGGTCTTCGATCAGCACCGACTGGCGCCCGCCATCCCACTGCACACGCAGGCGCTCGGCCTGCCAGCTGTCACCCAGCAGCGCACCGCGCCAGCCCTGGGCTTGCACGCTGCTGCCCAGGTTCTGCAGCAGCCAGGCCGTGCCGGGCTCGGTGGCCAGCGCCCAGCGCAGGCCGCCGGCCAGCAGGCCCAGCAGCAAGAGCAGCAGCAGCGCCACGGCGAACAGCGGCATGCACAGGCCCAGGCCGGTGCGCACCGGCTGCGGCGGGGCGTGCGGCTCGGCCGGGGCCGCGGCGCTGCGGGGCGTGTCGTCGCCGGCCATCAGAACGCGATGCCCACGCTGAAGTGCAGGCGCGCCTGGCGCACCTCGCGGCCCCAGGCCCAATCGATGCGCAGCGGGCCCACCGGGCTGCGCCAGCGCACGCCCACGCCAAGGCCCACCGCGGGTTTGAGGGCGCTGAAGCTGTCGGCCGCGTTGCCTGCGTCGACAAAAACCGCGCCCCACAGCGCCGGCATGCTGGCCAGGAAGGGCCGTGCCAGTTCGACACTGGCCGTGTACATGACGTTGCCGCTGCCCACCGCGCCGTTGACCTGCGGCCCCAGACTGCGGAAGCTGTAGCCGCGCACCGAATCGTCGCCGCCGGCGCGGAACTTCAGCGAATCGGGCACCACGGCGTTGTCACCCAGGAAAACCTGCCCGGCCTCGATGCGGGCCTGCCCGTACCAGGCGCGGCCCAGCGGCAGGTAGCCCGTCAGGCGCAGGTAGGCGCGGCCGAAGTTGCCGTCGTCGGCGTTGCTGCCGCGCGAGCGGCCCACACCGCCCTGGCCGGCGAAGGTGAAACCTTGCGTGGGCAGCACCACGCTGTCGAGATCGCGCCAGACGCCGTGGTAGTTCAGCGAGAGGGCCAGCGCGCTGGTGCGCACGCCCAGGTTGGTGGTGCGGCGCGAACGTTCGGCTTCGACGAAGTACAGGCGCTCGATGCGTTGTGTGTCTTGCGTGCGGCCCAGGCGCAGGCGCTGCGAGAGCACGGTGTCGGAGTCGGACTCGAGGTTCTCCACTGTGCCGCCGATGAGGCTGCGGTACTGCTTCTCGGCCGGGTGCGTGCTGATCTCGCCTTCCCAGAACTGGCGCTTCTGGCCCCACTCCACCTTGTTGCGCGACGACGCGGCGTAGCCGAACACACGCCGCCAGGTGTGTTCCACCGAAGCACGCGGGCCGGTGTTGGCGCTGACACCCAGGCCGGTGGTGTAAACCTGCAGCGGGGCTTCGCGCAGGCGCACCAGCACCCGCGCCTGCCCGGCCTGGTTGACGTCGGGGTCGAGCGTGACGCTGACGTTCTCGAAGAGGCCGGCCTTCTGGATGCGCTCCTGGTAGTCGAGCAAGAAAGTCTCGGACACCGGCGTGCCACGCGGCACGCCTGCGATGTTCAACAGCGTCTGGCTGTCCTGCCTGACCAGGCCTTCGATCTCGATGCTGCCAAGGCGGAACAGCGGCCCGCTGTCGGCCACCAGAAAGAGGCGCACGGTGTTGGTCTCGGGGTCGACCTGCGCGCCCGTGCCCACCCAGGTGGCGGTGGCGTAGCCCGCGGCGCGCAGGCGGGCCAGCGCGCCGGCCTTGGCATCGCCCCAGGTCGCGTTGCGGAACTCGCTGCCCTGGGCCAGGGGCCAGGCCGCGAGCCAGCTGTTGAGTGTTTCGCGCGCGTAGGGTTCGCTGGCGGCGTGGCCGCGTTCCAGCGCGCCTTCCACCTCCAGCGTCACGCGGCCGATGCGCGCGCGCTCGCCGGGCTCGACCTGCAGCTGCACGCGGTCGGGTTGGCCCTGGGCGCGGCCGGCCGTGCGTTCGATGCTGACCTGTGGCGCGAAGTAGCCCTCGGTCTGCAGCAGTTCACGCACCTGCGCGGGCGCGGCGTCGATGAGCCGGGCCCACTCGCTGTCGTCCACCTCGTCGCGGCTGATGCTGCCCAGGCGCACGAGGTCGAGGTGTTTTTCCAGCAGGGCCTTCAGCGCGCTGGGGGCCTGGATCTCGATGAGCACGCCCAGCGTGGGCGATTGCTGTTCGTACTCTTGCGGCGTGACCAGCGAGAAGCCGTCACCCGCTGCCGAAGCCGCCGGCGCTGGCGCGGCCGATGCAGCCGCAGCCGGGCCCGCGCCGCCGCTCAGGCTGGCGCAGCCCGCACCCAGCCCGCCCAACGCGGCCAGGGCCAGCGCGGTGGCGGCGCGGCGCCAGGTCATCGGCTCAGCAGGCGCATCGCACCTTCCAGCCCCGCCAGGCTCAGCGGGAACATGCGCTGGTTCATCAGCTGCTGGACGATGGAGATGCTCTGCCGGTACTGCCACACGCCTTGCGGTTCGGGGTTGATCCACGCGAACTTCGGAAACGCGTTCGTCAGCCGCTGCAGCCACACGGCGCCCGGCTCTTCGTTGTTGTATTCGACGCTGCCGCCGGGCTGCAGGATCTCGTAGGGGCTCATGGTGGCGTCGCCCACGAAGACCAGCTTGTAGTCCTGGTTGTATTTGCGGATGAGGTCGAAGGTGGCGTGCTTCTCGCTGAAGCGGCGCTTGTTGTTCTTCCACATGAAGTCGTAGACGCAGTTGTGGAAGTAATAGAACTCGAGGTGCTTGAATTCGGTCTTCGCCGCGGAAAAGAGTTCCTCGACGCGGTGGATGTGTTCATCCATCGTGCCGCCCACGTCCATCAGCAGCAGCACCTTCACCTTGTTGTGGCGCTCGGGGACCATCTTGATGTCCAGCATGCCGGCGTTGGCCGCGGTGCTGTGGATGGTGTCGTCCAGATCCAGCTCGTCGGCCGCGCCTTCGCGCGCAAACCGCCGCAGCCGGCGCAACGCCACCTTGATGTTGCGCGTGCCGAGTTCCTTGGTGTCGTCGTAGTCCTTGTAGGCGCGCTGGTCCCACACCTTCACGGCGCTCTTGTTGCGGCCCTTGTCCTGCCCGATGCGGATGCCCTGCGGGTTGTAGCCGTAGGCGCCGAAGGGGCTGGTGCCGCCGGTGCCGATCATGCGGTTGCCGCCTTCGTGGCGCTCTTTCTGCTCTTCGAAGCGCTTCTTCAGCGTCTCCATCAGCTCGTCCCAGCCCATCTTCTCGATGGCGGCCTTCTGCTCGGGCGTGAGCTCCAGCTCCAGCGTCTTGCGCAGCCAGTCCAGCGGCACGTCCTGCGTGAAGTCGGTGAGCAGCTCCACGCCCTTGAAGTAGGCGGCGAAGGCGCGGTCGAACTTGTCGTAGTGCGCCTCGTCCTTCACCAGCGAGGTGCGGGCGAGGTAGTAGAACTTGTCGACCGTGGGGCCGCCTTCATCGTCGATCACGCCGGCCTGCAGCGCTTCCAGCAGCGTCAGGTACTCCTTGACGCTGACCTTCAGCTTGGCAGCACGCAGCGTGTAGAAGAAGTCGATCAGCATGGGCGGCCCGGCGGCTGGGGGCAAGGATGGGGAGCGAGCCCCGTATTGTCGCCTTGGCTCAGCCGCCCGAGCCGCTGCGGGGCGACCGCGTCTTGGGCTTGGGCGCGCCCTGGGCCTTGGCCTTGCCGGCGCCCTTCTTCAGCGCCGGGTCGTGGCGCTGCAGCCAGCCGAAGAACTCGGTGAACCACATGCGGCTGTTGCGCGGCTTGAGGATCCAGTGGTTCTCATCGGGGTACCAGAGCAGCCGCGCATCCACGCCGCGTGCCTTCAGCGTGTTGTAGTAGGCCAGGCCTTGCGCATCGGGCACGCGGTAGTCGAGCGCGCCGTGCACCACCAGCGTGGGCGTGCTCATGGTGCCGGCGTAGGCGTGCGGGCTCTGGCTGTGCACGCGGGCCATGTCGTCCCAGTACCAGCTGCCCAGTTCCTTGGCGTGCCAGGTGTAGGCGTCGTCGGCGAACATGCCCACCCAGTCGAAGCAGCCGGCGTGGCACACGTAGGCTTGGTAGCGCCCGGCTTCCACGTGCGCGTTCATCCAGGCCACCATGTAGCCGCCGTAGCTGCCGCCGGTGGCGAACACGCGTTTCGGGTCGGCCCACTTGTGCTTCAGCAGCCAGTCGGTGCCGGCCTCCACGTCCTGCAGTTCCAGCTCGCCCCAGCGGTGCGTGATGCTGTCGAGGAAGGCGTGGCCGAAGCCGCTGCTGCCGTGGTAGTTGACGCTGGCCACCACGTAGCCTTGCGCGGCGAAGACCTGCAGGTTCCAGCGGTAGTGCCAGTTGTCGCCCGGGCCGGTGTGCGGGCCACCGTGGATGCTGTGCATCACGGGGTACTTCTTCTTCGCGTCGAAGCCGGGCGGATAGACCACCCACATCTGCACCGGGTCGCCGTTCGGCGCCGCCGCGTCGGCCTTGGCGCCCTCCAGCCACACCTCTTCCACCTTGCCGAACTGCAGCGTGTCCATCAGCTCGTCGTTGAAACGCTCGATGCGTTGCGCCGGCTGGCCCGGCAGGTGGGCCAGGGCGCGCGCCGGGTGCAAGGCGCAGTCGGCCACCGTCACCAGCGTGCCGGCGACCTTGTCGAAGCCGTTCAGCCAGCCGCCCTCGAACACGATCTCGGCGCGGCGGTCGGGCAGGTCGAAGCGCCACAGGTGCGTGCGGCCCTTCTGCTCGGCCGGGAATAGCAGGGCCTGGCCGTCTTCTTCCCACTGCAGCGGGGCGTGCACCTCGTGGTCCCACTCGTGGCTGACCACGTCCCAGCTGTTTTCATGCCGTTCCCACACCGCCAGTTGCGAGGGCATGGTGTGCTTGAGCGCCTGGTGGCTGGCCGTGAAGGCGATGCGGTCGCCGTCGGGGCTGTAGCGCGGGGTGCCGAGGTCGAACTCGGCGTCCTGCACGATGACCTTGATCTGGCCCGTTTTGAAGTCCATCTCGGCCAGCGCGTTGCGGCCGTCGGGGCGCTTTTCCGCCGCGGGGTCGAAGGCGAAGACGAGCCGCTTGCCGTCAGGCGAGATGTCGAAGTGCTCGGCGCTGGGGTCGGCGCGGCTGAGCTCGTAGTTCGTGCCTTCGAACAGGTCTTGCACCTTGCCCGGCGCGCCGTTTTTGCCCAGCGTCATCAGGTGCAGGCGCGCCACACGGCCCATGGGCAGGTTGTGGTCCCAGTAGCGGTACTGTGCTTCGCTGGTGACGTAGCCGCTTTCCTTGCGCTCCTTGAAGTCCTTCAGCTTGGCGGCTTGCGCCTTGGGGCCCTTGAGTTCGGGCCACACCCAGCTGATGAACACCAGGCGTTTGCCATCGGGGCACCAGCGGAAGCCTTCCACGCCCGTGGCCACCTCGGCCGCGCGGCGCGCTTCGCCGCCATCG
Organism: beta proteobacterium AAP65; assembly: GCA_001295865.1. Classification (GTDB taxonomy): domain Bacteria; phylum Pseudomonadota; class Gammaproteobacteria; order Burkholderiales; family Burkholderiaceae_C; genus Rubrivivax. The sequence continues at coordinate 35,475 of LJHW01000008.1, forward strand.
GGCGCGATGACGTACAGCTGTGGCTCGGCGTCCTTGCTGCCTTCCTGCTCACGCTTGGCGGTGAAGGCGATGAGGTCGCCGCGCGGGCTCCAGCGCGGCGTGCCGTCCTTGTCGCCGGCGCTCGTCAGCCGGCGCGGTTCGCCGCCCAGGGTGGACAGCAGCCACAGGGAGCTGCTGCCCTTGTTCTCTTCCATCGAGTAGCGCGTCAGCGAGGCCACGGCCTGAGCGCCATCAGGGGCCAGGCTGGGCGCGCCCAGGCGTTCGATCTGCCACAGCGCTTCGACGCTGATGTTCTGCTTGCGGGCCATCTTCTTGCCTCCTTGTTGGGTGTGTGCTGCGCGCTTCAGGCGCTGCGCGGCTTGTTCAGTTGCCAGTCGAGATGGTGGCGCACCGCCGGCCATTCGGCGGCGGTGATGCTGTAGACGGCGGTGTCGCGCAGGCTGCCATCGGGCAGGCGCTGGTGGGCGCGCAGCACGCCATCGAGCTGCGCGCCCAGGCGTTCGATGGCGCGGCGGCTCTGGGTGTTCAGCCGGTGGGTGCGGAACTCCACGGCGATGCACTGCAGCTGTTCGAAAGCGTGGCCCAGCAGCAGGCGCTTGGCGTTGGTGTTCAGCGGCGTGCGCTGCGAAGACGCCGCGTACCAGGTGCTGCCGATCTCCACGCGGCGGTGCACGGCGTCGATGTGCATGTAGGTCGTCATGCCCACGGTGCGGCCGCTGGCATCGAACACCGTGAAGGGCAGCATGCTGCCAGCGGCCTGCAAGGCCAGCCGGCGCCGGATCTCGGCAGCCATGCCCTCCGGCGAGGGCACGGCGGTGTACCAGAGCTGCCACAGCTCACCGTCGCGCGCCGCCTCGCACAAGCCGTCGTGGTGGCTCTCGTGCAGCGGCAGCAGCCGCACGTGCGGGCCGTGCAGTTCGACGGGGTCGGGCCAGGCCGGCACGTTCAGCGGTTGTGGCGCTGCATGAACACCAGCTTCTCGAACAGGGTCACGTCCTGTTCGTTCTTCAGCAGCGCGCCCACCAGCGGCGGCACGGCCACCTTGTCATCCTGGCTCTGCAGCGCTTCGAGCGGGATGTCTTCGGCCACCAGCAGCTTCAGCCAGTCGAGCAGCTCGCTGGTGGAGGGCTTCTTCTTGATGCCCGGCAGGTTGCGCACGTCGTAGAAGGTCTTCAGCGCAGCGGCCAGCAGTTCCTTCTTGAGCTGCGGGAAGTGCACGTCCACGATCTGCCGCATGGTGTCGGCATCGGGGAACTTGATGTAGTGGAAGAAGCAGCGGCGCAGGAAGGCGTCGGGCAGTTCCTTCTCGTTGTTGCTGGTGATGAAGACCAGCGGCCGGTGCTTGGCCTTCACGAGTTCACGCGTCTCGTAGACGTAGAACTCCATGCGGTCGATCTCGCGCAGCAGGTCGTTCGGGAACTCGATGTCGGCCTTGTCGATTTCATCGATGAGCAGCGCCACCGGCTGCTCGGCCGTGAAGGCCTGCCACAGCACACCCTTGACGATGTAGTTGTGGATGTCCTTGACCTTCTCGTCGCCCAGTTGGCTGTCGCGCAGGCGGCTCACCGCGTCGTACTCGTACAGGCCTTGCTGCGCCTTGGTGGTGCTCTTGATGTGCCACTGCAGCAGCGGCAGGCCCAGGGCACTGGCCACTTCCTCGGCCAGCATGGTCTTGCCGGTGCCGGGTTCGCCCTTGACGAGCAGCGGGCGCTTGAGCGTGGCGGCGGCGTTCACCGCCAGCATCAGGTCTTGCGTGGCGACGTACTGGCTGGAGCCTTGGAATTTCATCGTCGGGGGTGGCTGCGGCGTTCGTCGCGAGGCGCTTCAGGAAGGGGCGGTTTCAGTATAAGGGCCCCCCTATAATCACCCGCTGCTGTGCGGCTGGCGGCTTTTTTGCCCCCGAGCCGGTGCGGTTCCGATGTACTCACCCCTCCTGAAGATGAGCAAAGCGATCACCCTCCTCGCGGCCCTGGCCGGCGCCCTGTCCTTCATGACCGCAGCCCAGGCGCAGGACGCTGCCGCTGGCGAGAAGAAGGCAGCGATGTGCATCGGCTGCCACGGCATCAAGGGCTACCAGGCCAGCTTCCCCGAAGTGCACAAGGTGCCGATGATCTCGGGCCAGAGCGCCAAGTACATCGTCGCTTCGCTGCAGGCCTACAAGAAGGGCGAGCGCAAGCACCCCACGATGCGCGGCATCTCCATTTCGCTGACCGACGCCGACATGGCCGACCTCGGCGCCTACTACGAGAAGCACGGCGCTTCGATGATCAAGCCCGTGGCCGACACGCCCGCGGCGGCGCCATCGGCCGAGGTCGCCGCCCTCCTGGCCAAGGGCGCTTGCGCCTCTTGCCACGGCGCTAACTACAGCAAGCCCATCGATCCCTCGTACCCGAAGATCGCTGGCCAGCACGCCGATTACCTGGCCGTGGCGTTGCGCGCCTACGCCACCACCGGCAACCCGCACGTCGGCCGCGGCAACGCCATCATGGCCGGCCAGGTCAAGCAGTTCAAACCGGCCGAGCTGAAGGCCATGGCGCAGTACATCGGCTCGCTGCCGGGTGAACTGCGCACCGTGCCGCAGCCCAAGTTCCGCTGAGGCACAGCGCCCCGAACCCAGCCGCCCGGCGCAAGCCCGGCGGCTTTTTTCATGGCGCCGGCGCTGGTGCGCGCGCGGGCAGCTTCAGCAGCCCGGTGGCCAGTGCCGTGCCCAGCAGGATCACGGCGCAGCCCAGCAGCATCGTGAGCGTGGGCTCTTCGCCCATGAACAGCCAGCCCCAGAGCATGGCGAATCCCGGCACGAGGAAGGTCACCGAAATCGCGTTGGTCACCCCGGCGTGGGCGATGAGCCGGAAGTACAGCACGTAGGCCAGCCCCGTGCACAGCAGCGAGAGCAGGGCCGCCGCGCCCCAGGCCGTGGCCGATGGCGCCACCGCAGGCCAGGCCCACAGCGCCGGCAGCAGCAGCACGGCCGCGGCGCTCATCTGGCTGCCGGCGGCCAGCGCCATCGGGGCCACACCGGCCAGGCGCCGGCGCGTGTAGTTCGCGGCCAGGCCGTAGAGCACCGTGGCGGCCACGCAGGCGGCCATGCCCAGCGCCGGGCTCATGCCGCTGGCGCCCACCTGCAGCCCCGCCTTGCCCCAGGCCAGGCCCACCACGCCGGCCACGCCGATGGCCAGGCCCAGCAGGCGCGCGCGGTCGAGCTTCTCGCCCAGCCACACCCAAGCGAAAAACGCGCCCCAGATCGGCGCCGTGGCGTTGAACACCGCCATCAGCCCGGCGCCCAGCGCCAGCGCGGCCAGGCTGAACAGCACGAAGGGGAACGCCGAGTTGATCAAGCCCACCACGGCGATGGCGCGCCAGTGCCGGCGCAGCGCCGGCCACTCGCCACGCCACAGCAGCAGCGGCAGCAGCAGCAGGCTGGCGCCGGCCACGCGCAGCAGCGAGAGCGCCAGCGCGCCGAAGTCGGCCGCGCCCAGGCGCATGAAGAGGAAAGAGCTGCCCCAGATGGCGCCCAGCAGCAGCAACTCGAGCCGGTCGCGGCCCGTCATCTTGCGCCTTTCATGCGAGCAGCGCCCCTTCCAGCACCAGCAGCGCCTGTTTGCGCTCCAGCCCGCCTGCATAACCCGTCAAGCCCCCATCGGCGCCCACCACGCGGTGGCAGGGCACCACGATGCCCAGCGGGTTGCGCCCGATGGCCGCGCCCACGGCCCGCACAGCGGCCGGCTTGCCCAGCGCCTGGGCCACCGCGCCATAGCTCAGCAGCGCACCGGGCGCGATGCCGCGCAGCACCTGCCACACCGCCTGCTGGAAGGGCGTGCCCGCCGGGTCCAGCGGCACCGTGAAGGGCGCTTGCGGTGCCTGCCAGTAGGCCTGCAGTTCGCGCGCGGCCTGCTGCAGGTGCGGGTGCTGCGGCTCTTCCGGCGCCGCCACCTCGTCGGTGCGGTGGGCCTGGCCATCGAACCACACCAGGGCCAGGCCGCGCGCGGTGGCGGCCAGGGTCAGCGGGCCCAGCGGGCTGGGCAGTTGCATCTGCGCTTCGAGGGGGTGTTTCATCGCGGGCTCTCCAGGGTTTCGACGTGGTGCCACAGGCGCATCACGGCATAGGCGCGCCACGGCCGCCAGGCCTCGGCCAGCGTGGTGAGGTGTTTCGGGTCGCGCGAGCCCAGCGCGTTCATCAGGCCGATGTCGCTGGCCGGCCAGGCGTCGGGCCAGGCCAGGGCGCGCAGGGCGATGAGCTGGGCCGTCCAGTCGCCGATGCCGGGCAGGGCGCGCAGCGCGTCCAGCGTGGCCTGCAACGGGGCGTTGCGGTGCAGCTCGATGGCCCCGCTGGCCACGGCCGCGGCCAGCGCCTGCAGGGCCTTCACACGCTGGCGCACGATGCCCAGCTTGCCCAGCACCTCGGGGTCGGCAGCGGCCAGCGTGGGGGCGTCGGGGAAGAGCCGGTTCAGCGCCGGGAAGGGCGTTTCCAGGGGCGTGCCGTACCGGTCGACCAGGCGCTGCGTCAGCGTGCGTGCGGCCTTCACCGTGACCTGCTGGCCCAGCACGATGCGCACCGCGGCCTCGAAGCCGTCCATCGCGCCCGGCAGCCGCGCGCCGGGGCGCAGCGGCAGCGGCAGCAGCGCCATCACGGGGTCGATGCGCGCGGGGTCGGCGTCGAGGTCGAAGGTCTGGCGCACACGCTGCATCAGCGCGCCCAGCACCGGCACCAGGCTGGGCGAGGTGCTCAGCCGCAGCTCGTGGCGCTCGGGCACAAAACGCACGCTCAGCCAGCCCTGCAGGCGCTGGCCCTGGTGCGGCCAGCCCAGCGTGCGCCGCAGCACCAGGCCATCGACCTCTTCCACGCCCTGCAGCTGGCGCCGCGCGAAGTGGCCCACGAGGGCCTCCACGTCACACGGCGGCCGCCAGGCCAGGCGCAGGCCTTCGCTGCGCGCGCTTGTCTGGCCCGTCACGCTGGCCGTGCTTTCCCGGCGAAGCCGGCTGGGCTGGAAACGGTAGTGCTCGGCAAAAGCGGCGTTGAAGCGGCGCAGGCTGGCGAAGCCGCTGGCCAGCGCCACCTGCGTGACGGGCAGGTCGGTGTCGGTGAGCAACTGCTTGGCCAGCAGCAGGCGCTGCGTGCCCAGGTAGGCCAGCGGCCCCACGCCATGCGCGGCCTGGAAGATGCGCCGCAGGTGGCGGTCGGTCACGCCCAGGCGGGCGGCCAGCCGCGGCAGCGGCAGGGCCTGGCCGCTGTGCACGGCGTCTTCGATGAGGCGTGCCGCGCTGTCGGCGAGGCTTCGCGACGAGTCCATCAGTGACAGCCCCGGCGCGATCTCGGGCCGGCACTTCATGCAGGGCCGGAAGGCCGCGGCCTCGGCCTGCGCGCGGCTGCCGAAGAAGCGGCAGTTCTCGCGCCTCGGTGTGCGCACGCGGCACACCGGCCGGCAGTAGATGCCGGTGCTGGTGACGCCAACGAACAGACGCCCGTCGAAACGGGCGTCACGCGCTTTCAGGGCGAGGTAGGCGGCATCGGTGTCCAGGACCATGCGGCCATCATAGGCAGCGCCCGCCGCAGGGCTGGCCGTTTTCGGACCTGTCGATTTTCCGCGGCACGCCCGCGTGGCTTCAGTGCACGGCGCGGGCTCGCGCGATGGCGCTGGCGGCAGCCTGCTCGGCGGCCAGGGCGGTGTCCAGCGGGTGCAGGCACAGGCCGGCCATCTCGTAGCGCAGGTTCTCGTACAGCTCGGCGGTGTGCGGCGCGGCCTGCAGCAGGCGGTGCAGGTGCTCGTCGGGGGTCACGTCCACCAGCAGTTCATGCACCCGCTGCGCGACGCTGCGGTACTGCTCGGCGCTGGCCGAGCTGGGTTGGGCTTCCAGGCGCTCCAGCAGCCCGGCCATGGCGGCCAGGGTGTGCAGGCGGGCGGGCAGGGGGTGGCGGGTGTCGGTGCTCATGCTTCCCTACATCGGGATGTGGCGGGCGGATTCAAGGTGCGCCCGTGCGTGGATGGTCGGCCCCGGCCTGGGCGGCGGCTATGCTGCCCGCATGACCGAGACCTCCTTCACGAACCCCGCGCCTGCCGCGGCCGACTTTTCAGGCCTGGGCCTGCCCGCCCCGCTGGTGCGTGCCGCCGCTGCCGCGGGCTGGCGCCAGCCCAGCCGCGTGCAGGCCGCGGCCCTGCCGGCCGTGCTGGCCGGGCGCGACCTGCTCGTGCGGGCGCCCACCGGCGCCGGCAAGACCGGCGCCTTCCTGCTGCCGCTGCTGGCCCAGCTCATGGCCGACCCCGCCGCCGCCGAGGCCCGCCCGCGCCGCCTGCATGCGCTGGTGCTGGCGCCCACGCGCGATCTGGCGGTGCAGACCGCCGCCGCGGCCATGGCGCTGGCGCCGGCCTACAAGACCGTGGCCGCGGTAGGCGGCCTGTCCATCAACCCGCAGATGATGGCGCTGCGCGGCGGCGCGCACCTGCTCGTGGCCACGCCGGGCCGGCTGCTGGACCTGAGCCGCCAGAACGCCGTGCGCCTGAACGAGCTGGCCGTGCTGGTGCTGGACGAGGCCGACCGCCTGCTGGAGCCCGCTTTCGCCGACGAAACGCGGCGTGTGCTGCAACTGCTGCCGCGCCAGCGCCAGACCCTGCTGTTCAGCGCCACGCTGCCCGAGGCCGTGCAAACGCTGGCCGCGGCGGTGCAGCGTGATGCGCTGGTGCTGCAGCTGGCCGATGCCGGCGATGCCAGCGCCGCGCTGGCGCCCGCCGCGGCAGCTGCCGTCCTGGCCGATGCAGCCCCTGGGGCCGACGAGACTGACCTTGCGGACGAGACCGGCACCGTGGCCTTGCCCGCCACGCTGCGCCAGCGCGCCGTGTGGGTCGACACGCCCCAGCGCACGCCGCTGCTGCGCCACCTGCTGCGCGCCGAGGGCTGGACACGCACGCTGGTTTTTGTGGCCACGCAGCACGCCTGCGAGCACGTGGCCGGCAAGCTCGCACGCGCCGGTGTGGCCGCCACGGCCTTCCACGCACAGCTCAGCCCCGGGCGGCGCAACGAGGTGCTGCAGGGCCTGCAGAGCGGCCGTTTCCAGGTGGTGGTGGCCACCGACGTGGCCGCGCGCGGCCTCGATCTGCCGGGCCTGCAGGCGGTGGTGAACTACGACCTGCCGCGTTCACCGGCCGACCACGTGCACCGCGTGGGCCGCGCCGCGCGCGCCGGGGCCGAGGGCGTGGCGGTGAGCTTCGTGCTCGCCGATGCGCCGGGCAGCGAGCGCCATTTCCGCCTGATCGAAAAACGCCAGGGCCAGCGGGTGCCGCGCGAGGGCGTGCCCGGCTTCGAACCCGCGGCGCCGCTGGCCGAGCGGGCCGCGGCGGCCGCCGCGGTGCCGCAGAACGAAGGCACCGGCGGCATCAAAGGCCAGCGCAAGAGCAAGAAGGACAAGCTGCGTGAGGCCGCGGCGCGTTCGGCCGCGGTCCACGCGCCGCCTCACCAGCGGTAGCGCAAGGCCGCGGCGGCAGCACGGGTCTGCGTGCGGCGGCCGTATTCGCCCTGCAGGTTCAGCTCTACCGCCAGCCGCGCGCTCAAGCGCAGCTCGGCCAGGGCCGAGAGCACGGCGAGATCGGACACCGGCGTCACGCCCACCACGCTGAAGGGCTGGCTGTGCAGGGTCTGGAAGGCGGCGTGCTGCCGGTGCTCTGACCAGGCCTCGTGCGCCCAGGCCAGGCGGCCGCGCAGGCTCAGCACCTCGCCGCCGCGCAGCGCGATGCGGCCGTCGGCGGCCGCGCCCAGCTCGCTGCGCAACTGCGTGTAGGCGCCGCGCCCGTAGTTCAGCGCCAGGTGCGCTTGCAGGCTGGCGGCTTCCTGGTGGGCGCGCGTCACGTGGTGCTGCACCTGCAGCGCGCCATAGGGCGCCAGGCCCCAGCCGGGCAGCGCCATGCGCCAGCCGTACTCACCGCGCAAGCCCAGGGCGTAGCCGTCCAAACGCGCGCGGTACTGCGCGCCGGTCAGCTCGAAGAGACGCTCGGTGTCGGCCTGGTGGCGCGCGTAGCTCAGCGCGGCGGCGACGTAGGTGCCGCCGGCGGGGCCGGTGCCAGGCGCAGCAGCGCCGCTGCCGAGCTCGCGCGCCCCGTACACGCCCAGCTGCACCGCGCGGCCGCTGGCGCTGTAGCCGTGCGACATGCGCAGCTTGGATTGCGCGCTGGCCAGCGCCACGCCCACCGTGGTGCGGGCGTCCAGCCGCGTGTCGGTGCCGGCGGCCAGGCCGCCCAGGCGCGCTTCGACATTGGCGGTGCCGGCGCCGCTGTAGCGCGCGCCGTGCCTTTCGCCCAGGGCCTGCACCCAGGCGGCGTGCCCGGCCTGGCCGGCCGGCAGCGCATCGGGCTGGGCGCCCACGCGGTCGGTCAGCAGGCGTGCGAACACCGTGCCCTGGCGTGCGCCCACGGTGGCCACCGTGGTGGCGCCCGCGCCCGACAGCTCCCAGTAGGCCTGGTGCAGCTCCTGCGGCGAGCGCAGCGCCACCAGCCGCGCGGTGAGGGCGCGGAAGTTCTCGCGCTCGTCGCCCTGGGCCGTGCCCAGCACATCGCCCAGGCGCTGCACGTCCTCGTTCATGCCCTCGGGGCTGAAGTCGGCGTGGGCGCTGAAGGCGAGGGCGCCGTCCTGGGGGTGCAGGCGGAAGTCGAGGATGGCCGTGTCCTCCAGCGTCAGCGCGCTGGCGTCCACACCCTGGCCGGCGCTGACGATGGCGCCCAGCTCGCGCGTGCCCGGCGCCACCTTGTGCGCGTCCACCAGCTGCGGGCGCAGCGCGCCCTGCAGCGTGGCGCGGCCGCTGACCTCCAGCGTGTCCATGGCGCCGCCGGCGTGGTCCAGGCGCAGGTGCAGCGTGCCTTCAGCGCCCTGCTCGAAGTGGCCGTCGATGCGCGTGGCCGCACCGGCGCTGCCGCCGTGGGCCAGCGAGCCGTCGTTGCGCAGCGTGCCGCTGCCGCCCAGGTCGAGCGTGCCGCCGTGCACCAGGCGGCCGCCGGCCTGGTTGTGCACGCGGTTGTTGGCGCCATCGGCCAGCTGCAGGTTGCCTTGCATCAGGCCGCGGTTGTTGATGAGGATGTCGCCGCCGGTGGTGTGCACGGCCAGGCCGGCGTGGCCGTCGGCGCTGCCGATCTGGCCGTCGTTGTGCACCTCGTTGATGGGGCCGTCGAAGCGGATGGCCGCGGCCCCGCTGCCGCCCTGCACCGATGCGCCGGGCGCCACTTCCAGGATCGGGTCGGTGGACGACCAGGCCCAGAGGCCATAGGCGCCGGCACCGGTGACGGTGATGTTCACGCCCTTGGCCAAGGTCACCTTCACCACCCCGGCGTTGCCGGTGCCATTGCCGCCGCCATAGCCCGTGGTGCTGCTGCCGTTGGTGACGATGCCCCCGCCGCCACGCACCGACTGGGCCACCACGCCGTGAGCGCCAGCGCCGCTGGTGGTGATGGGGGCGTTGACGTTGACAGTGACGTCGCTGGCATCGCCGTGACGCCCGCGCTGCGTGGTGGACAAGGCGCCCCCGGTGCCCAGCACCGCGCCGCCGCCACCACCCACGCTCTGCGCCAGGATGCCGAAGGCGTTGACGCCGCTGGTGCTGATGGGCGCGTTGCTGTTGACGAGCACGGCCGCGCCGTGGCCGCCGTCGCCGGCGGTGCCGCCGAGCTGCGCGCCGCTGCTGGCATAGGCCAGGCCGCCGCCGCCGCCGATGCTCTGCGCCACGATGCCCACCGAGCCCGCGCCCGTGGTGCTGATGGCGGCGCTGTTGTTCACCGTCACCGGGCCGGCGCGGTTGTAGTCCGACTTCACCGAGGTGCCGCCCAGGTGGGTGTTGCTGGTCAGCGCCAGCGCCAGCCCGCCGCCGCCGGCCACCGACTGCGCCACCAGCGCCGGTGCCATGTCGCCCCGGGTGGCCAGGCTGCCGCCGTCGATGTTGACGTTGAGCGTGCCGCTGCCCCAGTCCTTGCCGCCGGTGCTGCCCAGGTTCACGGTGCCGCTGAAGACCTGGCCTTCGCGGCCGGCGGCCAGCACGGTGCCGCCGCCGTTGCCCACGGTCTGCGCCACCAGCCCGGCGGCGTGCAGGCCCTGCGTGGTGAGCACCGGCGCGCCGCTGAGGCTCACGTCGTTGGCGCGGCCACCGTCGCGCGCCTGGCCCAGCTGGGCGTTGAGCGTGGCGTTGGTGCTGCTCGCGCCGCCGGCGCCCGAGGACGTGGGCGCCACCCAGCTGAAGTAGCCGCCGCCGCCGCCCACGCTCTGCGCCAGCACGCCCAGGCTGCCGGCCCCGGTGGTGCCGATGCGCCGCGTGCCCAGGGCCACGGTGGTGCTGTTGCTGTCGCTGTTGCCGCCGTTGGAGCCCAGCGCGACCTTCAGCCCCATCTCGCTGGCGTGGGTGACGTTGGTGTTGGTGAAGGCGCCGCCGCCGCCGCCGATGCTCTGCGCCAGCAGCGCGGTGGCGTTCATGCCGGTGGTGCTGAGGCTTTGCGTGCCGCTGTTCGCCCATACCGCCACGCTGGCGCCGTAGGCCTGGTCGCCGCTGGCGGCCGTGGCCAGCGTGTGGCCGTAGCTGCCGGTGACGTAGTAGTGCCCGCCCGTGAAGCCGCCGCCACCGCCGATGCCCTGCGCCACCAGGCCCATCGCGCCGTTGCCGCTGGTGCTGATGTTCTGGCCGGCCCACACGGTGACGAAATCGCTGTGGCCGCCGCCGCCCTTGAGCGTGGTCTGCAGCCCGTTGTAGGGGCTGATCACGGCGCCGCCGCCGCCGCCGATGCTCTGCGCCAGCACGCCGATGCCGAAGGTGCCCTGCGTGCTGATGCTGCCGCCCATCCAGCTGTTGCCGGCGCAGTTGCCGGCGGCGTCATGCGCCTGGCACAGCTGCACCAGGCCGCCATGGCTGCCGCTGGGCGCGCCGCCGAGCGTGCTGTCCCACAGCGCGGTGGACAGGCCACCGCCGCCGCCGATGCTCTGCGCCACCAGGCCGGTGGCGCCATCGCCGCTGGTGCTGAGGGCCGCCTGGCTCTGCAGCCACACGGTGCCGGCCGCGGCGCCGTAGCTGCCGCCCAGCGTGGTGCTGAAGGCACGCGTGAGGTTCAGGCCACCGCCGCCGCCGATGCTCTGCGCCACCGCGCCGTGCGAGAGCGCACCGGCCGTGCCGAGGCTGCCGTCCAGCCCGAAGGTGACGGCCCCGCCGCTGCCACCGCTGCCGTTGCCGCCGCTGCGGCCCAGGGCCACGCTGCCGCTGAAATCACCGCCGTAGAGCGTGGAGGTGGCCGCCGCGCCCACGCCGCCGCCGCCGCCCACGCTTTGCGCCAGCACACCCGGCGCCAAAGCGCCGCTGGTGCTGAGGTTCTGGTTCAGCAGCACCCGCACGGCGCCGCCGCTGCCGCCGTCGCCGCCTTTGCCACCGAGCTGCCCGCTGACGCTGACGCTGTTGTCGCCACCGCCCGAGACCCACGAGGCCGCGCCGCCCAGGCCGCCGCCGCCGCCCACGCTTTGCGCCAGCACGCCGAAGGCCGCCACGCCGCCGGTGCGCAGGCTGCCGCCGCTGGCCAGCAGCGCCACGCTCACGCTGCCGCCGCTGCCACCGCGGCCGCCGGCGCCGCCGAGGTTCAGGCCCAGGGTGTAGCTGTCGCTGCTGCCATCACTGCTGCCGTAGCTGCTGCCGCCAGTGCCGCCGCCGCCGCCGATGCTCTGCGCCACCAGGGCGCTGGCGAAATGGCCGGCCGTGCTCACCGCGGCCGCGGCCGGGCTGTCCACCGACACCGCACCGCCGCTGCCGCCGCCGCTGCTGCCGGCCGCGCCGCCCAGCGCGAGGCTGGCCGTCTTGGTGCCGGCGCCGCCGCTGGTGGTGGTGCTGTTGCCTCCGCTGCCACCACCGCCACCGATGCTCTGGGCCAGCACGGCACGCGCCTGCTCGCCCTGGGTGCTGATGGCGGCCTGGTAGGTGACGGCCACGGTGTTGCCATCACCGGCGCCACCGCCGCTGCCGCCCAGCGCCACGTTGGCGGCCATCTGGCCGCCCGAGGTGCTGCTGGCCGCCGCACCGCCGCTGCCACCGCCGCCGCCGATGCTCTGCGCCAGCACGCCGTCGGCACCGAAGCCGCCGGTGCTGATGCTGCCCTGGCTGCGCACCTGCACGCTGCCGCCGTTCTGCCCGCTGCCGGCCTTGCCGCCCAGCGCCAGGCTGACGTTGCTGTTGCCGGCATCGGCGCTGGTGCTGCTGCTGCTGCCGCCCAGGCCACCGCCGCCGCCGATGCTTTGCGCCAGCACGCCGTGCGAGAGCACGCCGCCGGTCTGCAGGTGGGCACCGGTGTTCAGATCCACCTGCACGCTGCCGCCCTTGCCGCCGCTGCCGCCGGTGGCGCCCAGGGCCAGGCTCACGGCATGCGCGCCGCTGCTGGCGTTGCTGCTGCTGCTGCCGGCCACGCCGCCACCGCCGCCCACGCTCTGCGCCACCAGGGCCGCCGACCGCGCGCCGCTGGTGCTGATGGCGCTGTCGATGTTCAGCACCACGCCGCCGCCGCTGCCGCCACTGCCGCCGCTGCCGCCCAGCGCCGCCGCCACCGCCACGCCGCTGCTGGCCGAGGCGTTGCTGCCGCCGCTGCCGTCCTGGCTGGCGCTGTTATCGCCGCCGCTGGCATCGCCGGCCGTGGCGGCGGTGCTCACCGCGCCGCCGCTGCCGCCGCCGCCGCCCACGCTCTGCGCAAACACGCCGGGCGATTGCACGCCGGCCGTGCTGATGCTGCTCTTCAGGCCACCGCCGCAGCTGCCGTCGCTGCCGACCACGCCGCACACGCGCACGCCGCCGCCGCTGCCGCCACCACCGGCGCTGCCGCCCAGGCCCAGCGCCACCGAGGCCGAGCTGCCGGCGCCCGTGGTGGACGAGGCCGAGCCGCCGTTGCCGCCGCCGCCGCCCACGCTCTGCGCGTAGATGCCGGCCGAGAGCTGGCCCAGCGTCATCAGGCTGCCGCCGCTGGCTTGCACGGTGACGGTGTTGCCGCTGCCGGCGCCCGCGCCCTGGCCGCCCAGCGACATCGCCACGCTGGCCTTGGCCGCGTCGGCGTTGCTGTTGCTGCTGCCGCCGTTGCCACCGCCGCCGCCGATGCTCTGCGCCATCAGCGCCGGCGCGTTCAGCACCGCGTGCACGGTGCTGCTGCCCACGGCCAGGCCGGTGCGCACATCGCCGATGTGCTGCAGCGTCACGCTGCCGCCGTCGCTGCCCTTGCCGCCGCTGCCGCCGATGGCCAGGCTGGCCGCATAGCCGCTGTCGGCGCCGGCGGCGCCGCCCTTGCCGGTGTCGTTGCTGCCGGTGCCGCCGGCGCTGGCCGCGTTGCCCTTGTTGTTGGGCGCGGTGCTGGCCTTGCCGCTGGTGGTGCTGGCGCTGGTCTTGCCGTCGTCGCTGGCCGGCGTCACGCGTGCGGCGGTGCTGGCCGCGCCGCCGTTGCCGCCGCCGCCGCCCACGCTTTGCGCCATCAGGCCGGCCGAGAGCGAACGGTAGGTGTCGATGCTGCTCTCGTTGATCAGCACCACGCTGCCGCCGAGGCCACCGCCGCCACCGCTGCCGCCCAGGCCGAAGGAGGCCGCGGCCTTGCCGCCGGCCTCGCTGGTGCTGCTGGCCGAGCCGCCATCGCCGCCGCCGCCGCCCACGCTTTGCGCGAACACGCCCAGCGACATCACGCCGCCGGTGTTGATGCGCTGGTGGTTGCGCACGTGCACCGTGCCGCCATCGCCCCCGGTGCCGCCGCTGCCGCCCAGGCTGACGGCCGCGGCGCTGTTGCCGCCCTGGGCGTTGCTGCTGCTGCTGCCGCCATGGCCGCCGCCGCCGCCCACGCTCTGCGCGAAGAGGCCGCTGGAGAGATCGCCCAGCGTGGTGACGAAGGCGCGGTTGTCCAGCGTCACGCCGCCGCCCTTGCCGCCCAGGCCGCCGGCGCCGCCGATGCTCAGCGAAGCGCCGGCGCCGTTGTCGTCTTGCGCCGCGCTCGGGGCCGGCGCGCCGTTGTCCTTGGTGAACTTCTGCGCCACGGCCACCGTGGCATTGCCCACCTGCGTGCCCACCAGGCCGGTGTAGGCGGCCACGCCGGCGGCCTGCACGGCGCCTTGCGAGCCGTCGGAGGAAGCCGCCGCCGCGCCGCCATGGCCGCCGCCGCCGCCGATGCTCTGCACCAGCACGCCCGGTGACGAAGCCCCGATCGTGTTCAGCGCGCCGCTGGGCGCGGCCACCACGGTGCCGCCATCGCCACCGCCGCCGCCATAGCCGCCCACGGCCACCGAAGCCGCGTACTTGTTGCTGGTGGCGTTGGCCGCGGCCGCGCCGCCATGGCCACCGCCGCCGCCGATGCTCTGCGCCACCAGGGCCGGCGCCTGCAGGCCGAAGGTGGCCACGCTGGGCTGGCTGGGCGCGGGCACCGGCGTGCTGCCGGCCGGCGCCGTGGCGCTGCGGCCCTGGGCGTAGCCGGTGGTGATCCAGTGCGCGGTGGCGGCCACGGTGTCGTTGCCGAAGGCCGCACGCAGATCGGCGTGGTTCGCCAGGTATTGCGCGGCGTTGAAGGTGGCCGTCGCGCGGCCCTCCATGTAGCCGTAGTTGCGGTAGTGCGCCAGCCCGTTTTGTGCGTTGGCGCCGAAGGCTGCGATCAGGTCGCCGTGCGAGGCGATGTAGGTCAGCGGGTCGATGTAGGTCATCGGCCCGCCGCTGAGCGCCAGCGTCACCGGCGTGGTGCCGGGCGCAGCGGTGGTGGCGCGGCCTTCGCGGTAGCCGTACTGCGTGTAGTGGTTGGTGGCTGCGGCGATGTCGTTGCCGTAGGCCGCCTGCAGGTCGGCGTGGTTGGCCAGGTACTGCGCGGCGTTGAAGCCGTTGACCACGCGGCCCTCGAAGAAGCCGGTGCCCAGGTAGTGCTGCAGGCCCAGGCCGATGTCGTTGCCGAAGGTGCTGATCAGGTCGCCGTGGCTGGCGATGTAGGTGCGCGGGTCGAAGTTCAGCAGCACCAGGCCGCCGTTGCTGCCCGCACCGCCACCACCGCCGATGGCCACCGCGGCCGAGGCCGTGCCCGAGAAGGCATTCGAGCTGGCCGCGCCGCCGTTGCCGCCGCTGCCGCCGATGCTCTGCGCCAGCACGCCGATGGCGCGGTCACCCGAACCCAAAGCGCCGTTGAGGGCCGGCACGCCGGTTTGCACGGCGCCCAGCCAGCGCAGGTCGACCTCGTTGCCGGCGCCGCCGGCCGCGCCCTTGCCGCCCACCGTCACGGCCGCGGCCAGGCTCTTGCTGTTGGGGTCGCCGCCCGAGGCCGAGGCCGCAAAGGCCGCCGTCGCGCCGCCGTTGCCACCGCCGCCGCCGATGCTTTGCGCCAGCACGCCTATCGAGCCCTGGCCCTGCGTGAGCACGGTGTTGCGCCCGGTCACGCCCACGCCGCCGCCCGCCTGGCCGGTGCCGCCGGTGGCGCCGGCCGCACCGGCCGCGCCCACCGACACCGCCATCGCCGGGTTGCCGGTGGAAGCGCTGCCCGACACCGCCGAGCCCCCGTTGCCGCCGTTGCCGCCGATGCTCTGTGCAATCACCCCGGCCGACTGATGGCCGCTGGTGGTGACAGGCGCATCGGCCCGCACCAGCACGCCGCCGCCGGTGCCGCCGGTGCCGCCCTGTCCGCCGATGCTGGTGGCCATGGCCACCACCGTGGTCACCGAACCGCTGGCCGTGAAGCCGCCGTTGCCGCCGCTGCCGCCGATGCTCTGCGCCAGCAAGCCGGGCGAGAGCTGGCCGCTGGTCGACACCGCTTGGCCCTGCAGGATGTTGGCCGCGCCGGCCTTGCCGCCCGCGCCGCCGCTGCCGCCCAGCGCCACCGAGGGCGCCGCGGCCATGCTGGCCGAGCCGCTGACGGCCCAGCCGCCGCTGCCCCCCGCACCGCCCAGGCTCTGCGCCACCAGGCCGGCCGATTGCGCGCCTTCGGTGCGCAGCAGCTCTGCCGTGCAGCAGACGTTCAGCGTCACGTCGCTGGCCGTGCCGCCCTTGCCGCCGCCGCCGCCCAGCGCCGCCGCGAGGCTCAAGCCGCCGGCCAGCGCGCCGCCGATGGCAAAACCGCCATGGCCGCCGTTGCCGCCGATGCTCTGCCCTTGGATGGCCGGCGAAAACGCAGCGCGGGTGTGGATGCCGCCGGTGTTGTCGACGCCGATGGCCCCGCCCGTGCCGCCGTTGCCGCCGCCGCCGCCCACCGCCAGGCCCACGCCGGCCTGCAGCGCCAGCACGCCGGCGGCACTGAAGCCGCCGTGGCCGCCGCCGCCGCCGATGCTCTGCGCCAGGATGCCCGCGGCGTGGCCCTCGGTGGCCGAGAGCGCGTCGATGCGGCCGCTGTTGCGCACGATCACCGTCGAGGCGCTGCCGCCACTGCCACCACTGCCGCCCAGGCCCACGCTGACGCCCAGCATGTTGGCAAGGCTGCCGCCAAAGCTGTAGCCGCCGGCACCGCCGCCGCCGCCCAGGCTTTGCGCCAAGACCACCGGCGCGCCGCCACCGGCGGTGCTGAGCGCGCCCTGGTTCGTCAACAGCACCGTGCTGGCGTTGTTGCCGCTGCCACCGTCACCGCCCAGGCTGGCCGCCCCGGCGATGAACTGCGCGCCCGACAGCGCCACCGAATAACCGCCCTTGCCGCCGCCGCCGCCGATGCTCTGCGCCAGCAGCGCGCTGGCGCCGAGCCCCTGTGTGCTGATGGCGCCGCTGCCGTAGGCGCTGTTGGCCGCCGTGCTTTCGTTGGTGAGCGTCACCGCGCCGCCCGTGCCACCGCTGGCGCCGCGGCCGCCCACCGCGAGGCTGGCGCTGTAGCTGCCCGCGGCCGCGAAGCTGATGGCCGAGCCGCCATTGCCGCCACCGCCGCCGATGCTCTGCGCCACCAGGCCCTGCGAGCCTTCGCCCAGCGTCGTGACCACGCCGCCTGGGTTGTGCACCGCCACCGCGCCGGCGCTCTGGCCGCTGCCGCCCGCCCCGCCCACGGCCACCGAGGCCGCGCTGCCGGTGTAGGCCAGGCTCAGGTCCATGGTGCTGCCGCCGCTGCCGCCACCGCCGCCGATGCTCTGCGCCAGCAGGCCGGGCGATTGCAAACCGGCGGTGCTGATGCTCTGCCCGTTGGTGCCGGCAAACACCGCCGCGCCTGTGCCGGCCGCGCCGCCGCTGCCGCCGAAACCCAGCGCCTGCGAGCCGAACACGCTGCCGCTGAGCGACATCGCATAACCGCCATGGCCACCGCCGCCGCCGATGCTCTGCGCCACGATGCCGGGCGAAGCCAGGCCCGTGGTGCTGACCTTCCAGCCCGGCTGCACGGCGCCCAGCGTGGCCGCGCCCGTGCAGGGGCTGAAGCCCGTGCTGGCGCTGCTGTAGGTGTTGCAGTTGACGACCACCAGGCCACCGTTGCCGCCGCTGCCGCCACTGCCGCCGTGCGCCGCGGCCGAGGCATCGCCCAGCACCGCGGTGGCATAGGCCAGCGCGCCGCCGGCACTGCCGCCGCCGCCGCCGATGCTCTGCGCCAGCAGCGCTGGCGAGCTGATCTCGGCGGTGCCCAGGTTGCCCACGTGCGTCACTTGCACCTTCAGGCCCTGGCCGCCGCCACCGCCGCTGCCGCCCACCGCGTGCGCCGAAGAATTGCCGAAGATCGTGGCCTTGCCCTGGGCCTTGGCGTAGCCGCCCACGCCGCCGCCGCCGCCGATGCTCTGCGCCACCAGGGCCGAGGCGCCACCGGCGCTGTCGTTGTCAGCGCCGGTGTTGCCCAGGTTGCAGGCCAGGCCCGTGCACAGGTGGTTCCAGTTGATCACCGTTACCGCGCCGCCATCGCCGCCGGCCCCACCGGCGCCGCCCACGGCCGTGGTCTTGCGGCCGCTGGACAGCGCCATGCCGCCGCTGCCGCCGCCACCGCCGATGGCCTGCGCGAACAGCGCCGTGCCCGAGGGCCCGAGGCTCGACAGCGTGCCCGTGTTGTTCACCGTCACCGTGCTGGCGTGCCCGGCGTCACCGCCCTCGGCGCCCAGGATGTGCAGCCCGGCGCTGCCGCCGGCATGACCCCCGCCGCCGCCCACCGACTGCGCCGCGAGGGCAAAGCCGTGGCTCGGGTTGCAGTTGGTGGTGAGGGTGTCGGTGCAGGCCGAGCGGCCGGCCAGGCCGACCACCAGCGTGCCGTTGTTGTCCAGGCTCACGACACCGCCGTTGCCGCCGTTGCCGCCGGCGCCGCTGTGGCTCTTGGTGTTGATGCCGCCATCGCCGCCAAAGCCGCCGATGCTCTGCGCCGACATCGCGTTGCCGCCGTCGGTGCTGATGGCCCCGGTGTTGCGCAGCACCACGCTGCCGCCATCACCGCCGGGTTTGCCGCTGCCGGCGCTGGCGCTGCCGACGGCCGAACCGCCGGCGCCACCGAGGCCGCCGGCGCTCTGCGCCACCAGGCCCATCACGGTTTCACCGCCGCTGACCTGCAGCGAGAGCTGGTTTTCGACGCTGACGCTGCCGCCGGCGCCGCCCGCACCGCCATCGCCGCCCTTGTATTCGCTCTTGCCGCGCGTGTTGTTGCCGCCCGTGCCCCCGGCGCCGCCGTGGCTCACGGCCACGATGCCGGTGCTGGTGAGCCGGTACACCGCGCTGGCCGGGTTGGCGCTGGGCTGCACCTTCAGGCTCACGCTGCCGCCGGCGCCGCCGGGCCGGCCGTCGAAATCGCCCGCGCCGCAGTGGCCGTTGGGGTCGCCGTTGGCACCACGCCCCCCGGCGCCGCCGGCGCTGCTGACGGCCACCAGCGTGCCGTTGAAGTTCAGCGTGACGAGACCCAGGTTGACGAGGTCGGTGATGGCCGGGCCGGCGCTGCCCGCCGTGCCGGGCACGGGCCCCGTGCTGCAGCTGCCGCCCCCGGTGGCGTCACTGCCGGCGGTGCCGGCGGCCCCGCTGCGCGCGTCGCTGTAGTGGTAGCCCGGGCCGGTGCTCAACGTCTGCGCCAGGCCTGCGGCCGGGGCGCACAGGCACAAGATGCCCCAGCCGCGGGCCAGCACGAGGTGGCGAAGGTGGCGGGTGCGTTGGGCGGAGGCGGTAGCGGAGGCGGAGGGCAGGGTCGTGTTCGGCATGCGGCAAGTCGTGGGTAGGACAAGGCTCCGCCCCCACGGGCAAAGCTGTCACCACGATAGGCAGCGCGCCTGGCGCCGATCGCCTGAAATGCCGGGCCGTCGCGGCCCAGTTGCCGCGTTGCCGCCGCTGCTACATCGCCTTGAACAGGTGCACGTAAGCCCGGCTCACGGGCAGCTCGTGCGCGTGGCCCTTGATGCGCAGGAAGAGCCGGCTGGTTTCGTCGCGCCGCGTGCCTGAGAGGAAGGCCAGGTTGACGACGGTGCTGCGGTGCACCTGCACGAACTGCTCGGGGTCGAGCTGCTGCGCGAGCTCGGTGATGGGCGTGCGGATCAGGTGCTCGGCCGTGGCCGTGTGCACGCAGGTGTACTTGTCGTCGGCGCGGAAGAAGAGCACGTCTTCCACGGCCACCTGGTGGGTCATGTCGCCCGCGCTGGCGCGCACCCAGCGCAGGCGCGGCGGCGGCGTGCCGCCAGAGGGCACCGCCGGCATCAGGCGCTGCAGCGCGGCCAGCAGGCGCTGGCTGTCGTCGGCGCCACCGGCGGGCGCGGCCAGCGCACGCTGCACCCGCTCCACGGTGCGCTGCAGGCGTTCGGTGCTCACGGGCTTGAGCACGTAGTCCAGCGCTTCGTTCTCGAAGGCTTGCACCGCGTATTCGTCATACGCGGTGACGAACACCACGCGTGTGCCGCCCTCGATGCCCTGCGCCACCTCCAGGCCGGTGAGGCCGGGCATCTGGATGTCGAGGAAGGCCACGTCGGGCTGCAGTGCGGCAATGCGCTCGGCGGCCTCCACGCCGTTGCGCGCGGTGTGCACGATCTGCAGTGCCGGCCACAGGCGGCCCAGCTCTGCGGCCAGGGCGCGGGCCAGGTGCGGTTCGTCGTCGGCGATCAGGCAGGTGGGCATCGGGCCGGTGTTCATGGGGCGGATTCCTGGGGGTGCAGCGGGATGGTGATGCGGGCCAGCGTGCCCTGCGGCGTGCCGGGCTGCAGGTCCAGCCGCGCTTCGGGGCCGAAACGCGCCTGCAGGCGTTCGCGGATGTTGCTCAGCGCCACGCCGTTGCCGCGGCGTGCGCCGGGGCGGGGCGGCGCGTTCAGGCCCAGGCCGTCGTCCTGCACTTCCAGCTGCAGCGTGCCGCCCTGCAGCCGGGCCCGCACGTGCACGGTGCCGCCCTCGATGCTGGGCTCCAGGCCGTGCATCACGGCGTTTTCCACCAGCGGCTGCAGCAGCAAGGGTGGCAGCCGTTGCGCGCGCGCGGCTTCATCGGCGCTGATCTCGAAGCGCAGCCGGTCTTCCATGCGGCCCTGCAGCAGCTGCAGGTAACGCTGGGCCAGCTCCAGCTCTTGCGCCACCGTGCTGTGTTCGCTGCGCATGTTGCCCAGGCTGGCGCGCAGGTAGTCGGTGAAGCTGCCCAGCATCTGCTTGGCCTTGGGCAGGTCGTGGTCCATCAGGCTCTGCACGTTGGCCAGCGTGTTGAAGAGGAAGTGCGGCTCGATCTGCGCCTGCAGCAGCCGCAGCTGCGCCTCTTGCGCCTGGCGCTTGAGCTGCTCTTCGTGCCACTGCTGCCAGGCCCACAGGCCCCAGAGCACGCTGGCGAAGATGGCGAAGATCGACACCGAGATCCAGCTGCGCTGCGGGGCCCAGTTCACGCGGCCCATGCCGGGCATCTGGCCGAGCACCAGGTAACCCAGGTACAGGCCCAGGGCCACGCAGGCCATCGACACGACGCCGTAGAACAGGCCGACCAGCAGCCCGGGTTCACCATTGACCCAGACCAGGAAACGGTCGGACGCCAGGCGTTCGATGGCCGTGTAGACGACGTGAAAAACGACGCTGATGATCAAGGCGGTCAGCAGCAGCGGCAGGGCGATCTCGAAGCCCTGGCGCGGCGACGGCACCCGCCCGCTGGCCAGCAGCGCCACCAGCGTGAGTCCGCTGCCCCAGGCCAGCGCCACCAGGCCCGTCATCACCCACAGCGCCCACTCGGGCGCGGCGTGGCGGCGTTTCAGCTTGAAGAAGTCCTGGCGGGCCAGGCGCAGGGTGGCGATGAAGGTCTGCATGGCCGCGCAGTCTAGGCACGCGCCGCCGCCCGGCCGCGCGCGGGCGATGGATCGACAGCCGGGCCGCTGAATCGACCGCCGCAGCGGCCTTCCTACAATCGCGCGTCTTCCGAAGCTCCAAAACCCACAGCCATGCACATCGATCCCACCGTCTTCAAGGCCTACGACATCCGCGGCATCGTCGGCAAGAACATCGACGAGACCTTCGCCGAGCACCTGGGCCGCGCCTTCGGCAGCGAAGCCCGCGCCGCCGGCGAAAAGGCCGTGGCGGTGGGCCGCGACGGGCGCCTGTCGGGCCCCAAGCTGGCGGCGGCGCTGGTGCGTGGCCTCAAGAGCACGGGCCTGGACGTGGTGGACATCGGCATGGTCACCACGCCCATGCTGTACTACGTGGCCGCCACGCGCGCCGCGCACGGCTGCAGCAGCGGCATCATGGTCACGGGCAGCCACAACCCGAAGGACTACAACGGCTTCAAGATGGTGATGAGCGGCCGCGCCATCTACGGCGAAGACATCCAGAAGCTGAAACTGCGCATCGAGACCGAGACCTACACCACCAAGCGCGGCCGCAGCGCCAAGATGGACGTGCTGGCCGAGTACACGCAGCGCATCGTCGGCGACGTGAAGCTGGCGCGGCCGATGAAGGTGGTGGTTGACAGCGGCAACGGCATCCCCGGTGCCAGCGCCCCGGGCATCCTGCGCGCCCTGGGCTGCGAGGTCATCGACCTGTACAGCGTGGTCGATGGTGATTTCCCCAACCACCACCCCGACCCCAGCAAGCCCGAGAACCTGGAAGTCTTGAAGACCGTCGTGCGCGCCACCGGCGCCGAGGTCGGCCTGGCCTTCGACGGCGACGGTGACCGCCTGGGTGTGGTCACGGCCACCGGCAACATCATCTACCCCGACCGCCAGATCATGCTTTTTGCGCGCGACATCCTCTCGCGCAACAAGGGCGGCACCATCATCTACGACGTGAAGTGCAGCCAGCGCCTGCCCGTGGCCATCAAGAAGGCCGGCGGCAAGCCGCTGATGTGGAAGACCGGCCACTCGCTGATCAAGGCCAAGCTCAAGGAGATCGGCGCGCCCTTCGCCGGCGAGATGAGCGGCCACCTCTTCTTCGGCGAGCGCTGGTACGGCTTCGACGACGCCATGTACACCGCGGCGCGCTTGCTGGAAATCCTGGCCAAGCAGAAGAACCCCAGCGCCTTCCTCGACGCGCTGCCCACCAGCTTCAGCACGCCCGAACTCAACGTGCCTTGCGCCGAAGGGGAGCACCACACGGTGGTGGCCGAACTGCTGGCGCGTGTGGCCGACGGCCGCATGAAGTTCGAGGGTGGCGAAGTCGGCACCATCGATGGTCTGCGCGTGGACTTCGCCGATGGCTTCGGCCTCATCCGCGCCAGCAACACCACGCCGGTGCTGGTGCTGCGTTTCGAGGGCCACACCGACGAGGCCCTGCACCGCATCGAGGCCCAGTTCATGGCCGCGTTGCGCGAGGTGAAGCCCGACGCGCAGGTGGCTGCAGCGGCGCACTGACAGCAGCGCCCTGACGCCTCCGGCTGGCTGACGCGCGCCCACCGATGAGTGAGCCGCTGGCGCGCGCGCTCTACGCGCTGCTGCTGCGCCTGGCCACGCCGCTGTTCCTGGCGCGCCTGTGGTGGCGCGGCCGGCGCGAGCCGGCCTACCGCAGCCATTGGGGCGAACGCCTGGGCTGGCCCGGGGGCGCCACGCCGCCGGTACCGGGGCGGCTGTGGCTGCATGCGGTGTCGCTCGGCGAGACCCTGGCCGCCGCACCGCTGATCCAGGCGTTGCGTGCGCAAGAGCCCGGCCTGCAGCTGCTGCTGACCCACGGCACCGCCACCGGCCGCGAAGCCGGCGCGAAACTGCTCCAGCCGGGCGATGCCCAAGCCTGGCTGCCCTATGACACGCCCGGCGCGGTGCGCCGTTTCCTGCGTGCGCACCGGCCGCGCATCGGCGTGCTGATGGAAACCGAGATCTGGCCCGTGCTGCTGCACGCGGCGCAAGCCGAAGGCGTGCCTGTGGTGCTGGCGAACGCGCGGCTGTCAGCGCGCAGCGCGCGCAAGGGCCAGCGCCTGGCCGCGCTGCTGCACGGCGCTGCGGCGCGCCTGAACGCCGTGCTGGCGCAGACCGAGGCCGATGCGCAGCGCCTGCGTGCGGCGGGTGCGCCGCTGGTGCAGGTGATGGGCAACCTCAAGTTCGACATCACGCCGCGGCCCGAACTGCTGGCGCGCGGCCGGGCCTGGCGTGTGGCGCTCGGCCGGCCGGTGGTGCTGGCCGCCGTCACGCGCGAAGGTGAAGAAGCACCGCTGCTGGCAGCCTGGGCCGCGCTGCCGGCGGCCGGCCGGCCGCTGCTGCTGCTGGTGCCGCGCCACCCGCAGCGTTTCGACGAGGTGGCCGCGCTCGTCACACAGGCCGGTTTCAGCCTGCAGCGGCGCAGCCGCTGGGGCGAGGCGCCACCGCCGGCGGCCGCGCAGGCCGATGTCTGGCTGGGCGACAGCCTGGGCGAGATGGCGCAGTACTACGCCTGTGCCGATGCGGCCCTGCTCGGCGGCAGTTTTGCGCCACTGGGCGGGCAGAACCTCATCGAGGCCGCGGCCTGCGGCTGCCCGTTGCTGATGGGCCCGCACACCTTCAACTTTGCGCAGGCGGCTGAAGACGCGCTGGCCGCGGGCGCGGCCGAGCGGGTGGCCGATCTGCCCACCGCCGTGGCGCGGGCGCTGGCCTGGGTGGCGGGTGATGCGCAGGCCGAGCGCACGCGCAGAGCCGATGCGGCCGTGGTTTTTGCGCAGACCCACCGCGGTGCGGCGGCGCGCATGGCCGCGGCGGTGCTGGCGCTGCGGGCGCGGCCGCAGGCACGCTGAGCCGCGCCTGGGCGCGTCAGCGCCCGCGGTTCAACGCTCCGAGGGCAGTTCGGCCGGGATGCTCTTGGCCCACTCCTGGTCGAGCTCGCGGCGCTTGTCGATCTCGGCCTGGTCGCGGCACTTCGTGACGGTCATGCGCAGCCCGGTGGGGATCTCGCGGGTGCACACCACACCCGGCGTGTTGCCGGTGTCGGCGCTGGCCACCTGCTTGCCGGCGTAGGACGGCGGCAGGATCCGCGTGGGGGGCGTGTGTTCGCAGGCCGCCAGCAGCACGCCGGCTGCGACGAGGGCCAGGGTGGGCAGGGGTTTCATGCCGTTCTCCGCGTGATGACAAGCCACAAGCATACGGTCTGCACGCTTCGCACCCCACCCCTCAGCTGCGCAGCAGCTCCAGCGCCGGAAGCCCGGCGCTGCCGGGTAGCACCTCGCCGTCGAGCCGGCGGCGCGCCACCTGCAGGTGATCGGTCAGCAGGCCGCGCATCACCGCACGCAGGTCGGTGGTGATGCGCAGGTCGCGGCCCTCGAAGCGCTGTGCCTTGGCCACGCCCGGCCAGTCGGCCAGCACCCGCCCGCCGCGCACCGCGCCGCCCAGCAGGAAGGCGGCGCCGCCGCTGCCGTGGTCGGTGCCCATGGTGCCGTTGGGCGTGATCTCGCGTCCGAACTCGGTGGCCACCAGCACCGCGGTGCGGGCCCAGGCGCCGCCAGGCTGCAGGCCTTCACGCAGCGCGGCCAGCAGCGCGTCGAGCACCCGCAGGTTGTTCGACAGCGCGCCTTGCGGCTGCGCCTGGTTGATGTGGGAATCCCAGCCGCCGAGTTCCAGCACGGCCACTTGCGAGCCGCGCTGCAGGAACTCGGCCGCCTTGCGGGCCAGCGCCACGCTGCCGGCGCGTGCGGCGTTGAAGCCTGGTGCGGGGGCACCGCCCATGGCCGCCGGGTTGGCGGCCATGCCCGGCATCTCGCGCAGGCCTTTGGCGCGTGCCAGGGCCTGCGCCAGCGCCGGGTCGCCGCGGTACAGGCTCTCCAGCCGCGTGACGAGATCGGCCGAGGGCTCGGGCAGCGCGCTCGGCGCCCAGGTGTCGACATCGCCCGGCCCGCGCAGCACCAGCGGCACGGCGGTTTCCAGCGCCACAGCGCGCAGCGGCGTGCCGGGCAGCGCGCGGCCTATCCAGCCCGTGTTCAGCTCGTAGGGGCGGCTGCCGCCGCTCTCCAGCACCTGCTGGGCGTCGAAGTGGCTGCGCTCGCGGTAGGGCAGGCCCACGCCATGCAGCACCAGCGCTTCGCCCTGGCCGTACATCGCATGCAGCTGCGGCAGCAGCGGGTTCAGGGCGAAGGTGTCGTCCAGGCGCAGCGGGTCACCCGCGAACTGCGCCAGCGCGCCGCGCGCGTCGGCAAAGGCCGGGTCGCCGAGGGCGGGCACGGCGGTCAGGCCGTCCATGCCGCCGCGCAGGATGACGAAGACAAAGCGGTTCGCGTCGGGCGCGTTGGCGGGGGTGGCGGCCACGCTGAGGCGGCTGAGGGGGGACAGCGAAGCAGCGAACGCGGCGCCCAGCAGGTGGCGGCGGTTGAGGGTGTGGCTCATGGTGGGGCTCCGGCAAGAAGGCGGCGGGGTGCGCTGCGGGTGGCGTGCTCAGCGCCGCTGGAACTCGGGCGCCAGCAGCAGCAAGGCCAGGGCCTGCGGGCCGTCGGCGGCACGTTCGATCTGGCGTGCGGTGCTCTCTTGCAGGCGCGGTCCCAGGCTGGCCTGCGCCAGGTCGCGGGCATCCACCTGGCGGCCCATGCGCGCAGCGGCGCGGGTGGCCCATTCCACGCGTTTCCACACCGCATCCGGGCCCAGCCACTCGTCGGCGCGGTCGGGCCAGCCGGCGGGCGAGGGGGCGCTCTGCACACGCTGGCCCAGGGCCGCGATGCCGCCGTCGGCGTTGCGGTCGAAGGGCGTTTCTCCGAGGCCGAGCAGGCGCACGCTGCTGATGACGAACTCCTCCGGCGTCTTCAGCTTCACCGGCTGCGGCGCCCAGGCCTCGGGGGATTCGATGAGCGTGCGCATCACTTGCGCAAGATCGCCCTCGCTGCGGCGCCAGGTGCTTTCCAAACGCGCCACAAGAGCCGGCGGGGGATCGTCGGCGACGAAGTGCCGCGCGAGCTTGGTGCAGACAAAACGCGCGGTGGACGGATGCTGTGCCAGGTGGTCGAGCACTTCACGCAGCGCGAGCTGGCCTTCTTCATAACGGCGGCCGAGCACGGTTTTCGCGCCCGGCTGGTGGAAAGCCGGCTCGAAGCGTGTGGGCGGGATGTCGGCGCCCAAGGCCAGTTCACGCACCGGCACGCGCCAGCCCGTCAGCACCTTGGCGAACTCGGTCACGTCGGCCTGCGTGTAGCCGCCCCAGCCGCCGTAGGCGCTGCCGCCACCGGCCACGCCCAGCGTGTGCAACTCCAGCACCTCGCGCGCCAGGTTCTCGTTCAGGCCGGTGATGCGCGGGCCGCGTTCGTTCTCGCCCCGCGGGCGGCGTTGCTGGCGCTGCACCACGGGCGAGTTGGGGCCGGCGGACTGTTCGTTGTCGAGGTAGCGCAGCATCGCCGGGTGGCGCACCGCGGCCTGCAGCATCTCCGCAAAGGGGCCAGCGACGTGCGGGCGTATGGCCTCGCGCTCGAAGGCGCCGACCAGACCGCGGGTGCTGTTCTTGGCCAGCGAGACGGTGAAATGGTTGGCCCAGAACAGCACCAGGCGTTCGGTCAGCGGCTGCGTGCTGGCCGCGGCGGTGGCCAGGCGGGCGCGGGTGTCGGCCTGCACGGCCCGGCGCAGCGGTTCGAAAGGCACCACGTTGGCCGGTGCGCCCGGGCGCGCTGGCGCATTCGGGGCGCCCGCCATGGCGTTTTCGGCCATGGCGCCAGACGCCATCGTGTTGCCGGCCCTGTCGCCCGGCGTTGCCGCCACGGCCATCGCGGCGGCGCGGCGCGGTTCACGCTGCTGCTGCAGGAAGAGCGCGTAGCGGCGCACGCCCTCGGCCGCGCCCACCAGCTCGGTGCCACGCTGCGGCCCGGCAGGGTGCAGCTGGGCCAACAGCCAGCCGCGGGCGTCGCTGCCGATGGGGGCGAGTTGGGCCTCGCCCAAGCCGAAACGGTGGGCCGCGATGGCCGCCGCTTGCGCGGTGCTGGAAAGGGTGTCGGGCGTCATGCGGCGCACTCCGGGGTCGTCATGCCGCCGAGTTTGGCGCAGCGCCCGCTACGCCGCGTGTGCGCGAGGTGAAGAAAGGTGAGGCGCGGCGGCCCAGGTGTGCCGCCGCGCTGCGCCCGGGGCTTACTTTGCCAGCAGGCGGTTGATGGCGTCCACGTCGGTGGGGGCCAGCTGGCCCGAGGCCTGGCGCAGGCGCAGGCTGCCCACCAGCACGTCGTAACGTGCCTTGGCCAGGTCGCGCTGGGTTTGGAAGAGCTGGGTCTGGGCGTTGAGCACGTCGAGGTTGACGCGCACGCCGACCTTGTAGCCCAGCTGCGTGGCTTCCAGCGCCAGCTTCGACGAGCTCTCGGCGGCTTCCAGCGCCTTCACCTGCGACAGGCCCGACTGCACACCGAAGTAGGCCGAACGTGTGCCCTGGGCCACGCCGCGGCGCGCGGCTTCCAGGTCGTTGCGCGAGCGCTCTTCCAGCGACAGCGTTTCCTTGATGCGGTTCTGCGTGGCGCCGCCGGTGTACAGCGGCCAGGTCATCTGCACGCCCACGCTGGCGTTGCTGGCGGTGCCGGCGCTGCGGTTGAGGTTGGGGGCGCTGCCGCGGTTGTCGTTGGCGCCGATGCTGGCCACGGCGTCCACCGTGGGCAGCTCACCGGCGCGGGCCTTGCCGGTTTCGAGCTGGGCCACTTCCAGGCCGATGCGCGCGCGGCGCACGCTGGGGTGGCCCTGGTCGGCCAGCGTCACCCACTCTTCGGCATTGGCCGGCACAGGGTTGGGCAGGGCCACGGGGGCCAGCAGCGGCTTCGGGGCCACATCGGTGCGGCCCACCAGCGTGTCCAGCGCCAGGCGCTTGATGCGCAGGTCGTTTTCGGCGGCGATCTCCTGCGCCGTGGCGAGGTCGAAACGCGCCTGGGCTTCGCGCGTGTCGGTGATGGTGGCGGTGCCGACCTCGAAGTTGCGCTTGGCCGAGGCCAGCACCTCGGTGATGGCAGTTTTGTTGGCGCGTGTGGTGGCCAGCGTGTCCTGCGCACCCAGCACGTCGAAGTAGGCCTGGGCCACGCGGATGATCAGGTCCTGCTCGGCCGTCTCCAGGTCGGCCTGGGCCACCAGCAGCGACTTGCGGGCCTGTTCGATGGTGTAGCCGTTGGCGCGGTTGAACAGCGGGTAGCGGCCATTGACCGCGGCCGACAGCGTGTTGGTGCCGACACGGCCACCGTTGGCGGGGTCGTCCTGGCGGGCGTTGGCGCCGGCCGTGGCGGTGACGGCCGGGCGCGCTAGCGCGTCGGCCTGCGCCGCGCGGAACTCCACCGAGGCCACGCTGGCCTTGGCGGCCAGGTAGGTGGCGTCGAAGGCGCGCGCGGCGTCGTACAGCTCTTGCAGGCTTTGCGCCGAGGCCAGCGCCGGCAGCACGAGCACCAGGGCTGCGGCCAAGCGAGAAAGACGGGCCGTGGGGCGGGCCGGGCGGAGGCGTGAAGAGAGGGAGCGCATGCGTTTTTCCTTGTGGGGTTCAGCGGCCGGCCTGGCGGCCAGGGGCGCTGCCAGCGAGACAGCCGAAGTTATAGGCCGGGGCCCGCCCGCCCCGCAGCCCCGATGCGACGACCTGCACACGGCAGGCGCCGTGCAGCCCGAAAGCAGCGACGGATGGCAGGCGCAGCGGCATGGGCGGCTTCAGAAGTGGAAGCGGGTGGGCTCGGCAAAACCTTCCAGACGGGGCGCCACGGTGTCGAAGATGTCGGTCTCGGTGGTGGCTGCCTCGCCGGCACGCGTGAACAGGCGCGCACGCATGATGGGTTCGTCGCCCACCACGGCCGCCAGGCGCCCGCCCACCTTCAGCTGCGCCAGCAGCGCGCGCGGCACCTCGGCCACCGAGCCCGAAAGCACGATCACGTCGAAGGGCGCTTCCCCTGGCAGGCCCTGCGCACCGGCCGCGGCGCTCACATCCAGCACCTGCACGTTGGCAATGCCATTGCGCGCCAGGTTGGCGCGGGCGGCGGCGGCCAGCGCCGGGCGGCATTCGAGGCTGTGCACGCTCATCGCGCGGTGCGCCAGCAGCGCGGCCATGAAGCCGCTGCCGCTGCCGATTTCCAGCACCCGCTCGTGGCGCTGCACCTGCAGTTCCTGCAGCAGCCGCGCTTCGACCTTGGGCTCCAGCATCGCCTGGCCTTCGCCCAGCGGCACCTGGGTGTCGACAAAGGCCAGGGCCTTCATCGCGGGCGGCACGAAGTCTTCACGGCGCACTGTCGCCAGCAGCGAGAGCACGGCCTGGTCGAGCACCTCCCAGGGGCGAATCTGTTGCTCGATCATGTTGAAGCGGGCGAGTTCGGTGTTCATGGCGGTGCTCTGGAAGGGACGGTGGGGCGGTACAGGAAAACCCGAAATTCTAGGCGGCGGCACTGTCGTCAAGCTGGCGCGGCAGGCCCTGCCGGCGAAAGCCGCGGCGGGCCCAGGCGGCCAGGTCGTCGAGCCAGCAGTAGACGACCGGCACCACCACCAGCGTCAGCAGCGAACTGGTGATGACGCCGCCAATGACGGCCTGGCCCATGGGCGCACGCTGCTCGCTGCCTTCGGTCAGCGCAAAGGCCAGCGGCACCATGCCGAAGACCATGGCCAGCGTCGTCATCAGGATGGGGCGCAGCCGCACCTTGGCGGCTTCCAGCAGGGCGGCGTTGCGCTCCAGGCCGCGCACGACGGTGCCATCGGGCTGGACCTGGTCTTCCCGCGCGCGGATCGCGAAGTCCACCAGCAGGATGGCGTTTTTGGTCACCAGCCCCATCAGCATCACGATGCCGATGATGCTGAACATGTTCAGCGTGCTGCGGAAGGCCAGCAGCGCCAGCACCACGCCGATCAGCGTGAGCGGCAGGCTGCTCATCAGCGCCAGCGGTTGCAGGAAGCTCTTGAACTGGCTGGCCAGGATCATGTAGATGAAGACGATGGCCAGCGCCAGCGCCCCCACCGCGTAGGTGAAGGACTCCTGCATGTTTTTCGTGCTGCCGCCGAAGCTGTAGCGGTAGCCTGGCGGCCAGGCGGTGCTGTCGAGCACGGCGCGGATGTCGGTGGTCACCTCGCCGGCGCTGCGGCCCAGCGGGTTGGCGTCGACGTTGATCTCGCGCGTCATGTCGCGCCGGTTGATCTGGTTCGGGCCGGTGCTGGCGCGCACCTCGGCCACTTGGCTCAAGCGCACCACACGGGCCGTGCCGTCGGTGTTGCTGCCGATGACCATGGGCAGGTTCTGCAGGTCGGCCAGGCTGTCGCGGCTCTCGGGCGCCAGGCGCAGGCGCACGTCGTAGTTCTCGCCATCGGCGGCGCGCCAGTTGCCCACCGACACGCCGGCCACCATCGTGCGCAGCGTGTTGGCCAGCGTGTTGACGTTCAGGCCCAGGTCGGCCGCGGCCTCGCGTTTCACGTCCACGGCTATGGTGGGTTTGTCGGGCTTGAGCGTGCTGTCCAGGTCGACCAGGCCGGGTATCTGCGCCAGCCGCGGCAGGATCTGGCTGGAGAGGCGCTGCAGTTCGCCCAGATCGGGCCCCTGGATGCTGAAGACGATGCTCTTGCTGCCGCCGAGATCCACCACGCCGATGTTGGTGACGGTGATGCCGGGCACGCGGTCCATCAGCGCGCGCATGGGCGTGGCGAGATCGGCCACGCTGCGGCTGCGTTCCTTGCGGTCGACCAGGCGCACGTAGACGCTGCCGTAGATCTTGCCCTGGGCCACACCGCTGTTGACGGTGGTGACGGTGTGGCGCACCTCGGGCAGCGTGCGCAGCAGTTCGTCGATCTGCTTGGCGCGCATCTCCGTCACCTCCAGGCTGCTGCCCACGAGGGTGTAGAAGTTGATCTGCGTTTCGCTGAAGTCGGCCTTGGGCACGAACTCCTTGCCCACCGCGCCCAGCAGCACGAGCGCCAGCACGAAGGTGCCGAAAGCGGCCAGCACCGTCTTCACGCGGTGCACCAGGGCCCAGGCCAGCAGCGCCTGGTAGGCGTTCGAGAGGCTCTCGGTGAAACGGTCGAACCAGCCCGTCACGCGGCCCAGGGTCTTGTCGTACAGCGTCACCGGCGGGCCGGTGTGGCGGCCATGGGCGGCCGGGTCGTGCCACACGCTGCTGAGCATGGGGTCGAGCGTGAAGCTCACGAACATGCTGATGAGCACGGCCACCACGATGGTCAAACCGAACTCGTGGAAGAACTTGCCGACGATGCCGCCCATGAAGCCGATGGGCAGGAACACCGCCACGATGGACAGCGTGGTGGCCAGCACCGCCAGGCCGATCTCCTGCGTGCCGTCCAGCGCCGCCTGGCGCGGGCTCTTGCCCATTTGCACGTGGCGCACGATGTTCTCGCGCACGACGATGGCGTCGTCGATCAGCAGGCCCACGCACAGGCTCAGCGCCATCAGCGTGATGGTGTTGATCGTGAAGCCGAAGGCGTACATGAAGAGGAAGGTGCCGATCAGCGCGATGGGCAGCGTCAAGCCCGTGATGACGGTGCTGCGCCAGCTGTTCAGGAACAGGAAGACGATCAGCACCGTGAGCACCGCGCCTTCGATCAGCGTGCGCTGCACGTTGGCCACGCTCACGCGGATGGCGCGCGAGTTGTCGCGGTTGACCTCGGTGCGGATGTTGGCGGGCGTCACATCGGCCGCGCCCTTGAGCGCTGCCACCAGGCCGTCGACCACGGCGATGGTGTTTTCGCCCTGGCTCTTCTGCACGCTCAGCAGCACGGTGCGCTGGCCGTTGTAGAGCGCCAGGCTTTCCAGCTCTTGCGGGCCGTCCACCACGTCGGCCACCTGCCAGAGCTTGACGACGCTGCCGCCGGCCTTGCGGGCGACGACGATGTCGCGGAACTCGCGCGGCGTCTTCAGCCGCGCGTTGACCTGCACCACGCGGTCGAGCTCGGGCGAGCGCACGTTGCCCAGCGGCAGTTCCTGGTTCTCACTGCGCAGCGCGGCGGCCACCTGCTCGGTGCTGATGCCCAGGGCCTCCATGGCCTCGGGCTTGAGCTGGATGTTGACCTGCCGGTCGACCCCGCCCACCAGCGTGACGGCGCCGACGCCGCGCACGTTCTCCAGCCGCTTCTGCAGCACCTGTTTCGCCCAGGTGGTGAGCTCCTGCGGCGTGGTGCTGGCGTCATTGGCCAGCACGGCCACGTTGAAGATGGGTTGCGAGGCGGGGTCGAAACGGTAGACGCGCGCGTCCTTCACCTCGTCGCGCAGCAGCGGCTTGACCAGCGCCACCTTCTCGCGCACGTCTTCGGCCGCCTTGCGGCCATCGACATCGAGGTTGAACTCCACGATCACCAGCGCCGTGCCCTCGTAGCTGCGCGAGCTCAAGGCGCTGATGCCGGCCACGGTGTTGACGGCCTCCTCGATGCGCTTGGTGACCTCGCTCTCGACGATCTCGGGGCTGGCGCCGGGGTAGTCCATGCTCACCACGACGGTGGGCACGTCGATGTTGGGGAACTGGTCCAGGCTCAGGCGCTGGTAGCTGAACAGGCCCAGCACCACGAAGGCGAGCATCACCATCACGGCCATCACCGGGTTCTGGATGGAGACGCGGGTGAACCACATGGCGGGGTTCGGTCAGCGGGCGGCGGCGGGCAACTGCACGCGCGTGCCGGCGCGCAAAGCGCCCACGGTGCCGCGCAGCACCAGGGCGCCGGGGGCCAGGCCCTCCAGCACCTCGACGGCAGCTTCGCGCTGGCCGGCGAGCAGCACCTCACCGCGCGCGCCCAGCTTCACGGGGCGGGCCACCGCCAGGCCGTTCTCCACCGCCAGCACATGAGGCCGGGCCTGGTCGTCACGCACGGCCGAGGCCGGCACCACCAGCGCCGGGCGGCTCTGCAGCTGCACCGTGGCGCGTGCAAAGAGACCCTGGCGCAGCCCCTCGCTCTGCGCCAGCGCCAGGTAGGCCAGCACCGAGCGCGTGCCGGTCATCGCGCTGGGGTTGATGCGCGCCACGCGCGCGGCCACGGGTTCGGGCAGGCCGTCGATGTAGACGCGCGCCGTCTGGCCCACACGCAGGTGCAGCACGTCTTCGGGCGCGACGGCGGCTTCCAGCTCGATGCGGCGCAGGTCGACGATCTCCACCAGCCGCCCGTCGATGGCGATGCGTTCGCCCGGCTGCACCAGGCGCTGCGACACCAGGCCGGTGATGGGCGCGCGGATCTCGGTGTCGGCCACGGCTTTCTTGGCCAGATCGGCCGCGGCACGCGCGGCCTGCAACGAGGCCTGCGCGCCGGCCAGGCTGTTGGCCGAGGTGTCGAGCGCGTTGCGCGAGATGAAGCCCTGGCCCACCAGCGCGCGGTTGTTCTCGAAGCTGCGCTGCGCGGTGTCCACCTGCGCCTGCGCGGCGGCCACGTTGTCCTGCGCCTGGCGCAGGCGCAGCTGCACCTCGGTGGCGTCCAGCCGGCCCAGCAGTTGCCCGGCCTGCACACGGTCGCCCTCGCGCACGGTGAGTTGTTTCACTTCGGCGGCCACCTTGGCCTTGACCATCGCGCTGTCCACCGCGCGCAGGCCGCCGCTCAGCTGCAGCAGCGTGCCGAGTTCGGCGCGTTCGGCGCGGGCCACGTCGCCCGCGGCCAGCAGCATGGCCGGGGCCGGAGCGGCGGCGGCCGAGGCTGCGGCTGCAGCCGCAGAGGCTGCACCCGCGCCCGCCGGGCGCTGCACCCAGGCCACCAAGGCCGCGACAGCCAGCACCGCGCCGGCCGCGCCCAGCACCCAGTGGCGGCGCGTCATGCCGCTGCCCCGCGCACTTCCAGGCCCCGCAACACCAGGTTCAGGTGCGTGTTCAGCACCGCGGCGGGGTCGATCTCCACGCCGCCGTGCACCGGGCAGCAGCCGAAGGAATGGCGGTGCACCGCCATGAAGATCAGCGGCGCGATCAGCACGTGCGAAACCTCGTGCACCGGCATGGCCCGGAACTCGCCGCGGTCGATGCCGCGCTGCACGCAGCCGCTGAACAGCGCGTCGGCCGGCATGATGACTTCGTCGGTGTAGAACTGCGCCAGCTCGGGGAAGTTGCGCACCTCGGCCAGCACGATCTTGTGGATGCCGGCGGCCGGCGTGTTGCCCACACGCTCCCACCAGGTCTGCAGCAGGCAGCCGAGCAACTCGGAGCTGCTGCCCTCGAACTGGCCGGCCATCTCCAGGCCCTCGGCAATCAGGTTCGAGAGGTTCTGCCGCACCACGGCCTTGAAGAGCTCTTCCTTGCTCGGGTAGTAGAGGTAGAGCGTGCCTTTGCTGACGCCGGCGCGCTGCGCCACTTCTTCCGAGCGCGTGGCCGCGAAACCCTTTTCGACAAACAGCTCCAGAGCGGCCTGCAGCAGCTCTTGGGGACGCGCTTCCTTGCGGCGCTGGCGGGTGGCGGCCTCGGGCCGCTCGGGGGCGAGGGCAGGCACGGCGGGGGCTTTGGATTTCATTTAATGACCGATCGGTCAGTAATGCTACGCGCCGCACCCGGCCGGGTCAAGGCAAGGCGCCCCAGCGCGGCGCAGTGGGCGGGCCGGTGGGAGGTTGGGCGAGGGACGCAAACCTAGAATCCGGCGCGATGCAACGCCGTCGACGCTTCACCCTCATCAGCGCGGCTGTGCTGGCCCTGGGTGCCGGCCTGGGGGCCTGCGCGCTGCTGCCGGCGCCGCGCAGCCTGAGCTTCAGCCAGGCCGAGGTGCAGGCCCTCGTGGCGCGCCAGTTCCCGCAGCAGCGCACGCTGCTGGAGGTGTTCGAGGTCACGGCCGAGGTGCCGCGCCTGGTCTTGCTGCCCGAGCGCAACCGCGTGGCCGCCGAGGTGCCGCTGCGCGTGCGGGAACGCCTGCTCTCCGGCCGCTGGCAGGGTCGCCTGCGCTTTGAAGCCGCGCTGCGCTGGGAGCCTGCCGACCAGACCGTGCGCCTGGCCCAGGTGCAGGTGCAGGACCTGCGTGCCGAGGGGCCCTCGGGCCTGAGCGCTGCGGCGGTGGAGCGCCTGGGTGCCGCGCTGGCCCGCCGCATGCTGGAAGACAGCACCCTGTACCGGCTGGAAGGCGAGCAGGCCGCACGGCTGCAGCGCCTGGGCGTGGTGCCGGATGTGGTGGCCGTCACGGCCGAGGGCCTGGAGGTGCGGCTCAAGCCCTTGCCGGCGCGCTGAAACGCCGAGCCACCCCGGGGCGCTGGCTATCATCGCGCCCCCTGCACAGCCGCCGCCCGGAGCCGACCCCTTGGATCTTCTGCTGCTCATCAAGGCCGCCATCATGGGCGTGGTGGAAGGGCTCACCGAGTTCCTGCCCATCTCGTCGACCGGTCACCTGATCCTCACGGGTTCGCTGCTGAACTTCACCGGCGAGACCGTCAAGGTCTTCGACGTGGCCATCCAGACCGGCGCGATGTTCGCGGTGATCTGGGAGTACCGCGTGCGGCTGCTCGGCACGGTGCGCGGCATCACCCATGACCCGATTGCGCAGCGCTTCGCGCGCAACGTCATCGTGGCCTTCATCCCCGCAGCGGTGTTCGGGCTGCTGCTGGGCTCCATGGTCAAGGCCCACCTTTTCAAGCCAGTGCCGGTGGCCATGGCCTTCATCGTCGGCGGCCTGATCATCCTGTGGGTGGAGCGCTGGCACCGCCAGAAATACGGCGACCGAGACCTCGAAGGCGCGCGCCGCGCCCGCGTCGAAACCGTCGACGACATGAACACCCTGGATGCGCTGAAGATCGGCCTCATCCAGTGCCTGGCGCTCATTCCCGGCACCAGCCGTTCCGGCGCCACCATCATCGGCGGCATGGTGCTCGGCTTCTCGCGCAAGTGCGCCACCGAGTTCAGCTTCTACCTCGGCATTCCTACGCTGATGGCGGCGGGCGCCTACTCGGTGCTGAAGCAGCGCCACCTGCTGAGCATGGCCGACCTGCCGATGTTCGCCGTCGGTCTGGTGATGGCGTTTTTCAGCGCGCTGCTGTGCATCCGCTGGCTGATCCGTTATGTCTCCACGCACGACTTCACGCTCTTTGCGTGGTACCGCATCGTCTTCGGCCTGATCGTGCTGGCCACGGCCTACACGGGTGTGGTGACCTGGGCCGCCTGAGGCCCGGTTTTCAGAACGCCAGCGTGGTGTCCTGCCGCCGGAAGTCGCGCGGGGCCAGGCCCACGGTGCGCTTGAACACCTTCGAGAAGCTGAAGGCGTCCTGGTAGCCCACCTCGGCGGCCACCGCCTCCAGCGGCCGGCTGCTGTCGCTGAGCAGGCGTATGGCCTGCTGCATGCGCAGGCCACGCAGGTAGTTCAAGGGCGTGTCGCCCATCGCACTGCGGAACTTTTCAGCCAAGGCCGTGCGTGAAAGACCGACCGCGCGCGCCAGCGCTTCCAGCGTCCAGGGCCGGCGTGTGTCGGCGTGCATCAGTTCCACCGCCTGGCGCACACGCGGGTCGGCCAGCGCATGGCTGAAGCCGCGGCCGCTGCGCGCGACTTCGGCCACCACCTCGCGCAGCAGCAAAGCGAAGGCGGCGTCGAAGAGGCCGTGGATGACCGACAAGGACCCCAGCCCGCGCTCGCGCACCTCGGCCGTGAGCAGCGCCACGGTCAGCGCCAGTGGGCTCAGGCGCGGCAGCGCTTCGGCGCGCAGCAGGTGCCAGGCCGGCAGTTCACCGAAGAGCGGGTGCAGCGGGTCGTTCCACAGCTGCCAGGCCCCGCTGACGACCGCCGGCCCCGCGGCCGCCGGCGGCGGGCCGGCCAGCAGCGGCGCCACCGCCACCCTCTGCGGCGGCGGCAAGGCCGGCAGCGTTTCGCTGCGCGCCAGCAGGTGGCGGCAGCCACGCGCCATCAAGGCGATGTCGCCGGTGTTCAGCCGCAGGGGCGCGTCAGCCGGCGCGGTGTGGATGAACACCGGCCCCTGGGTCACGACATGGAAGCCGATGCTGCGCTCGCAGGGGAACTGCAAGGCGCCTTCAGCTGGCAAGGCGTGCGCATCGAGCAGGCGGCGGCGCAGGCCGGCTTGCTGGAGGATGTCGCTGAGCAAGTCCATGATGCTTTCAGGTCTTTGGGTTCGCTGAAGTGTACGCATGAACATGAATGCTGGATTTTCAGGCATTCTGGTTCAAAGGAGCGGCGCCTAAGCTGGCGCCCTGTTCACTCCCCCAGACCGGAACCCCACCATGAACCACCAGAACTTAGTCATCGGCGCCAGCGGCACCGTCGGCAGCGCCCTCGTGCAAGCGCTTCAGGCCCGCGGCCAATCCGTGCGGCAGGCCACCAGCCGCACGCCCACCCACGCCGACCAGGTGCAGATCGACGTGCTGAAGGGCCAGGGCCTGCAGGCTGCCTTCGAAGGTGTGCAGCGCGCCTTCCTGATGGCGCCACCGGGCTACGTGCCGCAAGACCACCTGCTGCTGCCGCTGATCGCCCAGGCTCAGGCCGCCGGCGTGCAGAAGGTGGTGCTGATGACGGCCATGGGCTCCGACGCCGCGCCCGACACGCCGCTGCGCAAGGCCGAGTTGGCGCTGGAAGCCTCCGGCATCGCCTGGAACACCGTGCGCCCGAACTGGTTCATGCAGAACTTCCACACCTTCTGGCTGCAGGGCATCCGCGAGCAGGGCCGCATCTTCCTGCCCACGGGCACGGCGCGCGGCAGCTTCATCGACGCGCGTGACATCGCCGACGTGGTGGCGGAGTTGCTGCTGGGCGATGCCCACGGCAACCAGGCTTTCGACCTCACCGGTGCCGAGGCGCTGAACCACGACGAAGTGGCGCAGGTGCTGTCGCGCGAAACCGGCCGCGACATCCGCTACCAGGACATCCCGCCCGAGGCCATGCTGCAAGGCCTGCTCGGTGCCGGCCTGCCCGGGCCCTATGCCGAGTTCCTGGTGATGATCCTCGGCTTCTTCGCCGCGGGCTATGCAGAGCGCCAGACGGACGCCGTGCAGCGCATCACCGGCCGCGCGCCGCGCTGCTTCGCGGCCTATGCGCGCGAGTTCCGCGCGAACTGGATCGTCTGAATCCAGCCAGCCTCAGCCGCGGCGTGTGTAGACCAGGTCCCACACGCCGTGGCCGAGCTTGAGGCCGCGGTTCTCGAACTTCGTCAGCGGGCGCCAGTCGGGCCGAGGGGCGTAGCCGTCTGCGGTGTTCTGCAGCGCCGGCTCGGCACCCAGCACCGCCAGCATCTGCTCGGCATAGTCTTGCCAGTCGGTGGCGCAGTGCAGGTAGCCACCCGGCGCGATGCGCGTGACGAGCTGCGCGATGAAGCCCGGCTGGATGAGCCGGCGCTTGTTGTGGCGCTTCTTGTGCCACGGGTCCGGAAACCAGATGTGCACGCCCGCCAGGCTGGCCGGCGGCAGCATGTGGTTCATCACCTCCACGGCATCGTGCTGCAGCAGGCGCAGGTTCTGCAGTTCCTTTTCGCCGATGTGCTTGAGCAGCGCACCCACGCCGGGCGCGTGCACCTCCACGCCGATGAAGTCGGTGCCGGGCAGGGCCGCGGCCACCTGCGCGGTGGCATCGCCCATGCCGAAGCCGATCTCCAGCACGCGCGCGGCGCTGCGGCCGAAGGTGGCGTCGAGGTCGAGCACTTCCGCGCGGTACGGCAGCAGGAAACGCGGGCCCAGGGTCTCCAGCGCGCGCAGTTGCCCGGTGCCCATGCGGCCGGCACGCAGCACGAAGCTGCGCATCGGACGGTGCTGGGGCTCGGGCGTGCTGCCGTCGGCCGTGTCTTCGGCGCCGGGCGGGAGGGAGTCTTGAGGGGCGTCTTGGGGCAGCATGGGGGCGCGAGTTTAGTGGCGCGCCAGCCTCTGCGAGCGCGGCCGTGTCACCTCGGGGACTGCGGGTTGTGCCGCATCACGCACAAGCGGCAGCTGCATAGCATGAGACGCGCCACTGCGGTGTTCACCGCAGGGCCCACGCGGCCGTGTGCGACCTGCACGCCCCGCCGCGCAGCGTACCCACAACAAGCTGGAGACAAGACATGCACACCCCCACCCCCGGGCGCAACCGCGCGCGGCCCCTCGGCTGGCCGGTTCTTTCCTGCGTCGCCGCGGCGGCCGCACTCATGCTGGCCGGCTGCAACGAGGACTACGAGGCCGACCCGGTCGAGATCCGCGCCACCAGCAACCGCGCCGACATGGTCAGCGGCGGTGACGTCACGCTGCAGATCGTGCTGCCGGCCGGCGGCCGCACCGACGGCCTGCGTGTGGACGTGGGCGGGCGCGATGTCAGCAGCGCCTTCCGCCTGCAGGCCGATGGCAGCTACCGCGGCGTGGTCACGGGTCTGGCCGATGGCGCCAACGTCATCACCGCCGCCACGCTGAACACGCGCGCCGCCTCGCTGACGGTGACCAACGCGCCGCGCCACGGCCCGGTGTTCTCGGGCGCGCAGATCAAGCCCTTCTATTGCGCCACGCCGGTGCAGCAAGTCGTCAACGGCACCGTCCCAGCCAGCAACGCCAGTGGCCTGGCCGGCGCACCCGACGCCAACTGCAACATCGCCACCGAGTTCAAGCTTTACTACCGCACCACCACCGCCGGCTGCAGCCTGGGCCTGCCCGATGCCACCGCGGCCATCGCGCCGACGGCCACCGCGGTGCCGGCCAACCCGACGCCGTCGGCCAACCTGTGCTTCAAGCCCTACACCGTGGGCAGCACGCCAGCCGATCTGGCCACCACCACCACCGACGCCGGCGTCACCGTGCCCTACATCGTGCGCGTGGAACGCGGCACCATGAACCGCGGCATCTACGACATTGCCGTGCTGCACAACCCGGCCCAGGGCTGGAACGCGCTGTCGCCGCAGGCTGGCTGGAACGGCAAGGTGGTCTTCAACTTCGGCGCCAGCACCGGCCAACCGCGCCGCCAGGCCCGCCCCGCCACCGCCTGGACGGGCAGCGACCTGCAGCTGCGCCGTGGCGTGATGGTGGTGGCCAACAGCATGACCGACTCGGCGCGCAACTCGAACCGCGTGATGATGAGCGAGACGGTGATGATGATGAAGGAGCACATCACCGACAGCTACGGCCCGGTGAAGTTCACCATCGGCAGTGGCTGCTCGGGCGGTTCGATCAACTCGAACATGGCTGCGTCCATCATGCCGGGCCTGCTGGACGGCGTGACCACCACCTGCACCTACCCCGATTCCGAGACCACCTCGATGGAAGTGGGCGACTGCGTGGTGCTGGTCGAGGCCTACCAGAAGCCGCAGTGGCTGGCGCTGATGGCCGGCCAGACCCAGGCGCAGATCAACGCGCGCAAGGCAGCCATCAACGGCCACCCCGACCAGAGCGCCTGCCACGCCTGGTTCAACGCCTTCGGCAGCAACGGCCGCGCCGGCGTTTACAACCAGCGCCTGGTGGCCAACAACGTCACCGGGGCCATCTTCCAGCAGCCCACGGCCACCAACAACTGCGAGCTGCCCAACAGCGCGGTTTATGACCCCGCACGGCCCACCGAAACCGCGAACCTGCCGCGCTGCAACGCGTGGAGCTGGGGCGAGTCGATCTGGGGCAAGGTGCCGGGTTCGCCGGCCGCGAAAGACACGCGCGACAACGTCGGCGTGCAGTACGGCCTGAAGGCGCTGCGTGATGGCGTGATCGGTGCCGAAGAGTTCGTCACGCTGAACGAACTGGTGGGCGGTATCGACCGCGACAGCACGCCGCGCGCCGAGCGCAGCGTGGCCGATGCCGATGCGCTGCCCATCGCCTACCGCTCGGGCATCGTGGCCAGCGGCAAGCAACTGGCCAAGACCGCGATGATCGACATGCGCGGCTGGGACGACAGCAACATCGCCGAGAACCTGCCGCCGGGTTACACGCCGAACCAGATCCCCATCCACCACCAGTGGTTCAGCTTCGGTATCCGCGACCGCATCGTGGCCGAGGCCGGCAACGCGAACAACCAGGCGCTGTGGCGCTTCGCGCGCACCGGCCTCACGCCCCCGGGCACCATGGCCTTCGACGCCTTCTTGACGATGGACCAGTGGCTCACCACGCTGAAGGCCGACACCAGCGGCGCGACCATCGAAGCCAAGGTGCGCAGCGCCAAGCCGGCCGGCGCGGCCGACTTCTGCATCCTGCCCAGCGACACCTCGCAGACCGTGAAGGTGACGAACGCGGCCACCTGCGATGCCGACCCCTACCTGAAGCCGACCTTCTCGCCGCGCCAGATCGCCGGAGGCCCGCGCGCCGAGGACGTGCTGAAGTGCCAGCTGAAACCGCTGGTGCGCACCGACTACGCCGCCGGTACCTTCAGCGACGCGCAGTGGGCGCGCCTGCAGGCGGTGTTCAGCACCGGCGTGTGCGACTGGAGCAAGCCCGGCGTGGGCCAGCAGGCCGCCGTCAGCCCGCTGACTTTCAGCGCCGGCCCGGGCGGTGCGGTGCTGCCGGCTGCGCCGGTGTCGGTGCCGAAGTGAGTCTGGTGAGCGCTTGAAGCGCTCGCGGGGCCGCCGCAGGGCGGCCCCGCCTTCGCGTTAAACTGCGCGACGCTGCGGGTGTAGTTCAATGGTAGAACGGCAGCTTCCCAAGCTTCATACGAGGGTTCGATTCCCTTCACCCGCTCCATGTCCCTCGCCCCGCTCAGCGTGTTGGTGCTCGGCCCCTCGGCACCGGGCTGCGTGAGCGCCTTGCAGGCGGCGGGCTTCGACGTCTCTCAACGCCCCGAAGGCAGCCCTGCCCACGGCGCCGATGTCGTCCTGCTGTGGGCCGCCGATGCCGCTGCGCTCGGCGCCCTGCTGCGCCGCAGCGACCTGCCCCCCCTGGCCTACGACCACGCGCTGCTGGTGCTGGGCCCCGCGGGCACGCCAGTGGACACCGCCGCCGAAGACACCCTGCTCAGCCTGGGCGTCGAAGCCCTGCTGCCGGCCGATGAAGCGGGCTTGCCGCGCGCGGTGCGCCAGGCCGTGCTGCGCAAGCGCCACGAGCGCCAGGCCCGCAACGCCTATGCCACCGATCTGGCCACCGGCCTGCCGCACCAGGCGCAGCTGCTCGAACACATGACGCAGCTGCTCGCGCTCCGCGAGCGTGTGCCCGCACCCATGGTGCTGCTGGTGCTGCGTGTGGAAGGTTACGCCGCCGCCGCCACGCGCCTGGGCGCCGAGGCTGCCAACGTGCTGCGCCGCAAGGTGGCTGTGCGCCTGCGCACGGGCCTGCGTGCGGGCGACGTGGTGGCTGCCGTCGGCCCCGATGCCTTCGGTGTGCTGCTGGGCCACCTGGAAGCGCAGGCCGACGGGGAACGTGTGGCGGCCAAGCTGCTACGCACGCTGCAGCAGCCGCTGGTGGTGGCCGGGCAGCCCTGCCCGGTGCAGGCCACCGTGGGCATCGCCCTCTTCCCTGCCCATGGCAAAGATGCGCAGAGCCTGCTGCAGCGCGCCATCGCCCAGGCCAGTTCGGTCGGCACCGTGGGCCGCGAAGGTTACGCGGTGCGTACCGAACGCGGCCCGGCTGCTGCGGCGAACGACGAAGACACCTGAGGCCCAGGCCTGAGGCGCCGCCGCCTCACTTCAGGATGTCGCCCAGGCAGAGGTACTTCAGCTCGACGTAGTCGTCGATGCCCTGGCGCGCGCCTTCGCGCCCCAGGCCGCTTTGTTTCACACCGCCGAAGGGCACCTCGGCCGTGCTGATGAGCCC
This sequence comes from beta proteobacterium AAP65, assembly GCA_001295865.1. Classification (GTDB taxonomy): domain Bacteria; phylum Pseudomonadota; class Gammaproteobacteria; order Burkholderiales; family Burkholderiaceae_C; genus Rubrivivax. The sequence goes on from LJHW01000008.1 coordinate 78,191, forward strand.
GGTGTTGATGCCCACCATGCCGTACTCCAGCGCTTCGGCCACGCGGAAGATGCGGCCGATGTCACGGCTGTAGAAGTAGCTGGCCAGGCCGAACTCGGTGGCGTTGGCCGCAGCGATGACCTCGGCCTCGGTCTCGAAGCGGAACACCGGCGCCACGGGGCCGAAGGTTTCTTCGCGGGCACACAGCATCTCGTCCGTCACGCCGGCGATCACCGTGGGCGTGAAAAAACGCTCGCCCAGCGCGGCGTCACGTTCACCGCCCAGCACCAGCCGCCCGCCCTTGGCCAGCGCGTCGGCCACGTGGGCTTCCACCTTGGCGACGGCCGCATCGTCGATCAGCGGGCCCTGCATCACGCCGGCCGTGAAGCCGTTGCCCACGGTGATGGCCGCGGCCTTGGCCGCGAGCTTCTCGACGAAGGCGTCGTGGATGCCCGCCTGCGCATAGATGCGGTTGGCGCAGACGCAGGTCTGGCCGGCGTTGCGGTACTTGCTGGCCAGCGCGCCTTCGACGGCGCTGTCGAGATCGGCGTCGTCGAAGACGATGAAGGGCGCGTTGCCGCCCAGTTCCAGGCTCAGCTTCTTGACGGTGCCGGCGCACTGCCGCGCCAGGATGCGGCCGACCTCGGTGCTGCCGGTGAAGGACAGGTGGCGCACCACGTCGCTGCTGCACAGCACCTTGCCGATCTCGATGCTGTTCTCGGCATCGGCGGTGATGACGTTCAGCACGCCCGCCGGCATGCCCGCGCGTTGCGCAAGTTCGGCCACGGCCAGGGCACTCAGCGGCGTCTGCTCGGCCGGCTTGATGATCACCGGGCAGCCCGCGGCCAAAGCCGGCGCCACCTTGCGCGTGATCATCGCGATGGGGAAGTTCCACGGCGTGATGGCCGCGCACACGCCCACCGGCTGCTTCAGCACCAGGTAGCGCTTGTTGTTGTCGGTGGTGGGGATGGTCTCGCCGTAGACGCGACGGGCTTCTTCGGCAAACCACTCGATGAAGCTGGCGCCGTAGATCACCTCGCCGCGCGCCTCGGCCAGCGGCTTGCCCTGCTCGGCCGTCATGATGCGGGCCAGGTCGTCGGCGTGGCGGTGCAGCAGCTGGAACCACTTCATCATCACCGCGGCGCGTTCCTTCGCGGTGCGCGCCCGCCAGGCCGGCCAGGCCTTCTCGGCGGCCGAGATGGCGGCAGCGCAGTCCACCGGCCCCAGCTTGGCCACCTGCGCGAGTTCGGCGCCCGTGGCGGGGTCGGTGATGGCAAAACGCGCCTGCACGTCCTGGCCGGTGACCCAGGCGCCGCCGATGAGGGCGTCGGTCTTGAGCAGGCCCGGGTCTTCGAGCAGGGCCAGTGGGGAGGTGGGGGTGTCCATGGGGGCCATTCTGGCCTGTGGCGGCGGCCCAGGCTGTGACGGTCGGCAACCCTAGAATTCGCGTCTTTCCTTCAGACGGCACCGCGCGCCATGAAAGCCTCCGAGATCCGCTCCACCTTCCTGAAGTTCTTCGAGAGCAAGGGCCACACCATCGTGGCCAGCAGCCCCGTGGTGCCGGGCGACGACCCGACGCTGCTGTTCACCAACGCGGGCATGAACCAGTTCAAGGACGTGTTCCTGGGCTTCGACAAGCGCAGCTACACACGCGCCACCACCAGCCAGAAATGCATCCGCGCCGGCGGCAAGCACAACGACCTGGACAACGTCGGCTACACCGCGCGCCACCACACCTTCTTCGAGATGCTGGGCAACTTCAGCTTCGGCGATTACTTCAAGAAGGATGCGATCGCCTACGCGTGGGAGCTGCTGACCGTGCACTTCAAGCTGCCGGCCGACAAGCTCTGGGCCACGGTCTACGCCGAGGACGACGAGGCCTACGACATCTGGTTGAAGGACATCGGTCTGCCCGCCGAGCGCATCGTGCGCATCGGCGACAACAAGGGCGGCCGCTACATGTCCGACAACTTCTGGATGATGGGCGATACCGGCCCTTGTGGCCCGTGCAGCGAGATCTTCTACGACCACGGGCCCGAAGTGGCCGGCGGCCCGCCGGGAAGCCCTGAACAAGACGGCGACCGCTACATCGAGATCTGGAACAACGTCTTCATGCAGTTCAACCGCACCGAAGACGGTGTGATGCACAAGCTGCCGAAGCCCAGTGTCGACACCGGCATGGGCCTGGAGCGCCTGGCCGCGGTGCTGCAGCACGTGCACAGCAACTACGAGATCGATCTCTTCCAGGCGATGCTGGCCGCGGCCAAGCAGGCGGTGGACCGCAGTGGTGCCGCCGGCAACGACTGCGACGCCAGCAGCCCCAGCCTGAAGGTGATTGCCGACCACATCCGCGCCTGCAGCTTCACGGTGGTGGACGGTGTCATCCCCGGCAACGAAGGCCGCGGTTACGTGTTGCGCCGCATCGCGCGCCGCGCCATCCGCCATGGCTACAAGCTGGGCGCGCGCAAGCCTTTCTTCCACACCCTGGTGGCCCCGCTGGCTGCCGAGATGGGCGAGGCCTACCCCGAACTCAAGCGCGACGTGCTGCACGTGACCGAGGTGCTGAAGGTCGAGGAAGAGCGTTTCTTCCAGACCATCGCCAATGGCATGCAGATGCTGGAGGACGCCTTGGCGAAAGCCCCGGTGATCGACGGCGACACTGCCTTCAAGCTGCACGACACCTTCGGCTTCCCGCTCGACCTGACGGCCGACGTGTGCCGCGAGCGGGGCGTGAAGGTCGACGAAGCCGGCTTCAACGCCGCGATGAACCGCCAACGCGAGAACGCACGCGCCGCCGCCAAGTTCAAGGTGGCCGCGGGCCTGGCCTACGACGGCGCGGCCACGGCCTTCCACGGCTACGAGCACCTGGTGTGCGAGCACAGCAAGGTGGTGGCGATCTACGTCGAAGGCACCCAGGTGCTGAAGGCGCGCGCCGGTGACGATGTCGTCATCGTGCTCGACCACACGCCCTTCTACGCCGAGAGCGGCGGCCAGGTGGGCGACACCGGCGAGCTGCGCAACACGCGCAGCCGCGTGGCCGTGGAAGACACCGTGAAGGTCACGGCCAGCGTGCACGGCCACCAGGGCCGCGTGCTGGAAGGTGAACTGGAAGTGGGTGACACCTTCGTGGCCCGCGTGGACGCCGCGCAGCGCGCCAAGACCATGCGCAACCACAGCGTCACGCACCTGATGCACAAGGCACTGCGCGAGGTGCTCGGTGCGCACGTGCAGCAGAAGGGTTCTCTCGTCAACGCCGAGCGCACGCGCTTCGACTTCGCGCACAACGCGCCGGTCACCGACGAGCAGGTGGCGCAGATCGAGAAGATCGTCAACGACGAGATCCTCGCCAACGCTGCCACGCAGGCGCGCGTGCTGCCCATCGACGAAGCGCAGAAGACCGGCGCGATGATGCTCTTCGGCGAGAAGTACGGCGACGAGGTGCGTGTGCTCGACATCGGCAGCAGCCGCGAGCTCTGCGGCGGCACGCACGTGCAGCGCACCGGCGACATTGGCGTCTTCAAGATCGTGGCCGAAGGCGGCGTCGCCGCCGGCATCCGCCGTGTGGAAGCGGTGACGGGCGACAACGCGCTGGCCTACATCGGCGAGACCGAAAAGAACCTGGCCCAGGTGGCTTCGCTGCTGAAGGCCACGCCTGCCGAGGTGCCGGGCCGCGTGGCCACGGTGCTGGAGCAACTGCGCGCGCTGGAGAAGGAAGTCACCGCGCTGAAGAGCAAGCTGGCTTCTTCGCAAGGCGACGAGCTCATGGCCCAGGCCGTGGATGTGAAAGGCCTGAAGGTGCTGGCCGCCGTGCTGGAAGGCGCCGACGCCAAGACCCTGCGTGAAACGCTGGACAAGCTCAAGGACAAACTCAAGACTGCCGCCATCGTGCTGGCCGTGGTGGACGGCGGCAAGGTGCAGCTGGCCGCAGGCGTGACGGCCGACAGCACGGCCAAGGTGAAGGCCGGCGAGTTGGTGAACTTCGTCGCCCAGCAGGTGGGCGGCAAGGGCGGCGGCAAGCCCGACCTGGCGATGGCTGGCGGCACCGACGCTGCGGCCTTGCCGGCCGCGCTGGCCAGCGTCGCCGCCTGGGTGGCCGAGCGGGCCTGAGGCCCGGCGGCCCCCCGCGCTTTCACACCGGTCGGCCCGCGCATGGTGGCCAAACGCCGCCTGCGCGATGGCGCGGCCGGCCCGCCCAACTGGCAACCCGCGCCCCCTCCGCCATGCCCGCTGTGTGGCCGCGTGGTGCTCGCCGGGCCCAGCGCCGACGTGCACCACTGGGTGCCGCGCAGCGAAGGCGGGCGCACCACGCCCGAGAACACGGCGCTGCTGCACCGCGTGTGCCACCGCAAGCTGCACGCCACCTTCAGCGAGCGTGAACTGGCGCGCAACTACGCGCAGCCACTGGCGCTGTTGGCCCACCCCGAGATCGCGAGCTTCGTGCGCTGGGTGCAGCGGCAGCCGCCAGAATTCGTCGACAGTTCGCGCCGCCCGGCGCGGCGCTGAAGGGTCTCGGGCTCAGTCCAGCGGCATCACATCGAAGGCGATGGTCAGCCGCTCCGCGGCGTCGTTGAAGGGCCGCGTGCCGTGCCAGGCCATGGACGGGAAGAGCACCAGCCGGCCCGGCCGCGGCTGCAGTTCGCGCTGCACCAGGCTGTCGCGGTCGATGCCGGGCAGCGGCAGGTCGGGTCGGCCGAAGCGCAGCCAACCCTCGCGCTGCGTGGCGTCATCACACACCTGCGGCACGCTCACGTAGTAGGCCGAACTCACCCAGCCGTGTGGGTGCACGTGGTCGGTGTGGAAACCCTGGCTGCGCAGTTTCGACGACCACGAGTCGGTGTAACGCCAGTCGCTTGCGGCGGCCGGCCGGCGCGACAGGAAGGGGTGCTGCGCATCGGCGGGCAGGCCCTCGATGTAGCGCTGCACAGCCTCGCTGATGCGGGCCTTCAGCGCGTCCACCAGCGGGTGCCGCTGGTCGAAGATATTGCCCACGGTCTGCGTGCCGCCGCGCAGCGTCTGGTCGATGGGCGCCTGGCTGTCGGCGTGCAGGCGCTGCAGTTCGGCCGCCAGCGCGAGGTTGAAGCTGGCCATGTCGGTAAAACCCGGCGGCGCTTCGAGGTCGAAGGCCTGCACCAGGCGCTGCGGGTCGTCGGCCCGATCGGCACGTGATGCGTGCTCGCCGCCCAGCAGCCGCCAGGCCAGCACGCGCAAGGCCTGCGCGTGCTGGTGAGCGGGGTTGTGGCTGCAGGCGGCTTCGGCCGCGGCCAGCGCGGCATCGGGCCGGCCGGCCACCAGCAGGCTGGCGGCGTGGTTGGTGTGCAGTTCGGCGTCTGACGGCGCGAGCGCCACCGCGCGGGCGTGGGCCGCGAGACCCGCTTCAACATCACCCAGGCGCACCAGGCAGCGCGCCAGGCCGTCTTGCAGGCCTGCAGCCTGGGGCAGGGCGGTGGCGGCGCGGGCGTAAGCCTCGGCGGCCTCGGCGTGGCGTTCGGCGCGCCAGAGCAGGTGGCCGTGCACACCGGCGAGCGCAGGCGGGGCGGCGGGGGCCGTTAACACCGCGCGCAGTTCCGCATCGAACTCGGCTTCGCCCAGGCGCCAGCGCAGGCGCGCGAGGTCGTAGAGCGCCAGCGCGTGCGTGGGTTCCCGCGAGAGCGCCTGCCGGTAAGCCGCCAAGGCCTCGCCGTGCCGGCCCAGGCTCTGCAGCGTGTTGCCGCGGTTGTAGTGCGCGTCGGGGGCGTCCAGGCCCAGGGCGGCGGCGCGGTCGTGGGTGGTCAGGGCTTCGGCGTGGCGGTGCTGGCGCTGCAGCAGCACGGCGCGGTTGTGCAGCAGGCCCAGGTGCTCGGGCGCGGCGGCCAGCGCCTTGTCGAGGGTGCGCAGTGCCGATTCCAGATGCCCGGCATCACCTTCGATCTGCGCGTGCAACTGCAGCATCGCCACGGTGGGCTGCGGCGCGGCGGCCAGTGCGGCGTTCAGGCTCTCGGCGGCTTCGGGCAGGCGCGCCAGGGCGTGCAGGGCGCGGGCGCGGTTGTAGTGCGCATCGGCATAGCCCGGCTGCAGGTCCAAGGCCTGGGCATAGGCGGCCAGGGCTTCTTCGGCGCGCTGCGTGGCCAGCAGCAGGTTGCCGAGGTTGTTCCACACGTGGGGCTGGCGGGTGTCGGCCTGCAGCGAACGGCGCAGCAGCGCTTCGGCCTGTGCAACATCGCCCTGCCGACGCCGCAGCCCGCCCAGCAGCTGCAGCGCCGCCGCGTGTTCGGGCTGCAACTGCAGGGCTTGCAGGTAGGCTGCTTCGGCCTGTTCAAAAAAGCCCTGTTGCTGGGCCTGGAAGCCGGCCTGCACCCAGGCGGCGGCAGTGGTGGGGGTGGCATTCATCGACGCGGAGCATAAGCGGCGGCCTCGCAGCCGCTTCGGCCATGAAAAAAGGGCCCGAAGGCCCTTTGGGGTGTTCCGCAGGCGATGCCGTCAGAACTCGTAGCGCAGCGTGGCCTGCACGGCCCACTGCGATTCGCCTGCTTGCTGGCGCGTGTTGAGGGACTCCAGCGTACCCAGGCTGTAAACGTAGCGGCCGTTGTCCAGGCCGTTGAAGTTCACGAAGCTGCGGTTAGACGGGAAACCGATCTCATCGATACGGCCCCACTTCTTGTTCAGCAGGTTGCCGAAGTTCAGGAAGTCGAGCGTGAAGGTCGTCTTGTGGCCCTTCATGAAGCCCGGCATCTCCTGGCTGAAGCGAACGTCGAAGTTGTTCACCCAGGGCGCGAAGCTGTTGTTGCGGCCCACCACACCGCCCTTGGCGGCGGCCAGGGCGCTGTTGCCATTGACGATCTCCCAGAAGCGCGCTTCTTCGGTGGCACCACCGCGGAACACCACCTCACCCGAACCCGGGGCCGACGGGATGTACATCAGGTCGTTGCCGCTGATGCCGTCGCCGTTCAGGTCGTTGATGTAGGTCCAGCTGTAGGGCTTGCCGCGGCGGCCCTCGTAGAACACGCCCACCGAGGTGCGGTAGTTGCCGACGAAGGCCTTGGCCCAGGTCAGGCTCGCGCTCACGCGGTCCTTCACGAGGTAGTTGCTGTTCTGCAGCACTTCTTCGTTGGGGTCGAAGCTGTTCTTGCCGTTCCAGTTCGAGCCCGAGGTCGAAGAGGTGAGCGGGCTCACTTCCTTGGCCGTCGTCATCGTGTAGGCCAGGTTCCAGCCAAAGCCCGAATTGGCCGGTTGGCCGATCTGCAGCGTGATGGCGTCGCTGTAGCCCAGGCTGGTCTTGCGGGCGATGATGACGTTGTTGAAGCTGGCGTTGCTCAGCGCGCGGTTGCGCGAACCTGCGCACGCACCCGAGGTGCTGAAGTTGCTGCCGCTCCAGCAGGCCGAGCTGTAGGTCTGCGGCGTGTAGAACAGCTTGCGGCCATCGGTGCCCGTGGCGGTCTGGCCGCCCAGGTTCAGGTGCTGGTAGTAGATGCCGGCCTTGTTCTCGATGTGCAGCCATTCGGCGCCCACCGTCAGGCGGCCCACCACCGGCAGCGGGGGCAGTTCGGCGTCGACGGCCAGGTTGGCCTTCCACACCGCGGGCTGCTCGAGATCGCTGGAGACCAGGTCGACGTTGGGTGCGGGCGGCTGGCCCGTCAGCGCCGGCTGGTTGGCCGGGTTCGGGTTGAACAGCGCACCGGCGGTCTGGCAGTTGCCGAAGGACGTGCACGAGTACGTGCCCACGGCACGACCGGTGTTGCTGAACGGGTTGCTCAGCCAGACGTTGGCGGCAGCGCCTTGGAAGAGGCCGAAACCGCCGCGCAGTTGCAAGCGGTTTTCAGCAGTGCCGAGGTTCCAGTTGAAGCCAAAACGGGGCTGCACGAGGTTGGTGCCGTCCAGCGTGCGGTCGTTGCGCTCGCCGAAGCCGCCGGTGTTGCGCGTCACGGTGTTGGCGCCCGTCACGCTGCCGGCCACCAGGGCTTGCGCCACGGTGTCGTTGAACAGCGGCGACTCGGGCACGCTGCTCTGGTCGACACGCACGCCGACCATGATGTTCAGCTTGTCGGTGAGCTTGAAGGTGTCCTGCAGGAACAGGCCGGTGTTGGCGTAGCTCCACTGGGCCACACCGTCGTTGAGCGTGCGGCCTGCCAGCGGCAACTGCACCTGGTAGGAGATGGGGCGGCCACGCTGGAAGTTTTCCAGCACGGTCAGCTCGCGCTGGGCCGCCGTCATGCTCTGCGCCGCGCCGCCACCCGTGGGGATGTAGGTGCCGGCCAGGGTGTTGGTGCCGCAGGCCGTCACGCGGCCGAAGCTGTAGTCCTCGTTGGCTTGGCAGGCGAAGGTGTAGTTGCCGTTGACGTCTTGCAGGAAGGCGTTGTAGACGTCGTTGTTGGCGTAGTCGAGGCCGAACTTCAGCTCGTGCTTGCCCAGGTTCCAGGTGGCACCGGCGTAGATGTCGGTGGTCTCGGTGCCCAGCACGTTGAAGTGGCGGCTGCGCTCCGTGCCCATGTTCAGGAAACGGTTGCCGGTGTTGAACGACTCACCGGCGCCTGCAGGGCCGTTGAAGCGCAGGCCGATGGCCGGCAGGCGCACGCCGTTCACAGGCGTCGGCGCGCTGTCGTAGTTGCGCTGCGAGACCTTCAGCTCGGTGCTGAGGTCGGGCGTCCAGTCGGCGAACCACTGGCCCACCACGCTCTCGATGGTCTTCGACTGGTTGTACCACCAGCTGCTCAGCGACAGGCCGGTGGCGCTGAAGCCCACCAGGAGGGGCTCGAGCTGCTCGGTCTTGGTGTAGCGGATGTTGGCGCGGTGGTTGTCGTTGATGTTCCAGTCCAGCTTCAGCAGCGTGTCCTTCACCGAAACTTCCAGGCCTTCGGGCACGGTGGAGGTACCGGCGTCGAAGTTCCAGGTGTTGCGTGCGATGGAGATGGCCTGGTCTATGGCCGACTGGCTGATGCCGACGTTGGTGCTGGCGCTGCCGATGGGGCCGTTGGTGGGCCGCGAGCGCGAGCTCTTCAGCTCTTCGTAGCTGGCGAAGAAGAAGAGCTTGTCCTTGATGATCGGGCCGCCCAGCGTGAAGCCGATGGTGCTCTCTTCGAAGGCCGGGGCGTCGAAGTAGGTGTCGGTGGTGCGGTTGTAGCGCTTTCCGACGAGGTTGTCGTCGCGCCAGACGTAGTAGACGCTGCCCTTGAACTCGTTGGTGCCGCTCTTGGTGACGGCGTTGATGTTCGCGCCGGTGTAACCCTTCTGCGTGACGTCGTAGTTGCTCAGGTTCACCTGCACCGACTGGATGGCGTCGATGGAGATGGGCTGCTTGATCGTCGGCAGGTTGTTGGCTTCCAGGCCGAAGGTGTCGTTGGTGGTGACGCCGTCGATGGTGATGCTGTTGAAGCGCGTGTTCTGACCGGCAGCGCTGATCTCGCCACGCTCCTTGTCGGTCTGGGCCAGGCGCGGGTCGGTGCGGGCGTAGTCCTGCAGGTTGCGCTGGATGGAGGCCAAGGCCGCCAGTTCGCGGCTGCCGAGGTTGGTGCCCGAGCCCATGGCGCTGCTGTTGAAGCGCTCGTTCACGCCGCGGCCGGTGACCACGATGGTCTGCGTGCCGCCGAGCGTGGCGTTCAGCGAGCCGGTTTCGGCCAGGTTCAGGAAGACGTTGTCACGCTTCTCGGTCTGGCCACCTTTGCTGATGGTGATGGTGTAGGGGCCGCCGGCGCGCAGGCCGCGCGCGCTATAGCGGCCGCTGGTGTCGGTGGTGACCGTGTTGGTCGAACCCGACTCCACGTGCACGATGACCACCGTGGCGCCGGCCACCGGCTTGCCGTCGCCGCCGACGATCAGGCCACCGAGGCTGGCCGTCGTGTTCTGTGCAAAGGCGGGTGCCGCGGCAACCACCGCCACGGCCACGGCCATTGCGGTGCGAGAAAAGCCCATCCAGTCCCGGTTGTTCATGTGTAGTCAGCCCTCTGAAATGAAAGGAGACCCGCTGCAGGCGGGTCGCGATCGTGTAACAACTGTGCGACGAAATCGCCGCCCTGGCGCGGGAGCCGGGGCGCTCATTCGTCCGAAGAAATCCGCCTTGACGTTGCCGCCTGGCTGTGGTGCGCCGGTTCGCAAGAAGCGTGCCCCGGCATGGTCCCCGCGAGACGTTCCATTTTCGTGACAAGACGTGGCGTGGGACACTCGGGGTGGTGTTTTCGCCACGCATTGCCCGCGCTTCATGCCAGAAATACCCCCCATCCACGTGCGCCGTGCTCGGCCCGACGACGCCGCGGACTTCGCCCGGATGATGGGCGAGCCGGGTGTCTACGCCAACCTGATGCAGCTGCCGCTGCCCAGCGAGGCGCTGTGGCGCAGGCGCCTGGAAGCTGCCGCCGAGCCCGACCGGCCCGATCTGCAACTGGTGGCCGAGCAGGGCGGCGTGGTGGTGGGCAGCGCCGGCCTGCACCCGATGCCGCAGCTGCGCCGTCGCCATGCCGCCATGCTGGGCATCAGCGTGGTGCCGGCGGCCCAGGGCCAGGGCGTGGGCCGCGCGCTGATGCAGGCGCTGTGCGACTACGCCGACGGCTGGGCGCAGCTGCTGCGCATCGAACTCACCGTTTTCACCGACAACACACGCGCCATCCGGCTGTACGAGCGTTTCGGCTTCCGCCACGAAGGCACGCACCGCGCCTACGCGCTGCGCAACGGCGTCTACGCCGACGTGCACGCCATGGCGCGCCTGCACCCGCGCCCGCCCGTGCTTCCACTTCCCCCTCCTGACCCCACGCCCGCACCATGACCCCCAGGCCCCCCCGCCAGAGCAGCCCCGCCGAACTCGAAGCCTTCGACAAGACCGTCGAGGCCCTGGCCGGCTTCAACCCCGAGATCAGCTTCGAGTGGGTGGACGGTTTCCTCGCCGCCATCGCCGCCGCGCCGCGCCTGCCCGCGGTGGAAGAGTGGCTGCCGGCCTTGTGCGGCGATGCCTTCGAGCGCGCCTTTGCCGACCCCGAGTCGGCCGAGCCGGCGCAAGCCACGCTGGTGGCGCGTCTGAAGGTGCTGTGCGACCAGCTGGAACCCGAGGCGCTCTTCGACGACCCCGACCAGCTGCGCCTGGACCCGCTCATCGGCGAGGTGAGCGACGAAGACCGCCAGCGCCTGGTGGACGAAGGCGCGCTCACGGCCGAGGAGGCCCAGGCGGTGCAGACCGGCGGCTTGTGGGCTGAAGGCTTCTTCGATGGCGTGGCGGCTTTCCCTGCGCTGTGGGAAGAACCGCCGCACGAAGACGCGTCAGTGCTCTTCAAGCAGGCCTTCGACCAGATCGCGGCGCTGCTGATGCCGCCGGGCAGCGACGAGTGGAAGGCCCACGTGGCCGAGCACTATCCCAAGGCCGGCGAAGGCGAGCCCACGCGTGACGACCTGCTGGCCGAGGCTTGCATGTCGGTGCAAGACCTGCGCCTGTTCTGGGTGGATTTCGCGCCCAAGACCGAGACGCGGCGCGTGGAAGCCACGCCTGGCCGCAACGACCCCTGCCCTTGCGGCAGCGGCAAGAAGTACAAGAAGTGCCACGGCGCGGCGGCGTGAGCCGCCGCACGCGAGCGGCGCATCAGGCGTAGCTGAGTTCCCTCGCCTTGCCCCAGAACACCCGGTAGCTGAAGATCGTGTAGCCCACGATCGCCGGCACCGTGATGGCGCAGCCGATGGCGATGACGGCCAGGCTCTCGGTGGCACTCGCGGCCTGCCAGATGGTCAGGCGGTCGATCACCACGTAGGGGAAGAGGCTGTAGGCCAGCCCGATGGCCCCGAGCAGGAAAACCGACACCACGGCCACGAAGGGCGCCCAGCACAAGCGCCCCAGCACCTGCTTGCTGTTGAGCACGGCGCGCGCCGTCACCAGCGCGGCCAGCGTCATCAGCGGGATGGGCAGCAGCGCGATGAACTCGGGCATCGTGAACCAGCGCGCGCGCACGGTTTCGCTCACCACCGGCGTGGCGAGGCTGATCAGGCCCATGCCCGCCACCACCGGCGCCCAGGCCAGCTTGGCCCACTTGACGGCGTGCCGCTGCAGTTCGCCCTCGGTCTTCATGATCAGCCAGCCGGCGCCCAGCAGCACGTAGGCCGCCGGCAGCAGCAAGGCGATCACGCCCGCGAACAGCAGAAAGGGCCAGCCTTCCTGCAGCCCGGTGATGTAGCGCCCGAGCATCCAGCCCTGCGACACGGCCGCGATGCCGGAGCCGGCAAAAAACGCAAAGTTCCACAGCGGCTTGTGCACCGCCTGCGCCTTGACGCGGAAGTCGAAGGCCACGCCGCGCAGGATCAGCCCCACCAGCATCAGCGCCACCGGCAGGTACAGCGCGGTCAGCACCATGCCATGCGCCTTCGGGAAGGCGATCAGCAGGATGCCCACGCCCAGCACCAGCCAGGTTTCGTTGGCGTCCCAGAAGGGGCCGATGCTGGACACCATGGTGTCCTTTTGCGCATCGCTGGCGCGGTGCAGCAGCAGGCCCACGCCAAGGTCGTAGCCGTCGAGGATGACGTAGGCCAGCATCGCCAGGCCCATGAGGGCCAGGAAGATGACAGGCAGGGCTTCGCCCCAGTTCACGGCCGCGTTCATGCGCTCACCGCCTGACCGCCTTCACGCACCGGGGCGCCGGGCATGTCCACCGGTTTCTCGGCCATGTACTTCACCACGCCCACGTAGGCCACGATGAGGCCGAGGTAGACGGTGACGTAGAGCGCCAGCGTCAGCGCGACCATCGGGCTGGGCACGCTGGCCACCACCTCGTCCACGCGCAGCAGGCCGTAGACCATGAAGGGCTGGCGGCCGATCTCGGTGACGTACCAGCCGGCCACCGTGGCCACCCAGCCTGAGAAGCTCATGCCCGCCAGGCCCCACAGCAGCGGCCGCGGCAGTTTTTCGGCCACCCAGGCGCGGCGGCGGTAGAGCCACAGGCCCACCCAGCTGAAGACCAGCATCAGCATGCCGGCGCCCACCATCACGCGAAAGCCGTAGAACACCGGCTTCACCGGCGGGTGCTCGTAACCCTGGGCCGGATCTTTCGCTTTGAACTCGTTCAGGCCCTTGATCTCGCCGTCGAGCTCGTGCGTAAGGATGAGCGAAGCCATCTTCGGGATGCCGATCTCGAAGTGGTTGCTGCGCGTGGTTTCATCGGGCACGGCGAAGAGCAGCAGCGGCGCGCCTTTTTCGGTTTCCCACACGCCTTCCATCGCGGCCACCTTCTGTGGCTGGTGCTGGAGCGTGTTCAGCCCATGGAAGTCGCCAGCCAAGATCTGCAGCGGGATCAGCACCGCGCCCATCGTCAGCCCGGCGCGCAGCACCTTGGGCGTGCTGGCGTTGGCCTTGCCCTTGAGCACCTGCCAGGCGCTCACGCCGGCCAGCACGAAGGCCACCGTCAGGCCGCTGGCCAGCAGCACGTGCACCAGGCGGTAGGGGAAGCTGGGGTTGAAGATGACCTCCAACCACGAGGTGACGAAAAACTCGCCGCCGCGAATTTCATAGCCGGCCGGCGTGTGCATCCACGAGTTCAGCGCCAGGATCCAGAAGGCACTCATCGTCGTGCCGAAAGCCACCAGGAAGGTGGCGATGAGGTGTGCACGTTCGCTCACCTTGCCGTGGCCGAAAAGCATGATGCCCAGGAAGGTGGCCTCCAGGAAAAACGCCGTCAGCACCTCATAACCCAGCAGCGGCCCGGCGACGTTGCCCACGCGTTCCATGAAGCCCGGCCAGTTGGTGCCGAACTGGAAGCTCATGGTGATGCCGCTGACCACGCCCAAGGCGAAGCTCAGCGCGAAGACCTTGGTCCAGAAGCGGTAGGCCATCAGCCAGGCGTCGTTGCGCGTCTTCAGCCAGCGCAGGCGGAAGAACAGCAGCGTCCACCCGAGCGCGATCGTCAGCGTCGGGAAGAGGATGTGGAAGGTGATGTTGGCCGCGAACTGCATGCGGGCCAGGATCAGGGCGTCCATCAGGCGGTGTCCTTGGTGGGGGTGGGCTTCAACTTGCCGGTGAACTCGAGCAGGCGCTGCACCTTGGCGCCCATCTTCATCAGCTGCGAGAGGGTTTGCTGGTCCAGGCGCTGCACGTCGTCGAACCAGGTCGTCATCAGCTCGATGAGGTCGTGCATGCCCTTCATGCGTTGCTGCGCGATGCGGTCGGCCTCGGTGGCGGGGTGCTCCAGCAGCGCGTTGCGCAGCATCGAAAGCGTGGGTTCGATCTCGCGCCGGCGGCGCTCGGCGGCCAGGGTCTGGAAAATCTCCCAGGCGTCGCTGGGTGCTTCGAAGTACTCGCGCCGGTCGCCCGGAAAGTGGCGCAGCTTCACCAGCCGCCAGGCCTGCAGTTCCTTCAGGCCCATGCTGACGTTGCTGCGGCTGAACTCCAGCTTCTCGGCGATGTCGTCGGCGTGCACCGGCTCGGGCGCGACGAAGATCAGCGCGTACATCTGGCCGACGGTGCGGTTGATGCCCCAGCGGCTGCCCATCTCGCCGAAGTGGCCGACGAAGGCGCTGACCAGGGGTGACAGTTGCGACATGAGGGGCTTATCGGCGGGTTTCGGTGGGGCCTGAGTCTAGTGAAGTTTCAGTAATTACTGAAACTTCATGAGTGAAGAGCGCCGGTCGAGCGTGGCCTTTGTCGCACGGCGCGGCGTGGCTGTGCCGGCGGGCCGGCTGCTAGAGTCGCGCCCCATGCTTGCCACCCCCGCCCTGCAGGGCAAACACATCGTGCTGGGCCTGTCGGGCGGCGTGGCCTGCTACAAGGCCGCCGAGCTGACGCGTGAGCTCACCAAGGCCGGCGCCACCGTGCAGGTGGTGATGACGGAAGCCGCGCTGCAGTTCATCACCGTGGCCACGATGCAGGCGCTGAGCGGCCGCCCGGTCTACACGAACCAGTGGGACGGCCGCGAGCCCAACCACATGCCGCACATCAACCTCACGCGCGAGGCCGATGCGGTGCTGGTGGCGCCGGCCAGCGCCGACTTCATCGCCCAGCTGGCGCAGGGCCGCGCCGGTGAGTTGCTTTCGCTGCTGTGCCTGGCGCGCCCGATCGACCGCTGCCCGCTGCTGCTGGCCCCGGCCATGAACCGCGAGATGTGGGCCCACCCCGCCACGCAGCGCAACGTGGCCCAGGTGCGCGCCGACGGCGCCACGGTGCTGGGCCCGGCCGCGGGCGACCAGGCCTGCGGCGAGGTGGGCGACGGCCGCATGCTCGAAGCCGAAGAGCTGCGCGACGAGCTCATCGCCTTCTTCCAGCCCAAGCTTCTGGCCGGCCGGCGTGTGCTGGTGACGGCCGGCCCCACCTTCGAGGCCCTCGACCCGGTGCGCGGCCTCACCAACCTCAGCAGCGGCAAGATGGGTTTTGCCATCGCGCGCGCCGCGGCCGAAGCCGGTGCCCAGGTGACGCTGGTGGCCGGCCCCGTGCACCTGCCCACGCCGCGTGGCGTGCAGCGCCTGGACGTGCGCAGCGCGCAGCAGATGTTCGATGCCGTGCTGCCGCTGGCGCCTGCGCATGGGCTCTTCATTGCCACCGCCGCCGTGGCCGACTGGCGCCCTGTGGCCGCCGCCGAGCAGAAGATCAAGAAAGACGGCAGCGGCCGGGTGCCTGTTTTCGAGATGACCGAGAACCCCGACATTCTGGCCGCCGTGGCGCGGCTGCCCGAGGGCCAGCGCCCGTGGTGTGTGGGCTTTGCGGCCGAGAGCGAAAAGGTGGTGGAACATGCGCGCGCCAAGCGCCTGCGCAAGGGCATCCCGCTCATCGTGGCCAACCACGGGCCTTCGACCTTCGGGCGGGACCACAACGCGCTGGTGCTGGTGCATGAAGCCGGCGAAACCGAGCTGCCCGCCGCCGACAAGCTGAGCCTCGCACGCCAGCTGGTGGCCGAGGTGGCGCGCCTGGCGCCGCAGCGCACCTGACAGCCATTTTTTTGCGATTGCCGAGATGACCACCGTCGACGTCAAGCTGCTCGACCCGCGCATGGCCGAAGCCCTGCCGGCCTACGCCACCCCCGGCAGCGCCGGCCTGGACCTGCGCGCCTGTCTGGATGCGCCGCTGGAGCTGCAGCCTGGCGCCGCCGCGCTCATCCCCACCGGCCTGGCGGTGCACATCGGCGACCCGAACCTGGCCGCGATGCTGCTGCCGCGCTCGGGCCTGGGCCACAAACACGGCATCGTGCTGGGCAACCTGGTGGGCCTGATCGACAGCGACTACCAGGGCCCGATGATGGTGAGCTGCTGGAACCGCGGCAACACCGCCTACACGGTGCAGCCGATGGAGCGCATCGCGCAGATGGTCATCGTGCCGGTGGTGCAGGCGGCCTTCCGCGTGGTGGAGAGCTTCGAGAGCAGCGCGCGCGGTGAGGGCGGTTTCGGCAGCACCGGACGCGCCTGAACTCGAAGCGCGGGGCTCGAAGGTCCAGGCCCGCATGACGCGCATCGCCCGCTGGGGCTTGATGGGCGTGGCCGTGGGCGTGATGCTCTTCGCGCTGTGGTTCTTGTGGAGCTTGTGGACACTCGCGCGGCCGTCTGCGGAGCCCCCCGCCCGACGCTTGTCAGAAGGGCGCCCCGTGCCAGGCCGCGCGCCCGAGCCGGCGCAAGTGGCGCAGCGCGAGGGCCCACCGCCGGCCGCAGCCGAACTGCCAGGGCGCCCGCCTGCGCCGCCGCCACCCCGGAAGTCGCCCCGGCAGCTGCTCATCGAAGCGGAGGCCTCGGGGTCCGCGGAAGCCGCCTATTTGGCCGCCAAGGGCTTGTTCAGCTGCAAGGCGATGGAGGGCGTCGGGCAACGCGCGCGTGAAACCCTGCTGCATTCGGGCAAGGCCCTGCCAGGTGGAGGACGGGCCGACGCCCTGTTCAGCGGCCTCGATCGGGTCGAGCGCGAGTGCCAGGAGCTCGACGACGCGATGAAGGCCCAATACGAGCCGCTCCTGCGGCAGGCCATGGCCGGCGGTGTGCCGGGCGCCGCAGCGAAGTGGTGGGTGACTCCGGAAGGCCGGGCGGTGGTCGACGCGAGCACGCAGCCGCAGGCGCTTTCGCTGCTGAGGCGCGATGCACTGGCCTGCGACAAGAACACTCTTGTGGCCTACCAGGTCATGGCCGTGAAACACCGCGACAGCTTCCCGGCCCACGAGGCGCACGCGGTCAGCGCTGCGGCCGAAGCCCTGGAAAAGGCCGGGCAGCTCAGGGGCAATGCCGGCCTGCGAAAGGTCATGGAGTTTCTTCCGGCCACTTACCGGCTGCCAGAGTTTCTGGCTGGCGACGACTTCAAGTCGACCAAAACCCAGATTCTTGCTGCCTGCGAGGCGAGCGCGGCAGCCCGCACGCGCCGACCGTGAGGGGCCGGGCGGTCATGCGCTGCTCATGCCTTGCGGCGTGAAATCGCCGCAAGTCCTTCGTGCAGCGAGGCAGGCCTTCCGGCCTGCCTCGTCCCCACTCAGTGCAGGGGGCCGTCGGCCTTGCCCGCGCCGCTGGCGAGTACCGTGACGGCCTCGCCGCCCACCGTGCGTGATTCGATCTCTTCCGGTGTGGCCTCGCGCACGTCGCGCACCTGGATGTGCATGCGCAGCGACATGCCGGCCAGCGGGTGGTTGCCGTCCAGCACCACGTGCGAGGGGTAGATCTCGGTGACGAGGTAAACCACGTCGGCCGGCATGTCGGGCGTGGCATGGCCTTCGGGCAGGCCTTCGAAGGCCATGCCGGTTTCCAGCTGTTCGGGGAAGAGCGCGCGGTCTTCGAAGCACACCAGCTCGGGCCTGTAGTCGCCGAAGGCGTGTTCCGGCTCCAGGTGCAGTTGCAACTCCGCGCCGATGCCGTGGCCGGCCAGGGCTTCTTCCACCTTGGCCAGCAGGTCATCGCCCCCGAAGAAAAACTCCACGGGCTCGTTCAGTTCGTCGATGGGGCGGTTCTGGCCGTCGGTGAGCTTCCAGGTGAGGCTCACGACGCAAGGGTCTGAAATCTGCATGCGCAAGATGATGTCACAGGGCCCGGCGCGCGGCGCCCGCCGCAGCGCCGGCCTGTGCAGGCCATCGGCCAGAATGCCGCGATGGACGTGAACCTGAAGTCACCGCTGCTCGGCGGCCTGAGCCCCGCCGCCTTCATGCGCAAACATTGGCAGAAGAAGCCGCTGCTCGTGCGCAAGGCGCTGCCCGGCGTGCTGGCACCGCTGCCGCGGGCCGCGCTTTTCAGCCTGGCGGAGCAGGATGGCGTGGAATCGCGCCTGATCCAGCGCACCGGCCCCGGCGCCACCGATTGGCGCGTGCGCCATGGCCCGCTGCCGCGCCGCGCGCTGCCGCCCGTGGCGCGCCCAGGCTGGACGCTGCTGGTGCAGGGCCTCGACCTGCACGTGCCGGCGGCGCGCGCGCTGCTGGAGCAGTTCCGCTTCGTGCCCGATGTGCGGCTGGACGACCTGATGGTCTCTTGGGCCAGCCCCGGCGGCGGCGTGGGCGCGCACACCGACAGCTACGACGTTTTTCTGCTGCAGGTGCAGGGCCAGCGTGAATGGCGCATCGCACCTCCGGCGGGCCGCGGCGAGCCGGCCTGGGTGGCGGGCGCGCCGCTGAAGCTGCTGCGCGACTTCACGCCCACGCAGAGCTGGGTGCTCGAGCCCGGCGACATGCTCTACCTGCCGCCTGGCTGGGGCCACGATGGCAGCGCGGTGGGCGGCGATTGCATGACCTGCTCGATTGGCTTCCGATCGCCCTCGGCGGGCGAATTGGCGCGCGAACTGCTGCTGCGTTTGTCTGATGACGAAGGCGAGCCGGGTCTGTACCGCGATCCGCAGCAGCCCGCCACCGCACAGCCCGGTGAACTGCCACCCGCGCTGCTGCAATTTGCGCAGCGCGCGCTGCTGCGCCACCTGGCCGACCCGCAGGCGCTGCCGCGGGCCTTGGGCGAGATCCTCACCGAGCCCAAGCCGCAGGTGTGGTTCGAGGGCCGAGACGCCGCGGGCACGGGCGGCGTGCTGCTGGATGCGCGCACACGCATGGCCTACGACGCGCGCCACGTCTTCATCAACGGCGAGTCTTTCGTGGCCAGCGGCCGCGACGCACGCCTGATGCGCACGCTGGCCGACACGCGCGCCCTCAGCGCCCGCGAGCGCGCCACGCTGAGCGAAGGTGCGGCCGAGCTCTTGGGCGACTGGCTGGGTGCAGGCTGGGCGCACGAGCAAGCCGCATGACGGCGGTGCCGCCGGCTGACGGCGCGCCGGCGCCGCCCCGCATCGACAGCCGCGCCACCGGCCAGGCGGCACTGCGCTGGGGCTTCGAGGCTGCGATGGCAGAGGGCGCGCGGCGCATCGTTTGTGTGGACCGCGATTGGGCGGCCTGGCCGCTGCTGGACGATGCCGCCTTGCATCAGGCGCTGGCCGCCTGGCTGAAGCGCCCGCAGCGCCGGCTGGTGCTGCTGGGGCGCGGCTTCGACCGTTTGTCGGTGCGCTGCCCGCGCCTGGAGCGCTGGCGTGCCGACTGGATGCACGCCATCGAGGCCTGGGCCTTGCCCGATGAAGCCCCTTGGCTCGAGGCGCCAACGCTGCTGGTGAGCGATGGAGAGGTCAGCGTGCACCTCCTTGACGCGGAAACCGGCCGCGGGCGCGCCGAGCGCGACGCCCGCCGTGCACGGCAGTGGTGCGAAGAGACCGATGCGGCGATACAACGCTCCGAGCGCACCTGGGCGGTGCGGCCCCTGGGGCTTTAGGGATAGCCCTTATTCAGGTTATAGTCGTGGGCTAGACACGGGGCGGAGAGCTCCCGGGTCTGAGTGACGATCGTGTTGCCCGCTCGAAGTTCGGTCCCGAATGGATGTTGGTGCCATGGCGTCATGCTCGCGTCTGTAGCTCTGTATCCAACCTCGACAACACCCTTTTAGGTCCACACATGAACAAGTCGCTCGTCCTCGCTTCCCTGGTTGCTGCCGTCGCCCTGGCCGCTTGCGGCAAGAAGGAAGAGGCTCCGGCTCCTGCCCCGGCCCCGGCCGTTGAAGCTGCTCCTGCCCCGGCCCCCGCCGCGTCGGAAGCCGCCAGCGCCCCCGCCGAAGCCGCCAGCGCCCCCGCTGACGCTGCCAGCAAGTAATCCTGCCGCGCCGCAAGGCGCAGTGGATGGTGAAGCCGCCCTCGGGCGGCTTTTCTTTTTGTCGGCCGCCTTCGGGCGGCCTGGGTCTTTCAGGCCGCGGCCTGCAGCCCGCTGGCGAAGTGTGCCCGCATCAGGCGGTCGGCGGCTGCGGCGTCGTGCGCTTCGATGGCCTGCATCAGCGCACGGTGTTCGGCCAGCGACTCGGCCAGCCGCCCCTGCTTGAACAGCGAGTGGTGGCGGTTGAGCTTCATCACCTTGCGCAGGTCCAGCGCGGTCTGCAGCGCCCAGCGGTTGCCGGCCATCTGCAGCAGCGCGAGGTGGAAGGCCTCGTTGGTGGTGAAGAAGGCGTCGCGCTGGCGCACCTGTTTCTCCAGCCGTGCGTGCAGCGCGGCGAGCTCGCTGCGTTGCGCCGGCGTGGCCTTTGCCGCCACGGTGGCCGCGGCGTCGCTCTCCAACAGGCCGAGCAGGTGGTAGACCTGGGCCACATCGTCGCGCGAGACCTCGGTGACGTAAGCGCCGCGCCGCACTTTCATGGTCACCAGGCCCTCGGTGGCCAGCACCTTCAGCGCCTCGCGCAGCGGCGTGCGGCTGATGCCGAATTCCGTGGCGAGCTTCATCTCGTCGATCCAGCTGCCCGGCTCGAGCGTGCGCGCGAAGATCTGCTGGCGCAGCCGTTCGGCCACGTCCAGGTAGAGGGCGCGGGGGGCCAGCGTCGGGGTAGGCGCTGCGGGGCGGGCGAGGGTGCTCACGCGGATCGGGCCGGGCTTGGGTGAGGGGTGCAGTGCGGGGCCCTGTCAGCCGCGCGTGGGTTTTGAATTCATAATTATGACTTCGGTGGCCGGCGTTGACCAAGCCACCCAAGTCCCCGAGGATGCCCAGATGAACCCAGCCCAGCCGCCCAGCCCCGAGTTCAAGCCCGCCACGCTGGCGCAGTGGCAGCAGGCCGCGGCGAAATCGGCGCCCGGCGGTGACGTGAACGCCTTGCAGTGGCGCACGCCCGAGGGCATCAGCGTCAAGCCGCTGTACACCGCGGAGGACCTGGCGGCGCTGCCCCAGCCCGAGCTCGCGCACACGCTGCCGGGCTTCGAGCCCTACATCCGCGGGCCGCAGGCCACGATGTACGCGGTGCGGCCGTGGACCATCCGCCAGTACGCGGGCTTCTCCACCGCCGAAGAAAGCAACGCCTTCTACCGCCAGGCGCTGGCTGCGGGCGGGCAGGGCGTGAGCGTGGCCTTCGACCTGGCCACGCACCGCGGCTACGACAGCGACCACCCGCGCGTGACGGGCGACGTCGGCAAGGCCGGCGTGGCCATCGACAGCGTGGAGGACATGAAGATCCTCTTCGACGGCATCCCGCTCGACAAGGTGAGCGTGAGCATGACGATGAACGGCGCCGTGCTGCCGGTGCTGGCGGGTTACGTGGTGGCGGCGGAAGAGCAGGGCGTCTCTCAGGATCAGCTCAGCGGCACGATCCAGAACGACATCCTCAAGGAGTTCATGGTCCGCAACACCTACATCTACCCGCCGGCGCCCAGCATGCGCATCGTGGCGGACATCATCGAGTACACGGCGCAGCAGATGCCGAAGTTCAACTCGATCAGCATCAGCGGTTACCACATGCAGGAAGCCGGCGCGAACCAGGCGCTGGAGCTGGCCTTCACGCTGGCCGATGGCAAGGAGTACGTGAAGACGGCCATCAACAAGGGTCTGGACGTGGACGCCTTCGCCGGGCGCCTGAGCTTCTTCTGGGCCATCGGGATGAACTTCTATCTCGAGATCGCCAAGATGCGCGCGGCGCGGCTGCTGTGGGCGCGCATCATGAAAGGCTTCAACGCCAAGAGCGCCAAGAGCCTGATGCTGCGCACGCATTGCCAGACCAGCGGCTGGAGCCTGACCGAACAAGACCCGTACAACAACGTCGTGCGCACCACCGTCGAGGCCATGGCCGCGGTGTTCGGCGGTACGCAGAGCCTGCACACCAACAGCTTCGACGAAGCCATCGCGCTGCCCACCGAAACCAGCAGCCGCATCGCGCGCAACACGCAGCTGATCATCCAGGAAGAGACGCACATCACCAGCGTCGTCGACCCCTGGGCTGGCAGCTACATGATGGAGAGCCTGACGCAGGAGATGGCAGCCAAGGCCTGGGCCATCATCGAAGAGGTCGAGGCCCAGGGCGGCATGACGCAGGCCGTGGACAGCGGCTGGGCCAAGCTGAAGATCGAGGCCAGCGCGGCGGAGAAGCAGGCGCGCATCGACAGCGGCAAGGACGTGATCGTCGGCGTCAACAAGTACAAGCTCGCGAAGGAAGATCCGATCGAGATCCGCGAGGTCGACAACGTGAAGGTGCGCGAAGGCCAGATCGCGCGGCTGCAGCAGATCCGCGCCACACGCGATGGCGCGAAGGTGCAGGTGGCACTGGACGCGCTGACGGCTGCGGCTGAAAGCGGTCAGGGCAACCTGCTGGCCCTCAGCATCGACGCCATGCGCCTGCGCGCCACGGTGGGCGAGGTGAGCGAGGCGCTGGAGAAGGTTTATGGGCGCCACCGCGCCGACATCCAGAAGGTGACCGGTGTGTATGCAGCCGCTTATGACTCGGCCGAAGGCTGGGAAAAGCTCAAGGCCGAGATCGCCACCTTCGGTGACGAACAAGGCCGCCGCCCGCGCGTGATGATCGCCAAGCTGGGCCAGGACGGCCACGACCGCGGCGCCAAGGTGGTGGCCACGGCCTTCGCCGACCTGGGCTTCGACGTCGACATGGGCCCGCTCTTCCAGACGCCCGAAGAGTGCGCGCGCCAGGCCATCGAGAACGACGTGCACGCGGTGGGGGTCAGCACGCTGGCGGCAGGGCACAAGACGCTGGTGCCGGCCATCATCGAGGCGCTGAGAGCGCAGGGGGCTGACGACATCATCGTCTTCGTCGGCGGCGTGATCCCGCAGCAGGACTACGACTTCCTCTACGACGCGGGCGTGAAGGGCATCTACGGTCCGGGCACGCCGATCCCCGTGAGCGCGAAGGACGTGCTGGAGCAGATCCGCAAGGCGGTGGCGGCGTGATCGAAGCGCGCGTGGCGGGTGCCATCGGCCCCGCCGTGGCCTACACGCTGCAGGAGGCGCGGGCCGAGGACTTCGAGGCGTTGCACGCGCTGCGCCTGCGCGCGATGCGGCCGAGCCTGGAGAACCTCGGCCGCTACGACGAACAACGTTCACGTGAGCGCCTGGCCGAGAGCTTCGTGCCAGCGCACACGCAGCACATCGTGGTGGACGGCCAGCGCGTGGGTTTCCTCGTGCTTCGCAAGCTGAGCCACGCGCTGCGCCTGAACCACTTCTACATCGACCCGCCGTTCGCGCGCCGCGGCATCGGCAGCACCGTGCTGCGCGGCGTGTCGGCGCAGGCGGATGAGCTGCAGCTGCCGCTGGAGCTGGTGGCGCTCAAGGGCAGCCCGGCCAACCGCTTCTACCAACGCCACGGTTTTGTGGCCACCGGTGAGGGGCCCTGGGACATCGACTACCTGCGCCCACCGCAGACACCCACGCTGCAACTCGTGCGCCGCTTCTGGCAGGCCTTGCAGGCGCGTGATTTCGCCGGCGCGCGGGCGCTGCTGAGCGACGATTTCAGCAGCACCTGGTGGAGCAGCGGCGAGCGCTACACCAACGCCGACGGCTACATCGCAATGCAGCAGGCCTACCCTGAGGGCTGGACCATCCTCCTCAAGGAACTGGTGCGCCTGGCCGATGGCCGTGTGCTGGCGCTGGTGCGGGTGGACCAGCCACCGGGCGTGTTTTTCGCCACCACGCTGTGCCGCGTCGACGAGGGCCGCATCACCGCGGTCGACGAGTACTGGGCCACGGTGGAAGCCCCGCCGGCCTGGCGCACGCTCGCGGCCTTCGCGGGGCTGCAGCTCTGCAACCCGCAAGACGACCCGAGGGCGCAGCGGCCTTGAACGCGCTGGCGAGCCTTCCCGCGGCCGAGCAGGTGCTGGCCGAGGCCGTGCTGGGCGCCCCCGGCCCGGCGCAGCGCCGTGCGCTGGCCAAGAGCATCACCTTGCTGGAGAGCACGCGCGCCGACCACCGCCAGCGCGCCGACGCGCTGCTGAACGCGCTGCTGCCCCACAGCGGCGGCGCCTTGCGCCTGGGCATCAGCGGCGTGCCGGGCGTGGGCAAGAGCACCTTCATCGAGGGCCTGGGCCTCTTCCTCATCGAACGCGGCCACCGCGTGGCCGTGCTGGCCGTGGACCCGAGCAGCAGCGTGGGCGGCGGCAGCATCCTGGGCGACAAGACGCGCATGGAGCGCCTCTCCGTGCACGAGCGCGCCTACATCCGCCCCAGCCCCAGCAGCGGCACGCTGGGCGGTGTGGCCGAAAAAACGCGCGAGGCCATGCTGGTGTGCGAGGCCGCGGGCCATGACATCGTGATCGTCGAGACCGTGGGCGTGGGCCAGAGCGAAACCGCCGTGGCCGGCATGACCGACCTCTTCGTGCTGATGCAGCTGCCCAACGCCGGCGACGACCTGCAGGCCATCAAGAAGGGCGTGATGGAGCTGGCCGACCTGGTGCTCATCAACAAGGCCGATCTCGACGAGAACGCCGCCACGCGGGCACGGGCGCAGATCACGAGCGCCTTGCGCTTCTTCGGCCCGCACGCCCAGCACGGCGCGCAGGTGCTGCAGCTCAGCGCGCTGCAGGGCCTGGGCCTGCCCGAGTTCTGGGCCGCCGTGACGGCCTTCCGCGACGAACGCCAGGCCAGCGGTGCGCTCGCCGAGCGCCGCCGCGCCCAAGACGAAGCCTGGATGTGGGAACGCATCGAAGCCGGCCTGCGCCAGCGTTTCAGACAACACCCGGGCGTGCGCGCGCAACTGCCGGCGCTGGCCGACGAGGTGCGCGCCGGGCGGCTCGCCGCCAGCGTGGCGGCGCGCCGCTTGCTCGACCTGCTGAACTGAATCTTGTGAATTGACCGAGGAGACATTCCCCATGCACGACATCATCGAACAGCTGGAGAAGAAGCGCGCCGCCGCGCGCCTGGGCGGCGGCGAGAAGCGCATCGCCGCGCAGCACGCCAAGGGCAAGCTCACGGCGCGCGAACGGCTGGAGCTGCTGCTGGACGAAGGCAGCTTCGAAGAGTGGGACATGTTCGTCGAGCACCGCTGCGTCGATTTCGGCATGGCCGACAACCGGCCGCCGGGCGACGGCGTCGTCACCGGCTACGGCATGATCAATGGCCGCCTGGTCTTCGTGTTCAGCCAGGACTTCACCGTCTTCGGCGGCGCCTTGAGCGAAGCGCACGCCGAGAAGATCTGCAAGGTGATGGACCAGGCGATGAAGGTGGGCGCGCCCGTCATCGGCCTGAACGACAGCGGCGGCGCACGCATCCAGGAAGGTGTGGCTTCGCTGGGCGGTTATGCGGAAGTCTTCCAGCGCAACGTGCTGGCCAGCGGCGTGGTGCCGCAGATCAGCCTGATCATGGGCCCCTGTGCCGGCGGCGCGGTGTACTCGCCCGCGATGACCGACTTCATCTTCATGGTGAAGGACAGCAGCTACATGTTCGTCACCGGCCCCGAGGTGGTGAAGACGGTGACGCACGAGGAAGTGACGGCCGAAGAGCTGGGTGGCGCGCTCACGCACACCAGCAAGAGCGGCGTGGCCGACCTGGCCTTCGAGAACGACGTGGAAGCGATCGCGATGCTGCGCCGCTTCTTCAACTACCTGCCGCTGAACAACCGCGAGAAGCCGCCGGTGCGGCCGAGCGAAGACGCCGCCGACCGCACCGACCTCAGCCTGGACACCCTGGTGCCCGACAACCCGAACCAGCCCTACGACATCAAGGAGCTGATCTTCAAGGTGGTGGACGACGGCGACTTCTTCGAACTGCAGCCCGAGCACGCGAAGAACATCGTCATCGGTTTCGGCCGCATGGACGGGCGCAGCGTGGGCATCGTCGCCAACAACCCCATGGTGCTGGCCGGCTGCCTGGACATCAAGAGCAGCATCAAGGCCGCGCGCTTCGTGCGCTTCTGCGACGCCTTCAACATCCCCGTGGTGACCTTTGTCGACGTGCCCGGTTTCATGCCCGGCACCAGCCAGGAGTACGGCGGCATCATCAAGCACGGCGCGAAGCTGCTGTACGCGTATGCCGAGTGCACGGTGCCCAAGGTCACCGTCATCACCCGCAAGGCCTACGGCGGCGCGTATGACGTGATGAGTTCCAAGCACCTGCGCGGTGATGTGAACTTCTCCTGGCCCAACGCCGAGATCGCGGTGATGGGCGCGAAAGGCGCGGTGGAGATCATCTTCCGCGAAGACAAAGGCGACCCGGCCAAGCTCGCGGCCAAGGAAGCGGAATACAAGGCCCGCTTCGCGAACCCCTTCGTCGCCGGCGCACGCGGCTACATCGATGACGTGATCCAGCCGCACGAGACGCGCAAGCGCATCTGCCGTTCGCTGGCGATGCTGAAGGACAAGAAGCTCGAGAACCCGTGGCGCAAGCACGGGAACATTCCGCTCTGAGCCCGCCTGGGCCTCTGCCATGAACCGCGGCATCCGCAAGCTCTTCGACCTTCGCGAGGATCAGGACGACCCTCAGGCTATCGACGCCGACGTGCGCGCCAGCGTGCGCTTCGCTGGTACCAACCTCTGGGTGCTGATCTTTGCGATCCTGGTCGCATCGGTGGGGCTGAACGTCAACTCCACGGCGGTGATCATCGGCGCGATGCTGATTTCGCCGTTGATGGGGCCGATCGTCGGCATGGGCTACGCCGCGGCCATCAACGATTTCGAACTGATCCGCCAGAGCGCGCGCAACCTCGGCACCTTCACGGGGCTGAGCCTGCTGACCTCGATGTTTTACTTTTCGCTGAGCCCGCTGGACGTGCCCGGCAGCGAGCTGATGGCGCGAACGACGCCGACGCTGTGGGACGTGCTGATCGCGGCTTTCGGCGGCGCCGCCGGCATGGTGGCACTGACGCGCAAGAGCATCAGCAACGTTGTTCCTGGTGTGGCCATCGCCACGGCCCTGATGCCGCCGCTGTGCACGGCCGGCTTCGGCCTGGCCAATGGGCGCTGGGAGATGTTCGCCGGCGCCTTCTACCTGTTCCTGATCAACAGCGTGTTCATCGCCGCCAGCACGCTGGCGGTGTGCAAGCTCGTCCAACTGCCGCCGGTGGCCGACCTGGACCCCGCCAAGCGGGCGCGCAACCGGGCCATCATCACCGTGGGGCTGATCGCGGTGCTCGTCCCCAGCGTCTGGTTGGGCTGGCGCTTCGTGCAGCAAGAGGTGTTCGCGGCCAGCGCACAGCAGCTGCTGCGCAGGCTGGAGGTCGACCCGCGCTACTCGATCGTCGGCCAGTCGGTCGACCGCGCGGCGCGGCGCATCGGCGTGACCGTCGTGGGCGCCGAGGCCGAGCAGCAGCTGCGCGAGCAGACGCCGAAGCTGCTCGCACAGCACGGCCTGCATGGCGCCGAGCTGCTGGTGCGGCGTGCCGGTGGCGGCGCGCTCGACCTGGGGCAGCTGCGCGAACAGCTGCAGGCCGACGTGCGCCGCGACGTCAGCGAGTTGCTCAGCGAGCGGCTGGCGCGCAGCGAGCAGGCGCGCCTGGAACTGCAGCAGCGGCTGGACGAATCGTCGCGCCGCGAGCAACAGGCCCTGGCCCTGGCGCCGGCCGTGCTGGCCGAGCTGCAGGCCCAGCAGCCCGAGGTTCGGGCGGCCACGCTGGCGCCGGGGCAGCGTGTCGTGGTTGCCGCGGCAGCGGGCACGGCGTCCGCGCCGGCCGCCGAGCCGCGCATGGTGGTTGTGCTCGATGTGGCACGGCCGCTGCGCCCGGCCGACCGACAGCGCCTCGCGGCTTGGCTGGCTTTGCGGCTGGGCAGCGGGCCGGTCGACCTGTTCGAACGTGTGACGAATGCGCCGCTCGCGGGCCGGGCGCCTTGAAACAAGCCAGATTGGAGAGACGATGTTCCAGAAGATCCTGATCGCCAACCGCGGCGAAATCGCCTGCCGCGTCATCAAGACCGCGAAGCGCATGGGCATCGCCACCGTGGCGGTGTATTCGGATGCCGACCGCGACGCGCGCCATGTCGAGCTGGCCGACGAGGCCGTGCGTCTGGGCCCGGCGCCCAGCCGCGAGAGCTACCTCGTCGCCGACAAGATCATCGCCGCCGCCAAGGCCACCGGCGCGCAGGCCATCCACCCGGGCTACGGCTTCCTGAGCGAAAACGAAGACTTCGCGCGCCGCGTGGAGGAGGAAGGCCTGGTCTTCATCGGCCCCAAGCACGCCAGCATCGCGGCCATGGGCGACAAGATCGCCTCGAAGAAGCTGGCCGGCGAAGCGAAGGTCAACACCATCCCCGGCTGGAACGCGCCCATCGAATCGCCCGAGCAGGCGGTGAAGATCGCGCAGGACATCGGCTACCCGGTGATGATCAAGGCCAGCGCCGGCGGTGGTGGCAAGGGCCTGCGCGTGGCCTTCAACGACAAGGAAGCGTTTGAAGGTTTCAGCAGCTGCCGCAACGAAGCCCGCAACAGCTTCGGCGACGACCGCGTCTTCATTGAGAAGTTCGTCGAGAGCCCGCGCCACATCGAGATCCAGGTGCTGGGCGATGCGCACGGCCACGTGGTCTTCCTGCACGAGCGCGAGTGCTCCATCCAGCGCCGGCACCAGAAGGTGATCGAAGAGGCGCCGTCGCCTTTCATCAGCGAGGCCACACGCGCGGCCATGGGCGCGCAGGCCGTGGCGCTGGCCAAGGCGGTGAACTACCAGAGCGCGGGCACGGTGGAGTTCGTGGTCGGCAAGGACCAGAGCTTCTATTTCCTCGAGATGAACACGCGGCTGCAGGTGGAGCACCCGGTCACCGAGTGCATCACCGGCATCGACCTCGTGGAGATGATGATCCGCGTGGCCGCGGGCGAGCCGCTGCCCTTCACGCAAGACCAGATTCCGCGCCGCGGCTGGGCCATCGAGTGCCGCATCAACGCCGAAGACCCCTTCCGCGGCTTCCTGCCTTCCACCGGCCGGCTGGTGCGCTACCAGCCGCCACCCACCACGATGGAAGCGGCGCTGCCGATGCCTGAACAAGGCGGCGTGCGTGTGGACACCGGCGTCTACGAAGGCGGCGAGATCCCGATGCACTACGACTCGATGATCGCCAAGCTCATCGTGCACGGGGCCACGCGGGGGGAGGCGATTGCCAAGATGCGCGAGGCGCTCAACGGCTTCGTCATCCGTGGCGTCAACAGCAACATCCCCTTCCAGGCGGCCTTGCTGGCGCACCCGAAGTTCGTCAGCGGCGACTTCAACACCGGCTTCATCGCCGAGCACTACGCGCAGGGCTTCAAGGCCGAAGACGTGCCGCATGCCGACCCCGGCTTCCTGCACGCGCTGGCCGCGGCAGCCTGGCGCCTGTACCGCGAGCGTGCGGTCGGCATCAGCGGCCAGTTGGACGGACATGGCGTGAGCGTCGGCGAAGATGCGGTGGTGGCCGTCAAGGGCGTGGCCGGCCAGCACCTGCACGTGCCGGCGCGTGTGGCTTTGGCCGAAGGTGGCGTGCAGGTGGTGCTGGGGGGCCAGACCTACGCCCTGCAACTGCAATGGCGCTTCGGCGGCATTCGCGCGCAGGGTGTGTGCAACGGTCAGCCCTTCACTGCGCAGATGGAGCGCCAGGGCCTGTGGCTGCGCGTGGAACACAATGGCACCCGCATCGAAGCGCAGGTGATGAGCCCGCGTGCGGCCGAGCTGATGCAGCTGATGCCCTTCAAGGCACCGGCCGACATGAGCAAGTTCCTCATCTCGCCCATGCCCGGCCTGTTGGTGGACGTGGCCGTGCAGCCCGGCCAGAAGGTGCTGGCCGGCGAGAGGCTGGCCGTCATCGAAGCGATGAAAATGGAGAACATCCTCACCGCCACGCAAGACGGCGTGGTGGCCGAGCTGCTGGCGAAGAAGGGCGAGAGCCTCGCCGTCGACCAGCCCATCCTCAGCTTTCGCTGAGGAACTCTTTCCCTGATTGAAAGCTTGCCTGCCATGAACGCAGCCGTCACCGAATCTCCCATCCAACTGCACCGCCCCGCCAAGCCCGTGGCGCCGGCCGCCGGGCCCTGGACCCGCGAAGCCGTGCTGGCGCTGATGGAAAAGCCCTTCATGGAACTGGTGCAGCAAGCCCACGCCGTGCACCGCGAGCACTGGCCCGATGGCGACATCGAACTGGCCAGCCTGCTGAGCGTGAAAACGGGCGGCTGCCCCGAAGACTGCGGCTACTGCCCGCAAAGCGTGCACTACGACACCGGCGTCGACGCCAGCAAGCTGATGGCGCCCGAGGCGGTGCTGGAAGCCGCGCGCGCCGCGCAGGAAGCCGGTGCCACGCGCTTCTGCATGGGCGCGGCCTGGCGCAGCCCCAACGACCGTGACGTGGAGAAGGTAGCCGAACTGGTGCGCGGTGTGCGTGGCCTGGGCCTGCAGACTTGCGCCACCCTCGGCATGCTGTCGCCTTCACAAGCCGGCACGCTGGCGGATGCGGGGTTGGATTACTACAACCACAACCTCGACAGCGCGCCCGATTTCTACCCCACCATCATCGGCACGCGGCAGTACCAAGACCGGCTCGACACCCTCAAGAACGTGCGCGAAGCCGGCATCCATGTGTGCTGCGGTGGCATCGTCGGCATGGGCGAAACGCGCGATCAGCGTGCCGGCTTGGTGGCCGAACTGGCCAACCTGAACCCGCCGCCGGAATCGGTGCCCGTCAACGACCTCGTGCGCGTGGAAGGCACGCCCTTGGCCGATGGCTTGAAAGACAGCGCGCCGCTCGATCCCTTCGAGGTGGTGCGCGTCATCGCCGCCGCCCGCATCACCATGCCGGGCTCGCGCGTGCGCCTGTCGGCCGGCCGGCGCGAGCTGGGCGATGGCATCCAGGCCCTGTGTTTCATGGCCGGTGCCAACAGCATCTTCTACGGCGACAAGCTGCTCGTCACCGGCAACCCCGATGCCGAAGGCGACCGCGCGCTGCTGCAGCGCCTGGACCTGAAGACCACCGGGCAGGTGGTGGCCGCCAAGGGCTGAGCTTCGCCATGAGCACGCCCAAGCCCTTCCGCATCCTCGGGGTGCAGCAGATCGCGATCGGCGGCCCCGACAAGCAGCGCCTGCAGAAGTTGTGGGTCGAGATCTTCGGCCTGCAGGTGAAGAGCACCTTCGTCAGCGAACGCGAGAACGTCGACGAGGACATCTGCGCTTTAGGTCAAGGCCCGCACGCGGTGGAGGTCGACCTGATGCAGCCGCTGGACCCGGAGAAGAAGCCGGCCGTGCACACCACGCCGCTGAACCATGTGGGGCTGTGGGTGGACGATCTGCGCAAGGCCGTCGAGTGGATGACCGCGAACGGCGTGCGTTTTGCGCCAGGCGGCATCCGCCAGGGCGCCGCGGGCCACGACATCTGCTTCATCCATCCCAAGGCGAGCGACGACTTCCCCATCGGCGGCGAAGGCGTGCTGATCGAGCTGGTGCAGGCGCCGCCCGAGGTCATCGCAGCCCTGGGCTGACCTTGTCAGCCGCGGGCCCATCTAGGCACCGCACTCCAACCGCCGCCGCACGGGGTGTCACCGGGGCGGCTTATGCTTCGCGCCCCCGCGGCCCCGGCCGCACCACCCTGGCGACCATGAGCGACCGCAAACCCCTCACGCTGCACCGCCTGCGCGCGATGCACGCCGCCGGCGAGAAGCTGGCCATGCTGACCTGCTACGACGCTGCCTTTGCCGGCGGGCTGGATGCTGCCGGCGTGGACATCCTGCTGGTCGGCGATTCGCTGGGCATGGTGCTGCAGGGCCGCGAAAGCACGCTGCCCGTCACCGTGCAAGAGATGGCCTACCACACGGCCTGCGTGGCACGCGGCCGCCGCAGCGCCTGGCTGGTGGCCGACCTGCCTTTCGGCAGCTACCAGCAGAGCACCGCGCAGGCCATCGAGAGCGCCGTGGCGCTGATGAAGGCCGGCGCGCAGATGGTCAAGCTCGAAGGCGGCGGCTGGACGGTGCCCGTGGTGGCAGCGCTGGTGGAGCGCGGCATCCCGGTGTGCGCGCACCTCGGGCTCACGCCGCAGTCGGTGCACGCCCTGGGCGGCTGGCGCGTGCAGGGGCGCGATGAGGCGGCGGCCGCGCAGTTGCTGGCCGATGCGCAAGCCCTGGCCGAAGCCGGCGCCGCGATGATGGTGCTGGAACTCGTGCCCAGCGCGCTGGCCGCGCGCGTGCAGCAGGCCGTGAACATCCCGATGATCGGCATCGGCGCCGGGCCGGGCACGGCGGGGCAGGTGCTGGTGCTGCACGACATGCTGGGCCTCAACGGCCAGAACGTGCCGCGTTTCGTGCGCAACTTCATCGCCGATGTCGGGCCCGCCGACAACCCGGTGCAAGAGGCCGTGCGCCGCTACGTGGCGGCGGTGAAGGACGGCAGCTTCCCCGACCCCGTTTTGCACGGGTACCAGTGATGCAGGTGGTGAAGAGCATCGCGGCGCTGCGCGAGGCGCTGCAGGGTGGGCCGTCGCCGGCTTTCGTGCCCACGATGGGCAACCTGCATGACGGCCACCTGGCCCTGGTGCGCCAGGCGCGTGCGGCCGTGGGGCCGCAAGTGCCGGTGGTGGCCAGCATCTTCGTCAACCGCTTGCAGTTCGCGCCGCACGAGGATTTCGACAGCTACCCGCGCACCTTCGAGCGTGACTGCGAGCTGCTGCAGCAAGAAGGCTGCGATCTTGTCTTCGCGCCCGACGAGGCCGAGCTCTACCCCGAACCGCAGACCGTCAAGGTGCACCCGCCCGCAGCCCTGGCCGACGTGCTGGAGGGTGCCTTCCGCCCCGGTTTTTTCGTCGGCGTGTGCACGGTCGTGCTGAAACTCTTCAACGCCGTGCAGCCGCGCGTGGCCGTCTTCGGCAAGAAGGACATGCAGCAGCTGATGGTCATCCGCCACATGGTGCGCCAGCTCGCGCTGCCGGTGCAGGTGATGGCCGGCGAGACGGCGCGGGCCGACGACGGCCTGGCGCTGAGCTCCCGCAACGGCTACCTCTCGCCCGCAGAGCGCGCCGAGGCCCCGGCGCTGTCGCAGGCCTTGCGCACGCTGGCCGCTGCGGTGCAGGCCGGCCGGCGTGACGTGCACATGCTGGAGACCGAGGCCATGGACAGCCTGCGCGAGCGCGGCTGGGCGCCCGACTACGTGGCGCTGCGCCGCCAGGCCGACCTGGGCGAGCCGCAGCCCGGCGCTGGCGAGGCGCTGGTGGTGCTGGCCGCGGCGCGCTTGGGGCGCACGCGGCTGATCGACAACCTCGAGCTCACCACTCTGTCGTGAGGCCCGACCCCGGGTGCGGTCACAGCGTCTGGGGTTTTCCCTTCGCTAGAGTGCAGGTTCCGTCGATTCCTTGATGAACAGGACCTCGCCATGAGCGCCTTCTCCCTGCTCGAACAACTGCTGAAGTCCGGCATGCCCGCCGCGGGCAGCCCGCAGCGCAGCGACCTTGGCAAGTACGCCGGCGGCGCCGCCGTGGGCGGCGTGCTGGGCCTGCTGCTGGGCAGCAAACGCGGCCGCAGCATGGGCGGCACGGCGCTGAAGTACGGCAGCGTCGCGGCCCTGGGCGCACTGGCCTGGAAGGTCTACCAAGACCACCAGGCCAAGCAGACCGCTGCAGCCGCACCCGCGCCGGGCCGCGCGCCCATCGACATCACGCCACCGGCCTATGCCGCGCCCGCCAGCTTTGCCGCGCTGCCCGCGCCGCAACTGGAAGCGCACAGCCAGGCCATGCTCAAGGCGCTGATCGCCGCGGCCAAGGCCGATGGCCACATGGACGAGCGTGAACGCGGCCTGGTGCACGCCGAGCTGCAGCGCATCGAGGCCGACGCGGCCACACGCGCCTGGGTGGACGCCGAACTCGCGCGCCCCGTGGAGCCTGCCGAGGTGGCCGCTGCGGCCACCGGCCCCGAGATGGCCGCCGAGATCTACCTCGCCAGCGTGCTGGTGGTCGACCAGACCACGACCATGGAGCGCGCCTACCTCGACGCCCTGGCGCGTGAGCTGCGCCTGGCGCCCACGCTGAAGGCCGACCTGGAAGCGCGCGCCGCAGCCGCCTGAACGTGGGGTGGGGCGCGCCGCGCCGCGGCGCGCCTGTCGCAGGCCTGTCATCGGGGCTGCCTAAGGTGCCGGCATTCCATCCGCACCTTCAGGAGAGAGCCCCATGTTCACCATCCCGCGCACCCTGGCCGCCTTGACGCTGGCCGCCGCTGCCGCCGGCGCACAAGCCCAACTCGCCTTCACCGAAGTGGCGCCCTGGAGCAGCGGCAACTCGCCCGTGTCGGCCGACTGGTTCGAGATCACCAACTTCGGCAGCGAGGCCGTGGACCTCACCGGTTTCCGCATCGACGATGGCTCCAACAACTTCGCTGCCTCGGTGGCGCTCGCCGGTGTCACCAGCCTGGCGCCCGGGCAATCGGCCGTGTTCATCGAAGGCAGCGCGCCCAATGCCAACTTCGTGAGCACCTGGTTCGGCGCGAACGCGCCGGCGGGCCTGCTGCTCGGCAACTACAGCGGCTCTGGCATCGGACTGAGCACCAGCGGTGATGCGCTGAACCTCTACACAGCCGCTGGCATGCTGCTCACGCGTGTCGATTTCGGTGCTTCGCCGGCGAGCGCGCCTTACGCCACCTTCGACAACGCGGCGGGCGCCAGCGGCGTCACGCTGGGCGCGCTGTCGGTGGTGGGCCTCAACGGTGCGTTCGTGGCTGCGGCCGGTGGCGAGATCGGTTCGCCCGGCACCGTGGGCGTCGTGCCCGAACCGGGCACCTGGGCACTGATGCTGGCGGGCTTGGCCGCCGTGGGCCGCTTGGCCCGCCGCCGCTCGGCTTGAAGCGGGGCGCACCATGAAACACCTGCTGCACACTGCGCTCGCCAGCGCCACGCTCGCGTTCACGTTGGCCGTGGGCGGCCCCGCCGCTGCCTCCACCACCTCCATCCAACTCGGCAACTACGCGCTCACCGGCAACTACAGCCTCGACGTGCTGGGTGGTGTGGGCCTGGAAGCCAGCGCCGTGACCTACGCACGCGACCGCCGCTCGCTCTTCTTCGTGGGCGACGAAGGCCTGGGCGTGGTGGAGGTCTCGCTCACCGGCCAGACGCTGGCCAGCATGGCCTTCTCCGCCTGGCCCGCCACCAGCACCAACAACGACGCCGAAGGCCTGGCCTACCTGGGCAACGGCCTGCTGGTGGTGGCCGAAGAAAGGCTGCAGGACGCCTTCCTCTTCAGCTTCCAGGCCGGCGGCAGCGTGAACCTGGCCAGCGCGCCCAGCGTGAACTTCGGGCCCACCGTGGGCAACGTCGGCATCGAGGGCATCACCATCGACCCGCGCGACGGCAGCGTCTTCATCGTGAAGCAAGACAACCCGGTGCAGCTGCGCGGCGGTGTTGCGAGTTTTTCGCAGGGCGGTGGCAGCTTCGTCGAGACCCTGGGCTTCAGCGGCGCCAGCAGCCTGTTCGGCTTGAACAGCCTGTCTGACGTCGCCACGCTGGGCGGTGTCGATGCGCTGGCCGGTACCGCTGCGGCGAACAACCTGCTGCTGCTGAGCCTCGATTCTCGCCGTCTGGTCGAGATCGACCGCGCCGGCAACGTGCTCTCCAGCCTGGACCTCGGCGGCCTCACCACGCAGGCCATCGAAGGCCTGACCATCGACGAAAGCGGTGTGCTTTACTTGGTGGCCGAAGACAGCGGCACGCCCAATTCGCGCCTGCTGGTGCTGAGCCCGGTGCCCGAGGCGCAGAGCTGGGCGCTGATGGCCGCCGGCCTGCTGGCCGTGGGGGCCGCGGCGCGGCGCCGGGCCCGCTTGCGGTCATCGCAGCGCTGAGCCAAGCACCGAAGGAGACTCAGGCCGCGTTGCGCACCGTTGGTGCCGGCGCGGCTTCGGTGCGCGGCCGTGCCGCGCCCAGGCAGCTGACCAGCGCCTCCACCAGCGCGGCGCCGTTCATGCCTCGGTCGACCGGCATCACGTGGGCTGCGGGCAGTGGCTGGCCGGGCTGCGTGCCCAGCGTGCCGTGCACGGCGGCGTGGTCGGTCTGGCCGTCCACCAGAAAAACGGTGCGCGCCAGGGCGCCGGTGTCGCGCAGCTGGGTCAGTTCCCAGGCCGTGCCGCGGCGTTTTGTGTTGAAGCCGCGCAGGTCCACCACCACGGCGTCGCAGCCCTGCAGCAGGCGCTGCACGGCCTCTTGCCACATGTCGGCAAAGCAGAAGTACTCGTTGACGCGGTAGCGGCCGTCGGGGTCGGGCTGGTCGTCCAGCATGGAGATGCGGCGGCGCAAGGTGGTGCTGTCGGCGATGAAGCTGTCGCGCAGGCGCCCGCGCAGAAAGGCGGCGGCCTTGGCCGGGTCGATGGTGTGCGCGGCCATGTCGGTGCCGCCGATGAGCACGATGGGGCCGATGAAACGCCAGCGGTATTCCAGTTCGTCCATCAGGCGCTCGCCGCGGCTGTCTTGCGCAAACACGCGCAGCACCAGCAGGCGCTGGTTGCTGGCCAGGGGCTGCAGGCCGTAGCGCGTGACGCCCCAGTACACCAGCAGCGCCAGTGCGCTGGCGCCGGCCAGCTGCAGGTTGCTGGGGTCGATGAGCGAGGCGCCCTGGAACATGGTCTCGATGGCCATGGCCACGCCCGAAACCGCCAGCATCCAGCTGAACACCTGGAACTGCGCATCGCTGAACACCTTCTGCGCGTAGGCCAGGCCTATCCAGCTGAGCATGAAAAACGCCGCCACGCCGCCCAGGGCCAGCGCGCCGCCGATGATGGCGCTGCGCGTGAGGGTGTCATCGGGTTGCAGCAGGTCCCAGGCCAGCGCGCCCGTGCCCAGCGCCACGACGAAGATGGTGAGCATCGCCGCGCCCAGCAGCGGTACCAAGGTGCGCTTGATGCGGTCGACCATGGTCAGGAAACACAGGCCGATGGCCACCAGCGCGATGAAGCAGGACGACAGCAGCTTCAGCAGCACCGGGTGCTGCACGAGGTTCAGCGCCACCAGCATGGGGCCCAGCACCAGCAGCGCAGCGGGCAGCTTGAACTTCCAGCCCCACACCTGGGCCATCGCGGCGAGCCGGCGCCCCCAGGCCGCTGGGGCCCAGGCGCGCAGCAGCACGCCCAGCGCGGTGAGCGCCGCCACGCCGGCCAAGGCCCAGAGCGCGGCATATCGGCCGCCAGCGCCGGCCAGCGAGGTGACGATGGCCTGCATGGCAAAGGCCGCGAAGGTGGCCGGGGCGAAGTAGACCCAGAACAGCCGCCCGAAACGCGCGGCCGACACACCCAGCAGCACCACCGGCCCGCAGAAGGCGGCGAACATGAAGAAGGAGATCGCCCACGAGAGCAGCCCGTCGCCAGGGTTCTCGAATCGGTAGAAGAAGGCGGTGGCCGCCATGGCTGAGTACAGCGTCAGCACGCCCAGCAGCACGGCCAGCACGCGCCGGCGTTGGCGGTCGATGGCCTTCAGCAGGGCCTTGCCGTGCAGCAGCGCCGCCGGCATGGCATTGCGGTTCAGAGCGGCTGCTGCGGGCGCCATCATGAAGCCGCGCAGGCGCCGTCGGTACAGGCGCAGCACCCAGGGTGCGCTCAGCTGCGCCAGCACCATCACCACGATGCCCAGCCAGGTGAAGGCCACGCTCAGGTCCAGCGCCTCGGCCGGCGAGGGCGCAGAGGCTGCCAGGGCGGCGGCAGTGGGGGTGTCCATGGGGCGCGGACAATGTAGGCCATGACGCGCCCCGACACACCCCCTACCGTCGCCGCACCGGCCGATCTGCCCTTCAGCCCCGCGGCCGAGCGCAACGCGCCGCACATCCTGCGCGTGCTGCAGGGCTGGCTGCCGCCAGCAGCCGAGGTGCTGGAGATCGCCAGCGGCACCGGCCAGCACGCCCAGCACTTTGCGCAGGCGCAGCCGCAGTGGCGCTGGTGGCCCACCGAGGCCCAGGCCGCGGCACTGCCGGTGCTGCAGGCGCGTTGTGCGGGCCTGGCGAATGTGCAGGCCGCGCAGGTGCTGGATGTGGTGGCACCGGCCTGGCCCGTGCCCGCGGGCGCCTTCGACGCGGTGGTGGTGGCCAACCTGCTGCACATCTCGCCCTGGCCGGCCACGGCGGCCTTCTTCCGCGGTGCGGCGCAAGCGCTGCGGCCGGGCGGCTGCGTGGCCGTTTACGGGCCCTTCGTGGTGCCGGGCGAGCCACTGGTGCCCAGCAACGCCGCTTTCGACGCCGACTTGCGTGCGCGCGACGCCCGCTGGGGGCTGCGTTCCCTGGCGGAGGTTCAAGCCGTCGCACTGGCGGTGGGCCTGCGCCTGGCCGACCGCTGCGACATGCCGGCCAACAACCTGCTGCTGCGCTGGGTGGCGGCATAAGGCTTCACTTCAGGCGAAGCCTCAGTTGATAATCGCCGGAACATGACGCCAGCCGCGAAGGCTAAGCTCTGCGCCGCAGGGTGCCTTCGGGGTCTGGCTCACCGGCCGGCACCGAGCCCGCGGCCCCCACGCCCACCGGTGTGAGGGGCAGCCCCGGCGGTGGCACCCTGCAACCCCGCCCTTGGCGCACCGCGCCCCATGCGCTTCGACCTCACCACGCTCAACCTCGTGCTTGCCATCGCCGACACCCGCAGCATCACGCGCGGCGCCGAGCGTGAGCACCTGGCGCTGGCCGCGGCCAGCAAGCGCCTGAGCGACCTCGAAGCCCGCTTCGGCGTGCCGCTGTTCGAGCGCCACGCGCGCGGCGTGTTGCCCACCGAAGCCGGCCGCGCGCTGGTGCGCCACGTGCGCAGCCTGCACGCCAGCCTGCACGCGCTGGAAAGCGAGGTGGTGGAGTTCTCGCGCGGCATCCAGGGCCACCTGCGCATCGCGGCCAACGCCGGTGCCATCAGCGAGTGCCTGCCGCCCGACCTGGCGGCGTTTTCGCAGGCCCACCCCAAGATCCGCATCAGCCTGGAAGACCTCACCAGCGCCGACATCCAGGCCGCCGTGGCCGAAGGCCGTGCCGATGTGGGCATCTTCGTGGCGCCCGTGCTCGACAACCGGCTCGACACGCGCACGTACCGCCACGGGGCCTTGGCCGCGATGGTGCCCGCCGGCCACGTGCTGGCCACGCGCAGCGAGGTGGCCTTCGACGACCTGCTCGACCACGACATCGTCGGCCTGCACCAGGGTGCCGCCGTGCACGAGCTGATGCGCGCCGAGGCCGAAGGCCAGGGCCGCGTGCTGAAGGCGCGGCTGCAGGTGCGCGGCTTCGACGCCATCGCGCAGCTGGTGGAAGCCGGCCTGGGCGTGGCCGTGATGCCCGCTGCCGTGGCGCAGCGTTTTGCGCAGCTCTTTCGCGTGCAGGTGCTGCCCATGCGCGACGCCTGGGCGCAGCGCAGCTACCTGCTGGGCGTGCGCCGGCAAGAGGTGCTGCCCACCGTAGTGCAGCGTTTTGTCGACGCGCTGTGCCCCGCCCCACTTTCTTCTTCTTCAGGAGACCCCCAGCCATGACCGCCAGGACGCTCTACGACAAGCTGTGGGACGAACACGTCGTCCACACCGAAGAAGACGGCACCGCCGTGCTCTACATCGACCGTCACCTCGTGCACGAGGTGACCAGCCCGCAGGCCTTCGAAGGCCTGCGCCTGGCCGGGCGCAAGGTGTGGCGCGTGAGCAGCATCGTCGCCACGGCCGACCACAACACGCCCACCACGGGCTGGGAGCTGGGGCTGAACGGCATCACCGATGCCGTGAGCAAGCTGCAGATCACCACGCTGGACGCCAACATCCGCGCCAGCGGTGCCGCGGCTTACTTCCCCTTCATGGACAAGCGCCAGGGCATCGTGCACGTGATCGGGCCCGAGAACGGCGCCACGCTGCCGGGCATGACGGTGGTGTGCGGCGACAGCCACACCAGCACGCACGGCGCCTTCGGCGCGCTGGCGCACGGCATCGGCACCAGCGAGGTCGAGCACGTGATGGCGACGCAGACGCTCTTGGCCAAGAAGGCCAGGAACATGCTGGTGAAGGTGGAAGGCGCTATAGGCCGCGGCGTCACCGCGAAAGACGTGGTGCTGGCCATCATCGGCAAGATCGGCACCGCCGGCGGCACCGGCTACACCATCGAGTTCGGTGGCAGCGCCATCCGCAGCCTGAGCATGGAAGGCCGCATGACGGTGTGCAACATGGCCATCGAGGCCGGCGCACGGGCGGGCCTGGTGGCGGTGGACGACAAGACGATCGCCTACTGCCAGGGCCGGCCCTTCTCGCCCAAGGGCGTGGAGTGGGAGCAGGCCGTGGCGCACTGGCGCACGCTGCACAGCGACCCCGGCGCACACTTCGACGTCGTGGTGGAACTCGACGCCGCGCAGATCCAGCCCCAGGTGACCTGGGGCACCAGCCCCGAGATGGTGTTGCCCGTGGACGGCCGTGTGCCCGACCCCGACAAGGAAAGAGACGCCACCAAGCGCAGCGCCATCGAGCGTGCGCTGGTCTACATGGGCCTGCAGCCCAACAAGGCCATCACCGACATCCGCATCGACAAGGTCTTCATCGGCAGCTGCACCAACAGCCGCATCGAAGACCTGCGCGAGGCCGCGGCCGTGGTCAAGCGCGTGGGCCAGAAGGTGGCCGGCAACGTGAAGCTGGCGTTGGTGGTGCCCGGCTCGGGCCAGGTGAAGGCGCAGGCCGAAGCCGAGGGCCTGCACGAAATCTTCAAGGCCGCGGGCTTTGAATGGCGCGAGCCCGGCTGCAGTATGTGCCTGGCGATGAACGCCGACCGCCTGGAGCCCGGCGAGCGCTGCGCCAGCACCAGCAACCGCAATTTTGAAGGCCGCCAGGGCGCGGGGGGGCGCACCCACCTCGTCAGCCCCGCGATGGCCGCCGCGGCCGCGCTGAACGGCCATTTCGTCGATGTCCGGAGGATTGCTTGATGGATGCCTTCACCCTGCACACGGGCCTGGTGGCCCCGATGGACCGCGCCAACGTCGACACCGACGCCATCATCCCCAAGCAGTTCCTGAAGAGCATCGCGCGCAGCGGCTTCGGGCCTAACTTGTTCGATGAGTGGCGTTACCTCGACCCGGGTGAGCCCGGCCAAGACCCGGCCAGCCGCAAGCCGAACCCCGATTTCGTGCTGAACCAGCCGCGTTACGCGGGTGCTTCGGTGCTGCTGGCGCGCCAGAACTTCGGCTGCGGCAGCAGCCGCGAGCACGCGCCCTGGGCGCTGCAGCAGTACGGCTTCCGCACCATCCTGGCGCCGAGCTTTGCCGACATCTTCTTCAACAACTGCTTCAAGAACGGCTTGTTGCCCATCGTGCTGAGCGAGGCACAGATGGACCGGCTCTTCGACGAAGCGGCCGCCTTCCCTGGCTATCAGCTCACCATCGACCTGCCGCGCCAGGTGGTGGTGAAGCCCGATGGCAGCGAGCTGCCTTTCGAGGTGCAGGCCTTCCGCAAGTACTGCCTGATCAACGGCTTCGACGACATCGGTCTGACGCTGCGGCACCAAGACAAGATCAAGGCCTTCGAGGCCGAGCGCCTGGCCAAGATGCCCTGGCTCGCCCACACCGGCCTCTGAACGAAAGCACACACCCATGAGCATGAAGATCGCCATCCTGCCGGGCGACGGCATCGGCACCGAGATCGTGGCCGAGGCCGTGAAGGTGATGCAGGTGCTGGACCTGCCCTTCGAAACCGAAACTGCGCTCGTCGGCGGCGCCGCCTACGAGGCCCACGGTCACCCGTTGCCCGACAGCACGCTGCAACTGGCCAAGGACGCCGACGCCATCCTCTTCGGCGCCGTGGGCGACTGGAAGTACGACAAGCTCGAACGTGCGCTGCGCCCCGAGCAGGCCATCCTGGGCCTGCGCAAGCACCTGGGGCTGTTCGCGAACTTCCGGCCGGCGCTGTGCTACCCGCAGCTCACACACGCATCGAGCCTGAAGCCCGAACTCGTGGCGGGCCTGGACATCCTGATCATTCGCGAGCTGACCGGCGACATCTACTTCGGCCAGCCGCGCGGCCGCCGCACCGCGGTGGATGGGCACTTCCCCGGCGCCGAAGAAGCCTTCGACACCATGCGCTACAGCCGGCCGGAGATCGAGCGCATCGCGCACGTGGCTTTCCAGGCCGCGCGCAAACGCAGCAACAAGGTGACCAGCGTCGACAAGGCCAACGTGCTGGAAACCTTCCAGTTCTGGAAAGACGTGGTCACCGAGGTACACGCGGCGCACTACCCCGATGTCGAACTGCAGCACATGTACGTCGACAACGCCGCGATGCAGCTCGTGAAAGCGCCCAAGGCCTTCGACGTGGTCTTCACCGGCAACATGTTCGGCGACATCCTCAGCGACGAAGCCGCCATGCTCACCGGCAGCATCGGCATGCTGCCGAGTGCCAGCCTCGACGTGAACAACAAGGGCCTTTACGAGCCCAGCCACGGCAGCGCACCCGACATCGCCGGCAAGGGCGTGGCCAACCCGCTGGCTACAATCTTGAGCCTTGCCATGATGCTGCGTTACACCCTCCAGCAACCCGCCGCCGCCGAGCGCGTGGAAGCTGCCGTGCAGGCCGTGCTCAGCGCCGGCCTGCGCACCGGCGACATCTGGAGCGAAGGCACCACAAAAGTGGGCACGCAAGCCATGGGCGACGCGGTCATCGCGGCCCTCACCGGCAAAACCATCACCACCATTACCAAGAGCTGAAGCTCTCGGATCGTCTCGCCCCCACTTCTGGACCCCGGCGACACGGCCGGGGCAGCAGCAGGGGTCCGGACAACCTGGTTGGTAGAAAGGCAAGACTGAGATGGCACTCGTAGGATTGGTTGGCTGGCGCGGCATGGTCGGCAGCGTGTTGATGGACCGCATGCAGGCCGAGGGCGACTTCGCGCTCATCGAGCCGCTGTTCTTCAGCACCAGCAACGCGGGCGGCGCCGCCCCCGCGCAGGCGAAGAACGAGACGACGCTGCAAGACGCCCACGACATCGAAGCGCTCAAGCGCTGCGACATCGTGCTCACCTGCCAGGGCGGCGACTACACCAGCGCCGTCTACCCCAAGCTGCGCGCCGCGGGCTGGAACGGCCACTGGATCGATGCCGCCAGCACGCTGCGCATGAACAGCGACGCCGTCATCGTGCTCGACCCGGTGAACCTGCCCGTCATCAAGCAGGCGCTGGCCGCCGGCGGCCGCAACTGGATCGGCGGCAACTGCACCGTGAGCTGCATGCTGATGGGCGTGGGCGCGCTCTACAAGGCCGGCCTCGTGGAGTGGATGAGCACGCAGACCTACCAGGCCGCCAGCGGCGGCGGCGCGCAGCACATGCGCGAGCTGCTCACGCAGTACGGCACGCTCAACGCGGCGGTCAAGCCGCTGCTGGACGACCCCAAGAGCGCCGTCCTGGAGATCGACCGCCAGGTCATCGCCAAACAACGTTCGCTCTCTGCCATTGAGACCGCCAACTTCGGCGTGCCGCTGGGCGGCTCGCTCATCCCGTGGATCGACAAGGATCTGGGCAACGGCATGAGCAAGGAAGAGTGGAAGGGCATGGCCGAGACCAACAAGATCCTCGGCCAAGGTGAAGGGTTCAGCGCACCCGCGGTGCCGGTTGACGGCTTCTGCGTGCGCGTGGGCGCCATGCGCTGCCACAGCCAGGCGCTGACGCTGAAGCTGAAGAAGGACGTGCCCGTGGCCGACATCGAGGCCAT
This sequence comes from beta proteobacterium AAP65, assembly GCA_001295865.1. GTDB lineage: Bacteria > Pseudomonadota > Gammaproteobacteria > Burkholderiales > Burkholderiaceae_C > Rubrivivax. The sequence continues at coordinate 121,843 of LJHW01000008.1, forward strand.
GATCGCCGCCGACAACGCCTGGGTGCAGGTGGTGCCGAACACGCGCGAGGCCACGCTGCAGCACCTCACGCCTGTGGCCGTGACGGGCACCATGACCATCCCTGTGGGCCGCATCCGCAAGCTGGCGATGGGCCCCGAGTACGTGGGCGCCTTCACCATTGGCGACCAGCTGCTTTGGGGCGCTGCCGAGCCGCTGCGCCGCATGCTGCGCATCCTGCTGGATGCCTGAACCGCTGCGGGATGCCTGCCGCGCCGCCCCCGCGCGGCGGGCCGTTGCCCCTTGGCAACAAGGTGCAACGGCCGCCGAAACAAAGCATTTCGCCCGCAGTTCATCAGCCTCTGCGTGAGCTTGCGCGCGTATATGCTTGATACTGTTGCGATTTCTGTCACACGGCGGGCCCATCCGGGGCCCGGATCCGTCTGACTCGAAGGGACAGCGGTCGGCTTCCACGTGAGCCGTGACCGTCCTGCGTGGGGGAATGCCTTGAATCAAAGTCCGACGAAAGCCGCGCGGTTTGCGCTCCGTGGGGTGGCGCTGGCCGCTGCCTGCCTGTGGGCCACGCATGCCTCGGCCTTGGGCCTGGGCCGGCTGAGCGTCACATCCGCCCTGGGTGAAACGCTGCGGGCGGAGATCGAAGTCACGAGCATCACGCCCGAAGAGGCGTCGTCCTTGCAGTTGCGCGTGGCGCCGTCCGAGGCTTTCCGAGCCGCGGGCGTCGACTACAACGCCGTGCTGCCCTCAGCCACGGTCACGCTCGTGCGCCGGCCCGATGGCCGCTCTGTGGTGCGCATCACCAGCGACCGCGCGGTGCTCGAGCCCTTCGTTGACGTGATCATCGAGGCCACCTGGACCAGTGGTCGCCTGGTGCGCGAATACACCATGCTCTTCGACCCGCCGAGCGCGCGCCAGGCGCAGGCGGCCCCGGCGGCGCCGGCGACGGCACCGGTGATGACGCCCGCGCCGACGCCCGCTCCGCAAGCGGCTGCCCCGGCCGCAACGCCCGCGCCGGTGCGCACCACGCCACGTGCGCCAGCGCCTGTGGAGCCGCCACGGCCGCCGGTGGCCGGCGCTGCGCCCGCCGCCACGGCCGCGCCCAACGAGGTGAAAGTGCGCCCAGGCGATTCGCTGTCGCGCATCGCCTCGCGCACGCAGCGCCCCGGGGTTTCGCTCGACCAGATGCTGGTCTCGCTGTTCCGCGGCAACCCGCAGGCCTTCAGCGGCGACAACATGAACCGGCTGAAGTCGGGCGCGGTGCTTTCGGTGCCGTCCACCGAACAGGCGGGCGCCATTTCAGCGGCCGAGGCGCGGGAGGTCATCCAGGCGCAGAGCGCCGATTTCGCCGCCTACCGCCAGCGCCTGGCCAGCGGCACCAACACCGAAGCCGGTGCCGCTGCTGGCCGCCAAGCCGGCGGCCAGGTGCAGACGCAGGTGGACGACCGCAAGACCGCCGCCGCGCCCACGCCCGACCGCCTCAAGCTCAGCCAGGGCGGTGTGAAGGCTTCGGCCCCCGAGGCGCGTGCGTCCACCGAAACCCAGAAGCGCGACGAAGCGGCCCGCTTGGCCGAACTGGCGCGCAATGTCGAAGAACTCAAACGTCTGCAGGGCGCGGCGGCCACCACGGGCCCGGCGCCCGCAGCCCCGGTCGCAGCGCCTGCGCCTGCGCCGGCCGTGGTGCCTGCACCGACCGTGACGGCCGCGGCGCCGGCCCCTGCTGCTGCGCCTGCGCCTGCGCCCGCGCCCCAGCCGCCGGCTGCCGCACCGGCGCCCGCCCCAGCGCCCGCCCCCGCCGAGGGCGGTGGCTTCCTCGACAGCCTGCTCGACAACAACTCGCTGCTGCTGCCGGGTGCCGGCGTGCTGGTGGCCTTGCTGGCCGGCCTGGGGCTGTACCGCCTGCGCTCGCGCCGCAAGCCGGCAGGCGAGACTTCGTTCCTGGAAAGCCGCCTGCAGCCCGATTCTTTCTTCGGCGCCAGCGGCGGCCAGCGCATCGACACGCGCGATGCGGCGGCTTCGTCGAACTCGTCGATGAGCTACTCGCTGAGCCAGCTCGATGCCATCGGCGATGTCGACCCTGTGGCCGAGGCCGATGTCTATCTCGCCTACGGCCGCGACCTGCAGGCCGAAGAGATCCTCAAGGAAGCCATGCGCGCCACGCCCGAGCGCATGGCCATCCGCAGCAAGCTGCTGGAGGTCTACGCCAAGCGCCGCGATATCAAGGCCTTCGAACTGCTGGCCACGCAACTCTTCAACCTCACGCATGGCGAAGGTGAAGACTGGCAGAAGGCGCAAGAGCTCGGCCGCGGCATCGACCCCGAGAACGTGCTCTACGCACCGGGCGGCCAGCCTGAAGAGGTGCGGGCGGCGGGCGGCGTGATGATGCCCGACGCGCTGGGCGCGTCGACGCAGCCCTACACGGCCCCGCCCACGCCACCGGCCTTCGAGCCGGCCGTGGACGCCACGCTCGATTCGCAGCTCGATTCGCGCCTGGACACCAGTGCCGGGCTCGACCTCGACCTCGGCTTCGACATGCCCGAGACGCCCGCGCCGGCCCCGGCGCAGACGCCCATCACAGAAACCACGCAGCCCTTCACCACGGCCGCGCAGATGGGGGGCGACGACGGCCTCGATTTCAGCCTCGAGCCGGCCGACGAACCCAAGACCGTGCCGGTGCAGCGCAACGTCGCGCCGGCGCCGGCCGACGACGGGCTTGATTTCGACCTCGGTGCGCTGAGCGACGAGCCGGTGACCATCGCGCTCAAGCCGCCGGCGCCGGCGCCGGCCGATGGCACGCTGGACTTCGGCGAGTTCTCCATCGGTGGCGAGGCGCTCACCCCGCCCGACACCGCCGAAGCGGCCGCCACCGACGACGCCAACGACCCGCTGGCGCGCAAGCTGGAACTGGCCGAAGAGTTCCGCCAGATCGGCGATCTGGAGGGCGCGCGCGACCTGCTCGAAGAGGTGGTGGCCAAGGGCGCCGGCCCGCTGCAGGCCAAGGCCCAGGGCATGCTCGACAAGCTGATGTGAACCTGCGCCTCCGCCAACGCGGGGGCGCCGCTTGATGCGCATCGCACTCGGCATCGGCTACCGCGGCCAGCGTTATCACGGCTGGCAATCCCAGCCGGACGGCCGCACCGTCCAGGACGAGCTGGAACTGGCGCTCTCGGCCTTTGTCACGCGGCCTGTCGACACCGTCTGCGCTGGCCGCACCGATGCCGGTGTGCACGGCCTGAACCAGGTCGTGCACCTCGACACCGACGTCGATCGCCCGGCCTTCTCGTGGGTGCGCGGCACCAACCGCTACCTGCCGGCCGACATCGCCGTGCAATGGGCGCAGCCGGTGCCCGACAGCTTCCACGCGCGCAACAGTGCGCGCGGTCGCCGCTACCGCTTCGTGCTGCTGGAATCGCCCGTGCGCCCCGCGCTGGAGCAGGGCCTGGTGGGCTGGGTCTTCAGGCCGCTGGACGGCGAGGCCATGCGCAGCGCCGCCGCTGCGCTGATCGGCACGCACGACTTCACCAGCTTCCGCGCCGCGAACTGCCAAAGCCCGACGCCAGTGAAAACGCTGCGGGCCATCGAGATCCGCCGGCGCGGCGCCTACTGGTCCTTCGAGTTCGACGCCAACGCCTTCCTGTACCACATGGTGCGCAACATCATGGGTTGCCTCGTGGCGGTGGGGCAAGGCCGCCAAAGCCCGGGCTGGATGGTCGAGGTGCTGGCCGCGCGTTGCCGCGACGCTGCCGCGCCCACCTTCCCCCCCGACGGGCTGTACTTCGTGGGGCCGTACTACGATGAGGCGCTGCGCATTCCCGCGCACACGCCAGCAGCCGATTGGCTGCCCTGAAAGTCACCGTGCCCCGCACCCGCATCAAGATCTGTGGCCTCACGCGCGAGGCCGATGTCGACGAGGCCCTGGAGGCCGGCGCCGATGCGCTGGGCTTCGTGCTGTACCCGAAAAGCGCGCGCCATGTGACGCTGGCGCGCGCCGCTGAGCTGGTTGCCCGCATGCCGCCTTTCGTGACGCCCGTGCTGCTGCTGGTGAACGCCTCGCCGCACGACGTGCGCCTGGCCACCGAGGCGCTGCCTCAGGCTCTGCTGCAGTTCCACGGCGATGAAACGCCTGCGCAGTGCGAGGCTGCGGGTGTGCCCTACCTGCGTGCCGCGCGGATTGGTGCCGACGGTCTGGTCGCCCACCCCCACGAGGGCAAGGCGCAGACCGCTTTGTTAGACTTCGCCCAGCTGTTTTCCAGCGCACAGGCCCTGCTGCTCGACGCCCACGTCGAGGGTTTCGGTGGGGGCGGGAAGGTTTTCGATTGGTCACAGATTCCACCAAGCGTGCCCCTTCCGGTCGTTTTGTCTGGTGGGTTGAATCCTGCCAACGTGACCGATGGGGTGTTGAGCGTCCGGCCTTGGGCCGTTGACGTGAGCACCGGCGTGGAAATCAGCAAGGGCGTCAAGAGCGGCCCGCTGATGCGCCGGTTCTGCAAGGCGGTGCGCGAAGCCGACGACCGGCTCGGCACCTGACCCGGCCTGCTGGCGCTGTGCGCGCCGCGGCCACAGCCAAGGAATCACCCCATGTTGAACTACCAGCAGCCCGACGCCCGCGGGCGCTTCGGCCCCGTTGCCGGCCCGGCCACCAGCAACTACTACGGCGGCACCTTCGTCTCCGAGACGCTCATCCACGCGCTTCGTGAACTGGAGCAGTCCTACGCGAAGTACCGCGACGACCCCGAGTTCGTCGCCGAATTCCGCCACGAGCTGAAGCACTTCGTCGGCCGGCCGAGCCCGATTTACCACGCCGCCCGTTTGAGCCGCGAGATCGGCGGCGCGCAGATTCACCTGAAGCGCGAAGACCTCAACCACACCGGCGCGCACAAGGTGAACAACACCATCGGCCAGGCCTTGCTGGCCCGCCGCATGGGCAAGCCGCGCGTGATCGCCGAAACCGGTGCGGGCCAGCACGGTGTGGCCACGGCCACCATCTGCGCGCGCTATGGCATGGAGTGCGTGGTCTACATGGGCAGCGAGGACGTCAAGCGCCAGAGCCCCAACGTCTACCGCATGCACCTGCTGGGCGCCAAGGTGGTGCCGGTTGAGAGCGGCAGCAAGACGCTGAAGGACGCGCTGAACGAAGCGCTGCGCGACTGGGTGACGAACGTCGAGAACACCTTCTACATCATCGGCACCGTGGCCGGCCCGCACCCCTACCCGATGATGGTGCGTGACTTCCAGAGCGTGATTGGCGACGAATGCCTGACGCAGATGCCCGAACAGATCGGCCGGCAGCCCGATGCCGTCATCGCCTGCGTGGGCGGCGGCAGCAACGCCATGGGCATGTTCTACCCCTACATCCCGCACGAAGGCACGCGTTTGATCGGCGTGGAAGCGGCGGGTGAGGGCATCGCCAGCGGCAAACACGCGGCCAGCCTCTCGGCCGGCACCCCGGGCGTGCTGCACGGCAACCGCACCTACCTGCTGCAAGACGCCAACGGCCAGATCACCGAGACGCACAGCATCAGCGCAGGCCTCGACTACCCCGGCGTCGGCCCCGAGCACGCCTACCTCAAGGACATCGGTCGCGCCGAGTACGTGGGCGTGACGGACACCGAAGCGCTCTCGGCCTTCCACCGCCTGTGCCGCACCGAAGGCATCATTCCCGCGCTGGAGAGCAGCCATGCCGTGGCCCATGCGATGAAGCTGGCCGCCACCATGCGCCCCGACCAGCACCTGCTCGTGAACCTGAGCGGCCGTGGCGACAAGGACATCGGCACCGTCGCCGACCTCACCGGCGCCGAGTTCTACTGCCGCCCCAGCTGCCGCGGCCAGAGCGTGAAGGGCGGTGTCGCATGAGCCGCATCCCAGAAATCATGGCCGCCTTGAAGGCCCAGGGCCGCCCGGCGCTCATCCCCTACGTCACCGCCGGTGACCCCTACGCCGACCTCACGCCGCAGATCATGCTGGCGCTGGCCGAGGGCGGCGCCGACATCATCGAGCTGGGCGTGCCCTTCAGCGACCCGATGGCCGACGGCCCCGTCATCCAGAAGGCCAGCGAACGTGCGCTTGCCCGCGGCATCGGCGCCACGCAGGTGCTGGACATGGTGCGCACCTTCCGCCGCAGCAACAGCACCACGCCCGTGGTGCTGATGGGCTACGCCAACCCGGTGGAGGCGTACGACCACCGCCACGGCCCCGGCCGCTTCATCACCGATGCGCGCGAGGCGGGCGTGGACGGCCTGCTGGTGGTGGACTACCCGCCGGAGGAGTGCGAGGGCTTCGCCGAGCAGCTCAAGGCCGCCGGCCTGGATCTGATCTTCCTCCTGGCACCCACCAGCACCGAAGACCGCATGGCGCAGGTGGGCCGCATCGCCAGCGGCTACGTCTACTACGTGTCGCTCAAGGGCGTGACGGGCGCCGGCCACCTGGACACCGATGCCGTGGCCGAGATGCTGCCGCGCATCCGCCGCCACGTGAGCGTGCCGGTGGGCGTGGGTTTCGGCATCCGCGACGCCGCCACGGCGAAGGCCGTGGGCGCGGTGGCCGACGCGGTGGTCATCGGCTCCCGGCTGATCCAGATTCTGGAAACCCAGACGCGCGACAATGCGCCCTTGGCAGCGCGCGCCTTCATGGCGGAGATCCGCGCGGCCCTGGACGTTTAAGGAGCTGCCCGCATGAGTTGGCTTGAGAAACTGCTGCCCCCGAAGATCCAGCCCACCGACCCGGCCGAGCGCCGTGTCGTGCCCGAGGGGCTGTGGATCAAATGCCCCTCGTGCGAGACGGTGCTCTACAAGACCGACCTGGAGCAGAACCTCAACGTCTGCCCCAAGTGCGACCACCACCACCGCATCGGCGCACGCGCGCGGCTGGATGCTTTCCTCGACCCCGAGGGCCGCTGGGAGATCGGGCAGGAGGTGATGCCCGTCGACGCGCTGAAGTTCAAGGACAGCAAGAAGTACCCGCAGCGCCTGAAAGCCGCGCTGGAAGCCACCGGCGAAACCGATGCACTGGTGGTGGTGGGCGGCGCCGTGATGAGCGTGCCCGTGGTGGCCGCCTGCTTCGAGTTCGAGTTCATGGGCGGCAGCATGGGTAGCGTGGTGGGCGAACGCTTCGCCCGCGGCGTGGAAGCCGCGCTGGAGCAGAAGGTGCCTTTCGTGAGCTTCACCGCCACGGGCGGCGCGCGCATGCAGGAAGGCCTGCTGAGCCTGCTGCAGATGGCCAAGACCAACGCTGCGCTCACGCGCCTGGCCAAGGCGAAGCTGCCCTACATCAGCGTGCTGACCGACCCCACCATGGGCGGCGTCTCGGCCAGTTTCGCTTTCGTGGGCGACGTGGTGATTGCCGAGCCGCGTGCGTTGATCGGTTTTGCCGGCCCGCGCGTGATCGAGAACACCGTGCGCGAAAAGCTGCCCGAGGGCTTCCAGCGCGCCGAGTTCCTGCGCGACAAGGGCGCGCTGGACATGATCATCGACCGCCGGCAGATGCGCGCAACGGTCGCGCGTCTCTTGGCCTTGTTGCAGCGCCAAAGCGCTGACGCCGTCGCTTGAGTTCCCTGGTGACCCTGGGGGACTGGCTCGCGCACTGCGCGGCCATGCACCCCAAGACCATGGACCTGTCGCTGGAGCGCACCGCCGAGGTGGCGCGCCGGCTCGACATCCGTTTTTCGGCGCCCGTGATCACCGTGGCCGGCACCAACGGCAAGGGCAGCACCTGCGCAATGCTGGAGAGCATTGCGCGCCACGCCGGCTACCGCACCGGGCTGTACCAGAAGCCCGAACTCGTGCACTTCGAAGAGCGCTGCCGCCTGAACGGTGCGCCGGTGGCGGCCGACGACCTGGTGCCGCACTTCGCTGCGGTGGAGGCGGTGCGCGGCGACATCACGCTCACGCAGTTCGAGTTCAGCACACTGGCCATCGTGCGCCTGCTCTCGATGGCCGAGGTGGACGTCATCATCCTGGAGGTGGGACTGGGTGGCCGCTACGACAGCGTCAACGCTTTCGACACCGACTGCGCCGTCATCACCAGCATCGACCTCGACCACATGGAGTGGCTGGGCCCCGACCGCGAGAGCATCGGCCTGGAGAAGGCGCAGATCATGCGGCCCGGCAAGCCCTGCGTGGTGAGCGACCCGCTGCCGCCCGCCAGCGTGGTGACACACGGCGAAAACATCGGCGCCGACCTGTGGCTGGTGGGGCGCGATTTCAACCACAGCGGCGACCGCCAGCAATGGGGCTGGGCCGGCCGCGGCCGCCGTTACCACGGCATGAGCTACCCCGCGCTGCGTGGCGCCAACCAGCTGCTGAACGCGGCCGGCGCCATCGCCGCTTTCGAGGCCCTGCGCGAGCGCCTGCCGGTCAACGCCCAGGCCATCCGCACCGGGCTGGCGCTGGTGGAACTGCCGGGTCGCTTCCAGGTGGTGCCCGGCCAGCCGGCCCTGGTGCTGGACGTGGCACACAACCCGCAGGCCGTGGCCGCGCTGGCGCTCAACCTCGATGCGATGGGCTTTTTCCCGCGCACCCACGCCGTGTTCGGCGCCATGCGCGACAAGGACATTCCCGGCCTGCTGGCCAAGCTGGCGCCGCTGGTGGACGTGTGGCACTGCTGCACCTTGCCTACGGCCCGCGCTGCCACTGCCGACGAACTGGCCGCCAGCGTGCGCGAGGCCAGCGCCGGCCGCAGTGGCCTGCCGGTGGCGGTGCACACCCATGCCAGCCCCGCCGAGGGCCTGCGCGCCGCGGCGGCCGCGGCCGAGGCGGCAGACAGGATCGTGGTCTTCGGCTCTTTCTACACGGTGGGCGGTGTGCTGAAAGATGGCCTGCCCCGCCTGGGCGCAGCGCATGTGGCCTGACCGGGACTGACGACCCATGCGCCTGCCCTTCCTACGCGCCCAACCCGAGCCCGACGCGGCCCCCCCCGCGCGCAAGCGCAGCGACCGTGCCCGCGGCGCCTCGCCCGAGGCCGCTGCTTCCGATGTCAGCCTGGCGCGCACGCGGGCGCGCCAGCGGCTCGTCGGTGCGCTGGTGCTGCTGGCAACGGGTGTGGTGGGTTTCCCCCTGCTGTTCGAGACCCAACCGCGCCCGCTGCCGATGGACATTCCCATCCGCATGCCGGCCGGCGAGATGTCGGCGGCGCCCACAGGCCATGCGGCGCCAGCGCTGCGGCCCTTGCCCGTGACGGCCTTGCCACCCGATGCCGGCAGCGAGATCGAAGCGGCCGACCCGGCGGCCAGTGCGGCCACCCCACGCACGGCGGTACAGGCCGCGGCTTCGGCGCCTGTGGCCGCGGCCGTGCAGCAGCCGGTGCTGCCGGCGGCTGCCCCGCCTGCCGCGCTGGCGCGCGCTTCGGCGCCAGCCGTGGCGCCTGCTGCGCGGCCCGCGGCCACCACAGCGGATGGAGCCCGCGCCGCCGCGCTGTTGTCGGGCGCGGCCAGCGCACCGGCGGCGGCCGGGCGGTTTGTCGTGCAAGTGGGCGCCTATACCGACGCGCGCACGCTGCGCGAAGCCCGCAGCAAGGTCGAGAAGCTGGGCTTGCAGACTTACACCCAGGTGGTGGAGAACGACGCCGGCAAACGCACGCGTGTGCGCCTGGGGCCCTACGCCACGCGTGACGAGGCCGAGGCCGCGGCGGCCAAGCTCAAGCGCGCGGGGCTGCCGGCGAACATCCTGGCCTTGTGATGGCGGTGCTGGACGCCCTGGCCTGGGTCGACTGGGTGCTGCTGGCCGTGCTGGCCGCGTCCGTCGTCATTGGCTTGGTTCGCGGTTTTGTCTTCGAGTGCCTGTCTTTGGCCGGCTGGGTGGTGGCCTGGTTCGCGGCCCAATGGGCGGCGCCCCACCTGGCCGTGAAACTGCCGGTGGGCACCCCGGGCTCACCGCTCAACCTGGGCGCGGCCTTCCTGTTGGCCTTCGTGGGCGCGCTCATCGTGTGGGCGCTGCTGGCACGCCTGCTGCGCATGCTGATCCACGCCACGCCGCTCTCGGTGCCTGACCGCCTGCTCGGCGCAGGCTTCGGCGCGCTGCGCGGCGGCGTGCTTTTGCTGGCGCTCGCGACGGTGGTGCTGCTGACGCCGGCCGCACAATCGCAGGCTTGGCGTGCTTCGCACGGCGGGCCCTGGCTGTCGCAGGGCTTGTTGTGGCTCAAGCCGCTCTTGCCCGAGGCCGCTGCGCGCTTGTTGCCGGCCTGAAACGCCCCATCTCCGCTCTCTCTCGCTAGCCAGGACACCCAACACCATGTGCGGCATCGTCGGCGTCATCTCGCGCAACCCCGTCAACCAGTTGATCTATGACGCGCTGCTGCTGCTGCAGCACCGCGGGCAGGACGCTGCCGGCATCGTCACCATGCTCGGCACGAAATGCTTCATGCACAAGGCGCGGGGCATGGTGCGCGACGTCTTCCGCACCCGCAACATGCGCGCGCTGCCCGGCAGCGTGGGCCTGGGCCAGGTGCGTTACCCCACGGCCGGCAATGCCTACAGCGAAGAGGAGGCCCAGCCCTTCTATGTGAACGCGCCCTACGGCATCGTGCTGGTGCACAACGGCAACCTCACCAACGCGCAGGCGCTGAAGGCCGAGCTCTTCGACGTCGACCGCCGCCACATCAACACCGAGAGCGACACCGAGGTGCTGATCAACGTGCTGGCGCACGAGCTCGAGCAGGTGGCGCTGCGCTCCAGCGGCGGCTCGCTGCCGCTGACGCCCGACCTCATCTTCAAGGCCGTGGGCGCGGTGCACAAGCGCATCAAGGGCAGCTATGCCGTCATCGCGCTGATCGCCGGCCACGGGCTGCTGGCCTTCCGCGACCCGTATGGCATCCGTCCGCTGTGTTTCGGCGAGGGCCTGAACAATGAAGGCCAGCGCGACGTGATGGTGGCCAGTGAATCGGTGGCACTGGACGGCACCGGCCACACGCTCACGCGCGACGTGGCGCCAGGCGAGGCCATCTTCATCGACCTGGAAGGCCACATCCATGCCCGCCAGTGCGCCGAGAACCCGACACTGAACCCCTGCATCTTCGAGTACGTCTACCTGGCTCGGCCCGATTCGGTGATGGACGGCGTCTCGGTCTACCACGCCCGCCTGAACCTCGGCGAGACGCTGGCGCAGCGCGTGATCAACGCGATGCCGCCGACCGACATCGACGTCGTCATCCCCATCCCCGAGAGCAGCCGCCCCAGCGCCATGCAGCTGGCGCACCGCATCGGCAAGCCCTACCGCGAGGGCTTCGTGAAGAACCGCTACGTGGGCCGCACCTTCATCATGCCGGGGCAGGGCGTGCGCAAGAAAAGCGTGCGCCAGAAGCTCAATGCCATCGGCATGGAGTTCAAGGGCCGCAACGTGATGCTGGTGGACGACAGCATCGTGCGCGGCACCACCAGCAAGGAAATTGTGCAGATGGCCCGCGAGGCCGGTGCCCGCAAGGTCTACATGGCCAGCGCCGCGCCGCCGGTGCGCTTCCCGAACGTCTACGGCATCGACATGCCGACAAAGGAAGAACTCATCGCCCACGGCCGCAGCGTGGAAGAGATCCGCCAGTACATCGGCGCCGATGCGCTGATCTACCAGGACGTCGATGCGATGAAGCGCGTGGTGGCGGCGCTCAACCCGAAGATCAAGACCTTCGAGGCGAGCTGCTTCGACGGCGTCTACATCACCGGTGACGTCACGGCCGAAGACTTCGCCACCATGCAGGCGCAGCGCAAGCTGCAGTTCGACGAAGAAGACAGCAGCCGCTCACGCTTGGCGCTGCAGGGCGAAGAGGCCCCGCGATGAGCATCCCTCGCGTGAACCTGCCGGCCGACGCCCGGCTGGACACCCTGGCCGTACGCGAGGGCCTGCCGCCCACGCCCTGGGGCGAAAACAGCGAAGCGCTCTTCCTCACCAGCTCTTTCGTGCACCCCGACGCGGCCACCGCCGCGCGGCGTTTTGCCAACGAAGAAGAGGCCTTCGTCTACAGCCGCTTCTCCAACCCCACCGTCACGATGATGGAGCGGCGGCTGGCGGCGCTGGAGGGCACCGAGGCCTGCATCGGCACGGCCAGCGGCATGGCGGCCATCACGATGATCATCCTCGGCCTGCTGAAGGCCGGCGACCACGTGGTGTGCTCGCAGAGCACCTTCGGCTCGACCATCAAGCTCTTCCAGGACTTTGCGAAGTACGGCGTGGCGACCAGCTTCGTCTCGCAGACCGACGTGGCGGCCTGGAAGGCCGCCGTGCGGCACGAGACCAAACTGCTTTTCGCCGAGAGCCCCACCAACCCGCTGACCGAGGTGTGCGACATCCGCGCACTGGCCGACATCGCGCACGAGGCCGGCGCGCTGCTGGCGGTGGACAACTGCTTCTGCAGCCCCGCGCTGCAGCGCCCGGCCGAGATGGGCGCCGATCTGGTGATGCACAGCGGCACCAAATACCTCGATGGCCAGGGCCGCGTGATTGCGGGCGCCTTGTGTGGCAGCGAAGCGCTGATCACCGGCAAGTTCGTGCCGGTGATGCGCAGCGCCGGGCTGAGCCTCTCGCCCTTCAACGCCTGGGTGGTGCTGAAGGGCATGGAGACTCTGTCCATCCGCATGGAAGCGCAGAGCGCACGCGCGCTCAAGCTGGCGCAGTGGCTGGAACAGCAGCCGGCCGTGGAGCGTGTCTACTACCCCGGCCTGGCCTCGCACCCGCAGCACGAACTGGCCATGCGCCAGCAGCGCGGCCTCGGCGGCGCGGTCTTGTCCTTCACCGTGAAGGGCGGCCGCGAAGGCGCCTGGGCGGTGTCGGACGCCACGCGCATCTGCTCGGTCACGTCCAACCTGGGCGATACCAAGACCACCCTCACGCACCCTTCCACCACCTCGCACGGCCGGCTGTCGGAAGAACAGCGCCAGGCCGCCGGCATCACGCAGGGCCTGCTGCGTGTGGCCGTGGGGCTGGAAGACGTGCAAGACATCCAGAACGACCTGCTCACAGGTCTGTCCCAGCTCGCATGACCCACGCCCCGACCTCCACTGTCCGCACCCGCATCGCGCCTTCGCCCACGGGCTTTCTGCACCTGGGTACGGCGCGCACCGCGCTCTACTCCTGGGCCTACGCGCGCCATTTCGGCGGCGAGTTCGTGCTGCGCATCGAAGACACCGATGTGGCCCGCTCCACGGAAGACAGCGTGCAGCAGATCCTCGCCAGCATGGCCTGGCTGGGCCTGCAGTACGACGAAGGCCCGATCTACCAGATGCAGCGCCTGGAGCGCTACCACGCGGTGGTCGAGCAGATGATCGCGGCCGGCACCGCCTACCGTTGTTATGCCTCGCCCGAAGAACTCGACGCGATGCGCGAGGCCCAGCGTGCGCGCGGCGAGAAGACGCGCTACGACGGCCGCTGGCGCCCCGCGCCCGGCAAGGTGCTGCCGCCCGTGCCTGAGGGCGTGAAGCCCGTGGTGCGCTTCGCCAACCCGGCCTTGGGCCACGTGCAGTGGGACGACCTGGTGAAGGGCCCCATCAGCATCAGCAACGAAGAGATCGACGACCTCATCATCCTGCGCCCCGATGGTGTGCCCACCTACAACTTCGCGGTGGTGGTCGACGACTTCGACATGCGCATCAGCCACGTCTTCCGCGGCGACGAGCACATCAACAACACGCCCTGGCAGATCAACATCTGGCGCGCCATCGCGGGCGAGGCGCCGCTGCCGCGCTACGGCCACTGCCCCATCATCCTGGGCGACGACGGCCTGAAGCTCAGCAAGCGTCGCGGCGCGGTGAGCGTCACGGCCTACGAAGAAGCCGGCTATCTGCCCGAGGCCATGCTGAACTACCTGGCCCGCCTGGGCTGGAGCCACGGCGACGACGAACTCTTCAGCCGTGAGCAGATGGTGCAGTGGTTCGACGGCAGCCACCTGGCCAAGAGCCCGGCGCAATGGGACCCGGCCAAGCTGGCCTGGGTGAACGCGCACTACATGAAGACCGCGGCCGACGAGCGCCTGGCCGGCCTGCTGCAAGGCCAGCTCGCGCGGCGTGGCATCGCCACCGACGACCTGCCGCTGCTGGCCCGCGCCAGTGCGCTGTTCAAGGACCGCTGCAGCACCGTGGTCGAGCTGGCCGACTGGGCGGCGATGCTTTTCGGGCCGGTGTCACCGACCGCCGACGATCTGGCCACGCACCTCACCGATGCCGTGAAGCCGGCGCTGGCCACCTTCGCGGAAAAGCTGGCCACGGCGGCTTGGGACAAGGCGGGCATCGCCGCGGCGATGAAAGAAGCGCTGACCGTGCACCAACTGAAGATGCCGCAGTTCGCGCCAGCCGTGCGCGTGCTGGTGTGCGGCCGCGCACAAACGCCCTCGGTCGACGCCGTGCTGGCGCTCTTCCCGAGAGAAGTTGTGCGAGACCGCTTGCAGAGTCATTGAAAAGTGTTCTAGAATCTAAGACTCGCTTGAACAGCACTGATGACTGAGCAGCGCAGCAGCACAAACTGCAGCAAAGCAAAGGTTACGGGGGGTATAGCTCAGCTGGGAGAGCGCTTGCATGGCATGCAAGAGGTCAGCGGTTCGATCCCGCTTACCTCCACCAATCAAGCGCTGTTCAAGAGAGAAGGTGGCAACACCAAGGTTCACGTCCCCTTCGTCTAGAGGCCTAGGACACGACCCTTTCACGGTTGTAACAGGGGTTCGAATCCCCTAGGGGACGCCAACTTCGGTTGGCCCCGAACGCAAGTTCGGCAAGCCTGGCAGGGCTTGGGTCGAAAGACCGCAACGCTGCTTACCGCGTGGAGTGGTAGTTCAGTTGGTTAGAATACCGGCCTGTCACGCCGGGGGTCGCGGGTTCGAGTCCCGTCCACTCCGCCAAGTCTTTGAAAGCCGCCCTGGGTTCTGCCCTCGGCGGCTTTTTCTTTGCCCCGGCTGGGCGGCTGCCGCGCAACGCGGTGTGCCATGGGGCCAAGGGCGTGCTCAAGAGCGGGGCGAGGGGGTCGATAACAGTCCCTGGACGGTCTGGAAAGACCGCCTGCCATCTGCCCACCTGCGCCCCATCGCCCCTCCATGCTGAAGAAGATCGCCGTCGATCAACTGCGCCTCGGCATGCACCTGCACAAGCTCGAAGGCCGGTGGATGGACCACCCCTTCTGGAAAACGCGCTTCGTGCTGACCAGCGCCGAAGATCTGGCGCAGCTGCGTGCCAGCCCGGTGCGTGAGTGCTGGATCGACACCGCGCAGGGTCTGGACGTGGCCACGCCGGTCGATGACAGCGCGCCGCCGGCAGCACCCACTCCCGCCTTGCACGTCACAGCACTGGCAGCGCCGCCGCTCGTGACACGCGCGCCACCGATGACCGACACCGGCCCGCGCTCGATGAAAGACGAGCTCCGCCAGGCGGCCGCCATCTGCGACCGTGGACGCGAGGCCGTGGTGGCGATGTTCGGCGAGGCCCGCATGGGCCGCGCCATCGATGCCGAAAGCTGCCTGCCACTGGTCGATGAAATCTCGGGGTCGGTGCTGCGCAACCCGGGTGCCCTGGTCAGCCTGGCGCGCTTGAAGACCCAGGACGACTACAGCTACATGCACTCGGTGGCGGTCTGTGCCCTGATGGTGGCGCTGGGCCGGCAGATGGGCCTGAGCGACGATGAATGCCGCGTCATCGGCCTGGCGGGCCTGGTGCACGACATCGGCAAGGCCCTGATGCCGTTGGAGGTGCTGAACAAGCCGGCGCGGCTGACCGATGCCGAGTTCGCCGTCATGCGCTCGCACCCCGTGCGTGGGCATGAACTGCTGCTGGAGGGGCAGGGCGCCACGGCCGAGATGCTGGACGTGGTGCTGCACCACCACGAACGCCCGGACGGCAAGGGCTACCCGCACCAGCTCAGCGGCGAGCGCTTGTCGCGCGTGGCGCGCATGGGGGCCATCTGCGACGTGTACGACGCCATCACCTCCAACCGCCACTACAAATCGGGCTGGGACCCTGCGGAGTCGATCGCGCAGATGGCCTCGTGGAAGGGCCAGTTCGACGAGACGCTCTTCGCGGCCTTCGTGCAGAGCCTGGGCATCTTCCCGACAGGCTCGCTGGTGCGTCTGCAATCGGGCAAGCTGGCCGTGGTGGTGGAACAAAACGCCGGCAAGCTGGTGGCGCCTGTGGTCAAGACCTTCTACTCGACGAAGTCGCAGATGCGCATCACGCCCGAGCGCATCGACCTGGCGCGCCCGGGCTGCGCCGACCGCATCGTCGGCCGGCAGCCGCAGGACGCGGCCAGCTTCCCGGGGCTGGACGAGCTCTGGGCCGACCCCGAGGCGCTGCGCCGCCGCGGGCGCTGAAGTCCGCCAGCCGGCCCTGGCCGCCACGGGCGCGCGGGGCCTTCTCTACACTCGTGGCCCAGGGCGCACGGCGCCCATGCGCTGACGAGGACACGAGATGAAGACCCTAAGCCTGCTGGCCCTGCTGCTGCCCTTGCTGGCAGCCCTGCCGGCCACGGCCCAGACCCTGCGCTGGGCCAGCCAGGGCGATGCGATGACGATGGACCCGCATTCGCAGAACGAGACCCTGACCAACAGCATGAACGGCCAGGTCTACGAGACGCTGGTCACGCGCGACCGCCAGCTCAACCTGGTGCCCGGCCTGGCCACGGCCTGGCAGCAGATCAGCCCGACCACCTGGCGCTTCACGCTGCGCAGCGGCGTGAAGTTCCACGACGGCGCGCCCTTCTCCGCCGAAGACGTGGTGTTTTCCATCCAACGCGCGCAACTGCCCACCTCCAACGTGGCCGTGTATGCCAACGCGCTGGGCGCGCCCAAGGCCCTCGACGCGCTGACGGTGGAGTTCCGCACGCCACGCGTCAACCCGGTCTTCCTGCAGCAGCTGGGCACCATCTTCATCATGAACAAGGCGTGGTGCGAGAAGCACCGCGTGGCCAAGCCGCTGGACTTCAAGAACCGGGAAGAGAGCCACGCCTCCTTCAATGCCAACGGCACCGGGCCCTTCATGCTGGACAAACGCCAGCCGGGCACGCGCACCACCTACAAACGTTTCGCCGGCTGGTGGGGCGAGCGCGAAGGTCGCCGCACGGGCAACGTGCAGGAGATCGTGTTCAACAGCATCGCCAACGACGCCACGCGCCTGGCGGCGCTGGTCTCGGGCGAGATCGACTTCGTCATCGACCCCGCGCCGCGCGACGTGCCGCGCCTGCGTCGCACCGCGGGCGTGAAGGTGGTCGAGGGCCCGGAGAACCGCGCGCTCTTCATCGGTATGGACCAGTCGCGCGACGAACTGCTCTACAGCAGCGTGAAGGGCAAGAACCCCTTCAAGGACATCCGTGTGCGCCAGGCGCTGTACCACGCCATCGACATCGAGACGCTGCGCACCAAGCTGATGAACGGCCTGGCCGTGCCCACCGGCAGCCCGCTGCCCAGCCCGCTGGGCCACTACAACGACCCCGAGTTCGAAAAGCGCCTGCCTTTTGACCTGG
Organism: beta proteobacterium AAP65; assembly: GCA_001295865.1. GTDB lineage: Bacteria > Pseudomonadota > Gammaproteobacteria > Burkholderiales > Burkholderiaceae_C > Rubrivivax. The sequence continues at coordinate 139,249 of LJHW01000008.1, forward strand.
CACGCGCGCGTGCGCTGATGGCCGAGGCCGGGTATGCCGACGGCTTCGAGGTCACCATCGATTGCCCGAACAACCGCTACGTCAACGACGAGGAGATCTGCATCTCGCTGTCCTCGATGTGGGCGCAGATCAAGGTCAAGCTGCGCGTGAACGCACAGCCGCGGGCCTTGTGGTTCCCGAAGATGGAACGCGGCGACACCAGCCTCTACATCCTGGGCTGGGGCGGTTCGGTGACGGACGCCGAGACCACCATCACCCCCGTGATGCGCGCCCCCGGCCCGCAAGGCCAGGGCTACTACAACTGGGGCCGCGTGAAGAACGAGAAGTTCGAGCAGCTGGCCGCGGCCTCCAGCATCGAACCCGACCCGAAAAAGCGCGAAGGCCTGATCAAGGCCGCGCTGCGCGAGTACCGCGACCAGGTGCACGTGATTCCGCTGCACCGCCAGGTCATCCCCTGGGCGGCGCGCAACAAGGTCGAGGTGGTGCACCGCGCCGACAACTGGCTGGAAGTGGCCTGGGTCACGGTGAAGTGAAGCCCGGCCCGCGCTGACGCGGCTTCAGCGCATCGCGCGGCGCCGCACGGCCTCGATGTAGGCGGGCCCGTCGGGCGGCAGGCCGCTGCGCTGGCTGGCCCAGATCATCTCGCCCAGGCACTCCATCACTTCGTGGTGGGCCTCGTGCAGCGAGTTGCGTTTGGCCGCCAGCAGCTGCACCGCCTGGCGGATGCCGGTGGGCTGGTCGATGGCCGTCTGCTCGTGGATGCTCAAGTGCATGCTCAGGTGCAGGAAGGGGTTGCTGCGGCCGTCTTCCACCGAGTACTGCGCGGCCAGCGCGGCGGCCTCGTCGGCCAGCTCGGCGTGGTACTCGGGGTGTTCGGCGATCCAGCGCGAGGCGATGTCTTCCATGGGGTCGAGCGGGCGGCCGTCGCGCTGCTTGGCGTAGGCGGCGCAGAAGAAGCGCCGCACGTCGGACTGGGAGGGCTGGAACATCGCAGAATTGTCGCCCCTGGCCCGCGTGCCATCACCGGGCCCTGGCGCCGCACCGGCCTTGCTTGAAAACCTGCCCGTCATCCACGACCCGTGGTTCTACGCGGTGGCCGTGCCCGCGGTCTTCATCACCGGTTTGTCGAAGAGCGGTTTTGCCGGCGGCTTCGGTTCGCTCGCCACGCCGATGATGGCGCTGACGCTGCCCGTGCCCCAGGCCGCGGCCATCATGCTGCCGCTGCTGCTGGCCATGGACGCCACCGGCCTGCAGCAGATGTGGAACGAGCGCAACCGCGCGCTGGTGCGGCGCCTCGTGCCCTGGGCGCTGCTGGGCACCGTGGTGGGCACGCTGCTCTTCGGCGTGCTCTCGGCCAAGGCTGTGGCCGGCCTGGTGGGTGCGCTGACGCTGGCTTTCCTGGCGCAGCGGCTGCTGTTTCCGCCGCGTGCGGGCGGGCCGCCGGCGCCGCACTGGGTGGGTTCGGGTTGTGCCGTGGTTTCGGGTTTCACCAGTTTCGTGGCGCATGCCGGCGGGCCGCCCATCAGCGCCTACACGCTGCCGCTGAAATTGCCGCCGCGTGAACTGGCGGCCACGATGGCGGTGTTTTTCGGTGCGGTGAACCTCTCGAAGATCTTGCCCTACGCCTGGCTGGGGCTGATCGATCTGCGCAACATGGCCACGGCCCTGGTGCTGCTGCCGCTGGCGCCGCTGGGGGTGTGGGTGGGCGTCTGGCTGACGCGGCGGGTGAGTGCGGCGCTGTTCTACCGGCTGGCGTATGCCGGCATGTTGCTCACCGGAGTGAAGCTGCTCTGGGACGGGCTGCGCTGAGGCGCGGCCCGCGTTGTCAGTCGTCGCCTTCGAGGTGCTGCGCCGAAAACCCGGCATTGCGCCGCTGGCGCTGCGTTTCCCGGTCGGCGCGTTCCTGGGCCCACAGCTCTTCCAACTGCTGGCGGCCCTGTTTGGCCAGCGCGATGAGCTCCTTCTCGTCGCCCTGGTGCGGTGCCATCTGCTCCATCAGCGCCAGCGTGTGTTGCTTGAAGCGCAAGGCCTGCTGGCGTGCGCTGTGGGGCTGCCACCCCATCAACTCGAGCACGGTGCGGCCGCTGAGCAGCGCGGCATCGAAGGTCTCGCGTTCGATGTGCTGCACCCCTCGCTCGTGCAGGCCGTACCAGTGCGTGGCGTTGCGCGCACGGGCCACCAGCGTGGCCTGCGGAAAGTGCTCGCGCAGCAGGTCCACCACCGCCAGGCTTTGCTCGATGTCGTCGATGGCCACCACCACCACGCGCGCCTGGCCCGCGCCGGCGATGCGCAGCAGGTCCAACCGCGTGGCGTCGCCATAAAAGGCCGGCCAGCCGAAGCGCCGCACCGTGGCCACTTGTTCTGCGTCGTGGTCGAGCACGGTGGCGCTCAGGCCGTTGGCGTTGAGCAGGCGCCCCACGACCTGGCCATAGCGTCCGAAGCCGAGGATGAGCAGGGGCGCGGCCTGGTCTTCGGCGATCTCATCCAGCGCCGGCCCGCTGCCACGCGCGGCCAGGCGCGGCGCGATCACGCGGTCCACCAGCAGCATCAGCAGCGGCGTCATCAGCATCGACAGGGCAATCGCTGCCAGCAGGAAGGACGACGGCCCCGCCGCCACCAGCCCCGCACTGCCCGCCGTCTGCAGCACCACAAAACCGAACTCGCCGCCCTGCGCCAGCATCACCACGAACACGGGCCGTTCGCCCAGTGGCAGGCCCATCAGCCGCGCCATCACCACCAGCAGCAGGCCCTTCAGCAGCACGAAGCCGGCCACCACCGCGGCCATCAGCATCGGTTGTGCCAGCACCACGGCGAAGTCGATGCTCATGCCCACGGCGATGAAAAACAGGCCCAGCAGCAGGCCCTTGAAGGGCTCGAGGTCGGTTTCGAGCTGGCGGCGGTACTCGCTCTCGGCCAGCAGCACGCCGGCGAGGAAGGCGCCCAGCGCCATGCTCAGCCCCACCGCGTGCATCAGCGCCGCGGTGCTCACCACGAGCAGCAGGCTGGCGGCGGTGAAGATCTCGGGCGAGCCGCTGCGGGCTATCCAGCGCAGCGCCGGCCGCACCAGCAGCCGCCCGCCGAAGACGATGGCCAGCACCATGCTCAAGCCCTGCGCCAGCCCGAGCCAGGGGCCGCCGCTGGAGCCTTCGCGCACCGCCAGCATCGGCAGCAGCGTGAGGATGGCGATGCCGCCGATGTCCTGGAACAGCGAGACGCTGAGGATGCTGCGCCCGCCGCTGGTGGGCATCAGGTTGCGCTCGGCCACCGTGCCCAAGGCGATGGCGGTGGATGACTGGGCCAGCGCCAGCCCCGCCACGAGCGCCAGCAGCGGCGGCAGACCGGCGGCCACCGCCACCGCACCCACCAGCGCCGTGCTGCCGAAAAGCTGCACGCTGCCCCAGCCGAAGATGGGCCGGCGCAGGGACCACAGGCGCTTCGGTTCGAGCTCCAGCCCCACCAGGAAGAGCATCAACACCACGCCGAACTCGGCGAATTGCAGGATGGTGGCCGGGTCGGTGACGGCCTTCAGGCCCCAGGGCCCGATCACCACGCCCGCGGCCAGGTAGCCGATGATGGAACCCAAGCCCAGCAGGCGGGCCAGCGGCACCGCCAGCACGGCGGCGCCCAGATAAACGACGGTGGCGTGCAGCCAGCTCGGCAGGTCCATGCGGCTTCAGTCTTCGGCCGGCCGCGCATCGGCGGGCACGGCGCATTCGGGGGCGGGCTCCAACTCGGCCAGCTCGGGCCAGCGCGGGTGGCTCAGCAGCCGCTCGATGAAGAGCGCGGCGTGCGCGTCCAGCGTGGCCTCGTCGGCGCGGTGTGCGCCGTGCAGCACCAGCGGCGGCAGCCAGCGCATGCCGCAGAGCGCGGCGGTCTGCTCGTGCGGGTGCAGGAAGGCGTCGAAGAAGTAGCGGTTGTGGCCGTCGGGCCGGTAGCTGCTGCTGGGGCCGCCGGTGCTGGCCGCCAGCCAGAGGTCTTTGCCGCGCAGCGCTTCGCCGCCCGGGCCGTAGGCCCAACCGAAGGCAAAAACCTCGTCCAGCCAGAGTTTCATCAGGGCCGGCATCGAATACCACTGCACCGGGTGCAGCCACACCACCAGCTTCGCGGCCTGCAGCGCGGCCTGCTCGGCGGCCACGTCGATGAAGTAATCGGGGTAGCGACGGTAGAGCTCGTGCACGGCCAGCCGCCCGGGCTCGGCGCGGGCGGCGCGTTCGGCGGCGTCGAGCAGGCGGCGTGTGACGCGCGAATGCTCCAGCTGCGGGTGCGCGGCGATGATCAGGATGTCTGGCATGGGGGCACCGCTACCATACCCGAGCCTCGGACCCCGCCCCCCCCACCCCGACACCGCCAC
>LJHW01000080.1 GCA_001295865.1 beta proteobacterium AAP65
ATAAACCAAGGCGCCGCACGGGCAAGCTGGCCCGCCGTAGCGGGTCGGTGCTGAGCGAGGGGTTAGGCGTCATCGTTCAGCTGCGTGCCTGCAAACTCAGTTCAGTCTATTGAGCTTTAGCAACCCTGGCGCGCCGACTTTTCCTTTCTCGCCAAACTTTCCGACTTGAAACATTGATCGACCTGGGGCTTGATCTGGACCAATATTGCATTGGTAGCCCGATCCGCCCTTGCCACCCAACCCATACGATCCCGGAAATCCGAATGGACCACCGGGATTAACCACTAGCACCCGCTTGTTGCCTAGCAAATCTGCAAAGGTTGGCATTTGGCCCAGGGTCGGCATACCACTGGCAATGTTGGCTTTACGTTTCGCCACTTCGATCGCAAAATCTGAAAATGCCGTGTTCTTGATGGGTTGGCTGTCTATAGTTTTTTCGGAGATATCGAGTGTTGCAAATACTGACTGCAGCGCGCCGCTGTAGCTTATCGGCTGTTGGTCGGTAATTGTGTCAACTACATGAATATCAGTTCGATCGATGCCGGAAAAGTTGAGAGTGATGTCGCTTCCCCGTCCGCCCGATCCGCCATCGCCACCAGGTCCAGGCAGGCCGCCATCACCGCCGTTGCATCTATCGATGACACACCTCGCTGCTCCCCCAGATTTCCCTCCGGCTTGTCCATCACCCCCAACACCACCGTTCCCTCCGGACTCGCCTTGAGCGACAACAATTATTCTCGCGCCATCGGCGAATCCGATGGTTATATCTAGTGGTGGGTGGGCGTTTCGTGCAAAACCTGTTTCTCCCTTTTGGCCGGACAAACCGGGTCTGCATTCTTCTGCAGTAGGGTAAGCGGGTCTCTTCGGTGGGGCGGCATCAGACGCCTTTCGGTAAGTGAAAATATAACCAACTCCTTGAGTTGATAGTTTGTTTATCACAATCTTCACAGGCTTCGTACCTGCTGGAACAAGTATTGCAGATCCGTTTTCCATATAAACATCATCAAGCAAATACTGTCTGTCTGATGCATTGACGCTGCCTAAGTTAAGGATTTGCCCGGTTCCTATCCGAATCTCAGCGGCTGAAGAAGCGAGGCATGCAAAGGTGATGCAGGTTGGTAGCAATATCTTCTCGATCTTCATTATGTGCCTTTGTAGTTGGTGGCGCGGAAATCGATAGCCGAATCCAAGTGCCTATGAGTTCGCATGGCGCTGCGTTGCATTGTGCTGGATCGTGAGACGCGGCTTTCCTATGACGCCTAACGTTCGAGTTCACCCGGGCCGCGGAGGCAGGTGTTGTAAGCCCGGAGTGTGA
>LJHW01000081.1 GCA_001295865.1 beta proteobacterium AAP65
CACCGGGCTTACAACACCTGCCTCCGCGGTCGGGGTTAGCTCGAACGTTAGGCCGCACCAGCGAAAGGTCCCTTACTCATGAGCTACTGTCCAAACTGCAAAGGAGCTCACGGCCGAACGGAGCTGAGGGTGTGGTGCGCTGCGCGCTGGTGGCCTGCAACATGCAGCGCATGCGGCGCTCGCTTTCATCCGGCTCGGACCAGCAGCGCAATCGTTGCCGAAGTTGTCCTGTTTCCGTTCGGGCTTATGGCTTCAGCTGCATCACCGAATCTGGCAATCGGCGCACTCCTCTTGCTCGGGTTTGCCGGCGCATGCCTCGCCACACGCGCGCTCGTACCACTCGTAACCGTCAGAGAACCGTGACTGTGCGCGTCCAAGTCCTTCTTCACTCACGGGTCCGCCGTACTCCGGTACAGGCGGAGCAACTTACTCGGTCAAACGTAAGGGCTATACGAGTGCGGCCTAACCCCTCGCTCAGCCCCCGACCCGCTACGGCAGGCGTTGTAAGCCCGGTACGTGCCAGCGATAGCATCGTCACGCACCGGGCTTACAACACCTGCCTCCGCGGTCGGGGTTAGCTCGAACGTTAGGCGTCATGATCCCAGCACCCGTTCGCACCGAGATTCTTCGCCGCATTCGCGCTGCTGAGGCAGAGCACTGCGTCCACGTTCTGCTGGCGGTTGAGTCTGGCAGCAGGGCTTGGGGCTTCGAGTCTCCAAATAGCGACTTCGATGCGCGGTTTATCTACGTTCACAAACGCGATTGGTACCTGTCCATTGATGACAAGCGCGACGTCATCGAGTACCCGATCGTGGATGACATCGATTTGAACGGATGGGAACTTCGCAAAGCGCTCCGCCTGTTCCGAAGCTCGAATCCGGCGTTCGTCGAGTGGATCCAATCCCCGATCGTCTACCTTGAGCATGGCTCGTTCGCGTCGGCATGTCAGGACCTACTTCCTGCCGTCTACTCTTGTTTGCGAGGCATTCATCACTACCGCAGCATGGCCAAGACGAACTACCGAGGCTATCTGCGCGAGACCCTGGTGCCGCTCAAGAAGTACTTCTATGTGCTCAGGCCATTGCTTTCCGTACGCTGGCTAGAAGCCTATGGCCGTCCTGCGCCGATTGAGTTCCACAAGCTGCTGCCCCTTATCGATGAGCAACCCGACCTGATCGCGGACATTCAACGGTTGCTGGAACGAAAGCGCGCTGCGCCTGAAATGGGACTGGCTCCCCAAGTTCCTAGCATCCACGCGTTCATCGAAGCAGAGCTCAACCGCCTTGAAGGCCAAGGCCTGGAACCGTCGCAGCTTTCAGCTGACGCGACTAGACGCTTGAACGAACTCTTCACTCGCTACCTGCCAGCATGACGCCTAACCCCTCGTTGCACCCCGGACCCGCTACGGCAGGCGTTGTAAGCCC
>LJHW01000082.1 GCA_001295865.1 beta proteobacterium AAP65
CGCTGCATCAACTCACCTCAACTGCCACTTCGCGATGCGTTGTGCAGAGCTTCCCTAGGCGTCACAGCGCTGTGGCCTCAGATGTCAAGGTCATCAAGGGCGTCGTCTATAGACTTTCGCTGTTCGATTTGGCGTTGTTGCTCCCGGGCTCGTCTAGCTTCGACTTGCTGAAGGTGTTGTCTGTACTTCAGATTGCTCGTCTCCAAGTCCTGCCTCACGTCCCGAAGGTGATACTTCTTGATTTCCTCGGGTACACAGTAGACGGCGACGCAGTCACCTTCAATCCAAGCCTTCCTCCACATCGTGTGGCGAGGGAACCGTCGCTCCGCATCGAAAATCTCGACCCATTCGCGTGGGGGGTAGGCTGAGAGTTGAAGATAGACGTTGAACAGGGACTTCTGCGGGTCCGGGTTGTACGTTCGGTCTTTGTCAACTCCGATGATTTGAACGTCAACAAATTCTTGTAGCGAGCTCTGTCGCGGTGCGGCTCCGCGCGCTGCAGGGTTCGCCGGTGTGACGACGGGTGCTAGAAGTGGCTGAGGTGGAGCAAGTTCGGATAGTTTCCGGTCAACCCCGAGCGTGCGAAGTAGGCGCGCAAAGGGTGTGTCGAAGTCGTCTGGCCGGCTGAAGTCAGCGTATAGCTTGTCGCGGAGGTACATCGGTAACTCGCAGGCTTCAATCAATATGGGTAGCACTCGAACGCGCCTGTCTGCCAGCTCACGACTCATGGCCATCTGAAGCTCATTCTGGACCCAAGATGATTGAACGGAAGTGTGTGAGATAACTGCAGCAACGTAGTCTGCTGACTCGATTGCGGTTGAAATCCTTTCAAGCAGAGAGTCGCCAACGTTCAACTCGGCTTCGTCTAGCCAGACACGAACGCCAGCAGCAACTAACCGCTCCGCAAGCTTGCGCGTGAAGGCTTTGTCGCGCGAGCTGTGACTGAGAAAGACTGATGGCATGGCGGCGGGTCTCCTGTGTGACGCCTAACGTTCGAGCTAACCCCGACCGCGGAGGCAGGTGGCGTAAGCCCGGT
>LJHW01000083.1 GCA_001295865.1 beta proteobacterium AAP65
CAACGCCGTCAAGCCGCGCGCCAGTCGGAATGACGAGAGGTTTTGCAGACTGTCCCTAAGCTCACATTTGGCGAGGGGGCCTGGAGTCGCCTCAGTAGATCAACTCAACTGGTTGCGAGGTGCGCTCGCAGTACCAGACATCGAAGGCCTCGGTAGCCATAGGTCGCGCGACCAGATAACCCTGCACCAAGTCGCAGCGCGCGCGTTGCAGCACGGCCATTTCCCCAGTCGTCTCAACACCTTCTGCCGTCACCAGCAGGCGAAGACTGTGGCCCATGTCGACGATCGCCTGCAGCAGCGATTGGCGCATGGGATCGCCGTCGACACCGTCAATGAAGCTGCGGTCGATCTTCAGTTCGTCCACCGGTAGCCTGCGCAGATAGGCCAGCGATGACTGGCCGGTACCGAAGTCATCGATGGCCAGACTGACACCCAGTTCGCGCAGCCGCTGCAACACGGCTACCGGATCACTGCCGCCGGTCAGCAGCCCGGTTTCGGTCAGCTCAAGCTGCAGGCGCTGCGGCGGCACGCCGTGCTCTTGAAGTGCCGCTGCCACGCGATCGGGCAGGGTGCTGTCTTGCAAGTCGAGCGTCGAGATGTTCACCGCCAGGGTCAGTTCGATGCCCTGGGATTGCCACCGCGCGAGCGTCGTCAGCGCCTGCTCGATCATCCACTGCGTGATTTGACGGATACGTCCGGTGCTCTCGGCAAAGGGGATGAATTCGGACGGCGGCAGCCAGCCGTGCTGCGGATGCAACCAGCGCACCAGCGCCTCTGCACCGGTCACGTTGCCGTCAAGAGGCGACACCTTGGGCTGCAGGAACTGACGCAACTGCCCGCCGTCGATGGCATGTTGAAGTTCAGAAAGCAGGTTCAGGTGCGAGCGGCGTGTGGCCTCACCCGACTCGCTGTAAAGCATCTGGCGTTGGCGCAGGCGCTTGCACTCGAACATGGCCTGCTCCGCCATGCGCAACAGTACGTCGGGAACGCTGGCATGCGTCGGGAAGAGCGACATGCCCACGGACACGGAGAGGTCCACACGGTGACCCTGCCAGTTGAGCTGATGCTCGACCGCGTCTTGCACGCGCTGTGCGAGCGCCATGACCTCCGCGCCTTCATTCAGTGGCAACAGCAGCACAAAGGTGCCGCCGCCCAGCCGGCCCAGCCGCGTCTGGCCGGCGAATAGCGATTGCAGTCGCGCCGTGGCGTCCCTCAGCACGGCGTCGCCGGCGTCGAAGCCGAGGATGGCGTTGATGTTTTTGAGGCGGTCGACATCGATGCAGACCATGAGCGCGGCCGCAGGGTCGCCGTCTAACCGGGACAGCAAGAGACCGGCTTCCGCGATGAAACGCGTGCGCTGTGCCAGTCCCGTGAGCTGGTCGGTGTCAGCCATGCGCAGAAGCCGCAGTTCGCGCTCGGCGACCGTTTGGGCCAGCGTGTTCATGACTTCGGACATGCGGGCTACCTCATCGCGGCCTAGAACGGGGATGCGATGCTGGTACTCACCAGCTGCGAGCCGGTGCGCCACGGACTCGGCTCGGTAAAGCGGCCGAACGATGCTGCGCGCCACGGCCAGTGCCAGCAATGTGCCCAGCAGCATCGCTCCGGCGCACATGAACCACAGGATCTGGCGATCCCCTAGGATTTGTGCCTGCAGAGCCGCCGAGTCCGCCAATGTGGCTTCGTGGTTTCTCCGCACGAGTTCATCGAGGGCGCCTGAAAGACCCTTCAGGGCCACCTCGGTGCGCGCGCCCAGCACTTCGCGGGCCCCTTCCATGTCATCGCCTTCAATGCGATCAGCCATGTCGATGTAGGCCTGACGGTAAACGTCCAGCTGCGCCTGGATGGCGCGCACCGTGGCGCCGCCATCGCCACCGACTTCGCGACCGCTCAGCGCGGCCAGCGTGCTGTCGAGCCTGCGGTTCGCGTCATCGATCTCGGTGTAAGCCTGCACGCGTGCTTCGCGCTTCAGTCCGATCAGTACCAGAAGCTTTCGCACTGCGACGTCGGCATTTCGACGCGACTCGTCCACAGACTCTGCGATCTGAAGTTGCTCGCTGGCCAGGCGTGCATAGCGTTTGGCCAGTTCGTCCAAACGATGGGCGGACAGTGCAGTCAGCGCCAGCGTCAGCAGAAGCAGCGATGCGAATGCCAGTCCAAGGCGCGCACCGATTCGCAGATGAAGCAGTCGGGGCAGGATGGCGGGCATGGCAATGTGCGGCGACAGAAAGCGGCATATCGGCGCACTTGCGGGTGGACTTGAGTTACAGCCGCTGCACTGGCTGCGCGGGAGCAGGTACCGGCGATGTCTCGTGCAGCTCGGGCAGGACGACCCCTCGTTGCGGGTCCAGGCGCCGTCTATGTCCGCTGTACTGCTTGCAGAGGCCATTGGCGGCAACCGCGAACTTGCGCCCGAACGTCAGCAATGTGGCCGAGACCGTGAGTTCGAGGCCTGTCGGCCTCCGACCGCAACCGCTGGAGACTGTGTGAGAACAACTCGCTGCGCCGATTGAAGCTGTGCCAAGCGGCG
>LJHW01000084.1 GCA_001295865.1 beta proteobacterium AAP65
GGCGCCGGGCTTACGACGCCTGCCGTAGTGGGTCGGGGGCTGAGCGAGGGGTTAGGCGACAGTCTTTCCGTCAGTGCCGTACTTGTTTGCCAGGCGTGCCTCGTACTTGGACGAGCACTTGGGGCAGACTTTACTGAAGCGATCCTTGTGGTCAAAGTGGAGGGCGAACAGCTTGTGGTCTACGTCCCAGCATCGCAGACAGTGGGGCTGCCCGAGGGGACTGCCAGCCTCTCCTTCAATGTAGTACGCGTCGTAGTGACGAAACACTGAGGCCTTTTTCTCAAATGAGTCCTCGAGCTCTGCAATTCTCTGGTCGCGATCAGAAATCGTTTCCTGAACTGCTGTCATTTCAATCTTGGCATCTGCGAGAGCCCCCATCAGCTCGGCCAATTTCATCTTGAGCTCGGCCTTCTCTAGCGATACATCTGACTCGCGAATCAGTTTTGTGATCTCAGTAGCAGTTTTGAGGCTGGACAGAACCGATGAGATTGCAGCAATGTCTGGCATGGATGTTCCTTCTGTCGCCTAACGTTCGAGCTAAGCGGGAGACGACGGCGTGACGACTGGCCCGCGAGGCCGATGATAAGAGGAGCGGCCTCGCGGGCCAGGCGGCACGCCGTTGGCTCTCCGCTTGAGCGAGTGGTTAGGCTTCACCGCGCGCAGCTCGAACCGCCGCCAACAGCTTTGCGAGCCTCACATATGTGACTGCAAGGCTGCCAATGGTCGCCACGAATGCAAGCAGAGCGAAGCCGTCGAACCCGAGTTGCGACATATTGATGGCGAACTGCAAGTTGCTTTGGCTCATTGCCATGATTGCCTCGTGAAAGCCAATGCGCAGTATCCAGTAGCAACCCCAGAATCCAAGGAGCGTAGTGACTGATACCGGCACGTAGAGGCAGGTGAAGTCAATGATGTATTGCTTGTTTGACTTGCCGCCTGATGCATCGAACGTCGTGACGACGCCGACTACGTTGATTATGATGACCGCAAGTGCCTCTGCGATATAGGGAGGAGTCCAGGGCGCGGTTCCGGCGACAACGAGGCCTGAGTAATAGGCAACATTGAAGATCACGAAGCTCGCCAGCAGGTATTGGGCGCGCTTTTCGGCTGACACGTTCCCGCTGGCTAGAGCTTGGATCAACGGGCGGGTGCGAATCAGGTGCATTTGTGAAGCCTAACGTTCGAGCTAACCCCGACCGCGGAGGCAGGCGGCGTAAGCCCGGTGACCGA
>LJHW01000085.1 GCA_001295865.1 beta proteobacterium AAP65
GCTCGCGCCATTTCATTTTCTGAGGCCTAACGTTCGAGCTAACCCCGACCGCGGAGGCGGGACGGCTTGCCCGTGTGGTGCAGCATAAACCAGCGCGCCACACGGGCAAGCTGGCCTGCCGTAGTGGGTCGGGGGCTGAGCGAGGGGTTAGGCCTCACTGGTTTTCTGCGCCTGAACCCACTGTGCTCGGCTCAGTACGTGCGTGGCAAGTGACATGCCGTACCAGGGCTCCAGGCCGCGATAGCGCATACCCAAGCGTTCCATGACTCGACCGGAGCTGACGTTCTCTGGGTACCGCACAGCCAGTAGCTCGTGCAGTGCGAACCGGTTGAAGGCAAACGCTGCCATCTCCCTTGCAGCTTCAGTTGCCAAGCCGCGGTGCCAAAAATCTGGGTGAAGACGCCACCCGATCTCGAGTGGATTGGCGCGAAGGCTCTCCAAGTCGTGAGGAAGCGCTTCTTGCTGACGCAGGTGTTGTATGCAACCCGCGCCCACGACGCGACCGCTCTCTAGTCCGACGAATGCCCACCAGCTTGTCCCCCATGCCGCCCAACAACGCGTTACCCGCGCAATACCTTCGGCTGTTTGCTCTGGTGTCTCAGGCTTTCCGCTGAGAAAGCGGTAGACCTCAGGACGATTGTTCATGTCGTGAAGTCCGCTGAGGTGTTCTTCGCGGAAGGGCTCGAGACGTAGCCTGGGAGTTTCAAGAATCGCCATGCGTCGGGTGCAATTGTGAGGCCTAACGTTCGAGTTTACCCGGCTCGCGGAGGCAGGTGTTGTAAGCCCGGTGTGTGACGATGCTACCGCTGGCACACACCGGGCTTACAACGCCTGCCGTAGCGGGTCCGGGGTGCAACGAGGGGTTAGGCATCACCGCCAGGTCTCGATAACCTTGTTCGCCGCAGCTGCGCCTGCGCCTGTGGCTGGCAAAGACTTCAGAGTGCTTACATCGTCAGAGAGTCTCTGTTGAGCTGACGACCTCGGCGCCACTCTCAGGGCTGCGTCTACCTCGGTCAAGTTGAACCTAAACTTGGATAGATCGGTTGTCGGTGTGATCTTCAGCTTGGTCTGAGCCGAGGGGGGCAGTGCCTGCGACACTTGTGCTTCAAGCAGTGCGCTCTTGCTCAGAATCTGCCAGCGGGCAATAGCCTCGGAAAGCTGTCTATCCTCCGGGGAGAGATTGGCACTCCTTAGCTCTGGAACTCGTGCCGCTTCAGTTGCAAGCTTGTGCAGTTGCAGCAGATCCTCGCGACCGTCGGAAGTCTTTGCGCTGGCTGACACGTTGACAGCAACCGCGGAGCCCTCAGCGATCTGAGTCACCCACAGCTTGCCTGCCGCACTGCCTCCCGCACCACCCCCTTGACTAGTGCCCTTGGCGAAGTACTGCTTGGACAAAAACTCGTTGAGTGCATACCGTGCATCTTCATAGAGCATGGTCAGCTTCGCGGGTTTGGCAACGCATTTTTTGACTTCAACTTCTTGCGCCGTTGGCGCCACCCAGCCGCCAAGTGTGTCTTGATCGCTAGGCGGTCGAACGCGGATCAGCAGCGGGAGTTCGTCGCTTGCTTTACATGGAACAAGGCAAGTCAGGAGGCCCGCGGCGTTCGACCTATTCGGGCAACTTGCTCCGGCGAGTGGTGCCGTGCCCTGAAGCAAATCGAAGGTGCCGACCCCATGAAACGGTTGCGGTGCGCGTTCGCCATAGACCCGTTTCTCTACCGAAATCTGGAATACGACTCTATTGTTCTGAGCGGGAACCTCGCTTGCGAAGCTGATCACTAGGACGGAGATAGCGACGAACCGGCAATGTGGCATCTGGCTCTCCCTTAGGCTTACGACGTAGAAAGGCGATCAGGAGTGTTACTACGACCACTCCCAAAGAAAAGATCAGAAGCTGAATCTCGCGCGGCTGCCGAGCGACGAAGTTTGCGGCTGTCGCTCGTTCTACCCGACATGCAACACTGTCGCCCTTCAATGGGCGCACATACGCACTCACGTTCTCGTCACTGAGAACGTCTGACGTCAAGACACGGAGCTGATAGAGATAGTTTGGGCTCATGGGCGAAATCCGGACCGTGAGTCGCTCAGCAGCGCTAGGCTGATCCTCGCATAGTGCTCCCGGGCATCGTTGATTTGCCTGAGGATGCACAAGCAGGTTCGGCTCCTCTTTCGCCGTACCCTGCTCCACATGATTCAGAAGCGTAACTCGCTCAATCTTGCCGCTGCTGGCAACCAACGTGACCGGTAGGGTCTTGGGCATCTCGCCAAAAGTATGCAATCGAACAACTACTGCTCCGTTGGAGTCCATTTGCGAATCAAGAACTAGAACACACTGGCTCAACCAGCGATCCAAGATTCCTTTCACAGTCGTCTCGCTGAATGCCAAGAGGGGCGCGAGCACCAGTGTTGCCGCTACTGCAATAGCCGCGCCCACTTGGTCTCGAAGTGCCGCAAAGGCTGAGGGTTTGGGCATCGGTTACGTCTTCCGGATGTTTCGGTAAAACTTCGGCCCAGCGGAGCGCGGATCGTTCCTGTGATGCCTAACGTTCGAGCTAACCCCGACCGCGGAGGCGGGGCGGCTTGCCCGCGTGGTGCA
>LJHW01000086.1 GCA_001295865.1 beta proteobacterium AAP65
GCCGCGCGGGCAAGACGGCCTGCCGTAGTGGGTCGGGGGCTGAGCGAGGGGTTAGGCGTCACAGCAGGTCTAGGCGGACTGAACTCCTTCAGCTTGGCAGTATGCGGCAGCTGTTGGTTGCGCCCGTGGCCCAGAGGTTGACCTCCTCTCGCCTGAGCTTGTAAGCGCCGGGCTTCCAGCCCGCTACTGCTACTTGGTCTTTTGAGAACTGAACCCGTACATCAATGTCGCTCTTCCGATCAAGGCACTCGACAACGGGCCGACTCTCGCCTGGTTTCATGACACCCAGTACTGTTGGTGAGGAACCGGGTGTGCCGGCAACGGTAGCTGGGTCATACAGGGGCACTTCACTCAATGCGACAACGTACAACTTCTCCGAGCGGAACATGAACAGCGCTGCGATTGAAAGAGTCGTGGCTGCTGCGATCGGCAAGTAAAAGAAGCGCATACGTCTTCGGTATTTGTGACGCCTAACGTTCGAGGTAAGCGGGCGACGACGGCAGGACGCCAGGCCCGGTTTGGCGACAATGTACCGCGTACCGCCAGACCGGGCCTGGTGGCCTGCCGGCGGCGCTCCGCTTGACCGAGGGGTTAGGCGTCGCTGTGGTACGACCGGGGCGCGATCGGTGTGAACGTTGTAGCTGTAGATTCGCTGAGGAGACGAAGCAAGGTTGTACACAGCTGAAGGGGCAGAGTTGTACTTTCCCATTCTGATGAACTCTAGTGTCGAGCTCGTTCGGACTGTGTACATGTCAATGCTCTATCGATACTGCTGGACGAATAGGTCGCCAGTCCTATTGGGGCACTCTGGTCAGCGTCTCGTTTAGCACCCATGCTGCCAACGTGCACACCATTGCAAATGCAAAGGAACGCTTGGCCAGTCTTCCCTGCGCTTGAGCGCCAGGCTTTGGCGTGAAGTCGCGGAGGTACCAGAAGTACATGCCCAGGGTCCAGCCCACAATGGCGCCCACCGCTGCCAGCCAGTGAAGGGCGGTAAGGAGTGCGCTGGTCATGGGTTGCGACGCCTAACGTTCGAGCTAACCCCGACCGCGGAGGCAGGACGGCTTGCCCGCGCGG
>LJHW01000087.1 GCA_001295865.1 beta proteobacterium AAP65
CACCGGCCGATGAGCGCACCTCCTCGATCACCGCCGCCAGCTTCTCGCAGCCCTCGTTCGCGTCGCGCTTGACCTGATCGAAGGTGCCTTGGTAATCGCGGGTGATGCGCTCGTCCAGGTCGCCACGGGCCATGGCCGCCAGCACGCGCGCGACGTCACCGAGGATGGTGTCGCAGGTTTCGACCAGGGTGTTGATGCCCTGGCAGAGTGCCTGCGTCGCCGCGGACTTGTCGCCCATCGGGATGCGCTGGGACAGGTCGCCGGCCTGGGCCGCCGCAGCCACCGCCTGCGCCTGGTCCACGGTACGCGCCAGCTCCTGCGTCAGCCGCGTCTGTGCGGTGATGTCGGTGGCGTACTTGACCACCTTGAAGGGCTTGCCCTTCGCATCGAAGATGGGGTTGTAGCTGGCCTGGATCCAGACCTCGCGCCCACCCTTGCCCAGGCGCTTGTATTGCCGGCTGTCGAACTCGCCACGCCCGAGCTTCTCCCAGAACTGCCGGTACTCCGCGCTCTGTACTTCACCGGCCTCGACGAACAGGCTGTGGTGACGCCCCTTGATCTCGTCGAGGCTGTAGCCCACCGTGTTCAGGAAGTTGTCGTTCGCCGTGAGGATGGTGCCGTCGAGCTGGAACTCGATCACCGCTTGCGACCTCCCCAGCGCCTTCAGCTGGGCTTCGAGGTCGGCCGAACGGCCCTCCGCGGTCTGCAACTGCTCGGCGTGGGTGCTCAGCGCGCGGGCCTGGGCAGCGAGCAGGTCGCCGGCGAACAGGCGGGCCAGCAGGGACGGGGCGGTGGTTTCGGTGGCGGTGTGCATGGGATGTGGTTCCAGCGTGGGCTTGAGGAAGGTGGTTTCTGGCAGGCGCGACGGGCGGGCTCTCAGGCGGCTTCGGCGAGCTGGCTGCGTTCGCACAGCTGGGCCATGTCGTCGACGTCGAAGGCGCGGTCGGGGTCGAGCACGATCACGAAGCGCTGCCCCACGCGGCCCATGCCGCGGATGAAGTCGCGGCGCACGGCCGTGCCGAAGTCGGGCGGTGTCTCGATGTCCTGGCCGGCGATGTCGATCACCTCGCTGACGGCGTCCACCAGCAGGCCGAGCTCGACACGCTCACTGCCGCGCTGCGCGTCGAAGATGACGATGCAGGTCTTCTTCGTCACCCGCGCCGGTGTGCGCCCGAAGCGCACGTGCAGGTCGATCACCGGCACCACGGCGCCGCGCAGGTTGATGATGCCGCGCACGAACGTGGGCATCAGCGGCACCGTGGTCATCGGCCCGACCTGGATGATCTCCCGCACGGTGCGGATGTCCATTCCGAAGACCTCCTCGCCCAGCGAGAAGGTCAGGAACTGGGCGGCAGTCTGGGCGTCGTGGGTCATGCGGTGTCTCCGGGGGCGTGTGGAGCGGCTGGCTCAATAGGGGCGGAAGTTGCCGTGGGTGCCGGTGGCCTGGCCGCGGCCGGCTGCCTGTGGCGAGAAGGCGGCAGCACTGGCGGCTGCAGGGCTGCGCATGGGCGAGTTCGGTGCGCGGCGTTCCGTGAAACGCGTGTTCTCGGCGTGGCTGCGTGAGGTAGCCGCCGTTTCGCGGGCGGAACGGAAGAAGGCCACCGCTTCCTGCAACTGGCCGGCCTGGCCGGTGAGCTCTTCAGACGTGGCGGCCAGCTCCTCGGAGGCCGCTGCGTTCTGCTGCGTGGCCTTGTTCAGCTGGCCCATCGCGCCGCCGATCTGGCCGACGGCCTGGCTCTGCTCCTGCGAGGCCGCAGCGATCTCCTGCACGAGGTCGCTGGTCTTGCGGATGCTGGGCACGATCTCGTCGAGCAGCTTGCCGG
>LJHW01000088.1 GCA_001295865.1 beta proteobacterium AAP65
GGGCTTACAACGCCTGCCGTAGTGGGTCGGGGGCTGAGCGAGGGGTTAGGCATCAGCGGTTCCGAAACAGGGAACGATCAAAGTCTCGCGCCCTAATCTGCGCGGTCAGCGACGAGTCTTGAACGACAGCCCAAGCGAGTGCCTGAGCAACTTCCGGGTCGCGGTTCCATGCCTCGACAGGGTGCCGTTCCTGAAGTACGGCCAGCAGGACAAGTGTCCTCAGTGCGGCTGCACGCTGAAGTGCATCAAAGGGAACGAGCGCCTCTTTTTGCAAGCGCGAGTGCAGCGTCTTGATGTCACCCGCCAGCCATGACTCGAGATTCTCTCGAACTGGATCTACATCCCTTGCTTTCAGGCTCTGGAGAGTTGCCGCGCGGTTTGATGCGTTGTAGACCTCATCAGAGTAGCCGAATGTTCCGGTGTCCTTCGGTGTGCTTCCGCAGGAGGCGAGCAGGAGGACGCATAGGGACACGGCCAAGAGTTTCAGGTAAGTGAAAAGTCGCATTTCTGATGCCTAACGTTCGAGCTAAGCGGGCGACAACGGCAGGACGCCAGGCCCGGGCTGGCGAAAATGTACCGCGTACCGCCAGACCGGGCCTGGTGGCCTGCCGTTGGCGCTCCGCTTGAGCGAGTGGTTAGGCGTCACTGGAGCACGCGGCGCATGAATTCAAATGCCTCGAGGCTGTAATAGCGCTCGAGTACCTTGTCCATCTGCTTCTCTGGCAGAGAGCGTAGCCAAGCCCTTGTGTCGGGTAGGCCCGATTCCAATAGTTGGTGCAACTCCGCAACTTCGCTCTTGCGAAGCATGGCCTTGGGCCTGCCTGCGAAGGTTCTGTTCTCGCATATTGGACAGACGCAATGGACGTGCATGAAGGACGTGCCCTGATCAACGAAGAACATCTTCTCCTTCATGTACTCCTGGCGAAGGTGCATTTGTGTCAGGTTCCCACACTTCTGGCATTTCAACTGACCCGTAAAGCCAATGAATACAGTTCCGGTCTCAGTCTGAATCATCCTACGTGCTCCGCTGCAGCAGGAGCTTTGCCTCTTCCTTGGCGAGCGGCTCGAAGTTTGGGCAAATTGGACATTTGAAGGCGTAATGCTGCTTCATCTTGAATGTCCAGATTCCAGGAAATCCCCATCCATCACCGTCATAAGCTAGGAAGTACTGGACCTGATTATTGCAGCGCGGGCAAGCTTGGGGCTTCCTCTTGACATTTCCAGGGGCCGCCTTCCAGTCCCAGTTTTGTCGGTCAACATAGACGCTCATCGGTCAGTGCTCCTGGTGTGAACTCCCGGTCCGGTGGGAGTGGTGAAGAGGTGTGTTTGTGACGCCTAACGTTCGAGCTAACCCCGACCGAGGAGGCAGGTGTTGTAAGCCCGGTGCGTGA
>LJHW01000089.1 GCA_001295865.1 beta proteobacterium AAP65
AGCGTGCCGCCGGTGACGATGACGAGGTCGGTGCCGCTGGCGAGATCGGCCCCCGTGGGCAGGTTGAGGCTGCCGCCGTTCTGCACGTTGACGGTGCCGTTGCCCTTGGCGGCGCGGAGCGTGGCACTGCCGGCCACGTTCAGGGTGCCGGTACCCAGGGCCAGGCTCACGTCGGCGTTGTTGTTCAGCGTGTAGCTGCTGGCCGTGAGCGTGCCGCTGCCGTTCAGCGTGCCTGCAGCGGTGAGCGTGGCCACGGTGTCGTTGCCGCCACCTGTGAACGTGGCACCTGCTGCCACGCTGAGGGCCGCGGTGTCGGCCAGGCGGTTGGCGCTGCCCAGCGTGAGCGTGCCGCCGGCCACCTGCACCGTGGCCGAAGCCAAAGTGCCCGCCAGCGCCACGGAGCCGGCTTCCACGCGCGTGGTGCCGGTGTAGGCCTGATCGCCGCCCAGCGTGAGGCTGCCCGTGCCTTGCTTGGTGAGGCCGCCGGTGCCGGTGAGCGCGCCGGCGTAGACGAGGTCGGTGTTGTTCGCGAGCGTGAGCGTGTGGCTGCCGAGGTTCACGCTGCCGCTGCCCAGCACCGCGGCCAGGGTCTGGTTGTCGCCCAGGGCCAGCGTGGCCGGTGCCGCCACGGTGACGCTGGCGGTGCTGGCCAGGCGGCCCGTGCTGCCCAGTGTCAAGGTGCCGTTGTCGATCTGCACCGTGGTCGCGGCGGCGGTGCCAGCCAGCGTGGCGTTGCCGCTGACGCTGAGGTTGCTGCCGCCCAGGTTGGCCAGCACGCTGGCGCCGGCGGCCAACGTGGTGTCGGCCGTGAGCGTGGCGGTGCCCGCCAGCGTGCCGGCGAGGTTGAGTGTGCCGATGCTGTCGTTGCCGCCGAGGCCGAGCGTGGCGCCCGTGGCGACGTTCACGGTGCCGCCGTCCGGCAGCACGTCGGCGCCGGTCGTGGTCAGCGTGCCGACCTGCACGGTGGTGGCGCCGCCGTAAGCCTGGCTGCCGCCCAGCGTGAAGGTGCTGCTGCCCAGCTTGGTGAGCCCGCCGGTGCCGGTGAGCGCGCCGCTGAAGCTGCTGTCACCTGCGCCGCCGGTGCTGAGCGTGAAAGCGCCCAGCGACACGGTGCCCGCGCCGCCGAGCGAACCCAAGGTCTGTGCGCCCTGCAGGGCGAGCGTGGCCGTGGCGGCGATGCTGGCAACTGGTGCGCCGGTCAGCCGGTTGGCACTGGCCAGCGTGAGCGTGCCGCCGCTGACGCTCAGCGTGCCCACCGCGGCTGTGCCGTTGAGTGTGCTGGCGCCGGCTGAGCTGAGGGTGCCGGTGCCCAGGTTGGCCGTGACGGTGCCGCTGTCCAGCGTGTAGCTGCTGGCCGTGAGCGTGCCGCTGCCATCCAGCAGGCCCGTCAGGGCCAGGGTGGCAACGGTTTCGTCGCCGCCCAGCGTGACGCTGCCGCTGGTGACGACCAGCGCTGCGCCGTCGACCAGGCGTTCGTTGCCGGTGAGGGTGAGCGCACCCCCGGCCACCTCGATGGTGGCGGAGGCCAGGCTGCCGCTGAGGGCCAGCGTGCCGCCCGTCACGCGCGTGGTGCCGGTGTAGGTGTGGGTGCCCGAGAGCGTGAGCGCGCCCGCGCCCTGCTTGGTGAGGCCGCCGGTGCCGGCGAGCGCGCCCGAGTAGCTGCCGCTGGCCAGGCCTGCATGGGTGAGCGTGGCGCTGCCCAGGGTGATGCTGCCGGCGCCTTCGAAGCTGCCCACCATCTGGTCGCCGCCGAGCTGGAGCGTGGCCGGAGCGGCAATGCTGAGGTTGGCTGTGCTGGCCAAGCGGCTGGCGCCGCTGAGCATGAGCGTGCCGTTGTTCAGCGCCACGGTGGTGGCCGCGGCCGTGCCAGTGAGCGTGGCGTTGCCGTTGACGCTGAGGTTGGTGCCCCCCAGGTTGGCCAGCACCTCGGCGCCGCTTTCCAGTGTGGTGCTGGCGGTGAGGGTGGCGCTGCCGGCCAGCCTGCCGGTGAGCGCGAGTGTGGCCACGGTTTCGTTGCCGGCCGGGGCCAGCACGGCGCCGTTGGCGACGCTGACAT
>LJHW01000009.1 GCA_001295865.1 beta proteobacterium AAP65
GGGCCGCTGGGTCTGCCACCGCCCCCGCCCCCGCCGCCGCCCGTGTTCGGCCGGCGCGGGCCGCCACGGCCACCCCCGCCGCCGCCACCCTTGCCCTTGCGCAGGAAGGCATCGGCGCCGATGTAACCCACGGCGGTCTGCAGCGGATCGGGCACGCGGTTCGGATCACCACCGCCCTTTTTGGGGCCACCGGCGCGGCCGTTGCGGCCGCCCCGTTTGCCCGGGCCGCCGGCAGCGCTGCCGCCGGGGCCGAAACCACCACCGCCACCACCGCCAGCAAAACGCCGGTCGTAAGTTTGCTGCAGGGGGTTGGGGATGGGGCCGTCTTCGGGAATGTCACGCTGCGGCTGGCGGTCGCGCATCAGCGCGCGCTTGTCGTAGGTCTGCTGCAGCGGGTTCGGGATCGGACCGTCTTCCGGGATCTCGCGCTTCTTGGCGCGCTCTTGCTGGATGGCGCGTTTGTCGAAGGTCTGCTGCAGCGGATTGGGGATGAAACCCACCTCGCCTTCGCCGCGCGGCGGGCGCGGCTCGCGCGGGGGGCGGGCCTCACGCGGTGGGCGCGGTGCCTGCTCGGGGCGCGGGCCGCGCTCGGCCAACGGTGGGCGCGCGTCACGGGGTTCACGCGGTTCACCACGGCCCTTGCCGCCACGGCGCTTGCGGTCGCGGCGGGCGCCGTCAGCTTCGGACGCTTCACGCGGCGGACGGGACTCGCCACCTTCCTGGCGCTCGCTGCGCTCGGGTCGCGCCACCCCGGCGAGGTGGCGCAGGTTGCGCAGGTCGCCCTCGTCGAGCTCGACCCACACGCCGCGCTTCAGACCGCGCGGCAGCACCACGCTGCCATAGCGGATGCGGATCAGCCGGCTCACCGCGTGACCCACGGCCTCGAACAGGCGGCGCACCTCGCGGTTGCGGCCTTCGGTGATGACGCAGCGGTACCAGTGGTTGACGCCCTCGCCGCCACCGTCGTCGATGCTCTTGAAAGCGCAGCGCTGGCCGTCGATCTCCACACCTTCCAGGAGCTTCGCCTTGGCCTCGGCGCCCAGCACGCCCAGTGATCGCACAGCGTATTCGCGCTCCACGCCGAAGCGCGGGTGCATCAGCTGGTTGGCCAGTTCACCCGAGGTGGTGAAGAGCAACAGACCTTCGGTGTTGATGTCGAGCCGGCCCACGCTCTGCCACTTGCCCTGCGGCAGGCGCGGCAGGCGGCGGAAGACGGTGGGGCGCTGCTGCGGGTCGTCGTGCGTGACCACCTCGCCCGCAGGCTTGTGGTAAGCCAGCACACGTGCCGGCGGCGGCGCGATGCGGTAGCGCACCGGCTTGCCGTCGAGCGCGATGCGGTCGCCGAAGCTCACGCGCTGGCCGATGTGCGCACGCTCGCCGTTCACGGTGAAACGGCCGTCGGCGATCATCTGTTCGAGGTCGCGGCGCGAGCCCACGCCGGCCTGCGCCAGCACCTTGTGCAGTTTGGGCGCGTCGGCTTCGGGGGCCAGCACACGGCGGGCCTGGCCGTCGTCGCCCGCGGCTGCGTCTTCAGTGGCCGCATCGGCAGTTTCCGCCACGGCATCTGCCACGGGCCCGCCCTCAGCACGAGCCTCTGCGGGCAGAGGGCCTTCATCGCCGGCCGCGGCTTCTGCCAACGGCGCGGCCGCTTCGGGCGCTGCACCGAGGTCTGCATCGGCCGGGGGCTCGGTGTCGAACTCGCCTGAGAGCACCTGCGCGAACAGTGCTTCGGTCACGGGCTGCAGGGCCTGCACCAGCGGGGCCACGCCCTCGGCCAGCTCGGCGCCCTCGCGAGCGCCACCGCGGCGTCCGCGGCGGCGGTTGCGGCCGCGGCGGCCGCCGGGGCGGCCATCGTCGGCCCCGCCCTCGGCCGGGCCATCGCCACCCGCGCCTGCTTCACCGGCCGGGCCGCTGTTGGCGGGCGATTCCGCAGCGTGAGCTGCGGGGCTGGCCGTCTGGGTCGGTGCTTCGGCCGTTGCCGCAACCGGCGCGGGCTCACCCGCACCTTCCGCCGCAGCGGTGGCCACCGCGCTGCGCTTGCGGCGCGGCTTGGGGGCGACAGCCTCGGCAACGGCTTGCGCAGGGGCGGCCGGTGCACCCGCCGCCTCGGGCGCCGCAGCGTCAGCGGCTTCGGCCACCTTGCGCGGCGCACGCTTGCGCTTGGGTTTGTCGGCCGTGGCCTCGGGGCTGGCATCAGCACCAGCGTCCGGGGGCAGCTCGTTGTCGGAAGGGTTCATGCGGGCTTGTCGTTGGCGGTAGGAGGTGCGGCTTCAACGGCCGCGGGGTCGGTGCCGGCAATCGGCGCCGTGTCTGGGGGTGTGGGCGTGGGCGCGTCTTCGGGCTCGCGCTCAGCGTCTTCTCGCGCTGCAGCAGCAGCGGGGTCTTGTGCAGCTTCCAACGGCAGGCTGGCTTGTGCACCTTCGAGCAGGTCGGGCACATCAGCGGCGCTGGCCAGGGCCTCGAAAGAACGCGCGGCTGAATCGGCGCCGTCGATCGGGGGCAGCTGGTCGAGGCTGGCCAGCCCGAGGTCGTCGAGGAACTGGCGCGTCGTGGCATACAGCGCCGGGCGGCCGGGGGCCTCGCGGTAGCCGATGGCGTCGATCCAGCCGCGGTCTTCGAGTTGCTTGACGATCTGGCTGCTGACGGTGACACCGCGGATGTCTTCGATATCGCCCCGCGTCACCGGCTGCCGGTAGGCCACGATGGCCAGCGTTTCCATCGCGGCCCGCGAATACTTGGGCGGCTTCTCGGGGTGCAGGCGGTCGAGGTAGACGCGCAGCTCGGGCCGGCTCTGGAAACGCCAACCGCTGGCCAGCGCCACGAGTTCGGCGCCGCGGTCCTGCCAGTCGTTCACCAGTTCGTCGAGCAGGCGGCGCAGGGTGTCGGCGCCGATCTCGTTGTTGAACAGCGCTTTCATCTCGGCCAGCGGCAGGGGTGCGCTGGCGCAGATCAGCGCCGTTTCGAGGACACGTTTGGCCTCAGCTGTGTTCATGGACTGCGCTGGTGCGGCCACAGCCCGGGCCGTGGTCTTGAGTTCTTCCGAAGGGTCGGGGGCCGCGAGGCCGGCATGGGCCGGGGCGCGGGTGGAGCCTGGTGCGGCGGGGTGCCGGCAGCGGGCGTCTGCAGCGGGTCGAACAGGCGCGGAACGCGTTGGGCGTGCGGCAGCGCTGCGAATGGCGGCTGATTGTAGCCCGCTTATTCACACCCCTTGTTGCCGACGCAACGCTTCAGCCGCAGACCTGGCCCCAGGCCTGCGCGAAGTCGGACGGCGGCGGGCACTGGAAGGCCAGCGCCTGGCGCGAGACCGGGTGGGCCAGTTCGAGCTGGGTGGCGTGCAGCGCCTGCCGGGCCATGCCCAGCGCCGGCTTGCCACCATAGAGCGCGTCGGCCACCAGCGGGTGGCCCCGGTGCGCCAGGTGCACGCGGATCTGGTGCGTGCGCCCCGTGTGCAAGGTGCAGCGCAACGCACACACGCCCTGCCCGCGCGCCAGCACGGCCACGTCGGTTCGGGCCGGCTTGCCGCCACCCACCACGGCCATGCGCACGCGCACGGCGGGGTCGCGGCCGATGGGCGCGTCCACCGTGAAGCCGTCGACTCCCGGCAGCCCGTGAGCCAGCGCGAGGTAGCTGCGGTGCACGCTGCGCGCAGCGATGTCGCGCACCAGCGCGGTGACGGCCGGCAGCGTCTTGCCGACCATCATCACGCCCGAGGTGTCCTTGTCGAGCCGGTGCACGATGCCGGCGCGCGGCAGCGCCGCCGCCCCCGGGTGGCGCGCCAGCAGGCCGTTGAGCAGCGTGCCCGACCAGTTGCCCGGCGCCGGGTGCACCACCAGGCCGGCGGGCTTGTCGATGACGAGCAGGTCCTCGTCTTCGTGCAGCACCACCAGCGCCATGGCCTGCGGCCGGAAGGCACGGCTTTCGTCGGTGGGCACCAGTTCCAGCTGCACGGTCTGGCCGCCGCGCAGGCGGCGCGAGGCGGCGCCGCCAACGCCGCCATCCACCAGCACATGGCCACGCTCCAGCAGGTGCTGCAGGTGGTTGCGCGAAAACTCGGGGGCCATGGCCACCAGCACCTTGTCGAGCCGCTCGCCATGCTGGGCCGTGGACACGGTGCCGATGCGCATTTCAGCGGGGGCTTCGAGCCCGGCTGCAGCGTCTTCGCTGGCTTCGTCAGGGCCCGTCTGTGCCGGGCTGGGCTCGGTGCCCGCAAGGGCCTGGGGCCGCAGGAGGGGCTCCCTATAATCAGCGCCTTCTTGCACGACCGGCACCTTTCTCGATGAGCCTTTCTGTGATGTGGCCCGCGCTCTCGCGCCTGACGGTCTTGGGCCTGCTTGCAGCGTCGCTGCAGCTCGCAGGTTGTGGGACGACTTCCGTCGAGGAATCACCCGACACCACCGCGGAGCGATTGTACAAAGAGGCCCGCGAAGACATGGCCAGCGGCAGCTACGAGCGCGCCATCAAGACGCTGGAGCGCGTGGAGAGCCTGGCCGCCGGCTCGCTGCTGGGCCAGCAGGCGCAACTCGACACCGCCTACATGCACTGGCGCAACGGTGAACGCACCGAAGGCTTGGCCGCGGTGAACCGCTTCATCAAGCTGAACCCCTCGAGCCCGGCGCTGGACTACGCGCTCTACCTGCGCGGGGTGATCAACTTCAACGAGAACCTCGGGCTGCTGGGCAAGATCGCGAACCAGGATCTCTCCGAACGTGACCAGAGCGCGGCGCGCGAGTCCTTCCAGTCCTTCAAGCAACTGGTCGACCAGTTCCCCCAGTCGCGCTACGCCGGTGATGCGAAGGCGCGCATGAACTTCATCATCAATGCGCTGGCCAGCTACGAAGTGCACGTGGCGCGCTACTACTTCCGCCGCGGCGCTTACGTGGCCGCCGCTGCGCGCGCGCAGCAGGCCGTGGCCGAGTTCCAGCGCTCACCGGCCGCCGAAGAGGCGCTGTTCCTGATGATGCAGAGCTACGACAAGCTGCAGCTCACGGGCCTGCGCGACGACGCCGAACGTGTGCTGCGCAAGAACTTCCCCGACAGCGCCTTCCTGAACCAGGGCACGGCGCTGAACGCCCGCCCCTGGTGGCGTTTCTGGTGATGCGGCGCGCCTGAGCGCCCGCGGCCTGGCGGCACTCAGTGCGCCCAGGCCAGTTCTTGCAGCCAGCCCAGGGCCTCGGCTTCGTCGTTCAGCACCCCCATGGGCGGCAGCGCGGCGATGAGGCGCCGACCGTAGGCCATCTGGCGCAGGCGCGGGTCGCACAACACGAGCAGCCCGCGGTCGCTCTCGGTGCGGATGAGGCGCCCGGCGCCCTGCTTCAGCGAGACCGCGGCTTCGGCCACGAAGTAGGCCTCGAAGGGGTTCTTGCCGGCTTCGCGCAACTGCTTCACACGCGCTTCCACCAGCGGGTCGCCCGGCGGTGGGAACGGCAGTTTGTCGATCAGCACACACTGCAGCGCATCGCCGGGCATGTCGATGCCTTCCCAGAAGCTGGCCGAGCCGATGAGCACGCAGCCGCGGCCATCGCCGTAGCGCTGCAGCAGCGCGCGCCGCGGCTCGCTGCCCTGCACCAGCACCGTGAGTTCATGGCCGAGTGCCGCCGCCTCGGCCTGCAGGGCCTGCGCCACCTGGGGCAGCACACGCAGCGTGGTGGTGAGCACGAAGGTACGGCCGCCCAGGGCCGCCGCACAACGCGCGGCCAGGGCGCCCACGGCCGCTGGGTGGCCCGGTGCATTGGGCAAGGGCAGCCTGCCCGGCACCCACACACGCGCGTGGGCCGCGTAGTCGAAGGGGCTGCCCACCCGCAGGCGCTCGGCATCTTCCAGACCCGTGGTGGCGGTGAACCAGCTCAGATCGTCGTCATCGCCCAGCGTGGCCGAGGTGAAGACCCAGGCCTTGGGCGCCGCGGCGCGTTGCTGCGTGAGCATGTCGCGGATGTCCAGTGGTGACTCGACCAACCGCGCCTGCTGCGGCGTGAGATCGATCCAGCGCACCTGCCCAGGCTCGGCCTCGTGGGCAAAGCGGGCCGCCAGCAGCGCCAGCGTGCGCGCGCGCTGCTCGATCTTCGGCAATTCGGGGCTGGTTTCGGCCACCGCAGCAGCGGCGTCACCTGCCGCCCGCGACGCTTCGGCCAGCGCCTGCAGCGGCGCCAGCAGTTCGTCGGCACGCTCCTCCCAGCGCAGCTTGAGCGTGCCACGCACCTCGCGCAGCGTGCCGCTGGCCACCAGGCGCAGCTCGCGCGTGCAGCGCTCCAGCGCGGCCTGCAGTTCGGCCCAAGGCTGCAGCCCACGCGCGTGCTGCAGGCCGGCGGCCAGCAGGTCGCGCGCAAGTTCCAGCGCCACGCCGGTGCTGAGCGTGGTGCCGAGAAACTGCACCCCGGCTTCCACCAGCTGGTGGGCCTCGTCGAACACCGCCGCATCCACCGTGGGCAGCAGCTCGGCCACGCCGCTGTCACGCAGCGCGAGGTCGGCGAAAAAGAGATGGTGGTTCACCACCACCAGATCGGCCGCCATGGCCTCGCGTCGCGCCTGCATCACGTGGCAGGCGCGGTGCTCGGGGCATTCGGTGCCGAGGCAGTTGTCGCGCGTGCTCGTCACCAGCGGGATGACGGGCGAACGTTCGTCCAGGCCTTCGATCTCAGCCAGGTCGCCGCTCCGTGTGGCCTGAGCCCAGGTCGCCACGCGGTTCAACGCACGCAGCGCGAAGCGGTCGGGCAGCTGGCCGCTGGTCTGCGCCTGCTGCAGGCGCCAGCGGCACAGGTAACTCGCGCGGCCCTTCAGCAAGGCCAGGCGCAAAGGTGTCTTCAGGGCCGCGGCCAGGCGCGGCAGGTCGCGCAGGAAGAGCTGATCTTGCAGGCTCTTGGTGGCGGTGCTCACCAGCGCGCGCCGGCCCGACAACAACAGCGGCACGAGGTAGGCGAAGGTCTTGCCGACGCCCGTGCCCGCCTCGGCCACCAGCGTGCCTCGCGTCTGCAGGGCGTGCGCGATGTGCGCAGCCATCTGGTCTTGTTGCGGCCGCGGGATGAAACCCGGGTCAGCCTGGGCCAGCGGTCCGTCGGCCGCGAAGGCGCTGGCCACGGCCTCGAGCAGGCCGTCGTCGTTTTCGTTCACGCGGGCTCGGGCGGGCTGAGCTGCAGTTCCAGCCGCGCGATCTGGTCGCGCAGCAGCAGCCGGCGCTTTTTCAGGCGCCGCAGGGCCAGGTCGTCGCCAGGCTTGTCGAGCGGGTTGCGGTCGATGAGATCGTCCAGGTCGGCATGCTCCATGCGCAGCTCGATGAGGCGGCGCTGCGGGGAATGCAGGTTCTCGTCCATGGCTGCAGGGCGCGGGGCTGGGCCGAGTTTATATTCGTGACCATGGCCCTCCCCACTGCAGCGTTCAGATTCAGTGCCGCCACCGGCTTGCACCGCGGTGACCGCGCCTACCAACAAGACCAGGTCGAAATCATCGCCCACCCCAAGGTCACGGGCGCCGTGCTGGCCCTCGTGGCCGACGGCATGGGTGGCAAGAGCGGGGGCCGCAAGGCCGCCGACCAGGTGCTGATGACGGGCCGACAGATCTTCGAGCGCTTCGCGCCCGTGCACGACGACGCGGCCGAGATGCTGCGCCAGGTGGTGCTGGAGTCGCACCTGATGATCAAGCTGACGGCCATCACCTCCGAAGAAGAACCGCACAGCACGGTCGCGGCCTTCTGCATCTCGCCCACGCTGGAGTGCGACGTGGTGCACGCAGGCGACTCACGCGTGTACCACTTCCGCGGCGCGGAAATGATGCGCCGCACCGTCGACCACTCTTTCGTGCAGCGCCTCGTCGACGAGGGCAAGATCAGCGAAGAGGCCGCCAACACGCACCCGCAAAGCAACCTCCTCACGGGCTGCCTGGGCACACACTCAGACCCGCCGGTGGCGCTGTGGCACATCGAGCGCCTGGAGTTCGGCGACACCATGCTGGCCTGCAGCGACGGCCTGTGGCACTACTTCACCCCGAAGGAAATCGGCGCCATCCTGCACGCCCTGCCCCCGCGCGAGGCCAGCGAGATGCTGATCAGCAAGGCGCGCCAACGCGCCCGCGGCGGCGGCGACAACCTCTCGCTGGCGCTGGCGCGCGTCGACCCTCTGCGCTGAAGCGCTGCGGGTTTCACGCCCGCGACAAGCGGCCCGTCAAGGCCGCACCCGGTTCACCGCGAAGCCGCAGGCACCGGCAGCGGCGCAGCCACACGGCCGCGTCGTTCACGTTCGGCCTGGCGTTGCTGGATGCGGGCCTGCGTGGCCTCCGTCTGCGCCTGGCGTTCACGCGCTTCCGCGGCACGCTGGCGCGCCGTGGCCGCGGCCGCGGAGGCCGCACGCGCCTGCTGGGCCTGGCGTTCGGCTTCCGTGGGCCCTGCCACACGCGGCGGCGGCCGCTGCGCGGCAGCCCCAGACGCCGGAACCGCCGCAGCCGATGCGCCCGGCGCGCTGCGCTGCGCCGCCTCGCGCTGCTTGGCCTGCACGGCGGCGCGCCGCGCCGCGGCGCGTTCACGCCGTTCGAGATCGTCCAAGGCCAGGCCCTCGGCGCGCGGTGCGGCCAGGGCCTGTCGCCGCCGCTCAAGTGCATCGTCTGCGCAGGCGGTGACGGCGAACCGCGCCGAGCAGGCGGCCATGTCGGCCGAGAAGCGGGCTTCGATGCGTTCGCGCTCGGCTTGCAGGCGGGCACGCACCTGCTCACGTGGCGCCGGGTCTGCGGCCGCCGTTACCACGGCCGTCTGCAGCACCAGCATCAGACCAAGCCCGCCCAGCGGCAAGCGCCTCATGTCAGCGAAGTGTCGACATCGCGGCGCGCCAGCGCCAGGAATTCGGCGCTCTGCATCTCGTGCAGGCGCGAGACGGTGCGCGGGAACTCGTGCGCCAGCGGCCCTTCGGTGTACAGCTGTTCGGGCGGCACGGCACAGCTCATCACCAGTTTCACGCGGCGGTCGTAGAGCACGTCCACCAGCCAGGTGAAACGCCGCGCCTCGCTGGCCAGGCGCGGCGGCATCAGCGGCACGTTGCTCAGCAGTACCGTGTGGAAACGCGAAGCGATTTCCAGGTAGTCGTTTTGCGAACGCGGCCCACCG
Source organism: beta proteobacterium AAP65 (assembly GCA_001295865.1). Lineage (GTDB taxonomy): Bacteria > Pseudomonadota > Gammaproteobacteria > Burkholderiales > Burkholderiaceae_C > Rubrivivax. Next base: position 9,083 of record LJHW01000009.1, read on the forward strand.
CAGAGCGTGCGGAAGTCGAACCACACCACGCCGCCGGCGCGACGCACGGCGCGGATCTCGCGGTGCTCGATGCTCATCACCGGCGCTTCATCGCGCGCTTCGGCGAGTTGCTCGAAAGCACGCTCCATCGCGGCTTCGGCCTCGGGGCCCAGCGGGCAGTGCAGCATGTCGATGCGAGCCAGCGTCTGCTGCCGGTAATCGGTGCCGGCGTCGACGTTCACCACCTCCAGCTGCTGCTTCAGCAGCTCGATGGCCGGCAGGATGCGGTCGCGGTGCAGGCCGTTCGGGTACAGGCCGTCGGGGTGGAAGTTCGACGTGGTGACGATGCTCACGCGATTGGCGAACAGCGCCGCCAGCAGCCGGTGCAGGATCATCGCGTCGGTGACGTCGGCGACGTGGAACTCGTCGAAGCAGATCAGCCGGAAGCGCCGCGCGATGCGCGCGCCGAGTTCGTCCAGCGGGTCGGCCATGCCCTTGAGGTCTTGCAGCTCGCGGTGCACCTCGCGCATGAACTCGTGGAAGTGCAGCCGCGTCTTGCGCTGCAGCGGCACGGCCTGGAAGAAGCAGTCCATCAGGAAGCTCTTGCCGCGGCCGACACCGCCGTACATGTAAACGCCGCGCGGGATGGGCGGGCGGCGGATGAGCTTGGTCAGCGCGTTGCTGCGGCGGGCCTTGTAGTCGGCCCACTCGCCTTCACAGCGCTCCAGCGCGTCCACCGCGCGCAACTGCGCGGGGTCGCTCTGAAAGCCGCGCTGTTTCAGCTCGGCTTCGTAGAGATCCCGGACGCTCACGGGCTCAGAAGTTCAGCGTGCGCTTGTCCACCGCGAGCGCGGCTTCTTTCGTGGCTTCGCTCAGGCTCGGGTGCGCGTGGCAGATGCGCGCGATGTCCTCGGCGCTGGCCTTGAACTCCATCGCCACCACAGCCTCGCTGATCAGCTCGCTGGCCATGGGGCCGACGATGTGCACACCCAGGATTTCGTCGGTGGCGGCATCGGCCAGGAACTTCACCATGCCAGTGGTGTCGCCAAGCGCCCGCGCCCGGCCGTTGGCCAGGAAGGGGAAGGTGCCGGTCTTGTAGGCGCGGCCCGCGGCCTTGAGCTGCTGCTCGGTCTGGCCCACCCAGGCGATCTCGGGGCTGGTGTAGATCACCCACGGGATGGTGTTGAAGTTCACATGGCCGTGCTGGCCGGCGATGCGCTCGGCCACCGCCACGCCTTCTTCTTCGGCCTTGTGCGCGAGCATGGGGCCACGCACCACGTCACCCACGGCCCACACGCCGGGCAGGTTGGTGCGGCACTCGTCGTCCACCACGATGGCGCCGCGCTCGTCGAGTTTCAGGCCCACGGCTTCGGCGTTCAGGCCGATGGTGTTGGGCACACGGCCGATGCTGACGATGAGCTTGTCCACCGCCAGCGTCTGGGCCTCGCCCTTGGCATTGGTGTAGGCGATGCTGACGCCCTTCTTGGCGCCCTTGCCGGTGATGGCGATCTCGCCGACCTTCACACCCAGCTCGATCTTCAGGCCCTGCTTGGTGAAGGCCTTGTGCGCTTCTTTGGCGATCTGTTCGTCCACCGCCCCCAGGAAGGTGGGCAGGCCTTCGAGCACCGTGACCTCGGCGCCCAGCCGGCGCCAGACGCTTCCCATCTCCAGGCCGATGACGCCCGAGCCGATGACACCCAGCTTGGCGGGCACGTCACCGATGCGCAGCGCACCGTCGTTGCTGAGCACGAGCTCTTCGTCGAAGGGCGTGCCGGGCAGCGCACGGGCGTTGGAGCCCGTGGCCAGCACGACCTGCTTGCCGATCAGCACCTCGTCGTTGACGGCGATCTCGTAGCCGCCCTCGGCCGCCTTCACGAAGCTGCCACGACCATGGAAGAACGCGATCTTGTTCTTCTTGAAGAGGTAGAGGATGCCGTCGTTGTTCTGCTTCACGACGCCGTCCTTGCGGGCCAGCATCTTCTTCACGTCGATGCTCAGGTCCTTCAGACCGATGCCGTGGTCGGCAAACGCATGGCCGGCGTGCTCGAAGTGCTCGGAGCTTTGCAGCAGCGCCTTGCTCGGGATGCAGCCGACGTTGGTGCAGGTGCCACCCGGGGCCGGGCCGCCCTTGCCGTTTTTCCACTCGTCGATGCAGGCCACGTTGAAGCCCAGCTGCGCCGCGCGGATGGCGGCGATGTAGCCGCCCGGGCCGCCACCGATGACGATGACGTCGAAGTTCTTGCTCATCGTGCCGGCCTCAGATGTCGAACATCAAACGGGCCGGGTCTTCCAGCGCGTCCTTCATGGCCACCAGCGCCAGCACGGCTTCGCGGCCGTCGATGATGCGGTGGTCGTAGCTCATCGCCAGGTAGTTCATCGGGCGCACCACGACCTGGCCGTTCTCGACGACAGCGCGGTCCTTCGTGGCGTGCACGCCCAGGATGGCGCTCTGCGGCGGGTTGATGATGGGCGTGCTCAGCATGCTGCCGAAGGTGCCGCCGTTGCTGATGCTGAAGGTGCCGCCGGTCAGCTCTTCGATGCCGAGCTTGCCGTCCTTGGCCTTCTGGCCGTACTCGGCGATCTTCTTCTCGATGTCGGCAAAGCTCATCTGGTCGGCATTGCGCAGCACGGGCACCACCAGGCCGCGCGGGCTGCCCACGGCGATGCCGATGTCGAAGTAGCCGTGGTAGACGATGTCGTTGCCATCGACGCTGGCGTTGACGATCGGGTACTTCTTCAACGCTGCCACGGCCGCCTTCACGAAGAAGCTCATGAAGCCCAGCTTCACGCCGTGCTCCTTCTCGAACTTCTCCTGGAACTTCTTGCGCATGTCCATCACCGGCGCCATGTTCACTTCGTTGAACGTGGTCAGGATGGCGTTGGTGCTCTGGCTCTGCACCAGGCGCTCGGCGATGCGCGCGCGCAGGCGGCTCATCGGCACGCGCTGCTCGGGGCGCTCGCCCAGGCTGTTGCCGATGGGTGCAGCCACCTGCTGCAGCGGCGCTGCGGCAGGTGCAGCGGCCTTGGGCGCCGCCACCGGTGCGGGAGCGGGTGCCGGGGCGGCCAGCGCACCCAGAACGTCGCCCTTGGTCACGCGGCCGTCCTTGCCGGTGCCCGCCACGGAGCCGGCGGCCAGGCTGTTGTCGGCCATCAGCTTGGCGGCGGCGGGCATGGCGACGCCGGCCTTGCTGGTGGAAGCCGGCGCCGCGGCGGCAGCCGCCACGGGGGCAACTGCCGGTGCGGCGGGCGCAGCGGCCGGGGCCGCAGCACCAGCCTTGGCGGCGGTGTCGATGCGCGCGATCAGCTGCTCGGCGGTGACGGTGGCGCCATCGGCCTGCACGATCTCGGCCAGCACGCCGGCGGCTGGAGCCGGCACTTCCAGCACCACCTTGTCGGTTTCGACCTCGATGAGGATCTCGTCCATGGCGACGGCGTCGCCCGGCTTCTTCTTCCACTGCAGCAGCGTGGCCTCGGCCACCGATTCGGAGAGCTGCGGAACCTTCACTTCAACAATTGACATGGTCTATCTCGGATGTTTGTTCTGGGCGGGCGGAAGGGCGCGGCTCACTTGGTGAGCACGAAGCCCTTGAGCTTGCCGAAAGCCTGGTCGAGCAGCGCCTTCTGCTGCTCTTGGTGGAGGTGGCTGTAACCCACGGCCGGCGAGGCGCTGGCGGGGCGGCCGGCGTAACCCAGCTTCTGCCCGTCGAGCATGTTCTCGTGCACGTAGTGCTGCACGTAGAACCAGGCGCCCTGGTTCTGCGGCTCGTCCTGGCACCACACCACGTCGGTGGCGTTCGGGAAGCGCTTCATCTCGGCCGCGAAAGCCTTGTGCGGGAAGGGGTAGAGCTGCTCCACACGCACGATGGCCACGTCCCAGGCCTTCTTCTCGTCGCGCTTCTTGATCAGGTCGTAGGCCACCTTGCCCGAGCAGCAGATGACGCGCTTGACCTTGTCGCCTTCCACCTCGGCGCGCGCCGGGCCGATGACGGTCTTGAACTCACCCTTGGTGAACTCGGCGAGCGGGCTGGTGGCGTCCTTGTTGCGCAGCAGGCTCTTGGGCGTGAAGATGATCAGCGGCTTGCGGAACTGCCGCACCATCTGCCGGCGCAGCAGGTGGAAGATCTGGCTGGCCGAGGTGGGCTGCACGATCTGCATGTTGTTGTCAGCCGCCAGCTGCATGAAGCGCTCGAGCCGCGCGCTGCTGTGCTCGGGGCCCTGGCCCTCGTAGCCGTGCGGCAGCATCAGCGTCAGGCCGTTGACGCGGCCCCACTTCACTTCGCCGCTGGCGATGAACTGGTCGATCACCACCTGCGCGCCGTTGGCGAAATCGCCGAACTGCGCTTCCCAGATCGTCAGCGTGTTGGGCTCGGCGGCGGCGTAGCCGTACTCGAAGCCCAGCACCGCTTCTTCCGACAGCAGCGAGTCGATGACGACGAAAGGCGCCTGGCCCTCGGCCACGTTCTGCAGCGGCACGTAGGTGCCGGTGTCCCACTTCTCGCGGTTCTGGTCGTGCAGCACGGCATGGCGGTGCACGAAGGTGCCCCGGCCGCAGTCTTCACCGCTCAGGCGCACGGCATAGCCGCTGGCCACCAGCGAAGCGTAGGCCAGGGTCTCGCCCATGCCCCAGTCGACGTTGATCTCGCCACGGCCCATGGCGGCGCGGTCGGCCAGCACCTTCTCCACGAGCGGGTGCACCTTGAAGGTGGCCGGCAGCGTGGTGACACGTTCGCTCAGGCGCTTCACCTCGGCCAGCGGCAGCGCGGTGTCGGCCGCGTCCGTCCACTTCTTGCCGAGGAAGGGCGCCCAGTCCACCGCGTACTTGCTCTTGAAGTTCGTCAGCACCGGGTCCACGGTGTGGCGGCCTTCATCCATGGCAGCGCGGTAGGCCTTGACCATGCCGTCGGGGCTGTTCGCACCCTCGGCCTGCAGCACGCCCTGCGCCACGAGCTTCTCGCCGTAGAGCTTGCGCGTGCCGGGGTGCTGCGCGATCTTCTTGTACATCAGCGGCTGGGTGAGCGAGGGCGTGTCCTGCTCGTTGTGGCCCAGCTTGCGGAAGCAGATGATGTCGACCACCACGTCCTTCTTGAACTGCTGGCGGTAGTCCATGGCCAGCTGCGTGCACCACACCACGGCCTCGGGGTCGTCGGCGTTCACGTGCAGCACGGGCGCTTCGATCATCTTCACCACGTCGCTGCAGTACAGCGTGCTGCGGCTGTCGCGCGGGTCGCTGGTGGTGAAGCCGATCTGGTTGTTGATCACCAGGTGCACCGTGCCACCGGTGAAGTAGCCGCGCGTCTGCGCCAGTGCCAGCGTCTCCATCACCACGCCCTGGCCGGCGAAAGCGGCGTCGCCGTGCACCAGCACGGGCAGCACTTGGTCGCCGTCCTTGTCGCCACGGCGCTCCATGCGCGCCTTCACGCTGCCCTCGACCACCGGGTTCACGATCTCCAGGTGGCTGGGGTTGAAGGCCAGGCTCAGGTGCACCGGGCCGCCGGGGGTGGTGACGTCGCTGCTGAAGCCCTGGTGGTACTTCACGTCACCGGCGGGCAGGTCTTCCTTGGCGGTGTGGTCGAACTCGGCGAAGAGGTCGGCAGGCATCTTGCCCAGGGTGTTGACCAGCACGTTCAGGCGGCCGCGGTGGGCCATGCCGATGACGATCTCCTGCACGCCGTTGGTGCCAGCTCGCTGCACCACCTCGTCCATGCTGGCGATGAAGCTCTCACCGCCTTCCAGGCTGAAGCGCTTCTGGCCGACGTACTTGGTGTGCAGGTAGCGCTCCAGGCCTTCGGCGGCGGTCAGGCGGTCGAGGATGTGCTTCTTCTCGTCGGCGCTGAAGCTCGGGCTGCTGCGGCGCGATTCCAGGCGCTCTTGCCACCAGCGCTTCTCGGCCGGGTCGGTGCAGTGCATGAACTCGGCGCCGATGGTGCGGCAGTAGGTCTCACGCAGGGCCTGCACGATCTCGCGCAGGCTCATGTTCTCGGCCTTGGTGAAGTAGGTGTTCGCCGCCGAGAAGGTGATGTCCATGTCCGACTCGGTGAGGTCGTAGAACGACGGCTCGAGTTCGGGGATCTTGGGGCGCTCGGTGCGCTTGAGGGGGTCCAGGTCGGCCCAGCGGGAACCCAGGAAGCGGTAGGCGGCAATCAGCGACTGCACGTGCACCTGCTTGCGGGCGACGGCCAGATCGGCCTCGCTGGCCTTCAGCGCGAAGGCGTTGGCCTTGGCGCGCTGCGCGAAAGATTCGACGACGGGGGCGTGGGCGACATCGCGCGCGGTGCTGCCATCGGTGGCCGGCACGTGCTGCAGGTTGTCGAAATACGTGCGCCAGTTGTCGGGCACGCTGCCGGGGTTGTCGAGGTAGGCCTCGTACAACTCTTCCACGTAAGGGGCGTTGCCCCCGAACAGGTACGAGTTGGACCTGTGTTGCTGCATCATCTTTCGCTCACCTTTCGCCCTGGTTTCCAAGGCTCCGATGGGTTGATCAACCTTCCGCGACCCCGGCTACACCGGGCAAGCGGATTGCGACCCGCCTTGCTGCATGTGTCATACAAGCAAGGGGACGGGAAGGACCGTTTGTTCAGACCGTCACTTTAACACCCCGATCTGCACCACTCCGCGGGCTTATTGGGCGCCTGCAACCCCCTTGTTCTCCTGACAAGACCGACCCACGCTGGACCAGACTGCCCGGGCCATGCGCCCCCGCACCATCCTGCTGCGCGCCGATGCGCCCACCAAGCCGCCCACCGGCCAGCCCTGCAACGGCTGTGGCCTGTGCTGTGCCGCCGAGCCCTGCCCACTGGGCATGTGGGTCAGCCGCCGTACACGCGGCCGATGCGCGGCACTGCGCTGGCAGGCCGAGGCCGGCCACTACCGCTGCGGCGTGTTGACCGACCCCGCCCGCCACCTGCCCTGGCTGCCGGCGCGCTGGGCGCAGGCCCTGGTGCGCCGCTGGATCGCCGCGCAGCAAGGCTGCGATGCCGACCTGCAAGCCCTGTGAAGCCACCCAAGGCGACGGCGCTCACTGCGGCGAGACGCTCGGCAGCGTGGCCACGCCGCGCCAAGTTCAGGCCCTGACACCGGGTCTGGTGTGGCCCGGCCGCGTGTTTACGTAGCATAGGCGGTCCAGCTCCCACCCTTCGAGGACACCGCCGATGAAACTCCACGCCCTGGTGGCTGCCGCCGCAGTCACGCTGGCCCTGGCCCTGCCCGCCCAAGCGCAGACCGTGCGTTGGGCAGCGCAGAACGACATCCTGACCATGGACCCGCACTCGCAAAACCATGCCACCACCAACACGGTGCTCGCGCATGCCTACGAGGGGCTCACGCGCTACAGCGCGACCTACGAGATCGAGCCTTCGCTGGCCACGAAGTGGACATTCATCAGCCCGACGCAGGTGCGTTTCGAACTGCGCAAGGGCGTGAAATTCCACGACGGCTCGCCCTTCACGGCCGACGACGTGGTCTTCAGCTTCGGCCGCATCAAGCAGCCGCAGGGCACGATGGGCATCTACGTCACCGGCATCAACGAGGTGAAGAAGATCGACAGCCACACCGTCGATCTCATCCTGGCGGCGCCCTCGCCCATCCTGCTGCGCAACCTGGCGTACTTCTTCATCATGAACAAGGGGTGGGCCGAGAAGAACAAGAGCGCCAACGTCCAGGACTACAAGGCCAAGGAAGAGAACTTCGCCTCGCGCAACGTCAACGGCACCGGCGCCTTCCGCGTGACGGGCTGGCAGCCCGAGCAGCGCGTGACCATGGCCGCCAACCCCGAGTGGTGGGACAAGACCGGCGGCAACGTGAAGGAGGTGATCTACACGCCCATCAAGAGCGACCCCACCCGCGTGGCAGCGCTGCTCTCGGGTGATGTCGACCTGCTGACCGACATTCCGACGCAAGACGTGGCCCGCCTGCGCAGCGACAAGAAGCTGAAGGTGCTGGAAGGCCCTGAAGTGCGGACCATCTTCCTGGTGATGGACGTGGGCAGCCCCGAGCTGAAGTACAGCAGCGTCAAGGGCAAGAATCCGTTTGCCGACAAACGGGTGCGCCAAGCGCTGAGCATGAGCATCGACCGCACGGCCATCCAGCGCAACATCATGCGCGGCCTGTCGGTGCCGGCAGGCATCATCGTGGCACCGGGCGTCAACGGCCACACGGCCGATCTCGACGCACCGCCCAAGGTCGACACCGAAGCGGCGAAGAAGCTGCTCGCCGACGCCGGCTACCCCAGCGGCTTCGAGGTTCGCTTCAGTTGCCCGAACAACCGCTACGTCAACGACGAAGAAGTCTGCCAGGCCATCGTGGCGATGTGGGCCCGCATTGGCGTGAAGGCGCAGCTGGCGGCCGAGAACTTCGCCACCTACAGCCAGAAGTTCCAGAACTTCGACACCTCGCTGTACATGCTGGGCTGGGGCGTGGCCACTTACGACGCACAGTACGCCATCCAGTCGCTCATCCGCACGCGCACCAGCGGCGCCGACGGCAACTTCAACTTCGGCCGCATCAGCGACCCCGTGGTCGACAAGCTGAACGACGCGATGAAGGCCGAACCCGACGTGGCCAAGCGCAACGGCATGATCCGCGAGGCACTGGTGCGCATCAAGGACGAGGCGCTGGTGATCCCGCTGCACCACCAGGTGAGGCCTTGGGCGATGAAAACCGGCGTGACCACGCTGCACCGCTCCAACGACAACCCGCACATGCGCTTCACCACGGTGAAGTGAAAGACGGCGGGCTTCGTGCCCGCTTGCGTACTGCAAGAACAAAGGCGGCCCACGGGCCGCCTTTGTTCTTGCGCCGGCAGCGCTGCCGATCAGGCCAGCAGCCGGTCGAGCACCACGCGGCCACTCTGCATCAAGAGCCGGATCCCTTGCGCGGGCGCGGCCAGTGGCGCCAGGTCTTGCGTGGGGTCGCCGTCCACCACCAGCAGGTCGGCCCAGGCGCCGGGCACCAGCTGGCCAATCTGGCCTTCCTGGCGCATCAAACGCGCGGCGGCGATGGTGGCGCTCTGCAGCACCTCTACCGGGCTCATGGCGGCGGCGCGCAGCGCGAACTCGCCGTTCTGGCGGCCGTGCATGTGGCCCAGCAGGTCGGTGCCGAAGACCACGGGCACCCCTTCGTCACAGGCCATCTTCACGGCCAAGGCGCCCTGCGACTGCACCACGACCAGCTTCTCCAGCATCGCGTTCGACCAGCCCAGGCGCTGCCCTTCCTCGGCCAGCGCCGCGTAGGTGGAAAGCGTCGGCACGAGGTAGGTGCCATGCGTCTTCATCAGGCGCAGCGTGGCCTCGTCGACCAGGTTGCCGTGCTCGATGCTGCGCACACCGGCCTGCACCGCGCGCTGCACGGCACGCGGCGAGTAGGCGTGGGCCAGCGCGTAGAGGTTGGCGGCTTCGGCCTCTTCCACCGCGGCGCGCAGCTCTTCCATCGAAAACTGCGTGCCGTCGATGGGGTCGCTGGGGCTGCTGATGCCGCCGCCGGCCATGATCTTGATGTGGTTGGCGCCCTGGCGCACCTGCTCGCGCACGGCGCGCCGCACCTCGCCCACGCCGTCGGCAATGGCGCCCATCAGGCCCATGCCGGCGCAGCTGCAGAAATAGCCCTCACCACGGACGCCACGCGGGCGCATGTCGGCATGGCCGCCGGTCTGGCTGATGGGCTGGCCTGCGATGAAGAGCCGCGGGCCTTCGTAGAGGCCGCGGCGCACGGCCTCCTGCAGGCCGTGGTCGGCACCGGCGGCGTCGCGCACGGTGGTGAAGCCGCGGTGCAGCATCTCACGCAGGATCTGCGCCGACATCGCGCCCACCAGCGAAGGCGGCTGCAGCGACAGGCCCGCCAGGTCGTGCGAAGCCGCCACCACGTGCACGTGTGCGTCGATCAGGCCCGGCAGCACCACGCGGCCTTGCACGTCGATGACATCGGCGTCGTCGACGGTGATGGGCTCCTGCGTGGCTGCAACCACACGTTCACCCTCGATCACCAGCGTGCTGTGCGACCGCAGCACGCCAGCAGCGCTGTCGAAGAGACGCGCGTTGCGCAGCGCGGTGCGGCGCATCCCGAGACTCAGCCCGCCACGCCCAGACGCTGCCGCGCGGCCTGCAGCTCACGCTTCAGGCGCGCCACCAGTTCGCCGGCCGGCAACACTTCCTTCACCGCGCCGATGCCCTGGCCGCAGCCCCAGATCTCTTTCCAGGCCTTGGGCTTGCTGCCCTCGCCACCGCCGAAGTCCATCTTGCTCGGGTCACTCTCGGGCAGGTTGTCGGGGTCCATGCCGGCGGCGCGGATGCTGGACTTGAGGTAGTTGCCGTGCACGCCAGTGAAGAGGTTGCTGTAGACGATGTCGTCGCTGTTGCTCTCGACAATGCACTGCTTGTAGGCCTCGGCCGCACGCGCTTCCTGCGTGGCGATGAAGGCGCTGCCGATGTAGGCGAAGTCGGCGCCCATCGCCAGCGAGGCCAGCACGGCATCACCGGTGGCGATGCTGCCGCTGAGCGCCAGCGGACCGTCGAACCATTCGCGGATCTCCTGCACCAGCGCGAACGGGCTCTTCACGCCCGCGTGGCCGCCAGCGCCCGCGGCCACGGCAATCAGACCGTCGGCGCCCTTCTCTATGGCCTTCTTGGCGAAGAAGTTGTTGATGATGTCGTGAAGCACGATGCCGCCCCAGCTGTGCACGGCGTCGTTCACATCGGTGCGCGCGCCGAGTGAGGTGATGACGATGGGCACCTTGTACTTCGCGCAGACCTGCATGTCGTGCTCGAGCCGGTCGTTGCTCTTGTGCACGATCTGGTTGATGGCGAAAGGCGCGCTCTTCTGCTCAGGGTGGTCGCGGTCCCAGGCGGCCAGGGTCTCGGTGATCTCGGCCAGCCACTCGTCCAGCTGCGAAGCCGGGCGCGCGTTCAGCGCCGGCATGCTGCCCACGATGCCGGCCTTGCACTGCTCGATCACCAGCTTGGGGTTGCTGATGATGAACAGCGGCGAGCCGATGATGGGCAGCGGCACGCGCTGCAGGGCGGGAGGAAGCTTGCTCATCAGAAGGACTCCAGGGCCAGGGCGGTGACGGCGTCGGCGCCTTCGACAATGCTGTCGCGCTCGGCCGGCACCTTGTTGAGGATGTGGTCGCCATAGAAGCGCGCGGTGGCGATCTTGGCTTGCAGGAAGGCGGTGTCGGTGTCGGCCTGCGGGCTGGCCAGTTCGTCTTCGGCGGCCATCAGCGCACGCGCCATCTGCCAGCCGGCGATGGTGGTCCCGGCCATCATCAAGTAGGGCACGCTACCGGCGAACACGGCATTCGGCGAGGCCTTGGTCTGGCCGGCGACAAAGGCCACGACGTCTTCGAAAGCCCGGCGGGCTGCACCCAGCCGCTTGGCCATGGCCTGACAGGCGGCACTCGACCGGGCCTTCAGCGCGCCTTCGGTGGCCTCGATTTGCCCGGCGATGGCCCGTGCCACCGCGCCGCCGTCACGCGCCGTCTTGCGGCCGACCAGGTCGTTGGCCTGGATCGCCGTGGTGCCTTCGTAGATCGACAGGATCTTGGCGTCGCGCAGGTACTGCGCCGCACCGGTCTCTTCGATGAAGCCCATGCCGCCGTGCACCTGCACGCCCAGGCTGGCCACCTGCAGCGACATCTCGGTGGACAGACCCTTGATCAGCGGCACCAGGAATTCGTAGAAGGCCTGGTTCTGCTGGCGCGCTTCGGCGTCGGGGTGCGCGTGCGCGGCGTCAAAGGCCGCAGCGCCCACCAGCGCCATCGCGCGGCAGCCCTCGGTGTGGGCGCGCATCGTCATCAGCATGCGGCGCACATCGGGGTGGTGAATGATGGCGCCGGCCTTGGGCAGGCTGCCATCCACAGGGCGGCTTTGCACGCGGTCGCGCGCATAGCCAACGGCCTTCTGGTAGGCGCGCTCGGCCAGCGCGATGCCCTGCACGCCCACGCCGTAGCGCGCGGCGTTCATCATGATGAACATGTACTCGAGGCCGCGGTTTTCCTGGCCCACGAGGAAACCCGTCGCACCGCCGTGGTCGCCGTACTGCAGCACCGCCGTGGGGCTGGCCTTGATGCCCAGCTTGTGCTCGATGCTCACGCAATGCACGTCGTTGCGCGCACCCAGGCTGCCATCGGCGTTGACGAGGAACTTCGGGCAGATGAAGAGGCTGATGCCCTTCACGCCCTCGGGTGCACCCACCACGCGCGCCAGCACGAGATGGACGATGTTCTCGGCCATGTCGTGCTCACCGTAGGTGATGTAGATCTTGGTGCCGAAGATCTTGTAGCTGCCGTCGGCCTGCGGCTCGGCGCGCGTGCGCACGGCCGAGAGGTCCGAGCCGGCCTGCGGCTCGGTCAGGTTCATCGAACCCGTCCAGCTGCCGTCGATCATCTTCGGGATGTAGGTGGCCTGCTGCTCGGGCGTGCCGGCGGTGAGCAGCGCCTCGATGGCACCGTCGGTCAGGAGCGGGCACAGCGCGAAGCTCATGTTCGCGCTGTTGACCATCTCGCTGCACGCCGCGTGAATCAGCTTGGGCAGGCCCTGGCCGCCGAAATCGGCCGGGTGCTGCAAGCCCTGCCAGCCGCCCTCGGCGAACTGGCGGAAGGCTTCCTTGAAGCCGGGCGTGGTGGTGACCTGGCCGTCCTTGAAGAAGGACGGATTGCGGTCGCCTTCCCAGTTCAGCGGCGCGACCACGCCTTCGTTGAACTTGGCGCTTTCCTCCAGCACCGCGGCGGCGGTGTCCAGGCCGGCGTCTTCATAGCCGGGCAGGCTGGCCACGTGTTCGATGCCGGCGAGCGCCTTCATGACGAACAGCATGTCCTTGACGGGGGCTCGGTAGCTCATGGTGTGTCTCCGGATACAAAAAGGGCGCCCCTCAAGGCGCCCCGGTTCAGCCCTGGGTTCAGAGCTTCTCGATCAGTTCGGGCACGGCCGAGAAGAGATCGGCCTCCAGGCCGTAGTCGGCCACACTGAAGATCGGGGCCTCGGCGTCCTTGTTGATGGCGACGATGACCTTGCTGTCCTTCATGCCAGCCAAGTGCTGGATGGCACCGCTGATGCCCACCGCCACGTAGAGCTGCGGCGCGACGATCTTGCCGGTCTGGCCCACCTGCCAGTCGTTGGGCGCGTAGCCCGCGTCCACCGCAGCGCGGCTGGCACCCAGCGCTGCGCCCAGCTTGTCGGCCAGCGGCGTCAGCACCTCGTTGAACTTCTCGCTGCTGCCCAGGGCGCGGCCGCCGCTGACGATGATCTTCGCGGCCGTGAGCTCGGGGCGGTCGCTCTTGGCGATCTCGCTGCCGATGTAGGTGGAGGTGCCACCCTCAGCGACGGCCGCCAGGCTTTCCACCGCGGCGCTGCCGCCCGTGGCGGCTGCGGGGTCGAAAGCCGTGGTGCGCACGGTGATCACCTTGATGGCGTCACCGCTCTGCACAGTGGCGATGGCGTTGCCGGCGTAGATCGGGCGCTCGAAGGTGTCGGCGCTGACGATCTTGGTGGCGTCACTGATCTGGCCCACGTCCAGCAGCGCGGCCACGCGAGGCGCCACGTTCTTGCCCGCCGCCGTGGCCGGGAAAAGGATGTGGCTGTAGCCCGTTGCGATCGCCAGCACTTGCGAGGCATTGCTCTCGGCGAGAGCGTGGTCCAAGCCGGCAGCGTCGGCATGCAGCACCTTGGCCACGCCGGCCACCTGCGCGGCGGCGGCGGCAGCGGCGCCGGCGTTGTGGCCGGCGACGAGCACGTGCACGTCGCCACCGCAGGCCAGCGCGGCGGTGATGGTGTTGAAGGTCGCGCCCTTCAGCGACGCGTTGTCGTGTTCAGCAAAGACGAGGACACTCATGCTCAAACCACCTTGGCTTCGTTCTTCAGCTTGGCCACCAGCGTGGCCACATCGGGCACCTTGATGCCGGCGCCGCGCTTGGGCGGCTCGGACACCTTCAGCGTCTGGATGCGCGGTGCCACGTCCACGCCCAGGTCGGCCGGCTTCACCACCTCAAGCGGCTTCTTCTTGGCCTTCATGATGTTGGGCAGCGTGACGTAACGCGGCTCGTTCAGGCGCAGGTCGGTCGTCACGATGGCGGGCAGCTTGAGCTTCAGGGTTTCGAGGCCGCCGTCGACCTCGCGCGTGACGGTGGCCACACCCTCAGCCACTTCCACCTTCGAGGCGTAGGTGCCCTGCGGCAGGCCGGCCAGCGCGGCGAGCATCTGGCCGGTCTGGTTGCAGTCATCGTCGATGGCCTGCTTGCCCAGGATCACGAGGCCCGGCTGCTCCTTGTCGACCAGCGCCTTCAGCAGCTTGGCCACGGCCAGCGGCTGCAATTCGGCGTCGGTCTCGACCAGGATGGCGCGGTCGGCGCCGATGGCCATCGCCGTGCGCAGCGTTTCCTGGCACTGCGTGACCCCGCAGGACACGGCCACGATCTCGGTGACCACGCCCTTCTCCTTCAGGCGCACGGCCTCTTCGACGGCAATCTCGTCGAAGGGGTTCATGCTCATCTTGACGTTGGCGATGTCCACGCCCGTGCCGTCGCTCTTGACGCGCACCTTGACGTTGTAGTCGACCACCCGCTTCACGGGCACCAGCACCTTCATGAATGACGCTCCTGCGCTCAGTTGACGTTTACGTTAACCAACCCATTCTAGGCGGCGCACCTCGTCTGTGCGCCTTCTGGAACGGAAAAATAGTACGGTCGTTCTATTTTGTGGCGTGGCTGCGCCAAGGCGGGTCGCGTGCGCGACAAAGCGCTTGAGGCTGAGGGGCTTGGGACGGGGGAAGAAGGCAGGGCGAAGGCCACGGAGAAGCCGTGGTGCCCGGGACGGGACTCGAACCCGTACACCCTGTGAGAGGTGGCGGATTTTAAGTCCGCTGCGTCTACCGATTTCGCCACCCGGGCCGGCGCGCGATTATGTGGGCGCCCTGGAAAGACGAAGGGCTCCGCATCGGGAGCCCTGTCACTGGAGAAGATCTGGAGGCGCGATCCGGAGTCGAACCGGACTAGACGGATTTGCAATCCGTTGCATAACCGCTTTGCTATCGCGCCAGGGTCTTGCGGCTGGCTCTGCGCCAGCGTGTGCTGGCATTCTCGGCCAAAAAGAAGGGAAGCCGAAGCTTCCCTGTCTTTGAAATTTGGAGCGGGATAAGAGGCTCGAACTCTCGACCTATACCTTGGCAAGGTATCGCTCTACCAACTGAGCTAATCCCGCGTGTCTTTCAAACCGCTCGCTGCTTGATGATCAGTTGCCACCTGATCGCTGCGAGTCTCGCATTCTATGCCGAGAAGTGGCGCCAGCGCAAGTGCGGGCGCCACCTGCTGCATCAGTGTGGCAGCGCCTCGGTGGGGCCCACGGGCGGCACCACCTCGGCCTTGGGCGCGGTTTCCTTGGCGACGATCTCCTCGTCGGGCAAGGCTTCGGGCATCCGCTCCAGCGCGATCTGCAGCACCTGGTCGATCCAGCGCACCGGCACGATCTCCAGGTTGTTCTTCGCGTTCTCGGGGATGTCCTGCAGGTCCTTGACGTTCTCTTCAGGGATCAGCACGGTCTTCACGCCACCGCGGTGGGCCGCCAGCAGCTTTTCTTTCAAGCCGCCGATGGCCGTGACCTCGCCGCGCAGCGTGATCTCGCCCGTCATCGCCACATCGGCACGCACCGGGATGCCGCTGAGCGCCGAGACCAGCGCTGTCGTCATCGCCGCGCCGGCGCTCGGGCCGTCTTTCGGCGTGGCGCCATCGGGCACGTGGATGTGGATGTCGCGCTTCTCGAAGACCTCGTCCTTCAAACCCAGGCGGCGGGCGCGTGAACGCACCACGGTGCGCGCGGCTTCCACGCTCTCCTTCATCACGTCGCCCAGCGAACCGGTGCGGATGATGTTGCCCTTGCCCGGCATCACCGTGGCCTCGATGGTCAGCAGGTCGCCGCCCACTTCCGTCCACGCCAAGCCGACCACCTGACCCACCTGATTGGATTTCTCGGCGCGGCCGAAGTCGTACTTGCGCACGCCCAAGAAGTCATTGAGGTTGTCTTCGGTGACGACAACCTTGCCCTCGTACTTCTTCAGCGTGATGCCCTTGACGACCTTGCGGCAGATCTTGCCCACCTCGCGTTCCAGCGAGCGCACGCCGGCTTCACGCGTGTAGTAGCGCAGCACCGCGCGCAAGGCGCTTTCGGTGATCTCCATCTCGCCGTCTTTCAGGCCGTTGTTTTTGGCCTGCTTGGGCAGCAGATAACGCTGGGCGATGTTGAGCTTCTCGTCTTCGGTGTAGCCGGCCAGGCGGATCACTTCCATCCGGTCCAGCAACGCTGGCGGGATGTTCATGCTGTTGCTCGTGGCCACGAACATCACGTCGCTCAGGTCGAAATCGACCTCGACATAGTGGTCGCTGAAGGTGTGGTTCTGCTCCGGGTCCAGCACTTCCAGCAGCGCGCTGCTGGGGTCGCCGCGGAAGTCCATGCCGAGCTTGTCGATCTCGTCCAGCAGGAAGAGCGGGTTGCGCACGCCGACCTTGCTCAGGCTCTGCAGCACCTTGCCCGGCATGCTGCCGATGTAGGTGCGGCGGTGGCCGCGGATCTCGGCCTCGTCGCGCATGCCGCCCAGGGCCATGCGCACGAACTTGCGGCCGGTGGCGCGCGCCACGCTCTGGCCCAGGCTGGTCTTGCCCACGCCCGGGGGGCCCACCAAGCACAGGATGGGCGCCTTGACCTTGTCCACACGCTGCTGCACCGCGAGGTACTCGAGGATGCGGTCCTTCACCTTTTCCAGGCCGAAGTGGTCTTCGTTCAGCACGTCTTCGGCGTTGGCCAGGTCGTGCTTGATCTTGGTCTTCTTCTGCCAGGGCAGGTTGACCAGGGTGTCGATGAAGTTGCGCACCACGGTGGCTTCGGCCGACATGGGCGACATCAGCTTGAGCTTTTTCAGCTCGCTCTCGGCCTTCTTGAGCGCTTCCTTGCTCATGCGCGCGGCCTTGATCTTCTTCTCGAGTTCTTCGAGATCCGCGCCTTCTTCGCCGTCGCCCAGTTCCTTCTGGATGGCCTTGACCTGCTCGTTCAGGTAGTACTCGCGCTGGCTCTTCTCCATCTGGCGCTTGACGCGGCCGCGGATGCGCTTTTCCACCTGCAGGATGTCGACCTCGTGCTCCAGCAGTTCCAGCAGCTTTTCCAGGCGCTTGGCAGTGCTGAAGAGGTCGAGCACGGCCTGCTTGGCTTCCAGTTTCAGCGGCAGGTGCGCCGCGATGGTGTCGGCCAGACGGCCCGGGTCGTCGATGCCAGCGATGCTGGTGAGGATCTCCGGCGGGATCTTCTTGTTCAGCTTGACGTACTGGTCGAACTGCTGCGTCACCGCGCGGCGCAGGGCTTCGATCTCAGGCGTGGCATCGGCCTCGGGCTGGATGGGCACGACTTCGCCGACGAAGTAGTCGTTGTCTTCGGTGATGCTGCGCGTGTTGGCGCGCTGCACGCCTTCGACCAGCACCTTCACGGTGCCGTCGGGCAGCTTCAGCATCTGCAAGATGCTGCTGACACAACCGACATCGAACATGTCGTCGGCCTTGGGCTCGTCTTTGCCTGCGGCCTTCTGGGCCACGAGCATGATCTGACGGCCCTGCTCCATCGCGGCTTCCAGCGCCTTGATGCTCTTGGGGCGGCCCACGAACAGCGGGATGACCATGTGCGGGAACACCACCACGTCGCGCAGCGGCAGCAGCGGCAGCGTGATCGGTTCAGGCGGGAGGATGGGATGTCCGGACATAGGAGAACCTCTCTTTCTCAAGACCACGTGGGGCCCGAGAACAGGAATGCAAGACAGGCGCTCGCGGCCGGCGGCGGCGCGGCCGGTGTGACCTCAGGCGCTGGCCTTCTGCTCGCGGTACACGAGCAGGGGCTTGGCGCCCTCTTCGACGATGTGATCGTCGATCACCACCTTGGCCACGCCGTCGAGCGTGGGCAGGTCGAACATGGTGTCGATCAAGGAATGCTCCAGGATGGAGCGCAGGCCGCGGGCGCCGGTCTTGCGCGCCAGCGCCTTCTTGGCGATGGCTGTCAGCGCCGAGGGGCGGATCTCAAGTTCGACGCCGTCCATCGCGAACAGCTTCTGGTACTGCTTGACCAGCGCGTTCTTGGGCTCGGTGAGGATCTGCACCATCGCTTCGATGGTGAGTTCACCCAGCGTGGCGACCACCGGTAGGCGGCCGACCAGTTCGGGGATCAAACCGAACTTGATCAGATCTTCCGGTTCGGCGTGGCGGAACACATCGGCCGCACGCTTCTCGGTCTTGCTGTGCACGCTGGCGGCGAAACCGATGCCGCTCTTCTCGGTACGGTTCTGGATGACCTTTTCCAGCCCGTCGAAAGCCCCGCCGCAGATGAACAGGATGTTCGTCGTGTCGATCTGCAGAAAGTCTTGGTTGGGGTGCTTGCGCCCGCCCTGCGGCGGCACGCTGGCCATCGTGCCTTCCACCAGCTTCAGCAGCGCCTGCTGCACGCCTTCACCCGACACATCACGCGTGATGCTGGGGTTGTCGGCCTTGCGGCTGATCTTGTCGATTTCGTCGATGTAGACGATGCCGCGCTGCGCACGCTCGACGTCGTAATTGCAGTTCTGCAGCAGCTTCTGGATGATGTTCTCGACGTCTTCACCCACGTAGCCGGCTTCGGTCAGCGTGGTGGCGTCAGCGATCACGAAGGGCACGTTCAGCAGCCGCGCCAGCGTCTGCGCCAGCAGCGTCTTGCCGCTGCCCGTGGGGCCGATCAGCAGGATGTTGCTCTTGGTGAGCTCCACCTCGTCCTTGGAGGCGTTGGCCCCCATGTGCTTCAGGCGCTTGTAGTGGTTGTAGACCGCAACGCTCAGCGTGCGCTTGGCCACGTCTTGCCCGATCACATACTGGTCGAGGCTGGCCTTGATCTCGCTGGGCACCGGCAGGTCGCTCTTGGCGGCCTTGGCGCCGGGCGCCTCGGCCGGCACCTCGTCGCGAATGATGTCGTTGCAGAGCTCGATGCACTCGTCGCAGATGAACACCGAAGGCCCGGCGATGAGCTTCTTGACCTCGTGCTGGCTCTTACCGCAGAAGCTGCAGTAAAGAACCTTTTCGCCTGAGGCGCCCTTCTTGTCAGCCATGGGTGATCTTGAGTACGGGTTGAGCGCGGGGTTGCACTGCATCATAGACGAAGTGCCATCCCACGAAGGGGGTGGAAAAAGGGCCGAAAACAGGCCGAAGCGCGCCGGCTCGAACCCCAGAAATGATCAGGCCCGCCAGCGGCGGGCCTGCACACGCAGCTTGGCGTTGCGCGGCTTCAGCCCCGCTTGTCCAGCACCTGGTCGATG
This sequence comes from beta proteobacterium AAP65, assembly GCA_001295865.1. GTDB lineage: Bacteria > Pseudomonadota > Gammaproteobacteria > Burkholderiales > Burkholderiaceae_C > Rubrivivax. Next base: position 28,355 of record LJHW01000009.1, read on the forward strand.
AGGCCATATTCCTTGGCTTCGTCGGGCGACAGCCACTTGTCACGCTCCATGTCGGCAGCGATGCGCTCGATGGGCTGGCCGGTGCGGTCGGCGTAGATGCGGTTGAGCTGTTCGCGCGTCTTGATGATCTCGCGCGCCTGGATCTCGATGTCAGTGGCCTGGCCCTGCGCGCCGCCCGAGGGCTGGTGGATCATCACGCGCGAGTTCGGCAGTGCCGAACGTTTGCCCTTGGCGCCGGCCATCAGCAGGAAGCTGCCCATGCTGGCGGCCATGCCCATGCACAGCGTGCTCACATCCGGCTTGATGAAGTTCATCGTGTCGTAGATCGACAGGCCGGCGCTGACGCTGCCGCCAGGGCTGTTGATGTAGAGGAAGATGTCCTTGTCAGGGTTCTCGCTCTCCAGGAACAGCATCTGCGCCACCACCAGGTTGGCCGTGGCGTCGTTCACCGGGCCCACCAGGAACACGATGCGCTCGCGCAGCAGGCGGCTGTAGATGTCGTAGGCGCGCTCACCCCGCCCCGATTGCTCGATGACGATGGGCACCATGCCCAGGCCGACAGTGTCTTGAACGCTCATCAGGGCTTCCTCGATATCTGGGATGTCAGGCTCAGCTCTGCTGAGTCATGAGTTCGTCGAACGGTAGCACCTTGTCATTGACCTTGACCTGGCCCAGCACGAACTCCGTCACGTTGTTCTCGATGACCACGGCTTCCACCTCGGCCATGCGCTGGCGGTCGCCCAGGTACCAGCGCATCACTTCGGCCGGCTTCTCGTAGCTCTGGCTCAGCTCTTCGATGTGGGCCTGCAGCTGCTCGGGCTTGGCCTGCAGCTTGTTCTGGCGCACCAGTTCCGAGACCACCAGGCCCAGGCGCACGCGGCGCTCGGCCTGCGGCTTGAAGATGTCGGCGGGGATGTCCACGCTCTCGGCATCCTTCACGCCGCGCTGCTTCAGGTCGGCGCGCGCGCCTTCGATCAGGCGCTGCGATTCGGCTTCGATCAGCGCGTTCGGCAGATCGAGTTCGGCGGCAGCGGCCAGCGCGTCCATCACGGCGGCCTTGTTGCGAGCCAACACGCGGAACTTCACCTCGCGCTCGAGGTTCTTCTTGACGTCGGCGCGCAGGCCTTCGACGGTGCCTTCCTTGATGCCCAGGCTCTTGGCCAGCGCTTCATCAACGGCGGGCAGGTTCTGCGCTTCGACCTTGCTCACGGTGACGAGGAAGTCGGCTTCTTTGCCGGCCACATCGGCGCCGTGGTAATCGGCCGGGAACTGCAGCGGGAAGGTCTTGCTTTCGCCGACCTTCATGCCGCGCACGGCCTGGTCGAACTGCTCGAGCATCTGGCCTTCGCCGATGATGAACTGGAAGGCCTCGGCCTTGCCGCCCGAGAAGGGCTCGCCGTCGATCTTGCCTTCGAAGTCGATGGTGACGCGGTCGCCTTCGATGGCGCCTTCGTCCTTGGCGCGCAGGCCGAAGGTGCGGCGCTGCTTGCGCAGGATCTCGACCGTGCGGTCGATGGCGGCCTCGGTCACTTCGGTGCTGATGCGCTCGACCTCGGCAGTGCTCAGATCACCCAGCTTCACTTCGGGGTAGACCTCGAAAGTGGCGTCGAAGGCCAGTGCGCCCTCGGGGGCCTGGTCCTTCTGGGTGATCTTGGGCATGCCGGCCACGCGCAGCTGGGCTTCGTTGACGGCTTCGTTGAAGCTCTGGCCCACGCGGTCGTTGACCACCTCGTACTGCACCTGGTAGCCGTAGCGCTGGGCCACCACGCTCATCGGCACCTTGCCGGGGCGGAAGCCGTCGGCCTTGACGGTGCGCGAGAGCTTCTTCAGGCGCGCTTCGACCTCGCCGTTGATGACCTCTGCCGGCAGCGTGAGGGTGATGCGGCGTTCGAGTTTCTCGAGGGTTTCGACTTGGACGGCCATGATGTCTCTGGAATGAAGGGCTGAGGATGCAGGGCTGGTGCGCGGGGCGGGACTCGAACCCGCACACCCGTGAAGGCGTCAGGACCTAAACCTGGTGCGTCTACCAATTTCGCCACCCGCGCAGGTGGTGCCGTTGACCGGCAAACCGTCGATTTTAGCCTGCCACGGGCGCGCCCCCGCCGGCCGGCGCTTCCGCGCCTTCGCGGCGCACCCGGAACCAGGCCGCGTACATGGCCGGCAGGGCCAGCAGCGTGAGCGCCGTGGCGACGATCAGGCCGCCCATGATGGCCACCGCCATCGGCCCCCAGAACACGCTGCGCGACAGCGGAATCATCGCCAGCACCGCCGCCGCGGCCGTCAGCACGATGGGGCGGAAACGCCGCACCGAGGCCTCCACCACCGCCGTCCAGTCGGGCACGCCACGTCGGCGGTCTTGCTCGATCTGGTCGATCAGGATCACGGAGTTGCGCATGATCATGCCCATCAGCGCAATCACGCCCAGCAACGCCACAAAGCCGAAGGGCCGGTTCAAGAGCAGCAAGGCGGCGGCCACACCGATGATGCCGAGCGGCCCGGTCAAGAAGACCAGCATCGAACGGCTGAAGCTCTGCAGTTGCAGCATCAGCAGCGTGAAGATGATGAAGGCCATCAGCGGCACGTTGGCCAGCAGCGAGCCCTGGCCCTTGCTGCTTTCTTCCACCGCACCGGCCACTTCGATGGCGTAGCCCGGCGGCATGGTGGCCGCCAGCTTCTTGAGCTCGGGCCAGACTTGCGCCGTGACGGTAGGGCCTTGCACGCCTTCGACAACGTCGCCCTGGATGGTGACGGCGAAGTTGCGCCCCTCGCGCCACACCACGCCGGGTTCCCAGGTGAAATCGACCTGGGCCACCTGCATCAGGGGCACCGCGCGGCCGCTGCTGCTGGGCAGGTAGCCGTTGCGCAGATCGGTGATCGCATTGCGTTCGTCTACTGGCTGGCGCAGCACGATGTCGACGAGCTTGTCGCCCTCACGGTACTGGCCCACGGTGGTGCCGCTCAGCGTGGTGCGCGAAGCCTGGGCGATGGCCTGGCTGGTGACACCCAGCGCCCGTGCCTTGTCCTGGTCGATGTTCAGGCGCAGCACCTTGATCGCTTCGTTCCAGTTGTCGTTCACGCCGCGCATGCTGGGGTTGCCGCGCAGCACTTCCTTGGCCTTGTCGGCCCACAGGCGAACCTCTTTCGCATCCACACCCACCACGCGGAACTGCACCGGGTAGGGCACGGGCGGCCCGTTGGGCAACAGCTTCACGCGGCCCCGCACCTCCGGGAAGTCGGTGGCCAGCATTTCAGGCAGGCGCAGGCGCAGCGCTTCGCGCTCCTTCAGGTCTTTGGGCAGCACGATGAACTGCGTGACGTTGCTCTGCGGGAAAACCTGGTCCAGCGGCAGGTAGAAACGCGGCACGCCACTGCCCACCCAGGCGGTGACGGTGCTGACACCCTTCTCTTGCAGCATGCGCGCCTCGAAACGCCGCGCCACGGCCTCGGTGGCCTGGATGGTGGAGCCCTCGGGCAGCCACAGGTCCACGACCAACTCGGGCCGGCTCGAATCCGGGAAAAACTGCTGCTGCACCTTGCCCATGCCCACGATGCCGAGCGCAAAACTGGCCACCGTGAGGCCGATGGTGATCCAGCGGTGTTGCACGCACCAGTCCACCAGGCCGCGGAAGCGTGCGTAGAAAGGCGTGTTGTAGAGCTCGTCTTCGTGCGGCTGGCCCTCGACGTGTTTGCGCGTACGCAGCAGCTTCCAGCCCAGGTAAGGCACGAAGTACACCGACACCACCCACGAGATGATCAATGCGGCCGAGGTGACGGCAAAGATGGCGAAGGTGTATTCGCCGGTCACGCTCTTGGCCAGACCGATGGGCAGGAAACCCGCGGCGGTGATGAGCGTGCCGGTGAGCATGGGCATGGCCACCAGCTCGTAGGTGAAGGTGGCGGCGCGGGCGCGGTCGTAGCCCTCTTCCAGCTTGCGCACCATCATCTCCACCGCAATGATGGCGTCGTCCACCAGCAAACCCAGGGCGATGATCAGGCTGCCCAGGCTGATCTTGTGCAGGCCCACGCCCCAATAGAACATCGTCACGAAGGTGATGGCCAGCACCAGCGGGATGGTGATGCCCACCACCAGGCCCGGCCAGATGTCGATGCGCAAGGGCTTCGTGTGCAGGCCCAGGCTGATGAAGCTCACCGCCAACACGATGACGATGGCCTCGATGAGCACGTTGACGAACTCGCCCACCGAGCGCGTGACGGCCGCCGGCTGGTCTTGCACCTGGCTCACGGTGATGCCCACCGGCAGCTCTTGCTGCACACGCGCCACCACCTTCTGCAGCGCTTCACCGAGCGCGATGATGTCGCCGCCCTTGGCCATCGAGACGCCGAGTGCGATGACCGTCTGCCCCTGGTGGCGCACCAGGGTGCTGGGCGGGTCGATGTAGTCGCGGCGGACCTCGGCGATGTCGCCCAGGCGCAGCGTGCTGGCCGCCCCGGTGGCCGCGTTCACGCCGCGGATGGGAAAGCGCCGCAGTTCGTCGACGGTGTTGAACTGCCCGCCCACGCGCACCTGCAGGTTCTCGCTGCCGGCGTTGAGCACGCCGGCGCCCTCCACGGCGTTCTGCGCGCCGATCTGCGCGATGACCTGGTTGAAGTCCAAACCCAGCTGCGCAAGGCGCTTCTGCGAGATCTCGATGAACACCTTCTCGGCCTGCGCGCCGAAGACCTCGACCTTGGCCACATCGGGCACACGCAGCAACTGCTGGCGCACGCGATCGGCATAGACCCGCAGTTCTTCACGGCTGAAACCATCGGCGCTCAGCGCGAAGATCGAGCCGTAGACATCGCCGAAGTCGTCGTTGAAGACCGGGCCGATGACACCCGCCGGCAGCGTGTTGCGCATGTCGCCGATCCGCTTGCGCGCCTGGTACCAGCTGTCGGTGACCTCCCCCGGCGGCGCCGAATCGCGCAGCTGCAGGATGGTCAGCGACTCGCCGGGCTTCGTGTAGCTGCGCAGCTTGTCGGCGTGCGGCACTTCCTGCAGCGTCTTCTCGATCTTGTCGGTGACCTGCTCGGCCATCTGCAAGGCGCTGGCGCCGGGCCAGAAGGCCTGCACGACCATGGCGCGGAAGGTGAAGGGCGGGTCTTCGTCCTGCCCCAGCTGGAAGTAGGCGGCGGTGCCCAGCACCAGCAGCACCACCATCAGGTAGCGCGTGAGCGCCGGGTGCTCCAGCGCCCAGCGCGAGATGTTGAAACGGGGGCCGGAGCCGGGGCTGTCCGTGGCGTTCATGGGGAGCCTTCCGGGGGTCAGCGGCTGGCAGCAGCAGCAGGGGCCGAGGCTGCAGCGGCACCCTCGTAGCGTTTGACTTTCTGGCCGGGCGTGAGCACGTGCACGCCAGCGGTCACCACCTGCTGGCCCGGCTGCAGGCCTGCGCCCACGATGACGGTGTTGCCGTCGGCGCCGGCCACCACCACGGGCTGCAGTCGGACAGTCATGCTGGCAGTGTCTAGCAGCCACACCGCGGTCTGGCCCTGCTGCTGGAACACGGCTGACAGCGGCAGGCGGGCGATGCCCTCCAGGCGCGGCAGCTCGGCCAGCACCGTGACGGTCTGGCCCAGCTGCAGGTCGGCCTTGCCGACATCGGCCTTCACGAGGAAGGTCCGCGTGGCCGGGTCGGCGGCCGCGGCCACCTCGCGCACGGTGGCGGGCAGCACCGCGCTGCTGCCCCAGCCGCGCACTTTCAGCGCACCCGGTTTGCCGAGCTTGGCACGCATGGCCGCAGCGCCGTCTTCGGGCACCGCAAACACGGCATCGCGCGGGCCGTCGTGCGCCAGGCGCAGCACCGGCGCGCCGGCGGCCAGCACCGCGCCGGCTTCGGCCTCGGTGGCGGTGATCACACCGGGGGCCGTGGCCACCAGCGCGGCATAGCCGGCCTGGTTGCCCTGCACACGGGCCTGCGCCTGGGCTTGCTCCAGCTGCGCCTTCTGCGCCTTGAGCGTGGCCTCGCGGCGCTCGAGTTCGAGGCTGCTGATGAAGCCCTGGGCGCGCAGCTCCTGGTAGCGCTTGAACTCGGCGGCGGCCAAGTCGTACTGCGTCTGCGCGGCGCGTGCGGCGGCCAGCGCGGCGTCACGGCCCAGCTGGAGGTCGGCCGCGTCCAGCTGCGCGAGCACCTGCCCGGCGCGCACACGCTGGCCCACCTCGGCGCTGCGCGTGAGCATCTTGCCGCCGACGCGGAAACCCAGGCGCGATTCGGTGCGCGCCCGCACCTCGGCGGCGTACTCGTGCACGCCCCCTGCACCTTCGGCGCTGATGGTCATCGTGCGCACCGCGCGCACGGGCTCGGGTGCGGGCGCCGGGCGCGAACACGCCGAGAGGCCGACGGCCGCCAGGAGCACCACCGCGTGGGCACGGCCGCGAAAGAATAAAAAGGCTTGCATGCGATCGCCCCCCGGGGCCGGGCCGGGGCCCCGACAGGCGCACGACCGAATAGTTAATGACTGACCGGTCAGTACTGTAGAGGCCGGCTCGGGGCCTTGTCAATCGCGTGGTTCATGGCCGCCACAGCCTGTGCCGAGCAGGCCGCGGCCGGGAACGCCTGGCGGCCGGCGAGAATCGGGCGGTGAGCGTCGATCATTACGAGAACTTCCCGGTGGCCTCGCTGCTGTGCCCGCCGGCGCTGCGGCCGGCGGTGGTGGCCATCTACCACTTCGCCCGCACCGCCGACGACATCGCCGACGAAGGCGATGCGCAAGCCGCCGACCGCCTGGCCGATCTGGCCGCCTACCGGCAAGATTTGCAGGCCGCGTTGGCGAGCCAGCCGCTGGCCGCGCGTTGGCGCCACGTGTTCGAGCCGCTGGCTGCGGCCGCGCAGCATTTCCGCCTGCCGGCGCAGCCGCTGCACGACCTGCTCGACGCCTTCGAGCAGGACGTGCGCAACCCCGTCTACACCCACCGCGACGGCGTGCTCGACTACTGCCGCCGTTCGGCCAACCCGATAGGCCGGCTGCTGATGCACCTGTACGCGCTGCACGACGCCCGTTCGCTGCAGCAGTCCGACGCCATCTGCACCGCCTTGCAGCTCATCAACTTCTGGCAAGACCTCAGCATCGACGGCCCACGCGGCCGCTGCTACGTGCCCGGGACCGACATGCAGCACCACCGCGTGGCGCGCGATGAGTTGCTCACCGCCACCGACAGCGCCCGCGCCCGCGTGCTGGTGGCCGCGCTTTGCGGCTGGGCGCGCACCTTGATGCTGCAAGGTGCGCCCCTGGCCTTGCGGGTGCCCGGCCGCGCCGGCTGGGAATTGCGCCTGGTGGTGCAAGGCGGGCTGCGCATCCTGGAGAAAATCGAGACGATGAGATACGCCGCCCTCGCCCAACGCCCCCAGCTGGGTGCGCTAGACCTGCCGGTGCTGCTGTGGCGAGCCTGGCGCATGCCGGCGATGTTGCGCTGACACGCTGGCACCACCCCGCCCATGACGCCGCAACAGTACGTGCAGGACAAGGCCGCGAAGAGTGGCTCGTCGTTCTACTACGCCTTCCTCTTCCTGCCGCCGCCGCGCCGCGCGGCCATCACCGCCTTCTACGCGTTCTGCCGCGAGGTGGACGACGTGGTCGACGAGGTCAGCGACCCCGCCGTGGCCGCCACCAAACTCGCCTGGTGGCGCAAAGAGGTCGCTGCTGCCTACGCCGGCGCGCCCACCCACCCCGTGATGCAGGCACTGATGCCGCTGGCCGCCGACTTCGACATCACCGCAGCCCACCTGCAGGCCGTGATCGAAGGCTGCCAGACCGACCTGGAGCAGACGCGTTTTCTCGACTACCCCGGCCTGCAGCGCTACTGCCACCTGGTGGCCGGCATCGTCGGCGAGGTGGCGGCCAACATCTTCGGTCGGCACGAGGCGGCCACGGTGCAGTACGCACACCGCCTGGGCCTGGCGATGCAGCTCACCAACATCATCCGCGACGTCGGGGACGACGCACGCCGCGGCCGCATCTACCTGCCCGTCAACGAACTGCAGCAGTTCGGCGTGAAAGCCAGCGAGCTGCTGCAGCGTGAAGCGCCCTGGGGCTACAGCGAACGTTTCACCGCGCTGATGCAGTTCCAGGCCGCACGTGCACACGCCACTTACGACGAAGCGCTGGCGCTGCTGCCCGCACGCGACCGCCAGGCGCAGAAGCCGGGCCTGATGATGGCCAACATCTACCGCACGTTGCTGCGCGAGATCGAGGCGCAGGGCTTCCAGGTGCTGCACCAGCGCACCTCGCTCACGCCGCTGCGCAAGCTGTGGATCGCCGCCCGCACGCACCTGCGCGGGCGCTAGGCGCGGGCCACCAGCGGTGAAGATCGCCGTCATCGGCGCCGGCTGGTCCGGCCTGGCCGCGGCGGTGCGGGCCACCGAGGCCGGGCAAAGCGTCACCGTCTTCGAGATGGCGGCACAGCCCGGCGGCCGCGCGCGTGAGCTGCAGGTCGAAGGCCTGGCGCTGGACAACGGCCAGCACATCCTCATCGGCGCCTACCGCGAGACGCTGGCGCTGATGCGCACGCTGGGCGTGGATGTCGATGCCTCCTTCGACCGCCGCCCGCTGGAACTGCGCTACCCCGATGGCCGCGGCCTGCGCCTGCCGCGCGGCCCGGCGGCACTGGTGTTTGCGCTCGGCGTGGCCAGCGCACGCGGCTGGAACTGGCGCGACAAGCTGGCGCTGCTGCGTGCCGCCGCGGGCTGGGCGCTGGCGGGATTCGAGTGTGCACCAGGCACCAGCGTCGACACGCTGTGCCGCGGCTTGCCGCCGGCCGTGCGCGAACTGATGATCGACCCGCTGTGCGTGGCCGCGCTGAACACGCCCGCTGCACAGGCCGATGCCGCCGTGCTGCTGCGCGTGCTGAAAGACGCGCTCTTCGGCGGCGCCGGCGGCGCCGACCTGCTGCTGCCAAGGCGCTCCTTGGGCGGCTTGCTGCCGACACCGGCGCTGGCCTGGCTGCAGGCCCGCGGCGCGGCCGTGCACCTGGGCCGGCGCGTGCAGCAGCTGCAAGCCGCCGACGGCCCCGGCTGGCGGGTCGACGCTGAGCACTTCGACCAGGTGGTGCTGGCCTGCAGCGCGGCCGAAGCAGCGCGGCTCACGCAGACCATCGCGCCAGGCTGGGCGGCGCAAGCCCAGGCGCTGCGCTACGAACCCATCGTCACGGTTTATCTGCGGGCCCCTGGTGCGCGCCTGGCAGCACCGATGATGGCGCTGGTGGAAGGGCCGGCAGCGCCCGCGCAGTTCGCCTTCGACCATGGCGCGCTGGGCGCAAGCCCGGGCATCTTTGCCTTCGTCGCCAGCGGGGCCCAGGCCTGGGTCGACCAGGGCCTGGAAGCCACGGCTGCCGCGGTGCTGCAGCAGGCGCAGCTGGCCTTCCCGGCCGGCACCTGGCCGCAAGCTCCGACGGTGTTGCGCTGCGTGGCCGAGAAGCGCGCCACCTTCCGCTGCACGCCGGGGCTGCAGCGGCCGCGTGCAACGATTGCAGCGGGTCTGGTGGCGGCCGGTGACTACGTGGCCGGCCCCTACCCCGCCACCCTGGAAGGTGCGGTGCGCGCCGGCACTGCGGCGGCGCGCGCGGCATCGCGTTAAGGCTGCTGCACCGGGCTGCCGGCCGAAGACGGCGCAAACGGCGCCGCCAAGGGCTCACCGATGAACAGGCTCTGCTGCGGCCAGGCCACGCTCTTCCAGTAGGCCTCGATGGCGGTGGCCCCCTGGGCGTAATGGCCCAGCAGCACCTGCGGGTGCGGAAACTTCTGCAGGTGGTTGCAAGGCTCGCTCACGCTGCCGTGGCTGGCCGTGGCCCCCGAGGCGATCCAGTCCAGCGCCGTGCCCTGGCCGTGCGTGCCCAGCAGGTCGCCACCGAATGAGGTGAGGTGGTCGCCCAGGCCGCCTGCCACCCAATCGGGCGGCGGCAGCACCGGCGCCTGCACGCTGCCCGTGATGGCCACCAGCACACGTCGGGCCTGCGGCAGCTCGGCCGCGGGGCGCCATTGCACGTCCACACCCACGCTGCGGCGCAGGCCCGGCTCGGGGTAGAGCACGGTGCGCACACGGCGCGGCACGTCATCGGTGAGCAGCAGCTGCGCCGTCACCGGCGGCCGGCCGCGCAGCGCGAGTTGCCCGTCGCTGGCCACGCCGCGGTCGATCATCGCGATGGCCGCCGGCACCGATGGCGCTGCCAGCAACATGGCGGGGCGCAGGCCCAGCCTTGCTTGGGGCCGGTGCGTGGCGTGGTTGAAGTAGCGCGACACGCGCGAGGCCCCGCAGCTGTTGCGGCACAGCGCCGCGTCGTAACCCAGCGCCAGCGCCCCGGTGATCGCGTTGCAGCCCACGGCATAGGGCGCCGTCCAGGCCAGCGCCAGCGCCTGCGTCTGGGTGCCGAAGTGGCGCTCGATGGCCTGTACCAGCGTGTTGAACTCGGTTTCGTCCAGCGCCGGCCGCAGCGGCAGGCGCACGCGCAACACCTGCGCAGACTGCAGGCCGCGGGCGACGATGTAGTGCTCGCCCACCGCCACGGAAGCCGGGTCGTCGAGGTTGATCACGAGCCCGATGTCGGCCGCACGCAGGCGGCCGGCCAGGCGCGGCACCAGCAGCACCGGGCGCGGGGGGGCGGCCGCCGAGGCCGGCTGGGCGGCCACGCCCGTTGCGGCCGAAGCCGGCTGGGCTACCGCGGGCAGTGCCACCGCCCCCAAGGCCGGCGCCAGAACAAGCGCCAGCTCGCGCAAAGCCCGGTTCCGGTATGCAAGCCAGCGTTCCGCGATGCAAAATCGCGCCGTGTTCCCCGAGGCCTTCATCCCATGACCAGCAAAGAACCGCTCAAGCCCACCATCCAGGTGCTCGAACGCAGCTTCGCGCTGCTGGAGATGCTGGCGGCGCAGCCCGAACCGGTATCGCTGAAAGAGGTCAGCGAACGCACGGGGCTGCACCCGAGCACGGCCCACCGCATCCTCAACGACCTGGCCATCGGCCGCTTCGTCGACCGCCCGGCCGCCGGCACCTACCGCCTGGGCATGCGCCTGCTGGAGCTGGGCAACCTCGTGAAGGCGCGGCTGGACGTGCGCGAGGCCGCCATGGGCCCGATGCGCGAGCTGCACAAGGTGACGCACCAGCCGGTGAACCTGTCGATGCGCCAGGGCGACGAAATCGTCTACATCGAACGCACCTACAGCGAACGCTCCGGCATGCAGGTCGTGCGTGCCATCGGCGGGCATGCACCGCTGCATCTCACGTCGGTGGGCAAGCTGTTTCTGGCACATGAAGACCCGGCGCGTGTGCGCGCCTACGCCACGCGCACGGGCCTGACCGGCCACACGCGCAACAGCATCACAGACCTGGCCCGGTTGGAGCGCGAGCTCGCCGCCGTGCGCAGCACCGGCGTGGCGCGCGACGACGAAGAGCTGGAACTGGGCGTGCGCTGCATGGCCGCTGGCGTCTTCGATGACCAGGGCAAGCTGTTGGCCGGGCTGTCGATCTCAGCCCCGGCCGACAGGCTGGAAGAGAGCTGGCTCGAGCGCGTGAAGGGCACCGCGGCGCAGATCTCGCTGGCGCTGGGTTACCGCGGCTGATCGGCCAGCACGGCAGGCGCCACCGGCAGCGATACCGGCGACACCACGGGGCCCAGCAAAGTCTTGTCAGCGGGCGCAGGTGCCACCGCAGGCCGCACCGGCAAGGGTGCTGCCACGGCCGAGGGCACAAAAGGTGCCGTGGCCAACCACTTGCGGATGCGTTCGGCATCGCCCATGCGCGAGTATTTGCCCGCCGAATCGAGCAGCACCATGATGAGCTTGCGGCCGGCGAGCTGCGTCTGCATCACCAGGCAACGGCCGGCTGCGGCGATGTAGCCGGTCTTCTGCAGGCCGATTTCCCACTCCGGGTTGCGAACCAGCCCGTTGGTGTTGCGGAACTGGACCTGGCGCGAACCCACGGGCACCGAAGCCTCGAGCGAGGTGGAGAGGTCGGCGATCACCGGGTGCGCCGTTGCAGCACGCACCAGGCGCGTGAGATCGGCCGCGCTGCTTTGGTTGTCGGAAGACAAGCCCGTGGGCTCGACGAAGCGGGTGCCGCTCATGCCGAGCAGCTGCGCCTTGGCGTTCATCGCCGCCACGAAGCTGCGGATGCCGCCCGGGTAGGTGCGGCCCAGCACGTGCGCCGCGCGGTTCTCGGAAGCCATCAGCGCCAGGTGCAACATTTCGCCGCGGTTGAGTTGCGTGGCCACACGCAGGCGCGAGGTGCTGCCGACCGTGGCATCCACGTCGTCTTGCGTGACGACCAGCATCTCGTCCAGCGGCAGCGCCGCTTCGGTCACCACCAGCGCCGTCATGAGCTTGGTGATGGAGGCGATGGGCAGCACCGCCTCGGGGTTCTTGCTGAAGAGCACCTCGTCGGTGTCCTGGTCGACCACCAGCGCCACGCTGCTTTTCAGATCGAGCGCGTCTTCGGCCTTCTGCAGGCCGAACTGGTGACCAAAAGAAGGCCGAACGGGCTCGGCCCGCACCACCCGCTTGCGCTTGACGCTGCCGACCTTGCCCTTGCGCACCGGCGCCTTGGAGACGCGGGTGGGCGCCTTGGGGCGCGCTTTGGCCTTGGGAGCAGCTTTGGAGGCAGGCGCTGCCTTGGCCGAGGCGGTGGTTTTGCCCTTCAGGGGCGCGTTACCCTGGGCTTGCGACACCGCGGTGGCGCCCAAGGCCAGGCTCAACACCGACACCGAGAGCCAGGAACGCCCCCACAACAACTTTTTCTGCACCGCGCACCCCGACGACTGACCAGTTGCAAGTGTAGGCCGAGGGAAAAACACACGCAAGATCAATCGCTTGCGAGTTTTTTCTCAAGTGCCCTCTCGGTGCAGAAACGAGCGCCTTCAGCCCTGCGCGGCCACCCGGTCGGCGGCACTGTGCAACTTGTTCAGCGCCGACAGGTAGGCCTTGGCCGAAGCCACCACGATGTCCGGGTCTGCACCCACCCCGTTCACCACGCGGCCGCCGTGCTGTAGGCGCACGGTGACCTCGCCTTGCGATTCTGTGCTGCCCGAAGTGATGGCATTGACCGAATACAGCATCATTTCCGCGCCACTCTTCACCTTGGACTCGATGGCCTTGAGGCTGGCGTCCACCGGACCGTTGCCGTCGCTGTCAGCGTGGTGTTCCACACCGCCGGCGGAGAAGCTCACTTTCGCGTGCGGCCGCTCGCCCATCTCGGAGTGCTGGGCGAGGGATAGAAGGCGGTAGTGTTCCTGCTCGGCGGTGACGCTCTCATCGCTGACCAGCGCGATGATGTCCTCGTCAAAGATCTCGCTCTTGCGATCGGCCAGGTCTTTGAAGCGCGCGAAGGCGGCGTTGATCTCGCTCTCACTCTCCATCTGAACGCCCAGTTCCTGCAGGCGCTGCTTGAAGGCGTTGCGGCCGCTGAGCTTGCCCAGCACGATCTTGTTGGCAGCCCAGCCCACGTCTTCGGCGCGCATGATCTCGTAGGTGTCGCGTGCCTTGAGCACACCGTCCTGGTGGATGCCGCTGGCGTGCGCAAACGCGTTTGCGCCCACCACCGCCTTGTTCGGCTGTACGACGAAGCCCGTGGTCTGGCTCACCATGCGGCTGGCCGGCACGATCTGCGTCGTGTCGATGCCCAGGTCCAGCCCAAAGTAGTCGCGCCGCGTGCGCACGGCCATCACGATCTCTTCGAGGCTGCAGTTGCCGGCACGTTCGCCCAGGCCGTTGATGGTGCACTCCACCTGGCGCGCACCGCCGATCTTCACGCCGGCCAGCGAGTTGGCCACCGCCATGCCCAGGTCGTTGTGGCAGTGCACGCTCCAGATCGCCTTGTCGCTGTTGGGCACGCTTTCGCGCAGGCGGCGGATGAAGTCGCCGTACAACTCGGGCACGGCATAGCCCACGGTGTCGGGGATGTTCAGCGTGGTCGCTCCTTCGTCGATCACGGCCTCGAGCACGCGGCAGAGGAAATCGAAGTCGCTGCGGTAGCCGTCTTCGGGGCTGAACTCGATGTCGCCGCAGAGGTTGCGCGCAAAACGCACCGACAGGCGCGCCTGCTCCAGCACCTGCTCACGTGTCATGCGCAGCTTCTTCTCCATGTGCAGTTCGCTGGTGGCGATGAAGGTGTGGATGCGCGAACGTGCGGCGCCCTTCAGCGCCTCGGCGGCACGGCCGATGTCGCGGTCGTTCGCACGCGCCAGGCTGCACACGGTGCTGTCCTTGATGGCGTCGGCAATGCTCTTCACGGCTTCGAAATCGCCGTTGCTGGAAGCGGCGAAACCGGCCTCGATCACGTCCACCCGCAGTCGCTCGAGTTGGCGCGCGATGCGCAGCTTCTCGTCACGCGTCATCGAGGCGCCGGGCGACTGTTCGCCGTCGCGCAAGGTGGTGTCAAAGATGATGAGCTTGTCGGTCATGGTGGTTGCCTGTGCGGTTGGGGTTCGCAAGCAGCTGTGGAAAAGAAAAACGGCCCGCTGCTTGCGCTGGCGGGCCGTTGATCGGGAATGTTCAGACGTGAACGATCAGCGCACCCGCAGGGCTCCTAGCAGGGCTAGCAGGGCGGAGGCATTGAACGAAGACATGATCGGAATGTAGCACGCAGCCCCGGCCGCGGCGGCGCGGGAACTGCGGGGCTTCATTGGTGCAGCCCTTTTTCGTCGGGGTCGTCGGTGGACGTGGCGATCACGCTCACCGGCTTGCCTTTCATGCGCCGCCACACGTAGACGCCGTAACCCGACACGCCGTACACGCAGAACACCGCGAACAGAGCCAGCGGCGGGTTCTGGCTGATGAGCCCGATGGCCAGGGCCATGGCCATGATGCTGGCGAAGGGCACGGTCTGCTTCGCACCCATCACCTTGAAGCTGTAGAAAGGCACGTTGGTGACCATGGTCAGGCCGGCGTACAGCGTCACGCCGAAAGCCGTCCAGGCCAGCCAGTCGATCTGGCCCACGTTCTTGAAGCCGGCGTCGTCCATCACCCAGATCAAGCCCATCACCAAGGCTGCCGCGGCGGGGCTGGGCAGGCCCTGGAAAAATCGTTTGTCGACGATGCCGATGTTGGTGTTGAAGCGCGCCAGCCGCAGCGCTGCACCGGCGATGTAGACGAAGGCCGGCAGCCAGCCCCAGCGCCCCAGGCCCTGCAGCGCCCATTCGTAGACGATGAGGGCCGGCGCGGCGCCGAAGCCCACCATGTCGCACAGGCTGTCCATCTGCTCGCCGAAGGCACTCTGCGAGTTGGTCATGCGCGCGACGCGGCCGTCCAGTGCGTCGAGCACGGCGGCGCAGAAGATGCCGATGGCCGCCAGCTCGAAGCGGCCGTTCATCGCCATGACGATGCCGTAGAAGCTGGCGAACAGCGCCGCCAGCGTCACGGCGTTGGGCAGCATGTAGATGCCCTTGCGCCGCGGGCGCGGCACTTCGGCCGGGGTCTCGGGCGGGCGGCTTTCT
This sequence comes from beta proteobacterium AAP65, assembly GCA_001295865.1. GTDB lineage: Bacteria > Pseudomonadota > Gammaproteobacteria > Burkholderiales > Burkholderiaceae_C > Rubrivivax. The sequence continues at coordinate 43,764 of LJHW01000009.1, forward strand.
TCAGTCATAGGCGGCGGAGGATACCGCAGCCCCCCAAAGCAAAAGGCCGCCTCGCGGCGGCCTTCTGGTCTGGGGCGAAGGGCCTCAGTTGCGGCTCTTGTCCACCAGCTTGTTGGCCTTGATCCACGGCATCATCGCGCGCAGCTTCTCGCCCACCACTTCGATGCTGTGCTCGCTGGTCAGGCGGCGGCGGCTGATCAGCGTCGGCGCGCCGGCCTTGTTCTCCAGGATGAAGCTCTTGGCGTACTCGCCGGTCTGGATGTCCTTCAGGCACTGCCGCATCGCGTCCTTGGTGGCCTCGGTGACGATGCGCGGGCCCGTCACGTACTCACCGTACTCGGCGTTGTTGCTGATGCTGTAGTTCATGTTCGCGATGCCGCCCTCGTAGATGAGGTCGACGATCAGCTTCAGCTCGTGCAGGCATTCGAAATAGGCCATCTCGGGCGCGTAGCCGGCTTCCACCAGCGTCTCGTAGCCGGCCTTGATCAGCTCGACGGTGCCACCGCAAAGCACGGCCTGCTCGCCGAAGAGGTCGGTCTCGGTCTCTTCGCGGAAGTTGGTCTCGATGATGCCGGCCTTGCCGCCGCCGTTGGCCGCGGCGTAGCTCAGCGCCAGGTCGCGTGCCTTGCCGCTCTTGTCGGCATGCACGGCGATCAGGTGCGGCACGCCGCCGCCCTGCGTGTAGGTGCCGCGCACGGTGTGGCCCGGGGCCTTGGGCGCCACCATCCACACGTCGAGGTCGTCGCGCGGCACGACCTGGCCGTAGTGCACGTTGAAGCCGTGCGCAAATGCGAGGCTCGCGCCCTGCTTGATGTTGGGCTCGATGTCGTTCTTGTAGACGGCGCCGATCTGCTCGTCGGGCAGCAGGATCATCACGACGTCGGCGGCCTTCACGGCCTCGGCCACTTCGGCCACCTTCAGGCCGGCCTTCTCCACCTTGGCCCAGCTGGCGCCGCCCTTGCGCAGGCCCACGGTGACCTTGCAGCCGCTGTCGTTGAGGTTCTGCGCGTGGGCATGGCCCTGCGAACCGTAGCCGATGATGGTGACGTTCTTGCCTTTGATGAGGCTGAGGTCGGCGTCCTTGTCGTAATAGACCTTCATGGGTTCTCTCCGTAAAAACTGGTGATGAATGGGGGCGCCGTTCAGACGCGAAGGATGCGTTCGCCGCGGCCGATGCCGCTGGCACCGGTGCGCACGGTCTCGAGGATGGCGGCGCGGTCGATGGCCACCAGGAAGGCATCGAGTTTGCTGCTGTCGCCGGTGAGCTCGATGGTGTAGCTCTTCTCGGTGACGTCGATGATGCGGCCGCGGAAGATCTCGGCCATGCGCTTCATCTCCTCGCGCTCCTTGCCGACCGCACGCACCTTGATCAGCATGAGCTCGCGCTCTGTGAAGCTGCCCTCGGTGAGGTCGACCACCTTCACCACCTCGATGAGGCGGTTCAGGTGCTTGGTGATCTGCTCGATGACCTCGTCGCTGCCGGTGGTGACGATGGTCATGCGCGAGAGGCTGGCGTCTTCGGTGGGGGCCACCGTCAGGCTCTCGATGTTGTAGCCGCGCGCCGAGAACAAGGCGACGACACGTGACAAGGCGCCGGGCTCGTTCTCGAGCAGCACCGCGATGATGTGTTTCATGGTCTTTCGTCCTGCGCGCTCTTCACGCGCCGGGGCGGTAACCCCGGCGGCTTGGCCACGCGTTGCGAGTTGAGGAACAGGTGTCTGGCTTCTGAAGCTCTGGGGCCGCTGCTGCGGTGCCGCAGCCTCGGCGCGGTAACGCCGGGGCCATGCACCGCTTTCGCGGCTTCAGAGGTCTTCGGAGCCCAGCAGCATCTCGCTGATGCCCTTGCCGGCCTGCACCATCGGCCAGACGTTTTCGGTGGGGTCGGTGCGGATGTCCAGGAAGACCGTGCGGTCCTTCAGCGCGATGGCTTCGCGCAGCGCGCCTTCCACATCAGACGGCTTCTCCACCAGCAGGCCCACGTGCCCGTAGGCCTCGGCGAGCTTCACGAAGTCGGGCAGCGCGTCCATGTAGCTGTGCGAGTAGCGGCCGCCGTAGTCGAGCTGCTGCCACTGCCGCACCATGCCCAGGTAGCGGTTGTTCAGCGACACCACCTTCACCGGCGTGTTGTACTGCTTGCAGGTGGAGAGTTCCTGGATGCACATCTGGATGCTGCCCTCGCCCGTGATGCAGAAAACATCGCTCTCGGGCTTGGCCAGCTTGATGCCCATCGCATAGGGCAAGCCCACGCCCATGGTGCCCAGGCCGCCGCTGTTGATCCAGCGGCGCGGCTCTTCGAAGCGGTAGAACTGCGCGGCCCACATCTGGTGCTGGCCCACGTCACTCGTGATGTAGGCGTCGCGGTCCTTCGTCAGCTCCCAGAGCTTTTCCACCACCATCTGCGGCTTGATGACCTCGGTGCTGTGCTTGTAGGCCAGGCACTCGCGGCGGCGCCACTCATTGATCTGCTTCCACCAGGCCGACAAGGCCCCGGCATCGGGCCGCGTCTGCGCCTCGCGGATCTGCGAGATCAGCTCGATCAGCACTTCCTTCACGTCGCCGACGATGGGGATGTCGACCTTCACGCGCTTGCTGATGCTGCTGGGGTCGATGTCGACGTGGATGATCTTGCGCTCCACCGAAGCGAAGTGCTTGGGGTTGCCGATCACACGGTCGTCGAAACGTGCACCCACGGCCAGCAGGACGTCGCAGTTCTGCATCGTCATGTTGGCTTCATAGGTGCCGTGCATCCCCAGCATGCCCAGGAACTTGGGGTCGCTGTGCGCGATGGCGCCCAGGCCCATCAGCGTGTTGGTGCAGGGGAAGCCCAGCATGTCGGCCAGCTGGCGCAACTCGGCCGTGGCGTTGCCCAGGATCACGCCGCCCCCGGTGTAGATGTAGGGCCGCTTGGCCTGCAGCAGCAGCTGCACGGCCTTGCGAATCTGCCCGCCGTGGCCCTTCTTCACCGGGTTGTAGCTGCGCATCTCCACCGTCTCGGGGTAGTGGAAGGCGCAGGTCTTGAGCGAAACGTCCTTGGGAATGTCGACCACCACCGGGCCGGGCCGCCCGGTGCGGGCGATGTGGAAGGCTTTCTTGAGCGTCAGCGCCAGGTCGCGCACGTCCTTCACGAGGAAGTTGTGCTTGACGATGGGGCGCGTGATGCCGACGGTGTCGCACTCCTGGAAGGCGTCCAGGCCAATGGCCGGCGTGGGCACCTGCCCGGTGATGATCACCATCGGGATGCTGTCCATGTAGGCCGTGGCAATGCCGGTGATGGCATTCGTCACGCCCGGACCGGACGTCACCAGCGCGACGCCCACTTCGCCCGTGGCACGGGCGTAGCCGTCGGCGGCGTGGATGGCGGCCTGTTCGTGGCGCACCAGCACGTGCTCGATGGACTCTTGCTTGTAGAGCGCGTCGTAGATGTAGAGCACCGCACCGCCGGGGTAGCCCCAGAGGTACTTCACCTGTTCGGCCTGCAGGCAGCGAACCAGGATCTCGGAGCCGTTGGGCTCAGCGGTGACGGAGGGGGAAGATGCAGAAGAGGCGCGACCATCGACGGTCGCAGCACGCTTGACATCCGCGGCAGACATTTCCATTTAGAACCTCTGAGGTTTTCTCTGACGAAAATCCATCGGTGCGCCTCCTGCGAGCCCTTGTGAGGCCGATTCGGCACCTGCGCGGTCGAAAATCCGCCGTCGGGGTTTGACGGCCGGGCTTAGGACCCAAAAAGAACGTTGTGCGAAGCCCCCTATTATGCATGGGGCGGGCTTGCACCTTCTTGACAAGCCCACCGTTCGCGACCGCCAACACGGTGTGAGGCGCACAGTGATAATCCGCCCGCCCCAACCCGGGCGCTCTGCTGCAACGCGTTGGCCACCGACAAAGAACTGTCTGACTTCCTCAAGAGTGTCGAGAAGCGTGCCTTCAAGCGGGCCGCCTACGCGGTGCGTAACGACGAGGCGGCGCTGGACATCGTGCAGGACACCATGATCCGACTGGCCGAGAAGTACGCCGACCGCCCTGCGGCCGAATTGCCGCTGCTCTTCCAGCGCATCCTGTCCAACGCCACGATGGACTGGTTCCGCCGCGAGAAGGTGCGCGGCGCCGTGATGCAGAACCTGTCGGAATTCGAAGGCGCTGGCGACGACGGCGGGGACTTCGATCTGCTCGAAACCCTGCACACGCTGGAAGACACCCTGGGCACTGAAAGCGCCGCCGACGCGGTTTCGCGCAGCCAGGTGCTGCAACTCATCGACGAGCAGGTGGCCGAACTGCCGGCCCGTCAACGTGAAGCCTTCCTGCTTCGTTACTGGGAGGAGTTCGACGTCAGCGAAACCGCCGCCGTGATGGGTTGCTCGGAAGGCAGTGTCAAGACACACTGCTCCCGGGCATTGCATGCATTGGCCAAGGCCCTCAAGAACAAGGGAGTCTCTTCATGAACCGCAGCCGTTTCGGCACCGACACGCCCGCCCTTGAGGCGCGCCTGGGTGCCCGGCTGGCCGCCGGCCTCAGCCTGCACAGCGAGGCCACCCACCCCGATGTGGGTGAGCGCCTGCGCGTGGCGCGCGAGCGGGCCCTGGAGCGCGCCCGCACGGGCAGGCAGCCGGCGGCGGCCCAAGCGTCCGCCACACTGGGCGGCGGACCCGTGGCCCATTTGGCGGGCTTCTCGCCCTGGCGTGAGCGCCTGGCCCTGGCGCTGCCATTGCTGGTGATGGTTGCAGGGCTGATCGCCATCGACCGCTGGACCGTGCGCGAGCGTGTGATTGCAGCGGCTGACATCGACGCCCAGTTGTTGACGGACACGCTGCCGCCCACTGCCTACTCGGACCCCGGCTTCGTCGAGTACCTGCGCACTGCGCCGCCACCATGAGCGGGCATGGCGGGCTGCGGCTCCTGGTGTTCATGGCTCTCCTGTGGGCGGGCGGCGCGCTGGCGGCCGCAGAAACCGGACCGGCCTGGGCCAGCCTCACGGCACAGCAGCAGCAGGTGCTGGCGCCGCTGAAGAAGGATTGGGGCCAGATCGAAGCACACCGGCGGCTGAAGTGGCTGGAGGTGGCCTCGCGTTACCCCGCGCTGCCTCCCGAGGAGCAAGGCCTGTTGCAGGCGCGCATGACTGCCTGGGCCCGCATGACGCCGGCACAGCGCAGCACCGCACGTCAGCAGTTCCAGGAAGTGCGCAACCTTCCCGACGCCGAGCGCCAGGCTCGCTGGGCGGCCTACCAGGCCCTGGCACCGGAAGAGCGTGCTCGGCTGGCGCAGAGAGCCCGGCCTGCCGTGCGCGCCGCATCGGCCGAGGCCGCCGCGCCCGCGCAGACGCAGGCAGCGGGCAGCAGCAAGCGCAACATGGTGCGCGCCCCAGCGCACGCACCGGCCCGGGCCGTGACACCGGGCGTGCAGCAGATGCGACCAGGCGCGACAACCACACCCATCACCGCCCGCGCGGCACCGCCGGCCCATCACCAGACGGGCCTGCCGAAAATCGCAGCGACTCCTGGGTTCGTCGACAAGGCCACCTTGCTGCCCCAGCGTGGCCCGCAAGGCGCCGCCGTCAGCGCCCCGCCACCACCCGACAAGAACGACCGTCCATGAACCATCCTGTGGTGCCCCCGGCGAGTTCGCCGGCGCCGCGCCTGCGCCAGCGCATGGCCTGCTTTCTGTACGAGGGCGTCTTGCTTTTCGGCGTGGTGATGATCGCGGGGCTGTTCTACGGCATCGTCACGCGGCAGACACACGCGCTGGTCGGCACCGCCGGTTTGCGCGCCTTCCTCTTTGCCGTGCTCGGGGTCTACTTTGTCTACTTCTGGTCGCGCAGCGGCCAGACCTTGGCCATGCAGACCTGGCACATCCGCCTCGTCACCCGTGACGGCGCACCCGTGCGCCCGCTGCGCGCCCTGTGCCGCTACCTGCTGGCCTGGCTGTGGTTCCTGCCGGCGCTGGCCACCGTGTGGTTCAGCGGCCTCACGGGCAGCGGCGTGACCTTCGGGGCGCTGAGTGCGGGCGTGCTGGCTTATGCCGGGCTGGTGTGGCTGCACCCGCAACGCCAGTTCTTCCACGACGCGGTCTGCGGCACACGGCTGATAAGCTGGAAGCTGCCGCCGCGCAAAGCGCGCGGCAAGACCACCGCCCCCAGCCCCTGAACCGGCCGCGCTCGCGCGGCATGCCTCCATGTCCGCCAAGCCGACCGCTTCCTCCCCCTTCAGCATCACCGTCTACTGCGGCGCCCGCCACGGCGCGAAGCCGGCTTACACCGCCGCGGCGCGGGCCCTGGGGCAGGCCATCGGTGAACGGGGCTGGCAGCTCGTCTACGGCGGCGGCAAGGTCGGCCTGATGGGCGAGGTGGCCGATGCCACGCTGGCCGCTGGCGGTCGCGTGGTGGGCATCATCCCCGAGACGCTGAAGCAGATGGAAGTCGGCCACGAGGGCCTGCACGAACTGCACGTGGTGCCCACCATGCACGTGCGCAAGCAGATGATGGCCGAGCGCGCCGATGTGTTCATCGCGTTGCCCGGCGGCATCGGCACGCTGGAAGAGCTGTACGAGGTGTGGACCTGGCGCCAGCTCAAGTACCACGACCAGCCCATCGGCCTGCTCAACGTCGCGGGCTACTACGACAACCTCCTGCGCTTCATGGCACACAGCGTCGCCGAAGGCTTCCTGTCAGCGCCGCAGAACGCGGTGCTGGAGGTGGGCACCGACCCCGTGGCCCTGATGTTGCGCCTGGCTGAGCAGGCGCGCGCAGCGACCGGCCCCGACGACTACACGCGCATCTGAGCGCAGCCGGGGCCTGCGGGCTTCAGATGGCCGCTTCGTCGGCCTCGCCAGTGCGAATGCGCACCACCTGCTCCACCGGCGTGACGAAAATCTTGCCGTCGCCGATCTTGCCGGTCTTGGCCGCCTTCACGATGGCCTCGATGCAGCGCTCGACGTCGGCATCCTTCACCACCACTTCCACCTTCACCTTGGGCAGGAAGTCGACCACGTACTCGGCGCCGCGGTAGAGCTCGGTGTGGCCCTTCTGGCGGCCGAAGCCCTTGACCTCAGTGACGGTGAGGCCGGAGACGCCCACATCGCCCAGCGCCTCACGCACCTCTTCCAGCTTGAAAGGCTTGATGACGGCGGTGATCTGCTTCATGGTGGGGCTCCGAAAGTGCGGTGGGATTGCGTTGATTTAAGCACGGAACTTCGAGGTGATGGGGTAGCGCCAATCCCGCCCGAAAGCCCTGTGGGTGATGCGGATGCCCACAGGCGCTTGCCGCCTTTTGTACTCGTTGAACTTGATCAGGCGCGTGACACGTTCGACGTCGGCCCGTGCAAATCCCGCTGCCACGATGTCCTCGATGCCCTGGTCTTCCTCCATGTAGCGCGCGAGGATGGCGTCGAGCACCTCGTAAGGCGGCAGGCTGTCCTGGTCGGTCTGGTTGGGCCGCAGTTCGGCCGAGGGTGCGCGGGTCAGGATGCGCTCGGGGATCACCGGTCCCACGCTGCCATCGGCGCGGCGCGTGGGCTGGCGGTTCTTCCACTCGCACAGCCGGTAGACGAGGGTCTTGGCCACGTCCTTGATGACCGCAAAGCCGCCCGCCATGTCGCCGTACAGCGTGCAGTAGCCGGTGGCCATCTCGCTCTTGTTGCCGGTGGTCAGCACGATGTGGCCGAGCTTGTTCGACAGCGCCATCAGCAGCGTGCCGCGGATGCGGGCCTGCAGGTTCTCTTCCGTCGTGTCTTCGGCACGGCCCTCGAACTGCGGCGCCAGCGCACCGCGGAAAGCCTCGAACATCGGCTCGATGGCGATCTCGTCGTAACGCACGCCCAGGCGCTCGGCCATGTCGCGCGCGTCGATCCAGGAAATGTCGGCCGTGTAGGGCGAGGGCATCATCACCGTGCGCACCTTGTCGGCGCCGATGGCGTCCACCGCCAGCGCCAGCACCAGCGCCGAATCCACGCCGCCCGACAGGCCGATGATCGCGCCCGGGAAACCGTTCTTGCCCAGGTAATCACGCACCCCGATCACCAGCGCAGCCCAGGCCTGGGCTTCGAGTTCGGGCACCGGGGCGATATCACCTTGGGGTGTGCCGTCGGCCCCGATGTCCAGCATCAGCAGAGCGGGCTCGAAGGCCGCAGCCCGCGCGGTCACCACACCGGAGGCGCTCAGCGCGAACGAGGCGCCGTCGAACACCACCTCGTCCTGCCCGCCCACGAGGTGGGCGTAGAGCAGCGGCCGGCCCACGGCCCGCGCGCGTTCGGCCATGCGCGCCTCGCGCTCGTCGGCCTTGTCCAGGTGGAAGGGCGAGGCGTTCAACACACACAGCAGTTCGGCCCCGGCGGCCACGGCGGCGGCGGCGGGTTCTTCGAACCAGGCGTCTTCGCAGATCAGCAGGCCGATGCGCAGGCCGTCGATGTCCAGCACCAGCGGGCCCAGGCCGTGGTCGCGGCCCGAAGCGAAATAGCGGCGCTCGTCGAAGACCTGGTAGTTGGGCAGCTCGCGCTTGCAATACGTGCCGAGCACACAGCCCCCTGCCAGCACCGAGGCTGCGTTGAAGCGACGCTGCACCGCGTGGGACTTCGACCTAACATCCGCCCGCTCGCCGAACTGGTGCGGGTGCCCCACCACGAGGTGCAGGCCTTCGCAATCGGCCAACTCGGCGGCCAGCGTGGCCAGCGTGTCGGCGCAGGCCTGCATGAAGGCCGGGCGCAACAACAGGTCTTCGGGCGGGTAGCCGGTCAGGGCCAGTTCGGGGGCCAGCACCAGTTGCGCGCCCTGGGCGTGGGCCTGGCGGGCGGCGGTGGCCAGCAGGCGGGCGTTGCCCGCGAGGTCGCCCACGGTGGCGTTGATCTGTGCCAGGGCCGCTTTCAGCATGTCTTTTTCACGTCCTTGAGCCCTGCGTCTTGAACACCTGATCGGCCCTGAATGTCGCAGCACACCAGCATCGAAAAAGATTATGTCATCCGGGTTCACAGCGATCCGTCGGCGCTGGATGCCCCTGCCTGGAACACGCTGCTGGCCGCACAGGCCGCACCGACGCCTTTCATGCAGCACGAGTACCTGGCCGCCATGCACACCTCAGGCAGCGCCGTGCCCGACACCGGGTGGGCCCCGCAGTTCATCACCCTGGAGCTGGATGGCGAACTGCACGCCGCCACGGCGCTCTACCTGAAGAGCCATTCCTACGGCGAGTACGTCTTCGACTGGGCCTGGGCCGACGCCTACCGCCGGCACGGCCTGCGCTACTACCCCAAGCTGCTGGGCGCGGTGCCCTTCACGCCCGTGCCCGGCACCCGGCTGCTGGCGCGCGACGCGGCGGCCCGCACGGCGCTGGTGGCGGCCATCGGGCAGTTCGCACGCGAAGCGCGGCTGTCATCGGCCCACATGCTCTTCGGCGACGAGGCCGACCGGCAGGCCTTCGCTGACGCCGGCTGGATGTTGCGCGCCGGCGTGCAGTTCCACTGGACGCAGGACGAAGCCGCACCGGCGGCCGACTTCACCGAACTGCTGGCGCGTTTGCAGCGCGACAAACGCAAGAAGATCCAGCAGGAGCGCCGGCGCGTGGCCGAGCAGGGCATCACCTTCACCACGCACGAAGGCGCAGCCATCGACGAGGCGCTGTGGGACTTCTTCTACCGCTGCTACACCCTCACCTACCAAGCGCACCACAGCACGCCCTACCTCACGCGCGAGTTCTTCGCGCAGATGGCGGTGCAGATGCCGCAACACTGGGTGATGTTCGTGGCACGTCGCGATGGCGAACCCATCGCGGCGTCGCTCATCGCCGTGGACGGCGAACGCCGTGCGGCCTGGGGCCGCTACTGGGGCTGCACCGAGCCGGTGAGCTGCCTGCACTTCGAGGCCTGCTACTACCAGCCGCTGGCCTGGTGCCTGGCGAACGGCTACCGGCGTTTCGAGGGCGGCGCCCAGGGCGAGCACAAGATGGCGCGCGGCCTGCTGCCGGTGGCCACGGGCTCGGCGCATTGGCTGCGCGACGAGCGTTTCGCCGCCGCGGTGCAAGACTTCCTGGCCCAGGAGGGCCAGGGCATGGCGCAGTACGTGGACGAACTGCGTGAACACACGCCGTTCAAGACGCCCCAGGGCTCAGGAGCCTGAGGCAGCGCGCCACGGCCCAGGCCGTGACACGGCGGGCCCGTGTCAGCCCGGGTGCTTCTCGCTGTAGGTCTTGATGCCTTGCGTGATCTCGGTGCGCGCGGCCTCGGCATCGGCCCAGCCCACCACCTTCACCCACTTGCCGGGCTCCAAATCCTTGTAGTGCTCGAAGAAGTGCTGGATGCTCTTCAGCAGCAGTTCCGGCAGGTCTTCGCTCTTCTTGATGTTGGCGTAGGAGGGCAGCAGCTTCTCGGTCGGCACCGCGATCAGCTTGTTGTCGCCGCCGGCTTCGTCGTCCATGCGCAGCATGCCCAGGGCGCGGCACTTCACCACCGAGCCCGGCAGCAGCGGCAGCGGCGTGACCACCAGCACGTCCACCGGATCGCCATCGTCGGCCAGCGTGCGCGGCACGTAGCCGTAGTTGCACGGGTAGTGCATGGCGGTGCTCATGAACCGGTCGACAAACAGCGCGCCGGTGTCATGGTCGACCTCGTACTTCACCGGGTCGGCGTTCATCGCGATTTCGATGATCACGTTGAACTCTTGGGGCGCCTTGGCGCCGGGGGGAACGTTGAGCAGGCTCATGGCGTGTTTTCTCGTGGCAGGGCTTCAGGACAACCGCGGATTCTAGGTCCGCGACTTGCCCGCCCCTGACGCCGCGGGCTCGCCGCGCCGTGACGGAAGCCGCCTCAGGCCTGCAGGTCGAGCAAGGTTTCCGACATGCGCCGCGCGGTCTTGAAGACCGCGAGATTGGCCGCGAAGGCGTGGCCGGCCTGCATCTGGCCGACGATGTCCTCGGCTATTGCTTCGCCCACAACGGCCGCGGGCGCCACGCTGGTGCTGGTGCCGCCCCCGGACGCGGTGGCCTGCAGCGTGCGCTCGCGCCGAAAGCCCTCGGTGCCGAGGTTGGCCAGGTTGTGGGCGTGGCTGCGCAGCGTCTGCTGTGCGGCATTCATACCCGTGAGGGCGATGTGGGCGGCGTTCATCGTGCGGGCTCTCTGCGGGGTGCTGACACGGCGTCTGGTCGCATCTTCGCGCGCCGTGCCGGTGTGTGCACGGCCAAGGTGGCGCGGTGGCCACACGCAGCGGTGCAGATGTCACGCCGCGTCGGGCGCCAGCGCCAACCAGGCCTGGTGCTGGCTCATGAACACCTGCCCGCTCAGCCCCTGCAGGAAGTCGCTGCGCTGCAGGCGGTCCATCACCGGGCCTTTCACTTCCGACAGGTGCAACTGCACGCCCGCATCGTGCAGGCGCTGATGGATGGCCTGCAGGCTGTCGAGCGCGCTGGCGTCGATGTCGTTGATGGCCGAGCACTGCAGCAGCACATGGGCCAGCGCCGGCCGCGAGGCCACTTCATCGTTGATGCGGTCTTCGAGCGCGCGTGCGTTGGCGAAGTACAGGCTTTCGTCCACGCGCAGGCTCAAGACCCGGGGGCTGGTCTGCACCGCGTGCCGCAGCACGTTGCGGAAGTGCTCGGTGCCCGGCACCCGGCCCACCTCGGCAATGTGCGGTCGGCTGGTGCGGAACAGAAAAAGCGCCAGCGACACGCCCACGCCCAGCACCAGCCCCGCCTCCACACCCAGCAGCAGGGTGCCCGCCAGGGTGGTGGCCACCGCGGCAAAGTCGGGTTTGGACCAACCCCAGGTGTGCTTGAGCACGCTGAAATCCACCAGCGACAGCACCGCCACCACGATGGTCGCCGCCAGCGTGGCCTGAGGCAGGTAGAACAAGGCCGGCGTGAGGAAAAGTGAAGCCAGCAGCAGGCCCAAGGCGGTGTAGACACCGGCTGCCGGCGTCTGCGCACCGGCGTCGAAGTTCACCACCGAGCGCGCGAAACCGCCCGTCACGGGCAAGCCCCCGGTGAAGGCGGCGCCCACGTTGCTGGCCCCCAGCGCCACCAGTTCCTGGTCGGGTTCGATGCGCTGTCGGCGCTTGGCCGCCAGCGTCTGGCCCACCGACACCGATTCGACGAAGCCCACCACGCTGATCAGCAGCGCCGGCAAGAGCAGCGGCTGCCATACCGCGATCTCGAAACTCGGCAGCGTCAGCGGCGGCAGGCCCTGCGGCACGTGGCCCACCACTTTCAGGCCCTGGGCCTGCCAATCCAGCGCCCAGCTCAAGGTGGCCGTGGCGGCGATGGCCGCCACCGGTCCCGTCTTGGCCAGCACATCGGCCAGGCGCGGTGCCAGCCCCAGGCCCAGCAGGGCCGGCTTCAAGCCTTGGCGCGCCCAGAACAGGAAGGCCAGGGTCGACAGGCCCACCACGGCCGTCAAGCCGTGCAACTCGGGCAGCTGCCGCGCCAACGCGCCCAGCAGCGCGAGGAAATCGTGGCCCTGCGCCGGAATGCCGAGCAGGGTCTTCAACTGGCTGGCGGCGATCAGCAGGCCCGACGCAGTGATGAAACCCGAGATGACCGGGTGGCTCAGGAAATTCGCCATGAAGCCCAGGCGCAGCAGGCCCATGGCCAGCAGCATCAGCCCCGAAATCAGCGCCAGCACCAGTGCCAGGCCGGCATAGGCGGGCGTGCCTGCCTGCGCCAATTCACCCAGCGTGGTGGCCGTCATCAGCGACACCACCGCCACCGGCCCTACCGCCAGAACGCGGCTGCTGCCGAACACGGCGTACAGCAGCAAGGGCGCCACGCTGGCGTAGAGCCCGGCTTCTGGCGGCAGACCCGCCAGCATGGCGTAGGCCAGGCTCTGCGGGATGAGCATGATGGTGACGATGACGGCCGCGAGGCCGTCGCTCACCAAGGTCTCGCGCCGGTACTCGCGGCCCCACTGCAGCACCGGCAAGGCCGGCAGCCAGCGGCCGATGCCGGTGGGCGCCCTCGGGCCGGACTTCACGCCTGGGCCGAGAGCCGGCGTTGCCGGAGGTGCTCCAAGGCCTCGAACAGCAGCATGCCGCCGACCATGGCCCCGACGAACGCCGCCGCTTTGGGTTCACCCGAAGCCAGCGACACCAGCCCAGGTCCGGGGCAGAAACCCGCCAGGCCCCAGCCCACGCCGAAGGTGACGGCGCCCAGCACCAGGCGATGGTCGATGTCGTTCGACGTCGGCAGGTGCATGGCCCCACCGAAGAAGGCCCGGGTGCGTTTGGCCGCCAGCGCGAAGGCGAAGAAGCCCACCGCGATGGCGCCCCCCATCACAAACGCCAAGGAAGGATCCCAGGCGCCGAAAAGATCCAGGAAGCCCAGCACCTTGCTGGGATCGGTCATGCCGGACAGCAGCAAGCCCAGCCCGAAGAGCAGGCCGACGATGAACTCGGAAACGCGGTGCATCACAGGGCTCCTCACAGCAGGTGGCGGACGGCGAACACGACGGCAAAACCCGCAGCCATGAAGCTCAAGGTCGCCACCAGCGAGCGTGGCGACAGCCGCGACAGGCCGCACACACCATGGCCGCTGGTGCAGCCGGCGCTGTAGCGCGTGCCGACACCGACCAACAGCCCCGCCACCACCACCAGCCCGAAACTGGCGTCGATGCGTGGCGCCGAAGCAAAACCGGCCGGGGCCAAGAAGCCGTAGACCAGGGGCGCGGCCAGCAGACCCGCGAGAAAGGCCAGGCGCCAGCCGGCGTCGCCCGCGCGCGGCCGCAGCAGGCCGCCGAGGATGCCGCTGATACCCAGCACGCGGCCGTTCAGCAGGATAAACAGGGCCGAGGCCACGCCCAGCAGCACGCCGCCGGCCAGCGAGGCCCAAGGGGTGAAATGGGTCCAGTCGATCGTCATTGTTGTCACTCTCTCAGGCAATGGAAGGTTGGCAGAACTGGCTGTAGAGCATCTGCATCACGGCGCGTGCGCGCTCGCTGCTGAGGCGGTAATGGATGTGCTTGCCTTCGCGCCGCGTGGCCACCAGCCCCTCGTCGCGCAGCACGCCCAACTGCTGCGACAAGGTGGGCTGCACGATGCCCAGCGCCGCCTCCAGATCGCTGGGGCAGCGCTCGCCTTCGGCGAGTTGGCACAGCAGCAGCAGGCGGTCGGGGTTGGCCAGCACCTTCATCAGGCGGCAGGCCTCGGCCGCAGCGGCGCGCATGGTGTCGATATCGATGGTGGCGGCTTCGCTTCGCATAGGGGGGGTCAGGGGCGCAGGCAAGCGGGGTGACGGCTGGCGAAAACAGGACGACAGCAAACGCCGGAGTCATCACTATATTGACGGATATATTGTTTGTCAATATAGTGATGATCACTGATATACGGATGGAGTCCGCAACATGACCACTGCTGAACACACCGCCCCGCAGGTGCACGGGCTCTTCGACCCCGCCACCTGGACCGTTACCTATGTCGTGCACGCGGGCCCAGGCAGCACCTGCGCCATCATCGATTCGGTGCTCGACTACGACCCCAAGTCAGGCCGCACCAGCCATGCCTCGGCCGACCAGGTCATCGACTACGTGCGCAAGCTCGATCTGAAGGTGGCCTGGATCCTGGAGACCCATGCGCATGCCGACCACCTGACCGCGGCGCCCTACCTGAAGGCCCAGCTCGGCGGGCGCATCGGCATCGGCCACCGCATACAGACCGTGCAGAAGGTCTTCAAAGGGCTGTTCAACCTCGAAGCTGGTTTCGCGGAGGACGGCTCGCAGTTCGACCATCTGTTCGAAGACGGCGAGTCTTTCGCCATCGGCACGCTCACGGGCGAAGTGATGGCCGTGCCCGGACACACACCGGCCTGCGTGGCCTACCGTGTCGGCGACGCCGTCTTCACGGGCGACACAATCTTCATGCCCGACGTTGGCACGGCGCGCTGCGATTTTCCGGGCGGCGACGCGCGCACGCTGTACCGCTCGGTGCGGCGGCTGCTCGCATTGCCCGACACGACGCGGCTGTTTTTGTGCCACGACTACCCGCCTGCCGGGCGCACGGTAAATTTCGAAACCACCGTGGCCGAACAGCGCGCGAAGAACATCCACGTGCACGACGGCGTCAGCGAAGCTGACTTCGTCTCCATGCGCACGCAGCGTGACGCCACGCTGGCCATGCCCACGCTCATCCTGCCGGCCGTGCAACTCAACATCCGCGCCGGCGAAATGCCCCCCACGGAAGACAACGGCGTGGCTTACCTGAAGATCCCGCTCAACGCCTTGTGACCCGGGCCCGCGAGGGCCGAGAAAAGCAAAAAGCCCGGTGTCGTGAGACACCGGGCTTTGCCGTTTCTATGGTCGGGGCGGCGGGATTCGAACTCGCGACCCCTTGCACCCCATGCAAGTGCGCTACCAGGCTGCGCTACGCCCCGACTGAGCCTCGCAGTATAGCCCGAAATCGAGCGTCTCAGACGGAGAGCAACTCTCGAATCGACAAAAGCTCGCTGCGCAGTTGCTGGGCCGACACCGGGCTCGCACCCGTTGCCGCTGACGCCGGCAGCGATACGGCGGCGGGCTCCTGGCCGCGTTCGTCTGGCGTTTCTGTGTCTTCATCGAAGTCGCCCGGTGCCGACGGCAGGGCGTCGGACAACCGGTTGCGCGCGCCGCTGATCGTGAAGCCCTGGTCGTAGAGCAGGTCGCGGATGCGGCGGACGAGCAGCACCTCGTGGTGCTGGTAGTAGCGCCGGTTGCCCCGGCGCTTCATGGGCTTGAGCTGCGTGAACTCTTGTTCCCAATAGCGCAGCACGTAAGGCTTCACCCCGCACAGCTCGCTCACCTCACCGATGGTGAAGTAACGCTTGGCCGGTATGGTGGGGAGAGCTTTCTCCATTGAAATCAATGGGATCGGTGCAGAAAACTAGACTCTACTCGAAGTCCCCTTCGACGGGGGTGTCGCCCTGCACCACCGATTTCAGCTTGTGACTGGCGTGGAAGGTGACGACGTTGCGCGCCTTGATGGGGATGCTCTCGCCCGTGCGCGGGTTGCGCCCCGGGCGCGGCGCCTTGCGGCGGATATTAAAGTTGCCGAAGCTGGAGAGCTTCACGTCCTGCCCCTCGACGAGCGTGCCGTGCACGATCTCGAAGAAGGCCTCCACCATGTCCTTGCTCTCGCGTTTGTTCAGGCCCAGGCGGTCGAACAGCAGCTCGGCGAGTTCGGCTTTGGTGAGCGTGGGCGTTTCCAGCGACGAGAGGATCACAGGCGAGCGCGGGCTGTCTTCAGGTGCGTTCATGGTTCGGTGTCCGGTCTCGGTTTTCATGCGCGCAGGCGCGCGCCAACAGCCGCGGCCGCACGGGCCACGGCAGCCGCCACGGTGGCCTCGATGCGCTCGTCGGTGAGCGTGCTCTCGTCATCACGCAGTTCCAGGCGCACGGCCAGGCTGCGTTCACCGGCTTGCAGGCCCGCCACGGGCGTGGCAGGCTTGTAGATGTCGAAGAGGCGCGCGCTGCGCACCAGGCCCTGTGGGTCTTGCTGCAGCGCCGCCATCAGGCTGTCGTGGCTGACGTCTTCGCGCACCACCAGCGCCAGGTCGCGCTGCACGGCCTGCTGGCGCGACAGTGGCGTGAACACCGGCAGCGGCTGGCCCAGCACAGCGGCCAGTTCCAGCTCGAACAGCACCGGCGCCTGGCCCTGGAAGGCCGGGATGTCATAGGCCAGTCGCCACTTCGGGTGCAACTCGCCCACGTAGCCCACCACGCGCCCATCCAGCGAGATGCTGGCGCAGCGGCCTGGGTGCAGCGCCGGGTGCTCGGCCGCGGTGAAGACCGGCTGCTGCGGCGCCAGCAGCGCCTGCAGGTCGCCCTTCACGTCGAAGAAATCGGCACCCTGCTCTTTTGCGCCCCACTGCAGCGGCAGCGCGCCGCCCCAAACCAGGCCGCCCACGCGCATGGGCTGGTTCACGCCCGCCACGCTGAGCGGACCGTCGGTGGCCGCCGCGTCGCGCATGAACACGCGGCCGATCTCGAACACGCGCACACGCGGCGCCTTGCGCGCCAGGTTGTTGCGCAACGCCTGCACCAGGCTGCCCATCAGGCTGGAGCGCATCACCGCCAGCGGCGCGGCGATGGGGTTGAGCACGCGGATGGGGTCGGCATTGCCTGCCAGCTCACGCTCCCAGCGCTCTTCGACGAAGCTGAAGTTGATGGTTTCCTGGTAATCCAGCGCGGCGAGCGCGCGGCGCACGGCGTGCGCGCCGCGCTGGGCCTCGCGCCGTACACGCGGCGTCACGGGCGCGATGGGCGCGGTCATCGGCAGGCTGTTGAAGCCCACCACGCGCGCCACTTCCTCGATCAGGTCTTCCTCGATCTGCAGGTCGAAACGCCAGCTCGGCGGCGTGACGGTGAACACGCCGCCGGCTTCGCTGTGCGCCAGCCCCAGGCGTGTGAAGACATCGGCGCACTGCGCGCTGCTCACGGGCATGCCGATGACCTGCGCCGCACGCGCCACGCGCATCGTCACGGGCTTGCACTCGGGCAGACCCAGCACTTGATCGGTGACCGGGCCGCAGGCGGTGGCCGGCGTGCCGCAGATGTCGAGGATCAGCTGCGTGATGCGCTCGATGTGCTCCACCGTGCCCTGCGGGTCGACGCCACGCTCGAAGCGGTGGCCGGCATCGGTGCTGAAGTTGTAGCGGCGCGAGCGACCGGCCACGGCCTCTGGCCACCAGAAGGCGGCTTCCACGTAGACGTTTTGCGTACCGTCGTTCACCGCGGTGGCGTCGCCACCCATGATGCCCGCGAGCGATTCGACGTCCTGCGCATCGGCGATCACGCCGACCTCATCGTCGAGGCTGATGGTGTTGCCGTTGAGCAGCTTGAGCTGCTCACCTTCACGCCCCCAGCGCACCACCAGCTTCTCGTGGATCTTGTCGAGGTCGAAGATGTGCGAGGGCCGGCCGTACTCGAACATCACGTAGTTCGAGATGTCCACCAGCGCCGAGACGCTGCGCTGGCCGCAGCGCGCGAGGCGGTCGACCATCCACGCGGGCGTCTTGGCCTGCGTGTTCACGCCCAGCACCACGCGGCCTGAGAAGCGGCCGCACAGATCGGCGGCCTGCACTTCCACCGGCAGCACACGGTCGCTGCGCGGCTGCACGGGCGGGAAGGCCGGCAGGCGCAGCGGCGCGCCAGTGAGCGCGGCCACTTCACGCGCCACGCCGAACACGCTGAGGCCGTGGCCCAGGTTGGGCGTGAGCTTCAGCGTGAAGAGGTGGTCGTCAAGCTGCAGCCACTGGCGGATGTCGGTGCCCACGGGCGCGTCGGCCGCCAGTTCCAGCAAGCCGCCGTGGTCGTCGGCGATCTTGAGTTCACGCGCCGAGCACAGCATGCCGCGGCTTTCGACGCCGCGCAGCTTGCCCACACCGATCTTGAAGGGCTTGCCGTCTTCACCAGGCGGCAACTCTGCACCCACGGTGGCCAGCGGCACCTTGATGCCCACGCGCGCGTTGGGCGCACCACAGACGATCTGCAGCGGGCCGTCTTTCGAGAAGGCGCCGGCGTCCACCGTGCACACGCGCAGGCGGTCGGCCTGCGGGTGCTGCTCGGCGGTGAGGATCTCGGCCACGACGATGCCGTGGAAAGGCGGCGCCACCGGGCGCACCTCTTCCACCTCCATGCCGGACATGGTCAGCAGGTCGGCCAGTTCTTGCGTGTTCAGCGGCGGGTTGCAGAACTCGCGCAGCCAGGATTCGGGGAATTGCATGGTCAGTTGAACTGCGAGAGGAAGCGGAGATCGCCATCGAACATCAGGCGCAGGTCGTCGATGCCGTAGCGCAGCATCGCGAAGCGGTCGGCGCCAATGCCGAAGGCAAAGCCGATGTGCGCTTCAGGATCGAGCCCGAAGTTGCGCACCACGTTCGGGTGCACCTGGCCGCTGCCGGCCACTTCCAGCCAGCGGCCGGCCAGCGGGCCGCTGCCGAAGCGGATGTCGATCTCGGCGCTGGGCTCGGTGAAGGGGAAGAAGCTCGGGCGGAAACGCACGTCGAAGTCGTCGGTCTCGAAGAACTCGCGCACCAGCGAAGCGAACACGACCTTCAGGTCCTTGAAGCTGACGTTCGCCCCCAGCCACAGGCCTTCGATCTGGTGGAACATGGGCGAGTGCGTGGCATCGCTGTCCACGCGGTACACGCGGCCTGGCGCGATGACACGGATCTCCGGCATCGGCAGGCCTTGCGCCGCCAGCGCGGCGTGCTGCTTCGCGTGCGCCTGGGCATACCGCACCTGCATCGGGCTGGTGTGCGGGCGCAGGCAGAGCCAGCGGCCCTGCGCGTCTTTCATGTCGACGTAGAAGGTGTCCTGCATTGAACGCGCCGGGTGGTTTTCCGGGTTGTTCAGCGCAGTGAAACTCATCCAGTCAGTCTCGATCTCGGGGCCTTCGGCGACGTCGAAACCCATGCTGCCGAAGATGGCCTCGATGCGCTCGATCGTGCGGCTCACCGGGTGCAGGCCGGCCACGCCGCGGCCTCGGCCGGGCAGCGTGACGTCCAGCGCCTCGGCGCGCAGTTGGGCCTGCAACTCGGCTTCGGCCAGCGCTTCACGGCGGGCCTGCAACGCGGCTTCGATGGCGGCCTTGGCCTGGTTGATCTCGGCGCCGCGGGTCTTCTTCTGCTCGGGCGCCAGCGCGCCCAGGCCCTTGAGCAGCTCGGTGAGGCGGCCGCTCTTGCCCAGGAAGCGGGCCTTGGCGTCTTCAAGCGCTGCGCCCTGGGTGGCGGCGGCAAAGTCGGCCTGCGCCGCCTGCACGAGGGTGTCGAGATCGTTCATCGCTGGGGAAACGGACAGAAATCGGGAAAAAAAAGGCCGCCACGAGGTGACGGCCTTTGAGTGCTTGAAAGCTATCGGTGCTGAAGCACCGACGGCGGGGATCAAGCCAATTGAGCCTTCACCTTGTCGACGATGCTGCTGAAGCCAGCAGGATCGTGGATGGCCATGTCCGACAGCACCTTGCGGTCGATGTCGATGCCGGCCTTCTTCAGACCGGCCATGAACTTGCTGTAGGTCAGACCCAGGCCACGGCTGGCCGCGTTGATACGCGCAATCCACAGCTGACGGAACACACGCTTGCGTGTGCGACGGTCACGGTAGGCGTACTGGCCGGCCTTCATCACCGCCTGCTTGGCGATGCGGAAGACGTTCTTGCGACGGCCGCGGAAGCCCTTGGCGAGCTTCAGGATCTTTTTGTGGCGGGCGTGTGCGGTGACACCACGTTTGACGCGAGGCATTCAATAACTCCTTGTGCGTACGTTGAAGTGGGTCAGAGACCGGCCATCGGCAGCATCTTGGCGATGCTGCCCAGGTCGCTCTCGTGCACGTTGGCCGGGCCGCGCAGGTCGCGCTTGCGGCTGGTGCTCTTCTTCGTGAGGATGTGGCGCTTGAACGCCTGACCGCGCTTGACGGTACCACCCGGACGCACGCGGAACCGCTTCTTGGCGCCGCTCTTGGTCTTCATCTTGGGCATGACTGCTCCTTCTTGAATTGCTGCTGCAGGCGGCACCGGGTTGGGGTGCACTTGCGAGGCCTGCAGCCGCTTCTTTTCGCTGCCGCGGTGACCAGACCGCGACCACGAAACTCTGTCTTTTTTACTTCCGCTTTGGCGCCAGCACCATGATCATCTGGCGGCCTTCGAGCTTGGGCATGTGCTCCACCATCGCCACATCGGCCAGCTCGTCGCGGATGCGTTCCAGCATGCGCATGCCGATGTCCTGGTGGGTGATCTCGCGGCCGCGGAAGCGCAGCGTGACCTTGCCCTTGTCGCCGTCTTCGGCAATGAAGCGCCGCAGGTTGCGCATCTTGATGGCGTAGTCGCCATCGTCGGTGCCCGGGCGGAACTTCACTTCCTTGATCTCAATGACCTTCTGCTTGCTCTTGGCTTCAGCGGCCTTCTTCTGCTCTTGGTACTTGAACTTGCCGTAGTCCATGAGCCTGCACACCGGGGGGTCGGCGGTGGCAGCGATCTCCACCAGGTCGACATCCAGTTCCCCTGCCATGCGCAACGCTTCCATCGTGCTGACGATGCCGAGCGGTTCGTTTTCGACCCCGTTCAGGCGCACCTGCGGCGCCATGATTTCCCGGTTCAGACGGTGCTTGCGCTCCGCGTTGGGCACGCGGCGGTCCATGAAGGTAGCGATGGTTCCAGCTCCTGTTGCAACCCGAAGGCAAGCGGGCCACAGAAAAAACGAAAGCGCACCCGGTGGCGGCTATACCTTGGCAGCGATGTCGCTGGTGATCTTCGCCTGGAAGTCTGCCAACGCCATCACACCCAGGTCTTGATTGCCTCGGGCGCGCACGGCAACTGCCCCGTTTGCCTTCTCCTTGTCGCCAACGACCAGGATGAACGGGACCTTCTGCATCGAATGCTCGCGGATCTTATAGTTAATCTTCTCGTTGCGCAAATCGACGGCGACTCTAACTCCTTGTTTTTGCAGCGATTTCGCCACGCTTGCCGCGTAGTCGGCCTGCGCGTCGGTGATCGAGGCCACCACCACCTGGGTGGGCGCCAGCCAGGCAGGCAGCGCGCCGGCGTGCTGCTCGATGAGGATGCCGATGAAGCGCTCCAGGCTGCCCACGATGGCGCGGTGCAGCATGATGGGGCGGTGGCGGGCGCCGTCTTCGCCCACGAAATCGGCGTCCAGGCGCTCGGGCAGGTTGGGGTCGACCTGAATCGTGCCGCACTGCCAGGGGCGGCCCAGCGCGTCCTTCAGCGTGTACTCGATCTTCGGGCCGTAGAAGGCGCCCTCACCCGGCAGGTACTCGAACTCGCAGCCGGCCGCACGCAGGCCGTCGGCCAGCGCGGCTTCGGCGCGGTCCCAGCTCTCTTCCGTGCCGATGCGCTTTTCGGGCCGGGTCGAGAGCTTGTAGATGATGTTGTTGAAGCCGAAGTCCTTGTAGACCTGCTGCAGCAGCTGCGTGAAGGCCACGACCTCGCCCTGGATCTGGTCTTCGGTGCAGAAGATGTGGCCGTCGTCCTGCGTGAAGGCGCGCACGCGCATGATGCCGTGCAGGCCGCCGGTGGGCTCGTTGCGGTGGCACTGGCCGAACTCGCCGAAGCGCAGCGGCAGGTCGCGGTAGCTCTTGATGCCCTGCTTGAAGATCAGGATGTGGCCGGGGCAGTTCATCGGCTTGAGCGCGTACTGGCGCTTCTCCGATTCGGTCACGAACATGTTCTCGCGGTACTTGTCCCAGTGGCCGGTCTTCTCCCACAGGCCCTGGTCGAGGATCTGCGGGCCCTTGACCTCCTGGTAGCCGTTGTCGCGGTAGACGCGGCGCATGTACTGCTCCACCTCCTGCCACAGCGTCCAGCCCTTGGGGTGCCAGAACACGGTGCCGGGGCTGTGCTCATCCAGGTGGAAGAGGTCGAGCTCGCGGCCGAGCTTGCGGTGGTCGCGCTTCTCGGCTTCTTCCAGCATCGTCAGGTACTGCTGCAGCGCTTCCTTGCTGGTCCAAGCGGTGCCGTAGATGCGCTGCAGCTGCTCGTTGTTCTGGTCGCCGCGCCAGTAGGCGCCGGCCACCTTCATCAGCTTGAAGTGCTTCAGGCGGCCGGTGCTGGGCACGTGGGGGCCGCGGCAGAGGTCTTCGAAGCCGCCTTCGCGGTAGAGGCTGACGTCTTCACCCGCCGGGATGCTGCCGATGATCTCGGCCTTGTAGTGCTCGCCCAGGCTCTTGAAGTAATCAACAGCCTCGTCGCGCGGCAGCACGCGGCGCTGCACGGGCTCGTTCTTGGCCGCAAGCTCGCCCATGCGCTTCTCGATGGCGGCCAGGTCTTCTGGCGTGAAGGGGCGCTTGTAGGCGAAGTCGTAATAGAAGCCGTTTTCGATGACCGGACCGATGGTCACCTGCGCCTCGGGGAAGAGCTCCTTCACCGCATAAGCCAGCAGGTGCGCCGTGCTGTGGCGGATGATCTCCAGGCCGTCGGCGTCCTTCTCGGTGACGATGGCCAGCGCCGCATCGGCCGCGATGCGGTGGCTGGTGTCCACCAGCTTGCCGTCCACCTTGCCGGCCAGGGCGGCCTTGGCCAGGCCGGTGCCGATGCTGGCGGCCACCTCGGCCACCGTGAGCGCTTGCGGGTACTCGCGGCGCGAGCCGTCGGGCAAGGTGATCTTGATCATGTTGAAAGCTCCAGAAACGAAAAAAGCGCGGGGAGTGCCGCGCTTGTCTTCAGGGGGTGGGGTGCAGGCGTGACAGCGCGGCCGACTAGCTCTCGGTGGTGGTGAACCGGGTAGTCCGCGGTGTCATAACCATTGCGCCTTTCTCTGCCCTTGTTCGTTGATTTCGGCCGGCAGTGTAACGCGCCTCAGCGCAGAGGCAGGGCTTCGACAGGCCGGCCATCGCGCACCAGTTCCGCGAACTCATCGGCCAGGCGCTGGCTTTCGGCCAGGGCCTGGCGCCACAGGCGCTGGCGGCTGGCCGGGTCTTGGCCGTAGCGCTTGAAGTCGCTGCGGTCGGGCAACTTGCCGCCAGGCAGGCGGCGCACCCACTCTGGCTTCGGCGACAGCAGCACCAGGTTGTCCAGCGCCGGGCTGGCGCGGTGGCGGCGTTTCCAGGCCTTGTCCAGCCAGCCGGGCACGACCTGCGCGCCGAAGTGCGGATACAGCACGAGCCCCTCGCCCATGCCCGCATAGCCCAGGTGCAGGTGGTAATCGGTGATGCCACCGTCGAAGTAGGTGCCGGCCGGGCCGCCGGGCACGTCCTGCACGGCTTCCAGCCAGAAAGGGATGGTGCAACTGGCCAGCACGGCGGGCATGAGGTTGGCCGCCGTCAACGGCACCTGGCGCGTGGGGTAGTCGGCCAGCGGCACGGGCAGAGGCTCGCGCGGGTCGCTGAAGACCACACGCTCCATCCAGCCGCCCAGGGCGCTGCGCGAGGCCGCGTTCGCGGCAAAAGCCGCCATCCAGCCCAGCGGCATCTTCACGCGGCCCGGGCGGTGCAGCAGGCGGCGACCGCGGCTGGTGAAGACGTGCAGCCGGCGCTGCGGGTGGGCCAGCAGCGTGGCCGCCTGCGTGCCCAGGCGTTCGTCAAGCTTGGCGCGGAAGACCTCGGTCACCACGCGTGCGGTGGGCGGCTTGCCCGGCTCGCTGGGGTAGGTCTGGGTGATGTAGTCCTCGGCCAGCTGCGCCAGGGCGACATCAGGATCGGCCGTGCAGGCCGCGGCCATGCGCCAGGCGCCGATGGAGGCGCCCAGCAGGTGCAGGCTGTGCGTGCTGCCGGCGAACCACTCGCCGAAGAGATAGCGGTCCAGCGGGATGAGCGACAGCCCCTTGGGCCCGCCCGCCGCTGCGGGCACCACACGCACATCGGCCGGGCGCAGGCCGTGCTGGCGCAGGTGCTCGCGGGCCTTCGAGCCGGCGTGCACCGCCAGGGCTTGCTGCTGGGGCATGCTCAGAACCGGAGCACGGCGTTGGCCGTGACTTGCGCCACCGCGCTGCGGCGCGAAACCGTGCTGGCGGTGAAACCATCCAGGTCGGCCACGCTGCTGCGCGACACCGCGTCGATGGGGAAGAGGTTGTTCGCCGCCACACGGAACTGCAGCTGCCCGTCCACGCGCCAGGCGACGAAGGCATCCAGCCGGCGCACCGCGCTGCGCCAGATGCGCTGGCGGTCGGTCTGCGCCGTGCTGAATGAAGGTGTCATGGAGAAGCTGGCGCCGTAGGAGATGCCGCTGCGCGCCACGCGGTCGTCGAAACCCAGCGTGGCCTGCCAGGGCGGCTGGCCCTCCAGCCGCGCATCGGGGTCGTCGATCTGCTCCACCGCCGAGCGGTAGAGCGACAGCGAAGCGCGCAGCTGCAAGGCCGAAGCCGGCCCTGGCCAGCCGGCGAGCAGTTCGCGCGCGCGGCCCTTGATTTCGAACTCGAAGCCCGTGCTGCGCGCCGTGCCGATGTTGGCCGGCCGCGAAACCCAGCGCTGCACGGGCGCCTCGGGCACGGTCTCCAGCGCGATGCGGCGGCGGATGAGTTGGTCGATCTGGCGGTGGAAGGCGCCCATGCTGAACACACCGCCAGCGGGCAGCTGCGTCTCGAAGGCGAGTTCCAGGGCGGTGGCCTTTTCCGGCTGCAAGCCGGGGTTGCCGGCGCTGTCTGCGGCCAGGGGCGTGTTGGCCTGGTCGCGTTCGTAGTTGCCGTTGAAGTTGTAGCGTGACAGGAGCAGGCTCGCATCGGGCGCACGCAGGCTCTGCGACACGCTGGCGCGCAGCACACGTTTGCTGCGCGGATCGAAGGCGCGCCGCACGTGCACGATGGGCAGCAGCGCGCCGTGGCTGGCCTCGACGTGCTCGCCCTGCCCCGTCACGGCGCTGTGCTGGCGTTCGCCCCGCACCCCGGCCACCACCGACCAGGCCGGGTCGGGCAGCCACTCGTCCTGCGCGTAGACCACCTGGCGCTGCACCTCGGCCACGTAGGGCCGGCCCAGGCTGCCGTCGCGCCGCTCGGTGGCGCCGCTGCCGTAGTCCTCGAACAGGCGGCGCAGCTCGCGGCGGTGGCGCTCTTCCAGCTCCCAGCCGGCCAACAGGGTGTGCGTGTCGCCCAGCGGCTGGCGCCAGCGGCCCGATTGGCTGAGACGCCGCTCACGCTGGCCGTTCAGGTTGTCGCGCTGCGCGGTCTGTGCGCCCAGCGCATTGCGCCCCTGCCACTGCCCCCACGAACGCGAGAGCGTGCTCTGCGCACTGCCTTTCAGCTCGAGCCGGCCGCCATCGGCCTGCTTGTGCACCCACTGGCCCTGCAGGCGCTGCATCTCCCAGCTGCCGCGCGAGGCCGAGCGTTCGGCCACCGTCGTCACGGGCGTGCCCATCAACACCTCGGTGCTGCGGCGCGTGAGGTTGCGCGACTCGTTGCGCTGCAGGAAGAGCTGGGTGTTGAGGGTGTCGCTGTCGCTGAGCTTCCAGTCCAGCCGCGGTGTGAAGTTCACGCCGCCGCCGCGCCATTCGTCTTGCGACGTCACCCGGTCTTCACGCCGCGTGCTGCCGACCGGCCGCGAGACGCGCTCCACCAGGCCTTCACCGGCATTGGCCCAGGTGTAGGCCGTCAAGGGCAGCTGGAAGCCGATGGCGCCGATGCGGTCGCCCCAGCTCGGCGTGGTGCTGCCCTGCGGTGACAGCGCGCGGTAGCCCAAGGCGGCACGCACCTCGCGCGTGCGCAGCTTGGGCGCGCTGCGCAGGATGACGTTGATGCTGCCGGCCACGCCGCCCTGCTCGGCCGTGGGGCCCTTGATGACCTCGATGCGCTCGATGTCACCCGGGGCCAGCTGGTCGAGGCTGAAACCCGGCGGTGCCGGTTCTCCGTTGATCAGGATGAGCGTGTAGCCGCCGCCCAGGCCGCGCAGACGCGGCGCGTCGCCGTCCAGCGAGATGCCCGGCAAGCGCTGCAGCACGTCGAGCACGCTGGTGTCGCCGTTCTGGTCGAGTTCTTCGCGGCCCACCACCGTCATGCCGACGGTGGCATCGCGCCGCTCTTCGGCTTCGGTGAGGCCGCGGCCTTCGACGACGATTTGCTGCGGGGCATCGGCGGCCGGCGCTGGTGCGGGGGGTGGCGCAGGTGCCGATGCTGCACGTGCCGGCGCTGGGGCCGCAGCTGCAGTTGCCGAAGAGGCCGCGGGCGCAGCCGGCGCCACCGCCGGTGGTGCCGCCTGGGCCCACGCGGCAGCGGTCAGCGCCCACGCGAGCGCGGCCCCGCCGAAGCGGGCCACCGGCCGCGTGCAGCGTTCTTTCAACGCCGGCCTTGCAGCTTGGAGAAAGCCGCGGCCATCGCACTCTGGCTCGTGGGCTCGGGCGCACGGCCACGCTGCTGCTCGCCGCGCGCCGCAGGGCGGAACTTGTTGTCGCCACCGGCAGGGCTGCGCGCCGCGCCTGCGGGCGCATCGAGCTTCATCGTCAGGCTGATGCGCTTGCGCGGCAGGTCCACTTCCAGCACACGCACCTTCACCACCTGGCCGGTCTTCACCACCTCGCGCGCGTCGTTCACGAACTTGTGGCTCATCTGGCTGACGTGCACGAGGCCGTCCTGGTGCACGCCCAGGTCGACGAAGGCGCCGAACTGCGCCACGTTGCTCACCGTGCCTTCCAGCACCATGCCGGGTTGCAGGTCCTTGAGGTCGGACACGCCTTCGTTGAAGCGCGCCACCACGAAGTCGGGGCGCGGGTCGCGGCCCGGCTTTTCCAGCTCGGCCAGGATGTCCTTCACGGTGATGGCGCCGAACTTGTCGTCGGCAAACAGCTCGGGCTTCAGCGTGCGCAGCACCTCGCTGCGGCCCATCAGCTCTTTCACCTCACGGCCGGTGCTGGCCATCATCTTCTGCACCACCGGGTAGGTCTCGGGGTGCACGCCCGTCATGTCCAGCGGGTTGTCGCCGTCGCGGATGCGCAGGAAACCGGCCGCCTGCTCGTAGGTCTTGGGGCCGAGGCCGCTGACATCCAGCAGCTGCTGGCGGTTGCGGAAGGCGCCGTGCGCATCTCGCCAGCGCACGATGCTGTTCGCCACCGCAGCGCTCAGGCCCGACACGCGCGACAGCAGCGGCGCACTGGCGGTGTTCAGGTCCACGCCCACGGCGTTCACGCAGTCTTCCACCACCGCGTCCAGGCTCTTGGCCAGGCCGCTCTGGTTCACATCGTGCTGGTACTGGCCCACGCCGATGCTTTTGGGGTCGATCTTCACCAGTTCGGCCAGCGGGTCTTGCAGGCGGCGCGCGATGCTCACCGCGCCGCGCAGGCTCACGTCGAGCTCGGGCAGTTCCTTGCTGGCGAACTCGCTGGCGCTGTAGACCGAGGCGCCTGCTTCGCTGACCACCACCTTGTCGAGCTTCACATCGGGTGCCATGCCCGCGATGCGCTTGATGAGGTCAGCGGCCAGCTTGTCGGTCTCGCGGCTGGCGGTGCCGTTGCCGATCGCGATGAGGTTCACGCCGTGGGTGGCCACGAGACGGCCCAGCACGTGCAGCGAACCTTCCCAATCCAGCCGCGGCTCGTGCGGGTAGACGGTGGCGGTGTCCAGCACCTTGCCGGTGTCGCTGACCACGGCCACCTTCACGCCGGTGCGGATGCCCGGGTCCAGGCCCATCACCACACGCTTGCCGGCGGGCGCGGCCAGCAGCAGGTCGCGCAGGTTGTCGGCAAAAACCTTGATGGCCACGCCCTCGGCCTCTTCGCGCAGGCGGCCGAAGAGGTCGCGCTCCAGCGAGAGCGAGAGCTTGACCTTCCAGGTCCAGGCGATGGACTTGCGGATCAGCTCGTCGGCCGCGCGCTTGCTGTGGCGCCAGCCCAGGTGCAGGGCGATGCGGCCTTCGGCCAAGGTCGGCTGACCGGGCACCACCTCTTCGTCGAGGATGAGCTTGGCATCCAGCCACTCCTGCGTGCGGCCGCGGAAGACGGCCAGCGCGCGGTGGCTGGGCACCGTGCGCATGGGCTCGGCGTAGTCGAAGTAATCGCGGAACTTGGCGGCGTCGGCGTGCGTGCCGTCCTTGCCGTCCACCAGCTTGCTCTGCAGCTGGCCTTCGGCCCACAGCCACTCGCGCAGCTTGCCCACGAGCACGGCGTCTTCGGCCCAGCGCTCGCTCAGCAGGTCGCGCACGCCATCGAGCACGGCATAGGTATCGGCGAAACCCGCATCGGGGTTCAGGAAGGCCGCGGCTTCGGCTTGCGGGTCGAGCGTGGGGTCGGCGAAGAGCTTGTCGGCCAGCGGCTCCAGGCCGGCTTCGCGCGCGATCAGGCCCTTGGTGCGGCGCTTCACCTTGTAGGGCAGGTAGAGGTCTTCCAGCTCCTGCTTGGTGGGTGCGGCGAGGATCAGCGCACGCAGCCCGGGCGTGAGCTTGCCCTGCTCTTCGATGCTCTTGAGCACGGCCTCGCGGCGGTCTTCCAGCTCGCGCAGGTAGGCCAGGCGGGTTTCGAGTTCACGCAGCTGGATGTCGTCGAGGCCGTCGGTGGCCTCCTTGCGGTAACGGGCGATGAAGGGCACCGAGGCGCCGCCGTCCAGCAGTTCGACGGCAGCCTGGATCTGGGCCGGCCGGGCTTTGAGCTCGGCGGCGATTTGCAGCAGGATCTTGTCCAAGAAACACGGGGCCCGCGCAGGCAGGCGGCCAAGGAAAACGAAGCTGCGCAGTTTAAGCGTCGGCCCCCGGGCCACCGGCGGCCAGCCAGGCTGCAGCGCCCTGCCCGGCCGCGCGGCCGCTGGCGAAGCAGGCCGTGAGCAGGTAGCCGCCCGTAGGCGCCTCCCAATCCAGCATCTCGCCAGCGCAGAACAGGCCGGGGCGCTGGCGCAGCATCAAGCCACCATCCATCGCCTCGAAGGGCACGCCGCCAGCCGTGCTGATGGCTTCCGCGATCGGCCGTGGTGCCTGCGCACGCACCGGCAGCGCCTTGATGGCGGCGGCGAGCTTGGCGGGGTCGGTCTGGTCGGCCTTGGGCACGTTTTCCCACAGCAGGCCGGCCTTCACGCCTTCGAGCTTCAGGCGCGTTTTCAGGTGCGTGGAGAGTGAACGCGGCCCGCGCGGGTGCGCCAGCTCGGCTTGCACCCAGGCCAGGCTGCGCTGCGGCAGCAGGTCCAGCTGGAAAGTGGCACTGCCGTCACGCGCGATGGCCTCGCGCAGCCGGGCCGACGCGGCGTAGACCAGGCTGCCTTCCACACCCCCGGCCGTGACCACGCACTCGCCGGCCTGCTGCCAGTCTTCGAAGTGCAGCGCCACGCCCTTCAGCGGCTGGCCGGCATGGCGGCTGGCGAAATGCTCGCTCCAGGCGACATCGAACCCGCAGTTCGAAGGCCGCAGCGGCGCCAGCGTGATGCCCTGCGCCGCGAGCAGCGGCACCCAGGCCCCATCGCTGCCCAGCTGCGGCCAGCTGGCGCCGCCCAGGGCCAGCACGGTGGCGGCGGGCTGCACCTGCACCTCGCCCGTCGGCGCCTGGAAACGCAGCACGCCGGCCTCGCCTTCGGCCCAGCCCAGCCAGCGGTGGCGCATGTGGAAACGCACGCCGCTTTCGCGCAGGCGGTGCAGCCAGGCGCGCAACAGCGGCGCGGCCTTCAGGTCGCTGGGGAAAACGCGGCCGGAGCTGCCGACGAAGGTGCTCACGCCCAAAGTCGCCGCCCAGGCGCGCAGCGCTTCGTTGTCGAAGGTCTGCAGCAGCGGGCGCAGGGTCTCGGCACGCGCGGCATAACGGCCGACAAAAGCTTCAAAAGACTCGCTGTGCGTGAGGTTCAATCCACCCTTGCCCGCCAGCAGGAACTTGCGCCCCACCGAGGGCATGGCGTCGAAGACCTCGACGGCGTGACCGGCCTCGGCCAGGGTTTCGGCGGCCATCAGGCCCGCCGGGCCGCCGCCGATGACGGCGACAAAGGATGCAGGGGTCGACATGGCGGCATCGTAGTCGCTGCCTCCTGTAAGCCCGGGCGGGCCCGGCCGACCGATCAGCACCGCCCTCCCGGCGGCACGACCAAAGGCAACTGCCATGCGAACCACCCTTGCGCTGCTTGCAGCCCTCAGCCCGGCCCTGACACTGGCCAACAACGCGGCTTGCAGCGCGAGGTCGGGCCCTGCCGCGCCGACCGTGGTGGAGCTCTACACCTCGGAAGGCTGCAGCTCCTGCCCGCCGGCCGACCAGTGGCTGTCCACGCTGCGCGGCCGCACCGACGTGCTGCCCCTGGCCTTCCACGTCACCTACTGGGACCGACTGGGCTGGCCCGATCGCTTCGGCGATGCCACCTACACCGCGCGCCAGCACGAACTGGCCCGGCAGGCCGGCCGCGCGCAGGTGTACACGCCGCAGGTGGTGGCCAACGGGCAGGACTGGCGACGCTGGCCGCAGCTGCCGGCCCCGGCCGCCGGCCCCGCGCCAGCCCTGACACTCGAACGCCAGGGCGAGACCGTGCGCGTGCAGGTGGCGGCCGTGCCCGGCTCGGCCGCGCGCTGGGCCGGCTACTGGGCGGTGCTGGAAGACCAGCACCAAAGCCGCGTCAGCGCCGGCGAAAACAGCGGCCGCCTGCTGCAGCACGACCACGTGGTGCGCCTGTACCAGCCCGTGCCGGCCTGGGGCGCGGCGGCCGGCCTGCAAGCCAGCCTGGCCGTTTCACGCGGCGACCCCCGCCACCCGCGGCGCGTGGCTTTTGTTCTGACGGAAGCCAACAACGCACGGCCCCTGCAGGCGCTCGCACTGGGCTGCTGAGCCTGGGCCGGGCCGAGGCCGCGGGCGGCCTCAAGTTGGGCGCCAGGCAGCCGAAGAGCAGGGGTCAACCCGGGCCCGGTCGCGCGTCCGGCCCACCCTCATTGCCTGGAGCCCCGAAGATGTTCGACAAGACCCTGGTCATGGCCATCGCCAAGCGCCTGATGGACGGCAGCACCCAGCCCGAAGACTTCTACCGCGAGATCACGCGCACGCTGGCCGAGCAGATGGGCAGCACGCGCGCCAGCCTCTGGATCTACCCCGACCCGCTGCTGCGCGACCGCATCGAGTGCCTGAGCCTGTACGACCGCACCGATGCCGCCTGGAGCCAGGGCGCGGTGCTGAAGGAAGACGACTTCGGCCCCTACTTCGAGGCCATGCGTCGCGACAACCTGATCGTCGCCAGCGACGCACGCAGCAACCCGCTGACGAGCTGCTTCAACGAGATCTACTTCGAGCCGCTGGGCATCTACAGCCTGCTGGACGTGGGCATCACCGTGGCCAACCAGCCCTATGGCCTGTTCTGCTGCGAAAACACCACCGATGTGCTGGAGTGGACGCCCGAGCACGTGGAATACCTGCGCCAGGTGGGCACGCTGCTGGGCTTCGCGCTGCGCAAGGCCCAGGCCAGCACCGCCGTGGCGGCCTGAGGCGCGCCGGGCTCAGCCCTGCTCGCCGCGCAGGGCCGCCCGCAGCTGCGCGCCGATCTCGGGCTTGGCCGCAAAGGGGCTGGTGGGGTTGCGCGGCGTCATGATGTCTTCCAGCCGCACCTGCACGCTGGCCAGCGCCTGCGGGTGGCTGTAGATGTAGAAGCGGCCTTCGTCCATTGCGGCGAAGACGTTCTGCGCCACCTGCGCCGCCGTCACCTTGCCGCGCGTGACGGCCTGGTCGCTCATGGCCTGGGCGATCAGCTGGCTGCGCGTGGGCGCGGTGGCCGCCTTGAATTCCGCCGGGCGGTTGCGCTCGCTCTGGTGGATGCCCGTGGGCACAAAAAACGGGCACAGCACGTGCGCCTGCACCTGTGTGCTCACCAGTGCCAGGTCTTGGTAGAGCGTTTCGCTCATCGCCACCACCGCGTGTTTGGTGACGTTGTAGACGCCCATGTTGGGCGCGTTCAGCAGCCCGGCCATGCTGGCGGTGTTGACGATGTGGCCGCGGAAGGCCGGGTCCTTGTCGGCCGCCGCCAGCATCAGCGGCGTGAACACACGCACGCCATGGGCCACGCCCATGAGGTTGACGCCGATCACCCACTCCCAGTCTTTCTGGGTGTGCTCCCAGATCAGCCCGCCGGCGCCCACGCCCGCGTTGTTGAACAAGAAGCTCGGCGTGCCGAACTCGGCGAGCGTGGCGGCGGCCAGGGCTTCCACCTCGGCAGCCTTGCTCACGTCCAGGCGGAAGGGCAGCACGCGGGCGCCCAGGCCGCGGATCTCGGCGGCGGCGCGCTCCAGCGCCTCGGCCTGCACATCGGCCATCACCACGGCCATGCCGCGCGCCGCGGCGATCCGGCTGGCTTCCAGGCCGAAGCCCGAGGCCGCGCCGGTGATGACGGCCACGCCGCCTTGTTGTTGCTCGCTCATGCTGCTTCTTTCTTGATCTGGAAACCGTGGCGCGGGAAGTGCACGTGCACCGTGCCCGCGCGTTCATCCGTGCGGCGGATCACCACCTCTTGCGCGTTCAAGCCCACCAGCGTGCCGGCCACGGCGTCGCGGGCGTAGTCGATGGCGGCCACCGTCGCGGCCTCGCCCGCTTCGAAGCCCAAGCCGGGCTGCACCGCACAAGGCGCGTACTGGCCGGCGGCCGAGGCCGCTGCCGCGATCGCGATGGCCTCGGCGCTGCCCAGCTTTTCGGGCTGGCCGTGGCCGAAGGCCTGCATGCCGGCGAACCAGCGCTGCAGCGCCGGGAGGCCCGCCAGGATCTCGCCCACCACCGGCCCGCCGCTGGCGACGAACCACACGCAGTGCGCCACCGAGAAGTCGGCGATGCTCACGTCACCGAAGAGGTAAGGCCCACCACCTTCGAGCTGCGCTTCCAGCGCGGCCAACTGCGCGCGCAGGTTCACGGTGGCATCGGCCACGGTCTGGCGTGTCATGCCGGTGGTCATGGCGGCGCGGTCGGCCACGAAGGCCTTCACCACTTCGGGCGGCGCGCCGGCAAAACGGTGTGCGGCCCCGGCGGGCTGCAGCGTGTAGGGCGCGGCGGTCCAGAACATCGTGCTGTCGGCCCACTGCGCGAACTGCGGCGCCAAAGGCAGGTGCGGTGGGAAGAGCCGCGGCGTGGGCGCGCGGCTTTCCAGCAGGCGCGCGATGAGCGCGGTGTCGCAGTAGACATCGGCGCCCACCTGCACGAAAGGCGTCTTGCGGTAGCCGCCGGTCAGCGCCACCACGTCGGGCTTGGGCAGGATCACCGGCACTTTCACCGAACGCCAGGCCAGGCCCTTGAAGCCCAGCATCAGGCGCACCTTTTCAGAAAACGGCGAGCCGTCGTAGTGGTGCAGGATGAGTTCGTCGTTCATGCGGTCTTGTCTCCGGGCAGCACCATCTCGCAGTGCGGGATGCCGTCTTCGATGTAGTCGTCGCCTTCACGCACGAAACCGTGGCGGGCGTAGAAACTCTCCAGGCGCGACTGTGCGCCGATGCGGATGGGCTCGCCCGGCCAGGCGCTGCGGCACCGCGCGATGCCTTCGGCGATGAGCGCATGGCCCAGGCCCGTGCCGCGCGTGGCTGCGGAGGTGATGACGCGGCCGATGGAAGGCTCGGGGTACTTCACCCCCGGGTCCACGACACGCAGGTAGGCCTGCAGCACGCCGGCCTCGTCACGCCCGAGCAGGTGGGCGCTGTCGCGGTCGGCGCCGTCGGCATCGAGAAAGACGCAGTTCTGCTCCACCACGAACACTTGCGAGCGCAAAGCCAGCGCGTCGTACAAGTCGCCCACGCTCAAGGCGCCGAAGCGCCCGCACCACCACTTCATGCCAGCTTCACCAGCTGCTTGCCGAAGTTGCGGCCCTTGAGCAGACCGAGGAAAGCCTCGGGCGCGGCGGCCAGGTCGGGGGCGATGGTCTCGCGGAACTTCAGCTGCCCGCCGGCCACCAGGCCGCCGAGTTCCTTCAGTGCCGGCGGCCACAGGTGCATGTGTTCGCTGACGATGAAACCCTGCAGGCGCAGGCGCTGCGTGAGCAGCAGGCGGGCGTTGTTGATGGCCAGCGACTGGCCGTCATAGCCCGAGATCAGACCGCACAGCGCCACGCGGCCGAAGGCGTTCATGCGCGAGAGCACCACGTCGAAGATGGTGCCGCCGACGTTCTCGAAGAGGCCGTCCACACCCTTGGGCGCAGCGGCGTCCAGCGCGACTGCCAGAGCGGCGGGTTCGCGGTGCTGCTTGTAGTCGATGCAGGCGTCGAAGCCGAGTTCTTCAACGACATAGGCGCACTTGTCGGCGCCGCCGGCAATGCCCACGGCGCGGCAGCCGCGCGCCTTGGCGAGCTGGCCCACCACGCTGCCCACGGCACCGCTGGCGGCGTCCACCACGATGGTCTCGCCGGCCTTGGGCTCGATGAAATGCACCAGGCCCACCCAGGCCGTCACGCCCGGCATGCCCACCGCGCCCAGGTAGGCCGAGAGCGGGATGCGCGTGGCGTCCACCTTGCGCAGCGCGCCGGGCAACGCAGCGTCGAACACGGCCCACTGCTGCCAGCCGCCCATGCCGACCACGCTGTCGCCTGCCGCGTAGCCGGGGTGGCGCGATTCGGCCACCACGCCCACGGTGCCGCCGATCATCACCTCGTCCAGCGGCTGCGGCGCGGCGTAGTTCTTGGCGTCGTTCATGCGCATGCGCATGTAGGGGTCCAGGCTCAGGTAGTGCTGGCGCACGAGCACCTGGCCTTCCTGCAGCGCGGGCACGGGCACGTTCTCCAGGCGGAAGTTGTCGACGCTGGCCTCGCCCTGCGGGCGCGAGGCGAGCACGATGCGCTGGTTCATCTCGGTCATGGCTTCAATCCGATGCGTTGAGTTTCTGGATGCGCTTGCCACCGACGGGCAGGCCCTTGAGGTACTTGAAGGTGCCGCTGGCGTGGCCGATGAGCACGCCCTGCGCGTCGTGCACATAGCCCTCGCAGAAGGCCATGGACACCGTGCGGTGCAGCCGCTTGCCGGTGGCCACCAGCGTGCCCAGACCGGGGCGCATGAAGCTGGTCTTCATCTCGATGGTCACCACGCCCGGCAGCGGCTCGCCCTCGGGTGTGTCGGCGCTGCGCGCGGCGTGGGCCATCACCACGTCCAGCAGCGTCATCGTCACGCCGCCGTGGGCCACGCCCCAGCTGTTGGTGAACTCTTCGCGCAGGTCCATGTGGATCTCGGCCTCGCCGGCGGCCATGCGCTCCAGGCGCATGCCGAGCAGTTGCACGAAAGGGATGTGGACCTTGAACTCCATGACCACGCGTCCGGCTTCAGCCGCCGCCGTGCACGGCGCTCACGCCACCGTCCACCGCCAGGATCTGCCCGGTGATGTGCTTGCCCGCGGCACTGGCGAAAAGCAGCACGGCCCCCTTGAGGTCGTCCTCGTCGCCCAGGCGCTTCAGCGGCGCGCCGGCGGCCAGCTTGTCGGCGCCGAAATGCTCCAGCACGCCCTTGGTCATCTTGCTCGGGAAGAAGCCCGGTGCCAGCGCATTGACGGTGATGCCGTAGGCGCCCCACTCGCCCGCCAGCGTGCGCGTGAAGTTCACCGCTGCGCCCTTGCTGGTGCCGTAGGCGATGAACTTCACATCGATGCTGCCGGAGAGGCCCGCGATGCTGGCCACGTTGATGATGCGGCCGCTTTTGCGCGGGATCATGCTGGCCTTGCCCACCGCCTGCGCAAACAGGAAGAGGCTGCGGATGTTCAGGTTCATCACCTTGTCCCAGGCTTCCAGCGGGTAGTCCTCGGCCGGGGCGCCCCAGGTGGCGCCGGCGTTGTTGATGAGGATGTCGATCTGGCCCAGGCGGTGCATGGTCTCGTCGACGACACGCTGCACTTCTTCGGGTTTGCTGGCGTCGGCGGCGATCCAGCGTGCATCGATGCCCTTCGCCGAAAGCTGGGCCGCGGCCTCTTCCAGGTCGGCCGCCTTGCGCGAGACCAGCATCACCTTGGCGCCGGCTTCGCCCAGGGCCTCGGCCATCTGCAGTCCCAGGCCGCGCGAGCCGCCGGTGACCAGGGCCACCTGGCCCGTGAGGTCGAAGAGTTTCGAGATCGGGGTGCTCATCAGCGTCTCCAGTGGGGTGTCAGTCTTTGTTCTTCATTCGCGAGCGCAGCACCACCAGCACGGCGCCCGCACCGGCGGCCACGCCGCCAGCGGTCATCAGCGTCCAGCCGAGGGCGTCGGCACCGCCCCGCTGCACAAAAAGGCCGACGGCTGCGGTGAGCAGGCCGCCGTACATCAGGACCCAGACCCAGGCTTCAACGGTGGAGGTTTTCATGCGGCCATCATGCGCCAAACGCTCACCGCGATCGGTACGCTGGGGCCTTCAGAACCACGCGTCCTGCATCTCGCGCAGCAGCGGCTCGCGCCTTGCCACGGGGCCGAGCCAGGCGTCGATCTTGGGCAACTCGAAGGCGTAGAAATAGCGCATGGCAGCCCGCTTGCCGGGCTTCAAGGTGGAGTTCTCCGCCGCCAGCGCCACGTCCAGCCACAGCCAGGCCAGCACCACGTGGCCGAAGGCCTGCAGGTAGGGCGTGGCGTTGGCCAGCGCCTCTTCGGGCACACCCGTGGCCCAGGCGGCCTTGGTGGCGGCGCCCAGTTTCTGCAGCGCGCCGCTCAAGGCATTGGCCGGCTCCGCGAGGCCTGCCACCTGGCCGGCGCGCTGGGCCGTGTCGGCCATGCGCAGCGCCAGCAGGCGCAGGCCTTCGCCGCCTTTCATCACGACCTTGCGGCCCAGCAGGTCCAGGCCCTGGATGCCGTGGGTGCCTTCGTGGATCATGTTCAGGCGGTTGTCGCGCCAGTACTGTTCGACCGGGAAGTCGCGCGTGTAGCCGTAACCGCCCAGCACCTGGATGGCCAAGCTGTTGGCTTCCAGGCACCACTCGCTGGGCCAGCTCTTGGCGATGGGTGTCAGCACCTCCAGCAACAGGCCGGCTTCCGCGCGCGCGGCTTCATCGCCGGTGTGCAGTTCGTCGACCAGGCGCGCGCAGTAGAGCGCCAGCGCCAGCCCGCCTTCGGCATAGGCTTTCTGCGCCAGCAGCATGCGCTTGACGTCGGCGTGCTCCACCAGCGGCACGGGCGGCTGCGTGGCGTCCTTGCCAGCGCCCGTGATGGGGCGGCCTTGCGAACGCTGGCGAGCATAGGCCAGGCTCGCCTCGTAGCCGGCCATGCCCAGCATCACCGCGCCCAGGCCGACGCCGATGCGCGCTTCGTTCATCATGTGGAACATGCAGCGCAGGCCCTCGCCGGGCTGGCCCACCAAGTACCCGATGGCACCACTGTCGCCACGCACCGGGAAGCGACCCTCGCCGAAGTTCAGCAGCGTGTTGGTGGTGCCGCGGTAGCCCAGCTTGTGGTTCAGGCCGGCCAGGGCGACATCGTTGCGCTCGCCCGTGAGTTCGCCCGCGGTGTTCACCAGCTTCTTCGGCACGATGAAGAGCGAGATGCCCTTGGTGCCCGCCACCAGCTTGCCGTCGGGCCCCGGGATCTTCGCCAGCACCAGGTGCACGATGTTCTCGGTGATCTCGTGCTCGCCGCCGCTGATCCACATCTTGTTGCCGCGCAGGCGGTAGCGCGGGCCTAAAGGATCGGCCTCGAAACCCTCGCCATCCGGCACGGCACGGGTGGCGATGTCGCTCAGGCTGCTGCCGGCCTGCGGCTCGCTCAGGCACATGGTGCCGAACCAGCGGCCGGCGAACTCGTTCTTCGCGAACACCTCGCGCTGCAGCGGCGTGCCGTGCGCCATCAGCAGGCTGGCGTTGCCGCTGGTGAGCATGGCGTAGCCGCCCATGGCCACACTCGCGCGGCTGAAGAAGGCGTTGGCCGCCATCTCGATGACGCAGGGCAGCTGCATGCCGCCGAGTTCGTAGTCTTGCGCCGCGGCCAGCATGCCCGACTCCACGTACGCGGCCAGTGCGTCGTGCGTGGCTTGCGGCAGGTGCACACGCTCGCCATCGAAGTGGGGTTCCTGCGTGTCGGCCAGCCGGTTGAAGGGCGCGAACTTCTCGCGCGCGATGCGCTCGCAGGTGTCGAGCACCTGCGTGAAGGTCTCGGCCGTGTGGTCGGCAAAACGCGGGCGCTGCAGCAGCGTGCCCGTGCGCAGCCAGTCGTGGAGCAGGAAGTCGAGGGTGTCGCGCATGGGCGGTTGGGGCTGAGCGGGGATGGAATGCGCGAGGCGGGCGGCCTCAGTGTTGCCGGCTCGTCACCGGCAGCGCCCGGGCCAGCCCCGCCCGCCGCCGGATCACAAGACTTCGAACACGCCAGCCGCGCCCATACCGCCGCCGATGCACATGGTGACCACCACACGCTTGGCGCCACGGCGCTTGCCTTCGATGAGCGCGTGGCCGGTCAGGCGCTGGCCGCTCACGCCGTAAGGGTGGCCCACGGCGATGGCACCACCGTTGACGTTCAGGCGGTCCATGGGGATGCCCAGGGTGTCGGCGCAGTACAGCACCTGCACGGCGAAGGCTTCGTTCAGTTCCCACAGGTCGATGTCGGCCACCGTCAGCCCCAGCTTCTTCAGCACCTTGGGCACGGCGAAGACCGGGCCAATGCCCATCTCGTCAGGCTCGCAGCCGGCCACGGCAAAACCCAGGAAGCGGCCCAGGGGCTTCAGGCCCTTGCGCTCGGCCACGGTCTCGTCCATCACCACGCAGGCACCGCCACCGTCGCTGAACTGGCTGGCATTGCCGGCGCTGATGACACCACCGGGGATCGCCGGGCGGATGCCGCAGATGCCTTCATAGGTGGTGCCGGCGCGGATGCCCTCGTCGTTCTCGACGGTGACTTCCTTGCTGCGCAGGCCCATCACGGCATCGGCCACACCGGCGGTCACGGTGATGGGGGCGATCTCGGCCTTGAAGAGGCCCGCTTCCAGCGCTGCCGTGGCCTTCTGCTGGCTGGCGGCGCCGTAGTGGTCCATGCGCTCGCGGCTGATGTTGTAGCGCTTGGCCACCTGCTCGGCCGTCTGCAGCATGTTCCAGTAGATCTCGGGCTTCTTCTCCTGCAGCCAGGGGTCGCGCATCATGTGCGTGTTCATCTCCTGCTGCACGCAGGAGATGCTCTCGACGCCGCCGGCCACATAGATGTCGGCCTCGCCCGCGATGATGCGCTGCGCGGCCAGCGCGATGGTCTGCAGCCCGCTGCTGCAGAAGCGGTTGACGGTGAGGCCGCTGGTGGTGATGGGCAGGCCGGCGCGCAGCGCGATCTGGCGCGCGATGTTGGCGCCGGTGGCGCCCTCGGG
The DNA here is from genome assembly GCA_001295865.1 of beta proteobacterium AAP65. Taxonomy (GTDB): domain Bacteria; phylum Pseudomonadota; class Gammaproteobacteria; order Burkholderiales; family Burkholderiaceae_C; genus Rubrivivax. The sequence goes on from LJHW01000009.1 coordinate 83,253, forward strand.
GTTGGCGCAGCCCATGATGACGTCGTCCACCTCTTCGGGGGCGATGCCGGCGCGGGCCACGGCGGCCTGCACGGCATGGCCGCCCAGCGTGGCGCCATGGGTCATGTTGAAGGCGCCCTTCCAGCTCTTGCAGAGCGGGGTGCGGGCGGTGGAGACGATGACGGCTCGGCTCATGGTGTGTGTTCCTTCAGCGCTGTATCAGGTAAAGCTCTTGCTCTCGGCGGCCAGCTTGGCCAGCAAGGGCGCGGGCTGCCAGAAGCTGGCGTCGTCATGCGGGTTGGCCGCGAACTTCTTCATCGTCTGCACGACGTTGAAGAGGCCCTGGCTGTCGGCGTAGCACATCGGGCCGCCGCGGAAGAGCGGGAAGCCATAGCCGGTGAGGTAGACCATGTCGATGTCGCTGGCCTTGCTGGCGATGCCTTCTTCCAGGATCTTGGCGGCCTCGTTGACGAGCGAATACACCAGCCGGTGCACGATCTCGTCGTCGCTGATCTTGCGCGGCTGCACACCGATGTCGGCGCGGTGCTTCGCGATCATTTCCTCCACCAGCTTGGAAGGAATGGCATCGCGCTTGCCGGGCACGTAGTCGTACCAGCCGGCGCCGGTCTTCTGGCCATAACGGCCCAGCTCGCACAGCAGGTCGGCGGTCTTGCTGTAGCGCATGTGCGGCTTCTCGACGTAGCGGCGCTTGCGGATGGCCCAGCCGATGTCGTTGCCCGCCAGGTCGCCCATGCGGAAGGGGCCCATCGCGAAGCCGAACTTCTCGACCGCCTTGTCCACCTGCGCCGGCGTGCAGCCTTCTTCCAACAGAAAGCCGGCCTGGCGGCTGTACTGCTCGATCATGCGGTTGCCGATGAAGCCGTCGCACACGCCCGACACCACCGCGGTCTTGCGGATCTTCTTGCCGATGGCCATGACGGTGGCCAGCACGTCCTTCGCGGTCTTCTCGCCGCGCACGACCTCCAGCAGCTTCATCACGTTGGCGGGGCTGAAGAAATGCATGCCCACCACGTCTTGCGGGCGCTTCGTGAAGGCGGCGATGGCGTTGACGTCCAGCGTGCTGGTGTTGCTGGCGAGGATGGCACCGGGCTTCATCACTTCATCGAGCGTCTTGAACACCTTTTCCTTGACGCCCATCTCCTCGAACACGGCCTCGATGACGAGGTCGGCGCTGGCGATGTCGGCGTAGTTCAGCGTGGTGCTCAGCAGCGCCATGCGGGCGTCGAGCTTGTCCTGCTTGAGCTTGCCCTTCTTGACCTGCGCGTCGTAGTTCTTGCGGATGGTGGCCACGCCGCGGTCCAGCGCTTCCTGCTTCATCTCCAGCATCACTACCGGCACGCCGGCGTTGAGGAAGTTCATCGCGATGCCGCCCCCCATGGTGCCGGCGCCGATGACGGCCACCTTCTCGATCTTGCGCTGCGGGGTGTCTTCCGGCACATCAGGAATCTTGCTCGCGGCACGCTCGCCGAAGAAGGCGTGGCGCAGCGCCTTGCACTCGGGCGTGAGCATCAGCGCGAGGAAGGTCTCGCGCTCGTAGAGCATGCCCTCGTCGAACTTCTTCTTCACGCAGGCTTCCACGGCGTCCACGCACTTCACCGGCGCGGGGAAGTTCTTGGCCATGCCCTTGACCATGTTGCGCGCGAAGCCGAAGTAGGCGTCGGGGTCGCGGTGGCTGACCTTGTAGTCGCGCACCCGCGGGTGCGGGCCGGGCTTGGCAGCCACCTCGGCCGCGAAGGCGATGGCGCCGTCGAGCACGTTGCCTTCGATGATCTTGTCGAAGAGCTTCTGGCCCGGCAGGCTGGCGAGCAGCTCGCTCTTCACGGGCTCGCCGCTGACGATCATGTTGAGGGCGGTCTCCACGCCCAGCACACGCGGCAGGCGCTGCGTGCCACCGGCGCCGGGGATGAGGCCGATCTTCACTTCAGGCAGCGCCACGTTGGTGCCCGGCGCGGCCACGCGGTAGTGCGCGCCCAGGGCCAGCTCCAGGCCACCGCCCATGCAGACGCTGTGCACGGCCGCCACCACGGGCTTGGGGCAATCTTCCAGCAGCTTGATCAGGCTGAGCAGGTTGGGCTCGGCGATGGACTTCGGCGAGCCGAATTCCTTGATGTCGGCACCGCCCGAGAAGGCCTTGCCGGCGCCGGTGACGACGATGGCCGCCACGGCCGCATCGGCCACCGCGCGGTCCACGCCCTGGGCCAGCTGCACGCGGGTGTCAAAACCCAGGCCGTTGACTGGCGGGTTGTCGAGGGTGAGCACGGCGACATTGCCGCGAACTTCGTACTGGGCGCCCATGCTGGCTCCTTCCGGCTGAAATAGAACGGTCGTTCGATTCTAGGGTTCAAAAATCAACGGCCCATGTCGCTGCAGTGACAAGGGCCGTGAGGCGGTGGCGAGGGCAGGCGACGGCTAGACCTCCAGCCACTCTTTCCTGATGTAGCTGTTGGCGCGCAGATCGGCGGCGCTGCCTTCGAACACGATCTGGCCGTGCCCCATCACCAGACAACGGTCGGCCACTTCGAGCGCGATGGTCAGCTTCTGCTCCACCAGCAGCACACTGATGCCGCGGCGCTTGAGTTCACGCAGGTACTCGGCCACCAACTCAACGATCTTGGGCGCCAGGCCCTCGGTGGGCTCGTCGATCATGATGAGCTCGGGGTCGCCCATCAGCGTGCGGCACAGCGTCAGCATCTGCTGCTCGCCGCCGCTCAGCACGCCGGCCTCGGTGTGCTGCCGCTCCTTCAGGCGCGGGAACATCTTGTACATGTCGTCGAAATTCCAGCGGCTGTTCTTCGCGCCGCTCTTCTGCCCCAGCAGCAGGTTCTGGTGCACCGTGAGCGTGGGGAAGATGTCGCGGTTCTCGGGCACGTAGCCCAGGCCCGCGTGCGCGATCTCGAAGGCCTTCAGGCCCAGCATCTCGCGGTCTTTGAACTTCACGCTGCCACTGCAGTCGACCAGGCCCATGATGGCCTTGACCGTGGTGCTGCGGCCCGAGCCGTTGCGGCCCAGCAGCGAGACGATCTCGCCCGGCTTGACCTCGAAGTTCACCCCGTGCAGCACGTGGCTCTTGCCGTAGAAGGCGTGGACGTTGTTCAGGTTCAGCATCTGCTTATCCGCGCCTCTCAATGCCCGGCGGCTTCGGCCTGCGCCTCGGCCAGCACGCTGCCGAGGTAGGCCTCCTGCACACGCGCATTGGCACGCACGGCCTCGGGCACGTCGAAAGCGATCACCTCGCCGTACACCAGCACGGCAATCTTGTCGGCCAGGCCGAAGACCACGCCCATGTCGTGCTCCACGGTCAGCAGGGTCTTGCCCACGGTCACGTCTCGGATCAGGTTCACGAAGCGCGAGGTCTCGCTCTTGCTCATGCCGGCCGTGGGCTCGTCCAGCAGCACCACGCTGGCGCCACCGGCGATGGTGATGCCGATCTCCAGCGCACGCTGCTCGGCGTAGGTGAGGTTCATGGCCTGCACGTCGCGCCGCTTGTGCAGCTTGATCATGTCCATCACCTCTTCGGCGCGGTCGTTGGCATCCTTCGCGTCGGCCAGGAAGCGCCAGAAGCTGTACTTGTAGCCCAGGCTCCACAGCACGGCGCAGCGCAGGTTCTCGAACACCGACAGGCGCGTGAACAGGTTGCTCACCTGGAAGCTGCGAGCCAGGCCGCGGCGTGTGATCTCGTAGGGCTTCAGGCCGTCGATCTTCTGCCCGTGCAGCAGGATGTCGCCGCTGGTGCTGCCGAAGCGGCCGCTGATCAGGTTGAACAGCGTGCTCTTGCCCGCACCGTTGGGGCCGATGATGGCCACACGCTCGCCGGGCCGCACAGCGAGGCTGGCACCACGGATGATCTCGGTCTTGCCGAAGCTCTTGCGCACGTCGCGCAGTTCGACGGCGAACTCCGACTTCGTGTTGTTCTTGTCGCTCACAGCGCGGCCTCCCGGCGCTTGATCTCTTTTTCGATCTCTTCCTGCGTCTGCCCCCACTGGCGCGCGAACTGCCGGCGTGTCAGCTCGAACATCACGATGCCCACGGCGAGGATGAAACAGGCGCCGAACCAGCTGTCGAAGCCCTTGGCGTTGAGCGTGGCGCCCATGTACTTCAGTTCGGGGCCCAGGGCCTCGTTGAGCTGCAGGTGGTAGACCATCTCCACCATCGCGCCCGCACCGACCAGCATGGTCAGCGCCGTGCCGGCCAGCGCCAGGTAGCTGGCCAGCAGCGGCCGCAGCTTGCCGAAGGAGGCCACGCGGAGGTTCATCATGATCAGGCTGCTGATGCCGCCCGGGGCGTACATCACCATGAAGACGAAGACCAGGCCCATGTAGAGCTGCCAGGCTGGCGTCAACTCCGACAGCAACACCAGCGCCACCACCATCAGGATGGCGCCGATGATCGGGCCGATGAAGAACATCGCCCCGCCCAGGAACACGAACAGCAGGTAGGCGCCCGAGCGGTGCGCCCCCACCACCTCGGCCGTGACGAGCTCGAAGTTCACCGCGGCCAGGCCGCCGGCGATGCCCGAGAACATGCCCGAGATCATGAAGGCGATGTAGCGCACCCGCTGCGTGCTGTAGCCCACGAACTCCACGCGCTCGGGGTTGTCGCGCACGGCGTTGAGCATGCGCCCCAGCGGCGTGCGTGTCAGCGCGAACATCAGCGCGGTGCACACGAAACAGTAGACGGCGATCAGGTAGTACACCTGGATCTGCGGCCCGAAGGTGATGCCGAGGAAGGGCTCGCCCACCACGCGGTTGCTGCTGATGCCCCCTTCACCGCCGAAGAACTCGGGGATCATCAGCGACATGCTCCAGACCAGCTCGCCGATGCCCAGCGTGATCATGGCGAAGGGCGTGCCGGCCTTCTTCGTCGTGACGTAACCCAGCACCGCTGCGAAGAACAGCCCGCCCAAGGCACCGGCCAGTGGCACCAGGCTCATCGGCAGCCAGATCGCACCGGCCGCGATCTTGTTCATGGTGTGGATGGCCAGGAAGCTGCCCAGACCCGTGTACACCGCGTGCCCGAAGCTGAGCATGCCGCCCTGCCCCAGCAGGATGTTGTAGGCCAGGCAGGCGATGATGGCGATGCCCATCTGGCTGAGCATGGTCAGCGCGAAGCCCGACTTCCAGATCAGCGGCGAGACCACCAGCACCAGGGCGAACAAGCCCCACAGCACCCAGCGCCCGACGTTCCAGGGCTTGAAGCGGTAGCGCGACCGCCCTTCGTGATTGCGTCCCATCAGCGCATCAACCTTCACGTGTTCCCAACAGGCCCTTGGGCCGGAAGATCAGGATCAGCACCAGCAGCAGGTAAGGCAGGATGGGTGCCGCCTGGGCCAGCGTGATCTTCAGGATCGGATAAGCAAAATTGGCCTCGGTCACGGCCCAGCCGATGGCGCGTGCGGCGTCGGCCAGGCTCTTGTCCACCGTCAGCGGCAGAGTCTGCAGCAGCCCGATGAGCAGCGAGGCGACAAAGGCCCCGGCCAGCGAGCCCATGCCGCCAACCACCACCACCACGAAGATGATGCTGCCGACGATGGTGGCCATCGAGGGCTCGGTGACGAAGGTCACGCCGCCGATCACGCCCGCCAGCCCGGCCAGGCCGCAGCCGCTGCCGAACACCAGCATCAACACCCGCGGCACGTTGTGGCCCAGGGCCTCCACGGCCTCGGGGTGCGTCAGCGCGGCCTGGATGACGAGGCCGATGCGCGTGCGTGTGAGCAGCAGCCACAGTGCCAGCAGCATCACCAGCGCCACCACCATCATGAAAAAGCGCGTGGCCGGGAAGGTGGAGCATTTGGTCAGGCCGCCGGCCACCTCCACGCCGCAAGTCCCGGCGGGCGCGGCACCCCACAGCACGTGCATGCCGTCGGCCGGGTTCTGCACCAGCGTGAAGGCCGGGCCCTGCAGCAACTCAGGCGGCGGGAAGGGCACCGAGGACAGGCCCCAGACGAGCTTGACCAACTCGAGCACGACAAAGCTCAAGCCGAAGGTGATGAGCAGCTCCGGCACGTGGCCGAACTTGTGCACACGGCGCAAGGCGGTGCGCTCAAAGAGCGCACCCAGGGCGCCCACCAGCAGCGGCGCGATGAACAGCGCCGGCCAGAAGCCCATGATCTTGCTCAGCGAGTAGGCGATGTACGCCCCCACCATGTAGAAGCTGGCGTGCGCGAAGTTCAGCACGCCCATCATGCTGAAGATGAGCGTCAGCCCCGAGCTGAGCATGAACAGCAGCAGCCCGGCGCTGATGCCGTTCAGGACGTTGATGAGCAGTTGGTCCAAGGCGTGGGTCCGTGGGCGGTGGGGCGGAACAAGGGCCCGAAAAAAGGGCCCTGCGGAGCGAGCTCCTCAGGGCCCGGCCATCAGCGGCAATCAGCGGTGCGGGTTCAGATCCCGGCAGGCCGCTTCATCTGGCACGAGGTGGGCGTGCTGGCCACGTAAGGCTCGTAGGTCTTGATGGTCTGGAAGTTGTAGCCCGTGTTCTCGACGCTGTAGTCGTTGGGCTTGGCGCCCGCCTTCTCCCAGCGGCTGATGTACACGGTCTGCTGCAGCTGGTGGTCGCTCTTGCGCATCGTCACCGAGGCGCCGCCGAAACCGGCCACTTCCAGGCCCGCCATCGCCGCAGCCACCTTCACCGGCGACGTGCTCTTGGCCTTCGCCATGCCACCCGCCAGCATCGCGTAGGCGTTGTAGATCTGCGCGGTGTAGAAGTCGTCGTTGAACTTGGCCTTGTACTCGTCCATCAGCTTGCGCGCGGGCACCACCGAGTAGGGCGCGAGCACGCTCACCTGGTAGACGCGGCCGGCGGCCTTGGCGCCCAGGGCCGTGGGCGTGCCGCTCACGCCGGCGTAGTAGGTGTAGAACTTGGCCTCGAGGCCGGCGTCGTTCGCGGCCTTCACCAGCAGCGTCAGATCGGAAGACCAGTTGCCGGTGATGATGGTGTCGGCACCGCTGGCCTTGATCTTGGCGATGTAAGGCGCGAAATCGCGTGTCTGCGCCAGGGGCGTGAGGTCTTCACCGACGATCTGGATGTCAGGCCGCTTGCGCGCCAGGTTTTCCTTGGCGTACTTCACCACCTGGTGGCCGTGCGCGTAGTTCTGGTTGATCAGGTAGACCTTCTTGACGTCCTTCTGGTCCTTCATGAAGGTGGTCAGTGCCTCCATCTTCATCGAGGTGTCGGCGTCGAGTCGGAAGTGCCAGAAGCTGCACTTCTCGTTCGTGAGCGCGGGGTCGACGGCGGCGTAATTCAGGAACACCACTTCCTTGCCGGGGTTGCGCTCGTTGTACTTGTTCAGGAAGTCGATGATGGCGGTGGCCGGGCCGGTGCCCGTGCCTTGCGCCACGTAGCGGATGCCTTGGTCGATGGCGGCCTGCAGCGCGTTGACGGTCTCCTGCGGGCTGAGCTTGTTGTCGAAGGACACCACCTGGAACTTCACGCCAGCCGCGTTGCCCTTGTTGAACTGCTCGGCCATGAACTGGAAGCCCTTGAGCTGGTTCTGGCCGGTGGCGGCCGTCAGGCCGGTGAGCGCGTCGATCCAGGCGATCTTGACGGTCTCGCCCTTCTGCGCGAGCGCCGCGCTGCTGCCGAGAACCATCGCGCTGCCGAGGGCGATGCTGAGGAAAGTCCGCTTCAATTTCATGTTGTCTCCTGGTGAACCGCAGAACACATGGAAGGTAGCTGAACTGCATGTCCCCAGCCCTCAGGGACTACCCCGAACGGGCTTGTCGCCACAGCGACAAGCGCATGCCCGCACGCGCCTCGTGCTGGTGCGCGCGGGCGGACAATGCAGCCGTCCAGCGGGGCCCACGCCCGCGCCACTTCATCGCCCGAGACCATGGCCCAACATCCCCACGACCACGACGACCCGCGCTACCCCGTGCGCAAGACCGACGAGCAATGGCGCGCCGAGCTCGACCCCATGCAGTACCGCGTGGCACGCCATGCCGCCACCGAGCGCGCCTTCACCGGCAAGTACTGGGACCACTTCGACGACGGCCGCTACAACTGCGTGGGCTGCGGCACGCCGCTGTTCGAGAGCGGCACCAAGTTCGACGCCGGCTGCGGCTGGCCGAGCTACTGGCAGCCCATCAACAGCGAGGTGGTCGAGCGGGTGGTCGACAGCAGCCACGGCATGGTGCGCGTGGAGGTGCGCTGCCACAACTGCGGCAGCCACCTGGGCCACGTCTTCGAAGACGGCCCCGAGCCCACGGGCGAGCGTTTCTGCATCAACTCGGCGGCCATCGATTTCAAGCCGGCCGGCGACGATGCGGCCGGCGGCAAACAAGGCGCCTGAGGCCATGACCGCCGACCAGATCCACACCCGCCTGCACGACGCGCTGCAGCCCACCACGCTGCAGGTGCAGGACGACAGCCACCTGCATGCCGGCCACGCTGGCGCGCGTGAAGGGCGGCATTTCAGCGTGCAGATCAGCAGCCCGCGCTTCGCCGGTTTGGCCCGCGTGGCGCGACATCGCCTTGTGTATGATGCCCTCGGCCCCTTGGCGGCCCAGGGCGTGCACGCCCTGGCCATCGTCGCCAAAGCCCCCGGCGAGGCTTGAAGAAACTTCTTCGCCGTGCCCGCGCTCCAAGCGCGAACCTCCTCGCATCGCCGCCCTGGTCGGTGGCACCACCTCGAAAGTTCCTCCGTCCATGAAGCCGAAGACCCCTGCCGCGCGCGCGGCCCTGATCCTGTGCATCGCCCTGGCCGCTGCAGCGCCGTTGGCGGCGCAGGCGCAGAACATCACCACCGTCAACGGCAAGGCCGTGCCCAAGGCGCGTGTCGACACCCTGCTGCAGCAGGCGCAGCGCGCCGGCCAGCAGCTCACGCCCGAGTTGCAGGCGCAGGCCCGTGACCAGGTGGTGCTGCGCGAGATCTTCACGCAGGAAGCGGCCCGCAAGGGCCTGGCGGCCAGCCCTGATTTCGCCGCGCAGATGGCGCTGGCGCGCGAGAGCCTGCTGATCCGCGAGCTCTTCGAGGACTACCGCAAGAAGAACCCCGTCAGCGACGAAGCCGCCAAGGCCGAGTACGAGAAGTTCAAGGCCGCGTCCACCGGCACCGAGTACCGTGCCCGCCACATCCTGGTGGAGAAGGAAGACGAAGCCAAGGCCTTGATCACACAGATCAAGGGCGGCGCCAAGTTCGAAGACCTGGCCAAGGCCAAGAGCAAGGACACCGGCTCGGCCGAACAGGGCGGCGATCTCGATTTCGCCAAGCCCGAGAGCTACGTGCCCGAGTTCGGCGGCGCGCTGCAGAAGCTGAAGAAGGGCGAGATGACCGACGCGCCCGTGAAGAGCCAGTTCGGCTACCACATCATCCGTCTGGAAGACACGCGCGAAGCCAGCTTCCCGGCCTTCGACGAAGTGAAGGCCCAGCTCAAGCAGCGCATGGAACAGCAGAAGCTGCAGCAGTACCAGGAGTCGCTGCGCAGCAAGGCCAAGACGGACTACAAATTTGCGCAGTGAGCCCCCAGGCTCGCTCTGCTCGCCACCCCCAGGACCCTGCCAGGGTCCTTCAGCCCCTGGGGCTCTTGCAGCGGCCCGGCAAAGCCGGTTCCGCGCAAGGGACTTGATGGACCGGCCCCTTGCGGGCCGGTTTTTCGTTCAGGGCATCAAGACCGTCGATCCGGTGGTCTTGCGGGCTTCCAGTTCGCGGTGCGCGGTGGCGGCTTCGGCCAGCGGGTAGCGCTGGTCGATGCGGATCTTCACCTGGCCCGCCAGCACCATGCCGAAGAGGTCGTCGGCCATCTTCTGCGTGCTCTCGCGCGTGGCGATGTGGGTGAACAGGGTCTGGCGCGTGAGGTAGAGGCTGCCCTTGCCGGCGAGGTTGCCCGGGTAGTAGGGCGGCACCGGGCCGCTGGCATTGCCGAAACACGCCATCAGGCCGAAGGGGCGCAGGCAGTCGAGGCTTTTCTCGAAGGTGTCCTTGCCCACCGAGTCGTAGACCACCTTCACGCCCTTGCCGCCGGTGATCTCTTTCACGCGCGCCACAAAGTCTTCGCGGCTGTAGTCGATGGCGTGCGCTGCGCCGTGCTCCAGCGCCAGCTGGCACTTGGCGGCACTGCCGGCCGTGCCGATGAGCTGCAGGCCCAGGGCCTTCGCCCACTGGCAGGCGATCAGGCCCACGCCGCCGGCGGCCGCGTGGAAGAGCACGAAGTCGCCGGGCTCCAGGCCTTCCACCGGCCGCGTCTTGTTGAGCAGGTACTGCGCCGTCAGGCCCTTGAGCATCATGCCGGCGGCGGTGTCGAAGTTGATGCCTTCGGGCAGTGGCACCACGCACTTGGCCGGCATCACGCGGCGCTCGCAGTAGGCGCCAGGCGGCTGGCTGGCGTAGGCCGCGCGGTCGCCCACGCGCAGGTGCGTGACACCCTCGCCCACAGCCTCGACGATGCCGGCGCCTTCCATGCCCAGCGTCAGCGGCAAGGGCAGCGGGTACAGGCCCGTGCGCTGGTAGACATCGATGTAGTTGAGACCGCAGGCTTCGTGGCGGATGCGGATCTCGCCCGGGCCGGGCTCGCCCACCGCCAGGTCGACCAGCTGCAATTGTTCGGGGCCGCCGAAGGCGGTGATCTGGATGGCTCGCGACACGGAAGTCTCCTCGGGTGGTTCTGCGGATGGCCTGTGCAGAAGGGGATGTGCTTGCGGGCCGAGAGACTACGCCATCGAGGCCACTGGCGCCGGCCCGGGGCCGCAGCGCGCGCGTGGCAACATCGGCCGACCGATGAAGCGCCTGCTGCAAGCCCCCAACCTGCTCTTGGCCACGCTGTGGGCCGACCAGCTCAGCGGCGCCGGCTTCCCGGCGCGTGTGCAGCGCGCCTACACGAGCGGCATCGCCGGCGAATTGCCGCCCGACCAGTGCCTGCCCGAGGTGTGGGTGGACGATGACCACCACCACGCGCCCGCTCAGGCCTTGATGGCCGCCTGGCAGGCCGCACCCGAGCAGCGTTGGCACTGCACGGCCTGCGACGAGATCGTCGAAGGGCCCTTCGAACAATGCTGGAACTGCGGCGCCTGGCGCCCTGACGCGCCATGAGGCCCGCCGCAACGGCCGGGGTGCAGCCATGGCGCTGACACCCCGCCTGGCCCTGCTGATGACCGTGCCGCCGCTGATGTGGGCCGGCAACGCCATCGTCGGCCGCCTGGTGGTGGACCTGGTGCCGCCGCTCACCTTCAACCTGCTGCGCTGGCTGCTGGCTTTGGCGCTGCTGCTGCCGCTGGCGTGGCGCGCGCTGCGGCCGGCTTCCCGCATCACGGCGCGCTGGGGCTACCTGCTGGCCATCGGCTCGCTGAGCGTGGGCCTGTACAACGCGCTGCAGTACGCAGCGCTGGTCACCTCCACGCCGCTGAACGTGACGCTGGTGGCCAGCAGCACGCCGGTGTGGATGCTGGCCGTGGGCGCCCTCTTCTTCGGCGAAAAGCCTCGCCCGCGGCAACTGCTGGGTGCGCTGCTGGGTCTGAGCGGCGTGCTGGTGGTGCTGGGCCGCGGTTCGCTGGCGGTGCTGCTGCAGGTGCAGTTCGTGGCCGGAGATCTGCTGGTGCTGGCCGCGGCCATAGGCTGGGCGGTCTACAGCTGGCTGCTGGCACGGCCGCCGGCGCACATGCGCGGTGACGCACGCCCGCGTGCCGAAGAAGGCTGGGACTGGGCCGGCCTGCTGCTGCTGCAGGTGCTCTTCGGCCTGCCGCTGGCGGCGGCCTTTGCCGCCGTCGAGCAGGCGGGGCCCGGCGCCGCGGCGCTGCCCATCGCCTGGGGCTGGCCCCTGCTGGCGGCCACCGTGTATGTCTCGGTGGGTGCTTCGGTGCTGGCCTACCGCGCCTGGGGCCTGGCGGTGGCCCAGGGCGGCCCGGCGCTGGCGGCCTTCTTCGGCAACCTCACGCCCTTGTTCGCGGCCCTGCTCTCGGCGCTGGTGCTGGGCACGCGGCCGCAGCCCTTCCACGCGCTGGCGTTCGTGCTGATCGTTGCAGGCATCGCGGTGTCGAGCGCCCGCGCGCCACGCTGAGCGCACCGGCGGTGTGGGCCCGTCACGGGGACGGTGCGGCCGCGGCCCGTTGCGCGTCGCGCATGAGGCGCTCGGTGGCGAGTTCCAGGAAGAAGAAGCCAAAGGCCGGGTTCTGGAAGTACATCTGGCGCACCTCGCCGTAGTTGATGCGCAGCAGCTCACCCTCGGCCTCGCACACCACGGTCTGGGTGCGTCGGTGCGCCTTCGACAGCAGCCCCAGCTCACCGAACACCGCGCCAGGCCCGAGTTCCACATCGGCCTCCAGCGCGCGGAAGCGCCCGCCCAGCACGAAGAACACCTCGTCAGCGGCGTCGCCCCGCTCGAACACGCGCTGGCCGGCGGCCAAGCGCAGGCTGCGTGAATAAGGGCGCAGCCAGTCGACGCGCAGGCCCCCCACCGCGGCTTCGTCGATGCGGCGTGTCAGCTGCTGAAGTTGTCGCAGGCGCAGCAAGTTCAGCGGCAGCAGCGTCAGGTGCAGCAGCAGCACCGGGTAGACACCGCCGACCAGCCCGTAGGCGATGAAGGCCAGGTTTGCACCGATGCCGACCATGCGCAGGTGCAGCATGGTCTTCATAGAAAAGGTGGCCAGGGTCAGCAGCGCACCCAGGTAACCGAACAGCTCCACGGTGGGCATGGGGTGTCTCCTCGCGAGGCGTGTCCCGGCTCGGACGGCCGGTGTTCAGTTTCTGCGGTGCCGGGCCGGGCGCGCTGGCAGGCGCCCCCGCCCGGCCTCAAAAGGTGCCGCCGTAGGCGCCACCGTCGGTCAGCAGGTTCTGGCCGACGACAAAACCCGCGTGGGCGCTGCACAGGAAGGCGCAGTAGGCGCCGAACTCCTCGGCCGTGCCGAAACGCCGCGCCGGCGCCTGCTGCTTGCGCGCTTCGGCAATGGCCTCGATGGGCTGGCCCGTCTTGGCCGCGGCGCCGGCCAGCGTCGTCTTGAGGCGGTCGGTGTCGAAGGCGCCCGGCAGCAGGTTGTTGATGGTCACGTTGCGGCCCGCGAGCTTGGGCTGGCGCGCCAGCCCGGCGACAAAACCCGTCAGCCCCGAACGAGCGCCGTTGCTCAGGCCGAGGATGTCGATGGGCGCTTTCACGGCGCCGCTGGTGATGTTGACGATGCGGCCGAAGCCGCGCTCGGCCATGCCGTCGACCACGGCCTTGATCAGCTCGATGGGCGTGAGCATGTTGGCGTCCAGCGCCTTCAGCCAGGCCTCGCGGCCCCAGTCGCGGAAATCACCGGGCGGCGGGCCGCCGGCGTTGTTGATCAGGATGTCCACCTGCGGGCAAGCGGCCAGCGCTGCCGCACGCCCTTCCGTCGTGGTGATGTCGCCAGCCACGGCCAGCACCTGCACCGCCGGGTTCAGCGCACGCAGCTCGGCGGCAGTGGCTGCCAGGGCCTCGGCGCCGCGGGCGGTGATGACGACGTTCACGCCCTCCTTCACCAGCGCTGCGGCGCAGCCCTTGCCCAGCCCCTTGCTCGCGGCGCACACCAGCGCCCATTTGCCTGTGATGCCCAAGTCCATGTGTTTCAAGCCTCTCCAACAGGGGTACGGGCGCGGGCCAGCAGGCCCACCCCCAACAAGACCAGCACGGTGCCGGCCACGATCCAAAGATTCATCGGTTCGCCGAGGATGAACACACCCATCAGCACGGTCGACAGGGGGCCGATCATGCCCACCTGCGCCGCCAGCGTGGCCCCCACACGTTCGATGGCCAGCATCACCATCACGACCGGCGCGAAAGTGCAGAGCGTGGCGTTGAGCAGGCTCAGCCACAGCACCTCGGGCGCCACCACGGCGGCACTCAAGGGGCGCAGCAGCACAAACTGCAGCAGGCACAGGCCGCAGGCCACCAGCGTGGCCCAGCCCGTGAGGCGCAGCGCGCCCAGGCGCTTCACTTCCTGTCCGCTGTACACGAGGTAGATGGCGTAGCTCACCGCGCTGCCGAAGACCAAGCCCGCGCCCAGCACGGTGTGCGGGCCCGTGAGGGTGACTTCATGCCCGAAGACCAGCAGCACCCCGGCGTAGCTCACCGCCAGCGCGAGCAGCTGCGCGCGCCGCACACGCTGGCCGAAAAAAAGCACACCGAACAGCAGCACCAGCGTGGGGTTGAGGTACAGGATCAGCCGCTCCAGGCTGGCGCTGATGTACTGCAGCCCGGCGAAATCCAGAAAGCTCGCGAGGTAGTAGCCGCTGAAGCCCAGGCCGGCGATGACGAGCCCGTCTCGCCGCGTCAGCGGTGGCTTGCCGCGGCCGGCCCACCAGGCCAGGCCCGCGAACAGCGGCAGCGCGAACAGCATGCGGTACATGATGAGCGTGACCGCATCCACGCCATGCCGGTAGGCCAGCTTGACGATGATGGCCTTGGCCGAGAAGGCGATGGCGCCGCCCGCGGCCAGCAGCAGGCCGGGGCCCAGGGGCGTGGCCGTCACGGTGCGGTGGCCTCGTCGCCGCGGTCGGGCCGGTCGAGTCGGTCGATCTGGTCTTGCGGCGCGCGCAGCTGCAGGCACCACTCGTCGTCGATGCGCTGGAAACCCAGGCCCTGGTAGATGCCGATGGCCACGTCGTCGGGGTCGGCACACATCAGCGTGCGCGCCAGGCCCCAGGTCTCGAAACCGTGCCGGCACACCTCGTGCACCAGCGTGCGGCACAAGCCGCGGCGGCGCCACAGCGGGTGCGTGGTGACGTGCTGGAAGCGCCCCAGCGCGCCGGGCGCCGTGTGGTCGCGCATCAGCCCGCAGTCGGCGGCCAGCACACCGTCGCACCAGGCGCCGAACCACAGCGCCTCACCGGCCTCGGCCATGCGCGCGTAGCGCTGCATCTGCAGGCGGCGGTGGCGGGCGTAGTTCTCAGGGTCGAATCCGTGCACATCGGCGCACTGCTGCGCCACGGCGGCTTCGAGCTCGTGCGCGAGGTCGAGCGGGCGCACCTGCACTTCGCCCAGCGCGGCGCGCGCCGGCGCGCGCAGCTGCCCGGGCCGCAGCTCCAGCACCGCCGTGTGCAGCAGCTCGAAACCGGCGGCCACCCAGGTGGGCAGCGTTTCGCCAGCGGGCGCGGCGTTGATGCCCAGCGCCACGTGTTGCGAGGCCGGCTGCAGCCGCGTGATCTCGTCGTCGAAACGGTCCATCCAGTGCGCCAGCGCATCGTCGCGCGGCGCCTGCGGCAGCAGCAGGAAATTGCCCCAGTAGAAGTTCGGGTTGGCCGGCGTGCGCACCACCAGGCAGTCCTCACGCTCGGCCACCAGCGCGCCGTGGCGGTGCAGGATGAAGTCGCTGCGCCAGCCCGGGCGCAGGTCGTCCAGTTTCAAGTCTGCAACCCGGCCTGCGTTGTGGGCCTCAGAAGCCGGCGGCCTGGCCGTCACGGCGCGGGTCGCTGGCGGCGGCGTAACCGCGCACGCTCACATCGCCCTGCCCTTCGTCCAAGCGCCAGATGAACTGGCCGGCGCCGTAATCCTGGTAGCTGTCGGTGAAGGGCGCGATGCGGTGGCCGATCGCGCGCAGCCCGTCGGCCGCGGCGGCATCGAAGCCGGGCTCGAGGTTGACCGTGCCGCCGTAGAAGCGCCAGCGCGGCGCATCGCACGCGGCCTGCGGGTGCTGGCGGTAGTCGAGCATGCGCACGAGCGTCTGCATGTGCGCCTGCGGCTGCATGTCGCCGCCCATGATGCCGAAGCTCATCACCGGCGCGCCGTCCTTGGTGAGGAAGGCGGGGATGATGGTGTGGAAGGGCCGCTTGCCCGGGCCCACCAGGTTGTCGCGCGTGGGGTCGAGCGTGAAGCCGTGGCCGCGGTTCTGCAGGCTCAGGCCGTAACCCGGCACCACGATGCCCGAGCCGAAGCCCATGTAGTTGCTCTGGATGAAGCTGACCATCATGCCGCTCTCGTCGGCCGCCGTGAGGTAGATGGTGCCGCCCGTGGGGCCGTGGCCGGGGCCGAAGTCTTGGGCCTTGTGCGGGTCGATCAGCTTGGCGCGGCTGGCGAGGTAGGCGTCGTCCAGCATCTGTTCGGGCTTCAGGCGCATGCTGCGCGGCTCGGCCACGTAGGCGTAGACGTCGGCGAAGGCGAGTTTCATCGCTTCGATCTGCAGGTGCTGGCTGGCCATGCTGTCGACCTTCAGGCCCGCCATGTCGAACTTCTCGAGGATGCCCAGGGCGATGAGCGCTGCGATGCCCTGCCCGTTGGGCGGGATCTCGTGCATGGTGTAGCCGCGGTAGTCGCGCGAGATGGGTTTGACCCACTCGGGCTGGTAGGCCGCGAAATCGGCCGCGGTCATCACGCCGCCGTGCGCCTGGGCGTGCGCGGCGGCGGCCTCGGCCACCTCGCCGCGGTAGAAGGCTTCGCCCTTGGTCTGCGCAATCAGCTTCAGCGTGCGCGCCGCTTCCTTGAATTGGAAGAGCTCGCCCACGTGCGGCGCGCGTCCGTGGGGCAGGAAGACCTGCGCGAAACCCGGCTGCTCGGTGATCTCGGGCAGCGCCGCGGCATTGGCCCACTTGCTTTGCACGATGACCGGCACGGCGTAACCGCGCTCGGCCACCTCGATGGCCGGGGCCATGAGGTCGGCAAAAGGCAGCTTGCCGAAACGCTGGCTCAGCGCGGCCCAGGCCGACACGGCGCCGGGCACGGTGACGCTGTCCCAGCCGCGTTTGGCCGGCGCCTTCGCGTCAGCGCCGTACTTGGCCTTGAAGTACTCGGGCGTCCAGCCCTGCGGCGCACAGCCGCTGGCGTTCAGGCCGTGCAGTTCTTTGCCGTCCCAGAGGATGCAGAAGGCATCCGACCCCAGGCCGTTGCTGCAGGGCTCGACGATGGTCATCACCGCCGCGGTGGCGATGGCGGCGTCCACCGCATTGCCGCCGTTGTGCAGCATGCGCAGACCGGCCTGCGCCGCCAGCGGGTGCGAGGTGGAGACGACGTTGCGGGCGAACACGGGCGAGCGCTGGCTGGCGTAGCCGGTGCTCCAGTCGAAGGCGTGGGTCATGGTGGCGGCACAGGTTGGAAAGGATGAAGGGGATCGGATCGTCGGCGCGCAGTATCGCGCGCCATGGCGCGCACTGCTGCGCACCGCCCGCGCCGAAGGCCAGCAGCCGACGGCCGCCCAGAAAAAAGGCCCCGCGTGGCGGGGCCTCGGCACGGCAGTGGGCTGCAGCGGCAAGCTGGGCTGCCGCGGCGGGCCCCGGCCCTCAGTCTGCGTCCTTGAAGGCGGCTTCGCGCTTGTTCTTGATCGACGGCAGCATCACCACGATGACCATCAGCAGCGCCGCCGCCAGCAGGCTGGCCGACAGCGGCCGCGTGACGAAGGCGCTCCAGTCACCGCGGCTGAGCAGCAGCGCACGGCGCAGGTTCTCTTCCATCATCGGGCCGAGGATGAAACCCAGCAGCAGCGGTGCAGGCTCGCAACCCAGCTTGTAGAAGATGTAGCCGACGATGGCGAAACCGGCTCCCATGAACACATCGAAGTTGTTGTTGTTCAGCGTGTACAGGCCGATGCAGCAGAAGGCCATGATCGCCGGGAACAGGAAGCGGTAGGGCACCGTCAGCAGCTTGATCCAGATGCCGATGAGCGGCAGGTTCAGGATGATCAGCATGGCGTTGCCCACCCACATGCTGGCGATCAGGCCCCAGAACAACTCGGGGTTGTTCGTCATCACCTGCGGTCCGGGCTGGATGCCCTTGATCGTCATCGCGCCCACCATCAGCGCCATCACGGCGTTGGGCGGGATGCCCAGCGTCAGCATGGGGATGAAACTGGTCTGCGAGCCGGCGTTGTTGGCGCTTTCAGGGCCGGCCACGCCGCGGATGTTGCCCTGGCCGAAGGGCACCTCACCCGGCTTCATGCGCATCTTCTTTTCCAGCGTGTAGGCCGCGAACGAAGACAAGAGCGCCCCCCCGCCCGGCAGCACGCCGAGGATGGAGCCCAGCGTGGTGCCGCGCAGCACCGCCGGCCAGGCGTTGCTGAAGTCTTCGCGCGTGGGCCACAAGCCCTTCACGTCCTTGGTGAAGACCTCGCGTTTTTCGGCCGGCTGGCCCAGGTTGGCGATGATCTCGCCAAACCCGAAGATGCCCATGGCGATGGCCACGAAGCTGATGCCGTCGGTGAGCTCGGGGATGTCGAAGCTGTAGCGCGGCACGCCGGAGATGACGTCGGTGTTGATCTGACCCAGCAGCAGGCCGAGGATGATCATCGCGATGGCTTTGACCAGCGAGCCCGAGGCCAGCACCACGGCGCCGATGAGGCCCAGCACCATCAGGCTGAAGTACTCGGCCGGGCCGAACTTGAAGGCGAGTTCGGTGAGCGGCGGCGCAAAAGCCGCGATGATGATGGTGCCCACACAACCGGCGAAGAAGCTGCCCAGGCCGGCCGCGGCCAGCGCCGAGCCGGCGCGGCCCTTGCGCGCCATCTGGTAGCCGTCCAACGCGGTGACCACCGAACTGCTTTCGCCGGGCACGTTGATCAGGATGGCCGTGGTGCTGCCGCCGTACTGCGCGCCGTAGTAGATGCCGGCCAGCATGATGAGTGCGGGGGTGGCGTCCAGCGCGTAGATGCTGGGCAGCAGCATCGCGATGGTGGCCACCGGGCCCAGGCCGGGCAGCACGCCGATCAGCGTGCCCAGCAGCGCGCCGAAGAAGGCGTAGGCGAGGTTGGTGAGCGTGAAGGCGACGCCGAAGCCGAGCGCGAGGTTGTTCAGGAGATCCATCGTGTGCGCCTCAGCTGGCCAGGAAGGTGGGCCACAGGGGGATGGTCAGGGACAGGCCCTTGATGAAGACCCCCCAGCTCATCAGCGTGAGGATGGCGGCGTTGACGGCGGCCTCTTTCCATCGGAACTCGTCACCGGCGGTGGCAGCGGCGAACACCAGCAGGGGCAGCGAGATCACCATGCCCAGCTTCGGCAGCAGGAAACCGAAGCCGGCTACCGAAGCCACGATCACCAAGAGCGGCTTCCAGGCCCAGGGCCCGATCTTGTCGCCACCTTCAACTTCGAAGGTGAGGGCCTTGAACAGCACCATCGCGCCCAGCACCGCCATCAGGATGCCCAGCCCAAAAGGGAAATAGGCCGGGCCGGGCCGGGCCGAAGAGCCGAAGCTGTACTCGGTGGCGCCCCAGGCAAAAGCCAGCCCGACGGCGATGAACATGAGTCCGGACCAGAAGTCCTTCTCGCTCTTGATCTTCAAGCCCAGTCTCCTCTTTCTTGCACACCGACAGCGGTGGCCCGAAGAGGGACGCCCGGCGCGCTTGCGGCGGGATTCTAGGGACGCGGTCCTGGTGGCCCGCTGTGGTTTCCACGTAAGGGCGGCAGCCCGCCGCCCCCTCGGTTCAGCGCTCGATCTGGGGCGTGTTGCCCAGCACTTCTTCCATGGTGGTGAGACCTTCGGCCACCTTCATGGCACCGGCCAGGCGCAGCGGGCGCATGCCGTCGCGCATGGCCTGGCGGCGCAGCGCGCTGGCGTCCAGCGCGGGGTGCACGGCGGCGCGCGAGGCGTCCGTCATCACCAGCAGTTCGTAAAGACCGGCACGGCCGCGGTAGCCGGTGTGGCGGCATTCCAGGCAGCCCACGGCCTTGTAGGGCCGCACGCCGCCCGACAGGCGCCACGGGCGCACCGCCTCGTGCAGCGATTCGCGCGTGATGCTCTCGTCGCGCGCCTTGCAGGCCGGGCACAACGTGCGCGCCAGGCGCTGCGCCAGCACGCCGATGACGGTGGCGCTGATGAGGTAGCTGGGCACGCCCAGGTCGGCCAGGCGCGTGATGGCCCCGACGGCGTCGTTCGTGTGCAGCGTGCTGAAGACGAGGTGGCCGGTGAGCGCGGCCTGGATGGCCATCTCGGCCGTGGCCAGATCGCGGATCTCGCCGACCATGATGATGTCCGGGTCCTGCCGCATCAGCGCGCGCAGGCCTTCGGTGAAGCCCATGTCCACCGCGGCCTGCACCTGCGTCTGGTTGAAGGCCGGCTCGATCATCTCGATGGGGTCTTCGATGGTGCAGACGTTGACCTCCTCCGTGGCCAGCTGGCGCAGCGTGCTGTAGAGCGTGGTGGTCTTGCCGCTGCCCGTGGGGCCGGTGACGAGGATGATGCCGTGCGGCCGCTTGATCAGTTGCTGCCAGGCCTGCGCCTCGTGGTCGGCAAAGCCCAGGGCCGCCAGGCCCTTGACGGTGGCATCGGGGTCGAAGATGCGCATCACCATCTTCTCGCCGAAGGCCGTGGGCAGCGTCGACAAGCGCATTTCCACCTCGGCGCCAGCGCCTTCCACGCCGTCGGGGCGGCGCGTCTTGATGCGGCCGTCCAGCGGGCGGCGTTTCTCCACCACGTCCATGCGGCCCAGCAGCTTGATGCGCGCGGTCATCGCGCTCATCACCGTCAGCGGCACCTGGTAGACGGTGTGCAGCACGCCGTCGATGCGGAAACGGATGGCGCCCTTGTCGCGCCGCGGCTCCAGGTGGATGTCGCTGGCGCGCTGGTCGAAGGCGTACTGCCACAGCCAGTCGACCACCTGCACCACCCCCTGGTCGTTGGCGTCCAGCGTCTTGTTGGCCTTGCCCAGCTCCACCAGCTGCTCGAAGCTGGCCGTGCTGGCGTTTTCGCCGCTTTTCTGCGCCGCGCGCACGCTGCGCGCCAGCGCGTAGAACTCGGTGGTGTAGCGGCGCACGTCTTCGGGGTTGGCCACCACCAGGCGCACCGGGCGGCGCGTGTGGGTCTCGATCTCGGGCACCCAGGCGGTGTCGAAAGGCTCGGCCGTGGCGATGACAACCTCGGTGCTGCCCAGGCTGAGCGGCAAGGCGCGGCGCAGCTCGGCGTACTGCACGCTCATCACATCGGCCACGCGGCCCACTTCCACCTTCAGCGGGTCGATGCGCAGGTAGCCCAGGCCGCTGCGGCCGGCCAGCCATTCTGTGAGGGCTTCGGTGTCGAGCACACGGCCGGTGTTGGCGTGGCTCAGGCCCGCAGCGCCCAGGCGCACCAGCGCGTGCAGGCTGGAAGGGCCGGCGCGGAAACGGGCGCCTACCTGCTCGGCGTCTTCGGCACTGATCCAGCCGTCTTCGCGCAACCACTCCAGCAGCACCGGCCATTCCAGACGGCCGCCGGGCGGCAGCGTGCTGGGGCGGGCGCTGGCGGTGGCCGTGGTAGTGGTGGCAGCAGCGGCAGGCGCAGTGGACTTGGCTTTGTTCATGGGGCGGCAGCGTCGGCGGCAGGCTGGGGTTGGTAGGGCCGCACCATGCGCAGCCATTTGCGCGCCGGCAGCCCCAGGGGGCCGTAGCGCTGCTCCAGGTGCACGGCACGGGCCGTGAGGGCGTCACGTTCCGGCACCACCACACCGCGCCCGGCCACCACCACGGTGTTGCCTTCGCGCGTGGGGCGCAGGCTCCAGACCTGGTGGCTGCCGAAAGCGGCGGCGATGCGGGAGATGCTGCCATGGAAGCTGGCGTGCCTGCCGAAGAGATTGACGCTCATCACCCCCCCTTCTTCCAGCACCTCGCGGCAGGCGCGGTAGAAGTCTTCGCCATCCAGCACCGGGGCGGCGGCCTCTTCATCGTAGAGGTCGACATGCAGCAGGCGCACGCTGCCCGGTGTGGCCTGGGCCAGCCAGTCGGCCGCGTCGCCCCGCACCACTTCGGCGGCGGCCGGCAGGTGGAAGTGGCTGGCGTTGACGGCGATGACCTGCGGGTTGATCTCCACCACCGTGGTGGCCATCTGCAGCTGCACCGCGGTGAAGCGCGTGAGCGCGCCGGCGCCCAGCCCCAGCTGCACGGCCTGGCCGCCGCCCAGCGCTTCTGTGGGCAGCCACAGCAGCGCGGCCAGCATGCGCTGCACGTAATCGATCTCCACCACCTGCGGCTTCTTGATGCGCATGCCGCCCTGGATCCAGATGCTGTCCAGGTGCAGGTAGCGCACGCCGTCGTCTTCCGACAGCGTCACGGCGGGCAGGGTGCGGGGGGTGCGGGTGGCTTTTTTCGTCACGGGGTCGGTGCTGCGTTCAGCGTGGAAAGTGAAGGTGGTGCGGCGGGTTCGATCAGCCCGGCTTGTTCAAAAGCCGCACGCCAGGCGGCGAGCTTGCGCTCGAAAGACCAGCTGGCGTTGGCCGGGCTGGTGGAAGGCAGCTGCAGCACGGTGTAGCCCAGCGCGGCCACGAGCTTGCGCGTGCGTGCCGATTCCCCGCCGTTGTGGGCCACGCACTGCAGCGCGGGCGCGCGGCGGCGCAGGCTTGCGAGGTCGTTGAGTTCGGGGTCCTCGATGGCCTGGTCCAGGCTGCCCTCACGGCGGCAGCTGGCGTAGACGTCCCACAGGCCCAGGCCGCGCTCGCGCACGGCAGCCAGGCGCTGCGCGTAGGGCCGCGCCGCCAGCTCCAGGCCCCAGATCGCGCCCAGCAGCGGCCAGAACTGGTTGCGCGGGTGGGCGTAGTACTGCTGCGCCTGCAGCGAGGCCACGCCCGGGAAGCTGCCCAGCACCAGCAGCCGCGTGCGGCGGCCCAGCACAGGCGGCAAGCCTTGCAGGCGCTCGGCCGCAGCCGTCTGCAGCTTCAAGCCACGGCTTCCTGGGCGGAGGGCGACGGCAGCCCTGGCAGTGCCGCCAGCCGCGGCAACGCGGCCACGGCGTTGGCACTGGTGCGCGCCGCGGTCTCGGCCGGGCTCCAGCCGCGCAGCGCCGCCAGCACGGCGCCGATGCGCGGCAGCTCGGCCGGCTCGTTGCGGCCTTGCGGCTGGCCGGCCGCGCGCTGCTCGGCCGTGCGGTAGAGCCACTGCGGCGGGATGTCGGGCGCGTCGGTTTCCAGCACCAGCGCGGTCTCGGGCAGGGTCTGGGCCAGCGCGCGGATCTGCAGCGAACGCTCGAAAGTGAGCGTGCCACCGAAGCCCAGCCGAAAGCCGCGCTCGACGAACTGCGCCGCCTGCACCTCGCTGCCATTGAAGGCGTGGGCGATGCCACCCGGCACCTCGATCTGGCGCAGGCCCTGCAGCAAGTGGTCGGCCGAGCGGCGCACATGCAGCAGCACCGGCAGCTCAAACCGGCGCGCCAGCTTCAGCTGCGCGCGGTAGTAGTGCTGCTGGCGCGTGCGGTCGAGGCCGGGCACGAAGTGGTCGAGGCCGATCTCGCCCACGGCCACCAGCTGCGGGTCATCGCGCCAGGCGTGCAGGCAGTGCGCCAGCTGTTCAAGATCGGCCTCGGTGGCCTGGACCAGCCACAGCGGGTGCAGGCCCAGCGCGTAGGCCGAACCGGTGGCGTGGGCGAGCGCACGCAGGGCCTCGAAATGCGCAGCGGCCACCGCCGGCAGCACGAGCTGCGACACACCGGCGTCGTGCGCCCGCTGCACCACCGCGGCGCGGTCGGGCGCAAACTCGGGCGCGTCGAGGTGGCAGTGTGTGTCGATCCACATGCCGTGATGATGCCCCGGTTGCTCACCCGGCCGGCCGCGCCTGCGCGGCAGCGGCACGCGCAACGTGCTAGGGTTGCAGCAGGCTGGCCGAGCCCCTGCCGCCGCCCCGCCCCTGACCGCCGAGGCACCGTCGCAACGTCATGAAAAAGGCCCCGCTGTACAGCCCCTCGCCCCGCCGCCCGGCGCCGGGCGCCCGGCCGGCCTCCCGCCCTGAGACAGGGGCGGGTGCCGCAGCGGCCAGCGACTCGGCCGGCCAGCCTGTCAGCAGCGAAAGCGCACTCTCGCATCAAGCCGAGGCCCCACCGCGCCCAGGCCGCTGGGCCGGCGGCCGTGCGCGCCTGGCCCGCCACGCCGCCCCGCTGTGGGCCCTGGGCGGCGCCGCGTTGGCCGTCGGTGCGATGTTGCTGCTGATCCCGCAGCACCGCGCCGTGACGCAGGACGACATCGACACCGCCGTGCGTGAATCGCTGGAGAAGGCCCCCCTGCCCTCGGCCGCGGCCAAGGCCTACGAGGCCATCCTGCCGTCCGTCGTGCGCGTGGTCGGTCTGCTCGACGAGAAGGACGAAGGCGAAGACAAGCCCGAGCAGCGCGCGTTGGAGCGCAGCCTCGGCACGGGCGTGGTGATCATCGACAACGGCACCATCCTGACCAACCTGCACGTGGTCTCGGGCGCGCGCAAGATCCGCGTGCGCTTCGCCAACGGTCACGAGAGCGAGGCTGTGATGGTGGGCGCCCAGCCCGAAAACGACCTGGCCGTGCTGCGCGCGGTGAGCCTGCCCGACGACCTGCAGGCCGCCACCATGCGCAGCACCGCCGACCTGCGGCCCGGCGACCAGGTCATCGCCGTCGGCCACCCCTTCGGCATCGGGCCCAGCGTGAGCGCCGGTGTGGTCTCGGGCCTGAAACGCGAGTTCCGCTCGCCCGAGGACGACAACGCTGGCACCAAACCGCTGAGCAACCTCATCCAGTTCGACGCCGCCGCCAACCCCGGCAACAGCGGCGGCCCGCTCGTCACGATGGACGGCCACGTGGTCGGCATCGTCACCGCCATCCTCAACCCCAGCGAACAGCGCACCTTCATCGGCATCGGTTTTGCGGTGCCCATCGAAAACGCCTCGTCCGCGGCGGGCATGCCACCTTTCTGATGGAACGCCAACGCATGGAACACAGCCCCGAATCCACCGCCACGCTGATGGAACGTGTGCTCTACGAGGTCAAGCGTGTCGTCGTCGGGCAAGACCGTTTTCTGGAGCGGGTGCTGGTGGCCATGCTGGCCCAGGGCCACCTGCTGGTGGAAGGTGTGCCCGGCCTGGCCAAGACGCTCACTGTCAAGACCCTGGCGCGCACCGTGCGCGGCAGCTTCAAGCGCATCCAGTTCACGCCCGACCTCGTGCCTTCCGACCTGGTGGGCACGCGCATCTACAACCAGAAGAGCGGCGAGTTCGGCACCAGCCTCGGGCCGGTCTTCGCCAACCTGCTGCTGGCCGACGAGATCAACCGCGCGCCGGCCAAGGTGCAGAGCGCGCTGCTCGAGGTGATGCAGGAGCGCCAGGTGACCATCGCCGGTGAAACGCACAAGGTACCCGACCCCTTCGTCGTGATGGCCACGCAGAACCCCATCGAGACCGAAGGCACCTACCCGCTGCCCGAGGCGCAGGTCGACCGTTTCATGATGAAGGTGCTGGTGGACTACCCCACCGAAGAAGAAGAGTTCGTCATCGCCGAACGCGTGACCGGCCCCATGGTGGACGTGAACGCCGTGGCCGACACCTTCCAGCTCGCCGCGCTGCAGCGCGAGTGCCGTGCCGTGTTCTGCGACCCGATGCTGATGCAGTACGCCGTGAAGCTGGTGAGCGCCACGCGCCGGCCGGCAAAGTACGACCTGGCCGACCTGGAGAAGTACCTCACCTACGGTTGCAGCCCGCGCGCCACCATCGGCCTGATCGAAGGCGCCAAGGCCCTGGCGCTGCTGCGCGGCCGCAAGTACGTGCTGCCGGAAGACATGGTCGACTTGGTGCCCGATGTCTTCCGCCACCGCCTGGTGCTCAGCTACGAGGCGCTGGCCGAAGACCTGACGCCCGATGCCGTGGTGCAACGGCTGCTGAAGAAGATCCCGGCGCCTGACAAGCCTCTGGCCCACAGCGAGGGCGCTGCCGGCCGTGGCTGAAGCCGCTGCGCTCACACCGCCCGACCAGTTGCTCAGGCAGCTGGAGTTCACGGTCATCCGCAAGCTCGACGGCCTGCTGCAGGGCGACTACCGCACGCTGTGGCGCGGCGCGGGGGTGGATCTGGCCGACCTGCGCGAATACCAGGCCCATGACGATGTGCGCCACATCGACTGGAACGTCACCGCACGTGTGCAAACGCCGTACGTGCGCCAGTTCCACGAAGACCGCGACATGAACGCGTGGTTCCTGCTCGACCTGTCGGGCAGCGTCGATTTCGGCAGCGCCGGCGTCACCAAGCTCGCGGTGGCCACGCGCTTCGTGGCCACGCTGGCGCGGGTGATCACACGCCACGGCAACCGCGTGGGCGCCCTGCTCTACGGCCAGCGTGTGCACGGCGTGCTGCCAGTGCGCACGGGGCGGCAACACGTGCTGGAGCTGTTGCAGCGCATGCAGGCGCCTGCGCCCACCGCACCCGCCGCGCCCGATCAAACCCGCGGCACGCGGCTGGCCGAGCTGCTGCACGCCGCCGAAGGCAGCATCCCGCGCCGCAGCGTCGTTTTTGTCGTCAGCGATTTCATCAGCCAGCCCGGCTGGGCCCCGGCGCTCGGGCGCCTGGCACGCCGCCACGACGTGGTGGCCGTGCGCCTGTGGGACCCGCTGGAGATGGACCTGCCCGATGCCGGCCTGGTGACGCTGCAAGACGCAGAAACGGGCGAGCAGCTCTTCGTCGACGCCAGCAGCCCCGCCTTCCGCGCGCGTTACGCCGAGCTGGCTGAAGAGCAGGAAGCCGCACTCCGCACCCAGCTCGCCACCAGCGGCGCCGACGTGCTGGAACTCGCCACCGACGACGAGCTGCTCGATGTGCTGATGCGTTTTGCCGACCTGCGCAAGCAGCGCGCACGCCTGAAGACCCCGCGGCGCTTCCCGGCCACGCTGCAGCGCGCCGCCCCCCTCACGGAGACTGCAACGTGACGTTTGTCTGGCCCAAGATGCTGTGGCTGCTGGCCCTGCTGCCGCTGCTGGTGCTGCTTTACCTGTGGGTGCTGAAACGCAAGCGCAAGACCACCGTGCGCCTGTCCAGCGTGGCGCTGGCCAAGCTGGCCGCGGGCAGCGGCCCGGGCTGGCGCCGCCACGTGCCGCCGCTGCTCTTGCTGCTGGCCTTGGGCACACTGCTGCTGGCCGTGGCGCGGCCCATGGCGACACTGACGCTGCCGCTGTCAGAACGCACCATCATGCTGGCGATGGACGTCTCGGGCAGCATGCGCGCCGAAGACGTCAAGCCCAACCGCCTGGTGGCCAGCCAGGAAGCAGCCCGCGCCTTCGTCAACAACCTGCCGCGCGAAGTGCGCGTGGGCGTGGTGTCTTTCGCCGGCACAGCGGCGGTGGTGCAGGCGCCCACCGACAGCCGCGAAGACGTGCTCAAGGCCATCGACCGTTTCCAGCTGCAGCGCGGCACGGCCACGGGCAGCGGCATCATCCTGAGCCTGGCCACGCTTTTCCCCGAAGACGGCATCGAGATCCAGCACATCACCGGCCAGCGCAGCTTCCCAGGGAACAACAACAACATCGCGAAGAAGGAAGCCAAACCCTTCACGCCCGTGCCGGCCGGCAGCTACAGCTCGGCCGCGGTGATCATGCTCACCGACGGCCAGCGCACCACCGGCCCCGACCCGCTCGACGCCGCCAAGATGGCCGCCGAGCGCGGCATCCGCGTCTACACCGTGGGCATCGGCACCACAGGGGGCGAAGTCATCGGCTTCGAGGGCTGGAGCATGCGCGTGCGCCTGGATGAAGAGACGCTGAAGAACATCTCGGTGCTGACGCAGGGCGAGTACTTCTACGCCGGCACCGCCGAAGACCTGAAGAAGGTCTACGAGAGCCTGAGCTCGCGCATGGTGGTGGAGCGCAAGGAGACCGAGATCACCGCGCTCTTCGCGGCGCTGGGCGCGCTGCTGGCGGCGGCAGCGGCGGGGCTCTCGCTGTGGTGGTTCGGTCGCGTGGCCTGAAGGCGTCTTGAGGGGCCGCTGAAGGCCCCAAGTCCCGGCTGCGGAACAATAGCGGCCCCGGCCACCCCGGCCGCCATCACCGCCCGCCATGCCGCGTGCCGAACTTGAACTGCTGGCCCCCGCGCGCGATGCCGCCATCGGCATCGAAGCCGTCAACCACGGCGCCGACGCCGTCTACATCGGCGGCCCGGCCTTCGGCGCGCGCGACAAGGCTGGCAACCCGCTGAGCGAGATCGAAGCGCTTTGCCGCCACGCCCACCGTTACGGCGCGCGCATCTTCATCACGCTGAACACCATCCTGCGCGACGACGAGCTCGAAGCCGCGCGCCGCATGGCCTGGGACGTGTGGCGCGCCGGCGCCGACGCGCTCATCGTGCAGGACATGGGCCTGCTGCAGCTGGACCTGCCGCCCATCCAGCTGCACGCCAGCACGCAGACCGACATCCGCACGCCTGAGAAGGCGCGTTTCCTGCAAGACGTGGGTTTCTCGCAGATGGTGCTGGCGCGTGAACTCGACCTGAAGCAGATCAAGGCCATCCGCGCCCAGGTGCAGGAGGCGACGCTCGAATTCTTCGTGCACGGCGCTTTGTGCGTGGCCTACAGCGGCCAGTGTTTCATCAGCCACGCGCACACCGGGCGCAGCGCCAACCGCGGCAGCTGCAGCCAGGAATGCCGGCTGCCCTACACGGTGAAAGACAGCCAGGGCCGCATCGTCGCGCACGACAAACACGTGCTCAGCCTGAAAGACAACAACCAGAGCGCCAACCTGCACGCGCTGGTGGATGCGGGCATCCGCAGCTTCAAGATCGAGGGCCGCTACAAGGACATGGGCACGGTGAAAAACGTCACCGCGCACTACCGCCAGCTCCTCGACCGCCTGCTGGAAGAACGCCCCGAACTGACCACCAGCAGCGACGGCCGCTGCCGCTACACCTTCACGCCCGACCCCGACCGCGGCTACAACCGCGGCGCCACCGATTACTTCGTCGGCGGCCGGCGCCCACCCGAGCTGGGCGACATCGGCGCCTTCGACACGCCCAAACACGCCGGCATCGCCGTGGGCCACGTCGTCAAGCTCGGCCCCGATCACTTCGACATGGACGCCGACAGCCGCGACACCGTGATGAACAACGGCGACGCGCTGACCTGGTGGGACCTGCAGGGCGAACTGCAGGGCGTGCCCATCAACGTGGCGCAGAAGCTGGGCGGGCGCGGCTGGCGGCTCTTTCCGAATGCGCCGATGGCGACGCTGAAGGACCTGCGCAAGGGTGCGGCCATCAGCCGCAACCGCGACATGGCCTGGGACCGGCTGCTGGAGAAGAAATCGGCAGAGCGGCTGATCGCGGTGGACCTGCACCTCTCGGTCACGAAGGACGGTTTTGCACTCGATATCACCGACGAACGCGGCCATCACGCGCAGGTGGCGGCTGTGCATGCGCACGAGCGGGCGAAAGACGCCGAGAAGGCGCAGCAGACGGTGCTGGAGAAACTCTCGGCCCTGGGCGGCACGCTGTTCGAAGCGCGGCATGTGGGCATCGGCTACACCGAGCCCTGGTTCGTGCCGGCCAGCGTGGCCAACACGCTGCGCCGCCAGGCCGTGGCGGCGCTGGAAGCGGCGCGCGAGGCGGCCTTCACGCCGCTGCTGCGCTCAGCCCCGGTGGAGCCGCCGGCGCCCTACCCCGAAGACACGCTCAGCTACCTGGCCAACGTCTACAACGGCCAGGCGGCGGCCTTCTATGCCAAGCACGGCGTCAAGCTCGTCGGCGCGGCCTACGAAAGCCACGAAGAGCTGGGCGCGGTGCCGCTGATGATTACCAAACACTGCGTGCGCTGGAGCCTGAGCTTGTGCCCCAAGCAGGCCAAGGGCGTGGTGGGTGTGCAGGGCACGGTGCGTGCCGAGCCGATGACGCTGGTGCACGGCGAAGACACGCTCACGCTGCGTTTCGACTGCAAGCCCTGCGAGATGCACGTGGTGGGCGCCATCCGCAAGAACGTGCTGCGCGACACCGCGCGCGAGGTGCGCCAGGCGCCGCCGGAGGCGCCGCTGGTCTTCTACCGCACGCGGCCCGAGCTGCCGCTGCCGGTGCACCCGCGGGCCCCCGAGCGCGCATGAAAAAAGGCGGAGGGCCTGCGCCTTCCGCCTTCATCTGAACTTTTGGGGCGCCCATGAACGGCGCCCGGCTGACCTCAGCGCTTCGGCGGCCCGCCGCGCGAAGCTTGCGGGCGGCCACCGCCACCACCCCCAGCAGGACGGCCACCACCGCTGCGGCCGCCTGGCGCACCGCCAGGCCCGCGGCTAGCGCCGGGGCGGCCACCGCCGCCGCCACCACCGCCGCCACCCGGGCGACCACCGCCACCACCACCCGGCCGCCCGCCGCCGAAGCCGCCGCCCGCGTTGCGCTTGGTGCCGCCCACGCCGATGGTCATGCGGCCCAGCACGATGGGCTCGGCCTTCTCGCCGGCCGGCGGGCCGAAGCCCGGCACCTCTTCGCGCGGGATGCTGCGCTTGATCAGGCGCTCGATGTCCTTGAGGAAGATCTCCTCGTCCACGCACACCAGGCTCACGGCCTCGCCTTGCGCGCCGGCGCGGCCGGTGCGGCCGATGCGGTGCACGTAGTCTTCGGGCACGTTGGGCAGCTCGAAGTTCACCACGTGCGGCAGTTGGTCGATGTCAATGCCGCGCGCCGCGATGTCGGTGGCCACCAGCACCTGCAGATCACCGCTCTTGAAGTCGGCCAGCGCCTTGGTGCGCGCCGTCTGGCTCTTGTTGCCGTGGATGGCCATGGCACTGATGCCCTGGTCGTTCAGGTACTCGGTGAGCCGGTTGGCGCCGTGTTTCATGCGCGTGAACACCAGCACCTGGTGCCAGTCGCCGCTCTTGATCAGGTGCGCGAGCAGTTCCTTCTTGCGCTCGCGGCCCACGGGGTGCAGCTTCTGCGCGATGGACTCGTTGGTCTGGTTGCGGCGCGCCACCTCGATGAGCGCGGGCGCGTTCAGCAGCCGGTCGGCCAGGGCCTTGATCTCGTCGCTGAAGGTGGCACTGAAGAGCAGGCTCTGCTTCTTCGCCGGCACGATGGCCAGCACCTTCTTGATGTCGTGGATGAAGCCCATGTCGAGCATGCGGTCGGCTTCGTCGAGCACGAAGATTTCCACGTGGCTCAGGTCGAGCGTGCGGTTCTGGTGGTGGTCGAGCAGGCGGCCCGGCGTGGCCACCAGGATGTCCACGCCCTGGCGCAGCTTGTCGATCTGCGGCTGCATGCCCACACCGCCGAACATCACCATGCTCTTCAGCGGCAGGTACTTGCCGTAGGTGCGCACGCTTTCTTCCACCTGCGCGGCGAGTTCACGCGTGGGCGTGAGGATCAAGGCACGGATGGCCGGGCGGCCGCGCGCGTCTTTCACCGGCACGCCGGCGGCCAAGCGGTGCAGCATGGGCAGCGTGAAACCGGCGGTCTTGCCGGTGCCGGTTTGCGCGCCGGCGAGCAGGTCGCCGCCCTTGAGCACCTGCGGAATGGCTTGCGCCTGGATGGGGGTGGGGGATTCGTAGCCCTGGTCCTGGATGGCACGCAGGAGCGGCTCGGCCAGGCCGAGTTCGGTAAACAACATGGAGTGGGGCCCAGGAGAGGATCAGGGGCCGTGGTTCGCAGCCTGCTGTCACCCGTGGCGGGTGCACCAGTCGGAAGGCGCGAGAGCTGAGAGGAAGCGTCGGGAGGTCGACCGCGCAGCGATGACTGGAAGCCGCTGCGCAAGGTGCATTCTAGCGGGCGCCCCTGGCGCAGCGCCCACAACAGCACGCCAGCAGGGGGGCTTCTTGCGCGCCCGACGGCCGCATGGGCTTGCGCTCAAGTTCACGCCGGGGCGGTCGAAGCTACCGTCACAGCCCAAATGGTGGCTGCGCACCTGACCATGACAACAACAATGAAAAGCCAAGTCTTGACCTACCGTCTGGCCGAGGGCTGGAGTTCAGCGCTCCCAGCCCACCTGGACAGCCCGCAGACGCTGGTGCTGGCCTTCGGTTCGAGCAGCTTCGCCGACCACCCGGCGCCCTTCCAGGCGCTGCGCGCGGCGCTGCCGCAAGCGGTGATGCTGGGTTGCTCCACCTCGGGCGAGATTGCCGGCGCGGCCCTCAGCGATGGCAGTATCAGCGTGGCGGTGACACGTTTCGAGCACACGCGCTTGCGGCGTGTGGAAACCGTCGTCGGCGAAGCCTCGGCCTCCGCCGCGGCCGGTGCCGAGCTGGCAGCGCTGCTGGCCGGCGACGACCTGCGCGCGGTGTTCATCCTCTCCGAAGGCCTGGCCGTCAACGGCGCCACGCTGGTGGCCGGGTTGGTGGCCGCGCTGCCAGCCGGTGTGCAGGTCACGGGCGGCCTGGCCGGTGACGGCGCGGCCTTCGCCAAGACCTGGGTGCTGTCACAAGACCTGCCGCAACGGCACATCGTCAGTGCCGTGGGCCTGTACGGCAACCGGCTGCGCGCTCACAGCGGCTGCGACGGCGGCTGGATGGACTTCGGCCCGCAGCGCCGCATCACCAAGAGCGTGGGCCCGGTGCTGCACGAACTGGACGGCAAGCCGGCCCTCGATCTCTACAAAGACTACCTCGGCAAGCTGGCGGCCGAACTCCCGGGCTCGGCCCTGCTGTTCCCGCTGTCCATCCGCACACCGGGCAGCGTCGAGCGGCCGCTGGTGCGCACCATCCTGGGCATCGACGACGCCGCGCGCACCATGACCTTTGCCGGTGACGTGCCTGAAGGCCACGAAGCCCGCCTCATGCGCACCACCGACGACAGCCTGATCGGCAGCGCAGCGCAAGCCATGTCGCAGGCGACGCAGGACCTGGGCGACACCTCGTCCTCGCTGGTGATCTCGGTCAGTTGCGTCGGCCGGCGCCTGATGCTGGGCGAGCGCGCCGAGGAAGAGGTCGAAATCATCGCCGAGCGGGCGCCGGCCACCGGTGCGCACGTCGGCTTTTATTCCTACGGTGAGATCGCGCCGGCCGCCGCCGGCGGCGCCTGTGTCCTGCACAACCAGACCATGACGATCACGGTGTTCACCGAGGGCTGAGCATGGCGGGTAACGAGAGCCCTTCGCGCGAGGCCGCGGGCGCCAGCTGGCACCCGATGCTGCAACGGCAGCTGCGCCGGGCCCAACTGACGCCAGACACCCTCGCCGCGGCCCACCCGGCTTTGCCTGGGCTGATGGACCGTGTCAGCCGGGCCTATGCCGATGCCGAACAGGACCGCTACCTCATGGAGCGTTCGCAGGAGGTGGCCTCGCGAGAAATGGGCGAGCTCTACAACGAGCTGAAGTCCAGCCAGGCCCGCCTGGCCAGCTTGGTGTCGCTGTCGTCCGACTGGGTGTGGGAGCAGGACGCGACGCTGCGCTTCCACTACGTTTCCAGCCACGACCTGTACAGCACCGGCGATCTCGCCGCGCTGCTGACTGGCCAGCGGATCGGCGAGGCCGTCACCCCCATCGACGATGACGACGCCCGCACCCACCGGCTGCTCACCGACGACCGCAAACCCTTCAGGAACCTGCGTTTCCACGTCGAGCGGCCGGGCAGCACGCCCGTTTACATCCGCATCAGCGGCGAGCCGGTCTTCGATGGCGAGCGCTTCACCGGCTACCGCGGCGTGGGCTCGGACGTGACGAACAGCACCGTGGCCGAGCAGCAGGTGCGCCAGCTGGCACGCTACGACAGCCTGACCGGCCTGCCCAACCGCAGCATGCTGACCGAACAACTGGAAAGCGGCCTGCGCCAGGCGCGCGTCACGCGCCTGGGGCTGGCGGTGCTGTTCATCGACCTCGACCGTTTCAAATTCGTCAACGACACGCTGGGCCACGATGCGGGCGACGAGCTGTTGAAGATCATGGCCAAGCGCCTGTCGGGCCTGCTGCGCCCGGTGGACACCGTGGCGCGCCTGGGTGGTGACGAGTTCGTCATCCTCATCCAGAACACGATCGACCCGTCCACGCTGTCGAAGGTGGCCGCCCGCGTGCTGAACGTGCTGTGCGAACCGATGCGGCTGTCAGACCGGCCGGTACAGGTCAGCGCCAGCGTCGGCATCGCCTTGTTCCCGAGCGACGGCGACGACACCACCACGCTGCTGAAGAACGCCGATTCGGCCATGTACCTGGCCAAGGCCCGGGGCAAGAACAACTTCCAGTTCTTTACCTCGGAGCTGGCCGAGCGCGCCAGGCGCCACTTTGCGCTGGAAGGCGACCTGCGCCAGGCCGTGGGGCGCAACGAGCTGGTGCTGCACTACCAGCCCCGCTTCCGCCTGAGCGATGGCGCGATGTGCGGCATGGAGGCGCTGCTGCGCTGGCAGCACCCGACGCGCGGCCTGATTTCGCCGGGCGAGTTCATCGACCTGGCCGAGGAAAGCGGCCTCATCGTGCAACTGGGCCACTGGGTGATGGGCGAAGCCTGCCGCCAGATCCGCCTGTGGCGAGAGGCCGGCCTGGAACCCCCGTGCTGCGCGATCAACCTCTCCGCGCGGCAGTTCGGCAACGAAGGCTTCATCGAAGAGGTGCAGGCCGCGCTCAGCGAAGCGGTGCTCGAGGCGGGGGCGCTGGAGGTGGAGATCACCGAGAGCCTGCTGATGAGCGACCCCGACCGCGCCCAGCAGGTGCTGCTGCGCCTGCACACCCTGGGCGTGGGCATCGCCATCGACGACTTCGGCACCGGCTACTCGTCGCTGGCCTACCTGAAGCGTTTCCCGGCGCAGACGCTGAAGATCGACCGCTCGTTCATCCAGGGCCTGCCTCAAGACCGCGACGACGCCGCCATCACCCAGGCCGTGATCGCCATGGCCCACAGCCTGGAGATGCGCGTGGTGGCCGAGGGGGTGGAGACGCCTGAGCAACTGGCCTTCCTGAAAGGCCATGGCTGCGACGAGGTGCAGGGTTACCTGCTGGGCCGCCCGATGACGGCGGAAAAACTGGCCCCGCTGCTGCCCCGAGAGGCCCTCGCCCTGGGCGCAGACCTGCCGGCCGTGTGACGGCGGACAGCGGCCGCGAACGGCCGTCCGGGCAATCTGCGGCGAGAATAACGGGCTGGCCCCGCCGCCCGCAGCCCCTGTGCCGCACTCGCGCGCCGGTCTGCCGCCCCCTTTCGCACCCATCACCAAGGACCATGTGACCATGGCGCAATACGTCTTCACCATGAACCGCGTCGGCAAGATCGTGCCGCCGAAGCGGCAGATCCTGAAGAACATCACCCTGTCCTTCTTCCCCGGCGCCAAGATCGGCGTGCTGGGCGTCAACGGCTCGGGCAAGAGCACGCTGCTGAAGATCATGGCCGGCATCGACAAGGAGATCGAAGGCGAAGCCGTGCCCATGCCGGGCCTGAACATCGGCTACCTGCCGCAGGAACCGCTGCTGCCGCCCGAGCAGACCGTGCGCGAGGTGGTGGAGCAAGGCGTGGGCGGGGTCATCGCCGCCAAGAAGCGGCTGGACGAGGTCTACGCCGAGTACGCCGACGAAAACGCCGACTTCGACAAGCTCGCCGCCGAGCAGGCCGAACTGGAAGCCATCATCGCCGCCGCCGGCAGCGAGAACACCGACCTGCAGCTGGAGCTGGCCGCCGATGCGCTGCGCCTGCCGCCCTGGGACGCCAAGATCGGCCTGCTCTCGGGCGGCGAAAAGCGCCGCGTGGCGCTGTGCCGCCTGCTGCTGAGCAAGCCCGACATGCTGCTGCTCGACGAACCCACCAACCACCTGGACGCCGAATCCGTGGAGTGGCTGGAGCACTTCCTGCAGCGCTTCCCGGGCACCGTGGTGGCCATCACCCACGACCGCTACTTCCTCGACAACGCGGCCGAGTGGATTCTTGAACTCGACCGCGGCGCCGGCATCCCCTGGAAGGGCAACTACTCCGAATGGCTGGACCAGAAGGAAAAGCGCCTCGAGCAGGAGCAGAAGAGCGAAGACGCGCGCATGAAGGCGATGAAGGAGGAACTGAAGTGGGTTCGCTCCAACGCCAAGGCGCGCCAGACCAAGAGCAAGGCGCGCCTGGCGCGTTTTGAAGAGCTGAGCGACGTTGAATACCAGCAGCGCAACGTCACGAACGAGATCTTCATCCCCGTGGCCGAGCGCCTGGGCAATGAAGTGATCGAGTTCGAGAACGTCAGCAAGAGCTTCGGCGACCGCCTGCTCATCGACAAGCTCAGCTTCAAGGTGCCGCCCGGCGCCATCGTCGGCATCATCGGCCCCAACGGCGCCGGCAAGTCCACGCTGTTCCGCATGCTGCAGGGCGTGGAACAGCCCGACAGCGGCCAGGTCAAGATCGGCAAGACGGCGCAACTCGCTTTTGTCGACCAGAGCCGCGAAAGCCTGGACGGCGACAAGACGGTGTGGGAAGACGTTTCCGGCGGCCTGGACAACATCATCGTCGGCAAGTTCGTGATGCCCTCGCGCGCCTACCTCGGCCGCTTCAACTTCAAGGGCAACGACCAGCAGAAGATGGTGGGCAGCCTGTCGGGCGGTGAACGCGGCCGCCTGCACCTGGCCAAGACCCTGGCCAAGGGCGGCAACGTGCTGATGCTGGACGAGCCGTCCAACGACCTCGACGTCGAAACCCTGCGTGCGCTGGAAGAAGCGCTGCTGGAGTTTGCGGGCAGCGCCATGGTCATCAGCCACGACCGCTGGTTCCTCGACCGCATCTGCACGCACATCCTCGCCTGCGAGGGCGACAGCCAATGGTTCTTCTACAACGGCAACTACCAGGAGTACGAAGCCGACAAGAAGAAGCGCCTGGGTGAAGAAGGCGCGCGGCCCAAGCGCGTGCGCTTCAAGCCCATCCGCTGACCTGCGCGCCCTCACCGAGGGGGGCGGCGCCAGCGCGGTGATGGGCTTTGGCCGACAATGGTTCGTCACTCTTTTGGCGCCTGGCGCCCGCTGCTTCCATGCGCACACGCCCCCTGGCCCGCCGCGTCGCCTTGAGCGCGGCCTCGACCGTCTTGTTGGGCGCCTGTGCGCAGCTGCCCTCGGCACCGGGCAGCGGTGATAAGGCCACCGCCGCCGGCCCTGCTGCTTCGGCAGCCAAGGCGGCCCCGGCGCCTGCAGCGCCGGCCGTGGCCGCTGCCCCTGCGCCGGCCCGCGCAGCCAGCGCCCCGGGCACCACCAGCGCCAGCGCGCCCCGGCTGACCCTGCCCGGCGGGCTGGGCACGCCGCCCGGTGGCCCGGCGGGCGGCCCGCCGCCCTTCGCCACCGTCATCAAGGATGCGCGCCGCATCGACGGCCCGCTGGTGCTCTGGCAGAAGGACGACAAGGTCTGGATCGAGCTGCTGCCCACACAGCTGGGCAAACCCTTCCTGCTCTCGCCCAAGATCAAGAGCGGCATCGGCCAGGCCTTCGTGCTCGGCGGCCTGATGGCCCTGCCCTTCAACGGCATCGGCGGCGCGCAGGTGGTGGAGTTCGTGCGCGTTCACAACCAGGTGCGCCTGCAGGCGCGCAACACCGAAGTGCTGGCCGCCGCCGGCACGCCCGAGGCGCGCGCGGTGGCCGACAGCTACTCGAACAGCCTGCTGGCCTCGGTGCCGGTGATCAGCCAGCCCCACCCCGACCGCAAGAGCGTGCTGGTCGAGGCCAATGCCATCTTCCTGGGCGACATGGTCGGCATCGGCGCCATGCTGCAGCGCGGCCTGCGCCAGGGTTACGGCCTCGACCGCGGCAACACGGTCATTACCGCCGCGCGCGGCTCGGCCGTGGCCACCACGCTGGAGACGCAGGCGCACTACTTCACCGGCGGCGTGTCGTCTTCGCCGCAAGGCCTGATGCCGGGCATGCCCGTGCCGCAGATTCCGCGCCACCTGCCCGACGCGCGCAGCATGCTGATCGGCCTGAGCTACTCGCTGGCGCCGCTGCCGGAAGCGCCGATGAAAACGCGCCGCGCCGACCCGCGCGTGGGCCTGTTCACCACCACGGTGCTCGATTTCAGCGACGAACTCGCGCGCACGCCGCGCCAACGTTTCGTGACGCGCTGGCGCCTGGAGAAGAAGGAACCCGAGGCGGCGCTGTCCGACCCCGTCAAGCCCATCACCTTCTGGATAGACCGCAACGTGCCGCTGGCCTGGCGCGAGACCACGCGCGCCGCCATCCTCGAGTGGAACAAGGCCTTCGAGAAGATCGGCTTCCGCAACGCGATCAAGGTGGAGCAGCAGCCCGACGACGCCAAGTTCGACACGCTCGACTACGGCTATGCCTCGGTGCGCTGGATGATGAATGCCGAGCCGGCCTTCGGCGCCATCGGCCCCTCGCACATCGACCCGCGCACGGGTGAAATCCTCGACGCCGACATCGCCTTCGAGGGTCTGACCACACGCGGCATTCGCGGCCTGCGGTCGCAGGTGCTGGGTCCCCCGCGCGCGCAGGCAGCTGCCACCGAAGCAGGCGCCGCGCAAGGCCTCGCGGCCGGTCACAGCTTCGCGCGCATCTTCGAGCCGCCCGCAGCTTTGGCCGACAGCGGCGTGCTGCCGCCCGAGCTGGCACGCTGCACACACGGCGAGTTCATGGCCGAGCAGGTGGGCTACGCGATGTCGGTGCTGGAAGCGCGCGGCGAGCTCGAACCCGACAGCCCGGTGGCGCAGCAGTTCGTTCAAGACTACGTGAAAGAGGCGCTGATGCACGAGGTGGGCCACGCCCTGGGCCTGCGCCACAACTTCCGGGCTTCGCGCGCCTACACCGAGGCGCAGCTGGCCGACGCCGAGTTCACGCGCGCCTACGGCACCACCGGTTCGGTGATGGAATACAACGCGGTGAACCTGCCGCGCCCCGGCCAGAGCGGCGGCATGCCCTTCCAGACCACGCTGGGGCCCTACGACTACTGGGCGGTGGAGTTCGCCTACAAGACGCTGCCGGCCGGTGCCAAGCCCGAAGAAGAAAAGGCCGAGCTGCAGCGCATCGCCGAACGCAGCAAAGACCCGCTGCTGGCCTTCGGCACCGACGAAGACGTGCTCTTCGGCCTCGACCCCGAAATCATCCAGGGCGACCTCGGCGCCGACCCGCTGGCCTTTGCCGCCAAGCGCCTGGAAATCGCGCGTGACCTCTTCAAGCGCCAGGAAACGCGCGAGCTGCCCGCCGACCGCGACTACGCCGTGCTGCGCCGTTCACTGAACTACGCGCTGAACGACGTGGCGCGTTCGCTGGGCGTGCTGGCGCGGCAGCTGGGCGGTGTGCGCACGCTGCGCGACTTTCCGGGCAGCGGGCGCGAGCCACTGCAGCCCGTCAGCGGCCCAGTGCAGCGGCAATCGCTGGAGCTGATGTCCAAGGCCGCGCTCTCGGCCGAAGGCCTGAGCCTCACGCCGGCGCTGCAGCGCCGCCTGGCGCCTGATTTCCTCGACCGCGCCGAGCTCATCGGCGATGCCGGCGACTTCGTGCTGCCGCAGCGCCTGCTGGGCCTGCAGATGGCGGTGCTGAGC
The DNA here is from genome assembly GCA_001295865.1 of beta proteobacterium AAP65. GTDB lineage: Bacteria > Pseudomonadota > Gammaproteobacteria > Burkholderiales > Burkholderiaceae_C > Rubrivivax. The sequence goes on from LJHW01000009.1 coordinate 122,181, forward strand.
TTCCTGATGAGCGACGGCCTGGCCGCGCGTGTGCAGGACAGCGCCACCAAGTTCGACAAACCCAGCGAAGCGCTGCAACTGTCCGAGCTGTACCAGCGCCTGAGCGACGACGTGTGGAGCGAACTTGGCGCCGGCGGCATCAAGGGCGGCGTGATCCGTCCCGAGCGGCGCGAGCTGCAGCGTGGCCACGTCAACCGCCTGGCGGCTGCACTGCTGCGCCTGACGCCGCAGACCCGCGCCGATGCACGCGGCCTGACGCGCCTGCACGCCAAGCGCTTGTTGACGCGCCTGGAAACGGCGCAAGGCCGTGGCGTGCGTGCCGACAGCGACACTGCCGTGCACATCGCAGACAGCATCGACACGCTGCGCCAGGCGCTGGCCGCGCCGATGCTGCGCTTGGGCTTGTAGACGCGGCTTGCGTCACCGCGGCGACGCGGTGCCCCGCGCGTGCTGCGTATGATCCGCGCGCCCTGCCACCCCCGGTGTGCAGGGCGCTTTTCCTTCACGGAGACAAGAACTTATGCACGCCTGGCTTTGCACCACCCTCGACGGCGTTGACGCGCTGACCTGGCAGGAACTGCCCACGCCCGAGCCGCAGGCCGGCCAGGTGCGCATCGCCATCCGCGCCGCCAGCCTGAACTTCCCTGATCTGCTCACGGTCCAGGGCAAGTACCAGGTCAAACCGCCGCTGCCCTTCGCGCCCGGCTCTGAATTCGCGGGCACGGTGGAGGCCGTGGGCGAAGGGGTGCGCCATCTCAAACCGGGCATGGCGGTGGCCGCCATCGGCAGCCATGGCGGCTTTGCCACGCACGCGGTGGTGCCGGCGGCCAGCGTGATCCCGCTGCCGCCGGGTTTTGCGCTCGAAGACGGCGCCGCCTTCGCCTTCACCTACGGCACCTCGCACCATGCGCTGATGGACCGCGCGCAGCTGCAGCCCGGCGAAACCGTGCTCGTGCTCGGTGCGGCCGGTGGTGTGGGCACCGCGGCGCTGCAGATCGCCAAGGCCGCCGGTGCGCGTGTGATCGCCGCGGCCTCCAGCGATGAAAAATGCGCGCGCTGCCTCGCGCTCGGCGCCGACGCCACGTTGAACTACAGCCGCGAGAACGTGCGCGAGGTGCTCAAGGCGCTGACCGAAGGCCGCGGCCCCGATGTCGTCTACGACCCCGTGGGCGGTGATCTCGCCGAGCCCGTGTTCCGCAGCATCGCCTGGCGCGGCCGTTACCTCGTCGTCGGCTTCGCCGGCGGCGCCATCCCGGCGCTGCCCTGGAACCTGGCGCTGCTGAAAGGCGCTTCGGTCGTCGGCGTTTTCTGGGGCGATTTTGTGCGCCGCGAGCCGGCCGCCAGCCAGGCCGCGCTACAGCAGCTGGCGGGCTGGTATGCCGCCGGCCAGATCAAGCCCGTGATTGACCAGACGCTGCCGATGAGCGAACTGAAAGCCGCCTATGCACGCATGGGTTCGCGCCAGGTGATCGGCAAGCTGCTGCTCGTCAACGGCTGAAGACCCGAGGGCGGGCAACCCTTATGGGGGCCCAGAAACCGTTAGCACAAGGTCAGGCCCGCGCTAGGATTGCGGTCTTTCCCAGGTGGAGACCGCCCCATGGCCGTCAAGGTGTTGATCCTCGAAGACAACCCGGTGGCGCGGAGCTTTCTGTGCCGCGTGGTGCGCGAGAGTTTCAGCGACGCCATCGTCATCACCGAAGCCGGTGATCTGGAGACGGCACGCCGGCACATCTCGCTGACCGGCGGCTCGCAAGGCCTGCACGGCGTCGACCCCTTCAAGCTCATCATGGTCGACCTCGAGCTGCCCGATGGCAATGGCATGGAGCTGCTGTCGGAACTCGCGCACTACCCGGCCACCAAGATCGTCACCACGCTGTACAGCGACGACGACCACCTCTTCCCCGCGCTGCAGTGCGGCGCCGACGGTTACCTGCTGAAGGAAGACCGCTTCGAGGTGCTGGTGGAAGAACTGCAGAAGATCGTGCGCGGCCAACCGCCGCTGAGCCCGGCCATCGCACGCCGTCTGCTCACGCACTTCCGGCCCGGTGGCGGCGACAGCGCGGCACCCGACTCCGGTTTCATGCCGCCGCCCTTCACCACCAGCAAGCCGGTGCCCATCGAGCGCAAGCCCGACCACGAGCGCTTGACCCCGCGCGAAAGCGAGGTGCTCACCTACTTGAGCAAGGGCTTCACGATTAAAGAGATCGCCAGCCTGATGGGCATCAAGTGGTTCACCGTCAACGACCACATCAAGTCCATCTACAAGAAGCTCAACGTGAGCAGCCGCGCCGAAGCCGCGGTGCTCGCCAGCAAACAAGGCCTGGTGTGAGGTAAGGCGTGCCCGGCACGCCCGCTGCCCCGAGCCCGCTGCCCGAGCCGGGCCTCGACGACGACCACCCCGTCTTCGGCTGGCGCCGCCAGGTGCTCGTGCTGGCGGCCGTGCTGGGCTGCCTGGCGGTGTTTGCGCTGGCTCGCTGGCTGGCGTCCACACCGCAGCTCGGCGGCCAATGGCAGGCCGGCGATGGTGGCCACCTCGAACTGCGCCTCGACCAGGAAAAGACGCTGCAGGTGGTAGCCATCGCGGCCCCGGGCCTCGCGCCGCAGCCTGTCGATGCGCTGCTGCTGCACCGCTGGCCGCGCTGGCAGGTGGCAGACGCGGCGCGCGAGCAACAGGTGCAGCAGCACGAAGCCCTGGCCGCGATGCTGTCGCGCCCGGGCGGCACGCTGCAGTTGATCGATGCCGGCGGCGGCATCACGGACGTTCCTGTCGCCCAACGCGGTTACGCGGGCCTCGGCTGGGCCTTCTGGCCGCTGGTCGGCCTGGCCTTGCTGCTGTACCTGTTTGCCGTGGTGCTGATGCTGGCCAAGCCGCAGCCGCGCAAGCTGCTCTTCCTGGTGATGGCGCTGTGCCAGGCCGGCAACCTCGTCTTCATCGCCCTGGAAGGCGCCCACGGCCTGGGCCTGCCCGTGGGCGCGCTGGCCTGCGACCTGCCGGTGCGTGCCACGCTGGACATCGCCAGCAGCGCTGCGGCCGTGCACGCCTTCATCCTGCTCACCCACGCGGTGCGCTGGCCGGCCCTGCTGGCCTGGGCGCTGGTGCCGGCCTGGTGGGCCGCCGTGGCACTGGGCGATGGGCTGCCGCTGTGGTGGCTGGCGCAAGCCGCCTGCCTGGGCCTGGGGGCCTGGGCCGTGGCGGTGGCCCACCTCGGCCAGCGCCGCCAGCCCAACGCGCACGCCTTGGTGCTGCGGCGCCTGGCTGGAGCGGCCTGGCTGACGCTGGCGCTGGTGACGGTGGCGGTGGCCGGCGCGTCCGGCCCAGGCCAGGCCGGCGGCAGCGTGGCCGCAGCGGCGTCGGCCACGTGGTACCTCTTTGTCGCATCGCTGCTGCTGCTGACACCCTTTCTCGCGCGCCGCCGCCAGGTGCTGCGTGAGTTTTCGCTGCTGGCCGGCGTGAGCACCGTGGTCACCTCGCTCGACCTGCTCTTTGCAGCCGTGTTTTCGCTCAGCGATTTCGCCTCGCTCGCGGTGGCCGTTTTCATCGGCGTGGGCCTGTACGCCGCGGCGCGGCAGTGGGTGCTGCAGCACCTGGTGGGCACCAGCGTGCTGACCACCGAACGCACCTTCGAGCACCTGTACCGCGCCGCGCGTGAACTGCAGGCGCAGCCGCGCAGCCACCCGCAGTTGCTGGCGCGGTTGATGCGCGAGCTCTTCGAGCCGCTGGAGGTGCAGGTGGTCGACCGCGTGCCGGTACGTGCGCGCCTGCTCGGCGGCGGCTCGGCCCTGGCGGTGCCGCTGCGGCCGGCCGACGACGACGCACCGGCCGGCGCGCAGCCGCTGCAGGGCCTGGTGCTGCGCCACGCGCGGCGCGGCCAGCGCCTGTTCACGCTGGAAGACGCGCGCCTGGCCGACCGCGTGGTGGAACAACTGCGCCGCGCGGTGGCCTACGACGCCGCGGTCGAACGCGGGCGCGCCGAAGAGCGCCAGCGCATCGCGCAAGACCTGCACGACGACATCGGCGCGCGCCTGTTGACGCTCATGTACCAGGCCCAGAGCCGCGAGATGGAGGACTACATCCGCCACACGCTGCAAGACCTGAAGACCCTCACGCGCGGCCTGGCGGCCACCGAGCACCGCTTCTCGCACGCCGCGGCCGAGTGGAAGGCCGATCTCACGCAGCGCCTGAACGTGGCCCAGGCCACGCTGGGCTGGCAGCTGCAGATCGACCACGACCGCCCGCTCACCGTGGTGCAGTGGTCGGCGCTCACGCGCGTGCTGCGCGAGTTGGTGACCAACGCCCTCTTCCACGGCCATGCCAGCCACGTGGCGGTGAGTCTGCAGCTCGAAGGCCCGGTGCTGCGCCTGCAGGTGGCCGACGACGGCAGCGGCCGTGGCCCCGAAACCTGGGCCCACGGCCTGGGGCTGGGCGGCGTGCGCAAGCGCGTGAAGCTGCTGGGCGGCGAAGTGGCCTGGGCGGAAAACGGCGAACGCGGCATCGTCTGCACGGTGCGGGTGCCCGAGTTCGCCAGCCCCGCCTGAGACCCGGGCCGGGCCGGCAGCTCCCCAGTGCAACACGCGCAACCCCGGTGTGCAAGCGACGACGATTTCAGGGGACAATACGCACTTCGCGTCGATCGGGGGCCGCCACCCCGGCAAACATCTGCTATGACAACTCGCCGCACGCCTCCTGTTCCCGAGACCCCCGCTGGCCCCAAGCTGCGCCAGACGCAAGCCGAGTACACCGCCGCGCGCCCCAACGCCGAACCCGGCGTGCGCCCGATGATGTCGAGCTCGAAGATGTACGTGTGCATCCGCTGCCACGCCAACTTCAAGACCGGCGACGGCAAGCCCGATCCGCGCCTTCGCGGGCTGGGTCGTTGCAATACGTGTCTCGGTGTCACCGTTCCGGCGCCCTGAAGCGTTGTAGCCTTTCCATCCCCAACCACGGAGACTCCGTCCCATGTCGCAAAGCAACCGTCGCACCTTCCTGCTGCAAGTGGCCGCCGCCGGCACCGCCCTGGCTGCCACCACGCAAGCGCAGGCCCAGGCCAAGCTCGATGAGAAGGACCCGCAAGCCGTGGGTCTGGGCTACGTGCACGACACCAAGAAGGCCGACACCAAGAAGTACCCCAAGCACACCAACGACCAGAAGTGCAACAACTGCGCGCTGTTCCAAGGCAAGGCGGCCGACGCCTGGGGCGGCTGCCCGCTGTTCGGCGCCAAGCAGGTGGCCGGTGGCGGCTGGTGCAGCGCCTGGGCCAAGAAGGCCTGAGGCTGACCGGCTCAAGAACAAACGGCCCCTCGGGGCCGTTTTTTCATGCCTGCTGCAAGTGCAGCAACACCTCTTCGGCCACCGCCATCGCCGAGGTGAGCCCGGGCGATTCGATGCCGAAGAGGTTCACCAGGCCGGCCACCCCGTGCTGCGCTGGGCCGTCGATGCGGAAATCGGGCGCGGGCTCGCCAGGGCCGTGGATCTTGGGGCGCACGCCGCTGTAGGCCGGCTGCAATGCGCCATCGGGCAGCCCGGGCCAGTAGCGGCGGATGGCGGCCTCGAAGGGCGCGGCGCGGGCCGGGTCGACCGCGTAGTCCAGGCCCTCGGGGCTGTCGGTGTCCAGCCATTCCAGATCGGGCCCGAAGCGGGCCTGACCGCCAAGATCCAGCGTCAGGTGCACGCCCAGCCAGGCATCCACCGGCGCGGGGTAGACCAGGTGCTTGAAGGGCGAGCGCCCGGCCAGCGAGAAGTAGCTGCCTTTGGCATACCGCGGGCGCGGCACCTGGGCCGCGGCCAGGCCATCGAACCGCCGTGCCAGCGTGCAGGCGTGCAGCCCTGCCGCGTTGACCACCCGCGCTGCCTCCAGTTCAAACACCTCGCCCTGCGGCCCGCCGCTGCGCACCTGCAGCACCGCAGGAGCACCGGTGCGGAAACGGACACCCAGCACCTCCGACTGCAGCGCCACCGCGCCGCCCGCGGCCTCCAGCTCGGCCTGCAGCGCCAGCATGTAGGCGTGGCTGTCGACGATGCCGGTGCTGGGCGACCACAGCGCGGCGGTGCAGGCCAGTGCGGGCTCCAGCGCCTGCGCCTGCGCAGCGCTCCAGCGTTCCGCTGGCACGCCGTTGGCCGCAGCCACCGCGGCCAGGCGGTCGAGCGCGGCGTGCTGCTCGGGCGCGGTGGCCACCACCAGCTTGCCGCAGCGTTGGTGCGGCACCCCCTGGCGTTCGCACAGCGCGTAGAGCAGCGCCTTGCCGCGCACACACAGCCGCGCCTTCAGCGAACCCGGCGTGTAGTAGAGCCCGGCGTGCACCACCTCGCTGTTGCGCGAGCTGACGCCTTGGCCGATGCCTTCGGCCGCTTCCACCACCACGGTTTCGTGCCCGGCCTGGGCCAGCGCCCGGCCCACCGCCAAACCAACGGCGCCTGCGCCGATGACCACCGCATCCACCCGATCCACGCCGCGCCCTCCTGTGTGCTGAGCCGCGTGGATTTTGCAGGGTGCCCGGGCCTTCACCCGGGCGGTCACCCGCGCCAGACCATCACTTGAAGCTGTACTGCAGGCTGGCGTAGAAGCTGCGGCCGCGCGGATCGCCGTAGGTCGGGTCCCAGGTGACCTGGAAGTAGCGCGACTGGTTGGTGAAGGGCGGCGCGGTGTCCAGCAGGTTCAACACGCCAGCACGCAGGCGCAGCTGCTGGTTGAAACGCCAGCTGCCGCTCAGGTCCCACAGCGAGTAGGCCTCGACGTCGCGGTTGTTCCACGCGGGCGCGGCCAGACCTTCTACGTTCTGGTCGCGGTAGCCCGAGAGGTAGGTGTTCGTCAGCGTCAGGCCGAAGGGGCCGTGGTCCCAGTCGAGGTTGATCTTGTGGCGCCAACGCTGCACGGCCTTGTCGTCGCGGAAGCGGCCCAGGCCGTCCACCAGCTGCGAACGCGGGTCGGTGGAGAACTTGTACTCGGTGACCCAGGTGCCGTTGAGGCTGGCACCGAAACGGCCGATGGCGCCTGCTTCGCCGCTGTAGCGCAGCGCCACGTCCAGGCCCGCGGTGTTGAGCTTGCCGCGGTTCTCTTTCTTCACCGTGATGACGTCGACGAAGCCGTCGGAGAAGCGCGAAACGATGGCCGGGTCGTTGTAGTAGACCGGGTTGCCGAAGATGGTCTCTTCACCGATCTCCGAAATGATGTCGGTCTTGCGGATGGCCCAGTAGTCGATGCTGCCGCCCCACTGCCGCGAAGGCTCGAAAGCCAGCCCGATGCTGAACTGCTTCGATTTTTCGGGCTTGAGTTCGGGGTTGGAGAAGCGGTCGACCGGCAGTTGGCCGATCTCGCCAGAGACCGGGTCGCGCACGAAGCTGGCGGTGATGCCGGCGCGCACCGGGCGGAACATCTCCGAGATCGACGGCGCGCGGAAGCCGGTGCCGTAAGAAGCACGGGCCAGCAGCGTGCGGTCGGGGCGGAAGCTCAGCCCCAGCTTGGGGTTGGTGCTGTTGAGCTGGGGCGAGGTGGTGCTGGTGGCCGCGTTGAACACGCCGTCGTAGCGGTCGTGACGCATCGCGAACTGCAGTTCCCACTGCTTGCTCACCGGCGCCACCACTTCAGCGTAGGCGCCCATGACTTTGCGGCTGTGGTCGGTGTCGGCCAGCAGCGCGCCCGAGCTCGAGCGGTCGCCCACCACGTCGTTGCTCTTGAGCACGTCGGTGGCGCGGAACTGCGTTTCTTCGCGGCGGATTTCGGCGCCCACCGCCAGCACAAGATCACCACCATCCAGCCGCGTGAGCGCGCGCGAGAGCTTGCCGTCCAGGCTGGTGCTGGTGCCCTCGGAGATGCGGGCCGCCCCCGTGAGCTGGATCGAGTCCATGAAAGCCTTGCCGCTCGTCGTGGGCAGCACGAAAGGGTTGTAGGCCCCGCTGGCGATACCGGCGCGCAGGCGGGTGTTGGACACCCAGCCCGAAAGGTTCTCATCGGTGGCTTGGTTGGTGCTGCGGTTGAGCGCGGCCTCGTAGTCCCAGTGGCCCAGCACACCGCTGGCGCCCAGCACCAGGCGGGTGGCTTCGCTTTCCACGCGGCTGGTGCGCTTGCCGGCGTCGGCCAGCCGGAAGCGGAAGGCCACCGGCGTGGTGATGCCGGTGACGGCCTGCAGCGAAGCCGGCAGCGTGATGCCGGCGCTGGTGGCGATGTTGCCCGAGGTGGCCGGCGAGGCGGCGTAGTCGGTCTCGGTCTTGCTGAACAGGGCTTCCAGGAAGAGCTGGTGGTTCTCGCTGGCCTGGAAGGTGGCACGGCCGACGACGCTGGCCTTCTCCGACTTCGGGTAGATCTCGGTGTCGCCCATGTAGTTGTAGGCGCAGCCCTCGCGACCGCCCAGCGAACTGGGGGTCACCGAGTTCGGGTTCGCGCCCCCGGTGCAGCTGGCCTTGGCGAAGTTCACGCGCCGCGCCGAGCTGCCCGGCACCAGCGGTTGCCAGATGCCGTTGGGACCGCTGCCCCGCAGCGCCGTGTTCGGGTTGGCGATGACGAAGTTGTTCAAGGCCGTGAGCTGCGCGGCGCTGAGGTCGACGTTGGCCGGGAAGGGGTAACTCGAAAGCTGCGGCCCCAGGCGGCCCGGCAGGTCGTAGGCCTGGATGAAGTCGCGCTGGCTGGAGTTCAGCGGGTCGAGCTTCTGCAGGTCGACGGTGGCGAAGACGTTGAAGCGGTCTTGCGTGATGTCGCCGTAGCCGACCGAGGCGCTGAGGCTCTTTTTGCCCGCGCCGCCTTCCTGCGTGCCCAGGGCATAGAGCCGGAGCTCGCCACCCTGGTAGTCCTTGCGCGTGATGAAGTTGATCACGCCGCCCATGGCGTCGGTGCCATAGATGGCCGAGGCG
>LJHW01000090.1 GCA_001295865.1 beta proteobacterium AAP65
AAGCCCGGCGCCCGCCGTTCGTAGCATCATCGGTCACCGGGCTTACGCCACCTGCCTTCGCGGTCGGGGTTAGCTCGAACGTTAGGCAGCACGAGCCAATTCGTTGGTTCGCCTCCACCTCGCCTTGCGGCGGTCGCCGCAAAGACACGCGCTCCGGCTGCCTCTTCACGGCTTCTTCGGCCTTCACCACTGCGCACCTGGGCTTCTCTCCGCTGCCCGTCATCGCGGCCCGTCTAAGGCCGGGCCGCTCTGGAAGTGCCGCGGAGCTCAGCAAACTCTGGCCCCTGTCTCAGCCGGCGCTAAGGCGCCGGGGAACGAAAGTCACTCGCCCCCCAAACCCTGAGCATCCACCTTGGCGCGCTGCCTAACCCTTCGCTCAGCCGCGACCCCACACGGCAAGCCGCTTGGGCGGCGTGGCGCCTTGGCTTATGCTGCACCACGCCGCCCAAGCGCCTTACCGCGCGGGTCGCGGTTAGCTCCAACGTTAGGCAGCACCAAGACAATGTTCATCACGCTCACAGTTGAGCCCCTGGCGAGGCATCGCAGCCTCGTCTCGCTGCTTGGTGAGTGGTTCGTCAGCGAGTGGCCAGCCTGGTACGGAAGCGGTGGTCAGGGAAACATTGAACACGACCTCCGCGCCTTCGCGGCATCCGAAGTCACCCTTCCAATCGGGTTCGTCGCTTTCCTTGAAGGCAAACCCGTCGGAGCTGGCGCTCTGAAAGCAGAGTCCATTCCGAGCCATGCACACCTGTCGCCATGGGCGTCAGCGGGCTTCGTAGTCCCAGAGCAAAGAGGGCAAGGCATTGGTGCCGGTCTCCTCGCTGCGATGCTCGCGCACGCACATGGCCTCGGGTACCCACATGTCTACTGCGGCACCAGCACCGCGGAGTCATTGCTTCAAAGGTCGGGCTGGCATGCAATCGAGGTAACTCAACACGCCGGTAAGGCTCTCACGGTGTATCGCAGTGCTGCCTAACCCCTCGCTCAGCCCCCGACCCACTACGGCAGGCGTTGTAAGCC
>LJHW01000091.1 GCA_001295865.1 beta proteobacterium AAP65
GCCTGCCGTAGCGGGTCGGGGGCTGAGCGAGGGGTTAGGCCCCAGCGCGTTCGGAGTTGATACCATCTTCGATTCCCCTTAAGCGAAGATACTCGTTCAGTTCTTCGAAGCTCATACGATGATGGATGCGTACAGGCTGCGGAGTTGTCTGAATGATCTGCTTTTCTTCTGCCTCTTCTGCCACTGAAACTGGTACCTCGAAGTGCTTCAGTGCTTCCGAGAGCTTCGTGTAGAGCAGTAGCTTCCTCTTTCGGCTCACTCGCTCGCTGAACTCTTGCTTGAGATGGTCATTGACATATGCTTTGTCGTCCAGCGACACGCCATAGTCCGAGTCACGCGACACGATTACCAGTTCGGCCTCCTTCTTTAGAGCGCAAGCAATCATCCATTCCCAGTTGAGTGCATCGCCGATGGATGTGTCGTTTCGCTTTCGCGGTGGGCATCCGTGAAGGAACCGTCTGAATGCCCTTCTGCGGATGGTGTGTCTCTCGGCGTTCTCGCGGGTCAACACGAGGTCAGAACTCGCGTGAAAGATGCGCTGGCAAACCTGATATACCGGGTCATGCTGGGCGGGGTTATCGAGCGCCTTCTTGAGCTTGCTTTTCAGCGCCTTGATCCGATCAGCCGCCTGTTTCATGTTCGCCTGCATGGCCTTGGCTGCCTTTGCATCTGAGAACATGCCGGGGCGTGACACCGGCGGCGGAGGCTTCAATTCGTTGATGCTCTCCAAAATCACCACTTGACGGTTCCGCTTGTACTCCATCTCGACGTTGTAGTGAACGATGAGGCTGGGGGACACACGCTCGAGATGACGCAGCAAAGACAACCCCGCCTCCGTTCTTGCTCGGTAGAAATCGAGCCAGATATTTGTGTCAACGAAGAGGAGTTTGGGGATGGCCATTTCGCTTCCAGGGGTGACCGGCGCATGCCGCGGCGATAGGATTCTGGGGCCTAACGTTCGAGCTAACGCCGACCGCGGAGGTGGGACGGCTTGCCCGTGTGGCGCAGCATAAACCAGGGCGCTGCACGGGCAAGACGGCCCGCCGTAGTGGGTCGGCGCTGAGCGAGGGGTTAGGCCTCACACGAGTTGCACGGGC
>LJHW01000092.1 GCA_001295865.1 beta proteobacterium AAP65
CGGGCTTACAACGCCTGCCGTAGCGGGTCGGGGGCTGAGCGAGGGGTTAGGCCTCACTGCGAGCCGCTTACTAGAGAAGAGGCTTCGGCAGGCGCTCAAGCGCGGCCTGAAGGTCACGGCGCTTGTAGGTGTTGACTGCCACCACGCGGGATGTACCCTCAAGGCGGGTGTGCAATTCTGGCCCCTTCTGTCCACCGCTCTCGCTCACCTGCATTCCAAGCCAGCTTTGGATGACAAGTCTCGTTCCTGGCACGACACGATCTGGCGCGATGCCTCGTTCGATCACGAAGGACTTCGCGTCAATGAACTCTTCCGGATCGCGATGGACCTTTTCCTCTATGACGACGATTCTGGTTTCGTGATCTTGTTGAACCCCCACGACCAATGCCAGCGCTTGCGCAAGTGCGGTCGCGTTATCGACGGGTGGCGACTTGACCGCAGCTGCAGTCACTGCGCCGGATAGAGCTCGCTCTTGAAGATCACGGCCCCACTTGCGTATTGCCTTGTAGTTGCGAGCGAGCAGCTGTTCGTCTTCCGTTAGGCCTGCAGTGGAGAGGGTGCGCGTAGCATCGCCCTTCCCTATGCGGTCTCGGAGCCGGTGGGCCCAGTTTGCAAGCCCATCGTCTACCGCATGCCATCTGAACCAGGAGTTGCCCTTCGGATCCGGCAACTCAAAGGGTTCCCCCCATTCACGGTTTTGTTCGGCGGCGCCGGCTTTGACACTGGTCAGGAGACGCACCTGGAGAGGCGTTGGGATGACAAGCACTCGAGTCCATACATCCCAGGGGGCCCATACCCAACGCCGTTCATCGGCCCAGACGGTCGCCTCGCGGTCCTTGTGGGTCGTGACTCGCATTTCAGTCAGCTGACGGTCTGTGACGAGCTGGTTCATTCCGTGCAGTCTCCTATGGCAAGACGAGCAAACATGCAGGACGTTCTCCGAGGTGTCTCGGGCAAACCCCCTTGGGTACTTGATGTGGTGCGTCTCGCTGGCCGCCGACCTGCAGAGTTCGCACAAACCTTCTGATCGTAGAGACGCCTCCCTCTTGATGAGGCGCCAACGCTCAGATCTCAGGTGTTCGTAGTACTCCGCGCTGCGGTTCGACATGCGGTAGACGGGGCGTCAATGGTCTCAGCCAGCATTGTGATGGATGAGTGCGACGTGAGCCCTGGAGGAGTACGACGGTGTGTTCTGTGAGGCCTAACGTTCGAGCTAACCCCGACCGCGGAGGCAGGTGTTGTAAGCCCGG
>LJHW01000093.1 GCA_001295865.1 beta proteobacterium AAP65
CCGCGGACCAGGCTTACAGCGCCTGCCGTAGCGGGTCAGCTTGAGCGAGGGGTTAGGCGTCGCCGCAGAGGACGGGGGGGTCACTTCCGGCGTGAACTGGTGTCTCGCAGATACACGGCTGAGCCTTCACGTACTTCCATCTCGAAGAGTTCTGTGGCCGCGATGAGCTTTCCAAAGGTTGCGTACCCGTAGTTCCGAGGATCGATTGACGCCTGATTCTTGACGACCTTGACGATCTCGCCCAGATAGGACCAGCCGTCCTCTTGGACGCACGATTGGGTAGCGTCGCGCAGAAGGCGGACAAGTCGTGTGTCCATTCGGAGCTCATTGCGGGTTTTGCGAACCGCTGCGTCCGCGCTAGCCGCTTGGTCTACTGGGGCCTCGACGGCTGTAGCGCCTAGTTGCTCTAAGAAAAGGAACTTCGAGCACGCGTTGACAAAGGGTTCTGGAGCCTTCTTTTCTCCGAACCCAAAGACGCGGTGGCCATTTGCAAGTAGTCGCATGACCAAAGGCGTGAAGTCAGCGTCGCTTGACACAATGCCGAAGCTGTCGATTCGCTCTGAGTACATCAGGTCCATGGCGTCGATAGTCATCGCCATATCGGTTGCGTTCTTGCCCTTCGCGTAGTCGAACTGCTGAATTGGTCGGATCGCAAACTCGTGAAGTTGCTTCTCCCAGCCTACGAGATGCGGGCTCTTCCAGTTGCCATACGCGCGCCGGATGTTGGCGACGCCGTACGTCGAAACTTCGGCGAGTACTTTGTCGACCTTGTTTGCAGGTGAGTTATCGGCGTCGATGAGCAGCGCGATTCGGTGGTCTTCAAGTGCCATGAGACTGCGTGGTTGCGTGCGAGGGGAGGCTGATTGCGACGCCTAACGTGTTTTATACCGCAGGGGGTAGTTGCCGGTAGCTACCGATTGTCGTCGGGTCGCCGGTTGCCGACGACAATTTATCAGGGAAAGTCCGGGGACCCTGCAAAGCTTGGGATGGACGCATTGGTTGTTCTGGCGGGTGGCGAACTACGAATGGTTCTGGTGAGGCCTAACGTTTGAGCTAACCGCGACCCGCGCGGCAAGGTGCTTGGGCGGCGTGGCGCAGCATAAGCCAAGGCGCCGCGCCGCCCAAGCGGCTTGCCGTGCGGGGTCGCGGCTGAGCGAAGGGTTAGGCCGCACGCCGGACGCTGCGAAGGTGGCGACCCGTGACCTTTGCTGAACCCTCAGTGCGGCGCAGCTCCGAAGCCTGAAATCTTCTTCGCCGCCGCTGGAGACGTTCGCGGGCAGCACAGTTCGGTTCCCGGCGGCGAGACGATGAACTGGCTGACGCGAGCGGGAGGCAAGGAGACGGCGGATCCCGCGCAGCGCTGACATGAACGATGGAGTTCTTGGGCGCTTGTCCCGCAGCGCCTGGCAGCGTTTGGCGGCGTAGGCTTTATGCGCTGATCGCTGGCCGGAGCGCGCAGCAGCCGATGCCTGGATTTGAACGCGGCGGGCATCTCGGAACGCCGAGGTGGTTCGACAGCTC
>LJHW01000094.1 GCA_001295865.1 beta proteobacterium AAP65
ACCGCGCCGCCCAAGCGCCTTACCGCGCGGGTCGCGGTTAGCTCAAACGTTAGGCGTCTCGAAATACACGCACCCCATGGCTGCATCAGTATCGAACACCGTTCTCGAGGCCATGGGTCTCCGACCGCTTGGTGAGTCAGAGACTATCTCAGCGAGATTTCACTACCTGCACGTCTTCGAGGTACGAGGATTCACACTTGAAGAACCCTCATTGCCAACTCGATCAGGCCGCATAGACGGTCGAACTTACACACTCGGGGTGGGCGCGAGCGTGAACGCTGTTTGCAGACGCCTTGTCCAGGACGATTTGGCAGATAACGAGCAGGAATGGCAGCACGAACACAAATGCACGCCGCCGTATCTCGTTGTCCACTTGGGCCCAACCGAGGAGTATTCGTTTACCGGCACGCACGCCAAGTTCGACACATCCGTGGTGCACACGTACGACGGATTCTCAGACGCAAGAGTTGAACTGAAGGCATGGGGTGAAACGATCCTGCCATCATTGCTGGCCGGCTTAGCCAGTAGCTTCTCCCTGCACGATCAACCAGTGAGGTTCCTTCCAACAGATCGCGCCTTCTACGGAATCACGGACCAAGGTCAGACCGTTCTTGATAGTCGATTGGTGCTGTCCGCCTCCGGATACAGTTCTACCAGGCTGACCGAGGCCCAGATAGTTGAGCATCTGGACTCAGCGACTCAAATCGCAGGTAACGTAAAGCAGAAGGTCGCAAGGTTCTTCCATCTTGCACTGAATGAAGACGATCCCCTGAAGCGGTTTCTGTACTTCTTTCTTGCCGTCGAGATCGAGACGCACGCCACGTTCGCGAGAATTGACCACAGGGCCAAACTGCTCGCCTTCATTCAGCCGCCCTCGCATGCCACTGTCACCACTCAGAATTTCTTCGATGGCCAAAGCCAAAAGTGGACGAATCTTCGAGATCGGTTCGTCTGGTGTGTTCTCTGCGCTTGGCCGCACCTGTCCGATGATGATGTGGACCAGTTCAAGAAGCTGAAGACGATCCGAGACGAGATTGCGCATGGATCGCTCGCCACTCCACCACATGACGCTGTCGTCTCAGTTGAGAAGCTGGCAGCGCGTCTGCAACTGGTAGCACCGTGAGCGAGACGCCTAACCCCTCGTTGCACCCCGGACCCGCTACGGCAGGCGGCGTAAGCCTGGTCCGTGCCAGAGGTAGCATCGTCACGCACCAGGCTTA
>LJHW01000095.1 GCA_001295865.1 beta proteobacterium AAP65
ACCGGGCTTACGCCACCTGCCTCCGCGGTCGGGGTTAGCTCGAACGTTAGGCGTCACAGACGAGCCTGTCGCTCTCTGGCCACCATGAATCCCAAACAGTCCCACTATCGCGAGTATGAATTCGTCACCCGCCATAGAAATGCCCTACACACGGCAGTCGTTTGAGCGCCTGTTAGAGCTTGGTTGCGTGCCTGCGGCGTCTCCCTTCACTCACAAACAGATTGCAGAGTGGTGTGATCGGTTCTGGTGCAAGTACATTGATGTTGATGCACCCGAGGACATTTAGATGCTACTCCCGCTCCTAACTGAAGTCGAAACGCAGTGGGATCTGTACTTGGTCAATACATATGACTCTAAGCAACTTCAGACCGAAGACTTCGAAAGCGTCTGTCTTCCAACCGAGTGGTTTGAGGGTTGGCTCAAGCAAGTTCAAACCGGCGCGCCGAGGCCCAGTGACGCCTAACCCCTCGCTCAGCCCCCGACCCACTACGGCAGGCGTTGTAAGCCCGGTCCGCGCCAGCGGTAGCATCATCGCGAACCGGGCTTACAACGCCTGCCTCCGCGGTCGGGGTTAGCTCGAACGTTAGGCCGCACAGAGCAAATTCGTCGGCGCGCCTTCTTCTTGTCGGGCTCCCGCTCCAAAACAGAGCTCATCATGACCATCGAACTGACCAAAGAAGACAGGCAGCAAGCCATCTCCTCCATTGAGCGGTACTTTCGCGAGAACATGGAAGAGAAGATCGGCAACATCGCAGCCAGCGGCCTGCTCTCGTTCTTCCTCGAAGAGATTGGCCCCAGCATCTACAACAAGGGCGTCACCGACGCACAGGAACGACTACAGGCACGAGTTGCAGAACTTGACTTTGAAGTTCACGAAGACGAGTTCATATACTGGCGCAAGTTCGAAAAACAAGCCAAAGGCAAGCGGTAGGCGTGGCCCCCCTCATCACAAAGCGGCAGCACAGGTGCCACGCAATCTTGCAGCACATCGCAGTGCGGCCTAACCCCTCGCTCAGCCCCGACCCACTACGGCAGGCGTCGTAAGCCCGGTGCCCGCCGTTCGTAGCATCATCGGTCACCGGGC